>CAXYCJ010000017.1:0-15458 GCA_964275585.1 uncultured SAR86 cluster bacterium | reverse complement strand
GCATGGGGCAGCAGATGGAACATTAACGCCTTCAACTTCTTTAATCACTTTAGACAACTATGCGCTGGCGGATTATTCTGGGGGGAGCGATCACTCGGGCAACTACGGAACGGTTTTCACGGATTTCGACAACGACGGGGACATCGATTTGTTTATTGCCAAATGTCGCCAATTTGTGAATGACCCGAACGATCCACGTAGAATCAACCAGCTTTGGGTGAACGACGGAAACGGAAACTTTACGGAGGAAGCAAACGAGCGAGGTCTTGGTCTTCTACGAGCAGAGCTGGACGGTCGATTTTGCAGACACAGACAACGATGGAGATTTGGATTGTCTGATCACGAATCACAGCACGACGCTGTTTCTGTTCGAAAATGACGGATTGGGATATTTCACAAATATCACGGCTGGAAGTGGTTTGGAGGTGACGGGGTTCTTCCTTCAAGCGAAGATGGAAGATTTCGACAACGATGGATATGTTGATTTGGTCTACTCAGGGGGGGCGCATGCTTTCTTTCATAACAACGGAGACAACACCTTTACTGAAGTGCCGGGAACGTTTCCGGGAAGTGACACCATGCACAGTTTCGCGTTCGGGGACGTGAACAGAGATGGCGCCGTGGATCTATACGCGAGTTATGGCAATGGTTACGTCAGCGCTGATTCAAACAACGAAGACATCTTGTGGGTCAACGCGGGCAATGCGAACAACTGGATCACATTTGAACTGGAAGGCATTCAATCGAATCAAGACGCTGTAGGCGCGAAGGTGGTCATCACGGGAGCATTCGGCACTCAAATTCGTGAAGTGCGTGCAGGAGAGAGCTATGGGATTACGTGTACAGCTTCTTGTCACTTCGGCCTTGGCGCGAATGAAATCGTAGAGACCGCAACGGTCTTGTGGCCAAGTGGGTTGGAAACCATCCTCGAGACGCCTGCAATCAATCAGTACCACGCGATCAGCGAAGTTTCGTGTGTGCTTGACGTGGACATTGCTTCTTCTGCATACGGGTTTTGTCCAGGGGAGTCAGTGGTCATTACTGCGCCAGAAGGGTACGATACCTACCAGTGGTCCAACGGTGCGACTGGGGTGAATTCAATCACGGTGACAGACGCAGGTAATTACAGCATTTTAGTGACGAGCCCAGAAGGATGTGCAGGATCTTCAAATATCATTTCTGTCGTGGAGATTTTAGGTCAGGAGCCTACCATTGAAGTCGAATGGAAGTCTTAACCTATGTGCTGGCGGAACCATTCAGATGTCCGCAAGCGAAGCAGAATCGTGGGTTTGGTCTACAGGGGAAGTCATCCCAGATCAATCAATGTGACCTCTGAAGGCATGTATTCAGTGACAGCCGTAGATATCTGTTCCAACAGCCTCCGTTTCAGCAGAATACGCAGTCACCTTATTTGATGCGCCAGTGGGACCTCCTACAGTGAGTGACCTTGTCATCGTCTCTGGAGATGACGCAACATTCGAAGCTGTCGGAGAAAACATCCTATGGTACGACTCTGAAGCGGGTGGGAGCCAAATCGGATCGGGCTCCTTTCTACACCATCCCAGCATTGACAGAGGAGGCCACTGTTTGGGCTTCTGCCTCAGTTGTCTCATGCGGGCGCCGAGTGCTCGCAGGAGGAGAGTTCACGAATCAGTCTTCAGGTCAATACCACGCAAACAGTTCTCGTTGGTTGGAATTTGATGTATACGAAGACATGTTGCTCAGCAGCGTCACTGTGTATGCAAACGGATCCTATGACCGCACATTCGAGCTCATAGATGGCTGCAAACAATGTCCTAGCCTCCACCACTGTATTTGTTGAAGATGGAGCGTTTGTATTGGACTTGAATTTCGAAATCCCCGCAGGGGTGGGGTATGGGTTAAGGTCCACGACCGGATGACCCCCAATTGTGGCGCGAGGGCACAGGTTCCGTGCTTTCTTATCCATATGCTTTGGGGACGTTGGCTTCCATTACGAATTCAACAGCTGGACCCGAGTTCAGCTACTACTATTTCTTTTACAATTGGCAAGTTGCACCTCTTCCCATCGCCTGCGAATCAGAAAGAGTCAGTGCGCTCGCTACCATAGGTTGTGAGGGGTGCTTTGGATGCCCAGAGGATCTGAACGGGGATGGCTTCATCTCTATCGTGGACCTGCTTCTTTTGCTGAGCGAGTTCGGATGTTTGTCCTTGTGCGATGCGGATGTCAATCAGGATGGCTCTGTTGCCGTGGATGATATATTGATCATTCTAAGTGTCTTCGGGAATACGTGTGAGTAACAGGCTATGTCAATGGCCAAGTCTTTGTTTTTTCTCTAATGGATCAATCAACCTGTGTATGAAAACACTTTTAATCATTTTCGGTGTTCTGTTTTTACTCTTTTTAGGCAGTCAAATTTATTTATATAAAAGCAGCCATGACATAGAAGGGTATAAGTATGTCGTCATCAAATCTTATGCAGATTTTGAAATCAGAAAATATGAAGCCAGTTTGTTTACTTCTGTGAAATTGGATACAGATGATTACAAGCAAGCATCGAGCAATGGGTTCTCTATTTTGGGAGGTTATATTTTCGGGAAGAATGAACAGAAAGAACAAATCTCAATGACTTCTCCTGTTGCGATGACGTTAGAAGACGAGATGACAATGATGTTTTTGGTGCCCAAAGGGTTTACAAAAGACAATTTGCCCAAGCCAGAAAATTCCGCCATTCAATTTATTGAGATGCCAGAAAAGAAGATGGCTGCCATTTCTTTCAATGGTTGGGCAAGTAACGAGAAAATCGAAAAGTACAAGGTTGCGTTAATCACATTGTTGGATGAAAACGGGATTAAATATTCAAACACGTTTTCAGTTCTGGGGTACAATCCTCCTTTCGAGATTTTATTTCGGAAAAATGAAATCATTGTAGAGTTGGAGTAGTGGAGGCTTGTGTTCTTTGTAGGCGTTGAGATGCAATATCTGCTTTAATCGACATGACATGTTTTATTTTTTATGTTGTATTTTCATGGGGCCTAACATTCAATTCTATGAAATATTTTATCTCCCTTGTTCTTGTTGCGATGAGTTTCAATTCTTTTGCGCAAGAGACAATCACATACCCGTATAATCCTGACGGGAACGCTGACAGCTTGATTGGTGTGCCAGATCTTCAAGATTTGTTGTCAAATTACGGCAATCCTTTTGCGCCATCAGAAATCCTATACAACAACGAGCCTTTGGCTGAAGTTCTTTTCGACATACTCAACCAGCTTGACAGCGTATCGGACTCCATGAACCCTGCACAAAATGCCATCACAGATTTGTATTTCTCTGAAGAGGTTGAATGTAGTTACCCAGGGAAATTAAGCTATGATTTGACTGAGGGTTTTCGAATTTGCAAGTATGAATCCGTGGGAGATTGCACAAACCATGTGTTGACAAACTGCACAGGTGAGTATGGCACAAGCAGCGCTCCCCATTAATTTTAATAATTTCAGCTTTAATATTATTTTGTTTTAGGTATTTTTTAACTAAACCAGGATAGGACGTTGCAATGGCCTTATTGGTTAAATTTTTCATATTTGAGGAGGAGGGTTTTGCAAATGCCAACGAGCACCTTGAAAAACCTAAAGACAATATAGTATGAGCTTTGAGTTGAGTATTTGTTGCCGTCTGTTCTGCTAAGACATTTTCACCGACAATACCTAAATCTGCCACACCTTTAGAAACAAGTGAGGGAATATCATCATCTCTAACAAGTAAAATATCTATGTTCATATTTGAAGATCGAGCTAAAAGCTTTTCACCTGATGTGCGAAAATTAACCCCTGATTTCTCTAATAAATTTTTGCTATTATCTGATAGTCTGCCTTTTTTCTGTATCGCGATAGTAATTTTTTTATCCTTCATGTAATTCTCTTAAATGCATTTAGATATCCATTATTTGTCTCAGAAAATAGGAATCTTGCTACTCGTGTAACGGTAGCCGTTGATGTTTTTAATTCAGCAGCGATCTCTCGATAACTTTTGTCTTTTTTATAGAGCAATTGGGCTATTTCCCATCTTTCATTTATGGCTTTTATCTCCGATGGAGTGCATAAATCTTTTATGAAGTTCTCAACTTCCTTTGGCGATTTGAGTTCATTTATAATGTTAGGTAATTTCATAAAAGTGATTCTATCTGTTTTAGCATACTAAAACAATACAACAAGAATATAAATATACTATTCTTCAAAATAGGTTAGAATTTATAAAAATTTTAAGGAGTTATTATGACCATAGAAGTTAACAGCAATTTTCCATTTCAAAAATTACGCTTGGTTGTGGCAGGAGAATTACAAGAGGTAGATTCATCCGAATACCTGACTAACAAAAAAGTTTTGTTGGTAGGAGTGCCAGGCGCGTTTACGCCTACTTGTCATGTATCACATTTACCAGGTTATATAGAACATCTTTCTAGCTTTGAAGCTAAAGGGTATTCAGTTGTCTTCATATCAGTGAATGACCCCTTTGTTATGCAAGCATGGTCTGAGGCCTCTAATGCAGATGGCATCAATATGATTGCAGATGGAAATGGTGATTTAACAGAAGCCCTTGGGTTGGTGATGGATGCATCAGGCTTTGGTTTGGGTAAGAGATGCATGAGGTTTGCTATGGCTATTGAGAATGGCTTGATCAAATCCATAGACGTAGAAGAGGGCGGTGCTCTTAATATCTCATCTGCGGAATCACAGCTTGCAAAAATCTAAGCCGAAATATCTCTTTGCAGGTCTTGGTACCATGGGATTTGCTATGGCTGGCCATCTATCCAAGAACACTAATCTAGATATTTATGTCTTTAATAGAACCTCATCAGTTTCCGCTAAATGGGTTAAGAAACATAGTGGAACTCAGCTAATAGCGCTGAATAACTGCTCTGTAAAATTTGATGGAGTAATAACATGCTTAAAGGATGACGCTGCTATTTCCTCGGTACTTCTCAAAAGCGGCTTGTTAGAGTTTCTTAAAAATAATTCTGTAATTGTTGATCACTCAACAACCTCGTTAGATTTAGTTTCATCAATCTCTCAGCATCCTAAAATCCTAGAAAAAAAAATATCATTCTTTGATGCTCCTGTCAGCGGAGGAGAGGCAGGTGCTGTAGGTGGTGCTTTGTCTATTATGCTTGGAGGGCCTAAGAAAAAACTTATACAAATTAATAACCTTATGCAGTCATATGCAAAGAACATCGTTCATATTGGGCCAAGCGGTCATGGTCAATTAACCAAAATGGTTAATCAGCTATGTATAGGCAGCCTTATTCAAGGTCTATCTGAGGGAGTGGCTTTGGGAAAAAAATCTAATTTAAATATGACTAAAGTTCTTGATGCTATTTCTGGAGGCGCTGCTCAATCCTGGCAGATGGATAATCGATTTATAACTATGGTTAATGATGAATTTGATTTTGGTTTTGCAGTAGATCTTATGATTAAAGACCTCAAAATAGCTATAGATCATTCGAAGGATATCGATATTAAATTGCCTTCAACTAAATCTGTTCTTCAGAACTATAAGAAGTTAACAACTCTGGGGGATGGACGACTAGATACTTCTAGCCTCATAAAATTATTAGAGAAGTAAATTAAGCCAAAAAAAGCCCGCTATTAAGCAGGCTTTTTTGTTGATCT
Organism: uncultured SAR86 cluster bacterium; assembly: GCA_964275585.1. Lineage (GTDB taxonomy): Bacteria > Pseudomonadota > Gammaproteobacteria > Magnimaribacterales > D2472 > D2472. The sequence continues at coordinate 9,809 of CAXYCJ010000017.1, read as the reverse complement.
TTTATGATTATTTTTTAATCCACATTGGCAAAAGCTGCAATGCTGTTATTGATAAAACAAATAATCCTTGGACCAATGAAGGCACCAAGTTAAATGGCTCTCCTGGATTATTATTAGCTATTAATTCATCTGCATATGGTGAGATCATTTGCCCTGATGCTTCAATAGCTGCCATAGCATTCGCTACCCCATTAGCATTCCACTCTGAGGCTCCAAAGTTAATAAGCCAACCATAAGCTATAAAGAGTGAGAAGATAGTTCCAGCTAATTTCATAACAATTGGAGTATCTGCGTTGTTATATATATTTTGTCCTATTCTCAATCCCACCCAAGATAAAAAACCGAGGGCTAAAAACCAAGAGCCTTGACCGCCTGAAGCCATCCAAAGGTGATCCCACAAGTCTAATTCTGTAAAGTTTAATGATGCTACAGATTCCATAATTTTTCTCCAAAATTAAATATTTCTAAATTGAAATATATGTAGAAATATTACACTATATATTTTTAAATGAGAATACTTCGCATTTAGACTAATGAGTTTAGACAACGGAAATAGATAATTTAAATTGGAGCGAAGAAAAAACTTATGTATGCATTACCATCTTTATCTTTTCTTCCAAGTGCATCTTTAAAGATAATTTTAACCTTCATATCAAATGATATATTTTGAGGGTCAACGTCAACGTCAACTAAATTTCCTTTAACTGTTCCACCCCCATCAAGGTCAACAATGGCTGAAACATAAGGAACATCGACTCCGGGAAATGATCTATGAACAATTGAGTAAGAATATAATTTTCCAGTATTTGCTAATTTCAATTCAACGAAACAATCTCGCGCAAAACATTTACCACAAGATGACCTGTTTTCTAGGAAGATAGAATTACAGCCCTTACATTTAAGGCCTGACAAAAAATATTCACCATTTTCTTGCCTTATATAATTTGTTGCTACTAATACATTGTCATCTTTATTGGACATATTTTTATCTTTGATTAATATTGGTAAGTGTTTTTATACTATATAAATGCTCAGGAGACTTCAAATGAAAGGTTATATGTTTGGTTTACTTTATATGGAAAGCTGGGAATGGTACGAGGAGTATTTTCCTGCTACCGCAAATTTAATTAAAGAGCATGGAGGAATTTATTTAGCTTCAGGTGTTAAACCAGACGTGCGTGAGGGCAATGAAGAGCCAAGTGCATATGTGCTGTTGGAATTTCCAGATTTAATCTCAGCTCAAAATTGGTATGAAGACCCCAGATATAAACCCTTGATTGATCTAAGAAATTCTGGTGGTCGATCTGAAATTTATATATTCCCTGGTGTAGCCCCCCAACCAAATGACTAAACCTAACAAAAACTTATCCGAATGGATTGACATAATGCAAGAATCAGATTTAGTCTCTATGAGCCTAGGTGAGTTAATAGATTCAACTGCCCAAAAACATCCAAATGTTGAAGCTTTGGTTTACTCAAATCAACCGGATATCAATGATATACGTTGGACATATAAACAGCTTAGTCAAATGTCCACTGACCTTGCAAAGGGCTTTTTAGATTCAGGTTTCAATACAGGAGATACTGTTGGTGTCTGGGGGCCAAATCATCCGGAATGGATTCTTGTAGAGTACGCCCTTGCAAAAGCAGGAATGAAGATGGTTACTCTAAACCCACTATACAAGGAACAAGAATTAATTTTTGCCTTAAATACTGTTAACGCAACAGGCTTAATACATGCTGATGAGATCGCTGGATGCCGCGCAAGTGAAATGATTGGAAGAGCCCACCCTGAAATAGCATCACTAAAATTTCTTCATTCATTTGATACCGGTTTAAAAAAGCTGATTCAAAACGGTAGAAAATCATCGGTGCAATTGCCTGCAGTGAACCCTAAGGATGTTTTCATGATTCAGTATACTTCTGGAACTACAGGTACACCAAAGGCAGCTCAGATGACCCATGAGGCACTTATTACAGCATCTAAGAATAGTCACGTCCGATGGGAAATAACAGCTGGCCAAAAGGTCTGTCATGGGTTCCCTCTTTTTCATATTGGAGGTTCTGCCTGCATGACTTTGGGTGCCGCTTCTATGGGGGCAGTTTCACTGCCTTTGTATATTTTTAAACCCAGTGTCACTTTAGACATAATTGAGCATGAAAAGTGCTCTATGTTTATAGGGGCACCAGTTCTTCTCACAGCGATGTTAGAAGATCCAAATTTTAACAATCGAGATCTTTCATCTCTAAAATGTATCATTGTTGGTGGTTCCAATCCTCCAGTTGAGCTTCTTAAGAAATTTTCCAGAGAGTTTGATGCAGATGTAATTAATGGATATGGCATGACTGAAACGTGTGGACTTTCTTCATCAGCCTTGCCATCTGATTCACCAGAGCTTAAAGCCATGGCTGGCCTTCCACTTCCAGGTGTCTCCATGAGAGTTGTTGATAAGGATTATAAAATTGTTAACAGCAATGAAACAGGAGAGTTGCTCTACAAGGGACCCGGCCTAATGATTGGTTATGCTAACTTGCTTGATGGCAGTTCAGGAATTAATGATGATGGTTGGTTTGCCACCGGGGATCTAGCAACGATGAATGATGATGGCTACATAAACATAGTGGGCAGATCAAAAGAAATGATTATTAGGGGTGGTGAAAATCTTTATCCTATTGAGATTGAAAATTATCTGCTCGAACATCCAGGTATTTTTGAGGCAGCCGTCTTTGGATTGCCGGACCCCAAATATGAAGAAGAGTGCTGTGCTGTAGTTAGGGTCGATAGCACTCAACTTGATAATCCAGAGCAACTTAGGGAATGGTGCAAAGACCGGATTTCTAGATGGAAGATACCTAAATATATTTTCTTTACTGACTCTTTTCCCATAACCCCGTCTGGAAAAATTCAAAAATATAAATTGCAAGAGCAATATATTGAGCAACTAGCTATAAAAATATAACTGAATATCATACAATAAACTTATATTGCAATTACAAGATCATTCAGTCAATTTATATTGCAATTTCAGTGAAATCTTGTATGTTTAATTGTATGAATAAATTTAACGCACATATTTAAAAGCTCGCTATGAAATTTCAGTCACTTAAAATCAACTATAAATATTTATTACCTTTTATAGTTTTTACAGTTATTAATTTTTCATCAGCTCCTTTACTTGCCCAAGCCGATGAAGCGTTTTCATTAGAGGAAGTTGTGGTTACGGCCAGAAAAAAAGAAGAAAGCTTGCAGAATACTCCGGTTGCTGTGACTGCCTTTTCTGGAAGTGAGCTCGAATCTAAAGGCATTAATAACCTTGTGGACTTAAGTGGTTTTGCACCAAACTTGAATATTGGAACCAGTGGTTTTGCTGGTGCAGGTAACTATAGTGCAGGCATCAATATACGAGGTTTAGGTCAAACAGAGTTCCTTCCTCATTTAGATCCTGCGGTTGGGATTTATATCGATGGGGTTTACTTTGGAAGAGCGGTAGGTGCAGCCATGGAGTTGGTAGATCTTGATAGGGTCGAGATTTTAAGAGGTCCTCAAGGAACGTTGTTTGGAAAAAATACTATTGGCGGTGCTATAAATCTAGTTACAAAAAAACCTAATGGTAGTGGCTCAGGTTTCATTAATTTATCCTTAGGTAGTGGGTCAAGCCGAGATACTAAAGGGTCATATGATATGTCTTTATCACCGGATTTATACGGAAAGTTTTCTTTTTCTGCTAGAAATGGCGGTGAATATGGCGAGGCAGTAAACTATGCAACAAAAAATAAAATAGCTGATCTTGGTGGCAGGGACTCTGTAGCTTTTAGAGCTGCATTTTCGTGGCAAGCATCAGATGCTACCTCGGTTGATTTTAGTTTTGATAACAGCGATAGATCCGATGATCAATCAGTCAATGGTTTAATTGCACTTGATCCTGGAGCAGGAGCTGGCTTAGGTGGTCTTTGGCTAGGCTTGGTTGGAATACCTACTGGGCAACTATTATTACCTGATTATATTACCGGTAACCCTGATAAAACTTATGCTTCTACTTTTCCAAACGATCTTGAGGTTAGCGGCATGAACTTAACGATAGAGAGTGACCTGGGATGGTCAGTTTTCAAATCGATAACCTCTAAAAGAGATATGGAGGCCAAGTTTGGAAGAGACGGTGATATTGAAGGGGTTGATTTTTCATCAACTTATGATCAGCAAAAACAAGACCAAACTAGCCAAGAATTTCAATTGAGCGGCGAAACTGGCAAGTTGACTTGGATAGCAGGAGCTTTTTACTTTGATGAATCATATTATGATCATAATGATGTTGCTCAAGGACCAGGAATGTATGAAGTCTTAGAAACATTCCCCGGTCAACTAGCTGGAACTCCATGCGCACCGCCTTGGATTGCTCCAGGATGCAAAGGTAACCCAATAAATATTGCTTTAGATATTCGGTTAGATGTTACTAATATCGTTGATGTTGAGAGTACAGCATTTTATTCTCAAGTAACTTATGCATTAACAGACAAACTCAATATTACAGCTGGACTTAGGAACACAGATGAAGAAAAAACAGTTTTTGGAAACTCTTACAAAATTGCCAGCAAATCCTACACATTAAATAACGTAACTAATGTAGCAAGTTGGAAAGAAACAACCTCTATGCTCTCAATTGATTATCATGTTTCCGACGATCTGATGACCTATATTTCATTATCAGAAGGCTTTAAGAGTGGAGGTTTTAACCCAAGGCCTGTAGGCGGCTTTAGCGCGGCTCCCTTTGGCCCAGAATATGTTGAAAGCACAGAGATTGGTTTTAAATCTGAGTTGCTTAACAGAAGGCTTAGGCTAAATGGTTCTTATTATTTCAGTGATTATAAGGATCTTCAGTTTTCAGTTAATAGGTTTAATGCAATAACAGGTACCTTGGAACTATTAGTAGGAAATGCAGCTGAAGCAGAAATAGATGGTTATGAATTAGAGCTTGAAGCAGCAATCACTGAGAGCCTATCTTTGAAAGCTTCTATTGGTAGTGCAAATTTTAAAATAACAAATTTATATCCTGGTACTTCCCCAGAAATTACACTTAATACAAAGCAAGCATTATCTCCAGAAAATACCTCAGCTTTGAGCTTGATATATTCAGCGCCTATTATGAGTGGCAATGTTAAATATAGAGTTGATTATAGTTACCAAGATGAGACTTTTGCTGATATTCAAAATACATCTCAACTAAAAATTAAAGCCAATGACTTGCTCAATGCCAGGGCAACTTTCGAGTCTTCATCAAATTGGGAGATCGCTGTATTTGGAACAAACCTTGGTGATGAGAGGGTATTAGTTGGAGGGACCTCTAATTACAGCTCCTTTGGTCATATTGAAGCTACATATAATAGACCAAGAGAATACGGTGTTTCTTTTAGGTTAAATTTTTAATTTTAATTCTTTCCTTTTTGCTTTAAAGATCTTTCGCTAGACTGTTAAATAGTTTTTATTTCATACATAATAATTGGATGGACTACTCAAAATATAAAGAACTTCAAATAACCTCAGAGAATAAAATTCTCACTATTGCTATAAATCGTCCCGAACACATGAATGCTGTGAACGAACAATTGCATATGGAATTTTCTACAATTTTCATGGATGCTGAGTACGACGATGATATTGATATAGTTATTTTAACCGGCTCAGGCAAATCTTTTTGTGCAGGCGGAGATTTGAAATGGTTGCTCGGAATTCATGGTGATCCTGTTGCTACCTCTTATCACATTAGTCACGATCGAAAAATTCAAAATACAATGTTAGATATGGAAAAACCAATTATTGCAAAAGTAAATGGCCCAGCAATAGGTCTTGGGTGCTCATTAGCATTATTTTGCGATTTTGTGTATGCAACACCTAGGTCAAAATTTGCTGATCCTCACGTCTCGGTTGGTTTAGTAGCAGGGGATGGTGGTTGTGTTATGTGGCCACAATTAATTGGCTATGCTAGAGCAAAAAAATATCTTCTTACGGGTGAGGTTATTCCTGCAAGCGACGCATTAGATATGGGCTTAATCACAGAAGTAGTTGAGGAAGATCAAATTGATGCCGATGTTCTGGCCTTAGCTGAAAAATTAAGAGATGGAGCTAAATATGCTATTAGATGGACTAAAACTTCAATTAATGCAGGTTTAAAAGTGACAGCAAATTCTATTATTGATCGATCAGCAGCTTTTGAAAATATCACACAGTTAATGGAAGATCATAAAATAGCTCTCCAAGCTTTTTCTGACAAAGAAACACCAAAGTTTAAGCAAAAATAATAGTTCCTTTACCTTGAGCAAATTTCTTATCATCACAGGCGGCAGTAGTGGAATAGGTTACGCTGCAGCAGTACTTTTTCAAAAAGAAGATTATAAAGTTATTAACTTATCTAGATCTGAGATACCTCTCAAGGATGCTATTCACATTTCAGTTGATCTATCTACTTCAACCTGGCATGAAGAGGTTAGGAGCACTTTTAAGACCTTACTAGAAGATGCTGATCAAATTTCATTAATACATAATGCAAGTAAAATGCAGAGTGATAATGTTGAGAATTTTGATCTAGATGCTCTAAGAGATGTACTTGAGGTGAATTTAGTTGGCCCCTCCATCTTAAATCAGCTCACTATCCCCTATATGAAAAGGGGCTCATCAATTATATATGTTGGATCCACGCTTTCAGAAAAGGCGGTTCCACAAATGTCTTCATACGTAACAACAAAACATGGAATGATAGGTTTAATGAAAAGCACATGCCAAGACCTATTTGGCAGGTTTATACATACTGCTTGTGTCTGCCCTGGCGCAACAGAAACTGAAATGCTTCAAGAATATGTTCAAGGCAATACTGAGGCTCTTAAAATAATAGCAGGAACATTGAGTGAAAATAGGCTAATTTCGTCGCCAGAAATTGCATCAACATTGTTATTTTGTGCTCAAAACTCAGTAATTAATGGATCTGTCATCCATGCTAACTTAGGAATATTATCTACATGAATCAATTTAGTGAACCGGAACACATCACCATTTTAAGGAATACTTTAAGGCAGTTTATCGACAAAGAAATGCCGAGAGATAAAGTGAATCAGTGGGATAAGGATGACTACTTTCCTAGGGATGTATTCGATAAACTTTGCGCTTTAGGCGTTACATCTCTGACTGTTCCTGAGGCATATGGCGGTTCCGGCAAAGATATGATGGCAACCATAGCAATAATCGAAGAGTTATGTACTAGGAGTCTCGGCATGGCATCTGGCTTCATATTTTGTGCATGTTACGCAGGCTTGAATATCTCAGAGGTTGCTAGTGAAGAGCAGAAAAAAGAGTACCTACCAAAAGTTGCTCAAGGCAAACTTCTTTTTTCATACGGTATAAGTGAACCAGATGTTGGAGCTGATGTTGCCAGTGTTCAAACAAAAGCTGTTATTGATGGCAATGAGGTCGTTATTAACGGGACTAAGAGGTGGTGCTCTGGGCCCAATGTAACTGATTTTATTTACACAATTGTTCGGAGTGGCCCTGAAGAAGATAGGTATAGAAATCTAACCTTGATTTTGATTCCACCACTATCTAAAGGCATAACAATTGAGCCGATGCAAACCTTGGGTCAAAAAGGTGTTGGGGGAACATGCGACGTAACGTTTGAAGATGTCAGAGTTCCTATTGAAAATATTGTTGGTGGCAAAGATGGCTGGAATAACGGATGGAGCAAAATAGTAAGTACAGGTTTGGATGTTGAAAAAATTGAAGTATCAGCCATGGCGCTTGGAATTGCGAGAGCCGCTGTTGAGGATGCTTGGCAGTATTCTCAGGAACGCATTCAGTTTGGAAAACCTATTTGTCACAATCAAGCTGTCAGACATCAGCTTGCTGAAGTGAAAACAAAGCTAGAAGCTTGCAGACTAATGACTTACCAGGGAGCATGGCTTGCAGACCAAGACGTTGTTGCAACGGTTGAAATGTCCATGTCAAAACTCTTTGTAACGGAAACAGCCTTGGAAATTGTCCTTACTTGTCAGCAAATATTAGGCGCATATGGTTATGTCAGAGACTTTGATATGGAGAGATACGTAAGAGATATGCTAGCAATGCCTATGATAGGTGGATCTTCCTCAATCCAAAAAAATAATATTGCTAATAGGTTGAATCTTCCAAAATAAAACTTATGTTTAAGGATCAAACTGCAATAGTTGGAATCGGGCAGACAGAATTCTCAAAAAACATTGATTCAACAGAATTAAATTTAGCCTGCAAAGCTATAAAATTAGCACTTGATGATGCGGGAATAAGCCCAGATCAAGTTGATGCCTTGGGAACTTTTACATACGAAGAAACTCCTGAATTTGAAATCGCAAGAAATCTTGGTTTTGGTAACTTACATTACTGGAGTCAGGCTCCATATGGAGGTGGAGCAAGTTGCGCAGCAATCGGCCAAGTAGCCATGGCTATTGCAAGTGGAATAGCTAATGTTGGAGTTGTCTGGAGATCAAGGAAAAGGGGAGATCCATCGTCAAGAATGTGGTCACACACAGAACAAGAAATTTTTGATCATTGGAAATGGTCTAGACCCTCAGGACTAGTAAGGCCGGTCGATGAGTCTTCAATGATCATGAGAAGATACATGTATGAAAATAGCTACTCTAGAGAAGACTTGGCAAGTGTTGCTATTACTCTTAGAAAATATGCCAATAAAAATGTTAATGCTTTGATGCATGAAAAGGAGCTATCACTTGATGACTACATGAATGCAAGGATGATATCTGACCCTCTTTGCTTGTATGATAATTGTTTGGAGAGTGATGGTGCTATTGCAATTGTTATAACCAAATTAAGCCTTGCTAAAACATTGACCAATCAACCTGCAATAATACATGCTTATTCTCAGGGAATGTCACAAGAACATTCACTAATGACTGACTACCATGGAAATAATCCTCTTCAGAGCTCCTCGTATGTGACTGCTAAAAATCTATGGAATTTATCAGACTACCAACCAAAAGACGTTGATGTAGCACAATTCTATGATGCTTTTTCCCCAATGATTCCTCTTTCATTGGAGGCTTATAACTTTTGCTCCCAAGGCCAGGCTTTAAATATGATTAGAGATGGCTTTATTACTGAAGATGGACCCCTGCCAGTTAACACATCAGGTGGCAGCCTTTCTGAGGTTTACCTGCATGGCATGAATCTTGTCTTGGAGGCAGTGAGGCAAATTAGAGGGACATCTTCCTCCCAGGTAAATCACGCCAATTTATCTCTTGTGACTACCTGTGATTCGACTCCAAATGCTGCTCTTTTATTAAGAGGGGATTCTTAGATGATCGAGAGTATTCCCGTTCCTGGCATTAATGATTTTGACGAAATTTTTTGGCTAAATTGCAGTAACAATCAATTATCTATTCAGCATTGTGGCGCTTGTGATGAACCTCGATTTCCCCCAAGGCATATGTGCCCAAAATGTCAATCCATAGATCATAAATGGAAAATTGTTGCTGGAGATGGCGAGCTGTGGTCCTATGTTATTCCTCGCGCACCCTTGCTCCCTTACTTTGAAAAACAGTCTCCCTATATCGTAGGTTTGGTTGCTTTAAACAACTATACAAACATTAGAATTATTGGAAGAATAATGAATTCAGATGGAAGTAACTTAGTCAGCACAACAAATATTGCCATTGGATCTAAGCTATCTGTTGGATTTAATAAAATAAATTCTGAAATAACTATTCCATTTTGGTTTCTAGATGTTTAAATCATAAAAAGCTTGATAGATTGCTGGGGAGGTAATCATGAAAAT
>CAXYCJ010000016.1:0-95634 GCA_964275585.1 uncultured SAR86 cluster bacterium | reverse complement strand
ATGAAGCGGTGGCAATAGCTATTTCTAAAGCGCTAAATATAATCAACTCATCAATTCCTTTTTCATTAGAAACAGATTCAACAACAGCTAAAATTTCTATACTTTCCATTATTTATTTACCCTCATAAGTTCCTTAAAATTTGGTTTTAGTCTACACAAATCAATATCCAGAAAATTTAAATTTAGCTCTTCATTGTCATAATTAAAAAGAATTTTATTGTTATCAACATTCAATAGCCTTGCAGTCAAGGTTTTCTTGCCATCAATGCTTTCACGTAACTTTAGATTAAATTCCTCCTCAATAAATGAGGTCAATTGCTCAGCTTTAAAAAACTTTCTATCAATACCAGGAGTTGATACTTCTAGAATATAATCTTGATCTATAAATGTATCATTCACTGCTAGTTCATAATTAAGATCTTTTGCTATCTTCTCGCAATCATCTATTGTAGCTCCGGCTATTGCATCAATATAAACTCTTATAGTCGGTCTTTTTTTTCCTCTCAACAAATCTATTCCCCATAGCTCACATCCGTGATTGGAAACCACTGGATTTATTGTATTTTCTATTTCTTCTATTCTCATTTCATTAAAAATAAAAATGGGGCTATTGCCCCAGTACGTATTTCTTTAACTGGTAGCGGGGGCTGGATTTGAACCAACGACCTTCGGGTTATGAGCCCGACGAGCTACCAGACTGCTCCACCCCGCATCGCAGAGGAATAGAGTGTATAGAAAGCAAGGGCTTGAGGTCAAGTCTATTCAAATTTATTTAAGCATTAAAAATATATCTTGTTATAATTCTTCACTTTGCCGAAGTGGTGGAATTGGTAGACACGCTAGCTTGAGGGGTTAGTGAGCGAAAGCTCGTGCGGGTTCAAGTCCCGCTTTCGGCACCAGATAATTCTCTGTATTGATATGTTATAATGTAACAATGCGGAGAGTTCCTTTCATTCTAAATATAGCAGGACTAACTGTATCCTTTTTTTGCTTCCTGCATTGTGTATTAGTAATCTTAGTGTTTGCTGGGCTTCTAAAGTCCAACCTATTACTTGTTAAAATATTTGAAGATCCCACCAATCATGCTGCATTAATTATGACTGGATTAACTTTAGCAGCATTATCATTAATGAAATTTGAGTTTAATGACTCTAAAAACAAAGATAAGGGAGTGAGAAGATTGAAATTGAAAGTGGATGACTTGCTTTCAAGAAAATTTATTATTGGTGCTAGCTTGCTTGGACTGTCTTTTCTTTTTGTTGGGATTTATTCTGAACTATTTGTAATTTTGGGTGCTCTAACATTATTAAGCATTCATGCTGCGAAATTACTGAAAACTAAATAAATTAATCTATTGGAATTTCAACAACCTTCGTGGACTGTTGTATTTCCTCATCACTAAACAATACTTCTGTATTTTCATTTTTAAGTAAGACAGCTTGAGCTAAATTTAAGATTAGAAATAAAGCTGCTATCACACCAGTTAACTTACCAAGAAAATTGGATGGGCCAACTGCACCAAACATTGAATTCGAGGACCCTCCACCAAAAGCTGAACCAAGGTCTGATCCTTTGCCCTGTTGCAATATTACCAATACAATTAAGATAATTGCTAGAATTATGCAGATAATTTTAATGGCTGTAATAATCATGTCTTTTGTTATCCTTTTAAATCATTAAAGATATTAGCTATTAATGCAAACTTCTCTCCATTTAAAGAAGCTCCGCCTACAAGCGCTCCATCAATCTCTTTCTCTTTAAAAAAAGAAGTAGCGTTATCTGTATTAACGCTGCCACCATATAAAACTGCTTCTAGATCTAACTTAGAAAAACGAGATTGTACTACATCTTTGATAAATTCATGAATTGAATTTACTTCTTTAGGGTCAGGAGTCTTTCCAGAGCCAATTGCCCAAACTGGCTCATATGCCAAAATAAGACGTTGAAGATCTTTGCAGTTAGTTAACCCTGCCATAATTTGTTTCTCTAAAACAGCATATGTTTCATTTTTAATATTCTGCTCTTCAGACTCACCAATACATAAAACTGGAATCAGAGAACTGGCACTTGCAAGATCTACCTTAGAGCTAATATCGTCATTAGATTCATTAAAAAAAATTCTTCGCTCAGAGTGCCCAACTATGGAAAAGGTTCCCTGTAAATCTTTTACCATTGATGCTGAAATCTCTCCTGTGCGGGCTCCAGACAAGAAACTATCTATATTCTGAGACCCAATAGCAATTCCTTTACTAGCAGTTATCTCAACAAGATCTCGAATAAATATTGAAGGAGGCGCTATGCCAATAGATGAGAAGCTAGTGTCTTGATATAGTTTTAAGAAACCTTGAAGCCATATTTCGTTAAAATTCTTTGATCCATTGAGCTTCCAATTTGCTATTAATTTTAATGGCATAAATTATTTATGAAACATTTTTGCAATATCTTGAGCATATTTTTGTGCTGTTGCTTCATCTTCAGACTCAACCATAACCCTGATTTTATTTTCAGTACCAGACGGTCTTACTAGAACTCGCCTAACTGTTATATCAGACTCTACTTCTTTGATGATTTTTTTCACGCTAACATCAGAAAGAATATCTTTATTTGTTACGTCAATATTAAGATTAATTTGTGGGATTTTAGAATAGTTTCTTAAAATCTCTGCAGGATCTTTTTCTAATAACAGTAGAGATGAAATGACTTTTAAAGCTGCAATTGTTCCATCTCCAGTACTTACCAGATCACGACAAATAATATGACCAGAGGGCTCCCCCCCAAGAAGCCAGCCTTCTTTTTGGAGCATGAGGCTTACATGCTTATCTCCCACATCAGCACGTTTAAATTTATATCCAAGTTTTTTTATACCATCCTCAAGGCCTAGATTGCTCATTGCAGTACCAACAATACCAGACCAAGGACCAGTTCTATTTGGATTTGCATATGCCAAAATATACATAATATCGTCGCCATCTAAAATATTCCCATCTTTATCGATCATAACAACTCTGTCGCCATCGCCATCGAGTGCAATTCCAAAATCAGCTCTTTGTTTTATAACTTCGTCTTGAACTCTCTCAGGATGTGTAGAGCCGCACTCATGATTAATATTATATCCATCAGGATTAGTCCCTAGCGGAATAACCTCTGCGCCTAGCTCCTCAAGAATTGAAGGGCTTACTTTATAACAAGCCCCATTAGCACAATCCAAAACTATTCTTAAAGATTTAAATGATACATCTGCAGGGACTGTAGATTTACAAAATTCAATATATCGATCTCCAGACTCATCAAACCTTCTTGCTTTTCCTAGTTGCGCTGTTGGGACAGGCTTCAAATCGCCAGCCAATAGTTTTTCTATCTTTTTTTCTGCTTCTTTGGATATTTTCTCTCCACTTCCTGCAAAAAGCTTAATTCCATTATCCAGATAGTCATTGTGAGATGCGCTAATTACTAAGCCAAATTGATTTCTTAATGATCGAGTAAGGTATGCTACCCCCGGAGTAGGAAGAGGTCCAAGCAACCTAACATTTACGCCAGCTGCTATAAAGCCTGCCTGAAGAGCAGATTCAAGCATATAACCCGAAACTCTTGTATCTTTTCCAATAAGAACTGTTCCCCAGCCCATCTCTTTTAAAACTATACCTGCAGCATGACCAATTCTGAGGCATACCTCAGGGGTAATTTTTGATTCTACCGGACCTCTAATTCCATCAGTGCCGAATGTAATAGTCATAAAGAATTATAACTCTTCTGCGGGACCCTTAATGGGTGTTTTTTTTGTGCTTTTCTTTTTAGGTGACTGAGGTTCATCCCAGTCTTTAGGAGCCCTTGGCTTGGCACCTGCCATAATGTCATCAATCTGATCTGCATCTATGGTTTCATATGTTAAGAGCGCTTCAGCCATTGTATGCAGTTTATCTATATTGTCTTTTAAAATTTTCTTTGCTTTGTTATATCCATCATCAATAATCTTTCTTACCTCAGCATCAATTTTATTTGAAGCATCTCCTCCAATTCCCTTTGGGGCCATTGCAGCAGAGCGACCTAGAAATGGGCTGCCATCATCCTCTCCATATTTTATTGGTCCAAGAGAGGATAAACCCCATTTAGTAACCATATTAGTTGCTATATTTGTTGCGACCTCAATATCATTTGATGCTCCTGTAGTAATACCATCCTCGCCTATAATTAGCTCCTCAGCCAACCTGCCTCCAAATAATGCAGCAATTCTACTATGCAAATATTGCTTACTTTGCATGTACCTATCCTCTTCAGGCAAGAACATTGTTACCCCAAGCGCCCTTCCTCTAGGAATGATAGTTACTTTATAGACTGGATCATGCTCAGGAGACATTTTTCCAACTATTGCATGCCCAGCTTCATGGTATGCAGTTAACCTTTTCTGATCTTCGGTCATAATCATGGATTTACGTTCTGGACCCATCATTATTTTATCTTTGGCTAAATCAAAGTGGCTTTGTTCAACTTTTTTATCTCCATATCTAGCTGCAAATAATGCTGCTTCATTTATTAAGTTAGCTAAATCTGCACCAGAAAAACCTGGAGTGCCTCTGGCTATCACCATTGCATCAACATCTTTTGCAAGAGGTACTTTTTTCATATGGACTTTTAGAATCTGCTCTCTGCCTCTTAAGTCAGGTAAATCTACAACTACCTGCCTATCAAATCTTCCAGGTCTAAGCAATGCTGGATCTAGAACATCAGGTCTATTAGTAGCAGCAACAACAATTACTCCATCATTCCCATCAAACCCATCCATTTCAACCAAGAGCTGATTAAGTGTTTGTTCTCTCTCATCATGACCACCACCCATGCCAGCACCTCTATGTCGGCCCACCGCATCTATCTCATCAATGAAAATAATGCATGGAGAACTTTTTTGAGCCTGTTCAAACATATCTCTAACACGAGAGGCTCCTACTCCAACAAACATCTCTACAAAATCTGATCCAGAAATCGAAAAAAATGGAACTTTTGCCTCTCCTGCTATTGCTCTAGCAAGCAAAGTTTTGCCTGTTCCTGGAGACCCGACCATTAAAACGCCCCTAGGTATTTTACCGCCTAATTTCTGGAATTTAGTTGGGTCTTGAAGAAAATCAACTAATTCTTGAACATCTTGCTTTGCTTCCTCACAACCTGCAACATCTTCAAAGGTTGTTGTAACTTTGCCACCTTCCATCAACTTAGCTTTACTTTTACCAAATGCCATTGGGCCGCCTCGCCCAGACATTCCACCTTGCATTTGTCTCATAAAGAAAAAGAAAATACCAAGAAGCAATAAAATAGGAAAAGCTCCAACCAATAATTGAGACCATATTGATGGCTGCTCTACACTTTCAAACACTGTAATCACTCCATGCTCTTCTATGGCAGCATCCACTATTTCATCACGTTTATATATTGGGTGGCGAGTTTCAAATCTAGTCCCATCAAGACGCTGACCAAAAATAGTCATCTGATCGCCTTTATAGGTAATTGAAGCCATTCTGTCTGATAAAACCTCTTGCTTAAATTGACTATAAGAAATCATTTCTCTCTTTGAAGCAGAGGTGCCATCAATATTATTAAAAATAAATATTAGAGCAAAACCTAACACAACCCAAACTAAGGCATTTTTAAAAACTGAATTCATAATAGGGTCTCTCCGTATAAGTATATTTCACCTGACTTGCTTTTTGACGCAGCCGGTTTATAAGTTTGAACTAAATTAAAGCTCTTTTCCATTTCCATTCTTAATTTCTTTAGTAAGCTATTTTGAAAAGTTTTAATGATGAATGAAGCTTTGTCTTTTTTTAGGTAACTCACTGCTGTATTTAAAGTAAGTATATTTAACTCAAATACATTTTCTTCATCCACCATCCTTATACCAGTTAAATTTGGGGCTAAATCAGAAATAACAAGATCAAATTTATGTTTTAAGAAAGATATTTCTTTGCACTGATCAATGTTTGAAATATCCTCTTGAAAAAAATTTACTCCATTAATTGGATCCATATGCAAAAGGTCAATTGCAAATACTTTTACTTCTGGAGATAGTGATTTTACCAATTCAGACCAACCGCCTGGAGCCGAACCAAGATCAAGGACAAAACTTGCATTTTTTAGTGCACTGGTCTTTTGAAGAATTTCTTCAAGCTTGAATGCTGCGCGCGACCTTAAGCCTAATTTTTTTGCTTTTAATGCCCAAGAATCTGCATGCATAAAAAATTAAAGATGTTGAACTTTTTCTATTTCGAGCATGATCTCTCCTGATGGGGTGGAAATTGTTACCTCATCTCCCTCATTTTTACCAAGCAAGCCTTTAGCAATAGGAGTTTGAATAGAAATTAAGCCAATGGCAGGATCAGATTCTAAGTTCCCAACAATTTTATATGTAATTGATTTTTTATTGTTAACATCAAATAAATCAATTGTAGATCCAAATACAACTCTGCCAGTTTCTGGAATATCTTTAACATCTATGACTTGAGCATTTGCCAAGGCATGCTCAATTTCTTTAATTTTAGCTTCAATAAAACCCTGCTGCTCCTTTGCAGCATGATACTCAGCATTTTCTTTGAGATCACCATGCGCACGAGCCTCTGCAATTGCTTGAGATATTTCTTGCCTATCTTTAATTTTTAATTTGCGCAATTGATCTGCAAGCATAAGCTCACCATCTTTAGTAATTGGAAGTTTTTCCATATTGAAATTATAACAAATACAAAATTTAATTAATTTCTTGAAGGGAATTATAGATCCAGCCACTGGAATCTTTACTCAATGCCTCAAGTAATGCGAAGGCCCCAAATATTGTAGTGACGCAAAAGAGCTTATTTTCTAGAGCTGTTCGCCTGATAGATGCAGAGTCTTGAATAGATTGACGGCCTTCGGTTGTGTTAATTAGCAAGCTAATAGAATTATTTAATAACTCGTCAACTATATGAGGCCTTCCTTCTGTTACCTTGTTAATCGTTTGAACTTGAAAACCTAAATCTGCAATTGCTTCCGCCGTTCCTTTTGTTGCAATCAATTGAAATCCCCTATCAACAAATAGTGGAATAAGTGTGGGTAAATATTTTTTATCTAATTCTTTGACGCTAATAAACGCTAAGCCCTGTTCAGGAATAATTTTATTGGCTGCTTTTTGAGCTTTTGCATACGCCTCTCCAAAAGATGAGCCAATACCCATAACCTCTCCAGTTGATTTCATTTCAGGACCTAGAATTGGATCAACTGCTGGAAACTTATCAAAAGGAAGTACGGCCTCTTTTACAAAAAAGTAGTTTTTAGGCAAAACATTTGAAAATTTCATCTCCTTAAGAGTCTTCCCAATCATGGTTTTGGTAGCTGATTTCACTAGCGACTCTCCAAGACATTTAGAGATAAATGGAACCGTTCTTGAGGCGCGAGGGTTAACTTCTATAATAAAGACTTCGTCCTCTTGAACCGCAAACTGAATATTCATTAAACCAATAACATTTAATTCAGTGGCAATTCTTTGAGATTGAGTCTCTATCTCTTTAATTACTTCTTTAGAAAGGCTGTATGGAGGCAAGGAACATGCAGAATCACCTGAATGAATTCCAGCTTGCTCTATATGCTGAAGAATTCCACCAATCTGGATATCTTGACCATCTGAAATAACATCTACATCTACCTCAATCGCATCTGTTAAATAGCCGTCTAGCAAGATTGGTTTTTGATCAGACACTTCCACAGCCTCTTTTAAATAACGCTCAAGCTCTATAGGGTTATGAACAAGCTCCATCGCCCGACCTCCAAGAACATATGAAGGCCTCACAACTATTGGAAATCCAATTTTATTAGAGGCAATCACCGCTTCATCAAAATTCTTGACTGTTCTGTTTGGAGGTTGTTTTAAATTCAGCTGTGTTGCTAGTGATTGAAAGCGCTCTCTATCTTCAGATCTATCAATAGCATCAACGTCAGTACCAAGAATTTTTACTCCATTTTTTAGAAGAACTTCTGATAATTTTAATGGGGTCTGTCCACCGAATTGAATGATCACTCCCTCGGGCTTCTCTAGCTCAATAATATCTAAAACTTTCTCCTCTGTTATGGGCTCAAAATACAATCTATCAGAGGTATCATAATCAGTTGAAACAGTCTCAGGATTGCAATTAATCATAATGGATTCATAGCCTTCCTCTTGAAGTGCAAAAGAAGCGTGAACACAGCAATAATCAAATTCAATGCCTTGGCCAATGCGATTGGGTCCACTTCCCAAGACAATAACCTTCTTCTTCGACGATGGCTTCGATTCACAAATTCCTTCAAAAGTTGAATACATATAAGCGGTCTCTGTTGCAAACTCTGCTGCACAAGTGTCAACTCTTTTAAAAGATGGAATAACTCCTAATTTTTTTCTTGCTGCACGAACTTTTGAGGTAGAGCTTTTTATGAGATGAGATATTCTGTTATCAGAAAAACCTTTTTGCTTTAATTCAAGCATCCTCTGAAATGATAATTTCTCAAGTGTTGTACTTTGCAGTGCATCTTCTTCATCAATTAATTCTTTAATTTGATATAGGAACCATGGGTCTATTCCTGTTAACTGATTAATCTGTTTGATTGCCCAGCCCAGCCTCATAGCATCAGCAACATAGAGAATTCTTCGTGGTCCTGGAAAAGTTAACTCATAATGCAGAACTTCATGTTGATTGCTAGAAGTATCATCAATAATACTTTCAAATCCATATAAATCTTCTTCCAAGCTTTGCAATGATTTCTGTATGGACTCTTGGAATGTCCGCCCTATACCCATGACCTCTCCTACTGATTTCATCTGAGTGGTTAATCGTGCATCAGCCTGAGGAAATTTTTCAAATGCAAACTTAGGAATCTTGGTAACAATATAATCAATGGAAGGTTCAAAAGATGCAGGTGTTAAGCCATTGGTAATATCATTTTTTAATTCGTCTAAAGTAAAGCCAACTGATAAAAGTGCCGCAACTTTTGCAATTGGGAATCCTGTGGCTTTGGAGGCAAGAGCAGATGATCGACTAACGCGAGGATTCATTTCAATGACGACCACTCTTCCATTTTCTGGATTTATTCCAAACTGAACATTGCTCCCTCCAGTTTCTACACCTATCTCTCGCAAAATTTTAAAAGATTGGTCACGAAGAACTTGGTACTCCTTATCAGTTAAGGTTTGAGCTGGGGCCACGGTAATGGAATCACCTGTATGAACGCCCATGGGATCTAGGTTTTCTATTGAGCAAATAATAATACAGTTATCATTTTTATCTCTAACAACCTCTAATTCAAACTCCTTCCAACCTAAAAGCGACTCATCGATTAATAGCTCAGTTGTAGGAGATAGATCCAGTCCTTTTTCACAAATCTCTTGAAACTCTTTAATGTTGTAAGCAATTCCTCCGCCTGATCCACCCAAAGTAAATGAGGGCCTGATAATGCATGGAAAACCAAGCTTCTTTTGAACAGTTATAGCTTCTTCCATAGAGTGAGCAATACCTGAGTTAGGTGTTTCAATGCCAATACCCTTCATTGTTTTATCAAACAACTCACGGTCTTCAGCCTTATCAATTGCTTCTCGAGAAGCGCCAATAAGTTCAACATTATATTTTTCTAAAACCCCTTCTTTAGCAAGGGTGAGTGCTGTATTTAAACCTGTTTGGCCACCCATAGTTGGTAATAACGCATCTGGTCGCTCTTTTTCAATAATCTTTTCAATTGACTGCCAGTGAATGGGCTCAATATATGTTGCATCTGCTAACAAGGGGTCGGTCATTATGGTTGCTGGATTGGAGTTAACTAAAATTACCCTAAAACCCTCTGCCTTGAGAGCTTTGCAGGCTTGAGCTCCGGAGTAATCAAACTCACAAGCCTGACCAATAATTATCGGTCCAGCACCTATTATTAAAATAGAATTAATATCAGTTCTTTTTGGCATTTTGAATAATCAATGATTTAAATTTTAAGAACAGTTCTGCTAATTCATGGGGTCCAGGGCTGGCTTCGGGATGACCCTGAAAGCTGAAAGCTGGTTTATCGATAAATCTTATACCTTGGAGGCTTTGATCAAATAATGAGATATGTGTAGCTTTAATAGTACCAGGAAGACTTGCAGTTTCCACTGCAAAACCATGATTTTGACTGGTGATAAAAACACTTTTTGAATCAACATCTTGCACTGGGTGATTGCCGCCGTGGTGACCAAATTTCATTTTATAAGTTTTGCATCCACCGGATAAAGCAAGTAGCTGATGTCCTAAGCAGATTCCAAAAATTGGCATATTGATTTCAAGAAGTTTTTGAATTAATTCAATTGCATAGGTGCATGGTTCAGGGTCACCCGGACCATTGGATAGAAATACTCCATCGGGATTTAAGCTCATTAATTCTTCAAAACTAATTTGTGCATTAACTACTTTTACCTTTCCAACATGCTTTCGTAAAAGTCTTAAAATATTTTTTTTAATTCCGAAGTCTATTACAATAATCAATCTGTCATTATTGACATCTTCATATTGAGGCCAGGTGCCTTCTTCCCACGTAAATTTATTTTGTGTGCTCACATCCTTTGCTAAATCTAATCCATGTAGTCCCTTAAATTGATTTAAAGCTTCTTTAGCTTCTTTCAACGCATCTTCACCTTGAGAGGCAATGCAAGCTTTTAGGGATCCATGATCTCGAAGTTTTGCTGTCAGCTGTCTTGTATCTATATTAGCAATACCAATCGACTCTTTTATTTCTAAAAAGTCTTCTAAAGACTGGTGAGCTCTCCAGTTACTGTAATTTTTAGGCAGATCTTTAATTACAATTCCTGAAGCAAAAATATTATCTGACTCGTCATCCTCTTTATTAATTCCCGTATTACCTATATGCGGATGGGTAAATGCGATAATTTGCTTGGCATATGAAGGGTCAGTAATAATCTCTTGATACCCAGACATCGATGTATTAAAAACAATCTCTCCAACTGATAATATTTTTTTACCAAAACCAAGCCCTTCATAAACACTGCCGTCTTCAAGAACTAAAATAGCAGGAAAAGACATTAGAAATTTCTCCTAAAAATAAGAAAAAAGAAAGCAAAAAATTGTGATAAGTGAGGATTTAATGAGCTAAAATTGTGCGCTGGCATTAAAAAGGTACTTTATAGTGATAAGACCCTAACGTCCACAAAAATCTATAAAAAATGAAGATAAATTTAAAAACTAAGGATGAAGTCTCTAAAATGAGGGTTGCTGGAAAATTAGCAGCAGAAGTTCTAGATATGATTACCCCTCACGTTATACCTGGAGTTAGCACAGGGGAGCTAGACCAAAGATGCTATGACTATATTGTGAATCATCAAAAATCTATTCCGGCGAACGTCGGTTATAACGGATTTGAAAAGACTATCTGCGCAAGTGTGAATCAGGTTATTTGCCATGGCATACCTTCTGAAAATAAAGTTCTAAAAGATGGAGATATTCTGAATATTGATGTGACTGTTATTAGAGATGGGTGGCATGGAGATACTTCAAAAATGTTTCTTGTTGGCAAAGCACAGCCGCACAATCAACGATTGGTTCAGATCACACAAGAGTGTCTCTACAAAGCAATTAAACTTGTAAGACCTGGAGCATTTTTAGGGGATATTGGTGCTGCAATACAAGAGCATGCAGAAAAAAACTATTATTCAGTGGTGGAAGATTACTGCGGTCATGGCATTGGTCAGGTCTACCATGAAGACCCTCAAGTCTTACATTATGGCAAGGCTGGCACTGGCCTTCAACTAAAAGAAGGAATGTGTTTTACCATTGAGCCAATGATTAACCAAGGATCAAAATATACGAAACTGCTGAGAGATGGCTGGACCGTCGAAACAGCAGATGGAAGAAATTCAGCTCAGTGGGAACATACCTTAGCAGTCACTTCAACTGGCGTGGAGGTTTTAACTAAGCGCAGTGAAGAATCCTTTTGAGTAGCAACCTAGAGACTCTAAATAAAAGTTTTGAAAAAAATTTTTATTCTATTTTTCAAAAACCTGAACTGGTTAAAAGCTATCTAAATGAGAGGTCTGAAGAATTCGATCGCACTATCAAAGAAGCGTTTTTAAAATTTCAGCTTGGAGATCATTTTGCTTTAGTTGCCCTCGGTGGATATGGTCGTAATGAGCTCTTTCCTAGCTCTGATATTGACCTCTCAATAGTTCAACTAACCAATCAAACAAACAAAATAGAAGAATTAAAAGATTTTATTGCTTGGTTGTGGACTTTAAAAGTTAAAGTTGGTCATTCTGTTCGATCTATCAAAGATATTGACAAAGTTACAAAATCAGATTTAAAAGAGTTTACCTCTTACCTATCTCATAGAGTTATATTCTGCCCTTCCAGTCACTCTAAAACTTTAAGCATAGGACTTCAAAAGCTATCTAAGAACTGGATAAAAACTAAGTTTTCTAAAGCAAAAAAACTAGAGCAAATTGAAAGATTTAAGTCATACAATTCAACTGAGTTTAACCTCGAACCAGACTTGAAAGAGTCTCCAGGGTGCTTAAGAGATTTTCAGACTGCCTTATGGATCTTAGAACATTGTTTTGAAATTAATACTTTACTTGATTGTGTAAGCCTTGATCTTTTTTCTCGAAAAGAAATTCTCAACGTTCAAAAATCGTACAATCATATGCAATCTCTAAGGTTTATCTTGAATTTAAATGCAGCATCAAACCGTATGAGTTTTGAGAATCAATTGCTTCTAGCAAAAAAATCTAGATTCAAATCATCAAAATCATCTTCCGATGTTGAAAAATTTATGCGTGTATTTTTTCAGCATGCTGCCAATCTATCAGATTTTAATGAGATGATTTTTCAGGCATATGAAGATCGACTTATTTTTTTAAAAAGGTCGTATGCAAAAAATTACTATATATCCAAAGATCGCCTAGGAATTCAAGCGAGCGTTAATCTGGTAAAAAAACCTGAATTAATTCTAGAAAGTTTCCTCCATATTGGTAGATTAAAAAAAATTAATGGTTTGGATTTCTATTCAATGAGGAAGATTAAAGAAGCTATCCCAAAAATTAATCCTTCTTTTTTCATGGGAGTGCATGCAGGCAATCAATTTATTGAGATTTTAAAAGCTGAAACCAGTCTTTCAACTATTTTAAAGAAATTGAAGCAATTGGGATTAATGCGCCTCATCATTCCTGAATTTGGTGAAATTGAGGGTCAAATGCAATTCGATATGTTCCATGTATACACGGTCGATGAACATACATTCAAGGTTGTGCGAAATATGCGACAAATGCAAATAGGAAAAGTAGACACTTCGATGAGTATTGAGCATGAACTAATTAATAAATTGCCTAAAATTGAACTTTTGTATCTTGCGGGAATATTTCATGATCTAGGCAAAGGGAAAGGTGGGGATCATTCTGAAATAGGCTCAACAATAGTCACAAAGTTCTGCAAAAGACTTAATTTTTCAATTAATGATACTGAGTTGCTTGGTTGGCTGGTAACAAACCATCTTGTAATGTCGTCAATATCGCAAAAAACTGATGTTCATGATCCGCAGACGATTATAAATTTTACAACAATTGTTAGCAGTCTTGAAAAGTTGAACTATATATACATGCTGACAGTAAATGACATCATGGGTACCAATCCTACTCTTTGGAATTCTTGGAAGCATGATCTATTAAAGCAATTATTTTTATCCTCAAGAAGAAAACTTAATCTTGATGAGCCTGGAACTAACACATCTGTCGTTAAAGAAAGAAAAGCTCTATCAATAGAACCTCTAGAAAAAACTAATAGAGAACTTGTTTTAAGTATTTGGGATCAGCTGCCTGAGACATACTTTGCTAAACACCAATTAGAACAATTGCAGAATCAAGCTGATGCACTAGCAAATTCACAATTAAAAACTGCAATTAGCCTCACAAAGAGAAAAAATTTAATTGAAATTTTTATTTTTACGCCTAATCACCCTGGTTTATTCTTAAAGACAGCAAGCATACTGGAGAGACTCTCTCTCGAAACTATTGATGCAAATATCCATACAACGAATGATGACAAATTTGCAATGAATACCTTTATTTGTAAGCATAAAGTACTTGGAGGAAATCTAAATCAAAGAGATCAGGTGGAAATAAAGAAAAAGATAATCGCCTATTTATCTTTATCAGAATCCATCCCTTTAACTAAAAATCAAAAAGTAAGTAGAAAAAAAGTTTTTCAATATACAACTAGGGCAGAAATTACAAGCTTAGCAACTCAAAACGCACAATTGGTTACCCTTGAGACGCTTGATCAGCCAGCTCTGTTATCCAAAGTTGCTAATATTTTTTTAGAGCATGGCATAAGTATTTTTTCAGCCAGAATAACTACTCTTGGTGAAAAGGTAGAAGATAATTTTATTGTGATGGATGAAAAAAAGAAAACTAAAATAAGTGAGAGTAAGAAAAATTTAGTCATAAAGAAACTAAAAAAACTATAATAAATTTTTGTACTCCATATAATAAGCACATGGAAAAATTACCTTTAATAGGTCTGGGGATAGCAACAGTTGGTTCTTCTGGGCAAACACTTGATGTGCACTTCCCTTTTTTAGTTTTTAGAAATGGGAATGGAGAGCATGATCATGCATATGGAATCTGGGATGCACTGATGGATCAAAATACTATGTCGCTTAAAGATCTTTCAATGATTGGTCTAAAAGACAATAGTTTCAATTCTATTGCTGCTAATCTTAGCGATAATAAGAAACTTGTTCTCTGTCGTATTGTTGAGGATCAAAAGATTCAAACTGTAGAGGAAGCCTACCTAAAGCTCCATTTGCTGTCTTATAGATTATTCAAGCCCAATTCATTAAATCTAGAGAATTTATTCAATACTTTGCCTAATGTTGCTTGGACGAATAGAGGTCCAGTAGAGTTGGAGGATATAAATGCTCTTATAATGCATGCAAAAACAACAAATAAGAATTTAGAAATTAAGTCTGTTGACAAATTTCCAAGATTAACTGATTACATTGTTCCTTCAGGTGTTCGAATTGCTGATTCAAGCAGGGTCAGACTTGGAGCTTATTTATCTGAAGGTACAACAGTTATGCATGAAGGCTTTGTCAATTTTAATTCAGGCACGATGGGGGCTGCAATGATTGAGGGTAGGATTTCTGCTGGAGTCATCGTTGGAAAAGATTCTGATTTAGGTGGTGGATGCAGCACCATGGGAACTCTATCAGGAGGGAATGAGATCAAAATATCTATCGGCAAGAATTGTCTTCTAGGTGCAAATTCAGGACTAGGTATACCTCTTGGAGATAATTGTATTGTTGAGGCAGGCCTTTATATTACCGGGGGCTCTAAGGTTAAAAAATTTAATGCCAAGCATGAATCTGAGGGAATTGTAAAAGCTGTTGATCTATCTAGTAAAGATAACTTGCTGTTTATTAGAAATTCTTTAACAGGGGCTATAGAGGCAAGAATTAATCTCAAGTCTGTCACCTTAAATAAATCTCTTCATGATAATTAATAACTTATGTCTGCTTTAGAGCTTGCTCAATCACTGATTAGAATTAAATCCATCTCTCCTAATGATGGGGGATGCTTTGATATTATAGAAAAAGAATTAGGCGCGCTGGGTTTTGAAATGGAAAGAATTCCTGAATTAAACTCAGAAACTTTGCTTGCAAAACTTGGAAATTCTGGAAAAGTTTTTTGCTACCTTGGGCACACTGATGTAGTGCCATCAGGCCCAGAAAGAGAATGGACTGCTCATCCATTTCAAGCAAACGTTGTTGATGGTGATCTCATAGGAAGAGGCGCAGCAGACATGAAAGGCAGCATTGCTGTCTTTATTGAATCATTAAAAAACTTTCTAACCGTCAACCCTAATCCAAATTTTCAAATCTGGGTGATGTTAACAAGCAATGAGGAAGGTGAGCCTAAGGACGGAAAAATAAATACCTTAATAGAGTCTTTAACACAGCAAAATCAATTTATTGATTATTGCCTTGTTGGCGAAGCTAGTTCTTCAATAAAAGTTGGAGATGTCCTGAGGGTTGGCAGACGGGGCTCTCTGAGTGGTAATCTCAAGCTCATTGGCAAACAAGGGCATGTTGCATATCCGCAAAAGGTCCTCAACCCGATTCTAGAGATTGGACCAATTATCTCGGATCTAAATAAAATTAATTGGGATAATGGCAATGAATATTTTGATCCCACATCATTTCAAATTTCTAATATAGATTCTGGAACTGGGGCTTCAAATGTGGTGCCAGGCCAACTTAATATGTTGTTCAACTTTAGATTCTCTCCAGAATCTTCTCATGAATCCCTGAAAGAAAGATTGAGA
The DNA here is from genome assembly GCA_964275585.1 of uncultured SAR86 cluster bacterium. Lineage (GTDB taxonomy): Bacteria > Pseudomonadota > Gammaproteobacteria > Magnimaribacterales > D2472 > D2472. Next base: position 79,297 of record CAXYCJ010000016.1, on the reverse strand, counting down.
GATATTCTGAAAAAATCAAAGTGTAGTTTTGAAATCGAGTGGACTCTTAATGCTCAGCCATATCTTACTAAAAAAACTAACTTACTAAATATTATTCAAACAGCTTTAAAAAAAATTAATGGCAAGGAAGCTATTGTTGATAATGGAGGCGGGACATCTGATGGAAGATGGATATCCCCGTCCGGCGCAGAAGTAATTGAATTAGGTCCTAGGAATCAGACCATTCATCAAATTGATGAAAAGATCTCATTGGAAGATTTAGGACTTTTAACTAAGATTTATCATCAAATACTCATTGAAACCAATCAAATATCTAGCTAGTCTCTTTTTCTTTAGCTCCTTTGATCACAAAAGATAGTCCAATTAATACTGCGGCTATCACTAGATAGTACTGAATCATAAAGCTAAATACTGGTGAAATTGTTTCAAGACCTCCATCTAAAGCCTCTCCTCCTAGCAAACCAGCCATTACACCTCCAATAGCACTTGCAAGGAACCATAAGCCGAACATTTGACCCATATAGCGCTTTGGTCCGTATCTAGAAAATGCTGAGAGACCAATTGGAGATAAAGCAAGTTCACCCCAGGTCTGAAAAAGGTAAGTTAAGATGAGCCACTGCATTCCAACTGGAGATGATTCCAGAGCAATTTGAACTGCAACAATCATGACAAAAAAACTAAGAGCCATAAACAATAAACCTATAGCGAATTTAATTGGCAGATTGGGATTAAGATTTATCCTTGCTAGATAAGCCCATATACCAGCAAAGATAGGTGCAAACATAACAACAAACATAGGGTTTGCAAACTGAAGCCACCCTATTGGAATAACAAAATTAGCAATAGATAAGTCTGTGTAATCCCTTGCAAAAATACTTAAAGATCCTGCGGATTGATCGAAACCAGCCCAAAACGCAGCCGCCCCAATAAACAAGAGGAATAATAAAATTAAATTCTTACGCTCGCTTGCATTGAGTCCTGCAAAAAGAAATAAATAAACAAAATAGATACCCGCAACAATTGTTAAAAAGTAAGCAAATTTTTCTGCAAAAAACCTTGGATCCACTGTTACTAAACCAAGTAATCCTAACCCAATAACAACAAACATCCCCATTAATGAGAAATACATATAATTTGTAAGTTTGGAACGTTTTTCAACACTCATGTCATTTGGATGCATTCCAGCTGCACCAAGCAGATGGCGATGTTTTATAAACTGTATTACCCCGAATGCCATGCCAACTCCCGCAGCCCCAAATCCCCAATGCCAACCAATTTTCTCGCCCAAATATGAGCAGATTAAGAAGCCTAAAGTTGAACCGATGTTAATAGACATGTAAAAAATCGTATAGCCCGAATCCCTTTTCTCATCTAGGTTTTCATATAGAGCGCCAACAATTGTTGAAATATTTCCTTTTAATAATCCAGTACCAAGTACCACAAGAATTAAACCAATAAAAAATGACTGTTCTATGGGCATGGCCAGCGTAAAATGACCTAATGCGATAATAAAAGCACCGATTAATACTGCTTTTTGATGCCCTAAAATATTATCAGCAACCCATCCGCCGGGAACTACCATGAAATAAACCATACCTACATAAATCCCATAAATAGCTTGAGCATCCATTTGATCCCAGCCCAGGCCTGGATTAAAGCCTGATACAGCTCCAGTCATATAAAGAACTAGCAAGGCTCTCATGCCATAGTAAGACATTCTCTCCCACATCTCAGTTAAAAAAAGTGTTCTTAAACCAATAGGATGTCCAAAAAAAGTATTACTTGTATTCATATTATTTGAGTTATGATTTAAAGGAAATAATATATCAGAATAATGGATAAAACACCTTACGTAGGACCCTTTATAAGAGTAATTGCCTCAATCTATGATTCTGTTTTATTAATTGGTGTTTGGGCTGCTGTTCTGTATCCAGCTGTATTAATAAATGGTGGTTCGATCAATCCCATTCTTTTTTGGACTTTAGTGATATTTAGTTCCTGGGTATTCTTTGCAACATTCTGGATGAAGGGAGGACAAACACTTGGGATGACTGCCTGGAAGGTGAAATTAGTTTCCAATGATGTATCTAATCCTAAGATCACCTTAAATCAAACCATATTAAGGTTTATAGCTAATTTAGGAATAGTTGCTTTATTCGGCATACCTTTATTTCTTATCTACACGGATGAAAAAAAACTAGCTGTAAATGACATTTTTTCAAAAACAAAATTAATTAAAGTTAAAAACTAGATGCGCTTATAGCTGAATAAACCAGCTAAAATAACTAGAATAATTGGTAAGAGATGTGCCCATAGGACTGGCCATTGATAAGTCAAAAAAGAAGCTATGCTTAAATCCTTAGTTAAGTCATAGACCAAGCCAATAAATATTCCAATGACAATTTGCTTCCCAACTCCACCAGAGCGAATCATTCCAAACATTAGGCTGCCAGCTAAAAAAATGACTCCAATAATAGATAGCGGTAAAAAAATTTTTGCATAAATAGATGACATGATTAGCCTTAAATCATCCGATGAACTATGAGCATGATAATTCCTTTGCAATTGAAACAATGAGCGTAAAGACAATGTATCTATGCTCACCGAAGACAATGTAGGTGCAGAACTAAATAAAAAATCCTTGAGACCGATCTCAGGATCATTGGAATCATCAACAATTAACTGATCATTCATCAAGGTGCCTTGCTTGAATTTTCGGCTTTCCTTTAAGTTTTGATTTTGATCAAACTCTATAATTTGAATAGCTTCTACATCTCGATTATTTAATTTTTTTAATCCAATCAGGGTGTCGTCTTTGAATTGCCATATGGCTGAATGGCTAGAATGCTCTTGACTATTTGATGAGCTAATATCTGAATTTTGGGACATATCTGTAAAGAAAAATTCATCCATGAAAAGAATGCTTAGAGATAAAATCACTGGGCCCATTCCTGCAATTAGAACTATCTTTAAAGGAGAGAGACCTAAGGATCTCAAGAAAACTAAATTGCCCTGCTGATTCAATAGAGTCAAAGTAATCAACGTGCCTATCAGCATTGAACTTTCTAAATATTGAAGGCCTTTGTGAGGCTGCTCTAAACAAACCATTAAAAAAATGGTTAAAAAATTATTTGTCTCTGATAAATTCTCAAGCTCCATAACAAGTGTTACTGAAAGATCAAGAAAGACCATGGTGATCCAAACAAAAAATGAAACATAAAAACTTTTTTTAATTAAGTGTCGGCCATAAACATTAAAAAAATCTTTAATCATGAGCTCAGCCATATGAGTAAAGCAAAAATAAAAAATATAATTGCTATAGTTTTTAGTCTTGGGCTGAAGATTAATGCTTGGATAGACGCTCTGCCATCTAATTTAAAAAGAAGGCCTCCGAAAACTAGAAATAATAAATGGACTGGCCAAAGTCCGTAATACATAAAATCTGCTGCATTAGGATAAGTTTCTCTATAGGCAACCAACACACTAAGATAAAAAATATAAATTAAAACTCCAGTCACCAAGCTGCCTTCTCTCCCAGCTCTTGGATTTGACTTTCCGAATACAAAACTTAACAACAAAAGACCTGCTAGCATCATTGGAATACTGGCATTCCATTGGCTTTCAATAAAAGTAGATGCCTCTCTGAAATCTAGTAACTTAGAAAGATTGAATGTCTTTGAAAGAGCTTCATCAACTTCAATAGTATGGGTTAATTCTTTAAAAGAAGCTTTGATTTTATTGGGACTATTTACATCTGGATAAATTGAGCCATTCGTAAACCTCAAAACCATCTCATTGTTAAGATTGGAAACCTCCAATGCATCAGCCTTGATTAAAGATAAAGAAGGGGCTTCATGAACAAAAAAGGTTACGCCTTCCATTAATTGCTCATTGTAGACATTAAAATAAAGGTAAGTGGACTGATTGTCTAAGGTAATTAACGTCTTGGGTTCAAGCAATAATAGTTTATCTTCATAAGACTGTTCCGCAATTAAATTCTTTGAGAGTACTTTGGCATAGGGTGCAATATAAATACTCAGCAATGAGCAAAAAATCAGGGTTACAGCAAAGAATGGAGCTACATACTTTATTAATTGGAGTCTAGAAATTCCAGCTGAAAAGTATGCATAGATTCCATTCGAGTGATATAAATCTGAGATTACAATTAATAAACTTAGAAAAAATGCAAAAGGAATAAGTAGCGATAAAAAATCAGGCAGTCGAAGCAAAATAACAGAGAATATGATGTCTGAATTTAAGCTGCCTACCGCAGCCTGCTCAAAATAACCAACCAATCGAGAGGAAACAATTAATCCAGTTAAAATTATCAAGATGGTTAAAAAACCTTTGATGATTTGAGTGTTTAAATGAATTGCAAGAATATTTTTTTTATACATGCCTTTAGCTATCTTGATGCATTACAATAAATATCTTATCAGTAATTTTTATCAGGAGACGGATTTATGACTTACAAAGTCTTATCGAGCATAGCAGCAAACAGTATTAATTCAGCAGACATATTAAAAGTTAAAACTGATTTATTAATTATAGGTGTTAATAATAAAACTGGTTCAGCAACTGAACTTAAGGATATTCAATCATCAGACAAATCATTGGTGCCCGAATCAATCAATGAAATTAATAAGGGCTCTAGAAAATCTATTTTTTTACCAACGCCTGCAAAAGCAAATGCAAAAAATATTCTTTTAATAAAAGAGCCTGCTGAAGATGCGGCAAGTTTCTTGGTAATTCGTTACTTTGAAGAAATTATGGGAATTATAAAGTCCTCAAAAGCAAAAGACTTTGCCTTTTTAATGAGCTCAGCAACTCCTAAAAAAATAGATTTAAATTGGAGGGCTGAAGTTGCAGCAAGAACTTTTGAAGCATCTGCTTACACTTTTAACGCAACTAAAAATAAAACTGCAAAATTGGTTACTGTTAAAAAAGGTACTCTTTTATTCTCTGGGCTCACACCTGCAAAATTGAAAGCAGTTAAATCCTCAGTTAAATTTGGACATGCAGTTGGCGAAGGCATGAATGCTACAAAGCATTTAGGTGACTTGCCTGCAAACCATTGCACTCCTCGTATTATTGAGAGCAAAACTAAAGCTCTAAAAAAAGATTTTCCTGCCTTAAAAATTTCAAGTCTTAATGAAAAAGATCTCATTAGATTAAAAATGGGTTCATATTTATCTGTCGGCAAAGGAAGTGACGAGCCTTCCAGAATGATGACTATTGAGTACAAAGGCGGAGCAAAAGATAAACAACCTCTTGTGCTGGTTGGAAAAGGTATTACTTTTGATACAGGTGGTATTTCACTTAAACCTGGTTCAGCAATGGATGAAATGAAATGGGATATGTGTGGAGCCGCATCAGTTTTTGGCATCATGCAAACTCTTGCTAGGCTTAAGGCTAAAGTGAATGTTGTTGGGTTGTTGGTTTGTGCTGAGAACATGCCTTCAGCTAGAGCAACAAAACCTGGAGATGTTGTTACGTCTATGTCTGGGCAAACCATTGAAATTTTGAATACAGATGCTGAGGGGAGATTAGTTCTTTGTGATGCTTTAACGTATGCGAAGAAGTTTAAACCGAGCCATGTAATTGATATGGCAACCCTTACTGGGGCCGTGGTAGTTGCCTTAGGAAGCCCTGCAACAGGTGTAATGGGCAATAATCAGCCTTTGGCTGATAAAATTCTTGCAGCTGGAGAAGCATCGGGAGACAGAGCATGGCAACTTCCTTTGTGGGAAGAATATGCTCACTGCACCAAGACAAATTTTGCAGACTTAGCAAACATTGGTGGCGGAAGAGAGGCTGGAACAATTACGGCTGCATCCTTCTTATCAAACTTTACAAAAGAATATAAATGGGCACACATGGATATTGCTGCCAGCGCTTGGAATGGTGGAGCTAAGAAAGGAGGTACTGGAAGACCAGTCCCTCTATTAGCTGAATTGATTCTAAAAGGAAATTTATAAACCCTAGTAATTGAATGTTGTTATTTACATAGTTAATGGATAAGAAGCCTTACGATCCTTCTGAAATAGAGGAAAAACTTTATCAAGAATGGGAAAGCTCTGGTTTATTTGAGCCAGATAATAGTTCTGAGTCTTATTCTCTGGCTATCCCTCCCCCAAATGTGACCGGAACATTGCACATGGGTCATGGTTTCCAAAATGCCATTATGGATTGTTTAATTCGATACCATCGGATGTCAGGTAAAAATACTCTGTGGCAAGTTGGAACTGATCATGCCGGTATTGCTACAGAGATGGTTGTTGAACGTCGACTCAATGCTGAGGGAAAGTCAAAAGAGAGTATTGGTAGAGAGGCTTTTGAAGCTGAAGTTTGGGATTGGAAAAAATACTCTGGAAACAAAATCACTTCCCAGCTAAGACGCCTGGGTTCAAGTTTAGATTGGAGCTCTGAAAGGTTCACATTAGATGATGGCTATCAACATGCGGTGCAGAGTGCTTTTATCCAGATGTTTGAAGAAGGTCTTATTTATCAAGGCAAGAGATTGGTAAATTGGGATCCTGTCCTTGAAACGTCCCTTTCAGATCTAGAAGTCGTCAACAAAGAATTAGTGATTAAAATCTGGGAAATTAAATATCTGCTTGATGGAACCGATGAGCCAGTAACTGTAGCAACCACAAGACCCGAGACACTCATAGGAGATATGGCTCTTGCGGTAAACCCAGAGGACGAAAGATTTGCCCATCTGATTGGTAAAAATGCAATCATTCCAATCTGCAACAGACTTATTCCTATTGTTGGGGACGATTACGTAGATCCAGAGTTTGGAACAGGAGTTGTAAAAATTACTCCAGGGCATGATTTCAACGATTATGAATTAGGTAAACGACATGGGCTGTACATGGATGAAAGCATGCAATGTCATATTGGCGATGAGAAGGAATTTCGTCCGATTTCAATTTTAAATAAGGCAGTACAAATTGAAGGAGTTGCACCGGAGAAATATCATGGAATGGATCGGTTTGAGGCACGCAAAGAACTTTTAAAGGATCTTGAACAAGGTAGCTGTCTGGTCTCAGAGGATGAGTATGAAAGCACATTGCCCTTCGGAGATCGATCTGACCAAATTCTAGAGCCGCTGCTAACAGATCAATGGTATGTCGATGCAAAAACACTTGCTAAACCAGCTATTGAGGCAGTGAAATCAAAAGAGATTCAGTTTGTACCTGCTAATTGGGAAAAAACCTATTTTCAATGGATGGACCATATTCAAGATTGGTGCATAAGTCGTCAACTCTGGTGGGGACATAGAATTCCAATTTGGTACGATGAATCCAACCACCCTTTTGCAGGTTATTCTGAGGAAGATGTGAGGGCAAAACATTCTTTACAAGGCTCATTACGCCAGGAAGAGGATGTTTTAGATACTTGGTTCTCTTCAAGCCTGTGGACCTTTGCTACTATGGGATGGCCAGAAAAAAACGATAAATTAAAACTCTTTCACCCAACCAGCGCCTTGGTTACCGGTTTTGATATTATTTTTTTCTGGGTGGCAAGAATGATCATGATGACCAAACACTTCATGAAAGAGGTTCCGTTTAAAGAGGTTTATATCACTGGGCTTATTAAAGATGAAAATGGACAAAAAATGTCTAAATCAAAAGGGAACATTCTTGATCCAATTGATTTAATTGATGGTGTATCTCTTGAAGAGCTTCTTAGCAAAAGAACAGAGGGAATGATGCAGCCTCAACTCAAAGAAAAAATAATTAAACAAACTAAAAAGCAGTTTCCAGATGGCATTGAAAGCTATGGAACTGATGCTCTGAGGTATACCTATTATTCACTGGCTTCTCCTGGAAGAGATATTAACTTTGATATTGGCAGAATTAAAGGTTATAGAAATTTCTGCAACAAAATTTGGAATGCATTCCGATTCATTGAAATGCAAGCAGCAAATCATAGCTATCAATCCTCTGAAGCGTCATCAAATGTTATATCTGATTGGATGGCACTAAAAATTCAACATGCATCCGATAACTGCCAAGCGCATATTAAAACCTATCGCTTTGATTTGGCCGCCACCGAAATTTATGAATTGGTTTGGTCAAATTTTTGTGATTGGTATATTGAGCTCAATAAAGTTGCCATTCAGAAATCTGAAGATAAAGATAAAACTATTAATTTAATCAGCAATCTAATTTCGAATTTTGATAGTATTTTGAGGTTGCTGCATCCCTTTATGCCATTTATAACTGAAGAGCTCTCAACTAAATTAGCTGCAATAGAGGGCAAGAAAAAATCTAAGTTTTTGGTTGAGAGTGGCTTTACGCAGCATCAACCTATAAATGATAAAAGTGCTGAACACATAGACGAAGTGATCAATATCATTTCTGCTGTAAGGGTTATCAGGGCTGAGAATGTGAATATTAGAAATGAGACCTTGCATCTTATTATCTCAGCTGACATGAAGCCTGAATTGCAATCCATGATTGTTGACCAAGAAGCTATTATCGCTGGTATCGCTAGACTTGATGCTATTGAGTTCACAAGTAAAATTCCAGATGAATCAATTGAAAAGACAATGGTTGGCTATAAAATCATTATTCCATTGGCAGGGTTAATTGATCCTCAGGAAGAACTAATAAGACTTCAGAAAGAACTCTCTGATGTCGAAAATGATATTAAGATCATTGACTCAAAATTATTAAATAAGCAGTTTGTCGCCAAAGCACCTGCGGCAGTAGTCGACAAAGAAAAAGCTAAGATTACAGAAGCTAAAAACAAGAAAGTAATGCTAGAAAAAAGTATTGCTAAGCTTCAGGCTTAATTGCCTCATCCAGAAAATCACGAATAGCTGAACCCACATAAGAAGGATTAGCATAAGTAATATCATGCTTTCCATATTCTAAAACGAGCACATCTGAATGAGGGATGTGAAGCATCAACTCTTCACTGCCTTTAAAAGGCACCACACCATCGTCTTTTCCCCAAATGGTAAGGGTAGGTTTATTTAACTTTCCCACTTCAGCGAACATCTCCTGAGCACTGAAGAGATTAAAGTTTCGAGCAGTCGACAGCAAGGCATGAATAAAGCCTTTGTATTGCATTTGCAAACTAGCTTTTTTAATAAAATCTTTTTTAGATAGCGCCAATGGGTCTTCTCTTGGCGGCTCATTATTATCTTCGTTGCCTTGAAAGACTAACCTAGAACCAAAAACATTTAAAAACCACTCCCCTATCAATGGCTTCATTATCCACCAATCTTTAGTCGGATTCTCAATCATAAAGCCAGCAGGAGCAATTAAAGACATACTATTAACTGCATCCGGGAACTCATTGGTAAAGTGTCCAACGATAGGTCCTCCCATTGAGTAACCAACTAGATGGACTGGCTTTGAAACTTCTTGAGAGTCTAGCAATCCCTTTAGAGATTGAACAAAAACATCTTTGGTGTATTTAATGTTTGGTCTCTCTGAAAAACCTCGCCCGAAATGATCGAAAACAAGAATCGAGTATCCAGCATCTAGCAAGAAACCTTTCATGCCATCCCAGACAAAATGGGGCGTTGAAAACCCATGCACCAAAACCACAACTTCATTATTTGCAACCTCTGTTTCTGGATAATACCAGCGATAGTAAAGATTACCTTCTTCCAAGGAAGCCCAAGCACCTTCAGCTGGAAGATCTAGCTCAGAGAGAGTTTTAAGATTATATGTTTGAATAAAATAAGGGGTCCATAAAATTAAAAATACAATGAAGAGTCCGATGGTAATTTTCTTCATATATTTCCTTCTGCAGATTTAAATGCTTTTAAGACAACGCTTCTTGTTTGCGCCGGATCAATTACAGCATCAATTTCTAAAAAAGAAGCAGCCTCAATGGCTTGGCCAACTTCATACATCTTGGCAACCAATTTATCAAAAAGCTCTTTGCGTTCATCAAGATTTTCTGTGCTCTCAAGCTCTTTTTTATAGCCAAGTTTTACAGCCCCTTCAATTCCCATGCCGCCAAACTCACCTGTGGGCCATGCTGCAGTGTACACCGGGTTATGCAGGCTGCCACCAACCAATGCTTGAGCGCCTAAACCATATCCCTTTCTCAGAAAAACTGCTACCAGTGGAACCTTGATATTTGCTCCTTGCTTGAATAACGATGCCATTCTTCTGACTGCTCCAAGCTCTTCACTTGCAGGCCCAACCATAAAACCCGGAGTATCAGCTAATACAAGGATGGGCATTGCATGATCATTACAAGTAGAAATAAAGTCTGCAGCTTTTTCGGCTGACTCTGAATCTATTGCGCCGCCTAGTTTTTGGCAGTCACTTGCAAGGAGAGCAAAGGGCTTGCCTTCAATCCTAATAAATCCTGTGGCAATGCTTTCTCCATATTTTTTTCTAAGCTCTAAAAAACTATCCTGATCAGCGATTGTATTAATTATTTTTCGAACATCGTATGTGTAACGCCTGTCCTCTGGCATGACGCTTTGAAGAATCTCTTGATCACAAACAGAAAAATCTTCAATAGAGCCTTGAAAATAAGATAGTAGTTTTTTTGCAATTAAAGTTGCTTCCTCTTCATTTTCAGCAACATAGTCGACAACTCCATTCTTTTTATGGACAGACACAGGACCAATATCTGTTGGCTCAAATACGCCAAGCCCTCCACCCTCAATCATTGCAGGGCCTGCCATGCCAATCCATGAAGTTTTAGTTGCAATCCGAAAATCAGAACAGCCAAATAATGCGGCGTTGCCAGCAAAACAATAGCCATTGTTTACTGCAATTTTTAAGGAGGTGCCGGTGAGTTGAGCCCAAGAAGAAAAGGATGGTATGTGCAATCCAGCAATCTGAGTTAGGACATCGGTATCGCCAGGTCTGCCGCCCCCACCCTCAGTAAAAATGATAATAGGTAATTCAAATTTTTTAGCTTGATCGCATATTCGATCCAGTTTTAAATGATGAAAAGCACCTTGGGTTCCAGCCAATACAGAATAGTCATAAACAATTGCTATAGCTTGAGAATGCTTCTTTCCAACCAATTCAGAATTCACAGAACAAAAGCCTGTAATAATCCCATCAGCATTAGTTTTATCTTGCAGTTCTTCGTAGTCTCGGCGAGTTCGTTGAGCTGCAACAGCAAATTGACCAAACTCTAAAAAACTTTCATCATCCACCAAATGATTCAGGTTTTCCCTAGCAGTTCGAAAGTGCTTTGAATGTCTTTTTTCTGTTGATGAGGTACGAAATAAATCAGAGCTTTTTTCGACTCTGCGAATAAATTTTTCGAACTCTGGTCGATTTTTAATAGCCATAGCCTCCTATGCTACTAAAAAAGTATACATTAGGGTAAAACTAACTGGCAGTATGTTTTTTAAAGGTGTCTCCTGTCAGTTTCAATACTCTTGCCCTGGACAAAATTCTTGGCAAGAATGCAAACTTTGAATTGCCTTTTCCGGGGACAATGTAATGCTTGTTTTGTAAAAACGCATCTAGAGTTTCTTGAGACACTCTTTCACAGGTATCTCCTACTTGGCCTTCACCTTTCAATTTACTGATTCTTTCTTTTAGTCCTTCAGATGATTTTTCAGAAGCTGTATTTCTAAAATTTGAATCTGTGGCTCCGGGACAAGATGCCATAACTCGAACATTATTGTCTTTGTACTCGTAACGCAATGCTTCAGAAAGCATTAAAACGTATGCTTTTGTTGAGGAATAAACGCTAGCATATGGCACTGGCAAGAAAGAAGCAGAGGAGCCTATATTGATAATACCACCCTCACCCTTACCAACCATCGCGGGCATAAATAAATGACAAAGATCTGTTAGAGATGTGATGTTTAGTTGAATCATGTCAGCATAATCTTCTCGAGTGAACTCTCCAAATTTTCCCCACCTGCCATAGCCTGCATTGTTAACCAATATATCAACATGAAGATTAGCCTCGGTAATTTGTGCATGTAATGTTTCAGCAGAGCCCGCTTGAGCTAAATCTGCAACAAATACATGGGCTTGACCGCCATTTTTATTAATCTCATTCGCCAGAGCCTCCAGCAGATCCTGGGATCTAGCAGTTAAGATTAATTCAGCCCCTGCTGCCGCAAGATCAATCGCCATGGCCTTACCTATTCCACTAGATGCACCTGTAACCAGTACCATTTTATTTTTATATGAATCCATTCCTATCTCCCAATAAAAAATTAATTTTTCAAACAATCATCAATATGTTTAATTTCAGTGTCAGATAGGAGCCCTTTGGCCTCTGCTTCCACACACTCCTTAAGCTCTATTCTATTTTTAATACCCAAAATTACAGAGGAAACTCCTGCAGTGCTCAAGGCATATCTATGCGCAAGACTTGCAGGTAATTCACTCCAGTCTTTGGCAAGATCTCGAAAAGGTTTTGCTTTTTCAAAATCTTGAAAATCGCTTTGATCAAAGCCAGAATCATGAGGCGATCTATCCATTGAAGAAGTTAAAGCTCCCGCCTGAACTGCTCTAATTGCTAGGATAGGAATATTTCTTTGCTGACATTCAGATAAAATTGTATTTGGGTTGAAGGTTTCTGAAACATAACCAATGGCTCCTGCAGAATTCAATGGATTGACCACGCATTGAACTGCACTTGGAGGTTGCGAATGAGCGAGTGCCTTGATGATAGCTTCTTCTTGCCCAAGTCCACCAATGCCCCAATGATCAATTTTGCCCTCTTGTTTTAAACGCTCAAATGCAGGAATGGCTGCATTGAAAAAACAACTAAGCGTTGTTGCACTTTTTGCTCGCATTTCATCGAACTTAAAAAGCTTGTAGCTATCCTCGATTAATTGAGAGTGAAGCAAAAATAGATTGACCTTTTCTAATTTCATATTATCCAAGCTGTGGGTTAATGAATTATTTAACTTATCGTAAACTTCCTTATCTGGCAGAGTCCCTAATTGACACTTGGTAGTAAAAAGAAGGTCTTCTTTATCTTTACCATATAACGATTTACCAATGACTCTTTCAGCTTCACCCTTTCCATACATAGGCGCTACATCAAAGTGATTAATGCCATAATCCAAGGCAGCATGAACTGTTTGAATGGCTTCTTCTGATGTCGTCTCACCCCAAACTTGACCAATACCTCCCCCTCCAAGAGTTAAGGTGCTAACTTTCGTAAAAGGTTTAAATTCTCGAAGATTCATTTCTAGATCTTCATTTGAATTTTTGCTTCTACCATTTTTAAATATTTCTTTTGGGTTTTTATCTCCAGTAATATTTTTTCCCTATGACTTTCCAGCATTGCATTTCTTTCCTCAAACTTTTTCTTGCCCTGAGCATACAAGCTTCCATATTCTTTAATTTGCTTCAAAGACATTCCAGTACCTTTTAGACATTTTATAAATCCAATTCTCTGAATATCATCTGACTGATAGTTTCTTCTGCCTGCAGAGTCTTTTTTAACTCCCGGCAGTAAACCTTCTTTTTCATAGTATCGAAGTGTGTATGGAGTTAATTCTACTTCTGCAGAAGCTTGAGAAATTGTGTATAAACTCATTTTAAGCGCTCCTCTTGATCCAAAACATTTGTAAAACTAAAACAACAAGATAAATTGAGAAAAAAGCGGCATAAAAACTCATCAAAAGAGGATCGGTCAGATCGGTGATAACAGGATCTCCCACTGGTAAACGTCTCAAACCATCGGTAATTGCTGGAATAGAATGGAATAGGAAAAGAGAGGTATAACAGATTGCTTGAAAGTAAGGTGCTAACCAGCCAAACAATAATCCTTCCTCATTAATTCTGCCAACTATTAAAGCTAGTAAAGTTAAAACGGCCAACATATGCCCCACTCCAAATCCACCTTGTTTATATAGAGTTAAGGCTGTTAATGCAGCAATTAAAGTACAGGTTAAAAAAATTTTTGCAGAGGTATTTTTTGAGCTAATAACTTTGTATCTAATTAAAGAATATAAACCACTTAGCAAAGCAATAATTCCCATGATGGTATGAAACCATCCATAAAGTGACATCTCTGGCATTTTTTTCTCCCAAAATAAATTACCAAGTTAGTCTAACAGTTATAGCTAACTCTAAGTCAAGGTCTAAACTACTATTATCTTAGCAATAACTCAGATGGGTTTGTTTGCAATGGACCGGATAGCCTCATAGCTGGGTTTTAATTGCCCATACATCTTTTTGTAGACCTTATGATATAAATCACTATAAAGATCTTTATTGATATCTATGGGATCAAAGATATCACCACTATGAGTCATTTTATCAACCGCGGTAGAAAAATCTGGATATAAACCAATGCCAACAGCGCTTGCTATAGCAGCACCAAGGGAAGATGTCTCAAAAGTATGTGGACGCAACACTGTCATACCAAAAATATCAGCAGTGATTTGCATTATCTGATCACTTTGAGATCCACCACCAGATACCACCAATCGAGAGATAGATTTTCCACTTCTTTTCTCTAAGAGCTCTTTACCCTCCCTTAAGGCGTAAGTAAGTCCCTCAATCATTGCCCGATAAAGATGCGCTCTTGTATGATCTTCATTAAAGCCAATAACAGCGCCTCGGGTTTCTGGCCCATCACCATTGGAAGGTGACCAATAAGGTTGGAGCATTAACCCTTCACAGCCCGCAGGAACTTTAGCAAGCAATTCATCAAATAAAGACTCTGGTGATAAGTCTTGTTTAGCTGCAGATTGCTCTTCTTGAAGCCCAAACTCTTTTTTAAACCAGCTCACCATCCAATATCCACGTTGCACCATCATCTCAACATTAAATGTATTGGGTATGACGCCAGGATAGGCTGGATAAAAAGGAATAGCCTCAAGATATTTATCAGAAGTAATATTTAGAGTAGCCAAGCTTCCATAGCTCAAACTACCTGTTTCATTATCAATACAACCAGTTCCTAAGACCTCACAGGCCTTATCCGAACCACTTGCAATCAATGGCAATCCTTTGGGTATGCCTGTTGCATCTGCAGCTGCTGCAGTAATTTCTCCAAGCGCTGAACCTGCTGGTGAGACCTTCGGCAGCATTTCAGGACGAATTGGCATAGCTCGCCACTTCCAATCTTTTTCGTCAGCCCATTGTTGAGTCTTATATTCAAAGGGAACAAATCCTACGGTACTAGCAATAGCATCATTGTATTGACCGGTAAGCTTGTAATTGTGATAGCCAGATAGAAGCAAAAATTTATGCACTTGCTGCCAGATGTCAGGCTCATTTTGTTCGATCCAATTAGCTTCAGCTTGGCTATGCATCAAATCTACCAATGGTTTTGCTCTGATCAGACTCATCACCGCTGATTCCAGCTTTCCAAGTTTAGGTTTGGTTTCAACTTGTCGCTGATCTAGCCAACTAATTGCGGGTCGCAGTGGCTGATTATCTTTTCCCATCGGAACTACCGTAGCCCTTTGTGTGGTTACGGAAACTGCAACAATTGATTCCTTGGGTATAGGAAGTTTTGGCCAAAGTTCTTGGCAAGCCTGACAGAGTGAATCCCAGAAATAGTCGGCGTGTTGTTCTGCCCATCCTTTCTGATTAGAAAAATAGGGCTCAATATCAAT
The DNA here is from genome assembly GCA_964275585.1 of uncultured SAR86 cluster bacterium. GTDB lineage: Bacteria > Pseudomonadota > Gammaproteobacteria > Magnimaribacterales > D2472 > D2472. The sequence continues at coordinate 63,753 of CAXYCJ010000016.1, read as the reverse complement.
TTTACTTTTTGCGATGAGTTGACCGTGTCCATCAAAAACAATGGCACGGACACTCTGGGTGCCGTTGTCAATGCTTAAAAAGTATTGTTCTTTCATAACTACCTCATCTTAAGATCTGTTAGGAAGACTGTAATGGTTTTTCCAGATTGTTCCATAGCGATTGACTTCTTTTTGCCATCGCTCGTCATCCCAACCCCGATTGCTTGAGAATATTTCTTTTAATGCGGGATACAGAGCAGCGCCACCATTAGGAAGGCACATACCTAACCGAGTTCTTCTTAGTAGCAGATCATCGAGATGTTCCACGGCCTCATACTTTACTGCCCATCTACATTCAGCTAAAGAAAATTCAGTTTCACCAAGGTTTTGTTGTTCATCTAGCGAGCTATCATTAGCTAGCTCAATCGCTTTCTCACCGTATCGACCTAGCAAGCGTTGACCCCAGCTAGTATTTTCTGGTGACAAAGACTGTGCACTAATTTTCGGCGTTGAGAACACGCGATCATCAAAAAATTCTTTTTCTGCTGGGAGATTATTTTTTGCTGCGGCTAGCGCATCTAACGCAATTAATCTAAAGGTAGTCAGTTTCCCACCGCTGACGGTAATTAATCCACTATCAGACCAAACAGCGTGATCTCTGCGTTCTTTGGAAGGGTCTTTACTTTTTTCTGCGGCAATGACAGGACGAACACCAGCCCATGTCGACAAGACATCACTGCGCTTAAGTTCATTGCTAGGAAATTGGCTATTAAAGGCTTTAATAAGATAATCTACCTCTTGATCAGAAATACTGGCCTCTAAATCTAAATCCTCATCATGATCCAAATCTGTGGTGCCAATAACAGTTGTTCCCTCCCAAGGGTAAACGAATACACCACGTTTATCATCGACATGCAGAAAAGTCATTACATCGGTTACAGGGTATAAAGATTTGGCAATAACGACATGACTACCGCGCAAGGGTCTTATTCGCTTCTCACTATTTACAACATTTCGAAGTCGATCTGCCCATGCACCAGTAGCATTAATAACAACCGGAGCAGTTAAGTTAATGGAACTAGAATTATCTTTGTCTTCAATGGTAACGCCAGAAACTTTTCCATCATTGAGCAAGAGATCTTCTACTTTTGTGTAGTTGAGCGCGTATCCACCATCATGAATACTATCTTGTAATACACGAAGAACCAAGCGAGAGTCATCCACCATGGCATCGGTATAACAGCTAGCGCCCTGAAGTTTATTATTATCTAGGCCCCTAAAACGCTGAAGTAACTCCTTGTTATTGCAGTATCTATTATCTTGGGCACCAGCAAAAAAATCATAAATAGTTAGTATGACCTTCATAGCTATGCGGCCAGGAAATTTGCCCTTTCTAAAGGTGAAGTAAAAAGATATAGGATCCACTAATCCGGGAGCTTCGGTTAATAGACGCTGTCTCTCCTGAACTGATTCCTTGGTGAGTTTTAGATCTCCCGCAGCAAGATAACGAAGGCCTCCATGGACCATCTTAGAGGATCGACTCGAGGTGCCCCATGAAAAATCTTGTTGCTCAAGCAACAGCGCCCGATAACCGCGTCGTCGTGCTTCACGAAGTACACCGGCCCCGGTAATACCGCCGCCAATGATAATAATATCCCAATCTAAACTCTCCCCATTGCGCATTTCAGATAGAAGCTGTTGACGATTAGTAAATCCATTCATAGGGGATTAGATCTCATTATCAGGGAGTAATTTTCCTGGATTCATTTGGCCGTTAGGATCAAATTGCTCACATAAGCTATTAATTGCAGCTATACCAAGTGTTCCTTTTTCAGCGCTCAAATAGTTCTTATGATCCCTCCCAACGCCATGCTGGTGACTGATAGTCCCGCCATGAGCAACGATTTGCTCAGCGCCCGCTTTTTTTAACTTAATCCATCGATCCATTCCTTGCTCGTAACTTTCGCCTATACGAAATAAGTAGGTAGTATAGATGCTCGATCCCTGACCATAGACATGAGAGAGATGGGTATATGCATGCACTTGCTCGCTCTCATCAACCAATGCTGTACGAATCGCTTGCTCTATATTTTCAGCAGCTTGAGAGACTTTCGACCAGTCAACTGCAGTCTCCATAGTATCTACAACATAACCCTCTGCACCCAAAGGGTCGCGCAGATATGGTGCGCGGAATCGACCATGAGCCCAATTGTCTCCAAGACCAGACTGATCAGCAATACCACCATGAGCTGAGCAATGATCAAGTGCGAGTTCATATGCAACCTTACAGTGACGAGCTGTGCCAGTTACTCCAAATGTCATCATTACTTTGTCTGACCCAATACCTTTTTCAGATAATGATTGCTCTAGCTCAACGATGTGACTGCTATCGCTACCTGCACCCATATATAAAAGGCTAGTTGTCTCAAGTGGGTTACTTAGGCGAACCATCGAGAGAGCAACTCGCTGCTGAATGAGTTCCCTTGCAGCAGTGATACCAGTCTCCCAAGAAGGGAAAAAAACTACCTGGAAATTTTCAGTATCAGGGAGAGGAGTTATTCGCAAAGTTACCTCGGTAATAATACCAATGCGCCCTTCAGAACCGAGAATCATCTCACGTACATCAGGGCCTGCGGAAGATGCCGGAATGGTTGGAATAATCATGGTGCCAGTCAGAGTTTCAATAATACCGCCAGCAAACATATTCTCTATTCGCCCATAATGAAGCGATTGCTGGCCGCTTGATCGACTTGCCACCCAGCCACCTAGTGTAGAAAGCTCCCAAGATTGAGGGAAGTGGCCTAGCGTGTAACCATGTTTTTTAAGCTCATCTTCTACGATGGGGCCTGGAGTGCCAGCGCCGAAGGTAGCTAACTGACTTTCCGTATCAATGCTAAGCATGGAATTCATTTTTCCCATATCAATTGTCAATATAGGCTTTTCACTTTGCTCAGGATTGATGTGACCCACCACTGATGTTCCTCCACCATATGGAATGACCACCAAATTATTTTCTTTGGCATGACCTAGTAGCTCTCTTACCTGCTCTGATGATTCAGGAAATGCTACACCATCTGGGAATGTATCAACATTTCCACTATGCATTTCTAACCAGTCAGGCAAACTTTGGCCACGAGCGTGACGAACTCGTGTTTCTGGATCGGTAATTATAAATGGATGTTTATCAAGACGAGTGTTCGGCACTTTAGAAATGACGTCGTTTAGAGTTGCCTGGGGAAGCGCTGTCCCCGATCCAACAAGAGCTTCTAATAATGAACGTAAGCCAGTGCTTAGTTCCATCATTAATTCACTATCTTCATTCCCCCAACCATTCCATAAACGCATTAATTTCACCTGTTCATAACTGTGTATTTAACTCAATAGCGCAATGCTGCTGCCCATTTCGAACAAGTATAGCCTTTTTCATGATGAAAAAATCAAAGTTAAATCAGCATTTATGAAGAATATATAGCGAATTATTTGTGGAGCAAGCCCTGTTCCTTAGCCCATTCGTGTGTTGCTTTCATGCCATCTTCAAATGAAACTTCGGGCCTCCATCCAAGAACGCGTTCAGCTTTTTGAATCGAGAACCAACTCTTGGTTGCAAGCTGCATTACAGTGGATGGTGAAGCTTCATTGAGGTTGCCCATAAGGTCAGCTACTTTTGATGCTATAGCAGAGACCCTAAGAGCTAGTTTGGTTGATACCAGCATAGGCTTTTTTTTCCCAAGCCATTGGTAATGAGGTGCAAAGTAGTCTTTGGTAGACATATACCCCTCACAGGATAAGTTAAAAATCTCACCCGCAGCATCTGGATGACTTGTTGCCATAGCAATGCCACGAACTAAGTCATCAATGTAAATGGGTCTAAAGAAGCCTTCCCCTTTTGCTGGAAGCATAAACTGATTTTTGGCAATTGCCTCCAGCGGAGCAATAATCCAAGGGCGACTGCCTGGACCATAAGCATCTCCAGGACGAAGAATTACTACCTCAATATCGTCATTCGTCTGGGCGCTCAACACAACATGCTCTGAAGCGAGTTTTGTCAGCACATAGCTACCTCCGTCGGCATGAACGGGTTGGTTTTCGTGTATTTCACCCTCTGCTGAATTCCCATACGCAACGATTGAAGAGATTTGGACAAAGCGTCTTACCTTATACTCTTTCGCTGCATCAATTAAATTTCGAGTAGCTAAGACATTCACTCTCCACATATCGCTATCTTGCATTGCATTTGATACCAGCGCTGCCGTGTGAACAATCACATCACATTCCTGCAATAAATGGCTGATCGAGTCAGGTTGTGCTATGTCGCCCTCAACAATATCAGCGCCATTTCCGACAAGGTCAACACCCACAACATCTTGACCCTGGTTTTGGTAGTAACGCATCAACGTGCCGCCAATAAAACCATTAGCACCGGTGATAAGTACCTTTTTAATAATTTGTTCGCTCATAAGAAACCCTTACTATCAATTTTTAAATTTCAGCTCATATTTTTTCGGTAAATATAGCCCACAAACTTCGTCAACATTGTCTTTGAAAAAAGATGCGTAATCATTGCAGTTAGCTTGTTAGCAAAACCAGGAACTACGAGGTCCTTCCCAGCAAGACAACCCTTTATACCGATATCAGCAACATCTCTAGCTGACATCATCATACTTGATGGAATGCCAAGCTTAGCGCCTTGATCTGGATTATCCATCATTTTTGTAGCCGTATAACCAGGACACAGTGCAGTAACTTGAACGCCGCTTCCAGCAGCAACCATTTCATTAGACAGCGCCTGAGTGAAGGCCAATACATAGGCTTTTGATGCAGCATATACATTCTGATTTGGGATAGCCATCCATCCAGCTAGTGAGGCTACATTAAGTATATGTCCGCCATCTCTTGATGCCATATTAGCTGCATAAAGGTGAGTCAAAGTAGTTAGGGCGAGGACATTTACTGTAATCATTCTTTCCTGCTCTGCTATACCAAGCTCGGTAAAGAATCCGTTATGTAAAAGCCCAGCATTATTAAGTAAAAAGTCTACTTGCAGACCCTTTTCATCGATGCGATGAAATATGTCCTGCGCTGCATTGGGCTCTGATAGATCGGCCGCGATGACAGTGCACTGAACTCCAAATTGGCTACTCAGCTTGGCTGCTAACTGGTTTAGTTTGTCCTCTCGACGAGCAACAAGGATAAGATCGTACTTGCGACTTGCAAGAATATCTATAAATTCAGCACCTATTCCATCAGAGGCGCCAGTAACTAACGCGGTTTTATTGGGCATAGTATGTATTCCTTAGGTATCTACTAAAATTTATTTAGCCAGATCGGTGAAGACCAAGCTCTTTCTTGGATTGTAGCAGGTATGTCTGACCTGGGTTTGTGACCGCTTCGCACTGAATCCCATGTAGACCATCTGCAAACTGGATTCTCAAGAACTCTAGAATAATAAAATGCATCTTGATTATTTTTAAACTCAGGATCTTGCCAAAAAACTTTCATTTCTCTCGCTCCTGAATCTGCGCTAATCGAGCAATTCCTTAGATCAACCCAAGCTTTATTATCAGGACAGCGATAAGTTTCTGGATCAACGCTCAATCCATCAGAACATGCGATATCAAAAACCTTTTCTTTATGCTCTCCGTCTTCTAACCATCCTTTGATAATTTGGGTTCTTTGTAATGGAGCACCAACAGGATCGGCAATTGCCCAAACTAAAAACGTTGGATTTTTGTTTGCCGAAATATTAAGCGTTCCTCCCATCGGGATGCTGCTTCTATATGCATCTTGGATCAGAGAAAGATCATCTAATTTTGAATTCTCCAAATCATAGCCTGCAAAAAATCTCACCTTCATTCTAGGGCCACTGGTTGCAAATGTTTCCTTACGTTTAAGGGCATCATAAATAGCTTCGCGGGTATTTTCTTCTGCCCAAACTCCAGCAAGACCAGATGCAGCAAATTGAACAAGTCGATCGCTAGCAGAAAAATAATTTTTTCCGTCTACTTCCTTTAGCAAATTTGGTCTCAAAACTTTTAAGAAAGTTCCATAAAATCTGTTGAATGGAATAGAGCCTCTTAACTCAGCTGTGCCATCTAAAAGACCAATTTTTGAAAAAAACAGTTCCTCACTATCTGAAGGTCCACCAACATGAGAGTCACTTGATCCTATTAAGCCAAATTTATATGGATTGGTTAGACCTTTTTCAGCAAGAGTCAGTCCTCTAAGATATGCATCTCTGACATAACCTCCCTTCAAATTGCTAACAAGTTTTTCTTCCTCCACTCCAGTTTTGACCTCAAAAGCTGCCCATTCGTCATTTTTAGAAAGTAATGGGTGGGTTTCTGATGTACCTTTTACCTGTGTAATTTCAACTAATGGCTCATTAAGAGAGCGATTTTTAGCATACTCTTCATCAATCGGCCCACCGTTATAATCATTGAGGGAAAATGAAGCTCCACCAGAAATATTAGTATTATGAGGAATAGCTAAACTCTCGACTCCATTTGACCTTAATCGATTCATCCAATTCCATAATTCTTCTGGATCTTGGCTATCACTTCTTGTGAAAAGTTGAGAAGGCAGGTTTTTAGTGTCTTTAAATATGACGTTTCGATGCAAATAATTATTGTAAAGATCTAAGCTGGGAGTGTATTCATATGCTGCAAAAGTAGTAAAAGTGCCTGGCACATATGCATCATCAGTTGCCTTAATAGTTTTCTGCCAGACCGTTCTACCAACTTCCAATATCAAAGATAAATCAATACTTTCATCTGCAAGCCCACCTCTAACTTTTTCACCAAAAGGTCTAAAAAGACCATTTCTTTTGATAAGAGAGAAAAATCCTGTTCCTGCTGACTTATTTAGATTATGAAGAGGCTTGGTAAATTCATACTTTGAAAACTCGGAAGTTGTATCAGCTGCCTCCTTCATCAATCCCATAAATATGCCATGATCAGTTACCGCATAAAAATCTAAAGGTTTGCTTAGTTGAATTAGGTACCCGCTTGGATGTTGTATTGGATAACCTTGAGCATACTTATATGCATCAGCAGGTGTGCTGATTGTGCCAAAAGTATAAGCATCAAATGAATTTTCTGTATGAACATGCAAATCACCAAAATATGCATTTTTATCTGGGTTAGGCAATGATCTAGGTTGAATTTGGACTTCCAGTAATGGCTGATCATGCAAAGATACTTCTAAATTTGTTGATTTATTTGCATCTGAGCATGATGCAATAACTAACGCACACACTACTAACAAATTATTTTTAATGTTCATAACTAACTACCTAAACGTTTAAATATTTCTTCTTTTAAAAGCCACATTCTATCCTGTCCCCAAACGTAAAAAGGATTATCTCCATCTTCATCAGTAATTTTAAAACTAGGAACTCCCCAACAATTTCCAGTATACATATCCTCTACATTATCATTTAAGACTTTTTTCCAATATTTGGTATTTAAATCTTTTTTGATGATCGACCAATCAAGTTCAAGATCGGTAACCAAATTTTCTAAAAAAACCTCATCGCCAATATTGATGCCATCTTGAAAAGATGCTTTTAATAATGATTCGATATACTCAAAACCCTTCCCTGCTTCATCAATCACTGGGAATAATGAATAGGATTTTCTGGCTGGCTGGCCAATCGGTGAATAAATAGATCTCATTTCGTGATCATACTTTCTGCCCTCTCTTGCAGCATCTGAAATAATGTATTTAGCTTTAAAAGTTGGAATGGTCATCATGCGCATGAGCATGGGCAGCACAGGTTTTGTTATAAGGTTTACTGGGTAATCTTCACGAATTTGACGCACTCTTTTAGTGCTTACAAAAGTATATGGGCTGTTCAAAGATGGGTAGTAATATAAATTTAATTTTTTGTCTGATGCTAATTGCTTAGGAGCTTTTAATTGTAATGGGCAGATGCTTTCACTTGCTTGAGGGTTCTTTGCTCCCAAGCTAGCAAGCCTTTCCTCTAAATGTGGCAAACGATCCACGCCCCAGTACAACTCTTTTTCATAATAAAATGCAGATCCAAAATAGTAACCTTTTGCGTCTCTCATTTCGTTACCCTGAATTAACTTTTCTTTGACCTCGCTCTTAGTTGCAAAATAAGAAGAGGATAATGCATCTAGAACATCAGCATCTCCCTCCCATAAAGCAGAGCTAACTTTAGCTGCTATCTCACTAAACTCTTTTTCAGTTACTGAAGTTAAGATTGAGTGGGCTTTTTCTACCATTTCTCTTGCAGGATATTCATTGGCGGTAAAATCAATGTTGTAAAAAGGCGCAATTCGTTTTACATCATTTAAACAATAGATGGTGTAAAGAGAAGGTTCATGAACAGCTTCAAGATTTTCCTCTCCAACCAATATCGGTTTGAGCACAACATCAAAGGAAGATTCTAATTTTTCAATGCATTGAATGGTGAGATATGAATACGGATCATCTACCTTGTGGAAATACAATACTTCATGCGGTCGTTCTTCTTCCTTTCTAGCAGCCTCTGTTTTATTTCTAATATTTTGAAAAATTTTATAATCAGAAAAAGTATTCATAACTTGATTTCTAACTTTTGCGCCCATAGTTCGCCGAGACATAAAATTTCTAAAGGCTTTTAACATATCTATCGCCTACAATTAATCAAAGTCGCTTGGATCATGGCGCTCAAGAATTGCATTATCTTCAGCAGTTGGCATTCTGCCCACCCTAGAACCTCTTTTGTATGCAGGACGATCTGCAATCTCTTTCGCCCAGCGATCTAGATTTTTATATGAGGCAACATCTAAGAAAACTGCAGAGTCATAAATATTGCGAAGCATCAAAGTTCCATACCATGCATGTACTGCTATGTCAGAGATATTAAAGGTATCTCCACATAAATATTGTCTTGAAGATAAATTTTTATCAAGCACATCTAACTGACGTTTTACCTCCATGGCAAATCTATTAATGGGGTATTCGAATTTTTCCGGAGCATAAGCATAGAAATGCCCAAAGCCTCCACCTAAATATGGAGAACTGGCCATGCCCCAAAAAAACCATGACATACACTCAGCTTTATTTGAGGAATCAGTTGGTAAGAACTCTCCAAACTTTTCAGCTAAATACATCATGATGGCGCCTGATTCAAAAACACGAGTGGAAGGTTTTGTGCTCAGATCTAATAATGCAGGAATTTTAGAATTAGGATTAACCTCAACAAAGCCGCTACTAAACTGCGCTCCCTCACCAATATTAATTAGAAATGCGTCGTATTCTGCTCCCTCATGACCTAGAGCTAAAAGCTCTTCTAGCAATACTGTAATTTTAATTCCATTTGGAGTGCCCAAAGAATAAAGCTGGAGAGGATGTTTGCCTATAGGCAATTCTTCATCATGTGTAGAGCCTGAAATAGGTCTATTAATATTAGTAAACTTGCCGCCACTTTGATTTTCCCACTTCCAAACTTTTGGAGGGGTATATGTTGGTGAATCACTCATGCTGCTCCTTTTATTAAGTATTCATATCTTTATATAGTATTGTCATATATTGTGTCAATTTATCGCTATCCTAATAAAAAATAGGTTAAGATAAAAAATTAAAAAATAGGGGAATTAAATGAAAATGAGCAAATCTTTTATTGGTCTAATGGTTGTTTCAACAATCTTTGTAATTTATACATCTGGCTTTTACACAAACTTTCAAAGTGATTCAGCGCTAGAAATTATAGACTTTTCGTTAGACCAACCTGCAAGTGATATGAGCGTGCCGTCTAACCCAGATAGAATTCCTCTTTATGGTGACTTACACGTTCATACAAAATATTCTTTTGATGCATATATTTTTGGAGTTACTGCTACTCCATACGATGCTTACAAATATGCTACAGGTGAGGCCATTAAGCATCCTCTGGGATTTGACATGAAATTAAAAGAGCCATTGGACTTTTATGCAGTTACTGATCACGGTTTTTACATGGGAATGATAGAAAATTATGCTGATACATCCTCAGAGATGTCCAAGAATGAATGGACTAAACCAATGCATAATCTTAATAGACCCGAAAATGTTACGGTTGAATCACTGGGTGCAAGAGCCGATCTTTTTAGCTCTGTCTTAACCCAAGCTATTATTAAACCTTATCCATGGTGGCATCCAAAGTATATTAGTGCCTGGTTCACTAATAATATTCAATTAGCCCTCAAATCATTTGATTATGATGTGCATAAATCCGCTTGGGCAGACGTTGCAAATGCGGCTGAAGAGTTTAATGATCCAGGGAAATTCACCACATTTATCGGCTATGAATTTACAACTTCAACAGATGTTGAGGGCGGTAACTTACATAGAAATGTTATTTTTAATTCCTCAAATGCTCCTATTAGACCTTGGACCAGAATTGATTCTATAAATCCAGAAGACCTTTGGACATGGATGGATGGCTTAAGAGACAAAGGTGTTGATTCTTTGGCCATGCCTCACAACAGCAACGGCTCTAATGGTCAAATGTTTGAAGTAGAAACATTTAGAGGCAACCCAATCAGCGCAGAATATTCTGAAAAGCGTATGAGAAATGAACCTGTTGTCGAAATCACTCAAATTAAAGGAACTTCTGATACCCACCCCTTACTCTCACCGGACGATGAATGGGCAGATTTTGAAATCATGGATAAAAGAGTTGGAAGTAGGCCTCCTACTTACAGCATGCCTCAAGGAGGTTATGTAAGAGATGCATTTTTAAGAGGACTAACATTGGAATGGAAAGGCCAAGGCAACCCTTATAAATTTGGTGTAATTGGATCAAGCGATACCCATACTGGTGCTGGAGGTTTTGATGAGGATGATTATTGGTCGAAGGCTGGAGTGTTGGATGGAACTGATTTTAGTAGAGGAAGCGTGCCTCTCCCACAAGATCGAATTGACCAACTTAATGAATATGCTGATGTTTATGCTCAACCCATAAGTATTCTAGAAATTGATGGGAATACTTATGCAGATGTTGGATTTGATCAATGGAGTGCATCAGGCTTGGCAGTAGCTTGGGCAGAAGAGAATACTCGGGATTCTATTTTTCAAGCTTTCAAAAGAAAAGAAACATTTGCAACTACTGGCACTAGAATGGCAGTAAGGTTCTTTGCTGGCTTTGACATGGAATCAATTAACTTAGATTCTGAAGATATGGTTCAAAATGCCTATGCAAAAGGCGTCACCATGGGCGCTGATTTATTTGGTAACAATGACCAAGCCCCTCAATTTTTAGTTTGGGCTCAACGCGACAAACTAGGAGCTCCTCTGCAAAGAGTACAAATTATTAAAGGCTGGGTTGAAAATGCATCTGGAACTCCAAAAGAGGAAGTTTATGATGTTGCATGCTCGGATGGTCTATCAATAGATCCTGCAACTAATCGCTGCCCTGATAATGGTGCTCGAGTAAATATTAATGATTGCTCTATTTCAAATGACGTTGGAGCTGGAGAATTAAAAACTATATGGACAGATCCTGATTTTGATCCAACCATTAAAGCTTTTTACTATGTTCGAGTTTTGGAAAATCCAACGTGTCGATGGTCTACTTGGGATGCAGTAAAAGCTGGAGTCACTCCAAGGCCTGATCTGCATAAAACAATTCAAGAACGTGCATGGTCCTCTCCTATTTGGTATATACCAGAGTCGAGTGAGTTAAATATTATTCCCTTATAAATTTTAGAAAACTAAAGTGAATCTCAGGATACTTGTATTTTTTGCAATTGGACTATTAATTTTTTTCTTTGATATTGGGTTCAATTCTGAGAAAAGCTCAAAAGATATTTATATTTCAGATGCAGAGTTAGCAAGTCTTCTCTCAGCATGGCAATCTCAAGTTGGCAGACCGCCAAGCGATGAAGAAATAGTTAATATCATCAATAATTTTGTACAAGAAGAAATTTTATATAGAGAAGCCTTGCTATTAGGTTTAGATCAAGAAGATCGAATTATTAAGCGCAGGTTGGCACAAAAAATTACTTTCTTAAAACAAGAAACAATTCCCAATAAGCCTTCGCAGGAAGATCTAAAAAAATTCTTTGAGCAGAATAAAAATAATTACTTCGTGCCAACAACCTATTCTTTTTCCCATCATTACTTCTCTAAAGAAACTGATGCTCAGGAAAGAGCAAATAAAGCTTTTAAAGATTTTCAAATGGACGGAGCAGCATTAAAAGGTGATCCATTTTTTCTTGGAAAAAATTTCTATCAAAATAGTGGAGATGAGATCAAAAAAAATTTTGGTGAGGTATTTTTTAGGATAATTGAAGAGCTGCCTGTAAATGAGTGGTCCGGACCACATTCATCAGCTTTTGGAGAGCATTTAGTTTTTCTAAAGGATGTTTCTAAGGGTTTCTTACCTCCGCTTGAAAAAGTGATCTCAAGAGTTCAACAAGACTTCTTGAAGCAAGCACAAGATGAGGCTCTGGCAAAATATATCAATGAGATTAGCTCTGAGTATAATGTAGTTATAAGCCCGAACTATAAGTTCTAATGATTTCTAGGCTGGCTATAACATTTGCAATTCTTTTTTGCTCGACTGCATTACTCTCCCATGAATTTAATCCAGCCCATCTCGTTATAGATGAGATCAATGAACATGAATATAAAGTTAGCTGGATGTATCCCATAAAAAATATTGGAGCTAGAGCAGAGATCATTTTTCCAGCTAATTGTGAGAGAGAAAACCAAATACCAATTCAAGAAGGTAAATATTTAGTAGAGAAAATATTAATCAATTGTGAAAATTCTCTTAAAAGTCAAACTATTGAATTAAAAAATCTTAGCGTTCTTAATGATGCGCTAGTTACCATAACTCATCTTAATGGAGAGGTGTTTGAGGGACTTATGAATCTCAAAAAATCTTCTTTAAAAATTCCATTTAAAGAACAGATTTATCCTCTTGGATACTTCACACTGGGCATTGATCACCTAATGAGTGGAAATGATCACATCTTATTTATTTTAGGGCTGCTGTTTTTGGTATCAAGTTTATTTAATGCCATAAAAACTATTACAGCCTTTACTCTTGCTCATAGCATCACTCTAGGTTTATCAGTCTTTGATTTAGTTTCACTGCCCCAGGCTACCGTTGAGGCTATTATTGCGCTAACAATTATTTACTTAGCATTGGAGGTAAGTGAGAATAAAAAATACGCTTCAACTCCTTGGCTAATTGCATTTGGATTTGGTTTACTGCATGGCCTGGGTTTTGCCAATGCTCTAACAGGAATAGGCATTGGTAATGAACAGCTACTTCTCTCCCTACTATTTTTTAATTTAGGGATTGAAGTAGGTCAACTATTGTTGGTACCAATATTTGGATTTTTTATCTGGATGGCTCATAAATTTGATCTATATAAGCAATCTGCCACCCTAACGTCATTAATTTTAGGTGGCATGGGTTTTTTCTGGTTCATTGATAGAACCATTGGCATCTTAGGATAAAACCAGAATCTAGTTCTTAAAAATTACTTAGTCTTTTTCCGATAATACTGTCAGCTTCACTCATAATTCCATCAATTAAATCTTTAACTGTTGGGATATCATTCACTAAACCTGCAACCATTCCGCAGGACCAAGCGCCAACTTCCATGGTGCCTTCGTGCATGATCTTTGGATAAACTCCAGCAACCTCGTCAACAATATCTGCAAAGGTTAGTTGATCGCCAAGGGCTTTTTCTTTTTCAATAAGACGCTCGACAGCTTCATTATTTAAAACTCTTTCGGTATTGGTAAGGGATCGCATAATCAATCTAGTATCAAGCTCAGAGGCATTCACAATTGCGTCTTTAACATTTTGATGAACAGGTGCATCTTGGGTTGCAATAAATCTTGTTCCCATATTCATACCTTCAGCACCAAGTGCCATGGCTGCAACCAAACTTCTTGCATCTGCCATGCCTCCAGAAGCAACAAAAGGAATTTCTAACTCATCCGCAGCTCGAGGCAATAGAATAAAATTAGGAATATCATCTTCGCCAGGATGGCCGCCACACTCAAAACCATCAACTGATACTGCATCACAACCAATGGATTGGGCTTTTAAAGAATGCCTTACCGAGGTGCACTTATGAATCACTTTAATTCCAGCTTCTTTAAGAGCTGGTAAATACTCAGCAGGATTTCTGCCAGCTGTTTCAACGATGGGGACACCTGCATCAATAATAACTCTTACCAAACCAGGATAATCAGGAGGAGTTAGCGAAGGCAAGAATGTTAAGTTCACAGCAAAGGGTTTATCTGTCATCTCTTGGCAGCGCGCTATTTCATTAGCTAGCTTTTCTGGAGTTCCCTGGGTTAAACCAGTAATGGTCCCAAGACCACCTGCATTCGAAACAGCTGCAGCCAATTCTGCAAAACCTACATGATGCATGCCACCTTGAATGATAGGATGCTCTATACCAAATAATTCTGTAATCTTAGTTTTCATATTTTTCCTTTTTATTTCATGTCCACTGGGGTTAAAAAATCTTCGTATTGTTTTTGTAATCTTTGCATGCCTGAGATCCATCTGTCTCTGTCATTGCCCTTTCTTGAAACATACTCAGCCACCTCTGTATGCGGTAGTACTAAAAATTTCTCTTCAGCGATGCACTTTAAAACTTCGTCGGCAACAACATCTGCCTCCATCATTCCATCCACACCAGCAACACCAGGGCCTTGAGCAGTCATGGCCGTTCTAACTGCTTGAGGGCATAAACATGAAACACCAATGCCCTTTTCTCCATATGTAATCTTGATCCATTCAGCAAAACTTACTGCTGCTGCCTTTGTCACTGAATAACCGGCTGCACCCAATTGAGTTAATAGTCCTGCTGCTGAAGAGGTATTGACTAAATACCCTTCGCCTCGTTCAATCATTTGAGGTAAAACATGTTTGGCTGCAAAAATATGACTTTGGACATTTACTTCCCAAATATTTTGCCAATCGGATACCTCAACTTCAAAAAATCCTGGTACTCCACCAATCCCTGCATTTGAGCAAAAGATATCTATGCCGCCGGCATGCTCATCTGCCTTTTGAATTACATTTATAATATCTTCTTCACTGCCAACATTGGCTTGAATGGCTATGCCTTCGACTGAGTCCGCAGTTTCCTGAGCGCCTTCTAAATTCATATCGACGGCAACAATAGATTTCGCTTCTGCTTTATGAAAAGCCTCACAAAGAGCCTTTCCAATTCCACTGGCAGCACCAGTAACAACAACTCTTGTATTTTTTACATCCATTAATTTATCTTAGTAATAATTATTTCATCTGAGTCTAATGGTAAAACAACCATAGTGCCATCTTCTGTAGAGCTCCAATCTTTTCTAATATCATTGACTCCTCTAAAAAACATTCTCTCTGTCAAATTATTTCTTGGTGCTGGAGTGAGGTGATAGAACATCAAATGATCAACATTGGCCAAGTTCGCTGCCTTAGCAGCCTCGGTTGGAGTAGCATGATAAGTCTCGATATCATTTAAAATTTTTACTAGCCCTTTATTATTAGCTAAAGCTTTTTTCATAATGGCTAATTGATGATTTGCTTGAGCCTCATGAAATAAAACATCTGCATCTTTTGAATGTTTGATTAGATTTTCGCTGTAAGCAGTGTCTCCACTAATAACAATTGATCTACCCTTATAGTCAAATCTATAACCTAAAGCTGGTTCAACTGGATCATGGAGCACCCTAAATGCTGTGACCTTTAAACCATCTTCATCAATGATGACTGGATTTGTTAAATCTATCGGAAAGGGATTAAACCCAGCAATATCTTTTGGTGCAATTTTATCGCCATGATGCTCATGTCTGAATTGGTAATCAAGTTGATAAGCATCTTCAAAACCCTGAGTTACAAGCTCAACACCCTCGGGACCATAAACATCCAAAGGTTTTTTGTGAGAAGAATTGATCCATGTCATTAAATGCAGGTCTGCAAGATCTGAGATGTGGTCTGAGTGAAGGTGAGTTAATAGAGTAGCGCGAATCTTATTAGTATCTATCCTCCAATTGTTGAGATTTACTGCGCTGCCGTCTCCAATATCAACAACATAATAATTCCCGCCTGCATTAACTAAGATGCATGTTTGAGCTCTTCCTGGTGATGGAAGTGGAGATCGAGAGCCACACACAACTGCGGATAATGAATCGTCGTTTAGATCCGCAGTTGAACTACCTAAGCTCTGAATAAAGCTAAACATCAGGCGATCTTGAACAGTGGGAACTCTCGTTAAAATAGATACCAAAATAAAACCAATTACAGCTGCAATAGATATATATTTGACAAGCTTCATGTTTTAATCTTCAGTTGAAATTCTTGATCCAGCAAAGATTAAAAATAATCCCACAACAACCTCAATAATAATTTGTTCAGTTGCAAATGGTGCTCCATGAAATGTGGAGAGAGATCTGAACAGTGCTGCTACAAGCAAGAGCATGGAGGGTGCATAGAACCAATGGCGTATTTGCGTAAGCGCTCCGATTAAGGTCATTGCTCCAACAGTAATAAAAAAACTACCTAGATCTCCAATTTGAGTGCTTAATGCCAGATCTTTTGTTTCTAATAAACCAAGTATGCCCAAATTTTCAGCAATCTCTGCAGGGCTTAATATCCATTGCAAACCCATTACAAAAAATACAGCTCCTAACAACCCCGTAAGCACTATTAATACATTTTTCATTTTGATCTCCTTTTAATTATTTTTTAAGATTAACAATAATGCCTTCATTTGGATTAATCTTTCCTGCAACCACATCTTCATAAGTGCTAGTAAAGTTTTCTAACCCAGAAATCTCTTTGACCTGCATCCAATCTTTACTTTGCAACGCTCTGGCATTCATGAATAAATTTGTTTTTTCAGCATAGCCTGCATGACCCCAGTCTCCGATGCGCTTTTGAATATGGGCTGGGGCAAAAAAGAATTCCGTTCTATCTCTTAGCATTGCTTGCCCTAAGGCATCCTCTGCAGTTGTCTCATTATCCCAATGTGTCATGCCTACAGTAAGGCACTTTAGCATTTGATCTCCCAGCTTTGTATGCAGGGTTCCCAAAATTTCTCGGTTGCCTGCCATATCAACCATTACAGAGCCTGCAGAGTAATCCAAATGATTCATCTCGTCGTATGAAATCACTTCATCATAACAACCTAAACTCTTAACAAACTTAGCATTTGCTGCAGATGTTAAGCCAACTATTTTTGGTGAATCTTCAGCATCGGCTAAACCTTGAGCCAGGCCGATCGCTGTTTTGCTCGAAGCGCTAACAATAATTACCTGTGATGCGCCCAAGTATGAATCTTCTGCCAAGGAATCACACAAACAAAATGCCGTAATATGAAGAGGAAATAAGAGCGCTCGCACGGCATCCATAGATTCATCATAATCTTGATCTCCAGCAAGTCTGACATAATTATTGTAAACAGGTGGTAATTCTTTTCGATGTTCTTTGCCATCGCTAAAGCTTTGATCGGAAACCTTAATTGGGCTAAGTGTTAATGCATCTGCTGCAGGAAAATACCCAAATAATCTCTCTCCATTCTTAAAATTTGTATTATTTGATTCAACAACTTCTGCAAAACCCCACATGGGTATGCAACCCCATGCATTATTTTCATTGTGCTCAGCTGGAAAAAATTTCCAATATCCAATGGTGTTACCCGCCACTCCATAAGTAACGTTATTGGCAGTAAAAGCATAGCTCTCAATTTGCACTGCAATTTCACCTTCATCAATTGAAGGTGAATCAACAGCTATAATTCTTGATTGAGTTAAATCTGATTTTAAAGTTTGAAATTGATCCATGCTGCTGTCCTGAAGTTATTTTTTTTCCAAAAGCGAAAGGCTAAAAAGAATGATTAAAAGTAAAGAAACATAGGGAGCTAAAGCTATACCAGGAGTCACATCGACGGTATAAACTCCTTGAACGGCAATTGGCTCTCTAATCACTGAGTATCCAAAGAGTCTAAAGCTCCACTCAAATAACCAAAATAAATACATTAAGGGAATTAAAGCTCTATATCGAAAAATTACAACCCAACAAACTAAACAAAAAATTAATTGTGCAAAACCCCAAAGAGAAAAAAATCTATAGATTAGTAGCATGGGATCAGGATCGCCTTCAATGGCTAGAAAATTTCCTATTCCATGAAATCCATATTTCTCAAACAGCATATGAACGATTGATCGCCAAGTCATAATTCCTGTAAAAAGAATGAACCCCCAGAAGGCTATTACATGGCCGCTAAAGTTATTGTCAGCCATGGGGGGGAAAATTTTATTGAGCACTAAATAGCTCCTTCTGTTTTTGTTTCTATGTTTAATTGTCCAAGCAGTCCAGCAGATCTATGCTTCTCACTTTCTTGGTAATCAGCATCCATCATCATTTTCAGCATGGCTTTTCTGCTGGGATATCTTGCGACTGCAACACTGTCCCAAAGATCTTCTACCTCGCCCAACATCAATCGACTGATTTCGCCGCCGAAGACAATTTCACCGCCAACTTTTTTAAGATGCTCTCGGACTTCCATTCCATAAATCATATAAGCTTCTTTGCCAGATAAATTAGTGTCTCTTCCGTCTTCATACTCAGCTTTTTCTTTAAATTTAAGCAGATTCACCATTGATATGGGTGACTCAATGTCTCCCTCTAAAAATTTATCCATTTGTTCCTTATTAGGTATTACACTATTTTTGACTTCCATTCTTACTCACCCATTGTGATAGCTTTTTTGAATGCAGGCCTAGCATTAATTCTAGCGACATAATCTTTAATGTTTTGCATATCATCGGTCACACAGCCCAATCTATTAGCCATAAAACATGAGTGTCCAAGCATCAAATCTGCAGCAGAGAAATCTCCAATTAAATAATCTTTTCCAGCAAGAGCATCATTGACTGGAGCAAGCGCCTTGGACAGTAATTTCTTTGCTTGATTTAATACAGCTTCATCTCTTCTATCAGGTGGCAATAAAATTGTTTGAACAACAATTTGATTCATTGGAGGCATTACCATCCCTTCGCAGTAATGAAACCACTGTAAATAATATGGAAAATCAGGTGAATCAGGGCTGGGCTTTAAACCTCCATTTTGATGTCGCTCGATAATATAATCTATGATGGCACCAGATTCAAAAATTGAAATATCGCCATCTTCTAATACAGGCACTCTTCCAAGAGCATGTCTTGATCTATGCTCTGGCGATTTCAAGCCTTCTTTGGTGAATGGCATAATATTTACCTCATATTCCAGCCCTAACTCCTCTAACAGCCAAACCACTCTTCCCGATCTAGTTCCCGCAACAAAATGTACTTTTAACATTTTTTTCTCCTATTTATTTTTTAACCATTTTCTCAGCATTCTTTGTAAACTCTTTCATTTTTTCATCGTCATTTAAAAGACTTTCAATCTTTACAGGAACTGCTATGCCTGCAACCATTCCTGGCTGCTCATACATTGCTTTTATCCATCGCTCAAGGTGATCCAATCCCTCGACTGAAATTCCTGACCATTTGTGCGTTCTCACCCAACACCAATTGGCAATATCTGCTATTGAGTAGTCTGTTGCTAACCACTCCTGTTTAGCTAAATGGGTATCAAGCACTTCAAACAGTCTTCTGCCTTCATTTTGGTACCGATCAATGGCCGGTTGAATTTTTTCTGGAAAATACCGAAAAAAAACATTTGCTTGGCCCATCATTGGTCCAACTCCGCCCATCTGAAACATCAACCATTCTAAAACTTTTGCTTTTTCATTAGGGTCGGTAGGCATGAGCTTACCGGTCTTTTCTGCAAGATAAATCATGATGGCTCCTGACTCAAAAATAGCCAGATTGTTTGCATCCCTGTCTACAATTGCAGGAATTCTTCCGTTAGGACTAATCGCAAGAAAATCAGGCTCCTTTTGCTCATTCTCAGATAAATTAATAACGCGGGTTTCATAATCTAATTCCATGGCTTCTAGGGCGCACGAAACTTTGTGGCCGTTAGGAGTTGGGGCTGTATAAAAATCAATCATATCTATTCCTTAATAAAAGTTATTAGAATATCAGATAGTTGCTTTGGTCTCGTCCATTGATAAAAATGCCCTCCTCCAATATGAGGTGCACTTTTTGCATTTGGCGCCATTTGCAGAACATCTTTTTCAATGCCATTGGTTACAGGATCATCACCAGCAAACACTGCTAAGAATGGTTTGGTTGAAGTTTTAAAAAAGTCTCTTGCCTGTCTTTGAGCATCCAAAGATGTATCTGGAATAATTGGAACATGGCTTGGCATTGCGCGAGGACCCATTTTAAAAGATGGATCTGGAAAAGGTGCTTCATAAGCTTTCACTAGGTCTGAGGTAAATGGTGAAATCTTTGCTAAGCCTAAATTTTCAAAAAGATATTGCCCCATCATAGAAACTTTAGATCTTTTTTCCATCATGGTTGAGTTGATAAATCCAACTGGCAAATTTTCTGTATCCCAGCAAAATTTTTGCCAATACATAAATTTTAATGCTGGATGAAAGGTAGTAGATGAATCTTTTGAAAGACTTTTTCCATCCATCTGCTTAACCTCTTTTTGCATGCTCATTGGCGTAAGTTTTAAATCGCTTGCTCTGAAATCTTTGACCTGATCAATAACTTCTTGAGGAACATCTGGATTATATGGTAATCCAGTATTTCCCATAGATACCTTGGTAAATCTATCAGGATCTTGCGCAACCATTCGAAGTCCAATGAGGCCTCCCCAGTCCTGACCAAAAAAAGTTAAATTTAAAAAATTATTTTCTTTTAACCATTCACCCATCCAATCAACTTGCCTTTGATAGGTGAAGTCCTCTCTAGCTGCTGGCTTATCTGACTTACCATATCCTGGTAAGTCTGGAGCTATTACCCTAATACCAGCTTTAATAAAAAACGGGATCATTCTTGCGTAAAGATAACTCCAAACTGGTTGGCCATGCATGGCTAGAAGGATTGGCCCATCCCTTGGACCTTCATCGATATGATGAATTCTTAAAGTTGTTCCATCATGAGTTTTGATATTTGTGTAATGAGGCTCAAATGGATACTCCTTTAAGTCATTAAATCTTTCATCAGGCGTTCTTAATACTTTCATATCTAATCCTTCTCAATTAAGTCTTCACAACCAGTCTTCTTTAAAAAAGGCATGATTTGGTTTTGATCGTCTTTATTTAAAGTATTGAATTCATCGTTAATACATTGCAAGCATTTTGCTTGATATGGAAAGCTACGCTGCTCCCATTGAGCGCCATCTATCTCAGCAGTCCAGGTCTTCTCCTTGGCAGAAATGGCTTTTGCATTAGCCAAGAGCGCTGGTAAATAAACTTTGCCGACCTCTTTGAAGATATCCACTAAATGCTCTTGGGCAGCCTCATAACTCATCCAATCATCTTCCTGAGGATCCAAGCCACCCATATCCTCCATAAGATCCTGCCATGCAATAATCCGTGGTGATATTTTGTGAGCGATTGCTCGTGGCGTTGGATCAAAGCCTGTTAATGCAACCAATTGGCCAAATATTGCGTAATCAGCTGATGATGGGCGACTGCCAAATAAAAATGAATTTACTGATAGGAGGTCTTCAAGCTGTTGTAGAAACCTCTTATAACTTGCCTCAATGATTGGAGCAGTTGCTTCATTTGAGCCTACAACCCAAAGACGACTAGTCTGCAATTCAGAAAAAAGTTCCTTGAAAGACTGATGTAATTCTTTATCGAGAGTCACATCACTTAACAATGGCAAGATGGTACCTGCATTGTCTATATCTTCTTTAAAGTGCCATCTGTAATGAAACATATATTTTGTCACCCATTCATCTCCAAAATCTTCAAGAATATAGTTCAGAAAAGCTAATTTTGGATCATGAGGAATAACTCCTCGATCTGGAAATTCGTTCTCTAAATGGCGAATGATTGGAGTGGAGTCAGTAACTGCTTTTTGCGCACCGTCAACTTCAAAAATCATTACTGGCAATAAAACAGGCTTTGGCTCCTCTATATTATGTTTTTTTATCAACGCTCTAGCATCACCCCACTCTATTGCAAAAGGAATCCTTCTAAAACGCATCAATGCAATCATTTTTCTTGTATAAGGTGATGCAGGTACGCCTATGATGGGAATGGGGTTTAAGCTTTTCATTGTTAAAATTCTTGTTTAGACATTCTTCTGCATGCGTCATTAAATTCAGCAATAGTTTCTTTGATAATTTGTGAAACAGGTTTTACTGTGTCGATCAATCCTGCTGATTGACCAGTGAGAGCAGGCGCTGCATTCATATCGCCGCCAAAATAGAGATCTTGGATTTTCATCATATCAGTCATCTCCATAATTCCAGCTTCATGAATTTGTTTGGTAAATTCAGTTTTCAAAGCTCTAATGCAAGGTTTAGATTTCTTATTAAGAATCCAAGTGCCTTGCTCATTCGAATCAAGAATAGAATTTTTAAAGTTTTCATGGACTGGGCTTTCTTTAGAAGAGACAAATCGGGTACCCATCTGAATGCCCTCAGCTCCAGCAGCAAATGCTGCAGCCATTCCCACTCCATCCACTATTCCTCCAGCAGCAATGATTGGTAGATCTGTATGTTTTCTAATTGCTTGAATTAATACTATCAATCCAACTTCTTCAGGACTCTTAAAACCGCCGCCTTCTGTTCCTTCAATCACTAAACCATCTACGCCTGCATCAGCAGCTTTTACAGCTCCGGCCACACTGGGGACAGCATGAAAAACTTTGATACCAGAATCTTTAAGTATGTGAATGTATTTACCGGGATCGCCAGCTGAGGTTGTAACAAATTTTATACCCTGCTCTAATACTAATTCAATCATGCTTTCATCTCTTAGAAACATTAAAGGTAGATTCACTCCAAAAGGTTTATCAGTAAGCTCTGACATGGCCAGAATTTCAGCTTTGCAGTTTTCAGTCTCTCCAGATGATGTTTCTATGATCCCAAATCCTCCTGCATTGGAGACAGCAGAGGCTAGCTGACTTCTAGCAATCCAGCCCATTGGGGCTTGAATAATTGGATATTTAACACCTAAGATTTCAGTTACTCTATTCATATATTAACAATATCTATTGACATAAATTATGTCAATAGATATATTCTAAATAATTATGACAAAACAAGACGGAAGAACTCAGCGCAGTATTAACAGTCAAAAACTTATAGTTGATGCGTGTATTAAATTATTTAGAGAAGGTAATTTAGAGCCAACGGCTCAACAAGTTGCCGATGAATCTGGTGTAGGAATTAGGACAGTATTTAGACAGTTTGATGATATGGAAGGTCTCCTTAAGTCAGTCGATGGAGTCTTAAGCAAAGAATATGATTTTGAGATCAAGTTTGATCCCCGCTCCTGTTTTGAGAGCCGTCTTTCATCGGTCATAGATCATCTGAATTCAGGCTTTAAAAGACATAAATTACTAATGTTCATGACTGTTTCTAATATGTGGAAATATGAATTTTTACGAGAAAACTACATGATGTATCAAAACATTATTAAAAATAAGATAGAAGAAGTTCTTCCTGAAATATTAAGCTTTGATAATGAATCTAAACATTTATTTCATGCAAGCCTGTCCTTCGCTTTATGGACCAGGCTACAAGGCCAAAAATTGAATAAAGATCAGATTAAAAATGCCATGTTTAGACAATGCATCTTGATTGCAGACGATAACAAATAAAATGAGATCACTTCCAGCTTAAAGTTAATTTTCTAATTTAAAATCTAACCCGGCATGAGCTTTTAGTCTTGCAATTAACTTTTCACCCATCGCTGGAGCTGGGGTATAAATACCACCAGCAAGGTCAGAACATTCTTTGACTAAACAGATTGCGCTTTCAGCAATCATCTTGGATGTTGAACCGTAGCCTGGATCCATGTCACCCGTAACAGCAGCGTGAATGCTTGATCCATCAGCCAAGTCTGCACAAAACAGAACATCATAATTTCCATTGTCTCTGGATTCTTTAGAAGGACCTTCGCCAGGTGCTGGCGCATCAGCCAATGGATTCATGCTGCCAACGAATTCTGCTGCAGCTTTGCCCTCCTCACCTGGCCCCTGAATCCACATCTCGTTGTAACAAAAATCTTCTCCATACATATGGTCCATTAACAAATTAGATCTATGAACATTCTTGGTATTAATTGGAGCCATAAAAAATGGAGCAACCCAGGTCTCAAGTTTTTCATCAAACACAGCTTTAGAGTCTAGAGCTTGCTCAGGTCCGGTGAAACCATTGGAAAGTGAAAAAGGGTTTGCTAGCACTGCAAATAATTCTGGTTTTTCTTTTAACGATGCCATGGTGGCACTCAAAGAAGCCGCTGTTCCACCAGAAAACTCTCCATTCATAGCTCTGACTCTCCCTCGAACATTTGATGCAGGTTTTCCATGTTCGGCTATCACTTTGCTTTGAAGGAAATAAACGCCCAGATCAAAAGGTATGCTGTCAAAACCACAAGAAAAGACAATTCTTGCTCCGGTTTCCTTAGCACCTTCGGCATGCTCATTGATCATCTCATGCATCCATCCAGGCTCGCCGCATAGATCAACATAATCTGTGCCATGGTCAACACATTGTTTCACAATATTGGATCCATATAGCTGATAAGGGCCAACGGTTGTTAACACGCATTGGGTTTGTTTCACCATGTGCACAATACTTTCTTGATCATTGCTGTCTACCGTTAACAAAGGTACATCTGGTGATACGCCCAATGCATCTCTAACTGCAATTAATTTTTCATGGCTTCTGCCTGCCATGGCCCAAGAGATTCTTTGATCATCACCGTATTGATTAAGCATATATTCCACAACCAACTTCCCAGTAAAACCTGTTGCACCATAAACCACGACATCAAAATTCTTATCACTCATCAGAGTCTCCGTTTCAAATTAATTATTAGTAACCAGCCTGCTCAGAATTAATCACTTCCAGCCATTCGTTATCAAGTGCGACATAATCACTTGAGTTGGGTTTTAAACAATAAACTTTGTCGCTGACTTTGTTCAAGTCAAAAGCCTCGTCTCGAAGATCATTTTTTTTCAGCTTGAAAGTTCCTGTGGTATCCATTTCTTGAATAATTCTAATAAAAACAGGGCGTGCGTATTTAGGAAGATTATTTTCTACGTAATCAGAAAATTCTTGCCAACTAAAAGTACCTGGATTCTCGAGGCTAAAAGCTGCCATGCCAGCTCTTCCCTCGCAACCAGGAACTTGAACTCCATAAACATTGGCCATGTTCACATCTTTGTATCCATTTAATATTTCACCTACTTCATTAGTTGAGACATTTTCTGATCTCCACCTAAAAGTATCTCCAATCCTATCAACAAATTGATAATGCACTTTTCCTAAGGAATATCCAACATCAACGGTTTTAATTAAGTCTCCTGTATTGAACCAAGAATCTCCCTCTTCAAAAACATCTCTTAAAATTTTCTTTTCTGTGGCTTGAGCATCTGTGTAACCATTAAAAACAGAATTAGGTGATATATAAATAATCAACAATCCAGGATCATGATTTAATATTTTTTTACAAAGCCCATCTTCGGTTTTAATAATCTTATCTTCAGCAACATCATATTCAATCAAAGCTACTTCGGCATTGGTCATACCAATGGTTTTATCTTTATTTAAAAGATTCATAAACAAAGCATTTCCTTCGCTTGCTCCATAAATTTCAACAATTCTATCAACTCCAAACCGATCCTTAAATGTATCCCATACATCCGGTCTTAGACCATTTCCAACCATAACCTTAATGGGGTTATTCATCTCAGCTTCGGATGGCTCATGGTTTGCTAAATACCTACAAAGCTCACCAATATAAACAAAGGCTGTTGTGTTGTATTTTTGTGAATCTTCCCAGAAAGAAGAAGCAGAAAATTTTCTTTTTACAAAGGTCGCTGCTCCAGCCTGAATCGCAGCACATAAGCCAAGCATTAAGCCCGTTGAATGATACAAAGGCAGGCAGTTGAATATGCAATCTGATTCATCAATTCTATATCCAGCCATGGTAATGTTAATTGATGCTGCCATCAGCTTCTGGTTAGGGCAAATAGCTGCCTTAGGGACTCCGGTAGTGCCAGAGGTAAAAATATAACAAGCCACATCCTTTGCTCTAACTGCATTAGTTTCTTTTAAATTATCATCATCGCTAAAGTCTAGGTTTGCTTTTAAATCAATAGCCCATTCTGGCAAAGAATAGTCTGGAGTGTCCTCAACCCATAAGAAGTCTTCTTGCTTGGTAATGTTAACCTGGTCTAAGACATTTTCTAGAGGCTTCGCACGTTCAGCACCTACGATGCACTTAGTTGAATCAGATGAATTGATGCAGTGAATTAAGGGATCGCCAGTTAAACTTGTATTAATTAGAACGCCAATGGCACCAATCTTATTTAATGCAAGAAGTGAAATTGCAAAATATGGACGATTCTCCATAAACATCACAACTCTATCGCCATGTTTTATACCTTTGCTGGCAAGGTATCTTGCGAGACTGTTGGCAGTTTTATTTGCTTGGGAATAAGTCCATGTCTCATCTTCAAAATATATAAAAGGCCTGTCTGAGAATTTTTCTGTAGTTGCTTGAAAAGTATGGGCCAATGAAGCCTGATCATCGGGTTCAGGAAACTTATATCGAAGCACTGGAATCAAATACTTAAGTTCTCCTAATACTCTAAAAAACTCTTTAATTTTATGAAACAATTTTTTCCCCAAAAAATATAACCAATCTTGCCAATAAGATTGCTAGTTAATCGATTCTATCAAATATCTTGACGAACGTGGTAACTCAGGTTTGAAAATGGTAAATAGATCCTAGTTCTAATAATTGAGTGAGCTCATCTAAAAATATGTAGGATTCGTCCATGAGCTTGATATCCAATAAGTCTTCAGGGTTGAGCTGGTCTCTGTAGTGCTTACTAACCAAAGACCTTAAATCCATTAATTTTTTTGAATTCAATAAAAATTTATTATTTACTTGGCTGAACTCTTCTTCATTCACCACTGTTTTAAACCTTAGACATGCCGGACCACCTCCATTCATCATGCTTTGATGAATGTCGACAAATTCAATGTGTTTAATTGGTGAAGAAGATTTAACTTCATCCAACCATCGCATGCAATTTGAATGGTTCTGAACCTCTTCTGGAAGTAGCATCATCATCTCGTTTTTTTCTACAGTAATTAATTGGGAGTTTAGAAGATAGCTTGAAACCAAGTCATCCAAAGAAATATCTGCTGAAAGAATTTCAAGGGCTTGAAAACCTTTTATATGATCCTTTAGATGATGAAGAACCCTTTCCAACTGAACTCGATCAGCAAAAGCCTCTTGGTGAAAGATGAAAATCTCTTCGTTGGCAAGGCTGACAATATCATTGTGAAAGCTACCTGAATCAATGGCTAAATCATTCTGTCTGAGAAAAAGTACTCTATCTGGGTCTAATTGATGTTGCGTAGATACCGCTTGAGAAATTTCTTCTGCCTGACGAGCAATCACGCCTTGATGAGCTTCAAAAGCAGAGCTCCCATAAACAAAAATTTGAAACCCAGGCTTTAGATGTTGAGCGCTAACTCGCAGATGGTTGGCAGCCCCTTCATCTCCATATCCAGAAATATGATTTATAGGATCATGAACTTGAGCAATCGATCCAAACATTAGTTGAAGTTGGGTTTGTGTAAATTTAGGTTCAATGGATCGATGAAACATAGAGTTCAAATTTGCTGGAGTAATGTGGATGATCTGATCGTAGCTATCAATACTTGGGGAAAATGTTGCAGCATTTGCTGCCCACATCGATGATGCTGAGTAGATATTTTTTAATAAAGCAGGTGCTTGTTTTCCCGCTCTAGAAATTACTTCTTCATCAGTACCTCCGAATCCCAAGCCCCTAAGAGTCTCTATATTAGGACGCTCATGAGGCAAGAAAAAACCCTGCTGAATACCTTGATCCATGATAATTCTCATCTTATCCAAGCCTTGTAATGCAGCAGCCTGTGGATTAGAAGTTTGATTAAGATGTTTTTGAGAGGCTAAATTGCCTTGCGATAAACCTGCATAATTATGCGTTGGACCAATCAAGCCATCAAAATTAATTTCTCCTGAATATGCCATCTAGAGTTTTTTAATAATTGATGCCTTTGGCCATGCACAATAATCAGCTGCATAGTAACCGGCCGGTCTAAGGTTCCCACTTCTCCCAATTCCTCCAAAGGGAAAAGCGCCTGATGCACCTGTTGTTGTTGAATTAAAATTGATCACTCCGGCATTAATTCTATGCACAAACTCTTCAAAAAGTTTTTCATTATCTGAAATAAGTCCGGCTGCTAAACCGTATTTGGTATTGTTTGCTGCGGCTATAGCCTCTTCAAATGTATCCACAAATGTAACTTGCAGCATCGGACCAAAATTCTCTTCATCATAAACTTTCTTCATCTCGGTAATGTTCATCAGGCTTGGAGTGACCAAATTAACTGCGCTTTTAACTCTGCGAGCTTTAAGTATTGGGGTAGCCCCCAACTGAGTAAGCTTATCTTGAAAATCTAGAAATCCTTTAGTGGCAGTAGGAGATATCAAAGGTCCATAGTAGAGGTCTGACTCATTTACATACGAAAGTGATTTGATCTTTTTCTTAAGGTTTTCAAGGATTATTTTCCCGTTTCTGGTCTTTGGAAGAATTAAGCGACGCGCACAAGTACAACGTTGTCCCGAGGAAATAAATGCTGATTCAAAAATAAGCTCCACTGCAGCATTGATTTTTCTAGTTGACCAGACAACCAGAGGATTATTACCTCCCAATTCCAATGCCAGAATTTTTTCTGGGTAATCTGACATAATTTTACTGAGCTGTTTGCCTACTTTATAACTCCCTGTAAAAAGTACTCCCTTATTCAATGGGTTCTTACAAAGAGCTTGCACAACATCTTTGCCTCCGTGAATCATGTTGATAACACCTTCAGGCAATCCTGCTTTAGCCCACAACATCATCATGTACTCTGCCACCATGGGCGCAGATTCGCTTGGCTTAAACACAATGGTATTACCAGCTATCAATGCAGGAGTTATGTGTCCATTGGGTAAATGCAATGGAAAATTAAAAGGTCCAATTACTGATAAAACACCATGGGATGAATGCTGAAGTTTAGCTTGCATCGCGCCCATGGCTTTAAGTTGAGAGCCAGTACGTTTTTTATATGCAAGGATTGAATTTTGTAATTTAGCTAAGGTGGCTGCAACCTCTGATGATGCATCCACATGAGTTTTGCCAGTCTCAGTTGCAATAAGCTTGGTCATGGCAAGCTTATTTTTTTCAAGCAAAGCATAAAAAATTTTAATTACTTTAATGCGGCTTTGGAGAGATTTTCTGGACCATTTAAAATGACTGCTGGCAGCTGAATTGATGGCTAATTTTAATTGTGGGATATTAGAAAAATTACCTTGCCAAATAACCTCATCGTTCATAGGGTTATGAGACTTAAAGGCTTTACCTTTTCCTGGTGACCACTGCCCTTGATAAAAAAGCATTAGTTAACCTGGGCTGTTGAGCCGGTTTCCAGTCCTAGAGCATTGGCCACTTTAACTGAAACCAACAGCCTCTTCTTATCTTTGTCAAAAGCATAATTTTCTTTTACCACTGCAAAGGCATCTATTGCTGGATTAGCAATAAAGCCAAAGCAATCAAAATTAATATTTCGTTTAATCTCAATAGGAAATAATTTTGCAGATTTAACCAATGGAATATCTTTAATTTTTGTTTCGAGGCATGGGCCACCATCGAGGACATCAATTAATCCATTAGGACGAAAATTCTGTTTTCTTAATAAAGAATAAGCTGGCATCGCATTTGGATGTGGCTTACCAATAACCCGTTGAACCTTTTTTGGCATGTGCTCAATAATAAAAGGGTATTTGGGGATAGACTCCATGATGAAATGATTGTCTATGTAGCTAATTTCATCTGCTTTAAAGAAATCTAAGTTAAAAAAGGTATTACTAAATGAGTTCCAGAAATATGACTCATCTTTTGCATTTTTAAAACCACGAATTTCTACAAAAGCTGTAGGATCAAACCTTTGTTGGTGAGCAGACATAAAAATAAATCTTGAAAAGGATAGCAAGGAGCCTCTGCCCTTGCCTCGAAAGGCTGGTTTTAGAAACAGCGTGCCTAACTCAGAATAAGGTTGTTTGCACAAATGTAAGGTCAAAACATCTAAATCTTTAGTAAAGTTTAAAGACTTTGACTCAAGTTTTGAAATTGATTTTTTAAAAAAAACTGAAGGCTGCTTAAGAGATACAGAAGTGTAAATAGCAGACAAGCCCACAATTCGATTATTGTCTTCAAGCACAAAGAGGTAACTGTCTTGGTTGGGTTTTTGAGTTTTCTTGTTTCTAGATTTTTCAGACCATGAGATTCTTTCTTTGATCTCTTGAGGGGTTTTGGGCATGGTCGTCATGCCTTTCCCAGAATGTTTAACTAGATGTTCAACATTCTTAAAATCTGATGTTTTGACCAATCTGACTACTTTCATGCCCTCAGTATAGCAATTATGGAGCCTTGAACGTGAGGATTATCGGAGAGGCTGCTGTTAGGTTAGCTTGAGAATCACTTCGTCATAAAATTTTTGCATACCTTCAATCTTCTGCTCTAGGGGTGCGTCATTCATAGCGCCATAGAGCATCCATGGGTATGTTGTCATAGTTGTGACTCCTAAATCTTTCATTTTTCCAAAGCCCTCTAAACTAAAAGCATCCCAGCAACTAAAACAGATATATTCATAATGTTCTTTGTTAGGTAACTCTTGTCTTTTTGCATTCAATTTTGCCATCAAGGCTTCCAGCTCACCCAAGCTATGCATGTCAGAAATCCAACCCTCATGCTTTGCTGCCCTATTGAGAGCTGGCTCAGAAAATCCTCCAACATAAATGGGAATATCATTTTTTGGAGCAGGTAACATTTCTAATTTTTTAAAATTAAAGAACTCTCCTTGAAAGTCAACCATCTTGCCCGTCCAAAGCAACTTCATGATCTCAAGCATCTCATCAGCTCTAGCTCCTCTTCGTTTAAACTCTTGGCCACCGGCTTCAAATTCTTCAGGCATCCAACCCATTCCAATACCCAAATCGAATCTTCCCTGTGAAACCGCATCAAGGGTAGAAACTTCTTTCGCAACTCGCAAAGGATTTCTTGCTGGCAATACATAGACACTTGTATAAAAGCGAATGTTTTTAGTTGCACCTGCTAAAAATGATAAAGAATTAATCGGATCAGGCCAATCTGTACCTCGCTCCCACCTCACACTGCCATCATCTGTATAAGGGTATGGAACTGAGAATGTTTCTGGATGAATGAGATGATCTGAAACAGCAAGAAAATCATAGCCAATTTCATCAGCTGCAATTCCCAATGGCTGAATCTCATCCATTGGTAACATTGAAAGTGGTATTGCAAATTTCATATTCCTATAGCCCTGCTAACAAACCAAAAAGTCCCCATAGAGAATACTACCGCACCTGTAACGTTGTGAATATAGCTAAAATTAGATGCAGATAGGTAATTTTTAGCTAGTGCTAAGAGCCCCAGTATTACAAAAGCAACTCCCAGTTGCCCTATTTCAACACCCAGATTAAAACTTAAGATAATTTGCCATAATCTTTCTTGTGGTAGCCCTACCTCAGCAATGGAAGAAGCAAATCCAAGTCCATGTATCAGCCCAAAGAAAACTGTGATCATCAAAGGAATCCATTGAGATAAATAATGTTGCGTAAGGTTAAGGTAAATCGTTAAAAATAGCGCTAAGCCAAAAATTAATGATAGATCAAGGGTGCCAAATAAAACCAAAGGTGTAAAAGCTGCTAGGGCAAGAAAAAAATTTTTTATTAAATGCTGTAATTCATACTGATGTTTAAAAAACTTTTCTATTGCTAACAGCAATATAGAAAACCCTATTAAAATTTCGACCATTGCGGCATTCACTCTTAAGACATTCATTGCACCTAAGCCTAAAGTTAAGCTGTGCCCAATAGTAAATCCAGTAATGGCAATTACAAGGTATCTGCCCTGAAATAAAAGCAATAATCCAAGCAGGAATGCTAGATGATCCCAACCACTTAAAATATGCTGAATACCAGACTGCATATACCCCCAATAAGAGCTCTGATTAATGCCTGGCTTAGATAAAGAGTGGATTTGCCAAAGATCTGCTTTGCTCGCAAACATAAATTCAGGGATAGTCTCGCCATCTACTTGGCCTCTGGCAAAATGAGTATGAGTCAGGCCGAAATCTTGAAACAAAGGAATGGAGGCGCTAATTGGCATTTTTGAACATTCAAAAGCCCAGTAAAATTTTAAGACTCCAAGTGAATTATTCTCAATGAATTCCACTGGTTGATTGAGCTTGCATTCATCTCCAAGATCAAT
Organism: uncultured SAR86 cluster bacterium; assembly: GCA_964275585.1. Classification (GTDB taxonomy): domain Bacteria; phylum Pseudomonadota; class Gammaproteobacteria; order Magnimaribacterales; family D2472; genus D2472. The sequence goes on along the minus strand of CAXYCJ010000016.1, from coordinate 31,338 downwards.
AGAGTCGCTTAGATAGGCAATAAAATCATCATAAGATTGAAATTTAGTTTCAATTTTAAGGCCATCAAAAATGCCTCGCTTGATGGTTCCGGTTACCTGCACCTCAGCTCCATTAGCAAGAGTAATAAATTGAAACTTAGAATAAGATTCACTGCGATTGTGAGCTTCAAGAGGTAGGATTGCTTGGAGCAGCAATAAAATCAGTAATTTTTTAAAGGTCATCTGCCTTTACGACGTCATACCAGTTTCTGAGATCATCTAGATACTCATCCAGCATCTCCTCACCTTTAAAGCGAATGAATTCTGACTCAACTTCTTGGTAAACATCATCAAATAAAGGAGCACTTTGAATAATTTTTTGAAGGGGAACCAAGAGATGAAATCGTCCATCAAGCTCGATCAACTCACTGACCTCACCTTCTTGTAAGCCTAATGCAACTTGCGTGAGATAAGGTCCAATATACTCTCGAACCTTCATTGCGGGCAGCAAAGCATTAGGCAAGCTAATCACCTCAATTGCAGCAAGGGATTTTGCCGCCACTAGATCGCCATTAGCTAAAAAATCTCTAGCCTGCAGCCCTGACGTTTTCTGATCACCATCAAAACTAAGTCTAATGAGCTGCAATTTTGGACTAGGCGTAAACAAATCCTGGTTAGCTGAATAAAATTTTTCTAAATCTTTTTTTGAGATTCGTAAATCATCAGCCTCAGCAATAATGGAGCCAATCATTTTTTGAATAATGGTGCTTCTGATTTCTGCATCATTCTCAATCATACCCAAGTCGATTCCTCTTTGAATTAAAAGCTCTTCATCAATCATTCTTTCAAGAATATTTTCAGGATCAGACTCCATTAAGCCTGCTTTTCGTGATTGAGCAATTGATGTTAAATACGTCTCATATTTCTCTTTAGAAATTGCTCTTTCATCAATTTTGGCAACCCAATTTAACTGAGTTAAGTCCACCTTCTCAATGAAGCTAGAGCCAATAATCGCTACAGAGATAATGCCACCTAAAATCAATAATGGATGAATGTCTGATTTCCATTGAAAAAAGTTTTTAGTTGTGAGTTTAGCTGGGGTAAGAGTCATTTTGATATGGTCAATATCATCTTCCAGATAGACCTCTCCTTGGGCAATAAAACCAAAATTTTGATAGAAATTTAGCAGCCTATGTTGTGCAGAAATACTAACCTCTTGCCCAGGATACTTGGCAGCACAAAATTCAATGGCTTCCTTGGTCAATATTTTTCCTGCTCCCTCTCGCCGAATCTTTTCTGCAGTTAGGACTCTTCCGATTTCCGGTCCTTCATATTGTTTTCCAGGTTTAACAACTCTCAGATAGCCTACTAACTGATCGTCTTGATGCGCAAGCAGATGATCGCAATCCTGGTCCTTAAAATCAGCATCAATAAAAGGACAGTCTTGCTCTACCACGAATACTTGCTGACGAAGGTTTAACACCCCATATAACTCATCTTTTGTAAGAGCAGAGAACGACTTCCATTTAATCTTCATTGGGTGATTATATTTGTTTTATTACTTATAATCTAAATTCAAAATTTGGAGATTAATATGAGCGATTTATACAACATTCAGGTTAAAGATATTGAAATGAATTCAGTCGATTTGAATGTCTATAAAGGAAAGACTTTACTAATTGTTAATGTGGCTAGCAAATGTGGTTTTACTCCACAATACAAGGATTTACAGAACCTTTATGAAAAATATCAAGCCCAAGGTTTTGAAGTACTTGGATTCCCTTGCAATCAATTTGGTGGGCAGGAGCCTGGGACAAATGAAGAGGTTGCTTCATTTTGTGATTTAACATATAAAGTTTCATTTAAGCTGTTTGATAAAATTGAGGTGAATGGCTCGAATACAAGCCCGCTATTTAAATATCTCAAGCATGAATCCCCTGGCATCTTAGGAACTGAATCTGTGAAATGGAATTTCACTAAATTTTTAGTAAACAAGGATGGTGAAGTTGTTAAAAGATTTTCGTCTAAGGATGGAGAATCAACAATTGAGTCTGAATTAGTAAAAATTTTATAATCTAAATTTTTAAACTCATTAACAAAGCATCCTCTTTTGGGTTGCCGCTGTAATAATCTGGTCGAATTGCATCTTTGCTAAACCCAATCTTTTCATACAAATTAATTGCTGTTTCGTTGGAGGCTCTTACCTCAAGGGATATAATTTTTACTCCAATTGTTTTATTTTGAAAAATTACTTGCTCCAGTAATTGTTTTCCAAAACCTTTTCCTTGATGAGTTGGATCAATGGCAATATTTAGTAAATGTGATTCAGGGATAATTGGAGAATAAATAGCAAATCCAATGATTATCTCTGCTTCCTCAAGAACTACTGAATAGTGACCAACCTCCATAGAGGAAATAAATTGCTGTTTTGTCCAAGGTAGCTGATTTGTAACATTTTCAATTTTAACGATTGTTAAAAAATCTTCCATACTGGCAGGTCTTATTTTCATCGCATCAAGCTAATGTCAAAGGCTTAAGTTTGCTCCACAGTTCTTTTTTTAGACTGGGATCAGACAACATACCTTGAAGCGAGGGTGATGGAATCAGGTTGAAACTCTTAGAAATATTACTTAGATCACAAAAGGCCAAAGTAGCCTTAAAATGAGCTGAAGATTCTATAAATTTTTCTATTTGAAGAGGTGCTTTCGATGATACTGTAATAGCACCCTGAGAAACGGGTTCAGCAGAGCCATGTACTGCTTCAATGATTGCCTCAAGCAACTTTATTTCTTTTTCTGTGTATTCATCAACAGAAATAGTATGTAATGTTAGAATATTGTCCTTTTTATAAAAATGAATGATGCTTTCATCATTCTTAGAAGGGTTTTGGGTATCCTTAAACATGGGAATGCCAATTTTAGATAGAATATATTGAGATTTATTTGAGAGCATTACAAAAGCAATCATGAAAGATTTAATCAAAAAATACAAACCTTTTGAGCCTATTCCTTTAGAAGAGAGAAATTGGCCAAATCAGGTTATCAAATCAGCACCTAGATGGTGCTCGGTTGATTTGCGTGATGGAAACCAAGCCTTGATTGAGCCAATGGGGCATGAGAGAAAAAAACGTATGTTTAAATTGCTTTGTGATCTTGGCTTTAAAGAGATTGAGGTAGGTTTCCCTGCTGCTTCTGAAACTGATTTTGAATTTGTAAGATGGCTAATTGAAGAAAAAAATATACCTTCAGGTGTGACAATCCAAGTATTAACCCAAGCAAGAGATCATATTATTGAAAGAACATTTGAGTCATTGAAGGGAGCTCCACAAGCGATTGTTCATTTTTATAATTCAACCTCCACCTTGCAAAGAAAAGTTGTTTTCAATCAAGATAAAGCCGGCATCAAGAAAATAGCTGTTGATGGAGCTAATCTAGTTAAAGATTTGGCGTTGGCCAGCCCCGAAACTAAATGGCTGTTTGAGTATTCACCTGAAAGCTTTACAGGCACAGAGCTGGATTATGCTGCAGACGTTTGTGACTCTGTTGTAGATATTCTTAAGGATGCTTCATCTGAAAAGATTATTATTAATCTTCCTGCGACTGTTGAAATGGCAACCCCAAATATCTATGGAGATCAAATTGAATGGATGAATAATAACTTGATTAACAGAGAGAATATTTCTCTATCATTGCATCCGCATAATGATAGAGGAACTGCAGTTGCAGCCTCTGAATTCGGTCTAATGGCTGGAGCGGATCGGGTTGAAGGAACCTTATTTGGAAATGGCGAGCGAACAGGGAATGTTGATGTGGTGACTATTGCGCTTAATCTGTTAACTCAAGGCATTGATCCAGAGCTTGATTTCTCTGACATTAATTCAGTGATTCGAGAGGTTGAATATTGCAATCAACTTCCGGTCCACCCAAGACACCCCTATGCTGGGGATCTTGTATTTACAGCATTTTCAGGCTCTCATCAAGATGCAATTAAAAAAGGTCTTGGCGCATTAAAAAAATCAAATCAGCCAGAATGGGAAGTGCCCTATCTGCCCATCGATCCTGCGGATCTTGGTCGATCATATGAAGCGGTTGTTAGAATAAATTCTCAATCAGGCAAAGGTGGCATTGCCTTCATTTTAGAGAAAGATCATGGAGTGTCATTACCAAGACGTCTTCAAATAAACCTAAGTGAAAAAGTCCAAAAAGTTGCAGATGAAACTGGCAAAGAAGTTATGTCTAGAGATATCTGGAAGGTTTTTGAAAAAAACTATTTATCCACAAAGGGAAAGTTTGAATTAAAAAATTATGCTTTATCTTCAGCAGAGGACTCTGAAGGCAATACCTCAGATCAAGTAACAATGACACTGTGCACTGTCAATGATGAAGTGAACCTCAAGGGAATAGGTGGCGGCCCAATTGAAGCATTTATTTCAGCAGTAAATGCTCATTTTAAAGTTTCAATTTCTGTCTCTGATTACCATCAACATTCAGTTACTTCGGGGGCTGATGCTAAAGCAGCGGCATTCATTGAACTGACTTCTGATGGCAGGAATGAGTGGGGAGCTGGAATCGACGGCAACACTGTTAAAGCGTCCTTTCAAGCTATTGTTATTGGACTTAACAAGCTACTTACTTAAAATCAGGCTCGCGTTTTTCTAAAAAAGCTTGGACCCCTTCAATGTTCTCATCCGATCCAAAGATTTTATTTTGAGATTCCGCCTCTGCTTTAAAGATCTCATCATAGGACTTAACCAACGCATCATTCATAAGTTTTTTAGTAAGTGATAAGGCCTGCGGAGATCTCTTAGCTAGATGCTCAGCCCATTTTTTAGTTTCAGTACTTAGATCACTTAGCTCAACAACTTTATTAGCTATCCCCATATTGAAACATTCTGCAGATGGAATTTTTTTTGCCTCAATTGCATATTCAAGTGCTCGACTATAACCAATTGCTCTGGTTAAAAGGAAGCTGAGGCCTCCATCAGGAACCAGCGCAATATTACTAAATACAGACATGATATATGCCTCTTTAGCCATAATTCTTAAATCACATGCCATAGCCAAAGCAGCTCCAATACCTGCGGCCGCTCCATTAATAGAGCCAATGACAGGTTTTGGCATTTCAATAATATTCTTCAAAAAAGGCTGGTAGCCTCTCAATAAAGCATCTTTTGTATCTGCCCAAGATGCATCTCTTTCTGTGAGGTCGGCTCCAGCAGAAAAACCTCTTCCCTCGCCGGTAATTACCAAAACTCTGATCTGAGTATCATTTTTTACCTGCTCGGTTGCAGTACCCATGTCCCAAATTAACTGCTCATTAAAAGCATTCATCATTTGAGGACGATTAATTGTAATTGTTGCTACACGATTTTCTACATCTAAACTGATAGTTTCATAGCCCATGTTTTTCTCCAAATTAACTGATTATTTCTTATTTATGACTAAATCACCACCACAAAAACTTAAAAATGCTCCACTTTGTTCTTTGTCGGCTCGGGACCAGTTAACTTTCGTTTTTGCTGTTGGATGGGAATAAATAAATGCTTTCATGATTTCTTGTAATATTTTTTTATTTGGCATGGCCACCCCATTATTCTTGATCCAGTATCGAATGACCTCAGCACAAGTTTTTGTATCTAGATCTATCAATAAATTTCGCTCTAAATTTGGTTGTAATAAAATATCTCCAAATTGAGAATCAAGCAATGATTCATAAACTTTCATATGTTGAGATATTAATTGTGAAGTTTGTTGAATCTGCAATCCAGCCTTGGGCCAACGATTTGAAACTAAATCTAGAATTTCATTGCGAATAAAGTTTCTATCTTGATCAACTCGTTCATTAGATTCATCTGCTACAAATTCAATGCTCTTTTGTCTCAAGTATTCACTCAGCATAGATTTTGGATAACTAAGCCATGGTCTGATAAGAACACCTGCCCCTAGCTGTCTGCTTGGCAATGGCCCTTGTAAACCGTCCAAACCTGTTCCTCGAAATAATCTATATAATATAGTTTCAGCAACGTCGTCAGCATGATGCGCAAGCAATAATTGATCATTGGGACTAAGGTACTGTTCAAAAATTTTGTAACGGCCTTTCCTTGCAGCAGATTCTAAGCCAGCTTTTTTTGAATTAACTATAATCTTTTTGCAGCACAAAGGTATTTCTCTTGTATTACAAAAATTTTTACAGTGCTCTTCCCAAAGATCAGAATTTTTGCTCACATTGTGATTGACATGAATTGCTGAAAGTCGTCCAAGAAAAGTCTTACTTTGTTTTAGTTCATAGCAAAAATTTAACAATGCAGAAGAGTCACTGCCGCCACTAAATGCAACAACTATATCCTTATTAGGATCAACTAGATTAAAAAAAATGTTGGTATTCAGCAAAACTAGGCGCCAATTTTAAGCAAGCGCTCGTATCGCCTGTGCAATAACTCCTCTGGGGTGAACTTAGAAAGTTCAGCTATGCTAAGCAATAAAGATGACTTAATATTTGCAGCAGTTAAATCAAAATCTTGATGAGCTCCACCAACTGGTTCAGAGATAATTTCATCAACAATGCCAATTTTAATAAGATCAGATGCGCCAACTCTCATAGCTTCTGCTGCATCAGCTGCTTTGTCTGATTCTCTCCAGACAATAGATGCACAAGCTTCTGGCGAAGCAACAGAGTATGTACCATATTCTAAAATTGCAACATGATCACCCACTCCAAGTGCTAGCGCTCCTCCAGAACCCCCTTCACCTGACACTATGACAATAATTTTAGTTTTAAGACTAGACATTACGGCTAAATTTCGAGCTATTGCTTCGCTTTGGCCTCTCTCTTCACCTTCTATGCCTGGGTAGGCTCCAGCTGTATCAATAAATGTAATAACGGGCATATCAAAACGCTCTGCAAGCTGCATAAGTCTCTTGGCTTTCCGATAGCCCTCAGGTTGAGGCATGCCAAAATTTCTTTTAACCTTTTCATCGGTACCACGACCTTTTTCATGACCAATAACCATCACAGGCATACCTTCTAATTTTGCAATACCTCCTACCAACGATGCATCATCTCCAAATTGACGATCACCGTGCAATTCCTCAAATTCATGAAAAATTCTCTGGATGAAATCTAATGTATGAGGTCGATTTGGATGACGGGCTACCTGGACTTTTTGCCATGTCGTAAGTTTGGAATATATTTTTTTTCTTAAAGATCCCTCTTCTAGCTTTAATTTATCTATTTGCGGTAGGAGCTCAGGATTGTCAGAGGCCGCAAGCTGCAAAGCTTCAATCTTAGCTGTAACTTCAGCAATTGGTTTTTCAAAATCTAAAATACTAATACTCATTATATTAATTTAGTGTAATTGCACCATCCCCAAATAACCCTTTTAATAATTTAATATTCTCAGTCGAAGGCATAAGTTTAAATTTATCTCCTAATTCTATTATAGCCTCAGAGCCATGGTGTAATATTTTTAAATGCACTTTACAATTTCCGTGTTGCCAAAAATCTCCGTTTAAACTTTTTAGGTCACTCATTGTGGCTTGGATAGAATCATTAGAACGGTCCCTTACGTCAATAATTATTTCTTTATTTCCGTGACTAATCTGAGATTCTAAAGAAGCAACTGCTACAACTTGCATTTTATACATTCTTCGATTCAATTCTTTGGATCGATAATCATCTAACTCAACAGATCCTGATAAAATTAACATTGAATTTGTTTTAAATAATAAATGATTTTTCTCTAGAACATCTGTGCTGATAATGCCTTCCATGGAGCCAGTTCCATCATCAAAACTTATGAACGCAACTTGTTTATTTGATCGGTTTCTGATCTGCCGAAAAGAATTCAAAAGCCCCACAACCTTAACTCTCTTCAGATTATCAGTTATCTCACCAATAGAATGTGATCTTAGGTTATTGATAACCGCCTCAATAGCAATAACAGGATGACCTGAAAAATAAAATCCTAAGGCGTCCCGCTCGTGATTTAATAAATCCTCCTTGGATAATTCTTTTACGTTTGCATATTTTTCATAAGGATCGAAACTTTCCTCCATTGCAGCAAACAAGTCTGAAGTCCCGGCCACTTGTAAGCTATTCTTTTGACCTTCTCTTAGCATATCTTCCATGCACGCCAAAGCTATGGATCTAGATGGAGCTAACTCATCAAACGCCCCGGCTTTGGTTAGCGCTTCAATAGATTTCTTACCACCAAGCTTCACATTCACTTTTTTTGTTAGATCAAATAAATCTTTAAAAGATTGATTTTTACGAACCTCTAAAAGGTGCTCTACAAAAGAATCAGCAACCCCTTTGATTGCTCCCAAGCCATATTTAATATCAAGATTTTTATTAACGTTGAAGTGCTTATTACTTGATTTAATATTCGGTGTTAAGACTTTTATTTTTAATTCTTTGCACTCATTAATCAATGTATTAATTTTATCTGTATTACCTAACTCTGTTGATAAAACTGCAGCCATAAAGTGCTCTGGATAATAGGTCTTTAGATAGGCTGTCTGATATGAAAGCATGGCATAGGCTGCAGAATGAGATTTATTAAATCCATATCCAGCAAACTTTTCAATTAGATCAAAGATTTTTTCTGCTGTAGCTTTTTTAATTTCATTAGCAGCACACCCATCTACAAAAATTTGTCTCTGTTGTTCCATCTCTTCAACTTTCTTTTTGCCCATCGCTCGCCGAAGAATATCAGCTTGCCCTAATGAGTACCCAGCCAAGACTTGAGCAGCCTGCATTACTTGCTCTTGATATAAAATAACTCCATAGGTTTCTGATAAAACCGGTGCTAATAAATTATGGGGATAAGTAACTTTGCTCTTCCCGTGCTTGCGATCTACAAATTCATCATGCATGCCAGATTCTAGAGGGCCGGGTCTATACAGGGCTAGTAGAGCTACAATTTCCTCAAATTTTGTTGGTTTTAGTCTGCGAATAAGCTCTCTCATTCCAGTAGATTCAAGCTGAAAAATAGCTGTGGTTCTTCCGGAAGCAAGTAGTTCAAAAACTTTAACATCATCAAGAGACAATGAATTTAAATCTAGAGGTACTTCATTCTGAGAAGATAAATGCTCATTGATGGTCTTGACTGCTCGATCAATTACTGTGAGAGTTCTAAGACCTAAAAAATCAAATTTAACTAACCCAATAGTTTCAACATCATCCTTGTCAAATTGAGTCATTACTGAGTTTGACTGTGGATCAAAATAGGTAGGACAAAAATCTGCGATGGAGCCTGGTGCAATAACTATTCCCCCAGCATGCTTCCCAACATTTCTTGCGATGCCCTCCAACTTAAATGCTAGATCAATAATTTCAGAGACCTCGCCCTCATCATTGATCATTTTTTTAAAGATGGGTTGAGAGCTAATTGCCTTCTCAAGAGTCATACCAGGAATAAATGGAATCATTTTAGAAATCCTATCTCCCAGAGCATATGGCTTACTTAAAGCTCTTGCAACATCTCTAACGACTGCTCGTGCAGCCATAGTTCCAAAGGTTGCTATCTGCGACACTGCAGTTTTTCCATATTTCTTACTAACATAGTCAATAACCATATCTCGCTTATCCATACAAAAATCAATATCAAAATCTGGCATTGATACTCGCTCAGGATTAATAAACCTTTCAAAAAGTAAATTGTGCTCTATTGGATCCAAGGCTGTAATCCCAAGAGCATATGCAACGAGCGATCCAGCGCCTGAGCCTCTTCCTGGTCCAACAGGTACATCATTAGTTTTAGACCATTGAATAAAATCAGCAACAATTAAAAAATAGCTTGAGAAACCTGTGGCGTGAATCTGAGTAAGCTCATAATCTAATCTCTGTTGATATATAGACTTTTTCTCTAAATCAAAAGAGTGAATCATCTCTCTTAATTTAGAGTTAGAGAGCTCCGAAAGAAATGAGTTAAAATTATGTTCTTTTGGGACTGGGTATTCTGGAAGAAAATATTGATCAGTAGTAAATGAAACATTGCATTTTTGAGCAATATTAAAAGTATTATCAATTAATGCTTGTGAACCAAATTCATCAAATAACTCAGCCATGTCTTTGGTAGATTTAAAGAATTGTTCAGGTGTATAGTGTTTTTTTCGATTAGGGTCGTTAAGAGTTTTACCAGTATTAATGCAGACTTTTGTCTCATGAATATCAAAGTCATCTTTTTTAGCAAACATAGCATCATTAGTTGCAATGACTGGGATAGAGAGCTCAGAAGCTATTGGCAAAATACACTGTATAAACTCTGTTTCAAACTCTTTTCCAACTTTTTGAATTTCAATACAGAAATCATCCTTAAAAGTTTTTTGAAATTTCTTCAATTCTTCTTGAAGTTCAATTAATTTTTGACCTTTAGATAAATTGAATATCTGAGAGAGATGTCCACCAGAGATTACGATAATATTACCTGCGCAAAGGCTTAAATCCTCAAATGAAATAGTAATTTGATTATTTTCTTGTTGAAGTTGGGCCTGAGAAATTAATCCCATCAAAGATTTCAATCCAAGGTTATTTTTTGCAAGACATAAAATCTCTCTAGGATTATTTTCATCAGAGCGGAGGTTGAGGATAGTTCCGGCCAAAGGCTTAATACCAGCTGCCTCAGCTTTTTTAAAAAACTTCACCATTGCAAACATATTATTGAGATCAGTTAATGCAACTGCAGGCATTTTTAGTTTTACTGCATTTGAAATAATTTCATTAATTCTAAGAAGGCCTCTAGAAATACTGAACTCAGAAGAGACTCGCAGATGGATAAAAGGTATAGACATTCTAACTAGAGAACACCTTTAAAGGACAGCCTATGAAATGATGAATGACCAAAAATTTTTAACGCATCCAAATGGTGTGCTGTGCCGTAACCTTTATTTTTAGCAAAGCCATAGACTGGAAATTTTTTATCAAGCTGTGTCATAAAAGCGTCTCTGTGCACCTTTGCAATAATTGAGGCTGCTGAAATTTCTGGAATTAATTGATCACCCCTAATTACTGCCTCACAATTTACCTCTACATTAGGAATAAATTGACCATCTACATATACTAAATCTGGTTTGATGGGTAAATTTATTATAGCCTGTTGCATGGCCTTCAAAGTAGCTTGATGAATATTAATTATATCAATTTCATCATGGCTCACACTTGCAAAACTAAACATGGCTTCTTTTTGAATTATTGCTGCTAAAGTTTCTCGTTTTTTTTGAGAAATTTTTTTGGAATCATCTAAATGTTGAATTGGGTTGCCAAGAATTACAGCTGCTGCGGTTACAGGTCCAGCTAAACACCCTCTGCCAACCTCATCTACACCTGCAATGATCACCCTAAAGATTGGATGGCTTGAGCGGCTGCTTCAAAACCTTGGCCCTGCATAGCTTCATTAATTTCTAAGACAGATAAATGGTAGTGCTCAGAATCATCCCGAAGCTTCAGATAATTTTCTATAATTGCATTAACTGAGAGGTCACCTTGGATTAACTCAGGAAATAAGTGTTTTTGCAAAAGTAGATTTGGCAATCCAATAAAAGGTGTCTTAATCATTCTGCTTAAGATAGCGTAATTAATTGCATTAGTTTTATAACAAATAATTGGTAGTGAGCCTAAAACAGCAGCCTCTAGTGAGGCTGTACCAGAAGTAACAATAGAAATTTTTGAGACAGACAGAAAATCATTAGCGGTATTTATAGCTAACTTATAATCAATTTCATTGAGTCCATTGAAAGACCTAATCATCTGAGCAAGCTCTTTATTTGCAGCGGGAATTAAGAAAGTGGAGTTTGAATCAATTGATGTTATTTTTTTAGCTGCTTTTAAAAAAATAGGCATCATGCAAGAAATTTCACTTTTTCTACTACCTGGCAAAATACTAATGTAATTCTTGGAATTACTTAACTGATGCTTGGCAATTATTTGATTGCGATCATTCGCTTGAAGACTACTAAAGGGGTGTCCAAGAAAAAAGCTATTCATATTTTTTTGTTGATAGAATTGATGCTCGAATCTAAATAAACACAAAGTTAAGTCAATGTTGGCATGAATAGCTTTAATTCTATTCTCCCTCCATGCCCAAACAGAAGGGCTAACCACTTGAATGGTTTTAACGGAAGATTTCTTTAATTTTTTATGAAAATACATATTAAAATCAGGAGAGTCAACTCCAATGAATAGATTTACGCCATTGGCAAGAAAAAGATTGAGAATTTTTTTTCTTATCTTGAGTAGTTTTGGAAGATTAATTAAAGGGTCTATTATCCCCATGACTTGCAGATCTTGATGGTCTATGTCAGACGGAGTAGAGATACTAAGAGCGTTGACTGCTGGCCCTCCGAGTCCAAATAGTTCCAAGTCATAGAAGTCCTGCAAAGCAGAAATTAACTTGGCTCCAAGCCGATCACCTGAATGCTCTGCTGCAATTATGCCAATTTTTAATTTTTCTTTGGTCACCTAGCGCAATAAGCCTCTTTCAGATTTTTCAATCGAAGCAATAAAAGTATCAAGGGCTGGGTTAGATTCACTATTCAGTATCTGAAGGTGCTTGATAGCCTCATCGAGAGAATACCCCTTTCTGTAAATAATTCTATAAGCCTTCTTAATTAAATTGACGGTATCTTTATCAAAATTATTTCTCTGCATACCCACAGAATTTAATCCAATAGGCCGTGCTGGATTTGCTGCGACTTTTACAAATGCCGGAACATCCATTGTGATAATGGTATTTAAGCCAGTGAATGAGTGGTCACCTAAATTGCAGAATTGATGGACTAGCGTAACAGCGCCAAGAGTTACATAGTTGCCAACCTTGACATGACCAGCCAAGCCAGCAGTATTCGCAAAAACATTATGACTTCCAACTTCACAGTCGTGGGCAATATGAGCATATGCCATAAATAAATTACTATCACCTATAACTGTTTTTGATTTATCTTGCACTGTTCCTCTATGAACAGTCACTCCTTCTCGAAAAATATTATCTTTGCCAATTTCTAAAGATGTATCTTCGCCTTGATATTTTTTATCGGGAGTATTGTCTCCAATGGTGGAGAATTGATAGAAAATATTACCCTCATCAATAACCGTGGGTCCCTTAATAACTACATGGGAATGAAGAACGCAATTAGGACCAATCTCAACATTTGGACCGACAACGCAAAAAGGACCGATGCTTACAGATTTGTGTATTTTGGATGAGGGATCTATTACAGAATTCATTTAATATTATTTAGGGCGGTCTGCGCATAAAATTGTTGCTTCACATACATTGCGTCCTTTGACATCAGCCATACAATCAAATTTCCAGATACCTCTTTTCTCAGACCGAATAGATGCATGAAGATTAATTATATCTCCTGGCGAAACTGGGTTCCTGAATCTTGCCTTGTCTACTCCAGCAAAATAATAAATACTTCCCTCTTCAGGGGTCTTACCCATTGTCATAAAACCAAGGATTCCGGCGGATTGAGCCAAAGCTTCAATAATTAGAACTCCAGGCATTACTGGTTTATTGGGAAAGTGTCCATTAAAAAAATCTTCATTATATGAAACATTTTTTTGAGCATGTATAGTCTTGCCCAAATCAACCGAAACAATTTTATCAACAAATAGAAATGGATACCTGTGAGGTAAATGCTTTAAAACATCTGAAAAATCATAACTCATTTCTTATTTCCATTTTTAATAAAGATAGAGGACTTTGCCCACTCTTTTTGTTCTTGGGCTGGCATTATACCGACATAATTTCCAGGCTCTTTAATGCTTTTAGTAATTAGGGTATGCGCACCAATAAGCACATCATCACAAATTTTTAGGTGCCCCAAAATTCCTGACAAACCGCCCATTTGAAGATTTTTACCTATAACAGTTGAGCCAGCAACTGCGCAAGATGCGGCGATGGCAGAATTTTTTCCAAGTATCACGTTATGTGCTATATGCACTTGATTGTCTAGCTTCACCCCATCATGAATTTCAGTATCTTCAATGGTTCCGCGGTCTATTGAACAAGATGCTCCTATTTCAACGTTATCTCCAATAATTAATTTTCCTAATTGTTCTATTTTAATGTACCCATTGTGATCAGATGCATATCCAAAACCATCTGATCCAAGCACACTATTAAAATGAATGGTTGTGTTTCTTCCGATTACAACATTCATGACCAGTGATGAGTTTGCATGTACCACAGAACCTTCACCAATTTTACATCCTGGTCCAATATAAACATTTGGTCCTATGACGGCTGACTCATGGATAGTAGATGACTCATGAGATGAAAAGGACCCAGGCATACTTCCATAGATATTCTGATGTACAGTAAACATTGAGGATATTATTGCATATGCTGCATAGGGATCTTTGGCAATAATCCCTGCACATTTTAAATCCTTAGAGTTCTCCTCTGTAACAACTAAAGCTGATGCATTGGTATTTGCTAAAAATTTTTTGTATTTTGGATTTGCTAAAAAAGAAATGCATCCAGAAGATGCATTTTGGATTGTTGCGATTGAATCAATAACCGTTTGAGGGTCACCGATAATTCTACCATCAACTTTATCAGCTAAATCTTGGAGGCAATACGATGGCCCTGACAAGCTTATTTTTTGTCTGCGCCAGCTGCTGCAGCTACATCCAGCATTGAGGTTACAGTATTTGTAAGATCAAGCGAAGGATCATTAAAGAGAACATTTTCTTTACCAAGAAGTACTTTTATTTCCTTAGCAGCAATTAACTCAGAAAGTATTTTCTGAAAGGAGGGGGTAAGATCTCTAAAAATTTTATCAGCTGTTTCTTGTTCTTTGGCTCGGATCTTGCCAACATGAAATTCAAGATCTGTAGATTTATCCTGAATGCTCTTTTGCATACCAGCAATCTCTTCTGGAGATAGAGTCTCTGAATCTTTTTGCAGTGTCTCAAGAAGTGACTGTCGTTCTGATTGAATTAATGTGGCTTGTTCAACACTGCCTGCATATTCACTGTCCTCTTGCAAAGCTTCGAATGTATCCTGAGCTACTTGAGTCGATATAATTGCTGTTCGCATGTCAATGATTGCGACACCCTCAACTGCAAGGACTGGAAGAGCTGCAAGTAAAGCTGCAAGTAATACTGGTATAAATAATAATTTTTTCATCTTAAACCCCTTAAATGGTTGTTATATTTTATATGAATTGAGATAAATAACACTAACTTATCTCTAAAACACCGTTCCAATTGTGAATTGAAATTCTTCTGTTCTATCATAGATGCCGTCATTAAATGGTTGTGAGAAGCTAAAGCTCATTGGACCAAACCCTGTTATCCAGGTTACGCCAACTCCTAAGGAATATTTCAATTCGTCCACTGATGCCTCATAGCAATTAAGTTGGTATGACTGGCAATCCGTTGAAAATACATTACCAAAATCTAAGAAGAAGGCTGAACGCATCGAGCGTTGATCTTCTACCATTGGAAGTTTAAAAATTAGCTGAAGGCTCCCCTCAACCAAAAAATTTCCTCCAATTGGATCGCGAAGCTGCTGATAAGCATATGGATTTTGACCGATTGAATCAGGCACACCATCAAAGTCAGTATCAATTATCAGCGGGCATTCCGCAGTTACAGGATTGAACTCATAACAAGGTGCAGGAGTCACTCTTGGGCCTAAGGTATTGGATTCAAAACCTCTAATTGATCGAGGACCGCCAGAATAGAAATTTTCAAAAAATGGAGTTATCTTTGTATCGCCGTATGTACCTATATAACCCAACTCTCCATCGAAGCCAAAGACAAGGTTCGCAAGGCCCAATGGACGATAAAATTTTTGTTTAATGTTTGTTTTAAAATATGTTAGATCACTTCCTGGGACAGTAAGTTGCAACATAATATCCGTAGAGGAGCCATAAGTTGGAAACATCCCTCTATTCAAAGTAATTCGCGACCATACTGCTTGTGCTTTAAAAACATCAAATACAGTTCCCTCTGAAGCAAGGAAGTCTGCAATTTCTCTTGAAGGCAATGAACCAGGATCAATATCAGTATTGTCAAAATTTAAATTTAGGCCAATGCGCTGAGTATCACTAATTGGATATCCAAATTGAACACCTGCTCCCATTGAATTAGTTAAGTAATTTGCTACGTTATACTCACCGTAATCTGTAACCCGGTAGTAAACACTGTAGCCTCTACTAACACCATCCATCGTAAAATAAGGATCAAAAAATGAAATATTGTAAGATTCCTGATAGACGCTTTTGTTGATACCAAGATTAAATCTGTTGCCAGTCCCAAGATAGTTATTGTCTGAAAGATTCAATCCTAAATTCATACCAAAATCACTATATCCAACTGATCCACCTATGCTAGAAGTACTTTCTTCCTCAACTGTAAAGAGAATATCCACCTGATCCTCGGTTCCTGGAACTGGCAGCGTTTCAACCTCAACCTCTTTAAAAAAACCTAATCTTTCAAGCCTAATTTTAGATCCTTCAATAAGATTATCAGAGGCCCAAGCACCCTCAAATTGTCGCATCTCCCTTCTTAGAACCTCATCATTAGTTAAGTAGTTTCCTGCAAATAGTATTTTTCTTGCATAGGTTCGACTGCCTGGCTGTACTAAAAAGATAAGTGAAACCTTTTCTTCTTCTCTATTAATATCTGGGTTACCTGTGACTTCAGCAAATGTATAACCCTCATTACCTAACAGGTTAACGAAATACTCTTCTATAGAAGTAATTTGTGCCTGGGAATAGATTTGATCTTTAAGGCTTGCAACAATTGGAGAGTAAAGTAATTCATCTAACGGCATCTCACCAATAACGGTAACATCATCAATTTTATATTGCTCACCCTCGCTAATACTCAAGGTAATAAAAACATCTTTCTTGTCTTTCGAAACAGAGACCTGGGAAGACTCAATGGAAAATTTTAAATAACCACGATCCAGATAAAATGATTCTAAATTTTCAATGTCACCTTTTAATTTTTCTTTAGAATATTTATTTTTATTTGAAAGAAAGGAATACCATTTACCCTCTTTTAATTCAAACCCAGCCATTAGGTCTTCATCGGAGAACAATTTATTTCCAATAATACTAACTTTCTTGATTTTTGCACTCTTCCCTTCATCAATAATAATTTTTAATTCAATAGTGTTTCTTGGTTTATCTATTGCCTCTATCTCTACTCCTGCACCATACCTACCTTGTGATGCATATTGGCGTACAAGTTCACTTTTCATACCATTTAGTGTGGAGCGTTTATAGACTTGGCCTTCAGAGATACCAGCTCCATCTAAACCTTTGAGTAAATCTTCAGATTTAAGAGCCTTATTTCCCTCAAGCTCAATTGCAGAAATTGAAGGGCGCTCCTCCACGCTTATAATTAAAGCATTGCCATCTTTAGCTATTTGAATATCATTAAATTGTGCGGTGGAGAATAAAGCCCTTGTTATTTCTGAGACTTTTCCTTGATTCATTTTATCGCCGACACTAACCGGGATAGAGGTAAAAATACTTCCAATGGATACTCTTTGTAACCCAACAATTCTAATATCAGTGATTAGGAATTCATCAAAAGCTGCTGCTGTAAATGATATAAGAATAAGTAAATAAAGAGATAGTTTTTTCATTTAATTAGAACTTATAAAAATTTAGAGATGTCATTAAATACTGCAAAAATCATTAGGAATCCAACGGCTACCCATCCTG
The DNA here is from genome assembly GCA_964275585.1 of uncultured SAR86 cluster bacterium. Classification (GTDB taxonomy): domain Bacteria; phylum Pseudomonadota; class Gammaproteobacteria; order Magnimaribacterales; family D2472; genus D2472. Next base: position 13,672 of record CAXYCJ010000016.1, on the reverse strand, counting down.
ACATATAAAATAGATTCTCCATTTTCTCAGGCATCGGAGAGCCTCTAATAGCCTCCACGCCGAGCATAACAAGCTGACCTCCATCCAGAACTGGAATCGGTAGCAAATTTAACACACCCAGGCTGATGCTGAGCAATGCCATTAAATATAAGAAAGGTAAAACCCCGGCCTTAGCTGTATCTCCTGCCATTTGTACTATGCCAATAGGACCGCTAAGGTTTTGTGTTCCCAAATCTCTAGTAATCATTTTTCCAACGAAGGTGAGGGTTTTAACGCTGAGATTGTAGGTCTCATATGTCCCTTTGGAGATAGATCCCATCCAAGATCTTTGCATTCCAGGCTGAATTCCAATAAATTTCTCTTCAACTCCCTCTGAGTTTTTTCTAGTTCCAAGAGGTATATTTAAATACAAAACTTTATTTAATCTTTCAATTTTTAAGTCGATATCGGGTCCTTGGTAGCCCTCAAGAAATATTTTTAAGTCTTCAAATGAATATACCGGCTGGCTATTGATAGCAATGATTCGGTCATTTACTTTTAAACCGCTTTGAAGAGCTTTTGAATCGTCAGAAATGACACCAACGATGGGTTGTAATTTCATGATGATGTCAAAGCCCAAAAAATTTTCAGGAGTATTTTGAGCCTCAGGAGTTGATAAAAAATTGGTGACAGGCATGGATACATCAAACTGTTTCTGACCATCATTAGACTGAAATGCCAAGTCTAAAAAACCAGAGGATCCTGAGAATGAAAGCAACTCCAGCCTAATATTTTGCATGCTAGATACTTGCTTACCATTAATACCAACTAAGACATCTCCAGGTTGGAGAGATGCATTTTGTGCAAGGTAAACAGAGGATATTTCTCCGACTTCTGGAATAAATTGTCTCTCTACTGAGTTTGCAAAAATTACAGAAAGAATTCCTATAGCAAGAATAAAATTCGCAACAGGCCCTGCTAGCATGACACAAGCTCTCTGCCACTTTGGCTTGCTTTCAAAGGTATTAGCTTTTTGTTCAGGGGAAAGAGAGTTAACTAAGTCAGATTCCTCATCGCCAGACTTTTCCGTATGAAATGCGACATATCCACCTAAGGGGAGAGCCGATAGAGCAAATTCAGTTCCATGTTTATCAATTTTTTTATATACAACTGGGCCCATACCGATAGAGAACCTATAGATATGGATCTTGCAAAGTCTACCAACAATAAAATGGCCATATTCATGGATTGCGATTAATACGCCCAATAAAATAATTGCTGAGAATAGATATATCATGTTAATGGAAAAATTAGTTTAGGGATTCTATCACCTTCTCTGCCTGAATGCGTGCTTGTTTATCATAATCAAAAACTTCTTCTATTGTGTAGATCTTAGAACAAGAAAAGTGATTAAAAGTTCTATCAACTACCTGATAAATATTATAAAAATTTATCCTTCCGTCTGTCATTGCCTGAACTGCAGTTTCGTTAGCAGCATTAAAAATTACGCCTAAATTTCCTTTTTGCCTACAAACCTCACGTGCCATATCAAAAATTAACTCTCTGCCTTGGGGAATAGGTTCAAAACTGAGGTCTATTGAAGAGAAGTCTAGCTCATTAAATTGAATCGGCAGTCTATCCTCTATGCCCAGTGCATTGGCTATTGGTACCTCCATGTTGGGGTTACTCATTTGCGCAATTGTTGAGCCATCTACAAATGTCACCATTGAATGGATAATACTTTGTGGATGAACAGCAATATCAATTTTAGATTCTGGAATATCAAATAAGTAACAGGCTTCAATTAACTCAAGACATTTATTCATGAGCGTCGCTGAATCTATTGTAATCTTTGGCCCCATACTCCATGTAGGGTGCTGTAGGGAATCTTCCAACGTTACTGACTCCAACTCCTTCATTGATAACTTTCTAAAAGGTCCGCCAGATGCAGTGATAATAATTTTAGAAATTTTAGATAAGTCTCTTTCACCAAGGAGGCATTGGTGAATTGCATTATGCTCACTGTCCACTGGAATAATTCTTGCGTTATTCTTAAAGGCAAGTGGCATTAATATATCACCGGCCGCCACTATGCTTTCTTTGTTAGCAACTAATGTAGTTTTGCCTGCTTCAATAGCAAAAAAACTTGCTTGCAGACCAGCGAAACCTGAAATAGCTGATATGACAATATCAACTGCTGGATGTTGAACCATTTCTTGTAAATTATTTGTCCCTGTAAGAATTTTAGACTTACAGGAAAAAAGAGGGTGCCCTTTATTGATGTTATCGCTAGGAATAAAAATAAATTCTGGCTTAAATTCATTTGCAATTTTTAAAGCACCATCTAAATCTTGATTCAGGGCAATGCCTTTTAAGCAGAACTCGTCTTTATTCTGTCTTAGGACATTCAGCGTGCTATGACCAATGCTTCCAGTTGCCCCCAATAAAACAATATTCTTCATGAAACCCAAATACAAATTGGTGCAAAAACCATAATTACAGAAATATGAGAGTCTAAACGATCCCAGACTCCTCCGTGACCAGGAATTAACGACCCACTATCTTTAAGTTTTTGATTTCGTTTTAGTTGGCTCTCAAAGTAATCTCCAACAAAAGCAAATGGCATGCTCAAAGCAATTAGCAATAATAAATTAATCGTTATGAGCTCTGTCCAATAAATCATCAATATAAATACTAATACTGCTATTAAGCCTCCAATTAGCCCTTCTAGAGTTTTGTTTGGACTTAACTCTTGGAACAAAGGTGTTTTTCCGATAGTGCTTCCGACCAAATAAGCACCCACATCTATTAAAACTGTGCAGAACAGAATCAAGAAAAGAATAAAAAAGTTACTAATCTCAAGATAATTTAAAAATAACAAAATACTTATTACTCCAAAAGAGAAACTTTGGATTAAAAAAATTCCTAAATAATTGTTATTAAAACTCACTCCTGGAATTAAATGAGTTCTTCTGGAGATCAAGGATATTGTATAAATTATCCAAAAGATCATTGCTACTAAGAGGAAGTACTTTACAAAAATTTTTCCAAGATACATAGAAAACACTATTGGGGCAATGAGAAAAATAATTTGTCCTAGATTAATCTTAGTTTTTGATAATTGAAGCCACTCATGTAAAAGGAGAACTGCAACCAAGATAACTAATGCGCCAATAATTACAAAGTTTTGAGTATACAAAACTCCAATAACAGACGCGGCCATGAGCAAGGCTGATGGTAATCTCTTTAAGATATTTTTATATAGTTCTTTTACCAAATCTTCGCTCCGTTTTTAAGAATTCTTTTAGGCATGCTTCAAACTCTAAGTCAGTAAAATCTGGCCAAAGTGTTTTTGAGAATTGAATTTCAGTATATGCCATATGATAAAGTAGAAAATTACTTATCCGATGATCTCCTCCTGTTCTGATTAATAAATCTAATTCTTTGATAGGAGCTTTTAAATAATAAAAAATAGTGTCATCAGAAATATCTTCAATTAATAAAGTATTATCTGATACCTCTTTAGCGATTAATTGAGTTGCCTGCAAAATATCTGCTCTACCGCCATATCCCAATGCTATATTTAGCCTTAGATTTGGTTCTTGAAATGCAGTATCTTGTTCAGCCCCATCTACAGCCTCAATAACCTCTTGACCAAATGAATGAAAGTCACCAAAAAAATTTAAGCTAACTTTCTGTTGGATCAGTTCGGGGACCTGAGCTTTAATAGCTTTAATAATGAGTTTTTTAATTCCTAAAATTTCTTTCTTAGGGCGTGACCAATTCTCGGTACTGAATGCATATAAACTTAAAGATTTAAGATTAACTTTTACAGCCAGCTCCACAATACTTCTAACAACCTCGACTCCCTTTTCGTGCCCTGATGTAATATTTAAAGCATTTACTTTTGCCCACCTTCCGTTGCCATCCATAATGATAGCTGCATTAATCCCTGAGAGGTTAAGTTCTATATTGGTGTTAATTGCCATCTTGGCTGCTAGGCGCTCTAGATTTCCAGCAAATCTGCTTCTTTTTTCTTAAGTTCAGTCTCAACTAAATTAATAAAATAATCTGTTTCTTTTTGAACTAAATCTTCAATTCTCTTCAGATCATCTTCTGAGAAATCACCAGCTTTTTGCTGATTCTTTGCAGAATTATTTGCATCACGACGAGTATTCCTAATCGAAATACGAGAGTTTTCTGCATCAGTTCTTGCTTGTTTAATATACTCTTGGCGAGTTTCTTCCGTTAAAGAAGGCATTGTAACTCTGATTAAATCTCCGCTTGTGCTGGGATTTAATCCTAAATCTGATTTCATTATTGCTTTCTCTATTTCTGAGATTAAAGATTTATCCCATGGAGAAATAACAAGGGTTCTGCCCTCTTCAATAGAAATATTGGCAGCTTGACTAATTTGAGTGGGATTGCCGTAGTAATCAATTTTTACTGAATCTAGAATATTAGGATTAGCTCTTCCGGTACGAATTTTATTAAACTCATGTGCAAGCGACTCAAGTGATTTTTGCATCTTAAGTTTGATGTGATTAATTATTTCATCCATAACTATGATATTAATGTCCCGATTTCTTCACCGCAAGCAATACTTTTGAGAGCATCTTCATGATTTAAATTAAATACTTTTAATGGCAAATTATGATCTCTGGCTAATGTTAATGCAGTTGCGTCCATGACTTTAAGATTTTTTTGAATTGCATCATCGTAAGAAAGCGTTGAAAAGAAAGTTGCATTAGGTACTTTTTCAGGGTCATCAGAATAAACGCCATCAACACGAGTGGCCTTCAGCATGATGTCTGCTTGAATTTCTATTGCCCGAAGACACCCTGCGCTGTCAGTTGTAAAGAATGGATTTCCAGTTCCCGCAGTAAAAATAACTACAAAACCGTTTGATAAAAGTTGAATTGCTAAACGTCGATCATAATGCTCGACTAAGCCAGACATTGGTATTGCTGACATCACTCTTGTCTTAACCCCGGCTCTTTCTAGGGCATCTCTAAGGGCTATTCCATTCATAACCGTAGCAAGCATCCCCATATGATCTCCAGCTACTCTATCCATGCCAGCTCTGCTTAACTTCTCTCCCCTGAATAAATTACCTCCACCAATTACAATGCCAATCTCAGCACCCAGCTCTTTACAATCTTTTACAGAAGCAGCCATTTGATCTAAGATTTTGGGATCAATGCCATGATCATCATCTCCAGCAACAGCCTCTCCGCTAAATTTTACAAGGAGGCGTTTGTATGAGAGATCGATCATTGCTTGAGTTGCTCGGCTACCTCAGTTGCAAAGTCTTTTACCTCTACTTCAATGCCCTCTCCCACTTTAAATCTAACAAAGTCTATGATTAAAGCCTCACTATCATCTAGAAGCTCTTGAATGGATTGATCGGGATTTTTTACAAATCCCTGGGAAACGAGCGTGACCTCGGATAAAAATCTTTTTACTTTTCCATCTACCATTTTTTCCATGATAGCAGCATCTTTCCCTGACTCCTCAGCTTGTGCAAGAAAAATTGCCCTTTCTCTTTTTAAAAGCTCAGGGTCCATATCATCTGCAGTGAGACAGCTGGGATTAGTCGCCGAAACATGCATTGCTAAATCTTTTGCCAGCTCTTTATTCTCTTTATTAATTGACACTAAGGCTGCCAACTTGCCATCAGAATGAATGTAAGAACCTATTGATCCTCCTTGAGGGGTCTCAAGAGTTTTTAATCTTCTTAATTGAATATTTTCTCCAATTGACTGAATTAAAGATTGTCTTTGATCTGAAAATAAATCATTTAAATCATCAATAGAATTAATTTGAGTTTTTGTCATGCGCTCTGAAACTAAGTTAGTAAATTCCTTGAATTGAGCGTCTTTAGCTGCAAAATCTGTTTCAGAATTAATTTCAACAAGGGTACTATAAGAAGAATTTTCAGAAACTTTTACCTCTCCATCAGCAGCAACTCTAGAAGCTTTCTTCTCGGCCTTTAGAGAGCTATTGGCTCTTAATAGATCTAAAGCTTTATTCAGGTCTCCGTTAGTCTCAACTAATGCTTTTTTGCACTCCATCATGCCAACACCTGACATTTCTCTTAACTCTTTAACTTGACTGGCAGTAATCGTCATTTATCTTCTTTTTGCTCAGAATCTAATTCTGTATCAGCCTTAGCTTCTAGAACAGCATCCTTGGATCCATTATCAGTAATTTCAAGATCATCAGAAACTTCTGCAGATGAGGTCTCTTCCATAACTAGCTCCTCTAATGGCTCGCTTAAAGCAGCTTCCTCAACAAGGTTTGCAGCTTTGCCAGAAGTAGCTGAGACTTTCTTAACTTTAACAGCAGGAGTTTCTTCATCCTCTGTTCCAATATTTAGAGCACTTCCTTTGGAGATAGATAAGCCTCGCTCACAAGCTTCAGTAATTACTCTGGTAATGAGCCTAATTGAACGAATAGCATCATCATTACCAGGAATGATGTAGTCAATCCCATCAGGGTTTGAATTAGTATCAACCAAAGCAATAATTGGAATACCCATTTTTTTTGCCTCAGTGACTGCTATTTTTTCATACGCAACATCAATAACAAATAATGCATCAGGAAGGCCTTTCATATCTTTAATACCCCCAACACTTGCATCTAATTTTTCATACTCCTTAGTTATATCTACAGCTTCTTTTTTTGAAAGCTTGTTAATTCTTCCAGAGGATTGGAGCTCTTCAATATCTAACAAGCGCCTAATTGAGCCGCGGATTGTTTTCCAGTTAGTTAGCGTTCCTCCTAACCATCTTTTGTTAATGTATGGCAGTCCCATCGAGGCTGCTGATTCTTTAATGGTCTTGGAAGCAGACCTTTTTGTGCCCACAAAAAGGATTTTGTTTCCCTTAGTGCAAATTTCTTCTGCTTTAGATGCTGCGGCATTAAGACATTCTTGTGTAATCTCAAGATCAATAATACTAATCTTTTTTCTTGTATCAAAGATAAAAGATTCCATCTTAGGATTCCAAAATCTTTGCTGATGACCAAAATGAACGCCTGCGTTTAACAGGTCTTTAATTGAAACAATGCTCACAATTTCCTCCGGGGTTGATACTCCAGCGCTTCATAAAGTTAACTCATTTAATAGAGCACCCCAACTTTAATCTTACTAGCGCCTTCGAGATTTAAAGTTCGTGTATTTTATAGAAAAGTTGCTTGAGATTAAAGCTTTTTACCTAAGAAGTCAGCAAAGTTATATAAACCAGGTGGTTTTGAAATAAGCCACTTTGCTGCTCCAAGTGCTCCGCTAGCAAAAATACTTCTAGAATTAGCAATATGCTGAAAATATATAGTTTCATTATTATTTTTTAATGCGATGCGATGGATTCCGGAAACTTCTCCCAACCTTAGTGACTCAACTGATATTGGTCTTTGAATACGGCTTTCTGGAAATTGCTCCAGGTATTCCAAGATATCTAATGCTGTTCCGGATGGAGAATCAACTTTTTTTATATGATGGATTTCAGTTAAAGCACATTGATATTGAAATTCTGTACTTTGTAAAAAGGAATCTATTGATTTCTTAAGGTTGGAGATTCCAACAGACATATTGGAAGCCGCTAAAACAGGTATTAATTTCTTAGCCTCTTTGATTAGATTGTCATCTTCTAAGCTAAGGCCAGTTGTTCCTATGACGATTGGGAGTTTATTTAAAATACAAAAATCTAGAATGGAAGATAAAGATTTTGGTGATGAAAAATCAATCACTACACTTTCCATATTGGGAATAGGATGCAACTCTTTAAAATTCTTGACGGTAATATCTGAGTCTAGGATGGCCAGCTCACAAATGGCTTGGCCCATATTGCCATTATATCCATTCAGTAGAATATGCAATGATCTATTCTTTGTGAAACAAATCAGATTCTTGCTTAAAAGATTTCTTGAAGGGGTGATGTTTATCTGAATCAATCGCTTGGATGAAATCTTTAAAAAGTTTTAATTGAGACTTGGACAGGTTTACTGGGGTCTCTACGACGACGCGACACATCAAATCCCCTCTACGTGAGTCTCTCACCGAGGATGCGCCTTTACCCTTGATTCTAAAAATTTTACCAGTTTGAGTATATGCAGGAATTTTAAGAGCAATTTTTGATTCCAGCCCAGGAACATTTATGGTTCCTCCTAAAATAGCTACCTCAAAGGGAATGGGTGCTTCAAAATATAAGTCTCTGCCATCTCTTTCAAAAATATTGTTTGCAGCTACTTGAATTGCAACATATAGATCACCTTTATGACCTCCTCTAGCAGCGCTGCCCTCTCCTGTTAAGCGAACCTTATCTCCATTGTCTACGCCCGAAGGAATATTAACAGACAAAGATTTAGTTTCTTGTTTGACGCCAGCGCCGCGACAGGACAAGCAGTGATCTTTAATAATCTTTCCCTCTCCTCTGCATGCATTGCAAGGTTGCTGGACTGAAAAAAAACCTTGTTGCATTCTGACTTGGCCAATTCCATTGCATTGAGAACAAGTTATAGGGGAGGAACCTGGTTTAGCCCCAGATCCAGTGCAATCATTGCAAGTTTTGGCGACAGGTATTTTTATAGTTTTTTTTATACCAAGAACCGCATCCTTTAATGAGAGTTCTAAATTATATTGAAGGTCTTGACCTCTTGCTGAGCGCGAGGAAGAGCCCCTGCCACTAAAAACATCTCCAAAAATATCTCCGAAAATATCTCCGAAATTAAAATCTTGAAACCCAGCTCCAGAGCCTCCACCCATTCCCTGCACACCTGCATGGCCATATTGGTCATATGCTGATTTTTTTTGAGGGTCTGAGAGAATTTCGTAAGCTTCCGCAGCTTCTTTAAATTTTTCATCGGCTTTGGGATCATCCGGATTTCTATCCGGATGGTATTTCATTGCTAATTTTTTAAAAGATTTCTTGAGCTCAGCTCCACTGGCGCTTTGAGAGACCCCTAAGACCTCGTAGTAGTCTCTCTGTGACATAATTTACTTTTTTTCTTCTTCTTTTTCTTCTTCTTGGACTTCTTCGTATTCAGCATCAACAGTATTTTCATCGCTCGGACTATCGTCACCTTGATTGTCTGGTTGGGAATCCTCTGCTTGCGGATACAACTTTTGAGTTAAAGGCGTAAGAACTTCATTCAGCTCTTTAGTGGCGACCTCTATAGCTTCTAAGCTATCTAGTTTAATAGCCTCCTCCAGCTTATCGGTTGAAGTATCAACAGATGCTTTTTCTTCATCAGTTAATTTATCACCAGCCTCTGTCATGGTTTTTCTAGTTGCATGGACAAGCATGTCCGCATTATTTTTAGCTTGAACTAATGCTTCAAATTTTTTATCATCCTCTGCGTTAGCTTCAGCATCCTTTACCATTTTTTCTATATCATCATCAGATAGACCGCTAGATGCTTTAATTACTATAGATTGCTCTTTCCCTGTATTTTTATCTTTTGCACCAACATTTAAAATTCCATTCGCATCCAAATCAAACGAAACTTCAATTTGAGGAGTACCTCTTGAAGCAGGAGGAATATCTGCAAGGTTAAATTGTCCCAAAGATTTATTTTGAGCAGCTTGTTTGCGCTCTCCCTGAATTACATGGACGGTTACAGCAGATTGATTATCTTCAGCCGTAGAGAAAACCTGAGATTTCTGAGTTGGAATAGTAGTGTTTTTGTCAATTAGCGGAGTAGCGATCCCGCCCAAAGTTTCAATTCCAAGAGTTAATGGTGTGACATCCAACAATAGAACATCTTTTGTGTCACCTGATAATACCGAACCTTGAATTGCAGCACCAACGGCTACGGCCTCATCTGGATTTAGGTCTTTTCTAGGCTCTTTTCCAAAAAAATCTTTTACTTTCTGTTGCACCATTGGCATTCTAGTCTGCCCGCCAACTAATAAGATCTCATCGATTTCACCAATGGATAATTTTGCATCTTCTAAAGCTAGTTTTAGTGGCGCTAAGCTTCTATCAACTAAGTCCTCAACTAGAGACTCTAATTTTGCTCTAGTAATTTTATGGACAAAATGTTTTGGTCCTGAGCTATCTGCAGTAATGTAAGGTAAATTAATTTCGGTTTGATCAGATGAGGACAGTTCAATCTTAGCTTTTTCTGCGGCTTCTTTTAATCTCTGCAGAGCCATTGAATCACTCTTTAGGTCAAAACCTGATTCATTTTTAAATTCATCGACAAAATAATCAATTAATTTTAAATCAAAGTCCTCTCCCCCCAAAAAAGTATCACCATTGGTTGATAGGACTTCAAATTGATGTTCCCCATCCACCTCTGAAATTTCAATAATTGAGATATCAAAAGTTCCTCCACCGAGATCGTATACTGCCACCACGGAATCGCCTGTATGCTTATCTAAACCATAAGCTAAAGCAGCAGCTGTTGGCTCATTAATAATTCTTTTAACATCTAAACCAGCAATTTTTCCAGCATCTTTGGTGGCCTGTCTTTGAGAATCGTTAAAGTACGCTGGTACTGTAATTACAGCCTCGCTAACCTCATGCCCAAGATATTCTTCTGCTGTTTTCTTTAATTTTTTTAATACTTCAGCGGAAATTTGTGGAGGTGCAAGCTTTTTATCGTCAACTTGAACCCAGGCATCACCATTATCTGCTTTGATAATTTGATATGGAACCATGTCCATATCTTTCTTGACAACATCATCATTAAATCTTCTACCAATTAATCTTTTAATGGCATATAAAGTTTTTTCTGGATTTGTGACTGACTGACGTTTTGCTGGGGCTCCAACTAATACTTCATTTTCTTCTGCGTAACCAATGACAGATGGTGTAGTTCTTCCCCCTTCTGCGTTCTCGATAACTTTTGGTTGCTGGCCCTCTACAACTGCAAGGCAGCTATTTGTGGTTCCTAAATCAATTCCTATAATTTTTGACATATTCTTATCCTACTTTTTTCTAATTTTTAATGACCGAAACTCTTGCGGGTCTTACAACTCGCTCATGAAGTTCCCAGCCCCTTTGAAATATATTTTCAATTTCATTATTCTCTTTCTCTGGATCCTGTGAAGTCATTACGGCCTCATGTTTAATTGGATCAAATTGCTCGTTAACTGGATAGATGGGTCTAATGCCAAATTTATCAAGTGCAGATTCAAAAGACTTCAAAGTTAACTCCACACCTTCTTTGTCTTCCTGAGAAGACTGATCAGAGAAATTATTCATTGCATGCTCTAAATTATCCACAACTGGCAAAAGCTCATTAAGCAGACGCTCAACGCCATATTTATGCGCTTTTTCAATATCTGAAACATTGCGCTTTAATGCATTATCTAATTCTGCGCGAGATCTCAATAGAGCCTCTTCAAGGTCTTTTAATTTATCTTCTAAATTTTCTGTCTCGCCATTATCATCATGAGATCCCTTCTCTCCAGGCTCATTTTCTTCAATGGACTCAGCTATAGAAGATGCATCTTGAACGGGATCTTCTAGCTCAGGTGCAACGGTATCTTTGGTATTTTGTTTTTTTGCCATCTTTTTTTCCAATTAGGAAATATATTGGGATGACACCTCATGAGTTCAAGGGGTTGGGGATGATTTATTTAATTGATTTAACGTATAAAACCATGCTGTGATCAACGATCTCATAGCCTAGCTCTTTAGCAATCTCTTCTTGACGACTTTCAATAAGCTCATCATGAAACTCTATGACCTTTCCTGTTTCCAAGCAAATCATATGATCGTGATGGTCATCTGGTGTAATCTCATAGACAGCATGACCTTCTTCAAAATTATGTCTTGTGACTATGCCCGCAGATTCAAATTGTGTAAGCACACGATAGACGGTTGCAAGACCAACGTCTTCTCCTGATGTAATGAGTTGCCTGTAAATATCTTCTGCGCTTAGATGTCTATTACTAGAGGATGCAAGAGCCTCCAAAATACGAATTCTCGGAAGGGTTGCTTTTAAACCAGCTTTTTTTAATTCAGTATTTTCTTTACTCATGAACTTTTCGTTGTATCCTCTTTCAAAGTATAATCAAATCATCTCATGAAGCAATTAACTAAATCATTTTTAATAGTCATTATTTCCTTAAGTGGCGTTTATGGTTGCTCAGCATTTGCTCCATATAAAGTACCAATTTTACAGGGGAACATTATTGAAGATAAAAATGTTGCTCAGTTAGCCAAAGGCCTAACGAAAGATCAGGTGCAATATCTTTTAGGGACTCCTCTTCTCAATAGTCCAATCCACCAAAATCGATGGGACTATTTTTACTCAGTAAAAATTGGTGAGCTAGTTGTAGGAGAAAAAAAACTATCATTAAAATTTAATAGTGATAAAAAACTTGATAGTTGGATATTAGAGGAAGTAACCCTTTCTGATAATTAAAAGCCCTAAGCTTGCTCAGCTTTTTTCTTTCTTCTTTCTTTTGGATCTTGACGTAATGGTTTATATATTTCCAACCTCTCTCCATCAGACATTCTATAATTCACCGGGAAAGCTTTGAATTTGCCATCCAGTTCCTCACCATTAACTCCGACCCTTAACTCTAACAATGGATTCAGCAGCGCCTTAATGCTTGGGATTTCTAGGACTTCGCCTGCCGTTATGCTCTCTGAAACATCTAACTCCTTTATAATTGAGTTATTTTTTGCTTGGTAGGCAAAATAAATTTTCATTTTAGCAATTGCTCTGCAAATGCATTAAGGAATTTCTCTCCCATTTTATCAATGAGCGCTTGCCTAGCAAAAATTTTTAAAAAAAATGGGAGGTAAAAATTTGTTTTAAATTTAACGCTTGTTCTATCCAAATCAACTGACTCAAGCGTCCAGGAAGCAGAAAACTGAGAAAATGGTCCGTTCACTTGCGTAATTTCGACATGATGTTCATTTGTTTGATTCACTGATTCAAATTCAAGAATTTGGTTAAGGAGTCCAAAAACCAATTTGCCTCTTGAAACTCCAGGTAAATCCTCCGCCAATCTTTTGGACTCCAAGCATCCAGGTAAGAATTCTTGATAAGCCTCAAAATTATTGATCAATGCAAGAATTGAATCTGGGTTTGCTTGAAATATTTGAGATTTCTCAAAACTCTGAGACATCTAGTCAGCTAGCTAAATAGCCCAATCAATGTGATAAAGAAATCTTTACTTTGATCTGGGAGGTCGGAAATAATTGAGACATGAATACAGCTGCAACTAATACCGGGGAAACGAATTTAATAAAAAACCTCCAGGTTGTAAAAATATTCACATGAGCTGCTGAGAGTTCATCCATCGCTAACTTAGGTTTAAAAAACCACCCCGCAAAAATTGCTACGAGCATGCCGCCAAGGGGCATCAAAATATCAAAAGTTAAAAAAATAATTGAGTCCATAAAAGTTCTCTTGCCAATAAACTCCATTTTTTCCCAAATATTAAAACTAAAGACGCTTCCTATGCCAATAACCCATATGATCAAGCCAAGAATAACTGCTGCAGTGAGGCGAGAAACTATTTTATTCTCTTCAAAGTATGCAACGCTAGGTTCTAGCAAAGAAATTGCGCTGCTGAGTGCTGCAATTGATAATAGCGTAAAAAATGCTGGGCCTATAAAATTGCCCACTAAACCCATCTCACTAAAAATTGATAGCAGGCTTATAAAAACAAGGCCCGGTCCCTCTGCAGGATTCATGTTGGGCATAGAGCAAAATCAAATTCTTGGGA
>CAXYCJ010000015.1:0-268198 GCA_964275585.1 uncultured SAR86 cluster bacterium | reverse complement strand
CTTTGTCTTCCTGAGAAGACTGATCAGAGAAATTATTCATTGCATGCTCTAAATTATCCACAACTGGCAAAAGCTCATTAAGCAGACGCTCAACGCCATATTTATGCGCTTTTTCAATATCTGAAACATTGCGCTTTAATGCATTATCTAATTCTGCGCGAGATCTCAATAGAGCCTCTTCAAGGTCTTTTAATTTATCTTCTAAATTTTCTGTCTCGCCATTATCATCATGAGATCCCTTCTCTCCAGGCTCATTTTCTTCAATGGACTCAGCTATAGAAGATGCATCTTGAACGGGATCTTCTAGCTCAGGTGCAACGGTATCTTTGGTATTTTGTTTTTTTGCCATCTTTTTTTCCAATTAGGAAATATATTGGGATGACACCTCATGAGTTCAAGGGGTTGGGGATGATTTATTTAATTGATTTAACGTATAAAACCATGCTGTGATCAACGATCTCATAGCCTAGCTCTTTAGCAATCTCTTCTTGACGACTTTCAATAAGCTCATCATGAAACTCTATGACCTTTCCTGTTTCCAAGCAAATCATATGATCGTGATGGTCATCTGGTGTAATCTCATAGACAGCATGACCTTCTTCAAAATTATGTCTTGTGACTATGCCCGCAGATTCAAATTGTGTAAGCACACGATAGACGGTTGCAAGACCAACGTCTTCTCCTGATGTAATGAGTTGCCTGTAAATATCTTCTGCGCTTAGATGTCTATTACTAGAGGATGCAAGAGCCTCCAAAATACGAATTCTCGGAAGGGTTGCTTTTAAACCAGCTTTTTTTAATTCAGTATTTTCTTTACTCATGAACTTTTCGTTGTATCCTCTTTCAAAGTATAATCAATGCTCTGCAAATGCATTAAGGAATTTCTCTCCCATTTTATCAATGAGCGCTTGCCTAGCAAAAATTTTTAAAAAAAATGGGAGGTAAAAATTTGTTTTAAATTTAACGCTTGTTCTATCCAAATCAACTGACTCAAGCGTCCAGGAAGCAGAAAACTGAGAAAATGGTCCGTTCACTTGCGTAATTTCGACATGATGTTCATTTGTTTGATTCACTGATTCAAATTCAAGAATTTGGTTAAGGAGTCCAAAAACCAATTTGCCTCTTGAAACTCCAGGTAAATCCTCCGCCAATCTTTTGGACTCCAAGCATCCAGGTAAGAATTCTTGATAAGCCTCAAAATTATTGATCAATGCAAGAATTGAATCTGGGTTTGCTTGAAATATTTGAGATTTCTCAAAACTCTGAGACATCTAGTCAGCTAGCTAAATAGCCCAATCAATGTGATAAAGAAATCTTTACTTTGATCTGGGAGGTCGGGAAATAATTGAGACATGAATACAGCTGCAACTAATACCGGGGAAACGAATTTAATAAAAAACCTCCAGGTTGTAAAAATATTCACATGAGCTGCTGAGAGTTCATCCATCGCTAACTTAGGTTTAAAAAACCACCCCGCAAAAATTGCTACGAGCATGCCGCCAAGGGGCATCAAAATATCAAAAGTTAAAAAAATAATTGAGTCCATAAAAGTTCTCTTGCCAATAAACTCCATTTTTTCCCAAATATTAAAACTAAAGACGCTTCCTATGCCAATAACCCATATGATCAAGCCAAGAATAACTGCTGCAGTGAGGCGAGAAACTATTTTATTCTCTTCAAAGTATGCAACGCTAGGTTCTAGCAAAGAAATTGCGCTGCTGAGTGCTGCAATTGATAATAGCGTAAAAAATGCTGGGCCTATAAAATTGCCCACTAAACCCATCTCACTAAAAATTGATAGCAGGCTTATAAAAACAAGGCCCGGTCCCTCTGCAGGATTCATGTTGTAGGCAAAAATCATTGGGAAAATAGCCAGTCCTGCCAATATAGCAATTAATGTATCTAATCCAGCAACGGTGAGAGATGTTTTAAAAATATTCTCTGATTTTCGCATATATGACCCATAACACATGATGGAGCCCATGCCTAAACTAAGGCTAAAAAATGCTTGGCCCATTGCACTCAAGAAAGTTGATGAATTAACTTTTGAGAAATCGGGAGTGAATAAGTAATTTAAGCCTGCTTTAAAATCACCGTAAATCATTGCATTGACAACCATTACCACCATCAAAATAAATAGCATAGGCATAAGGAGACGCACCATTCTTTCAATGCCTCCTATTACTCCAGATGCGATTATTGCAACAGTTAATCCTATGAAGATTGAATGCCAAAAAAATAATGTTAGAGGGGCGCCAGTGACCTGATCAAATTGAACATCAGAAACAATTGCAGGAGTAGCCATAGCTGCAATTCCTATGTACTTAATGCACATCCCAGCTAGGACACTGTAGAAAGAGAGAATGAGAATTCCAGAAACTAATCCGGTCCATCCAACAGCTTGCCAATAGCCAGTTTTCCCAGAATCAAGTGCAGCTTTTTTCATCGCACTCACTGGACTGTGCTGAGCATATCTTCCAATCATGATCTCTGCCATCATTATTGGAAGACCTACAACTAAAATGCATCCTAAATATATTAAAACAAATGCACTTCCCCCGCCCTCACCAACTCTATAAGTAAAACCCCATATATTTCCCAAGCCAACTGCAGAACCTGCAGCGGCTAAAACGAATGTCCATTTACCTAGCCAGGTTACTGATTCGGTGATCTTTTCTGAGCTACTAATATTCATAAAAATTTATGTGTACGGATTATAGATAAAAGCTAATGATGTTATGCAACATATTGTAACCAAGTTTGTAGTTAATTTTCTTGCTTGAGAGTATTTAATATTATTTTGGTAGTAATCGCTATTAGATAGCTCGAAAGACAAATAAGCCTGTAGCGCAATTATTAATAAAATTAGACTGCTAGGAAGAGAACTATATGAAAGTAAGATAACTCCAAAACCTAGAATAGAGAATCCTATTGCATACCAAAGCTTATAGGTAGTTATGAGTTGATCATCCCAACCCCAAATCAAGCCTCCCAAAAATGCAACAACAACACCTCCGAAGATAGCTAAAACTTGGATCGAGATCAATGCTAGATCCATATCCACAATCCATGGTACTAATGCAAGGAAAACAAATAAACTGAGTCCAGAATAAATTAAAGTAACTTTAGTTTCTTGCATAAATTTCCTCAAAGTTTGCAAATAGATTTAATAGATTCATAATTAAGAAACTTATTATGAATGCTACTAACAATAATATCATCGTCAAAAATAAAAATGCTGCAAGAAATTATCACTTGACGGATAAATATCAGGCTGGAATTGTGCTAGAGGGCT
Organism: uncultured SAR86 cluster bacterium; assembly: GCA_964275585.1. GTDB lineage: Bacteria > Pseudomonadota > Gammaproteobacteria > Magnimaribacterales > D2472 > D2472. Next base: position 264,903 of record CAXYCJ010000015.1, on the reverse strand, counting down.
GGGAAGTAAAAGGCTTGAGAAATGGGAAAGTAGATGTGAAAGATTCTTACGTCACTCTTAAAAACAATGAAGCATGGGTTATTGGATTAAAAATTGATCCTCCTGCATCTCTGAAAAATGAAACCATAGATCCAACACGTTCTAGGAAACTTTTATTAAACAAAAGAGAGATTGACAAGATTCTTGAGGCCATTAGTCAGCAGGGTCTGACATGCGTTTTAACATTAATCTACTGGAAAGAAAATAAAATTAAGTGTGATATTGCGATTGGAAAAGGTAAAAAAACGTATGATCAAAGAGAGGATGTGAAGCAGAGGGATTGGAATAGGGAAAAGCAAAGAATTCTAAAAAATTCTAATCGCTAAGCAATTCCTATATAATCTTCCACCCCATGGGGGCGAATTGGGTTCGACGTTTTTATTGGATTCCAAAGCGCATGCCAAGATTGTGGTAACTCTTGTAAAACATACTACAAAAAAATTAGTTGCAAAAAACGACAACTACGCTTTAGCCGCTTAAGGCTAACCAATGCAAGAATTGTCTATGGTTTGAAGCATTGGCAAAATACATAGTCTAGCTTTGCTGTGGTGTCTAAACGCAGTTAAAGTAAAATCTATCTAGACTAGTCTTTAATACCCTGCTCTTCGGGTCATTAAGGCGAAACACAAAGAGCGAGCTAAGCATGTAGAAGTCAGGTTGAAGAACTAACGGACGCGGGTTCAATTCCCGCCGCCTCCACCATTTATATTTACAGGGTACTGTCGAAGTGCTCCAGCATTTTTTTATAAAGCATAAATCTATTCTCTGGTTTTCTAAAGCCATGTCCTTCTCTTGGAACAATGATTAACTCATGTTCTTTTCCTGCTTTCTTTAAAGCATCTGCTAAAGCATAAGCATGCTCGATTGGAGCTCTTTGATCCTCTTCTCCTGAAATAATAATAATTGGTGCTTCTAGCTTATCTGCTTGCAATACTGGTGACATGGCTTTAATTTTTTCTAAATCTTTACCAAGGGTTTTATCTAGATACTTGCCGCCCCATTTAATGCCTTTGATATCTCCTTCGTTGTAAAGCATTTCTAAATCAAAGACTCCAATATAAGCAACGGAAGATTTGTAGAGATCCGGTCTAAGCATCGGAGCCATGGCTGCCGAATAACCTCCAAAACTTCCTCCATAGATACCAATTTTTGCTGCATCAGCTATGCCTTGCTCAATCGCCCATTCGGTTGCTTCTATAATATCTTGTTGAGTGTCTCCCCCCCATTCTCCAAACCCTAATTGGGTGAATTCTTTGCCGTAGCCTGTTGAGCCTCTAAAGTTAACTTTAAGGACTGCATACCCAGCTTGAGACAAGATATGAGTATCTGGATCAAAACCCCATGAATCTCTTGCATGTGGGCCACCATGAGGCATCACTATCATAGGTGCAGATTCACCATCTTGTTGATCTTTTGCCTTAGTGTAATAGCCGTAAATATCCACTCCATCTGAATTTTTGAAGTTAAATGGAATTTCTTCCTCAAGACCGGCATTATCAATCTCAGGCCACATTGCAAACAGCTCCCTTAGTTGACCTTTTTCCATATTGTAAAGCCAGTATTTTGGTGATGAGACAGAATCTCTAATTTGTAAAATTGCTTTATCACGATTTTTAGTTAGAGCCACTAGGCCGATCTCTTTGGTATCGAAGACTTCAAGATTACCGTTATTAAATAGATTCACTGCTTGCAAAATAGATTCTTGCAAAGGGCTATCAATCTCCAACCAATAAGCTTGAGAGTATCCAGGATTGAATATTGCACCCAATACTACATCATCAATGATTTGCGGATATGCATCATATTTTGAATGATGGAACACTACCTCAGTTTTTCCTGAAGTAGTGTCAATACTTTTTAGCTGATAGGTAGAAGTCTCGGTGCTGTCTAAAATATGAATTGTTGAATCATCTTTAGAGATATTCACTGGATAAATTTCTCCTTCGCCAAATGGAGATTTACTCAATACTTCCCAATCGGATTTTTTTGAAGCCCTATACATTGTAACGGTGTTGTTATCGATATCACTGCCAACTGCAAATCTCGGTATGCCTTTGCTGTCTGTTCGCACCTGTCCTCCAGCAAGAGGAGATTTCCCTAATTTCTTTTGCTGGCCGTTGTAAACGTTTAACCTTACAGAGGTTGAAAAACTTCCAGTATTTGATTTGCTCCATTCGTTAACTGATAAAACAACATGCTTATCATCATCTTCTAAAATATTTTCTACATACCCGCTAGAAAATTTATCTACAACTTTTCCTTTTGTTTTTTGAGAGCCCGCTCTGCTGCGTCTTCCAAAAACATACGCTGGCTTAGAGGAATCAAAATTAATACTAAAATATTCACCTCCAGAACCTCTGCCCCATTTTTTATTATAGTAACCAATCCGAATTAAAAGACGTTCGTTATTGGCCCACATATAACTGGCAACCTCTTCTTCATTAGGAAAAATAATGGTATTAATTCGGGTCATATCCTCAGAACTCCATATGGTTAGACCTTTTTTACCATCATCCATTTTAGTAATAACGCTAATCATTTTTCCGTCAGGAGAAATATCAACTCCAGTATAAGAAGGTAGGGAGCTAAATCTTGTTATGAAATCTTCACTGACTCCAAGTTCAGCTGTCAAGCTAAGATTAATTAATAAGGTAAATGCAAGGATAATATTTTTCATTTGCAAAGTTTAGTTTACAGATTGTGAATGTTCAACAATAAAATATATTGAGTATATATTTAATAAATAAAGTGGACAGATGAAATGAAGATCATTAAACTACCGCATCTAATATTTAAAGATATGGCAAATAGTAAACAATCACTTAAAAGAGCTCGTCAAAATGCTGACAGGTATAAATTGAAGCACTCCCAGAGATCTCAAGCTCGAACAGCAGTCAAAGCTGTCAAAAATGCCGTGGCTGAAAATAATAAAGAATCCGCTTCAGAGTTGCTTAAAACTGCTGAAAAAGTATTAGACTCCATTGCTGCAAAAAAAGTGATACATAAAAATGCAGCCGCTAGAACTAAAAGCCGCCTGGTAAAAGCGGTTAAAGCAATTAGCTAAGACTCAACCCCCCATCATTTCATTTGCAATCATGCCAAGCAATTGACTTGTTTTCTCGCCTGTAAAACCAGACATTGATACTATGCCTTTGAATTGGGTTTGAGCCTTATTAACAGCTTTATGTAGGATTGCAATTAACTCATTTTCCTTGTCATCGTCAAGAGTATCTTTTTTATTCAAAGCAATCCAAATACTTTTTTCCAACAAACTTGGGTCATAGGTTTTGAGCTCATTTAACAAAACAGTAAGTTGTTCTTCAATATGCCTCTCAGGATTTTGAGGGTCTAATAAGATTAATAAATGGCCTGTTCTAGAAATGTGTTTTAAAAAATTAAGACCTAATCCTGCTCCCTCAGAAGCCCCCTCTATTAAGCCAGGGATATCCGCAATAATAAAAGATGTATCGTAAATTTGAACGGTGCCTAGATTTGGCCGTAATGTTGTAAATGGATAGTCACCAATCTTAGGGCGGGCAGCTGAAACACTATTTAAGAAGGTTGATTTTCCAGCGTTAGGGAAACCTACAAGGCCAACATCTGCCAGTGAGCGTAATTCAAGTCGAATAGAAAACTCATCGCCTGGCCATCCCGGAGTGTGACGTCTAGGAGCTTGGTTGGTGCTAGATTTAAAGCGAAAATTTCCTGCGCCGCCCTCGCCGCCTTTGGCAACTAAATAATCAACTCCCTCATCGCAACAATCATAAATTATTTTTTCTGAAACAGCATCAAAGATGACTGTTCCTTTTGGAACCATAACAATCAAATCATCAGCATCTTGACCAGTTTTCTTATTGCCAGCTCCGCCTTGACCATTCTTTGCGATTAAGAACTTCTGGTTTCGAAAATTAACCAAGGTATTAAGATTTGCTCCAACTCGAAAAATAACATCTCCGCCTTTCCCGCCATCTCCGCCATCAGGCCCACCTCGTGGGATAAATTTTTCTCTTCTGAAACTTGTGCAACCGGCGCCACCGTTCCCAGCCCTTGCTTCAAGCAGAGCTTCGTCGATGAAGTTCATGGATTACTGAGGGACGACGTTAACTGTCTTCTTTTGCTTAATGCCTTTGTATGTAAACTGCACATGTCCACCTGAAGTTGCAAACAAAGTATGATCTTTACCCATTCCAACATTCTGACCTGGGTGAGTACTGGTTCCTCGCTGGCGAATAATTATTTCGCCTGGTTTTACAAGCTGACCACCAAAACGTTTTACACCCAATCGCTTTGAATTGGAGTCTCTACCGTTCTTACTGGAACCACCTGCTTTCTTATGCGCCATCTCTATTTACCTACGTTAATTTCTTTAATTTTGATTTGTGTATACCTTTGTCTATGGCCAATCTTTCTCATACTATTTTTTCTTCTTCTAAACCGTAAAATCGAAATCTTTTCTCCTTTTACTTCTTCAATCACCTCAGCCACGACTTTAGCATTTTCAATGTAGGGTTGTCCTACCTGAACATCATCTCCATCTACATAAAGCATAACAGTTTCAAAGGCATGCTCTGCACCTGATTCTTCTTGCATAAGGTCAATTTCTAGGGTTTGTCCTAGCTCGACTTTGTGTTGTTTTCCACCGGCTTCTATTACTGCGTACATAGTTATCTCTAAAGGTGGCAAAATATACGCTTTATAAAGGAAATTATCAATACTTATGTATAATTTTAGGCTTCAATTTATTTAAGATGTACAAAATCAAACAATCCACACAAAGTGAGCTTACTCGAGTTCAGTCATTAATAAAAAAAGAACTGGCATCTGAGAAGATTATTCGAGAGATTTATGAATATATTTTTAATTCAGAAGGTAAGAAAACGCGAGCATTGATTTCCTTATTAGCTTCAAAATCATGGAATATTGCAGGTTCTGGAGCTCCAATGTCGACTGCTATAAAAAATACACGAAGAATACAATTGGCAGGTGTAATCGAGCTCTTGCATACTGCTACATTAGTCCATGACGATGTGGTTGATGAATCAGACCTTCGTCGAGGTAGTAGATCAGTAAATCAAGTATGGACTAATTCTTATAGTGTCCTAATGGGTGACTTTATATATTCCAAGGCTTTTATTTTGATGGTTAAATTAAATCAGGAGCTCATTTTGGAAGAGCTTGCAAAAGCTACTAATGACATTGCTAAAGGAGAAATAATACAACTAGGTTTATTTAAAAACAGAGATTATCTTACCTTGAAAAATCTTTTAAAAGTCAGTTATCTTAAGACCGGTAGATTATTTGAAGCATCTGCAAAGACTGGTGCAATGCTTGCTAATAGATCCAATGATGAAATTAAATACTTTGGATTATTGGGTAAAGCCTTGGGGATAGCTTTTCAAATTCAAGATGACATTCTAGATTATGAAACCATTCAATTGAATACAGGCAAGCCAGCCTTAAAAGATTTTAGAGAAGGAAAAATTACTTTCCCTTTGTTTTATGCAATAAAAAATGCTTCAAAAACTGATAGAGAATTTCTATTTAGCTCCCTTGGAAAAGAGAAGCTATCGAAAACTACACAGAGAAAAATTTATGATCTCGTGAAAATGGATAAGGCAAATCAACAAACAAATGCATTATTAGAAAAGTATCTAAAAGATTCTACAAAACAACTAACAAATCTCAAAGATCATTCTTGCTATGATGAGATGCTAAACTTAATTAGCTTTTTAAAAATAAGGGAAAAATGAAATTTGTTCCAGCCCCTCAATACTCTAAAGAAGATTTAGTTGCTTGTGGGAATGGTGATTTATTTGGACCAGGCAATGGGAGATTACCTGCAGATGAAATGCTCATGTTTGATTCAATTGACCAAATTGACCAAATCTCAGGGAAATATTCCAAAGGTAGAATTGTTGCAAACTTGAACATTCATGAAAGCCAATGGTTTTTTAAGGTACATTTTAAATCTGACCCTGTGATGCCGGGATGTCTAGGATTAGACGCTATGTGGCAATTACTAGGATTTTATTTATGTTGGTTAGAATTGCCAGGATATGGGCGAGCTCTTGGGTCGGATAAAGTTAAGTTCTTTGGGCAAGTAACTCCAAACGCAAGAATAGTCAGATATGAAATTGACATTAAAAGAGTTATTAATAGGGGTGCAGTTGTTGGTTTTGCTGATGGGAACATGTTTGTTGACGATCGACATGTCTATTCAGCTGATGGACTGAAAGTTGGACTTTTTAAGGATACCAGCGAGTTTTAATGAAGAATGTAGTAGTTACCGGCATGGGAATTGTCTCCTGCATTGGAACAGGTCTTGAGGGAGTTTTAGCGAGTCTTAAAACAGGGAAATCTGGTATCTCAGCAAATTCAGTTTATAAAGACATGGGTTTTAGAAGTCAAATCTCGGGATCAGTAGATATAAGCCTTGCTGATTTAATAGATAGAAAAACACTTCGCTTTATGAGCGAGGCATCTGGCTTTGCTTATATTGCTGCAAAAGAAGCCATTAGCAATGCTGGACTTGCTCTTGAAGAAATGGATACTTCTAGAATTGGAATTGTTGCAGGATCAGGAGGGGCCTCGTCAGCAGCTCAGATTGAAGCTTCTGATGTGGCGAGAAAGAAGGGGCCTAAAAGAATTGGACCTTACGCAGTTACAAAAACTATGGGAAGCACGGTCTCAGCTATCCTTGGCACAACACTAAAATTAAGAGGTGTAAATTATTCTATTTCTTCTGCATGCTCAACAAGTGCTCATTGTATAGGTCATGCTGCAGAGCTAATTCAGCTAGATAAACAAGATATTATTGTTGCTGGAGGGGCTGAACAGGAGCATTGGACCTCATCTTCAATGTTTGATGCTATGGGAGCCCTCTCCTCTCAATATAACGAGACTCCAGAAAAAGCCTCTAGAGCTTTTGATATTCATAGAGATGGGTTTGTAATTGCCGGAGGCTCAGGAATGCTTATTCTTGAAGAAGAAGAGCATGCCATCAAAAGAAATGCTCCAATTATTGCAAGATTAAGAAGTTACTATGCTAATTCAGATGGCTATGACATGGTTTCACCTTCGGGAGAAGGAGCAACTCGCTGCATGAATGGTGCAATGGAAATGTATGGAAGTGACGTAGATTATATTAATGCTCATGGAACTAGTACGCCAGTTGGAGATTTAGCAGAACTAGGTGCCATTAAAGCTGTCTTTGGTAGCAAAAGTCCTATTATTGGCTCAACAAAATCCATGACAGGTCATTCACTAGGAGCAACTGGTGCCCAAGAAGCTATTTACTCTATCATGATGATGAACAACAATTTTATAGCCCCCTCTATCAATATAGATCAATTAGTTGAGGAAGCTGAAGGACTGCAAATTGCTCAATCAATGACTGAGCAAGAAATTAAAGCTGTGATGAGTAATTCATTTGGCTTTGGCGGAACTAATGCGAGCTTAATTTTCAGTAAATAATATAGGGGATCTGGAATTTACTTGGGAGTAATGATTACAAAAGAAGTTTTGCATTTCTTAAGCTAAGCGAGAACCATTAACTGCCTTTTTTTCTGGAATGGCTAAAATAATACTCCCATCTGGTTGAGTAAATCCAGTCACAAGACACTCAGATATAAAAGGTCCAATCTGTTTTTTTGGAAAATTTACCACTGCAGTAACCTGCATTCCAATTAGTTTCTGTGGATTATAATGATTTGTAATTTGTGCAGATGATTTTTTAATACCTATATCCTCTCCAAAATCGATTTGCATTTTTATTGCAGGTTTTATAGCTTCGTTAAAAATCTTTGCATCAATCACTGTGCCAACTCTCAATTCAACACGCTCAAATTCTTCCCAGTTTAAATCACTCATTATTTTCTCCAGCTATTTTAGTTTTTAAGTGCTTCTTGAATTAAATTAAGTATCTGTAGGCTCCAAAATCTTCTACTTTTTCAAGGTCACCCTCTTCTTGAGCCACGGTATTTGCCAGCAGAGCAAGCGCTCATATCTATTAAGGATTATCTTCCCACCAAGGAAAAAAATCTGGCATGTCAGTAGAAATTTTGTTTTTAAATTCAGCAGATCTTTTCTCTAAAAATGAATTTACCCCTTCTTTAGCATCCTCTGAGGCTCCTCTAGAGTCAATAGCTTTGCTTTCTATTATATGAGCTTCGTATGGACCTGAACCTTCGAGCGAGCGCCACAGCATCTGTCTGGTCAAAGCAATGGAGACTGGCGCTGAGTTTTTCACCATATTTTGTGTGATCTCTACCGCGTCATCTAATAGATCATCTGAATTATGAATGCTTGAAATTAAATGGATTTTAAGAGCTTCCTTAGCATCAATAATTTTACCTGAGTAAGTTAATTCTAATGCTTGAGAAATACCAATAATCTTTGGTAAAAACCAACTACTGCAGGCATCTGGGACTATTCCTCTATTATTAAAAACAAATCCAAACCTGGCTTCATAAGAAGCTAAGCGAATATCTGCAGCAAGTTGCATAGATGCTCCAATACCAACTGCTGGTCCGTTACATGCCATGACAATGGGCTTAGAAAATTTGTACATGCGAAGTGTTAGGATGCCCCCCGAGTCTCTTCTAAAATCATTTTCTTCTATAGCAAAATTATCAAACGATGGATTGAAAGTATCTTGGCCAGATGACAAATCAGCTCCAGCACAAAAAGCCCTGCCCTTGCCTGAAATAATTACAGCATGCAAACTATCATCAGCCTCAATAATATCTAGGGCATGAACAATCTCTTCCATCATTGAGAAGGTAAAAGCATTTAGCTTATTAGGTCTATTCAAGAAAAGAACAGCGATATTATCTCGCTGCTCTAATAAAATATTCTTATAATCCACGAGGGTTTAAAAAGGTATGTCTTCCTCAGAAATATTCGATTCAGAAGGCTCTATAGATTTCTGAGCCGGTTGAGACTGATCGTAGGCACCGCCATCTCCAGAAGACTGTCTTCCACCCAACATATTCATTTCATTTCCTAGGATTTCTGTTGTGTACTTATCATTCCCATCTTTATCTTGCCACTTTCTAGTTTGCAACTTTCCTTCTACATAAAGTTGTGAACCCTTATCAAGATATTGCTCAGCAATTTCTGCTAATTTTCCAAAAAACACAACTCTATGCCATTCGGTTTTTTCTCGCTGCTCTCCAGATTCTTTGTCTTTCCATGATTCAGATGTTGCAATCGAAAGCGTTGCCACTGCTGTCTTTGTTTGGGTATAGCGTATTTCAGGTTTTTGCCCTAAATTACCTACCAAAATTACTTTATTTACTCCTCTAGCCATAATTACCTCTTATAATTCCCTAAGTTTAACTCGAAATAAATCAGCTGGATAAAATAACTGAAAATAAATGGATAAAATTTCTATTAAGGGTGCTCGTACCCATAACCTAAAAAATATTTCACTTGAAATTCCTCGTGGGGAATTGGTGGTGATAACCGGCTTGTCTGGCTCAGGGAAATCTTCACTTGCATTCGATACTATCTATGCTGAAGGCCAACGAAGATATGTTGAATCACTATCTGCTTATGCTCGGCAATTTTTGTCTATGATGGAGAAACCTGATGTTGATCAGATAGATGGGCTGTCTCCAGCTATTTCAATAGAGCAGAAATCAACCTCTCATAACCCTCGCTCTACAGTAGGCACTGTCACAGAAATATATGACTATCTCAGGTTATTGTTTGCTAGAATTGGGACGCCAATATGCCCTGACCATAATGAAGAGCTGTCTGCAAAAACAATCAGTGAGATCTGTGATGAAATCTATGCACTAGGTAATGGGAAAAAAATTATGGTGATGGCGCCAATGATCAGGGGCAAAAAAGGAGAGCACCTTGGGATATACGAAAATTTAAAGTCTGAAGGATTTGTGCGAGTAAAAATTAATAATGTAGTGCATTCTCTAGATGAGTTCCCTTTATTAAATAAAAATAAAAAGCATGACATCTCAGCTATCGTCGATAGATTGAAATTAGAAGATGGCGAAGATAATCGTTCTCGTCTCTCTGAATCCATTGATACTGCGCTTGGTCTTTCAAACGGTTTAGTAGAAATAGAAGTTATAGATGACAAGATTGATATTCTGTTATTCTCATCAAACTTTTCTTGTTCACAATGTGGTTATTCAGTGTCTGAGCTAGAACCAAGGATGTTTTCTTTTAATAATCCATTTGGGGCATGTGAAAAATGTGATGGTTTGGGTGTAATCCAGTATTTTGACGAAAAAAAATTAATCTCTGATTCTGAAGCTACAATCAACGAAGGCGTCATTAAGGGCTGGAATAGAAGAAATCGATTTTATTTCCATCAATTAAAATGCTTAGCAAAACACTATAAATTTGATCTCGATACTCCTTGGCAAGATTACCCTGAGGAAACGCAAAGAATATTATTATGGGGCTCAAAAGATAAGATCAATTTTTCTAAAAGCTTTAGAAGTGGAAGCAAGATAGTTAGGCAACATCGTTTTGAGGGTATTATTCCTAATACAGAGAGAAGGTTCAAAGAAACAGATTCAGAATTTATTAGAAATGAGCTAGCAAAACTGCTATCTGATAGCCATTGCAATGCATGCGAAGGCTCTAGACTCAAAAGAGAATCTAGAAATGTTTTTATTAATAGCACTCCTATTCAAGAAATTACAAATCAAAAGATTACTGATGCATTAAGTTTTTTTCATAAAATGAAGCTTGAGGGAGCTAAAGCTACTATTGCTGAAAAGATTTTAAAAGAAATTAAAGAACGCCTCACTTTTCTTGAGGATGTTGGGTTGAATTACCTTACATTGGATAGAGGTGCAGGAACATTATCTGGAGGAGAGGCTCAAAGAATTAGACTAGCGAGTCAAATTGGATCTGGTCTTGTGGGTGTAACGTATGTCTTGGATGAACCATCTATAGGTCTTCATCAAAGAGATAACGAAAAGCTTATTAAAACCTTGTTTCATCTCAAAAGTTTGGGCAATACTGTGATAGTTGTTGAGCATGATGAAGAGGCTATTAGATGCGCAGACCACATTATTGATATTGGTCCTGGTGCAGGAAAACATGGTGGGGAAATATGTGCTCAGGGAAAATTAGAAGATATCCTTAAATGCGAAGAATCAATAACTGCTGCGTATTTATCAGGCAAAAGAAAAATTCATTTTCCAAGAACTGCTAAAAAACCTGAGAATTTCATAGAGATCTGTGATGCATTTGAAAATAACTTACAAAATATTACTGCAAGAATTCCTATAGGTATTTTTACATGTATCACAGGTGTCTCTGGTTCTGGTAAATCATCTTTAATTAATCACACCTTAATGCCTATGAGTAGCTTCTTACTCAATAAGGCTAATCTAAATAAAGAAATAAAGTGTTCGCAAATTAAAGGTTTGGAATATTTAGATAAAGTAATTGGGATTGATCAATCTCCTATAGGAAGAACGCCTAGATCTAATCCTGCAACTTATACAGGCTTGTTTTCGCACATTAGAGATTTATTTTCACAATCTGAAGAAGCGAGGACGCGAGGATACAAACCTGGACGATTTAGTTTTAACGTCAAGGGGGGTAGATGTGAAGCTTGCCAAGGGGATGGGATGATCAAAGTTGAGATGCATTTCTTAGCAGATATTTATGTTAATTGTGATATTTGCAATAGCAAAAGATATAACGAGCAAACTCTTGAAGTTAAGTATAAAAATAAAAATATAGCGGAAGTTTTAAGCATGACCGTAGAAGAAGCTCTAGATTTTTTTTACGCAATCCCTGCAATAAAAAATAAATTGCAGACCTTGTCTGATGTTGGTTTGACATATATCACATTGGGTCAATCGGCAACTACTCTCTCAGGCGGAGAAGCCCAAAGAATTAAACTGGCAAAAGAACTTTCAAAAAGAAGCACTGGTAAGACCCTATTTACACTTGATGAGCCTACAACTGGTCTTCATTTTTATGATATTGAATTGCTATTAGGTGTTCTTAAAAGATTGGCAGATCAGGGAAATACTGTCGTTGTGATTGAACACAACTTAGATGTAATCAAATCAAGTGATTGGGTGATTGATCTTGGCCCAGAAGGTGGTAGTGACGGTGGTTTAATTGTAGCGGAAGGGCCGCCTGAAAAGGTTGCACAGTCAAAAAAATCCTATACGGGAAGATATTTAAAGGAAGCTCTAAAAACTTAAGATGCTAAGCCTTCCTTAAGCTCAGGTTCTGGTAAGGATGAAGAGCCATCTATATCTCTATCGACCCACTCTACATATGCCATATCGGCTTTATCGCCTGGTCTAAAACCAGCTTTTATAATTCTTATATATCCACCAGGCCTATTTTTGGATTTAACAGCAATCTCTTTGAACAGCTTGTCCACAATAGAGTCCATTCTTAATTTACTAAAAGCCCTGCGTCGATTCGCAACAGAATCTACTTTCGCCAAGGTGATCAAAGGTTCGATAAAACCTCTTAACTCTTTTGCTTTCTGAACAGTGGTTTTGATTAACTCTCTCTCAATAAATGCAATAGCTAGATTCTTCATCAACGCTTTGCGATGTGAAGAATTGCGATTAAGTTTTCTACCAGATTTTCTATGTCTCATTTTTTATCAACCCATTGGTGGCCAGTTCTCTAGAGTAGTCCCAAGAGAAAAGCCTTTAGATGCAAGAACATCTTTTATTTCATTTAAAGATTTTTTACCTAAATTAGGTGTTTTCAAGAGATCAAACTCTGTTCTTTGAAGTAAATCGCCAATCAAGAATATGCTTTCCGCTTTAAGGCAATTAGTTGATCTAACCGTTAGCTCTAACTCTTCAATTGATCTCATTAAGAAAGGATCAAAGTCATTTTGATCTTTCTTAGCTTCTTGCTCGGCAATTGCATCTAGGTCAACAAAAGCAGCAAGTTGTTGTTGTAATATTGTGGCTGCGTGCTCAATTGCTTTCTTAGGATCGAGAGTACCATCTGTTTCAAGATCGACAATTAATTTATCAAGGTCGGTTCTTTTTTCAAATCGAGCATTTTCAACTGTATAAGCCACTCTTCGTACTGGACTAAAAGAAGCATCCACCTTTAATGCTCCAACAGCTGGTTCCTCTTCATTTCTAGTATCTGCTGGCTCATAACCTCTTCCAGTCTTGACTGTAGCGGTGAGCGATAAACTAACTTTATCAACCAATGATGCAACATGATGCTCTACATCTGGTAGCTCTACATTGCCAGGCACTTCAAAAGAAGTTGAAGTAACTTCGCATGGGCCAGAAACATTAAGTTTTATAACTGCGCTAGTTCCTTCTATAAGGCTAATTGGCATATCTTTAAGATTTAATAAAATATCTATAACATCCTCTCTAACCCCCTCAATAGTTGAGTACTCATGCGAGATGCCATCAATTGTTACATCTGTTATTGCCGCACCAGGCATGGATGAAAGAAGTATTCTTCTTAGGGCGTTGCCCAATGTATGACCAAAGCCTCTTTCTAAGGGCTCTAAGATTATCTTTGAGGTATTATCGTCTATATCATCCACTTGAATGTCAGTTGGGACTAAAAGATCTATTACTGATGTTTCCATGATTTCCTTCCGTTTAATTATTATTTTGAATAAAGCTCAACAATGAGATTTTCATTAATTTCAGCACTTAAATCTGTTCTATCTGGAACAGATTTGAATACACCCTTGAGAGTTTTTGAATCCACTTCAAGCCACTCACATGCTTCTCTTTGGCCTGCTAGGTCCAAAGCACTTTTAATTCTTAGCTGTGATTTAGATTTTTCCCTTACTTCAATCTCATCACCAACCTGCACCTGATAGGATGGAATATTTACAGTGGCACCATTTAAATGAAACGCCTTATGCGATACAAGCTGACGTGCTTCCGCTCTTGTAGATGCAAAACCCATTCTATAGACTACATTATCTAATCTTTGCTCAAGATGAGATAAAAGATTTTCTCCAGTATTTCCTTTTGATTTAGAGGCTTTCTTATAATAATTTCTAAATTGCTTTTCAAGCACACCGTACATTCTGCGAACTTTTTGCTTTTCACGCAATTGAACACCGTAATCTGAAAGACGAGTTCTTCTTAAACCATGCACGCCTGGAGCAGTCTCCATATTACACTTTGATTCAATTGATCTGGATCCGCTTTTAAGGAACAGATCTGTACCTTCTCTCCTAGATAATCTTAATGATGGACCTCTATACCTTGCCATATAATCTCCCTTATACCCTACGTTTTTTTGAAGGACGACATCCATTATGTGGCAATGGAGTTACGTCAGTAATACTTTTAATTTTTAACCCACATGAGTTCAAAGACCTAATGGCTGATTCTCTTCCACCGCCAGGACCTCTAACTTTTACATCTAAATTAATCATTCCAAAGTCTTTTGCAGCATTCCCTACTTTCTCTGCCGCTATCTGCGCAGCAAATGGTGTGCTTTTTCTAGATCCACGAAACCCTGATCCACCCGATGTTGCCCAGCAAACTGTATTTCCCTGCTTGTCTGTAATTGTAATAATAGTATTATTAAAAGATGCGTGAATATGAGCAATCCCATCAGAAATAATTTTTTTAACTTTTTTTCCAGTTGCCATATCTTAAGCCCTCATTGGTTTCTTGGGTCCCTTGCGAGTCCTTGCATTTGTTTTTGTTCTTTGGCCATGAACTGGGAGCTTTCTTCTATGTCGAATACCTCGATAGCAACCTAAATCCATTAGTCTTTTAATATTCGTACTAACAGCTCTCCGGAGGTCTCCTTCTACAGCATATTTAGCTACTGCAGTCCTGATTGTCTCCACCTGCTCTTCGGAAAGTTCAGATACTTTCTTTGAATAATCTAATTTTACACTGCTACAAATCTCTTGAGCAGTTTTTTTACCTATTCCATAGATATGAGTTAAAGCAATCTCAAGATGCTTATTTTCGGGTATGTTAACGCCTGCTATTCTAGCCATATTATCTTATCCTTGTTTTTGTTTATGCTTAGGATCAGTTTTGCATATAACATACAAAACTCCTTTTCGTCTTACAGTTTTGCAATCTCTACAAATCTTTTTTACTGATGCTCTAACTTTCATAATTATCTTTTATAGTTTTTTAAGTTTGTCTTCTTTAATAATGATGAGTATTGGTTGGACATCATATGCGATTGAACTTGAGCCATAAAATCCATTAATACCACAACTATAATTAATACTGAGGTTCCCCCTAAATAGAATGAAACTCCAGCAAAATTAATTAAAGCCAATGGCAGTAAACAGATCAGTGTTAAATAAATACTTCCAAAAACTGTGAGTCTAGCTAGAACACTGTCAATGTATATTGCTGTTTGATCGCCAGGTCTAATTCCTGGAACAAATGCTCCAGATTTTTTTAAGTTATCTGTTACTTCTTTGGTGTCAAAAGTTAAAGCAAGCCAGATAAAACAAAATGAAATGATTAGCGCTGAGAAAGTTAAAATATACAATGGTTGTCCAGGGTTTAAAGCGAGAGAGATTGTTTGTAAAAAACCAAAAGACTCTGCTTGACCAAACCACGTTGAGAGTGAGGCTGGAAATAATAGAAATGTACTAGCAAAAATTGCTGGTATTACTCCTGCCATATTAACTTTAAAAGGAAGATGACTTGCTTGGGCTTGCATCAATTTCCTGCCTTGCTGTCTTTGCGCATAATTAACAGTGATTCTTCTTTGTCCGCGCTCAATAAAAACAACAATTGCAATCACTAACATTGCTAAAACACCTATTCCAATCAATAGTAGGATATTTAAATCGCCCTGTCTTGACTGCTCTAGTGCTTGCCCCATTGCTCCAGGAATACCCGTTAGAATGCTAGTAGCAATAATAATTGAGATTCCATTGCCTATGCCTCGTTCTGTTATTTGTTCTCCTAGCCACATTAAAAATACAGTTCCAGCTACTACACTAAATACAGCTGAAACAAAAAAGGATGCACCTGGATCATATGCTAAACCACTAGCTCCAAGCGTGACACTTAATGCTGATGCTTGAACAAAGGCAAGAATAACTGTTCCATATCTTGTGTACTGAGTAATTTTATTTCTTCCAGCTTGGCCATCTTTCTTCAGCTCTTGTAAGTATGGGATGGAGTTTGAGAAAAGTTGCATAATAATTGCTGCGGAAATATAAGGAACAACATTTAGAGCAAAAATGCTCATTCTCTCAAGTGCTCCACCCGAAAATAAATTAAACATTTCTAAAATGGTGCCTTGATTTTGTTCAAACAAAGCAGCTAATCTAGCAGGATCTATACCAGGTATAGGGATATGAGTACCCATGCGATATATAACTATAGCTAAGAAGACAAATCTCAGCCTTCTCCATAAATCGCTCATACCTTTCTTTTGATCAGCCATATTGGTTATTCAGTAGCTTCCTCAGGTTTCTTAACTGTCTTTGCTTTTACCTTTCGAGATGTTTTAACAAATTTTTCTTTAATAGGTTTCTCTAATAACTCTGCAACACTTCCGCCAGCTTTCTCAATTGATTCTTTTGCACCACGAGTTACGCTAACACCAGAAACTTTCATGGGTTGGGAGAGTTCAAAGATTCCAAATATTTTTACTTTTTTTGTAGACTTAGAAATAATTCTATTTGACTTTAATATCTCGAGGTTTACCTCTTCCAGAGATGCAATATTCTTAAGGTTCACTTCTTTTGATGCTCTATTTACACGAGAAGAAAAACCAAACTTAGGTATTCTTTGTTGCAATGGCATTTGCCCGCCCTCAAAACCTCGAGCAATTGATCCGCCGGATCTTGATTTCTGGCCTTTATGACCTCTTCCTGCTGTTTTGCCTGTTCCAGAACCAATACCTCTTCCTACACGCTTTCTATTTTTAGTAGTTCCTGTGCTTGAAAGAGTATTTAATCCTAGTGCACTATTTGATTCTATATTTTCCATTGTTAACTCTCTATGACTTCTATCATGTCTCTAATTTTATTCATCATGCCCCTATTGCTTGGGGTATCTTCTACGGAAATGCTCTGATTCAAGCGCCTAAAACCAAGGCCTTTTACACATTTTTTATGGTTAGGCAATCTACCAATGCTGCTCTTAATAAGCCTGATTTCAATTGTTTTATTATTCATGATATTTCTGCTGTTTTCTTGCTACGTCTGATTGCAACCTGCTCAGGTGATTCCATGGAGCTCAGTGCATTAATGGTTGCCCTTACAACATTGACTGGGTTTGTAGAGCCATAACACTTTGCTAAAACATTTTGAACGCCAACAAGCTCAAGCACAGCCCTCATTGCGCCACCAGCAATAATTCCTGTTCCCTCAGATGCTGGTTGCATGTAAACCTTTGCTGCTCCATGTTTTGCTTTTACTGGATACCATAGGGTAGAAGCATTTAAACTGACATCAACCATATTACGCCTAGCATTTTCCATGGCTTTTTGAATAGCAATAGGCACTTCTTTTGCCTTACCTCTCCCAAAACCTACCTTACCTTTTCCGTCGCCAACCACACATAAGGCTGTAAAGCCAAAAATACGCCCGCCTTTAACCACTTTAGCAACCCTATTTACCTGAACAAGCTTCTCTTCCAGGGCATCTTGTTGTTGCAAACTATTATTTTGTTGACTCATTTTTTAAAACTCCAATCCAGCTGCACGAGCTGATTCTGCGATGGCTTTAATTCGGCCATGATATTTATAACCAGATCTATCAAATACAACTTTTTTTACTCCAGCCTGAATAGCTCTTTCAGCAACTTTTTGGCCGACTAACTTAGCAGATTCAACATTATTCAATTTTATTTTATCTACTTTTTCATTTGTTGATGCTGAAGCAAGAACAGTTGCGCCAGTAGAATCAAATATCTGAGCATAAAGATTTTGTGAAGATTTAAAAACTGAGAGTCTTGGTTTATCTTGCTGAGCAATTCTAATTCTAGTCTTACCTGCTCGTCTTAATCTAGATTCTGATTTTGAACTCATAGGTTATGCTCCTGCTGCCTTTTTAGCTTCTTTTCTTCGAATAGTTTCATCTGAATATTTAACGCCTTTACCTTTGTATGGTTCAGGTGGTCTAAATGCTCTAATTTCTGCTGCCACTTGGCCAAGCACTTGCTTGTTATAGCTTTTTAGCACTACCTCAGTTTGAGATGGTGTCTCCACTTCAACCTCATCTGGTAGATCATAAAAAACAGGGTGTGAAAAACCGAGCGTTAATTCTAATCTTTTACCCGCGGCCTTTGCTCGATAACCTACTCCCACTAAAATTAATGTTTTTGTATATCCTTCTGAGACACCAATGACCATATTATTGATCAAAGATCTAGTTGTTCCAGCCAATGCGGTTGATTCAGAGGATGTTTCATCATATGAAACCGTAATAACATCGTCAGCATGATTCGCTGAAACTGAATCAGGAATTAAGAATTCCATCTTGCCTTTTGAACCAGAAACCTTAACAAGATTTCCATCAAAGCTAATTTCTATACCTGTAGGGACTGGTATTGGATTTTTTGCAATTCTGGACATAATTAAAAAACCTCGCAGATTACTTCGCCGCCAACATTCATCGATTTAGCATCTTTGTCGCTCATCAAACCTTTGTTTGTAGAGATAATATAAATACCAAGGCCATTTTTAACTTCGGCAAGATCAGTTGAAGCTGAATATTTCCTTAAACTTGGTTTTGAAATTCGCGTAATTTCTCTAATTGCAGGAGCTTCATTGATGTATTTTAAAGTTATACTTAACGAGTCCTTTCCATCTACTGAAATTTTCTCACATGCATTGAGATAGCCTTCTTTTACTAAAAGAGAAACTAGCTCGTGCTTAAATTTAGAGAAAGGCGCATGTACAACTTTTTTTCCTCGCATAAGGCCATTTCTTATTCTTGTCAGACAATCTGCTGTAGGGTCTTGTAAACTCATAATATTACCAACTTGATTTAACTAATCCAGGAATGTCACCACGCATTGCGGCTTCACGTAATTTAATTCTGCTCAGACCAAATTTTCTGTAAACAGCATGCGGTCTTCCAGTAAGGGAGCATCTTCTTGTAACTCTTGAAGGACTTGCATTCCTTGGAAGCTTTTGCAATTTCTCAAATGCAGCCATCTTTTCTTCATATGAGTTTTCAGGATTTGAAAACGCTTTTTTCAAGGTTGCTCTTTTGGTTGCATAGCGTTCAACTATTTTCTGTCTTTTTGCATCTCTTGCTACTACTGATTTTCTAGTCATTTGTTTGTACCTTTATTTTTTAAATGGGAAGCTAAGAGATTCTAGTAGAGCCTTAGCATCTTCCTTGTTTGAAGCTGAGGTATTAATGCAAATATCCATACCTCTAATTTTGTCGATGTTATCGTAGTTAATTTCTGGGAATATTATTTGTTCTTTTACACCCATGCTGTAGTTACCCTGCCCATCAAATGATTTTGGATTTAAACCCCTAAAATCTCTCTCCCTGGGGATGGCAATACTTACAAGACGCTCGATAAAGTCATACATTCGATCACCACGCAATGTTACCTTGCAGCCTACGGGCCAGCCTTCTCTTAGTTTGAAACTTGCAACAGATTTTTTTGCATTAGTAACTACAACTTTTTGACCTGCAATAGATTCAAGATCCTGTACAGCTGATTCTAAGTGCTTTTTATCTGTTAAAGCTTCGCCAACACCCATATTAATAACAACTTTAGTTATTTTTGGTACAGCCATTATATTTTTAATTCCTAGTATTTTTTGCAGCTCAGGCAATAACTCTGTATTAAATTTTTTTCTTAGTTTCATGATTTTATTTCTGCTCTGTCTGATGAATACACTCTAGTTTTTTTACCTTCATCGATCTGAAAGGTTATTCGGTCTGCTTGTTTCTTCTTTGGATTCCAAATAGCAATGTTAGATAAGTCTATCGCTGCTTCCTGTTCAACAATTCCGCCAGTGACCCCTAATTGAGGATTTGGTTTCGTGTGTTTTTTTACCATATTGATACCAATAACAACTGCTTTATTATTGAATTTAGATATTTTTTGCACTTTTCCTTTTTTACCAATATCTCTCCCAGCAATCACTACAATCTCATCACCAGTTCTTAATTTTGTTATTGTTGCAATATTCTTTTTCATTACAAAACTTCCGGTGCTAAAGATAAAATTTTCATATGCTTGCCGTCTCTTAGCTCACGAGTAACGGGGCCAAAAACTCTAGTGCCGATAGGTGCTTTATTTCCACCAATCAACACAGCAGCATTTTCATCGAACTTAATTAATGAGCCATCTCTTCTACGCACACCTTTTTTTGTTCTAACTACCAGGGCATCTACAACTTGACCTTTTTTCACTTTACCCAATGGTATTGCTTCTCTAATTGCCACCTTAATCACATCACCAATATTTGCATATCTTCTTTTGGAGCCGCCGAGAACTTTAATGCACATAACACTTCTGGCTCCGCTGTTATCAGCGATGTTTAAAATTGTCTGCATTTGAATCATGATTCATCCTCAGGAGTAGTGGGCTCTGGAACTTTAGGGGCATCTTGAATCTCTGATAACAGCATCCAAGTTTTTGATTTTGATAGAGGTCTGCATTCTTGAACAGTTACAACATCACCAATTTTGGCTGCATTCTTCTCATCATGTGCATGTACTTTTGTCGAACGCTTCATGATTTTGCCATAGGTTGGATGCTTAACTTTTCGCTCAATTTTTACAGTAATTGTTTTATCAGCTTTGTCGCTTATAACAACGCCTGTGAGTTGTCTTGGGTTCGTACTCATGCAGATTCTTCCTCAGATTTCTTTTCATTGATAATAGTTTTAATTTGTGCAATCTTTTTTCTATCAGCAGTCATTAAATGTGATTCAGTGAGCTGGCCAGTTTTGTGCTTCATTCTGTTTTTAAATTGATTTTCTCTGATCTCTAAAACAAGACTTTCTAGGTCTTTTACGTTTTTTTCACGTAAATCTTTTAAATCATTGGTTAACTTTGCCATTTTTATAATGCCTTTTTAATAAAAGTAGTTCTTACTGGTAATTTTGCTGCTGCAAGTTTAAATGCATCCCTAGCAACATCTTCAGAAACTCCTGCCATCTCATAAAGAACTGTTCCCGGCTGGACTAAGCTAACCCAATACTCAACATTACCCTTTCCTTTCCCCATTCTTACTTCCAATGGTTTCTTCGTGATTGGTTTGTCAGGAAATATTCGAATCCAAATATTACCTCCTCGCTTAATAGAGCGAGTCATAGCTCTTCTAGCTGCTTCAATCTGACGGGCAGTAATTCTTCCTCTGGTGGTTGCTTTTAACGCATACTCACCAAATGCAATAGAATTCCCTGATTGCGCAAGACCTCTATTGCGGCCTTTATGCATTTTTCTAAATTTTGTTTGTTTAGGCTGTAACATAATTAGCTTCCTTGGACCTCTTCTTTTAAGGGATCACCCAATACTTCACCTGTATACACATGGACCTTCACTCCAATTAAGCCGTATGTAGTCATTGCCTCTGCAACACCATAATCAATATTTGCTCTGAGGGTATGTAATGGAACTTGTCCTTCTCTATACCATTCTGCTCTAGCAATTTCTGCGCCCCCTAGCCTGCCTGATACTTCAGTTCTAATGCCCTTAGCACCCTGTCTCATTGCACTTTGAACCGCTCTTTTCATGGCCCGCCTAAATTGAACTCTTCTCTCTAATTGCTGAGCAATACCTTCTGCAAGAATTGTTGCATCCAAATCTGGTTTTCTCACTTCCTTGATATTCACTTGAACTGGCTGAATTACTATCTTTTGAATGGCGGTTTTTAGAGACTCAATTTCCTCACCTTTTTTACCAATAATAATTCCCGGTCTAGATGTATGAATATTTACGACAAAATTTTGAGCAGATCTCTCAAGATCTACTTTACTAATAGAAGAGAATCTCAACCTATCTTTTATGTAGTTTCTAACTTTTAAATCTTCTATAAGATTTTCTCTAAAAGCTTTTCCTTTTGCATACCATAAAGCATTATGTTTCTTGATTACACCAAGACGAAAGCCAATTGGATGAACTTTTTGACCCATTATTTCTCCTGATCCGATAAAATGATTTCAATATGACAGCTAGGTTTAATAATCCTATCCGCTCTTCCTTTAGCTCTAGGCTTCATTCTTTTTAACCTCATGCCTTGATTAACAATAATTGACTTCACCACTAATAAATCTATATCTGCTTTATCATTATTTTCAGCATTAGCAATTGCAGACTCTAGAAGTTTTTTAATTACCGCAGAAGCTTTCTGCTTGTGAAAAGATAAAAAATCCATAGCGGCTTGCACTGATTTTCCTCGAACAACATCTGCAACTAATCCTGCTTTTTGAGCAGACAACCTTGTTCCTTTTAAATATGCTCTTGTTTCCATTATTTAGATTTCCTATCGCCTGAATGCATTCTAAAAGTTCTGGTGATGGCAAACTCTCCTAACTTATGACCAACCATGTCCTCGTTAATAAAGACTGGAATATGCTGCCTACCGTTATGGACAGAGATTGTCAGTCCAACCATTGTTGGGCTAATCATGGATCGTCTAGACCATGTTTTAATTGGTTTTTTGCTATTCTCACTAATTGCTCTATCAACAGATTTCTGAAGTGATAAATCAATGAATGGTCCTTTCTTGAGTGATCTAGGCATAAAAATTATTTCCTCTTAGTCCTTCTTCTAACGATTAAATCATCTGTACGTTGATTTTTTCTTGTTTTATAACCTTTGGTTGGAACGCCCCATGGAGTTGATGGATGTCTGCCCCCAGAAGTTCTGCCTTCTCCACCACCATGCGGATGGTCAACTGGGTTCATAGCAACACCACGAACTGTAGGTCTAACGCCTCTCCATCTTTTAGCACCAGCTTTACCAAGTGAGCGCAAATTATTTTCTTGATTTGAAACTGTCCCTAGGGTTGCGCGGCAATCAGATAAAATCTTTCTCATTTCACCTGATTGAAGTCTTAAAGTTGCATAAATTCCCTCTTTGGCAACCAATCGAGCAGATGTGCCAGCACTTCTGGCTATTTGAGCTCCCTTTCCAGGCTTCATTTCTACACAATGAATGGTAGTACCAAGAGGTATATTAATAAGTTTCATGCAATTACCAGACTTCATTTCTGTTTGGTCAGCTGACAGGACTGGATCACCTACTTTAATTTTACTCGGTGCGATAATATATCGCCTCTCGCCGTCTGCATATTTCAGCAAAGCCAAATGAGCAGACCTATTGGGATCGTATTCAATTGTCTCCACTACTGCTGGAACATCTAATTTATTTCTTTTGAAATCAATAACTCTGTAATGCTGTTTATGTCCACCACCTTGATGTCTGACAGTAATTCGGCCGTTATTATTTCTTCCACCATTTTTAGATTTTTTTTCGATAAGCGCTTTATGAGGTTTGCCTTTATGCAAATCAGATTTAATCGATATAACGCCTCTTCTTCCTGGGCTAGTTGGTTTTGCCTTTATGACTGCCATGATTAACTAATACCCTCAAATTGAATTTCTGATCCTTCTTTCAGCGAAACAAAAGCTTTCTTAAAATTAGATCTTTTGTATATTCCAAACCTATTTCTCTTTGTCTTACCTTTTTGAGTTGATGTGGTGACACTTTCTACCTTTACATCAAATAATTGCTCAACTGCAGTTTTAATTTCTAGCTTATTCGCTGAAATAGAAACTTTAAATACCACCTGATTTAACTCGCCCACTGAAGTAGATTTCTCTGTTACATAAGGAGATTGAATTAAAGTTAATAATTTTTCTTTATTCATTAGACCCAAGCCTCAATTAACTTAAAAGCCGCCGGAGTCACTGCCACTTTCTCTGATCTCAATAAAATAACTGGATTGATCTCTTTTACAGTAACAACATCAACATGAGGAATATTTCTTGCAGACAAATATAAATTTGTATCCATCTCGTCAAGAATAATTAGAACTTTGTCTAAACTAAATTGCTTTAAGAAGGAATTCATTTCTTTTGTCTTAGGTGTAGCAAACTTAGGTTGCTCTATAGCTACTAACCTCTCTTGTCTATGCAACTCTGAAAATATAGAACTAATAGCAGATCTATACATCTTTTTATTAATTTTCTTGGAGTAATCTCGTGGTGTAGCAGCAAAAGTAACTCCACCACCTCTCCATATCGGACTTCGTATGGTTCCTGCTCTAGCACGTCCAGTACCCTTCTGTCTGTATGGTTTTTTACCGCCGCCTCTAACCTCTGATCGTGTCTTCTGCTTATGAGATCCCTGTCTTGAACCGGCTAGGTAAGTTACAACCGCTTGATGAACCAATGTCTCATTAAAGTCTTTTCCAAAAGTGCTTTCAGATATCTGAACATCTGCTTTCTTGTTTTCAGTATTTAAAACGTCTAATTTCATCCTTGTTTCACCGCAGGCGTAATCTTGAGTGTTGAGCCAGTAAAGCCTGGCACAGCACCTTTTACATAAAGTAAATTATTTTCAATGTCTGAACCCATAAGCTCCAGGCTTTGAGTGGTTTTTGATTCATGTCCCATATGTCCAGACATCTTCTTGCCCTTCCAAACCCTTCCTGGCGTTTGGCATTGGCCAATAGAGCCGTGAGCTCTATGAGACAGTGAGTTACCATGTGTTGCATCTTGCATCGCAAAGTTATGCCTCTTAATTACCCCAGCATAGCCCTTGCCCTTAGAGGTTCCTGAGACATCAACCATCTTTCCGACCTCAAAGATCTCAGCTGTTAGGTGATGCCCAACCTTCAGATCGCTGGCTTCATCAGTTCTAAACTCAAAGAGTTCTCCATTAGGGATATTTTGCTTTTTAAAGAACTCTGTAGCAGATTTTGTTAAATTTTTTGAAGTATTTTTTGATACCACAATAGCGCTGTAACCATGTTTTTCATTGGTTTTTATGTCAGCTACAAAATTTGCTGCAACAGAAATTACTGTTACGGGTACAGAAGTGCCATCTTCTTGAAAAAGCCTCGACATTCCTGATTTTTTTCCAACTAAGCCAATGCTCAATTTACTCTCCTTTTTACGGGGCTAAAAACCCTCTATGGCCGCTAAGCGTTAAAAAAGTGACAAATTAGCTCAAGCTAATTTGCACATCAACCCCAGATGATAGGTCTAGCTTCATTAAAGCATCAACCGTTTTATCTGTAGGCTCTACAATATCCATCAGTCTCTTGTATGTTCTTATCTCATACTGATCTCTAGCATCTTTATCTTTATGCGGAGATGTTAAAACCGTTGTTCTCTCTTTCTTTACTGGTAAAGGAATTGGCCCTTTAACTATTGCTCCAGTTTTCTTTGCAGTCTCAACTATTAATTTAGTTGAAGCGTCAATCAAGCGATAGTCAAATGCTTTTAAGCGAATTCTTATTGATTGATTGTCCAATTTTATTAATTCCTATATTTCTGCTTTATGCAAAATGTTGCGTATTCTATGACTCTAAGGGCCTCAATGTCAACAAATTTAAGGGTTTTATAGTGTTTTGTTTTAACTTGTTTTTAATTGCTCGGCTATATTATTTGGAACTTCAGCATATTTTAGAAACTCCATCGAAAAACTCGCTCTTCCTTGAGTTGCAGATCTGAGGTCAGTGGCATAACCGAACATTTCTGACAAGGGAACTTCTGATCTAACAGTTTTACCTGTTGGGATCTCATCCATGCCCAAGATTATTCCTCTTCTTCTATTAAGATCGCCCACTACATCGCCCATATGATCTTCAGGGGTTACAACTTCAACAGCCATCATGGGTTCTAGCAAGACTGGTCTGGCCTTAAGACATCCCTCTTTTAGGGCCATTGAACCAGCAATTTTAAAAGCCATTTCACTTGAATCTACGTCATGAAAAGATCCGTCATATAGGGTTGCTCTTAATGCTAATAGAGGATACCCAGCAATAACACCATTTTTCATCTGCTCTTGAATGCCTTTATCCACTGCCGGAATATATTCTTTAGGAACAGCACCGCCTACAATTTTATCAACAAATTCATATTCATCATCTAATCCAAGTGGCTCTAGCTTAAGCCAAACATGCCCATATTGTCCTTTGCCGCCACTTTGTCTAACAAATTTACCTTCTATGTCTATAGATTCTCTAATAGTCTCACGATATGAAACTTGAGGCTTACCAATGTTAGCTTCTACATCAAATTCTCTTCTCATCCTGTCAACCAGAACATCTAGATGCAACTCACCCATTCCTGAAATAATAGTTTGGGCTGATTCTTCATCAGTGTGAACTCTAAATGAAGGGTCTTCTTGAGCAAGCTTGCCCAACGCAATTCCCATTTTTTCTTGGTCTGCTTTAGTCTTTGGCTCAACAGCAACTGAAATAACAGGCTCAGGAAAGTCCATACGTTCTAAAACAACCGGGTCTTTAAGATCACAAAGTGTTTCTCCGGTCGTCACATCTTTTAAACCAATGCAAGCAGCAATATCTCCGGCCCTGATTTCTTTAATTTCATTACGATCATTTGAATGCATCTGCACCATGCGACCTACTCTTTCCTTTTTGCCTTTAGTTGAATTCATGACCCCATCACCCACCGAAAGAACGCCTGAGTAAACTCTGATAAAGGTTAAAGTTCCAACAAATGGGTCCGTAGCAATTTTAAATGCCAAAGCGGAGAAAGGTTCTTCATCCGAGGATGATCTACTAACCTCAGCCTCTTCATCATTTGGAAGAGTTCCTTTGATAGCCTTTACTTCATTTGGAGCTGGTAAATACTCTATAGCTCCATCTAACACAGCTTGTACTCCTTTATTCTTAAAAGCAGACCCACAAAATGCTGGAATAATTTCATTTGCAAGAGTTCTGAGTCTTATACCAGCTTTAATTTGCTCATTTGATAATTCCCCATTCTCAAGATATGCATCCATAAGCTCTTCGTTAGCCTCTGCAGCGCTCTCCATCATGGATTCGCGAAGAGATGCACAAGTATCTGCAATGTCTTCAGGAATATCTCTTTCTTCAAATGTAAGTCCCTGATCATCTTCATTCCAAAAAATAGCTTTCATTTTTACAAGATCAACCACGCCTTTAAAATTTTCTTCAGCACCAATGTTGTATTGCATCGGAACAACATTCGCTCTTAATCTATCTTTGATTTGATCTGTTACACGGGAAAAATCAGCGCCTGCTCTGTCCATTTTATTAACAAACACGATTCTTGGAACCTCGTATCTATCTGCCTGACGCCAAACAGTTTCTGATTGAGGTTCAACTCCTGATGTGGCGCAAAATACAACTACGGCTCCATCGAGAACTCGTAAAGATCTTTCTACCTCAATTGTAAAATCAACATGCCCTGGAGTATCAATAATATTAATTCTATGTTCTGGAAATTGTTGCTCCATACCCGACCAAAAACAAGTTGTTGCGGCTGAGGTTATTGTTATGCCTCTTTCTTGTTCTTGCTCCATCCAATCCATAGTCGCCGCACCATCATGAACTTCA
Source organism: uncultured SAR86 cluster bacterium (assembly GCA_964275585.1). Lineage (GTDB taxonomy): Bacteria > Pseudomonadota > Gammaproteobacteria > Magnimaribacterales > D2472 > D2472. The sequence continues at coordinate 237,382 of CAXYCJ010000015.1, read as the reverse complement.
CCAATTTTATGAGATAGGCCTGTATAGAAAAGTACGCGTTCAGTTGTTGTTGTTTTCCCTGCATCAACATGAGCGCAAATACCAATATTTCTGTACTTGCTAAGTTCAGTTTGTCTAGCCATATTAAAAACCTAAATAATAAAATTAATTAAAAACGGAAATGAGAGAAAGCTTTGTTGGCTTCCGCCATACGATGGACATCTTCTTTCTTCTTGACTGCAGAGCCTTTGCCTTCGGCAGCATCAGCTAATTCTCCGGCTAACCTGTGATCCATAGATTTCTCGCTTCTCTTTCTTGCAGCCTCGACCAACCATCGCATAGCAAGAGCTTGCCTTCTTGATGGGCGGACTTCTATTGGAACTTGGTATGTGGCCCCGCCAACTCTTCTTGACTTAACTTCAACCATTGGACCGATTGCATCTAGAGCTTTTTTAAATAATGCAACTGGATCTGATTTAGCAGTTTCATCTATCTTGTCAAACGCTCCATAAACAATTTTTTCAGCAACGGCTTTTTTACCATCTTTCATAATGTGATTCATGAACTTGGCTACAATAATATCTTTATACTTTGGATCTGGTAGAATTTTTCGTTTCTCGGGACTTCTTCTTCTTGGCATATTTATTTACCTTTTTTAGCTCCATATTTCGATCTTCGTTGTTTCCTGTTAGCAACTCCTGAGGTATCAAGGGATCCTCTGACAGTATGGTATCGAACACCAGGCAAATCTTTTACGCGCCCTCCTCGAATCAAAACCACGGAATGCTCTTGCAAGTTATGCCCCTCACCACCAATGTATGAGGTAACCTCAAATCCACTGGTTAACCTAACCCTGCAAACTTTTCTTAATGCTGAATTAGGTTTCTTAGGTGTTGTTGTATAAACACGGGTGCAAACACCTCGACGTTGCGGAGATTTCTCTAACGCGGGCACATCGGTTTTCCTAACCTTGGGTTTGCGAGGTTTTCTTATTAATTGATTTACTGTAGCCATAATTTCCTAGTTGGACGCGATTTTATAGAGAGGATTAACTGCGGTCAACATTATTCCTCGCTTTCTTGTAATTCTTGCCTTAAAGCAGCTTCAATCTCATCCTCAGAAAGCATAGATTCTGATGAATCGCTTGCCTTCTTAGCTGCCATTTGATCATGGAATTCCATGCCTGTGCCAGCAGGAATAAGTCTTCCAACCACAACGTTTTCTTTTAAGCCTCTTAAATAGTCAACTTTACCTGTCACTGATGCTTCTGTAAGAACTCGAGTTGTTTCTTGAAATGAAGCAGCGGAAATAAACGAACTGGTTGTCAGAGAAGCTTTAGTTATTCCAAGCAATACTCGTTCGAATTGAGCAGGCTCTTTCCCAGCAGTAACTGCTTTGGCATTCTCAGCAACAAGTTCAGCATATTCCACCTGATCTCCTTGGATAAATTTAGTATCTTCCCCATCAAGAATTAGAGCTTTTCTTAGCATTTGCCTAAGAATTGTTTCAATATGCTTGTCGTTGATTAATACTCCCTGAAGTCTATAAACGCCTTGAACTTCGTTCACAACAAAGTTGGTTAAATCAGGAATGCCTCTTAATCTCAAGATATCATGCGGGCTAAGTGGGCCATCGGAGATGATGTCACCTTTTTGAATTCTCTCTCCCTCAAACACAGTTAAAGTTCTGTGCTTGGGTATAAGCATTTCAACATTATGTGTTTTCTTGGTTGCTCCATCAGGAGTTATGACTAATCTGACTTTGCCTTTAGTTTCTTTACCAAAAGCAATAAAACCACTTTCTTCTGCAAGAACAGCCGCATCCTTTGGTTTCCTAGCCTCGAATAAATCAGCCACTCTAGGAAGACCACCTGTAATATCTTTTGTTTTAGAGCCCTCTAGAGGAATTCTAGCTAATACCTCACCAGCATATAGTTTCTTGCCGTCTTTTAAGTTAACAAGTGCTTTAGCAGGAAGAGAGTAGTTTGCAGGCGTTTTATGCTCACCAAGAGTAACTGGTTTGCCCTTGGCATCAACCAGAGCAAGAGCTGGAACCTTGTCTTTTCCTGCTGAAGGTCTTTCTGCCACATCAATAACTTCTATGCTACTTAAACCGGTTAACTCATCAGTTTTTGCTCTAACTGTAACTCCATCTTCGATATCAGAGAACTGAACAATACCCTCAACTTCACTAATAATAGGCCTCGTATAAGGATCCCATCCAGCAATCTTAAGGCCTGGTTCAACATTAGTTTGATCTTTAACAAATAAAGTAGAGCCATAGATTACTTTATGTTGCTCAATCAATTTGCCTTTTTCATCAGTTAAAGTTACTTGGCTGTTTCTAGAAACCACAACTTCTTGTTTATCCTTATTTGTAACTGTTTTGATATCAGACGAGAATTTGATCACTCCTAAATTATTCACAACAATTGCATTGTCTTCAGAAGAGCTAGAAGCAGCTCCACCAATATGAAATGTTCTCATAGTTAGCTGTGTGCCTGGCTCTCCAATTGATTGAGCTGCAACAACACCAACCGCTTCACCGCGGTGAACAAGATGCCCTCGAGCTAAATCTCTTCCATAGCACTTTGCACAAACACCATAGCTTGCTTCACAAGTCATAGGTGATCGAACTTTTAGCGATGCAAGATTTAATTCATCAATTTTCTTTAGTGAGTCTTCATCAATTAAATGTCCGTTAGGAAATAATTCAACGTTATCAATATCTGAAATAGGCTCAGCGATTACTCTACCAAGTATCCTTTCAGTTAATGGCTGAATAATCTCACCACCCTCAACAATAGATGAGACGACAACTGACTCATCAGTACCGCAATCAGCTTCTACGACTACAGAATCCATGGCAACATCACAAAGTCTTCTTGTTAAGTAACCAGAATTAGCAGTTTTAAGAGCTGTATCCGCAAGACCTTTTCGAGCACCATGCGTTGAAATAAAGTACTGGAGTACAGAAAGACCTTCTCTAAAGTTTGCAGTAATTGGTGTCTCGATGATTGAGCCATCTGGCTTAGACATTAATCCTCTCATGCCTGAGAGCTGTCTAATCTGGGCAGGTGAACCCCTAGCCCCAGAGTCTGCATATATAAATACCGAATTAAATGATGCTTGATCTACTGTTTTGCCTTCGGAATCTTCTACTTGATCAGTGCTGATTTTTGTCATCATAGCCTTAGCTACCTTCTCATTTGCCCTTGACCAAATATCAATTACTTTGTTGTAACGCTCGCCTTGGGTAACGAGACCAGATTCATACTGAGATTCGATAGACTTCACTTCTTTTTCAGCAGCATCAATAATGCTAGGCTTTTCATCAGGGATGACAAAATCATCTACGCCGATAGATGAGCCGGAGCGAGTTGAATGATCAAAACCTAAATACATTAATTGATCAGCAAATATAACTGTATCTTTGAGCCCTGCTTTACGATAAGAAATATCTATAAGCGTGGAAACTGATTTTTTATCAAGTGTTTTATTAACATTATCAAACCCAACTTCAATCGGAGTAATTCTCCAAACTAAAACTCTTCCAACAGTTGTCTCTTCTAGAAAGGTTCCTTTATCTGCATTTGTAATTCTAACTTTAATATTTGCATGAATATCCAAAGTCTCAGATTCATAGGCTCTTAAAACTTCATCAGGGTTACTAAAAACTCTGCCATCTCCTTTTACATTAACTTTATCTCGTGTCATGTAATAAAGCCCTAGAACAATATCTTGAGTAGGGTTGATGATTGGCTCTCCATTTGCCGGAGATAAAATGTTATTGGTAGACATCATTAAAGCTCTTGCTTCGAGCTGCGCTTCTATAGATAAAGGAACATGGACAGCCATTTGGTCCCCATCAAAGTCAGCATTAAATGCTACACAAACCAATGGATGTAATTGAATGGCCTTACCCTCTACTAGGAGTGGCTCAAAAGCTTGGATTCCTAACCTATGAAGAGTTGGCGCTCGGTTTAGTAAAATCGGATGCTCTCTGATTACGTCTTCTAAAATCTCCCAAACTTCTGGGGTTTCCCGTTCAACAAGTTTCTTAGCAGCTTTAATAGTTGTTGCAAGTTCTTTTTGTTCAAGCTTGCCGTAAACATATGGTTTGAAAAGCTCTAGTGCCATCTTCTTTGGAAGACCGCATTGATGTAATTTTAGGTTTGGCCCGGCAACAATTACCGATCTTCCGGAGTAATCTACACGCTTACCTAGAAGGTTTTGTCTAAATCGTCCGCCCTTACCTTTTATCATGTCCGCAAGCGATTTTAAAGGTCTCTTATTTGTGCCAGTGATCACTCTGCCTCTTCTTCCGTTATCAAGGAGTGCATCCACGCTTTCTTGGAGCATTCTCTTCTCATTCCTGACAATAATATCAGGAGCACTAAGCTCAAGTAGCCGTTTTAATCTATTGTTTCTATTGATCACTCTTCTATATAGATCATTAAGATCTGAAGTAGCAAAACGACCTCCTTCTAAAGGAACTAAAGGCCTAAGATCTGGTGGCAGAACTGGAAGAACATTCATAATCATCCACTCTGGCTTATTGCCTGATTCATTGAATGCTTCTAATAATTTCAATCGCTTAGATAATTTTTTTAATTTTGTCTCTGAATTTGTCTGAGGAACCTCTTCTCTTATTATTTTAATTTCTTCCTGAAGATCAATTTCTTGCAGGAGCATTTGCACAGCTTCAGCACCCATAGATGCTGTAAACTCATCTCCGTATTCATCAAAAGCTTCAATAAACTCCTCTTCAGTTAAAATTTGACACTTTTCAAGTTCAGTTAAACCTGGGTCAGTAACGATGTAGCTTTCAAAATATAAAACGCGTTCGATTTCTCTCAGAGTAATATCTAATAGCAAACCAATTCTTGAAGGAAGGGATTTTAAAAACCAAATATGCGCTACTGGAGCAGCCAACTCGATATGACCCATTCTATCTCTTCGAACCTTAGCGAGAGTTACCTCTACTCCACATTTTTCACATACAACTCCTCTATGCTTCATGCGTTTATATTTTCCACACACGCACTCATAATCTTTAACTGGACCAAAAATTTTGGCACAAAATAAACCATCTCTTTCAGGTTTAAATGTTCGATAGTTAATAGTTTCAGGTTTCTTAACCTCGCCAAATGACCATGATCTGACCATTTGAGGAGATGCTAATCCAGCTGTAATGGAACTAAAATCTTCTTGCTTAGCTTTTAATGAGTTTAGTAAATCTTTCAATTATTTCTCCTAATTTTCTGAATCTAATTCAAGGTTTATTCCAAGTGATCTAATTTCTTTTGTTAGAACATTAAATGACTCAGGGATGTTTGCATCCATTTGGTAATTTCCATCAACAATATTTTTATACATTTTCGTTCTGCCAGGAACATCATCAGACTTAACAGTCAGCATTTCCTGTAAAGTATAGGAAGCTCCATAAGCTTCAAGTGCCCATACTTCCATCTCACCAAATCTTTGGCCTCCAAACTGAGCCTTGCCTCCAAGTGGTTGCTGCGTTACAAGACTGTATGAGCCTGTAGAGCGAGCATGCATTTTATCGTCAACCAAATGGTTAAGTTTAATCATGTACATATAGCCAACTGTAACTGGACGCTCGAACTGCCTGCCTGTCCTACCATCAAACAATGTTAATTGCCCTGATTCTGGGAGATCCGCAAGTTTAAGCAACTCTTTAATTTCAGACTCTTTTGCACCATCAAACACAGGAGTAGCAATGGGTACTCCATCAGTTAAATTCACTGCCAACGTCATAATTTCAGAATTATTAAAACTATTTAGGTCCTCTTTAATAGTTGCATTTTTGTTATAAAGCACATCAAGATATTTCTTTAGGTCATCTGCCTTGGCTTTGGACTTGATCATTTTATCAATTTTTTGGCCAATGCCTTTTGCCGCTGAACCCATGTGTGTTTCAAGAATCTGGCCAACATTCATTCTCGAAGGAACGCCTAATGGATTTAAAACTATGTCCACTGAATTACCTTCGTCATCATATGGCATGTCTTCAATAGGCATGATTTCAGATATAACGCCTTTATTACCATGTCTGCCAGCCATTTTATCACCAGGCTGAATTCTTCTTTTAACAGCTAAGTAAACTTTAACAATTTTAATAACTCCAGGCGCTAAATCATGGCCCCTTATAATTTTTTGCTTTTTCTCCTCAAAGCTCTCTTGAATATCCTGCAGATAGTGCTTTAAAGTTTTTTCCGCATCTTCAATTTTATTATTAGTTGAATCATCCGATGTTCTTGTAGAGAACATATCATCAAGGGAAAGTTCACTCAGATCTTCAGCGCTAATGGTTGAGCCTTTTTTGAGTCCTGGACTTTTCAAGACTTTGACACCTTTTAAGATATCTACCAATCGAATGCGTGTTGCATCATTGATAATCTTAATTTGATCGTCAGTATCTTTTTTTGTAACGGCCAAATGATCTGATTCAATGGATTTCGTCCTTTCATCTTTTTCCATTCCATCTCTTGTAAAAACCTCAACCCCTATCACTGTTCCGTTTATGCTAGACGGTACTCTTAATGATGTATCTTTTACATCTGAGGCTTTCTCACCAAAAATTGCTCTGAGTAGCTTTTCCTCTGGAGAAAGTTGAGTCTCTCCTTTCGGAGTGATTTTACCTACCAGAATATCTCCAGCCTTCACTTCTGCACCAACATAGACCATTCCGCAATCATCTAATTTACCCAAAGAACCTTCCCCAACATTTGGGATATCTGCTGTAATTTCTTCAGAGCCCAATTTTGTATCTCTTGAAATACAAGTTAATTCTTGAATATGAATTGAAGTAAACCTATCTTCCCTGGAGACTTTTTCGGACATTAAAATTGAGTCCTCAAAGTTATATCCATTCCATGGCATGAATGCAATACGGATATTTTGTCCCAAAGCTAACTCTCCATTATCAACAGAAGGTCCGTCTGCTAAGATGTCTCCATACTTTACTTTATCTCCAACAGACACTAAGGGTCTTTGGTTAATGCAGGTATTTTGATTAGATCTTGTGAACTTTGTAAGGTTGTAAATATCAACAGCATTAGTAGAATTCTTTGAGTCTGTTACTCGCACAACAATCCTTGCAGCATCAACATTTTCTACAACACCATTATTTTTAGCAACAACACATACCCCAGAATCTCCAGCAACTATTGTTTCGAAACCAGTTCCAACAAGAGGTTTTTCAGGTTTCAAGACCGGCACAGCTTGACGCATCATGTTTGAGCCCATCAAGGCTCTATTAGCATCATCGTGTTCTAAGAATGGAATCAATGATGCAGCTACAGAAACAACTTGCTGAGGAGCAACATCCATTAAGTCAATTCTTTCTGGGCTCATCAAAGTCGAGTCCCCGTTATGACGAACTGGCACTAAATCATCAACAAATTTTCCAGCTTTGTCTAATACTGCATTTGCCTGGGCAATAATATGCTCGCCTTCATCAATCGCTGAAAGATAAACAATCTCATCAGTTACCTTTTCCTTAATAACTTTTCTATAAGGGGTCTCAATAAATCCAAATGAATTTGTTCGTGAGTAACATGCAAATGAGTTGATTAAACCAATATTTGGTCCTTCCGGCGTCTCAATTGGGCACAATCTTCCATAATGAGTTGGATGGACATCTCTGACCTCGAAACCAGCTCTTTCCCTTGTTAAGCCTCCAGGTCCAAGAGCAGAAACTCTTCGTTTGTGAGTAATTTCAGAAAGTGGATTATTTTGATCCATAAATTGTGAAAGCTGACTTGAACCAAAAAATTCTTTAATAGCAGCCGTGACAGGCTTTGCATTAATTAGGTCCTGGGGACCAAGCTCATCAGCTTCAGCCATGCTCAATCTTTCCCTCACAGCTCTTTCAACCCTTATCAACCCAACTCTAAATTGATTAGCCGTCATCTCACCTACGGATCTGACTCGTCGATTACCTAAGTGATCAATATCATCAACAGTATCATGGCCATCTCTAATATCAACAATGCCTTTCATAACACAGAGAATATCGTCAATGTCTAGAATCCCTGGAGTTTCTTTTATAGCTTCAATTTTTAGTCTTCGATTAAATTTCATTCGCCCAACTTCTGACAGATCATATCTATCTGCATTAAAAAACAAGTTTTGAAATAACTGTTCAGCAGAGTCTTTAGTCGGTGGCTCTCCGGGTCTCATCATTCTATATATCTCTACTAGAGCTTCTAACCTATTAGATGTTGGATCTGCTCTCAATGTTGTCGAGATGTATGGACCCTTATCTAACTCATTGATATAGAGACATTGTAATTCCGACACATTTGACTCTCTTAAAGATTCAATTGTTGTTTGATCTATTTCTGTATTTGCAGGAACTAGGACCTCTCCTGTTTCCGTATTAAAGACATCTTTTGCTAGCACTTTTCCTAACAAAAAGTCATCAGCAACTTTTAGAGAGGACATCTTGGCTTGCTCTAATTCACGAACGTGCCTGGCAGTAATTCTTTTATTTGCTTCGACAATGACTTTGGTCTTTATTTTAAGATCAACTGGTAGTGTTTGGCCTCTTAGTCTGGTGGGAATTAGCTCAATACTCACTCCTTCTTTTTCTATTTGGACAGTATCAATCTCATAGAATTTCTCTAGAATTTCTTCATTGCTCATATTTAGAGCTTTTAGGATAATTGTTGCTGGGATTTTTCTTCTTCGATCAATACGGCAAAATAAATTGTCTTTTGGATCAAATTCAAAATCTAACCAAGATCCTCTGTAAGGAATAATTCTTGCAGAGTATAAAACTTTTCCAGATGAATGGGTTTTACCTTTATCATGATCATAAAAAACACCAGGTGATCTATGTAACTGGTTAACTACCACTCTTTCAGTTCCATTAATCACAAAGGAGCCATTGTCAGTCATCAAGGGCACCTCACCCATAAACACTTCGCCTTCTTTTACGTCTTTAACTTCTTCAAAATTTGTTTCTCGATCGTATATGACCAAACGAACCGTAATTCGCAATGGAGCTGAAAAACTTAAACCCTGAACTAAACATTCCTGAACTGTATAACCAGGCTTACCTAATTCGTATGAAACATATTCAAGGGCTGCATTGCCAGAGACGCTAGTAATTGGAAAAAGAGTTTGAAAAACCTCTTCTAGACCTTTATTTTCTCTTGCACTAGTTTCAACATGCTGTTGCAGAAATTGTGTGTAAGATTCAAGTTGGGTCTGAATCAGTTTTGGAAGTTCCATAACTTTTGGTAATCTTCCAAAGTTTTTTCTAATTCTTCTTTTTTCAGTATAGCTGTATGACATATGTTGCCCTTTAAATATGGTTTAGTTTGAATGAAAGATTTACTTAAGCTCTGCTGTTGCTCCAGCTTCAGTTAATTGTTTAAGCATTTCTTCAGCATCAGCTTTTTTAACAGCTTCTTTCAAAGTGTTAGGTGCGCCATCAACTAAATCTTTAGCTTCTTTCAGTCCTAGTCCAGTAATTGCTCTTACAGCCTTGATCACTTGAACTTTCTGATCACCCGCTGCAGTTAACACTACATCAAAGTCTTCTTTTTCTTCAGCGGCCTCTGCTTCTCCAGCAGCTGCTGCAGGAGCAGCGGCTACTGCAGCAGCTGCAGTTACACCAAATTTCTCCTCAATAGCTGAAATTAAATCAACTAAGTCCATCACGGACATCTCTTCAATCGAACTTAAAATATCATCTTTAGATATTGCCATTTTTTTTCTCCTAGATTTAGGCGTTTGCCTGTTTGTTGTCACGAACTGCAGAAAGAACCCTAGCTAATTTACTTGGCACTTCATTAAGAAGCGTTGCAAATTTACCTATAGGTGCTTGCAATACTGCAGCAATAAGAGTTAACGCTTCTTCTCTTGAAGGCAATGATGCTAAAACATCAATTTGCGATCCATCAAGAAGCTGCCCTTCCACAACCAAAGCTTTGATCTCAAGAGCTTCAAAGTTTTTTGCGTAAGTTTTTAACATCTTCGCTGCTGCACCTGGCTCAGCATATGAGAATGCAAAAAGGGACGGACCTGTCAACACTTCATCGGTACAACCGAAGTCAGTGCCTTCAAATGCCAATTTTGCAAGAGAGTTTTTAATTACCTGAATATGAACTCCAGATTCTGTCCCTTGTTTTCTGATTTCAGTTAACTCAGAAACCTTGAGGCCCCTGGCATCTGAAATCACAAGCGAAGATGCAGAAGCCGAAACCTCTTTAACTTCTTGAACTATTCTCTCTTTATCTTCTCTAGCTAACGCCACAGCAATTCTCCTATTAATGCCTTTCGGCTAATCGGTGACAAACCGCCTTCGCAATTTGAACACCACCTACGTAGGAAATTAAGCTTTCGCACCTACGGTCTTTGACGGCTGCGATAAACGCAACAATCTAGGGCCAAAAAAGACCCTAAAACTTATACTAGGGCTGCAGGAGCCACCTTAACTCCTGGACCCATAGTGCTATTCAAAGCTACGCTATGAATATAAACACCTTTTGCACTAGCTGGTTTTAATTTCTTAACCTCTTCCATCATCGCTACTGCATTTTCTTGAATTTGATTTGAGCTAAAAGAAACCTTGCCTATACTCCCATGCAAGATTCCATTTTTATCAGTTCTGAATCTAACCTGTCCTGATTTTGCATTTTTAACAGCTTCGCCAACTTTTTCTGTAACCGTTCCAGTTTTGGGATTAGGCATTAAGCCTTTAGGCCCGAGAACCTGACCTAATTGACCAACAACTTTCATAGCGGCTTGAGATGATATAACAACATCAACTACAACTTCTTCTTTTTTAAATTGTTCAGCTAAGTCTTCCATTCCTACAAAATCTGCACCAGCATCTTCAGCTTCTTTTGCCTGATCTCCATCCGCAAAAACCGCTACTGCTACCTTTTTGCCAAGAGAATGAGGGAGTGTGATAGCGCCTCTGACATTTTGATCTGATTTACCAGGATCAATACCTAATCTAATAGAGATATCGACAGATTCATCAAATTTATCTGATTTAATCTTTTGGAATATAGTCATAGCTTCTTCTAGAGAATATATGCTCTCTGGATTAACTAGCTCTAATAATTGTTTTTTCTTTTTTGTAAGTTTAGTCATTATTTAACCTCTACACCCATACTTCTTGCAGTGCCTGCAATAATTTTAACTGCTTGATCCATCTCATTAGCATTTAGATCTTTTTGCTTTGCTGTTACTATTTCTTCTAATTGAGCTCTGGTAATGGTTCCAACCTTCTCTCTGTTAGGAACGCCACTACCTTTTTCTAGCCCCAATGCCTTTTTTATAAGCACTGATGCAGGAGCAGATTTCACCTGAAAGGTAAAAGATTTATCTTCATAAACAGTTATAACCACCGGCAGTGGAAGACCTTTTTCCATGCTCTGAGTTTCTGCATTAAAAGCATTGCAAAAATCCATAATATTCACAGAAGCTTGACCAAGAGCCGGCCCAACAGGAGGACTTGGATTTGCAGCACCCGCTGGAATCTGAAGCTTTAAAATTGTTGCTACTTTTTTTGCCATTATGTTTTCTCTATTTGGATGAAATCTAGTTGAACAGGAGTTGAACGACCAAGTATTTGCACGGCCACTTTAACCATACTTCTTTCATAATCCACTTCTTCCACCACACCATTAAAATCATTAAAAGGACCGTCACAAACACGAATAACCTCGCCTGGCTCAAATAATGTTTTAGGTCTTGGGGCTTCTTCTCCAACCTCAATTCTATTGAGGATATTATCTACATCCTCTTTTGAGATAGATGATGGCTTATCTTTTTTTCCGCCAACAAAAGTGCTGACCCTTGGGGTATGCTTAACCAGTTGCCAAGTATCATCATTCATTTCCATTTCAATTAATATATAACCTGGAAAAAATTTGCGTTCAGTTTTTTTCTTAGCTCCGCTTTTTAGTTCAACAACTGATTCAGTTGGAATTAAAATTTCGCCAAATTGATCTTGTAAACCTGCTAGTTGAATACGCTCTTCGATGGCAGCTTTGACCTTAAGTTCGTACCCAGAATATGCCATTATTACGTACCAATTCACTTTATAACTACCCTAAAATTAATTTTGTTAACCAACTCAACAAAGACTCTAATGCCCAAAAGAATAAACAAAGAACAATGATAGAACCAAAAACTACCATAAAGGTTTGAGTTGTTTCCATGCGAGTAGGCCAAACAACACGCCTCATCTCAGTCCTAGATTCACGCATCAACTTAACAGCACCAGAACCAAAAACTGTGGTAGCTAGAATAATAGTTGCGACAATAAATAACCCAACAACTGCAAGAACTCTATAGAGAAATGCAACTTCAGTGTAATAGCCATTGCCAACAATAGCAGCGGAGAAGATACCTATGGCTAGGAGCCATTTGATCTTATCGGCAATATTTGATGCGTTACCTTTTGCCATATTTCTTCTTTAAACCAGCTCCGTGGCAGGCCAGGAGGGACTTGAACCCCCAACCTACGGTTTTGGAGACCGTCGCTCTACCAGTTGAGCTACTGGCCTAAATTGTTCTCCTATAAATAGAGACAAAAATGCCGAGCGTTAATCTCGGCACAATTGTAAAATTGTTTAATTACTTAATAATCTTGGCAACTACACCAGCTCCGACTGTTCTTCCGCCTTCTCTAATCGCAAATTTCAAACCATCTTCCATCGCAATTGGAGCAATCAATGTAACTGTCATTTTTATGTTATCACCAGGCATAACCATTTCTACGCCCTCAGGTAATACACATGCACCAGTAACATCTGTAGTTCTAAAATAGAATTGAGGTCTATAGTTACTAAAGAAAGGAGTATGTCTTCCGCCCTCTTCTTTGCTTAAAACATAGATCTCTGCTTCAAATTCAGTGTGCGGATTGATAGACCCTGGGGCACTCAAAACTTGACCTCTTTCAACTTCATCTCTTTCAACACCTCTTAGAAGAACTCCACAATTCTCCCCAGCACGACCTTCGTCTAATGATTTTCTGAACATTTCAACGCCAGTACAAGTTGTTTTTGTTGTATCTGTTATACCAACAATCTCTAACGGATCACCAGTTTTAACGATCCCTTGCTCAATTCTGCCTGTAACAACAGTTCCTCGACCTGAAATTGTGAAAACATCTTCAACTGGCATTAAGAAAGGTTTTTCAATCTCCCTAACTGGCTCTGGTACAAATGAATCCAATGCTTCAATTAATTTTTGTACAGAGGGAACTCCAATCTCAGAAGTATCACCTTCAAGAGCTTTTAAGGCGCTTCCAACAATAATTGGAGTATCGTCGCCCGGGAAGTCATACATATCTAATAATTCTCTAACTTCCATCTCAACCAACTCTTGAAGCTCAGCATCATCAACTTGGTCTGCTTTGTTAAGATAGACAACAATTTTTGGCACGCCAACTTGCTTAGCAAGAAGAATATGCTCTCTTGTTTGTGGCATTGGGCCATCAGCTGCGCTGACAACTAAAATAGCTCCATCCATCTGAGCAGCTCCAGTAATCATATTTTTTACATAATCGGCATGTCCTGGGCAATCAACGTGAGCGTAATGTCTTAAAGTTGAAACATACTCAACGTGTGATGTTGCAATAGTAATGCCACGCTCTCTTTCCTCTGGAGCATTATCAATATTTGCAAAATCTACAATCTCACCACCATAAACCTCAGACGCAACCTTAGTTAAAGCAGCAGTTAGGGTGGTTTTACCATGGTCAACGTGACCAATTGTTCCCACGTTTACATGGGGTAACGTTCTTTCGTATTTTTCTCTAGCCATTTCTTGCCTCTCTATTTTGAAATTACTCTAAAATTTACCTTACTAAATGGAGCTCATAACCGGACTTGAACCGGTGACCTCTTACTTACCAAGCAAGTGCTCTACCGCTGAGCTATATGAGCCCGTATTACAGCATCCAAATTTAAGGTGGCGTATTATCTCTTTAAAAATCGATAAACTCAACCTTTTTTACGGTAAATATTAATATGAATGGTGGAGGAGGCTGGATTCGAACCAACGTACTCGTAGAGAACAGATTTACAGTCTGCCGCCTTTAACCACTCGGCCACTCCTCCATATCAAGGTTGCTATTTTTGTTCTAGAATGCAACGAAGTCAACTATATTATTAAGAACTTGAGCAAATTAATTGAAAATGATGTTTTAAATGGGTTAAATCAGGATAACTTAGACATTTATTTTTTTGAAACCATTGATTCGACTAATGTATTCGCTAGAAAAACTCAGCTAGAAAAACCATTTTTAATCGTTCTTTCTGAACAGCAAACAGCAGGAAAAGGTAGGCATGGTAAATCATGGCATAGTCCTGAGAGTGGAAATATATACTTGAGCATAAAGTATCAGGCGAAATCTATGGCCCCTGCCCTAAGTTTAATAGTAGGATTGTTGGTAGCCGAAGCCCTTGATGAAGCTTCGGGGCAGAAAATAAATGCTCAATTGAAATGGCCTAATGATGTCCTACTGAAAAAGAAAAAAATTTGTGGAATTCTGATTGAGTCTGAAATAGAGCAAGAAAATATTGAGCTTACAATTGGTATAGGCGTGAATTACTCAATACCAAAAAAAGAATCTTGGTGGGGTGATATAGGCAAACTAGCAGATATTCTTCCAAGAGAGAAACTTATTAATACTATTCTAAAAAAAATAATTACTTATCAAGAACATGGCTATTCTGATTGGCAGGAAGCTTGGGAGAATAGATGCATGCATCAAAATCAAGAAATCAATATTCAGACAAATTCTCAAAAAAAAATTACAGGAGTTTTTAGAGGTGTCGATAATGAGGGTAAAATGGTGCTTGAAACAATTAATGGTACCCAGGCTATTAGCTCTGGAGAATGCTCAATTACAGGACTATATTAAATATCATGCAACACACAATTTTTAATAAGCCTATTGAATATGGATCTAGTGATTTTTCAAGTTCAATTATTTTAGGAGCGGGATGCTTCTGGGGAGTAGAAAAAAAATTTTGGTCTCTTCCAGGAGTGGAAATGACCTCAGTTGGTTATGCGGGTGGGAATGCAGCAGATCCAACATATGAATCAGTGTGCTCAGGGTCTACTGGCCACACTGAAGTTGTCAAAATTCAATTTGATTCTGTAATCATTTCTTTACAAGAACTGCTAAAAATATTTTGGGAATGCCATGATCCCACTCAAGGAAATAGACAAGGCAATGATATTGGCACTCAATATCGCTCAGCATGTTTTTGTGATAATGATAATGACTTAGGGGTAGCCAAAAAAACTTGTCAACAGTACCAAGAAAATCTACTTAATGCAGGTTATGGAAATATCACCACCGAGATAAAAGTCCTGCAAGAGTATTATTTAGCAGAAGAATATCACCAACAATATCTTGATAAAAATCCAAACGGTTATTGTGGGATTGGCGGGACTGGGTGTTCATTCGATAAAGCCTAGGCATACAAAAAAGAGGTTCCTTCACAACTTCCATGATGGGTTTTAATATTGTAAAATTCCGACCTTGCCGGTATAGCTCAGTTGGTAGAGCAGTTGATTTGTAATCATCAGGTCACGAGTTCGACTCTTGTTGCCGGCACCATCTTCCCTTGGTCAAATTAAATAAATAACCACGAGTGCTACTAGGACCAGATAGGTAAAATATTCCTCCCGTTCCTTTGTTGTGTATGATGAATCTACTGTACTAAGTCTTTTAAATACATTGGATGCGTGATAGGCAAAAAAGAACTGTCCCACGAAAACTGTTAATGTAATAAAACCAACGATTCCACTCATTATTAATGTTTCAATAAGGCTCATCATATTTGGAAGGAGGGACTCTAAAAAAGCCACCTCACCCAACAATAAACTCAACATAATGCCTACGGCCCATATTGAAATAAAAATGTAGCCAAGCAAAGCATAAAGTCCAGTGACATACATTAAAAATTTAGCAAAAGATTTGTTCATGCAAGTACATATAAAAATAAAACTCTTTTAACAATATCAGTAAAAGTATGCTTGCTCAAATATAGGGATGTTCAAGGCTTTAAAAATCATCAGATTCCAAGTTCAGCTTAAATTGAACAGTTGCCGTCCAGGCCAAGAACATGCGCCGCTCGTCCCATGCCCATCCAGCCTGCAATACAGTATGTTAAATCGGTAATTTCTGCGTCAGTAAAAACCTCTTTTACTTGAGCCCAAAATTGTTCATCTTTTGCTAATTTCTGTGGGTCTGTTCCCATAGCTCTTGCAAACTGAACTGCAAATAGTTCCTGTGCACTCAGATCTTCTAAATTATCGTTAAGCAGATTTGAGTAAAAGCTATCATCAGGGGCTTCTCCGTTGTCGGTTACACCGCCAACAATGCCCATTTGATGGATGTCTCTTTTAGATTGCCAGTTCATGCAAATTTTGCACCCATTAATCATTGCAGTTGCAATTCTACCTGCTTCAAACACTCTTAATGGAAGTGAACTGTGCTCGTATATTGCATAGGCAAATGCATTGCCTGCTCCAGCAATCTCTTTAGCATAAAGATCGCCGGGCCCAGTCATTAAAGAGCCGTCTGCTTTGTCTAAATTTATTCTCATATTAACTCTCCTACAAAAGTAGTATTATTAAACGTGCTTATAAGTTTAGCTCAGCTGTAAAATTGATCAAACGACCTCTTGGATCATGCACTCTTGTATCAAAGCTAAAATCTGGAGCGTCATAAAGTAATGGAGCTTTTTTATCAAATGCATTCATCACGCCCAATCCTATCTCAAGAGTTCCTTGGGATAATTCAAAAGATTTTGTGATAGAGAAATCATGAACGAGCAATGACTTAATTTGATTGGTATAGCCCAGGCTAACTGCAGACGAGGATATGGGACGTTCATTTGAATACCCATCAAGATACCTTGAGTTCATTCCAAGCGTTAGATCATTCATTGCCCAGCTTAGAAAAGTGTTCAGTCTTAATTTTGGTAAAGAGTGAGTATGAGCATCATAATTGAACTTGCCAACACGATTGACCATGATCAAATGCTCTTCTCCATCATGGTGTTCTGGCGTTAGAAACTCAGATAATTCGGTTGCTTTAACTGTATAGCTGAAATCACCATATTGGGAAGATTTAAAAACATTGAGTTCAATATCCAATCCTTTTACTTCTGTTGTTTCTTCGTTGAAATATGAAGTACTCACGGCTATTAATTCTCCAAATTGATTTCTTGTGATCCTGGGACCATTAGGATTGTTGTTTAGCAAAACCTGAGCGCTCTCTACCTCAATTCTATCTTTATAATCGATGGCCCAATAATCAACAGTAATATCCATTGCATTTGAGATACTCCAAATAAACCCAAGATTCAAATTTTTAGAAGTTGCAGGCTTTAAGTTTGAGTTACCTAATAGCGCGAGTCGTATAAATGGAGAATTATTAATATCTCTAACGCTTCCTAGCTGTATTTCTGATGAGAACATTTGAGCCATTGAAGGAGAAGTAAATGAAGTGCCAATGGAGCCTCTAATCAAAAATCTATCTGAAGTAGAATACTTAAAAGAAAATTTTGGATCAAAAGATGACTCATTTTCCAGTTTTTCATATCGACCAGATAAAATAATATCTAGTTTTTCTAAAAATTTTGTATTTGTTTCAAAAAAAATAGCTTGCTTATCTCTACTAGTATTTACATTTTTCCCTCCGCCTAGAAATAGCAAGTCAGCTCCTTTAGTAAGCTTGCCATCTAAATCAAATGTTGCCCTGCTTCCTTCAGAATAATTAATTTGAAGATCTTCGGAGTTAAATTGAAAGCCTAATGCAAAATCAATTCCATTATTTTGACCTGTTAAAACTCCATCAAGAGAGATAAGGCTGCCAGTTTTAATCGAAGTTTCAGACCCTTTAATGAAACTAATCAAGCTGGAAGAATTCTCTAACGGTAGGAATATATTCCATTGCTCATTGCCGCCAAGTCCACCTTGTCCCAGGATAGCTGCCTCAAATCTTGATTCAATAGTATCTGGCCGTATGTGCTTATTCTCATGTTCACTAGCAGTAACGGACAATTCAAAATTTAAATCTTCTGAAAGATCAAACATTAAGCTATTGCTGAAATGATATTGTGAAATAGCTTTGGGAGAATTTGGTGATGGGAATGCTGAGCCCAATGGTCTTCCATACCAAATCACCGGCACATTAAACGGGCTGCCCCCCTGCCCCGGAAAAATTTTCTTAGATAGGTATGATAAGGCTGGGTAAGATGGAGATTGAGGATTGTCATTTACATCGACAGAAGCCACTAACAATGTCATTGAGTAATCCGCTGCTGCACCAGGTCTCTCAAAATGAAAGTAACCTTTTAAATGATCCTCATCATTGACTATATTAAATCTTTCCCCATAAAGAAACTTGCATCTAGGCCCAGCAATTACCCCGCCATTATCAATGCAGCTTGGATCAGGAATAGTTTGATTTTGAGAATAACTTCCTGCATAGGGCCCTGAGATTAATACGTCGCTTGCTGTAATCTTAAAGCTATTTCCAAGGCCGCTTAATCCTAACTCAGCAATCTTTGGAATCTCGCTAGCATTGAGTGGAGATCTATTCAAAGCACTCAGGGCAACTACGAAATTTCCATCAAAAGCATTACCGCCATAGAGAGCACCCAAAGAATTATCTGTTTGATTGTAGTTAGAAGTTTTCTGGCTGGATACAGAAACTCTCAAGCCATCAAACGCATGATAGGTATGAAAATTAATTACACCCGCAACAGCGTCTGATCCATACAGAGATGTTGCACCATCTTTTAAAATTTCTATGCGCTCCAATGCAATCTCAGGGATAATATTTACATCAATATAACCCTCTCCCTCATGAGAGGGCGTACCCGAATGAGTTTGACGTTTTTTATTTATTAAAACTAATGTTGAGGCATGATCCAGTCCTCGCAATGTAATTGAAGACATGCCCTGATCTACTCCATCCAAGGCATTGGTTTGAAAATGAGATCCTGAAGAAACGCTGAGATACTTACTCAGTTCAGCAACAGTGGAAACCCTTAAATCTTTAAACTCTTCAGAAGAAATAATATCAACCGGAGATGCATTGAGCTCTGACGACTCTATATAAGATGCAACAGAAATTACCTCTTCTGTTTCGCTTGCGAGTACAAAGTTAATTGCTGAAAAATATATAAGGATGGCTGGTAAAAATCTACTGCTCATAAAAATTAAATTTAAGTAATGTATCGCAGTTTATATAAATTCTGTCACTTTGAAAGCCTCGAAAACCGCCGGGTGACGGTTTTCAACTTTACGAATAATTGAGATTAAAGAATTAAAATTCTAAATTGAATCTCAGGCCATAATTTCTGCCAGGTAATGGAACCTCATTTTTAACAAATGACGCATGATTTCTTGCGGCCTCATCAAGCATATTATTGCCAAATAAGGAAAGTGCTAACTTACCCTGGTTGCCGAAATCAAAAGTCTTAGTTAATTTTACATTTAACATTTGATAAGCATTGGTAACGGTCTCGTTGGTTCCAATATCATTTTGCTTTTCAACATCTTTAAAATTAATACCAAGGCTCATGTCATCTTGGGCATATTTTAGTTTTAAGATATTTCGAGCTGGGTTCAATCTTGGAATATTGCCGCCACTTGAAAATTTTCCAGAAGTTTCATCTCTACCAAATGAAAGAGTAAGTTCTCCAGAGCCTATATCCATGGAATTACCAAATTCAATTTCATAGCCATCTAGTTCAGCATCTTGCTGAAGATAGTTTGAGAGAATTAAACCTGCATGCTCTTCATGCCCTTCTTCATGCTCTTCATGCTCTTCTTCGGTTTCATCTTGTAAGTAAATGTAATTATCTACTTCATTTTTAAATAGAGTTGCTGAAGCAAAGAACCCTCCATTATTAAAACTCAAAGTAATGTCTACGTTGTTGGATTTTTCTGAGTTTAAGCTTGCATTGCCGACTTCAAATCTACCTGTTGCCAAGTGAGCTCCGTTCATAAATAGCTCTATTGAAGATGGAGCTCTCTCAACGCTTGCAAATCCTACATCTAAATCAATGAAATCATTCAATGATTTACCAATAGAAAAAGCAATGCTGGAATTATCAAATGATTTATCGTAAAAAGAGGTTTCCATTTCTTCCTCATGCTCATCATGGTCTTCATCATGATCTTCATCTTCGTCATGGTGCTCTTCTTCTTCATGAGCTTCAGAAATTGAACCTTTATTGTCAATAAGATCTAATCTAATTCCAAAATCCAAATGGAAATCATTAACTTCTTGAGAAGCAAAATAACCAAATGTAAGCTCATCTCTTGATGCAGGATTCATGAATGCTTCTGCTCCAAGCACAGAAGTATCTTCCTTGACAAAATTCAAGGCAAATTTCTGAGATAATCGTTCATTAGATAGATCAAAAATAAGTCCTGCTTCTAAAGCCTCATTTGTAAAGGAAGTCGGTCCTTCGGCGTGACCTTCATGCTCGTCATGACCTTCTTCTTCATGCTCCTCTTCTTCTGCATGCTGCTCAGTTAGGATGTAGTCACTGTCTCTGATAAAAAAATCGATCTTGTTTACGGAACTGTCTGCAAGGTTAAAAGACCCTCTGAGATCAAATTTGTCTGAATCTGTCGTAGAGAATATTCTCTCGCCTTCGTGTTCGTCATGGCCTTCTTCTTCCTCTTCTTCTCCATGCTCTTCCTCATGCTCCTCGCCATGAAAAGGAATTCCGTAGAGACTTTCAATGTTAGCAACAGAAAATCCCAGGTAGCCCCAGTCACCATTCGTGGAGGCTCCAAATTTCATAGACTCTGATTTAAAATCAGAGTTATCTAGGTATCCTAAATTTTCTTCGTGCTCATCATGATCTTCATCCTCGTCATGGTGCTCTTCTTCCATATGAATAACAGCTCCATTTGGCACATCAAAATTTCCAAAAGAAGAATCTTTGTATGCAAAGGTGAGATTTATGTTGTTAAATCTGTCTTGAACAAAAATACTCTGAGTATCCCCATCATTCACAGATTGAGATTCAAGACCAATCTTGACTTTCCTTTCAATATCATTCTGAGCAATAGAATTATCAACAACATTAATAATTCCTCCAATTGTTCCATTTGTATAAAGTAGAGACGATGGTCCTCGAATAACTTCAATTTGTTGAACATTAGACAAATCAATATCATTAATATGATCTGCTCCAAGCCCAGAAACATCTCGATTCACTAAACTGTTGTCGAGTATCTTTACCCTAGATCCTGACATACCCCTAATAATTGGTTGCCCAATTCCAGAACCATAATCAGCAGATGTAACTCCCAGTAAATCATCCAAGGTTTCGCCAAGACTTTGTGTTGCTTCATTGGAAATATCTTTGCCAGAAACTACATGAAGTGGATTGCCTATCTCACTTGCAGCACTATCTATTAGAGAAGATGACACTATGACCTCTTCTATCTCATCTGCAAATGCAGTGTTTACCATTAGTGCACCCAATATAATGAATGCATATTTATTGATTTTCATTGAAAACCTCCTAAAAAAATTAAAATTTAAAAAAACTACTAAATTTAAATTTTTGGAGGTGCTTGGGAATTAAAAGGTTTTTTAAATTCTGCGTAATAAGTTTGAGAAATTTCGAAACTTGTTAGCTCTCTTTGAATCGCATGAGTTACAAAAGAAAGTATTTCAATGTCAGGTGAAATTTCATTTTGGCAGGATTGACACTCTATGAGAGACTTGGCCTCTATGAGATTGTCATCAATGTGAGCAAATGAATGCAGTGATATACTTGCTAGGAAAAATAATCCTATAAAAGCTATTAATTTATTATTCGACTGCATTTCGCGATACTATAGCCTTCCAAATATTATTTCAAGTCTATAATCAAATAAATGATCTATAAAGAAGCTATTCAAGATGCGATTTCCATGCATGATTTGCCTGCCGAGTGGTCATCGGAATTATTAAAAGAAGCTGATCTAATAGCCGGCAAAACTAAAAAAACTAAGTACCGCAAAGATTTAACTAGCTTACCCTTTGCAACTATTGATGGCGCCGATGCAAAAGACTTTGATGATGCGATTTATTGCCAAAAAAACTCTAATGGCTTTAATTTGTATGTGGCAATTGCTGATGTCTCCTTTTATGTAGAAGTTGAGTCTAAGCTTAATAAGGAAGCGCTAAAGAGAGGAACATCCATTTACTTCCCTGGAACTGTGGTTCCAATGCTGCCCGAAAGACTCTCTAATGATGTCTGCTCCTTGAGACCTAACGAGGATAGATGCGCAATGGTTTGCGAGATGTCTCTTGATGCAAATGGTCAAAGAGTAAAATATAAATTTTACAGCGCATTAATCAATTCAAAAGCTCGCTTAACTTATAAGCAGGTTGAAGCTCACATCACTAACGCTCAACGCCTTAAAGGGGCTCAAGTCATAGAGTCAATCGATGTTTTAGAAAAATTAACGACTGCCAGACTAAAAATTAGGCAATCTAGACGAGCTCTAGAGATCAATCCTAAGGAAGCTATTTTGGAGTTAACATCTAACCATGTGGTAAAAAAAATAATAGTTAAAAAACCTATGCGGGCTCATAAGTTGGTCGAAGAATCTATGTTGTTGGCCAACGAATGTGCCGCTGAATTTATGCAAGATCGCTTTGACTTCGGTGTCTTTAGAATTCATGAGGACCCAGATCCGAGCAAGCTAGAGGTGTTAAAAAAATATTTTCAAATCCCTGCTCAGATTGCAAAAAAATCTTCTCCCCTAGAAACAATTAATTACTGCTTAAAAAAAGCCACTGAAAAAAAAGATGACAGTGGGCAGATTCTAGTACTGCAAACATTGGCTAGAGCTGAATATTCAACAGATAACCTTGGTCATTTTGGATTGCAGCTAAAGCAATATGCTCATTTCACCTCTCCCATTCGAAGATACCCTGACTTACTAACGCATAGGATGATTAATAAGTCATTGGCCCATAAGAAAAGTACCTTCAATAAATCTCAGCTCCAGGATATGTGTGAAGAATCATCCCTTCTAGAACGAAGAGCAGAAAAAGCTTCGCGCCAAGTAGAGCAAGTTTTAATCTGCTCTTATTTAAAAAATAAGATTGGCTCTGTTGTTGATGGAGTGGTAACAGGAGTTACTGATTTTGGTTTATTTGTAAATTTAGAAGCTTATTTTATTTCCGGCCTACTTCATGTATCAGACCTACCTGGGGATCGCTATTTTCTTATTCAAGGCACCAATGCTCTTAGAGGCAAAAGAACTGGAAAAAGCTATAAGTTAGGACAAAAAATTAAAGTTAAGCTTGCTGCTATCTCTCCTTTAGATAGAAAAATTACCCTGGTTATTGCAAATGGCAAATGAGTCTCGACCAAATCATCGAGTGGGATTTCATACCATTGAGATGTTGCTTAAACGCTCACCAGAAAATATAAAGCAAATTTTTATTCCAGCAAATAGAAACGACACAAGAATTCAAAAATTAATTTTATTAGCTGAAGCAGCATCCGTTTCAGTAGAAAGAAAAAAAAATCTAAATCAATATCCTGAAGCCACCTTAAAAAAAGAAGAGGTGCTTGATTTAAGTGACTTAAAAAAATATGAAGAAACAATTCAAAGAGATAATCCTACATTTTTAGTCATTGATAATGTAATTGATCCTAGGAATCTAGGAGCCTGCATTCGATCAGCTGCAGCAAGTAATATTGCCGGTGTAATTATTAATAAACATCATTGCTCCCCTGTAACGCCTTTAGTAAGACAGGTTTCTGCAGGCGGAACTGAGGCCATAAAAATATTTATAGTCACAAACTTAATAAACTGCATTAAACATTTTGAAAAATTAGGTTATTTAATTCTGGGTACAAGTGAGCATGCGGATTCAATGCACACTGAGCTAGACTTAAATCAATCCCTATTAGCCATCATTGGCTCAGAAGAGGAAGGAATGAGAGAAAAGACACTAGAGAAGTGCTCGACAGTATGCACATTGTCAAAAAATAAAACTTTGAATAGCTTGAATGTATCTGTTGCAGCTGGAGTTATATTATTTGAGATAGTAAGACAAAAATTCAAGTAAATTTCCTCTATAATTATTGAGCATTCAGAGATAAAAAAAATGTTACAACAAAGAACAATCAAAAATCCCATTAAAGCAGTAGGAGTTGGGCTCCACAGTGGAAAAGATATGACATTGGAGCTTTTGCCAGCTCCGATTGATACAGGCATAACATTTGTCAGAAATGATCTGGATCCAGAGATTGAAATCCCAGCTATTTTTGAATATGTTGGGGATACCACCCTTTCAACATCTCTTTTTAAGGAAGGATATAAAATTGGAACAATTGAACACTTGCTTTCGGCAATAGCTGGGCTAGGAATTGATAATTGCATAATAAAAGTTGATGGTCCTGAAATCCCAATAATGGATGGGAGTGCCAGCCCATTCGTTTTTCTGATCCAATCTGCTGGTCTTGAGATACAAAATAAATTAAAAAAATTTATTAAAGTTAAAAAAGAAGTAAGGGTTGAAAGGGGTGATACCTATGCTGCCATAAAACCTTTTGATGGGTTTAAGGTCTCATTTGAAATTAATTTTGATGATCCAACAATTCAAAAACATGCTCAACGATCTTCTATTGACTTCTCTTCAACGTCTTTTGTTAAAGAAGTTTGTAGGGCAAGGACCTTTGGTTCAGTGAAAGATATGGACTTGCTGCAATCACAAGGACTGGCTCTCGGAGCTAGTGTTGCAAATGCTATTGCTATTGGAGAAGAAGGCATTCTTAACGAAGAAGGCTTGAGATTTGATGATGAGTTTGTAAAACATAAGATGTTAGATGCTATTGGAGATCTTTATTTACTTGGACATAATCTAATTGGCCAATTCTCTGGCTATAAATCAGGTCACTCTTTAAACAATGAGTTGCTTAGAAAAATACTTGCTTCAGAAGATGCTTGGGAGGTGGTTACATTTGAAGATTCTTCAATTGCCCCCATATCATATGCTAGAGCTCCTTTCGGGGACGCAGAGCAACTAGAAATTTAATACATAAGTATTGCAGAGTAAATAATGTCATTCTTAACCAAAATATTTGGGAGTAGTAACCAGCGTTCTTTAAAAAGGATGCAGGTCTATGTAGATCAAATTAATAGTTTGGAGCCAGAATATCAAAAATTAAGTGATGAAGCCTTTTCTGCGCTGAAAAGTAATTTAAGCACTTCTCACAAAGAAGATCCAGAAGCCCTCCTCTCTCATGCATTTGCTGCCACCCGCGAAGCAAGTATTAGAACAACTCTATTAAGACATTTTGATTCTCAGATGCTTGGGGGGATTGCTCTCTCAGAAGGAAATATTGCTGAAATGAAAACTGGGGAAGGAAAAACCTTGGTTGCAACCCTTCCAGCCTTCCTTAATGCTGTCCAGGGCAATAAAGTTATCTTAGTTACCGTCAATGATTACCTAGCCCAGAGAGATGCTGAATGGATGCGTCCTATTTATGAATTTCTTGGATTAACAGTTGGTGTCATTTATTCAAATCAGTCTATCGAAGAGAAAAAAGCTGCTTATCAATCCGATATTATTTATGCAACAAATGGTGAGCTTGGTTTCGATTATCTCAGAGATAACATGGCTCTTAGAGCGGAAGATAGAGTCCAATGTGCCTTAGATTTTGCAATTATAGATGAGGTAGATTCAATCCTAATAGACGAAGCAAGAACACCTTTGATTATCTCTGGGCCTTCCAATGAGAGTGCAGACTACTATGTCCAAATTAAGAAGATAATCCCAAAACTACAACAACAGTTTAGAGAAGGGACCGAAGAAGAGCCCTTAACAGGTGATGAAATAGGGCATTACATGATTGATGAAAAAACTCGATCAGTGGAATTAACAGATAGTGGATATATTGAAGTTGAGAACTATCTAGAAGGGCTCGGGCTATTGCAATCAGAAGACAGCCTGTACTCCGTTAGCAACATTAAAATGATGAGGTATGTTAACGCAACTCTCAAGGCTGCATATCTCTTTAAGAAAAATGTGCATTATTTAGTAAGAGATCAAGAGGTTCTATTAATTGATGAGCATACTGGCAGGACTATGTCAGGGAGAAGAATGAGCGAAGGGATTCATCAAGCTCTAGAATGTAAAGAAAATGTTGTTATTCAACGTGAATCACAAACTCTTGCATCCACAACGTATCAAAACTTTTTTAGATTATTTAATCAGCTCTCTGGTATGACTGGGACTGCGGATACTGAGGCTGCTGAGTTTGCAGAAATATACGGCTTACATGTTTCAATAATTCCGACAAATAAACCCATGGCAAGAGATGATAATGAAGATCTTGTCTTTCTTACCAAAGAGGCAAAATTTAAAGCTTTGATAGAGGAGATAGAGGTTCTAAGAAAAAAAGATGCCCCCATTCTTGTGGGAACTGCCTCAGTTGAATCTTCAGAAATCGTATCAGCACTTTTAGAGAAGAAAAAAATATCGCATCAAGTCCTTAATGCCAAACAGCATGAAAGGGAGGCCGACGTGATTGCCAATGCAGGGAGACCAGGGGTAGTTACTATTGCTACAAATATGGCTGGGCGAGGAACAGATATAGTTCTTGGGGGGAAAGAAAATATTGGTGATGGAGAATGGGAAAAACGGCATGCAGTGGTTGTAAATGCTGGGGGCCTTCACATACTTGGCACTGAAAGGCATGAATCTCGAAGGATTGATAACCAGCTAAGGGGACGCTCTGGGCGACAAGGTGATCCTGGTTACTCTAAGTTTTTTCTCTCATTGGAAGATGACCTATTAAGATTATTTATAACAGATAGCAGAAGATCATTATTTGAAAAAATTGGCATGGGTGATGATCATATCGAACATAAGATGCTTTCTCGTGGTATTGAAAATGCTCAAAAAAGAATTGAAAATAGAAATTTTGATATAAGAAAGAATCTTCTTGAATACGACGATGTGGCCAATGATCAAAGACAGGCTATCTATTCATTAAGAAATCAATTATTGGAAGAAGATAATATCTCTGACGCTATAAAAGATTTAATTAATGAAGAAATGTTATCAATTGCCAATGATTTTATACCGCTGGAATCTGTAGAGAGCCAATGGAGATTACTGGAATTAGAGAAACATCTTTACGACAACTATTTAATTGAAGAGAACATTAAAGAAAAGGTAGCCTACGATAAAAAACTAACTCCTTCTAAGATTGCTGAAATCATTTCAAACAGTGCAATTGAAAGATACAAGGCTAAATACATGCAAATACAAGAGAATGTTGCGCAATTAGAAAAACAAGTAATGTTGCAACTTTTAGATGTTCACTGGAAAAATCACTTAGCAGAAATGGATCATCTCAGACAAAGTGTTGGCCTGAGAGCGTATGCCCAAAAGAATCCTAAAAATGAGTACAAGCGTGAAGCTTTTGAAACTTTTGAAACGATGTTAGGAGATATAAATACAGAAGTTATTAGAATTCTGTTTAGACTAGAGCTTGCAAGTGAAGAAGAGATTCAAGAGCTTGAAGAGAGGTCTATTGAGGCTCAGAAAAATAAAAATTTACAGCTCCAAAAAGATCAGCCTGAATCAATCATTGGTAGTAATAATACCCCAGGAGAGCAAAACCAAACTCCCTTAAGCCAAATCAAAAGAACTGAACCTAAGTTAGGCAGAAATGATCCTTGTCCTTGTGGTTCTGGCAAAAAATTTAAGCAGTGCCACGGCAAAGCTCAATAATAAGACTTACTAAGACAGGGAATTAGTCTGGATAAAAATCCTCTGATTCTATTGGGCGACTAATTACCTTTTCTTCATTGACCCAAGTACCCAAATCAATTAATTTGCACTTTTTTGAGCAAAAGGGTCTGCTTGTATTTGCTCGACTTAGATCTACTGTCTTTTTACAGCGAGGACATTCCTTAGTCATTTTTACTAAGCTCTAAATAAAAATTATGTATTTCGGCAACCTTCAATTTTAAATCGTCCAACGAGTCATTATTGGGAATAATATCATTAGCAATGCTTAACCTTTCCTCTCTTGAGCACTGAGAGTCAATAATTTTTTGAATTAACTCAGAAGAATTTTGATCTCTATCGGCAGCCCTGGAAAGCTGAAGATTTTCTTTGCAGTCAATAACTAAGATTCTGTCATAAGAAGTCATGCTATTGGATTCAAAGATTAGCGGGACCATAACAATAGAATACATAGATTTAGATGCTGCAATCTTTTCGAACATAGCATTTTTAACCAAAGGATGAATTATTGATTCAAGTAATTTTTTTTTCTCTGGGTTATCAAATATTTTAACTCTTAAACTTACTCGATCAATTGAACCACTTGAGTCTAAAATTGATTGGCCGAATGAGTCAATAACACAATGATAACCAGGAGAATCTTTTGCAATAACATCTTTGGCAAGTTGATCTGCATCAATCGTTGTAATTCCTAGTAATTCAAAAAAAGTTCCAGCAGCAGATTTTCCAGAGCCTATTCCACCTGTTAAGCCAACAATCATCCTGTTGGCTCGGTGTTGACTGATTGAGGCACATTATGAGACCAAGAGCTCTCTTCAACTCTTGATGTAATGAACCATTGATCATTAATTTTTTTATATATGTCTTGATACCAAAGGCCTAGAAAGAAAACATTCTTATCCTTGGTTTGCATTGGGTTAAAACACATCACTCTTCCTGAGGCATTATTATTTTTAATGGTTAATGAAATATTAGAAATGAAATGTTGGTAATTAGGAAAAAATTCTAACGCATCTTCTAAATAGGCAATAATCTCTTGGGGGTTACCTGAAATACCACCAACTGCTGTGTAATCAATATACGCATCCTGAGTAAATAAATTATTAAACTCATGAAAATTTCTACCATCAACAGCTGTTGCATAATCAGTAACTAATTTTTCAATTTCAAGACGATCAGAAATTTCTTTAATATCCATAGACTTATTTTAGTACAAAAAAAAGGCCCTCAGAAGAATCTAAGAGCCTTTTAAAGAAAAAAGCCTGACGATTTCCTACTCTCACACAAGGAGACCTTGCACTACCATTGGCGTAAGTTCGTTTCACTTCTGAGTTCGAGATGGGATCAGGTGGTACCAAACTGCTATTGTCATCAGGCAAACTGGTATGTAATTCTTTTCACTACAATTTTGTTATTCCTGAACAATGGAACCTTTTTTAAGGTTACATGATCAAGCCTCACGAGTTATTAGTACAAGTTAGCTCAACGCCTCACAACGCTTACACATCTTGCCTATCAACGTCATAGTCTATGACGACTCTTTAGTAGACCGAAGTCTATGGGAGATCTAATCTTGGGAGGGGCTTCCCGCTTAGATGCTTTCAGCGGTTATCCCTTCCGAACATAGCTACCCGGCAATGCCACTGGCGTGACAACCGGAACACCAGAGGTTCGTCCAATCCGGTCCTCTCGTACTAGGATTAGCTTCCCTCAAATCTCCAACGCCCACAGCAGATAGGGACCGAACTGTCTCACGACGTTCTAAACCCAGCTCGCGTACCACTTTAAATGGCGAACAGCCATACCCTTGGGACCTGCTCCAGCCCCAGGATGTGATGAGCCGACATCGAGGTGCCAAACACCCCCGTCGATGTGAACTCTTGGGGGGTATCAGCCTGTTATCCCCGGCGTACCTTTTATCCGTTGAGCGATGGCCCTTCCATTCAGAACCACCGGATCACTAAGACCTAGTTTCCTACCTGCTCGACCCGTCGGTCTCGCAGTCAAGCATCCTTATGCCTTTATACTCTTTGCACGATGTCCGACCGTGCTGAGGATACCTTCGTACTCCTCCGTTACTCTTTAGGAGGAGACCGCCCCAGTCAAACTACCCAGCACACACTGTCCTCGATCCGGATTACGGACCTGAGTTAGAGCCTCAACTTTACAAGGGTGGTATTTCAAGGACGACTCCACCAAGACTAGCGTCTCGGCTTCAAAGTCTCCCACCTATCCTACACAAATAAAGTCAAAGTCCAGTGTGAACCTATAGTAAAGGTGCACGGGGTCTTTCCGTCTAGCTGCGGGTACACTGCATCTTAACAGCGATTTCAATTTCACTGAGTCTATGGTGGAGACAGTGTGGCCATCGTTACGCCATTCGTGCAGGTCGGAACTTACCCGACAAGGAATTTCGCTACCTTAGGACCGTTATAGTTACGGCCGCCGTTTACCGGGGCTTCGATCAGGAGCTTCGCCGAAGCTAACCCCATCAATTAACCTTCCGGCACCGGGCAGGCGTCACACCCTATACGTCATCTTACGATTTTGCAGAGTGCTATGTTTTTAATAAACAGTCGCAGCCACCTAGTTTCTTCGACCACCATCAGCTTAAAGAGCAAGTCTCATCACTAATGGTGGCGTACCTTCTCCCGAAGTTACGGTACCATTTTGCCTAGTTCCTTCACCATAGTTCTCTCAAACACCTTAGTCTTCTCGACTTATCCACCTGTGTCGGTTTGGGGTACGGTTTCTTATAATCTGAAGCTTAGAGGTTTTTCCTGGAAGCATGGTATCGACTACTTCCCACTCAAAGAGTGGTCGTTATCAGTTCTTGACCTTAAGAGATTCCGGATTTACCTAAAATCTCAGTCTACAACCTTGAACACGGACAACCGTCGCCGTGCTAGCCTAACCTTCTCCGTCACCCCATCGCAATTATAAGAAGTACAGGAATATTAACCTGTTTTCCATCGACTACGGCTTTCGCCCTCGCCTTAGGAGCCGACTCACCCTGCCACGATTAGCGTTGGACAGGAAACCTTGGATTTTCGGCGAAGAGGTTTTTCACCTCTTTGATCGTTACTCATGTCAACATTCGCACTTCTGATACGTCCAGCATGCCTTACAGCACACCTTCAACCGCTTACAGAACGCTCTTCTACCATCTTAAATAAATTTAAGATCCGTAGCTTCGGTTTATGATTTAGCCCCGTTATATCTTCCACGCAGGCCGACTCGACTAGTGAGCTATTACGCTTTCTTTAAAGGATGGCTGCTTCTAAGCCAACCTCCTAGCTGTTTGTGCCTTCCCACATTGTTTCCCACTTAATCATAATTTGGGACCTTAGCTGACGGTCTGGGTTGTTTCCCTCTCGACTACGGACGTTAGCACCCGCAGTCTGTCTCCCATGCTCGTACTCATTGGTATTCGGAGTTTGCATCGGTTTGGTAAGTCGGGATGACCCCCTAGCCGAAACAGTGCTCTACCCCCAATGGTAATACATGAGGCACTACCTAAATAGTTTTCGAAGAGAACCAGCTATCTCCGGGTTTGATTAGCCTTTCACTCCTATCCACAGCTCATCCCCTCATTTTTCAACATAAGTGGGTTCGGGCCTCCAGTCAGTGTTACCTAACCTTCACCCTGGCCATGGATAGATCACCCGGTTTCGGGTCTAATTCCAGCAACTGAGCGCCCTATTAAGACTCGGTTTCCCTACGCCTCCCCTAAACGGTTAAGCTTGCTACTGAAATTAAGTCGTTGACCCATTATACAAAAGGTACGCCGTCACAGAACAAGTCTGCTCCGACTGCTTGTAAGCACAAGGTTTCAGGTTCTATTTCACTCCCCTCGCCGGGGTTCTTTTCGCCTTTCCCTCACGGTACTGGTTCACTATCGGTCAGCTGAGAGTATTTAGCCTTGGAGGATGGTCCCCCCATGTTCAGTCAAGATTTCACGTGTCCCGACCTACTCGATTTCACTTTTAAAAAATTTTCGCATACAGGGCTATCACCTACTATGGCCATACTTTCCAGTATGTTTTGCTAATTTTAAAAAAGCTTAAGGGCTAGTCCGGTTTCGCTCGCCGCTACTACCGGAATCTCTTTTGATTTCTTTTCCTCTAGGTACTTAGATGTTTCAGTTCCCTAGGTTTGCCTCATATACCTATGTATTCAGTATAAGATAATGTGCTTATGCACACTGGGTTCTCCCATTCGGAAATCTCCGGATCAAAGGTTGTTTACCACCTCCCCGAAGCTTATCGCAAGTTACTACGTCCTTCATCGCCTTCAGCTGCCAAGGCATCCGCCTTGTGCTCTTAATTACTTGATCATATAACCCTAAAAAAGGGTTATATACTTAGTCGACCTTTTTATTGCAGACTAAGTTTTTTTCGTTATTGTTTGAGAATAACTTAATAAAATTTTCTTCTATTAAATGCAGTGATCTACGTGTACATATCTAAAGAAAGATATGACACTGGTGTATATATCTAAAAGATATAAACACTAGAAAATTACATACCAAAACTTATAAAGAACTTCTTTTAATATATTTGATTACTCGTGTGGGTCGTTCTAATACGAAAAGTTATCGTTAAGGAGGTGATCCAGCCACAGGTTCCCCTACGGCTACCTTGTTACGACTTTACCCCAGTCATGAAGCACACCGTGGTAAACGCCCTCCCTAAGGTTAGACTATCTACTTCTGGTGCAATCCACTTCCATGGTATGACGGGCGGTGTGTACAAGACCCGAGAACGTATTCACCGCGACATGCTGATTCGCGATTACTAGCGATTCCGACTTCATGGAGTCGAGTTGCAGACTCCAATCCGGACTACGAAGAAATTTTCTAGGATTAGCACCACCTCGCGGCTTAGCGTCCGTCTGTATTCTCCATTGTAGCACGTGTGTAGCCCTATGCGTAAGGGCCATGATGACTTGACGTCGTCCTCACCTTCCTCCGGTTTATCACCGGCAGTCCCCTTATAGTTCCCGACCGAATCGCTGGCAAATAAGGGTAAGGGTTGCGCTCGTTATCCGACTTAACGGAACATCTCACGACACGAGCTGACGACAGCCATGCAGCACCTGTATCCTGGCTCCCGAAGGCACTACTTCATTACAAAGCATTCCAAGTATGTCAAGCATAGGTAAGGTTTTTCGCGTTGCATCGAATTAAACCACATGCTCCACCGCTTGTGCGGGTCCCCGTCAATTCATTTGAGTTTTAGCCTTGCGGCCGTACTCCCCAGGCGGTCAACTTACTACGTTAGCTGCGCCACTGAAAAGCATAGCTTTCCAACAGCTAGTTGACATCGTTTACGGCGTGGACTACCAGGGTATCTAATCCTGTTCGCTACCCACGCTTTCGCACCTCAGTGTCAGTACAGATCCAGGAGGCTGCCTTCGCCATTGGTATTCTTCACAATATCTACGCATTCCACCGCTACACTGTGAATTCTACCTCCCTCTATCGTACTCTAGTGAATCAGTTTTGGATGCAGTTCCCAGGTTGAGCCCGGGGATTTCACATCCAACTTAATAAACCACCTACGCGCGCTTTACGCCCAGTAATTCCGATTAACGCTTGGACCTTCCGTATTACCGCGGCTGCTGGCACGGAATTAGCCGGTCCTTATTCTGATGGTAATGTCACGGTTATTGGGTATTAACCAATAACTTTTCTTCCCAACTTAAAGTGCTTTACAACCCTAGGGCCTTCTTCACACACGCGGTATGGCTGGATCAGGCTTGCGCCCATTGTCCAATATTCCCCACTGCTGCCTCCCGTAGGAGTCTGGGCCGTGTCTCAGTCCCAATGTGGCGGATCGTCCTCTCAGACCCGCTAAAGATCGTAGCCTTGGTGAGCCTTTACCTCACCAACAAGCTAATCTTACGCAGGCTCATCTAATAGCGAAAGCTTCAAAGAGAGGCCTTCTTTCTCCCGAAGGAGGTATACGGTATTAATCCGAGTTTCCTCGGGCTATCCCCTTCTACTAGGTAGATTCCTACGCGTTACTCACCCGTCCGCCGCTCTACTCATATCCGAAGATACTTTCTCGCACGACTTGCATGTGTTAAGCCTACCGCCAGCGTTCAATCTGAGCCATGATCAAACTCTTCAATTATAATCATGTTATGTTACTTTTATAAAATATTAAAAGTAACGAAAAATATTTAAATCTCGTATTTTGAACACCCACACGAGTAACCAAATATGTTAAAAGAACTTGCCGGCTCAAGGCCGGAACGGAGAATTGTATACCCTTAGGGTTAAATATCAACGGTTTTGGAGCTAATTTTTATCTTTATTTACAAGTCGCTCAGAGTTAAGAAATTTCATCTTGGATCGCAGTTCAGATCCAACCTTTTCTATTGAATGAGATGCAGTCTTTTCTCGCCTGTCTTTCATTATTGGGCCGCCTGAACCATCATTGCTTTGACGGCAATCATCAAGAAAATTATCAGCGAACTCTCCAGATTGAATTCTTTCTAAAATTGCCTTCATTGCAACTTTAGTATCCTCTGTAATAACTTTCGGACCACTAACATAATCACCAAACTCAGCAGTATTAGATATTGAATAGTGCATGTTAGCAATTCCACCTTCGTGAATTAAGTCAACAATAAGTTTAGTTTCATGCAAGCATTCAAAGTATGCCATCTCTGGGCTGTATCCTGCCTCGACAAGGGTTTCATAGCCCGCTTTAATTAATGCTGTCATTCCTCCGCATAAAACTGCTTGCTCGCCAAATAAATCTGTTTCTGTTTCTTCTTTAAATGTTGTCTCAAGAACACCGGCTTTTGTGCCACCATTTGCTTTAGCGTATGAAAGAGCTATCTCTTTAGCAGAATTTCCTACTGAATTATTCCTGTCTTGGAAGATGGCAATTAAAGAAGGTACTCCTCCTCCATTAATATAGGTGCTTCTTACTGTGTGACCTGGACCTTTTGGCGCAATCATAATTACAGACATGCTATCGCTTGGGATAATTTTATTGAAATGAATATTAAATCCGTGCGCAAATGCCAGAACTGCATCTGATTTTAAATTTGGCTGAATCTCTGATTCATATATACCTTGCTGAAATTCATCAGGAGCAAGTATCATTACTAAGTCTGCATCAGTAACTGCGGCGCTAACTTTCGAAACTTTTAAACCAGCTTCCTCGGCTTTCTTCCAAGATGATGACCCTTCCCTTAAACCAACAGTAATATCCACACCAGAATCATGTAAATTATTTGCATGGGCATGACCTTGGGAGCCATAGCCAACTATAGTTACTTTTAAATTCTTAATAATTTCAATATCTGCGTCATCATCATAAAAAATTTTCATTCTATTTATCTCCTAAATTTTTAAAATTTTTTCACCTTCATGCAAACCAAGGCTTCCAGATCTTGCAATCTCTAAAAGGTTTGTTTTCCCGATTGCCTTGATTGCTGCCTCTATATTACTCGATGATCCAAAAGCAGACATTACTATCACATCCTTGTTTTTTTCTAGCATTTTTCCATGCAGTGACTTTAGGATTTTTTGAATTTTTGTTGTTTGTTTAAATTTATTAAACTTTATAAGAATAAACTCATGCTCATGATGCTCTCCCTCAGTTAAATCAGAGACCTTGATTACATCAATAATTTTATTTATTTGTTTGGTAATTTGCTCAACATCATTTTCTGAGCCTCTAGTGGTAACTGTCATCCGTGAATATGTTCCATCAAAGACAGGTCCAACATTCAAAGTTTCAATGTTGTAACCGCGCTGATGAAATAATCCCACAACTCTAGCCAAAGCTCCTGGTTTATTTTCTATTAAGATTGATAATATTCTTTTCATGCTTTGGTATTTTTTTTAATCCACATATCTTTCATGCTTCCATTCGGCGAAACTAACATTGGGTATACATGTTCATTTGGATCAACATAGACATCAACAAAGACTAGTCTATCTGTCATGGCGAATGCTTTATCTAAAGTTTTGCGTAACTGGGATTGCTTTGTAACTTTCATGCCCACATGTCCATAGGATTGAGCTAATTTAACAAAATCAGGAAGGGAATCAGAGTATGTGCTTGCAGAATGTCTTCCACCGTAATTCATATCTTGCCATTGTCTGACCATTCCTAGGGCTTCATTATTAATGTTAATAATTTTAATAGGTAAGTTATATTGCAGACAAGTTGATAATTCCTGAATGCACATTTGAATGCTGCCTTCCCCTGTCACACAAACAACTTCCTGATTAGGGAATGCAAATTTAACGCCCATTGCAGCTGGCAAACCAAATCCCATAGTTCCAAGGCCACCTGAATTGATCCACCTTCTAGGTTTATTGAAGTGATAGTACTGAGCAACAAACATTTGATGCTGCCCAACATCAGAAGTTACGTATGCATTCCCGTTTGTAGCTTGATAGAGTTCTTGCACAACTACCTGTGGAACAATCATCTTTGATTTTGTTTTTTTTAAGTAAAGCTCATGGTCTAAGCCATGTTTTGCTTTCCATTGAGTGATTTGTGCATTCCAAGACTCAACAGCTTCTGAATCAATCTTAATTTTAGAACGTTTTATCTCTTTAATAAGAGCGACAAGAGATTCCCTAACTTGGCCTACAATAGGAATATCTGCATTAATAATTTTTGAGATTGACGCAGGGTCTACATCTATATGAATAATTCTAGCATTAGGGGAAAACATTGATGGTGTATTAGTGATGCGATCATCAAATCGGGCTCCAATTGCAATAATGACATCAGCATTATGCATTGCCATATTTGCTTGGTAAGTTCCATGCATCCCAAGCATTCCCATGAAATATTTATTATCTGCAGGATAGGCACCTAAACCCATTAAAGTATTTGTCACAGGAGCTTTTAACAACTTATTTAAAGCAGTTAATTCTTTATGAGCATTACCAAGGATAACGCCGCCTCCAGCATATATAACTGGACGTTCAGCTGATAAAATATTCTTACTGGCTTTCTTAATCTGTCCTGGATGTGGCAAAACTCTAGGTTGATAAGAGCGCAATGAAATATCTTTAACTCTCTTATATTCAAATAATTGAGACGGATCAGTTTTATCTTTTGGAATATCGATAACCACTGGACCAGGTCTTCCAGTAGTAGCTATATGAAAAGCTTCTTGAATAATACGAGGAATATCTTTAGCTTCTTGGACCATAAAACTATGCTTCACAATAGGTCTAGAGATTCCTATCATGTCAGTTTCTTGAAATGAGTCAGTCCCAATTAAATGACTTTGTACTTGTCCGGATATAACCACAAGGGGGATAGAGTCCATATATGCGGTTGCAAGACCAGTGATTGCGTTCGTTGCTCCTGGTCCTGAGGTCACTAACACTACTCCAGGTTTTCCAGTGGCTCTTGAATAACCATCTGCGGCATGAGTTGCTCCTTGCTCGTGTCGAACTAGAATATGTTCAAAGGCTTTTTGTCTAAAAATTGAGTCGTAAATATGCAAGGCTGCCCCACCGGGGTAACCGAAGATAAATTTAACACCCTCATCTTTAAGGGCGCGCATTAACAGATCTCCACCTGAAAGTTTCATGAGTTAAAAGTATTTGCTAAAAGGTAAGGAGTTTTATACATTAATTATTGTGAAAAACAAGTTTTAGGTATGTTTAAAAAGCTCAAACAGTTGATTAAAGATAGGATATTAGTAATTGCATGTCTTCAGCTAAAGCGCACTCAAATTGTATATATTCATCAGTGTCTAAGGATTTGAACCCAATTCTCCTTGCATGCAGAGCTTGACGAGGAAAATTTTGAATCTTGGGTATTGAATGACTTGGAGTATCTTTAGCTATTAAGTTTCGGGGATTGTATGTTCTGTCTCCAATAATGGGTAACTTTTGACAACTCAGATGAACTCGAATTTGATGAGTGCGGCCCGTCTCGATTTCTATGGCTATATGTGAATAGCCACCATAGAATTTAATCAAAGAGACATGTGAAACAGCATCTCTTCCAAAATCAGTTACTCGCATCTTGACTCTATTTCGAGGATCTCTTTCGATTGCTTGATCAATAGAAAAACTGCCGATGACATGTCCAACAACAAGAGCTTCATACTGTTTGTAAACTTCTCTGTTTTGAAGTTTATCTACAAAGAAATTTCTAAATTTTTCTGTTTTAGCTATTACCAATAAACCAGATGTATCTTTGTCCAACCGATGAACAATTCCACATCTTGGAAGTTTAGTTAATTCTGGGTAGTGGAAAGCCAGAGCATTTGCAAGAGTTCCATTACTGCAGCCTGCGCCTGGATGCATAACCAATCCAGGGGGCTTAT
Organism: uncultured SAR86 cluster bacterium; assembly: GCA_964275585.1. GTDB lineage: Bacteria > Pseudomonadota > Gammaproteobacteria > Magnimaribacterales > D2472 > D2472. The sequence continues at coordinate 199,264 of CAXYCJ010000015.1, read as the reverse complement.
TAATAATTAAGAAATGCTCCTCTTCATGATGAACCACCAGATCAATGTTCTCGCCCTGCCAAGATACTTTGTTTTCAAGCACAGGGTCTAAAGATAATTCATCGCCTTCATGAACTTTATCTTTAGGTTTTAGACTTTCTCCGTTTACAAGTAAATGCCCTGATTCAAGCCAGCGTTGGATTTGACTCCGAGAAAAATCTTCATATAAAAAAGTTGCCGCTTGGTCTAGCCTAGAATTATGAAAATCTATATTAATAATTTTAATTATTTGCTTCATGCTGAAACTTTTTTGTCATCTTTAAATCTAATGTAATTGAATTAACCTAAATGCTTTAATAAATGTAAAATACACTACCCATGGGACAAATGAAAAAATATATTCGAATCTTTTCTGTTTTAGCTTCATTGCTGCCAGTCTTTTTCATAGCAGGATGTAACTCCGACGGCCCTGTTATTGAGCAGCCTGAGAAAACTTATTATGATCTTGCTCAACGCAGGATGAAAGCAAATAATTTCTTTTCAGCAATTGAATCTTTAGAAGCTATTGAATCAAGATATCCATTTGGTCGTTATGCAGAGCAAGCTCAATCTGAGCTGATATATGCATTTTTTATGAATGGAGAAGATGAAGCATCTCATGAAGCAGCTGAAAAATTTATTCGATTGAACCCGCGTCATCCAAACATTGATTATGCGTATTTCATGCGGGGTATTGCTAGCTATACTAGGGACAAGGGAATGTTTGCTAGAGTGTTTAAATCAGACCTTGCAAACCGTGATATTTCTGGTGCTAAAGAAGCATTCAGTGAATTATCAGAATTTTTAACTCGTTTTCCTCAAAGCCAATATGCACCTTATGCTTCGCAAAGACTTATTTATCTTAGAAGCCTTATAGCAAAGAATGAATTAGTTGCAGCTGATTACTATATGAAAAGAAAAGCTTATGTAGCTGCCTTAAGGAGAGCAAAATATGTAATTGAAAATATTCCTAATACCTCTGAAACGATGCGAGCATTGAAAGTAGCAAGAGAGTGTTACAAAGAATTGGGGTATTTTGAGCTGATGGATGATATTGATGAAGTTATCAATGCAAATAAACATTTACTTAAAGATGAAAAGCCAAAAAAATCTAGAAATTTCTTTTCCAGAAATGCTCCTGCACCAACTCTAAATTAATTTACCTAGCTCTCATCACATGTTGAATCTGTGTGATGTTCAAATTCAAGTGTCGAGTGTGTAATATTAAATTTATTTTTAAGCATCAGTTTTAATTGATCTTTTATAGCTTTGACTTCTTTCAATTCATTTACATTGACAGCAACATGTCCTTCCAAAGCAACTCTATGCTCATCTAAATGCCATATATGCAAATGATGCATATCCTCAACACCAGAAATATTTATAGCAGATAGTTTAATCTCTTCACGAGATAAGTTTTCAGGACTACCCTCCATTAAAAGATGAATTGTTCGTGGAAGCATTATTAACCCTTGCCAAAAAACAAAACCTGCAATTAAAAAGGTTAGAGCTGTATCAACCCAGTACCATTGATACAGAATAATTAAAGTTCCAGCAATAATCACTCCCATGGAAGCCAATCCATCAGATAAATTATGCAAAAATGCAGCCTGCATATTCATGTTGTTCTTAGACATTTTAAATGTGATTAATGCTGTAATCATGTCAATGATTAATGCAGCTGAGGCTACAATCACAATAATCCAACCTGTTACGGCTTGAGGCTCAATTAACCGCCACACTCCCTCATAGAGCAAATAAAGACTGATAATGATCAATGTGGTTATGTTGATGAGTGCTGCTATGACTTCGGCTCTTTGATAGCCAAATGTTTTGAATTCATCCGCTGGCATGCGACTGATAGATCTTGCAAATAGCGCTATGCCTAATGCTGCTGCATCACTCAGATTGTGCAATGCATCTGCAACAAGAGATAGGCTGCCTGCAACTATCCCTCCAACTGCCTGCGCAAGAGTTAAAAGAAGATTGATCGCAACAGCAAACTTCAAACCTCTATCGCTTTCTGGTGCATGATGATGTCCGCTCATAAATATTTTTTAAGACAAAGCTGCATATAGCTGATCAACCAGTTGATTGTTTGTCTGGTAAAGGTATCTTGTTTGATGCTGTTGATTACATACAAATGCATACCCCAGCTTTTTATCCGGATCTCCAAAAGCTACTGCCCCACCAACTCCAGCATGGCCAAACATTTTATTTTTAAAGACTGGAGAGAGATTGCCTAATCCACTGACACCTTTCTCTAACTCATAACCTAAACCAAATTTAATATTAGCACCAAAAAGCACTGTATCTGGACCAGATGAATAAGGAGTAATAGAGCGCTCAAGTGTCTCAGGTTTCATAATAGATACACTATCTCTTTCACATCCGTTACTCAAAATTCCGTAAAGCTTTGCGAGACTTTTTGCTGACCCATGGCCATTTGCAGAGGGGATCTCTGCCATTCTCCAATCAGGAAGATTTGGATAATCTACCCCATCGCCGGCCCTACTTTGAAAGGCTATAAGAAAATCTCCTCCGGTAATAGAAGATTTAAAATTCTTGAGCTTTTTGGGCAACAGGAAATCTGGAATATGCCGCATAAAATTACCAGGAAGTTTTATGTTATCTGGGTCCATCTCTATCATCAGCATATCTGCACATCTTTCAAAATCAGATTCCTTAAGACCAATATGAAAATCAATATTTAGTGGTGAGGCTATCTCTTCTTTGAAATATTCTCCTGCAGTTCGACCGTCTACCCTTTTAATCAATTCTCCAGCTAACCAACCATAAGTCATAGCGTGATAACCCTGTGAGGTTCCAGGCTCTCTGATTGGAGCTTGAGACTGAAGACGATCTGTAAATTTCTTCCAATCCTGCCATGAGCCCTCTGGCATACCATCTTGAAAACCGAACATACCCGCTCTATGGCATAGAAAATCACTGACTTTTGTATTCTCTTTTCCATTGCAGCCATATTCAGGCCAATAGTTTGAGACTTTTTCATCTGGATCTAAGAGACCATCATTTATTAATTTAGCTATACAGGTTGCTGTGACACCTTTGGTTACAGACCAAACATTTACAAGCGTATCCTCTTGCCATGCGGAGGTTCGCAAAGCGTCTTTATGTCCGCCCCACAAATTTACAACCAACTCTCCCTCATGCTCAATAGCAAGGGCAGCGCCAACCTCAAATTGAGTTTTTATGGCATGCGTAAAGGTTTCCTTTAAATGTTCAAAACGAGGGTCGCAATAGCCGTTAATCATTAAGCTCTCTCAAATTAACAATGGATCCGTTGCTTAATCTTGCCTGGTAACTAACAAGCTCTTTCTTAATAGCTGGCGCTAAAATATATAGACCTAAAATATTAGGAAGAGCAATTACAAAAACTAACGCGTCAGAAAAATCTAAAACAGCATCTAAACTAATCATGGAGCCGAAAGCAACAAAAATACAAAAGAAAATTTTAAATACTATTTCAACTCCCATTGACTCTCCCAGTAAATAAGTCCACCCCTTTAGACCATAATATGACCAAGATAGCATAGTCGAAAATGCAAATAAAATTGCAATGAATGATAGCGGAAGAATAGACCAGCCTATAGTGCTACCAAAGGCTTTCGAGGTTAAAGCAATACCCTGAATGCCACTCCCCTCTAATCCGGGCTCGTATACAGTTGTTAGAATCACCAGTGCTGTAAGAGTACAAATAACTACGGTATCAATAAAAGGCTCTAGCAGCCCTACATAACCCTCGGTCACGGGCTCAGAAGTTTTAACTGTTGCATGAGCTATAGCCGCAGATCCAATGCCAGCCTCGTTAGAGAAGGCTGCTCTCTGAAATCCAAGGATCATCACTCCCAACATTCCACCGCTCATAGCGCTAGGGTTAAATGCCTCTGATAATATTGTTGAAAAAGCCCAGGGAATCTTCTCAGCATTCAAGCCTATAACCAGCAAGGCGCCTAATACATATGCAAGAGTCATAAAAGGCACAAGCCTACTGGTCACTCTAGCAATACTTTTAATTCCACCAATAATAACCAGTCCAACTATCGCAGCTAATACACATCCAAATAGCCAGCCTTTGTCAGCAAAAAAACTACTGTCTCCTCCTGTAATAAAAATGAATTGCTGAAAAGCTTGATTGGATTGAAACATGTTACCAATACCTAAACAGCCTATGACTATGGAACTAGCATAAAAATAACCCATTGGCTTTCCAAGCCAACTTAGATTTCGTTCTTTTAAGCCAGCTTCAAGATAGTACATGGGGCCACCAGAAATACTGCCATCAGGATTAATCTTCCGATACATAACACCCGCAACACACTCGGCAAATTTAGTAGACATGCCTAAAAAGCCTGCAATGATTAACCAAAATATTGCACCTGGGCCGCCAATAGAAATCGTAACTGCTACGCCCGCAATGTTGCCAATTCCAACAGTGCCTGATACTGCGGTCGACAAAGCTTGAAAATGGGATAATTCACCACCGGTATTAGGTTTCGAGAAATCTCCTCTTAGTAATTGGAAGGTATGCTTAAAGCCCTTTAAGCTAATAAAGTTAAAGTAAAATGTAAAAAATATTGCTGCGCCAATAAGCCATAACACTATTAAAGGCAGAGCGGTTCCAAAAAGAGTAATTTCATAAAAAATAAACTTTGAGATAGCTGCGCTTAGAGGAGCAACTGCATTATTAATTTTTTCATCTAATCCTGCTGCAGAGGAGGAGAGAGTTAAAAGACTTGATAGGGTTAACAAGAAGGCGTTTAATAATCTTGTAGTTAGGGCGAATGAAATATAATGGCTTTTATTAAAAAATGTAATTTGCATGAGAATTGGAATTTTAAATACAGATACTCTTAAGACTGAATTTGACACAAAGTATGGACAATATCCAGCGATGTTTAGAAATGTGCTCTTGCAGGCTGATCCAAATCTTCAAATTCATAGCTATGAAGTGCAATCTGGAGATTATCCCACTGCCCTAGATGAGTGTGACGCTTATTTAATTACTGGAAGTAAAGTTAGCGCCTTTGATGATATACCTTGGGTAAATGAGCTCAAAATCTTTGTTCGTTCTCTTCATCAACATCAAAAGAAATTAATTGGTATATGCTTTGGCCATCAACTCATCGCTGAAGCTCTTGGCGGAAAAGTTGAGAGATCTAATGGTGGGTGGCACGTTGGAGTTCATGGAGCGATCTTAAAAAAAAATACTGTTTTATTTGGAAGTGCTCAGCAAGAATTCAATCTTATTTATAATCATCAAGATCAAGTGTTAAAGATACCTCGGGAAAGTATTTTGCTGGCAAGTTGCAAAAATTGCCCTGTTGCTATGTTGACAATTGAGGATCATATTTTAAGCTTTCAGGGACACGTTGAGTTTGATGTAGCTTATGCAAAGGACTTACTTGAAATGCGAAGGAGTATATTGGGAGAAGATAGATATTTGAAGGCATCCGATTCTCTCAAAGAAAAAACTGAGAATGCTAAGGTCACAGATTGGATCTTGAAATTTCTTAAAAAAGATTAAAACGTCTTATTGACCTCATGATCAATCCTGAAAGAGGATTACCTTAATTCACTATCAATTAAAACTGCAATCAACAAGGCAGGGTCTTGACCATTATTTACCCAAGCATGGTTGGTTCCTCTTTGAACAACTACATCATGAGGCTTAAGCCTAACCTCATCTTCATCAAGCAAAAGTGTTACATCTCCTTTAAGTAAAATAATGTAATCAATGGTATTGGTCTTGTGCATTGCGGGATGCTTCGAGGTATCAACCCTGTGATGTGCTGCCCCAATGCTTGCAAAGGCTTGCGCTGCTAAATCCTGAAGAGCTTCTATCGGAATTCCCGCTGGGGTTGGGTTGATTTGAAAATATCTAAATTTAGTGCCGTCGTCAGGAGGTGATAATAGGATCTCTGAATCTGCTCTATCAATTTCATCTGTTGTGTCTATTGATTTGCCATCAGTATTCCAAACCTCAAACAAACCCCCCACATCCTCGCCGATGGAGCAAGCTGGTGGACCATCAATGGTAATAATTGATTTACCGAATTTGTTATGACCTGTGATTATTCTTCTCATCCTTACCCCCAAGCTCTGGCTATCTGATAGCTATAATTTTTTTGATTCGTTGTAAGAATATACCTTGGATTTATTTTTATTAGAGCTTTTTTCTAAAATCACTTTATAACCTTCCACATCAGAAATCTCTTTAATTCCATCTATGTGCATTTTTTTATTCTTGAATTGCTCCAAATTAAAAGTTTTTTTCTTCGCAGATTTTGCATTGCTCGCAGCAATAAAAAAATTCATGTGAGATTCGTATATCCCCTCTCCCACCTCAACATCATAAAATCCTACATGCACCATATATAACTTCATTAACTTCCTCTCTTCTAAGAACTAAATTTTATAACTTTTTAGAAATAGCATAACAGGCAGGGATATAAAATAATGCAATGATGGCAGAGCCAATAATTCCACCGGCCATTGCCCACGCCAAAGGTTTAAAAAATATACTGGTTAAGAGCAACGGAAGAAATCCACCGATTGTTGTTGCTGATGTAGTTACAACGTGACGGGTTGAGCGAATGACAACTTCTACCAAGCTCTCTTTGTCTAATGGTGAATTGGCATTGGCTTCCTTTATATGAGAAAGGACCACGATAGAATCATTGATTGATAATCCGGTTAGGCCAATGGCTCCAACCAAACCAATAAATCCAAAATTTGCCTGCCCAAGAGTCAAACCCAAAAATGCTAGACCGGTACACCAAATAGCAACACTCAGGATTAAGCCTGCCTGCTTAAAAGAATTTAACGCCGAGACCAGCGCTATAACAATAAGAACAAAGAACAGAATTACTGAAGAAAAAATATTTGATTGCGATTCAGCTCTAGCATCTGCCTCTCCGCCTTGCTCAAGAATATAACCAGGCGGCAGCTCTGACTCAAAAACTTTTATTTTTTCTTTCAGAAAAGTTTCTGTATCAGACGGCAGTAATTTAGGCCAAATCCAAGCAGATACTGTGTTCTGCCTTTTGCCTGCATCTCGCGAAATAAAGTTTGCTTGATTGGTTACTTCAAAATCACCATAACTTGATGTGTAATCAAAACCATCATTAGCTGGCATCGATAAATACTGTGTTGATTCGATTAAGTCTTCAGAAGTACCTTTTATTTTAATTGGGACCTCTTTATTTCCATCTAACATATTGCCAATAACAAAACCCTCACTAGCGATTGCTAATTCATTGAGGAAAAATTCACCAGGAATAGAGTTAAGTATGAGAGAAGATTCATCAAATTTAAATTCAAGATTCTTAGAGCTTTGCGAAAGTTCACTTATTGTTAAATATACGTCGGGCGCTTCTCTAATAATTAACTCAAGTTTCTTGCCTAGAGCCATAAGAACTGTGAGATCCGGCCCATCGATACTAAACTCAACAGCTGAGTCTACTGGAGGTCCGGATGAAAATTTATCAATAACAATTTTTAAGTCAGGATTTTCTCCTGTTATCCTTTTTGCAAGCGCAGGCAGAGCAGCCATCATCTCCTTGTAAGAGGAAGCAAAATAAACACCTTGAGCTATATTATTGCTACCTAAACCAGAGTCACCTCCGATAACGTTATATAAAATTCTGGGCAATCTTCTGCCCACAAACCAAATGTCATCTTGACCAAGTCCTGTTTGAGCAATAGATTCTCTAATTTCTAAAACTCTCTGCTCAGTTGTTCTGGTGTTTGAATTTTGGGGCAGTTCAATAAAAACTTTGAACATATTTCTGTCTAATTCGGGAAAGAAATCTGCTTTTAAGAACGGGAACATTAGAAACCCTAGTAAAGGCAAGGCCATGGAAATCATGATGGCTCTTTTGGGAAAGGCATATGACCAAATTAAAAGTTCTCTGTATCGCTTTAATAGTTTTTTATTAGAGTAGCCAGTTCCTGAGTAAATATCTTTTTTGAAGAGCTTGATTTTTTCCATGTAATTAAGCAGAACTGGAACAACAAATAGAGCAAGAAAAAGGGAGGATGTAATAGATAAGATAACGGTCTTTGCCATGCCTCCAACAAATTCAGAGCTTGGGCCTGACCCGGCTGCAATTGGAAAAAATGCTAAGGCAGTTGTTGCAGTTGCTGCGGCAAGCGGCACCCAAAGATGGTGAAAGCTTTCAAATGAGGCCTCTTGCAATGAATGGCCTAAGCGACGCCGATACTTAAAATCTTCAACGACAATAATTGCATTGTCTATTAGCAAGCCTAGCGCAATAATAATTCCTGTCATGGATGTTTGATGCAAGGGCAATCCTAATAACTTGCATCCCAACAAGACTGAAAATATTGTTAAGGGTATAACAGATCCTACAATCAGCGCAGACTTAAAACCTAATAGAAAGTAACTAATTCCAATAACAATAAAGGTTGCGAAGAGAATGCTGGAATATAAATTATTAAATTTTTGATTGAAGTAATAAGATTCATCATAAATTTTTTCTATTTTTATTTCTGGAGGCAATTGAGATTTAAATTGATTAACAGTTTCTTCAATTTCATCTGCATATAAATCTACTCTTTGACTAAAAGCTCCTCTTATATCAACTAAAACTGCTTTTTTTCCATTAAATAAAGTTAACTCCTCTGGAGGATTTCTAGGATTCTTGGACACAGTGGCAATATCTCCGAGGCGGATAATTTCAAACTCATTGATTACCTTAATAGGTAAATTCGAGACTTGGTTTAAACTGGTTAAATTATCTTTAGTTTTAATTAATACTTCTTGCCCACCTTGAGATATCTGACCAATGGGCTGGCTTGCATCGAGCGATGACAGCACTCTTCCAACCTCTTGAAAGCTCAACCCCAAAGCAGAGAGCTTAGCATTATCTATTTCAACCAATACTTCCTCATCTGCCGCCCCAAAAACATAACTTTTATCAGAGCCTCCCTGGTATGCAAGAGTTTGACGCAGATCATCAGCCACTCTGGACAATAATATTAAAGGAGTTTCACCCTCTCCATTCCAGGTTAATGCGAAGAGCAAAGTAGTGGGCGGCCCAGCAGTTCTTAGTAATTGTGGCTTTACTGCAGCTGGAAGCAAAAAGCTAGATTGATCTATTTTGCTTTGCACGTCTGACCAAACTTGATCAATTAATGGGCCTGGAGGTACTTCAGATTTAATCTCCATGACGGTGGTTCCAAACCCTTGCTGGGAGAAAGAGATAATGTCCTTTAGCTCATATAGCTCCCGAAGCTTTGCCTCCATTGGCTCCAAAACTTGAGATTCTATTCTTGCGGGTGAGGCTCCAGGATAAACAGTTTGAATAACTGCCCAGCGTTCAGCAAGCTCGGGATTCTCTTGCCTAGAGACGGTATTTAAAGAAAATATCCCTGATAAGAAAATAAATACCAATAAGAGAGCAAAAATCCTTGGTCTATCAAATAGAATTTTTAAAAGCAGCATAGCCTTATTGCACTCTTAGAATTTCGCTCTCAATTACCTTTGAGGCTCCACCCGCTGCAACCATATCTCCAGTTGAAATAGTTCCGTTAATAAATGCAGCAGCTCCTTCGATATGAATAATTTCAACTATCTGCTTTGACACTAGATATTGACCACTTATATCTTGAGTGACTGTATATAAATTCCACAGACCTTGAGTTCCTTGAGATAAAGATTTCAATGGAACCCAGGCACCCTTTTTAATTGTAGTCTGCTGAAGTTCTAGGTAGGAAATAGATCCTGGATTGATAAATTTCTTAAATTCAAAAATACACAGTCTATTATTAGAACCCTGATTACTCATTTGTGAAAAACGTTTTAAAGTCGCAGGAAATATTTTGTTATTAATGGAAAAGTTATATTGAGTACCTACATCTAAACTCTCAATGACACTAGCAGGAATAGATACATGAGCCTCGACACTTGTAGAGTCGATAATCTCTATGATTGGAATGCCAGGACTTATCACCGTGCCTGAATCTAGAAACCTATTTTGAATGAACCCAGAAAAAGGAGCACGTATTTTCGTTTGCTCTAATTTCACTCTGTAAAGATCTGCTTGCGCCTTAGCGACTAAAAATTCTGAGTTAGCTCTATCTAACTCTTGATTAGAAATAAAGCCTTTCTCTTTAAGGTCTTGAAATCTGATTAATGCTTGTGAAGCTAAATCATATCTAGCCAAAGCTTGATTTAAATTTGCCTGCATTTCTGAAGGATCTAGAAAGGCAAGAATTTGGTTATTCTCTACAGCATCACCAATATCAACCATAACTTGAGATATCTTTCCGGGTATCTCAAAAGACAACTTTGAATAGTTCAAGGGCAATATCTTGCCTGGAAATCTTTGTGTAGATTTATAAGATTCTTGCATCTCAATAGTCATGATCTCGAGCGATGAGCCCTCTCCTGATAATAAAGGCAGATATATAGACAGAGCTATGGTAAATATTATTTTTTTCATAAGTTTGACTAAAGCAGGAAAATTATCTAATGTTATCAGTGTCAACATACATAATCATGTTAACACTGTCAACATAGAATGAATAAAAAATGAAATATCATCATGGAAACCTAAAAGAAGAGCTGATATCCAGCGCTTGCATTATTTGCGAGGCAAATGGACATGATCGTATGAGCCTTAGATCGATTGCAAAGGAGGCTAAGGTATCCCAAACCGCTCCCTACAGACATTTTAAAACCAAAGAATCTTTATTGGCTGAAGTATCTACACGTGGATTTACAGAATTAAAAGAAATTTTACATAATGCTTCTACCGCGAAAAAAGCATTGTCCACAAGAGATAGGTTTTTAGAAATGGCGCAAGCCTATATTGAGTTTGGGCTATCAAAAAGAAATACCTATGATTTAATGCACAGTCCAGTAATTGATAAAAATGAATTCCCAGAATTATTAAACAGTGCCAAGGGTACTTTTGAGGAATTAGTTCATATATTGGCTGAATTATATCCTGGCATATCAGAAAAAGACTTAGACCTAAAATGTATTCATCATTGGGCGCTGGTGCATGGCTTGGTTGGCTTGCTAAGAAATGAGAATCTTGATGCAGATTCATCAATTGACACAAAAGCTGGCAATGCCATGGGTTTAGTTAGAAACGATATTAGAAGTTTTTTAATTTCAGCACTTGAATCCTAAGAAATCTATTTAACAACAATCTTAATTTTGTTTGAGTATATCGGTGGGTTATGCGGAATATGCCGATAATCTCCAAGCAGAAGTTGCAAAGTATGAAGACCAGGCTCAAGCTCTAACTTGACTTCCGTTTGACCTTTTCCAAAATGAATATGATTTTTATCTGCTGGAATTGGCTGATCCATGTTGGGCAAATCATCATCAATAACTAAATGGTGGTGGCCTGTTCCATTAACATTTAATCCTGCTGGAGAAACTCCAAAATTTTGAAGGCCAAATTTGACAATAACTTCGCCTGAAATAATATCGTCATTTGCCGGGGTAATAAAATACACTGCTGCTGCTGCAGAGCCTTTGCTTAATTCAAGAGCAATTAATCCATTAGCAAAAAACAGTGAGAGTGACAATAATAATCGGATCAAGCTAAATATCCTCCATCTGCATAAATTAAGCCATCAAATGAATCTGCACTTTGAGCATGCAGTACTTTTGCAATAATAATTGAATGGGAGTTATAACCAATTACTTCATCCACTTGGCTGAAAATATTGGACTGGGCATCTTTCAAAAATGGTGTCTCTTCTGTATTCCAATGGTCATTAGTAAACCTTTGAGATTCAGAGTCTTTGGAGCTACAAAGATTTGAAATATCTTGCTGATCCTTGCTCAAAATATTAATGCAAAGATCACTGCCAGGTGTTAGGACATCGTGAATGCTTGCACCTTTATTAACACATACAAGTATGGCTGGTGGCTCGACCGTCAATGAAGTCACAGATGAAGCGGTCATGGCGTAAAGTTTGCCATTAGAATCTTTGGCTGCAACGACGCTTACAGATGATGCTAAAAATCTCATAGCATTTAAAAATTGTTCTTTTGGCATTGGCGTTATAATTTATACTCTGTAAAAAATTTACTAGATTGAATACAACAAGCATAAGAATAATTGGAGGCAGAAACAAGAGCTATCGAATAGTTTTTAAAGCTTCTCCAAGCCTAAGACCTACCTCTGATAGAGCAAAGGAGACTCTGTTTAGTTGGTTGCAGTTTGAAATACAAAATAAAGCTTGTTTAGATTTATTTTCAGGCACTGGAGGATTAGGTTTTGAGGCTCTCTCTAGAGGCGCATCGCATGTTACCTTCGTTGAGAAGGATAAAAGTTTATTTAAAAATATTCTTAAAAATATTGATCATCTTGAATATCAAAGTAAAAGTGAGGTTGCCTGTAGTGCAGCGCTAAAATGGATGCAAACAAACAAGCGTAAATTTGATATTATTTTTTTAGACCCGCCTTTTGACCAAGTAAACTACGAGAGTTTACTTAGTGCAATTAGAGCCCAAAATCTTCTAGCTACTGATGGAAAGATTTATTTAGAAACGGATAAGCGAACAGAAATTATGCTCAGTAAAAAGCAACTAGTGCTGAAAGATAAAACGATTGGGGACGTTAGGCTCATGATTTTACAATGAAAATTAGGATAGCAACAAGAACTTCTCCTTTGGCATTGCTTCAAACCAATCAGGCTATAAGTTTACTTGAATTAGCTGAGCCTAACTGCATATGTGAAATTGTCCCGATAGAATCAGAGGGAGATTTAACCGAAACTCCTTTGCATCTTATTGGTGGCAAAGGATTGTTTGTCTCTAAACTAGAAACTGCTCTCTCCAATCATGATGCTGACATTGCAGTTCATAGCCTGAAAGATGTGCCGGCTCTGCTCGATCCTAAATTTTCTATTGCAGCGACTCTATCTCGAGAAGAAACATCTGATGCAATCCTGCTAAAAGATGGAATTAAGCTTGATGGTCTTGGGAAAAATTCCAGAATTGGAACCTCAGGTCCCAGACGGAAATCACAAATGCTAGCAATGCATCCAGATCTAGAAATTGTTCCTATAAGAGGTAATATACAAACCAGAATCAGTAAAATTACTAGTGAGAACCTTGATGGGCTCATAGTAGCAAAGGCAGCTTTAAATAGACTGAAGATTGATTACCCCAACGTTCATATTTTTTCACAAAATCAAATGTTGCCAGCTGCTGCCCAAGGAGCCATAGGCATAGAGATTTGCAATACTCAAATTCAATCAGGCTTATTAGAGATATTGAAGAAGATTAATTGCCAGCAGACATTCACGGCAACAAAAATTGAGCGAGAAATTGTTGCAGCCTTAGGAGGCACATGTCTGTCACCAATTTCTGCTCTTGTAACTATTCAAGGTCAGAAACTGCATTTGCAAGTTAGGGTCTCAAATAAAAATGGCTCCTCTACCATAGAAAAAGCAGCGATATTCTCACCGGAACAAGAGCTAGATGCTTTATCTCAATTTAAAATAGAGCTTCTAGCAAACGGTGCAAGAGAGCTAATTCAAACTTAAATGATTGTTAACACGCGGCCATCAATCCTAGCCAATAAAACAAATGAGTTGTTAGCTCACTCTGGGGTAAAGTTCATACATCAGCCATTAACTAAGATTTTAAGTATCCCGCCCTCAGCTCAAGCGCTTTCAAAACTTAAGCAACTTAATTCTTATGATGTCATTATTTTTACGAGTCAATCTGCTGCAAAATTTGGCGCTCCATATCTTCAAGAGCAGATGTCAAAAAATTTAAATCTCTCAATCATGGCAATTGGCCTAGCAACACAGAGGGTTTTGAATGAACATGGTTTAGTCTCTGATGTTCCTCAAGATTTTAACTCTGCAGGTCTTGCTGTATTAATAAACCAAAGTAAATATAAGAAATGTTTAATATTTTGTGGTGAAAAGAAACCCCAGCTAAGTCTACACACTAAGATTCAACTGGATACGTTTTCCTGTTACAGGGTTGAGGATGAAGAGAGCCTTGGGTTAAATCGCATTACTGGAAACGAAAGAGCTATTTTTTTGGTATACAACATACAAACTTTAGAAGTGCTTGTGAGAAATACTCAAGCGGCTGATTTAGGAAAGCTCAATTTAATTGTTTCATCCCCAAGAATTCAAGAAACTGCGTTGGCCCATGGAGTAACAGGTTGTGTGGTTGCTAAAAGCCCTCATGACAAGGAAATGACTGAGGCTGCTATAAAATTCGCTAGTACCTAATTATTTTTTCTTTCCGTTACCATTGCCGCTTTTCATAGCACTGAAGAATTCTTCATTTGTTTTAGATGACTTAAGTCTCTCAATCAAGAATTCTATTGCTTGAGAGTCTTCCATATCATCAAGAATTTTTCTTAGAATAAACATTCGTTGGAGCTCTTCTGGGCTGGTAAGTAGGTCTTCTCTTCTGGTGCCTGATCGTCTAATGTTGATTGCTGGATAAATCCGCTTTTCAGCAATTTTTCTTTCAAGATGAATTTCCATATTACCAGTGCCCTTGAATTCCTCATAAATGACTTCGTCCATCTTAGAACCAGTGTCCACTAGCGCGGTAGCAATAATGGTTAAACTGCCACCTTCCTCTAGATTTCTAGCAGCACCAAAAAATCTTTTTGGTCTTTCTAAGGCATTAGAATCAACTCCACCAGATAGAATTTTTCCAGAGGCTGGTTGAACAGAATTATAAGCTCTACCGAGACGAGTAATCGAATCTAATAAAATGACAACATCTTTTTTATGCTCAACAAGACGTTTAGCTTTTTCAATTACCATGTCTGCAACTTGAACATGTCTTGTTGGAGGCTCATCAAAAGTACTTGCAACGACCTCTCCTCTTACGGTCCTAGTCATATCAGTGACTTCCTCTGGACGCTCATCAATCAAAAGAACTATTAATTCAACCTCAGGGTTATTTTTAGTAATTGAATGAGCGATACTTTGAAGCATTAGGGTTTTACCAGCTTTTGGAGGAGAAACAATCAAGCCTCTTTGACCTTTGCCAATTGGAGAGGCTAAATCAATGATCCTAGAAGAAAGATCTTCCACTGAACCAGTGCCTTGCTCAAGTGTCAGACGTGAGGTTGGGAATAAAGGGGTGAGATTTTCAAATAAAATCTTTTTCTTGGTTTTCTCAGGTGCTTCTTTGTTGATCGTATCTACATAGACAAGAGCAAAGTATCGCTCTCCATCTTTTGGAGGTCGAATCTTTCCATCAATCTCATCGCCCTTCCTAAGGCTAAATTTTCTAACCTGACTAGGAGAAACATAAATATCATCGGGACCAGAACAATAAGAGCCCTCTGGAGATCTCAAGAAACCAAACCCATCATTCAATATTTCTAAAACCCCTCCACCATATATATCAACACCATCTTTAGCTTGCTTTTTAAAAATTCTAAAAATAATTTCTTGTTTTTTGAGCCTGCCGACATCCTCGATGCCAAGACTTTCTGCTACTTCGACCAATTCATTGATTGGTTTTATTTTCATTTCGGTTAGGTTCATAAATTAATGCCTGTTTATATGTTGGGTGGGATAAAAAGAATTTTGTTTTGATTGGTAGCCCAAGGGCTATGATGAGAAAATGATAATGTGTTTTCTCACAAGATGCAAAGTTTCAAGCTTCTGATTCTATAAAATCCTCCAATTGTTGTTTACTGATAGCGCCGATTTGGGTAGCTGACACTTCACCATTTTTAAAA
Source organism: uncultured SAR86 cluster bacterium (assembly GCA_964275585.1). GTDB lineage: Bacteria > Pseudomonadota > Gammaproteobacteria > Magnimaribacterales > D2472 > D2472. The sequence continues at coordinate 183,503 of CAXYCJ010000015.1, read as the reverse complement.
ATTAGAAGGGTTGGGATAGAGCGAACTCCATACTGAACAGCAATTTCTTGATTACTATCAACATCCATCTTGCAAACCTTAACTGACCCAACTACCGTATCAGCTACTTCTGAAACTGTTGGTGCAAGTTGTTTGCATGGACCACACCATTCTGCCCAAAAATCTACTAAAACAGGAATATCTGATTCAATCACTTCTTGGTTAAAATTTACTGCTGTAATTTCTTTGACATTGTCACTCATGAACTTAACTCCGAGGCTATTTGCTTTGCTGCGTATGTAAGAATGGCATCTGCGCCAGCTCTTTTGCAGCACACTACTGATTCTAACATAACATTTTTATCTAGCCACCCTTTCTCAATACTAAGTTTTAACATTGAGTACTCTCCACTGACTTGATAAACAAAAGTAGGGACTTGAAATTTAGTCTTAACGGCATGCACAACATCCAGGTAAGCCATTCCAGGTTTTACCATCACGATGTCAGCACCCTCTTCAATATCCATTGCAACTTCATGCATGGCTTCTTCAAGATTAGAATAATTCATCTGATAGGTTTGTTTAGAGCCTTTGCCAAGGCTGGATGCTGATCCTACAGCATCTCTAAAAGGGCCATAAAAACTAGATGCATATTTTGCAGCATATGACAAAATAATAGTATCAACCAGATTATTGGATTCTAATATGTCTCGAATAATTTTTACTCGGCCATCCATCATGTCTGATGGCGCAATGATATCTGCTCCAGCATTTGCAAGAATAAGAGCCTGCCTTGATAGTAAATCTAAAGTCTTATCATTATGTATCTTTCCATCAATCAACAGACCGTCATGACCATGATCTGTATATGGGTCTAACGCAACATCAGCAATCTTAATCATTTCAGGGAATTTAATAGAGAGCTCTTTTAGGGCAGCGCAAACAATATTATCTTCTGCAAAGGCATGCGATCCATCTGCATTCTTTCTCTCTGGGTCTATAGAAGGAAATACAGCAATAGATTTAATACCTAGGTTCATTAATGATTCAACTTCGGCATATAAAGAATCTAGATTGTGCCTATAGACTCCTGGCATCGAAGGAATGGCTATTTGTAGATCTTTTTGATCAGCAATAAAAAGAGGCTGGATAAGATCATCGGTTGATAATCTATTTTCAGCAACTAAGTCTCGCAAAAAACTCTTAGAGCGAGATCGCCGAAGACGTGTTGAAGGAAAGGTTCTATTAACCATTTTAATCTGTGATTGCACCCTTGGAAGCAGATTGAACTGTCCGTTTGTATTTTGCCAGTACTCCACTTGTTGGGGACGAATTTGGATTTTTCCAGCTCATGCGTCTTTGCTCCATCTCCTTGTCAGAAATATTCAAGCTTAATATATCGTTATTAGCATCAATGGTAATTTCATCGCCATCTTCAATTAAAGCAATTGGGCCACCTAGCTCAGCTTCAGGGCTAATATGCCCAACAACAAAACCATGCGTTCCCCCTGAAAATCTTCCATCCGTTATAAAAGCAACCTTATCTCCAAGACCTTGTCCCATGATCGCTGAAGTGGGCTTAAGCATCTCTCTCATCCCCGGGCCGCCCTGAGGACCTTCATACCTTATCACTACAACATCTCCAGGTTTAACAGATTTTGAAAGAATAGCCTCCATACCCTCTTCTTCAGAATTAAATACCCTCGCTCTTCCAGTAAACAAAGTACCTTCTTTGCCAGTAATCTTTGCAACTGCACCTTCTGGAGCTAAGTTTCCATAGAGCATTCTTAAATGGCTTGATTTTTTGATTGGTTTTGATGGCGATAAAATAATTTTTTGACTGCTAGGATAGTGATCTATCTCCGCTAAATTTTCTTCTAAAGTCTTTCCAGTAACTGTTAAACATTCGCCATGAAGCAGATTGCTCTCAAGCATAGATTTCATCATAGGAGCGATTCCTCCTATAGCATTCAGTTCAGACATAAAGTGACCCCCAAATGGTTTAATATCAGCCAAGACAGGAACTGTTTTTCCAACTCTGGTGAAATCTGAAAGATCAAGCTCTACTCCAATAGAATGAGCCATTGCAAGCAAATGCAAGACTGCATTGGTTGAGCCTCCTAGAGCAATAATGACAGCAATGGAATTTTCAAAAGCTCGTTTTGTCATGATATCACTAGGCTTAAGATCTAAATCTAAGAGGTTTTTAATTGCGCTGCCTGCTTTTTGACAGTCTAGTTTCTTTTCTTGTGAAACTGCATCTTGACTGCTACTTCCAGGCAAGCTCATCCCTAGTGCTTCAATCCCTGATGCCATAGTATTTGCTGTGTACATTCCGCCACAAGAGCCTGGGCCTTGAACGGAAACTTTTTCTATTGCTATTAAGTCTTCTTCAGATATATCCCCTTTTGCATACTCCCCAACTTTCTCACATACGGTCACATAATCTGTGTTGATTGGACTAGGTCTAATAGAGCCACCATAAATAAAAATTGAAGGCCTATTTAGCCTTGCTAAAGCAATTAGGGCTCCTGGCATATTCTTATCACATCCCCCAAGGGCAACCACGCCGTCATATCCTAGACATCCAACAACGGTCTCAATGGAATCTGCTATAACCTCTCGTGAAACTAAAGAATATTTCATTCCCTGGGTTCCCATAGAAATACCATCAGATACAGTAATTGTATTAAACAAGACGCCTTTGCAACCTGACGCATCAATAGAGCTCTCTACGACATCAGCTAAATCATTAATATGCATATTGCATGGTGTTACTTTTGACCAAGTAGAAGCAATGCCAACCAAGGGTTTGGTGAAATCAGCAGATTCAAAACCCACACCTCTAAGCATTGAGCGTGATGCAGCCTGATGAGGACCATCAACTAAATTTTTAGAATATTTTCGATTAGACATAATTAAACTGTAGAATATTTTAAAGCTGCATTTAACAACTTGTCAGTATAATCCTCTTCAGGCTGAGAGAAAACTTTGGTCGCTGGACCAGATTCAATAATGACTCCATTTTGCATAACAAAAATATAATCAGACATTGATCTAACGACTTTTAGATCATGGCTAATAAAGAGATAGGTCAACTGGAATTTTTCCTGCAAGTTTTTAAGCAACTCAATAACTTGTATTTGAATAGATCGATCAAGAGCTGAGGTTGGCTCATCCAATATCATAAAAGCTGGATTTAAAATTAATGATCTTGCAATAGCGACCCTTTGTCGTTGCCCGCCAGAGAACTCATGAGGATATTTAAATCTATGATCGGGGTTAATTTCAACAGCATTTAAACAATCAGCAATTCGCTCTTCTTTATCTTTCTGGTTAAGCGAAAAATGCACATCCAAACCCTCTCCCACTATCTCACCAATGGTCATGCGGGGAGATAAAGAGCCATATGGATCTTGAAATACAATTTGAATATCTTTCTTTAAAAATTTTGATTCCTTAGAGGTTAAATTGCCAATATCATTTCCTTGGTATGAAACTGAACCACGATAAGCAATTAAGCCAGCTAGCGCCTTTCCAAGGGTAGATTTACCAGATCCTGATTCTCCAACTAAACCAATCGTTGAATTTTTAGGAATTGAAAAACTAACATCTTTAACAGCGTGAAAAAACCCTTTCTTTAAAAAAGTCTTTTTAGGCAACGGATAAAAAACATCCAGATTGATTACTGAAATCAATGGTTTTTCAGACACTAAAAGCTCTTTTTTGGCTGAAGGCTCTGCATTAATTAATTTTTGAGTATAGGCGTGTTGAGGATTAGCAAAAATCTCTTTTGTAATGCCTTGCTCCACCACTCTACCTTCTTGCATAACTGTGATGGTCTCAGAAAATTTTTCAATCAAACCAAGATCATGGGTAATAAATAGAATGGACATTCCAACTTCATCCTTTAACTTAGTCATTAAGTCTAAGATTTGCGCTTGAATAGTTACATCTAAGGCAGTTGTTGGCTCATCTGCAATTAATAGTTTTGGTTTATTGGCTAATGCCATGGCAATCATAATTCTCTGACGCTGGCCTCCAGATAATTCATGGGGGTATGAAGAAAATCTTCGATCAACCTCTGCAATCTCCACTAATTTCATGAGAGTTTTTGCCTCTAAAATAGCTGATTTTTTTGACTGCACTTTGTGCAATTGAATAGATTCTACAATCTGGTCACCTACTCTATGATAAGGATTAAGAGAAGTCATTGGCTCTTGAAATATCATTGAAATTTCATTTCCTCTTATTTTTCTGAGAGTTTTAGATGAGGCTTTTAAAACTTCCTCTCCAGAAAATAAAATAGAAGATTCTGAACTATATTGAGCTTTTGGCTCAGGCAACAATCTCATGATTGACATAGCTGTAACTGATTTCCCAGAGCCTGATTCCCCAACTAACCCAGCAATCTGATTCTCTTCAATGGAAAGATTAAGATTTTTGACAGCGGCAAATTCAGATTTCCTTACACGAAACTGAATAGATAAATTAGAAATTTTAAGCAGTGGATTCACGATTAAAAATAGGTCCTATAAGTTTTGATGATGTCTAATGCAGCATTCTTTGCAGACTTTAAGGAAGTCATATTAACAAAACCATGAACAAGATGGGGATAATGTATCTGCTGAACGTCATTCCCTGCTTCAAATAACTTTCTTGCATACTCCTCTCCTTCATCGCATAAAGGGTCGAAGCCAGCTGTGACTATTATCGTTTTTGGAAGAGGGTGTATATCATTATTGCGCAGCAGGTTAAATCGAGGATCAGAAAGATCTTCTTTGGAACTGAGAAGCTGGTCCCAAAACCACATCATTGCATCTTTCGTCAGACCATAACCCATTTGAAAAGCTTGTTGTGATTCTGAAGTGCAAGATGGATCAGTCATTGGATAGATTAAGCATTGAGAGTGAGGTAACTCTAAATTCTTCATTACTCTATACATAGAAAGAGAGGCTGCTAAATGAGCACCCGCACTATCGCCACAAATACTAATAGAGGAGATTGAAATATCATTTTTTTTTGCAATCCATTCTAAGGCTTGGTTCGCATCCTTTACAGCAGCCGGAAATTTATTTTCAGGAGCCAATCTATATTCAAGTGAAAAAATATTTGATTGCATATGAGATGAAAAAAACTTTAACCAAGGATCATGCGTCTCAATGCTACCAAGAACATAGCCTCCTCCATGAAAATATAAAATTGGAGAGGAATGCAATAAAATATCTGGAACATACTCTCGAATGTCTAAACTAAAGCCATTCCCATCAATTGCATGATCTTTTATAGTAACCTTGGAAATTGGCTTTGCATTAATTGGTAAACCTCCCCGCGATTTTTCTATTACCTCTCTAACCTCTGCTGCCGTTTCAAAAGAGCCTAGGTCTACAGACTCAAAACTTTGTAGACTCAAAAAGATCTGAGTTTGATAATCTAGGATCTGGCCATTTACTAAAATTTTTTTTCTGAACGTTATAAGTTTTAACAACCACACTGGAATAACAAAAAAAAGCCTTAAAAATAGAGCAATCAAGATGCGCCTCGAAGAGATATCTCTATAATAGTAATAAAAATTTTATAATGAATATCTAACATCTCTTTTATACTATTATGAACATGGTTGATTTACGAAACTTATTATACTCATTTATTTTCTTTTCTAGCGTCATAAGTGCTGGAAGCCAATTTAACCAAGACATTATATTAGATGTAGATGAGGCCTTTTCCACAAGTTCATTTGTGGCTAACAATAAAATTTATGTCTCATGGAATATTGCCCCTGGTTATTATCTTTATAAAAAATCAATTTTTCTTAAAGTAAACAATGTAATTTTGGAACATACTTTTGATGTTTCGGAGGAAGTCCTTTTGCTGGATGATTTCTTTGGTGAGTCTCTTGTTCTGAAGAATATTTTGCAAATGGAAAGTGTTTCTACAGCCTACAATTTGAATGATGCTATAATAGAAATAGGTTATCAAGGTTGTGCCGAAGGAAAGTACTGTTACCCCAAAAAACTAAAAAAGCTCTAAAATCGTTTAAATTCTATAAAAAACCCTATAAAATCTATAAAAATGAAAGTATTAGTAATTCATGGACCAAACCTAAATCTTCTTGGAACTAGAGAGCCTGAAGTCTATGGCTCAGTAACGATGGAGGAAATTGATCAAGGGCTGAAAACAAAGGCTAGCTCAAGTGATATAGAGTTAGAGACATTTCAAAGTAATGCTGAACATGAGATTGTTTCAAAACTTCAAGATTCAATGAATAATGTTAACTATATTATTATTAATCCAGGGGCATTAACTCATACAAGCATTGCAATACGGGACGCATTATTAGGCATTGGAATTCCTTTTTATGAGGTTCATATTTCTAATATATTTTCACGCGAGGAATTTAGACACAAATCATATTTTTCAGATATTGCCAGTGGAGTAATTTGTGGCTTAGGAACCCAAGGCTATGAATTAGCCCTGAACCACATTATTAAAACTAGTTAGGATTAAAAATGGATATTAGAAAAATAAAAAAATTAATTGAGATGCTGCAGGAGTCAGACTTGATGGAAATCGAGGTCAAGGAAGGAGAAGAATCTGTAAGAATAGCTAGAGGTGGTAAATCACTCATCACGCCCCCCAAAGAACACTCAACTTTATCTGAAACTAATGAAAATTCAATCGAAAATACAGGCTCATCAATCAAGTCTCCAATTGTCGGCACATTCTATCGAAAGCCTGCCCCGGATAAGCCACCATTTGTTGAGGTGGGTAGTCATGTGAATGCTGGAGATGTTGTGTGTATTGTTGAGGCTATGAAGATGATGAATGAAATTAAGTCAGAGTTCTCGGGAACTGTATCCGCAATTAACGTTAAGGATGGTGAGCCTGTTGAATTTGATCAATCTATAATTATCATAGCTTAATGCCTCAAAAAGTTCTTATAGCCAATCGAGGAGAGATTGCTTTGCGGGCACTAAGAGCCTGCAAGGAGCTTGATTTACAAACCGTTGCAATATATTCAACTGGCGATAAAGAACTTAAGCATTTAAGACTAGCTGATGAAACGGTTTGTGTGGGCCCTGCTAGCCCCCTAGAAAGCTATTTAAATATTCCTGCAATTTTATCAGCAGCAGAACTTACTCAAGCAGATGCCATTTATCCTGGGTATGGTTTCTTAGCAGAAGATGCTAACTTTGCTGAAAAATGTGAAGCCAGTGGATTTATTTTTATAGGACCATCATCATCAGTCATTAGGCAAATGGGAGACAAAATTACTGCGAAAGATCTGGCAGAGCAATCAGATATTCCAGTAGTTCCTGGATATAAAGGTAGTATTCCAAATGATGAATTTGAGGTAAAAAAAATTGCTGCAGGAGTTGGTTATCCCTTAATGATCAAAGCTTCAGCTGGGGGCGGCGGGCGAGGAATGAAGATGGTCGATAGTGAGGAAACCCTTCTTTCCTCTATCCAGTTAACTCAACAAGAAGCAAAAAATGCTTTTGGGAACGACACATTATATTTTGAAAAATTTATTCAAAATCCTAGACACATAGAAATTCAAATAGTTGCAGATGGAAAGGGAAAAGTTATTCACTTAGGGACAAGGGATTGCAGTATGCAAAGAAGACATCAAAAAATAATTGAAGAAGCGCCTGCCCAAAATATTAATGAGGAAGCATTAAATCGAACTTTAAAAGCTTGTTTAAAGCTATGTAAGACTCTTTCATATTCTGGAGTAGGGACACTTGAGTTTCTTTATGAGGACGATCAGCTCTACTTTATTGAAATGAATACACGAATTCAGGTAGAGCATCCTGTATCAGAAATGATTACAGGTTTTGATATTGTTAAAGCTCAATTAAAAATTGCCTTAGGTATGAACTTGAAACTTGATCAAAATAAAATTATTTTTCGAGGACATGCGCTCGAATGCAGGATCAACGCTGAAGATCCTGAGACTTTTATTCCTTCGCCAGGCATCATAAGCAAAATGCATCCTCCTGGAGGATTTGGCGTAAGATTTGATTCTCATATTTATTCTGGATACAAAGTACCGCCTCATTACGATTCATTGCTTGCCAAAATTATTACCACAGCAAATTCACGAAAATCATGTATAAAAAGAATGCTAAGTGCTTTGGATGAATTTTTCGTTGATGGTGTCAAGACAAATCACTCTCTTCATCAGCGCATACTTATAGACAAAACCTTTTGTAACAATGAGCATAATATTAATTATCTTGAGGAAGTTTTTCTAAAATAATGAGCGGACAAGACTATAACCCTTCCGACTTTGAGGGATTGATACAGAAATCATGGAGAGACTCTCAGGCCTATAAAGCAGTTAAATCAAATAAAAAAGAAAAATTTTACTGCCTATCAATGTTTCCATACCCTTCTGGAAAGCTGCATATGGGTCATGTAAGAAATTATACGATTGGGGATGTAATTTCTCGTTTTAAAAGAATGCAAGGTTACAATGTCTTGCAACCCATGGGCTGGGATGCATTTGGATTGCCTGCAGAGAATGCCGCAATAGAAAACAATGTCTCTCCAAAAAAGTGGACATATGAAAATATAGAAAGCATGAAAGTGCAGTTAGATGCATTGGGTCTAAGTTATGACTGGAGCAGAGAGATTAATACATCTTCTCCAGATTACTTTCGATGGGAGCAATGGTTTTTTATCAAGCTATTAGAATCTGGTCTTGTGGAAAGAAAAGAATCGGAAGTTAACTGGGACCCGGTAGATCAAACAGTCCTAGCAAATGAACAAGTGATTGATGGAAAAGGCTGGCGCTCAGGAGCTGAAGTAGAAAGAAAGAAAATAGATCAATATTTCCTAAAAATTACTGCATATGCTGATGAGCTCCTTGAAGGCCTAGACTCCTTGGATAGCTGGCCAAATCAAGTCAAATTAATGCAAAAAAACTGGATTGGGAAATCCAAAGGTTTAAGTTTTAATTTCTTTATAGATAAAAAAGAAGATGTATTGGAGGTGTTTACTACTAGACCAGATACTCTTTTTGGAGCAACTTATTGCGCAATAGCAGAAGATCACCCATTGGTAATGGATTTAATAGATGCTAACCCAAAGATTAAAGAGTATATCGAAGAAAATAAAGGTGCCAAGAAAACTGAAGCCGCAATTGCTAAACAAGAAAAAAGAGGTATTGACACAGGGTTAAAAGCTATTCATCCCATAACCAATGATTTAATGCCTATTTGGATCGCAAATTTTATTTTGATGGAATACGGGTCAGGTGCAGTTATGTGCGTTCCAGGTCATGATCAAAGAGATTATGAATTTGCTAAAAAATATAATCTTCCTATAGTTCAAGTTATCCAAACTCCAACAAATGCAAATATTGACGAGCAGGCAATTGAAGAAAAAGGGATTTTAATAAATTCTTTATCTTATGACGGGATGACGTCAGATGACGCTTTTACAAAAATTGCTGGTGACTTAAGTGATAGCAGTAATGCAGAGATCCAAACCAACTACCGACTAAGGGATTGGGGGATCTCAAGGCAACGCTATTGGGGCTGCCCAATTCCTATTATTCATTGTGAAGATTGTGGGCATGTTCCGGTGCCTGAAGATGAATTACCTGTGGAACTTCCTGAAATTAATGATATTACATCAAAGGGATTAAGTTTAAGTGGATTTAAGGAGTGGCAAAAAACAACATGCCCGAATTGCAAAAAGTCTGCTAAAAGAGAAACAGATACTTTTGATACTTTTTTTGAAAGTTCGTGGTATGCAGCAAGGTTTGCCTCCCAGCCAGAGGATTGTATGCTGGATTCTGAAGCAGATCATTGGCTTCCAGTTGATCACTATATTGGGGGAATTGAACATGCAATCTTGCATTTACTATATGCAAGGTTTTTTAATCTATTGCTTAGAGATCAAAAATTAATACAGTCATCAGAGCCTTTTAAGAAGCTTTTGACCCAAGGTATGGTTCTTGCGGATGCATTTTATGCACTGGATAAAAACTCTAACCCAGATTGGATAAACAAAGATGAAGTTAATGAAAAAGATGGTCTTTTAATTGCCAAGGATGGAAGAGAGGTTATCAAAGATGGGATGTCAAAAATGAGCAAATCTAAACTCAATGGCGTTGATCCCGATGTAATGATTAAAAAGTATGGGGCAGACACAGTAAGGCTTTACATGATGTTTACTTCTCCTCCAGAGCAATCACTTGAGTGGTCTGATACAGCCATTGAAGGTTCATATAGGTTTTTAAGAAAAGTGTGGAATTTAACTGAAGGTAGATCAATCTTTGAGAAATCTGAGCCTTCATCTTTTAATGAAGCGGAGTTAGCTCTAAGGCAAAAAAGTCATAAGACACTGAAAAAAGTGACACATGATTTCAGTCAAAGAAACTCATTCAATACAGCTATTGCTGGGGTAATGGAATTGCTTAATGCTGTTCCAGAGACTTTTAAGCAAGAAACAGCAACAGAAAGTGAAAAATTTTGTCTTGATGAGGTTATTCAATTTACCTTAAAGATGCTTTCTCCAATTACGCCGCATATTTCTTTATATCTTTGGAGACAATTTTCTCACTCAGACGGTAAGAATTTTGAGCTTAGTTGGCCTAATGTGAATGAAGACTTTTTAAAACTAGAAAACTTCCAGCTAATTATTCAGGTGAATGGCAAGGTTAGAGGCAGGGAAAATATTTCTATTGAAGCAACTGAAGAAACAATCCAGGGAATAGCTATGGAAAATAAAAATGTTAAAAAAAGTCTCGCCAATACATCAATAAAAAAGGTAATCTATATCAAAGAAAAACTAATTAATTTCGTAATTTAAAATGAACTACATAACTCCCTTTGACGACTACCCAATCCATCAAGCAATAGAACCGATTACTGTTCCTGGCTCAACAGATAGAAATTTTTATGACAGATATTTTTTTAATGGGTTGGATCCTGAGAATGGATATATTTTTGAAATAGGAATTGGGCTGTATCCAAATAGGCATGTTATTGACGCTCACTTCAGCATCTCTTATGAAGGGAAACAATATTCTTTTCATGCAAGCCAACGTCTAGATAAAAATAGAGTGCCCATAAATGTTGGTCCAATGACCTTAACAATTGACGAGCCCATGAATGAACTAACATTTTCTCTTAAAGACCCTGACAATAAACTAAATTGTAATCTTAAATTTTCAGCTAATTCTGTTGCGCACCAGGAACCTCGATCACTTTTAATGGAGGGTACTAGAACAATAATGAATACAGTGAGATTTACCCAACTAGGTAAATGGACAGGTGAGATCTCGACTGAAGCAGGCACAATTAACCCTTCAGCAATTTATGGAATTAGAGATAGGTCTTGGGGAGTAAGACCGGTTGGTGAAGCGGAAGGAGGAGCTCCAGGAATGCTTAATGAGGAACCTGGCGTATATTGGTGCTGGGCTCCAATCCATTTTAAAGATTTCTGTACGCAATTTGGTACATTTGAGGATCGGGACGGTAACACTACTCAAATATCTGGTCATAAATTACCACTATATGATGATATGTCTTCCATACCATCTAAAATTAAGGTTGAGACAATTCATTCACTACATCACTCTGTGAATTGGCAAAAAGGATCGCGCTGGGCTACTGGAGCAAAAATATCTGGCATGCTTAAAGATAAAGAGAAATTTGATCTAGAGCTAGAAACAATCGGCCCAATATTCTTTTGCAAGGGAATAGGCTATCAACATGATGAATGGAGACATGGAATTTGGAAAGGTGAAAGCGAAACAGGCTATGAAGTTTGGGATTTAGCTGAAGTTGATCCAGGCGATTATACTTTCTTTCATACTCATCAAATTGTTAAGGCAACACTAGGCTCAGAAAAAGGATTTGGAATGCTAGAAAATTTAGTAGTTGGAAGGCACGACCCATCTGGTTTTGAAGATTTTTTTGATGGCGCCAAGTAGAAATCTCAAACATCTCACTATATTGCTAACCATCCTCTTCACTGCGGGATGTCAGCACAGCTTGATTGCAACCAATATTGCAGAATTTAGTTCTATTGAATTTAATAATGAAATTTCTTCTAGCTTTCAGAGGAAGTCAAAAAAATATTTTGTTACAAATTTAGAATTAGATGGTCCTACGCTCTTGGTAAATTCATTGCGGTTTAAGAAAAAAAACCTCTATGGAGGTCCTCGGTCGAGAATTAGACAAATTGAAGTTATTGGCGAGTTACAATTTGAAATGACCATTAAGCAAAGAAAAAGAAGTGGGGTGGTGTCTGCTACAGTTCAGCTACCATCTAATGAGGTTAATCCTCAGGCTGAAATATCAGCTCAAAAGCAACTTATTGATGAGCTGGAATTTAGTCTTTTGGAAGCTCTTGTACAGGAGTACTTTTTAAGTGAAAGTTCAGTTTCTTAATTTTTTAGACTCTAAGCAATCTCGCTATTTTACCTTAACCGGAAGTGAAGAAATCTTAAAGCAAGCTGCCATAAAAAAAATTTTAGAGTCCTTAAAAAAAAATAATTTTATAGAAAAAGTTATTATTTACCAGGATGAGTTAGATCAGATTGAAGAAATTATTTCACGCAATGCTGAGGGATCGCTTTTTCAAGAAAATTTAATTGTTCATATTAAACATATTTCTGGAAAATTTCCTGACAAAATTAAATCTTTGCTTGAGAGAGAGGCGATATTTCATTCTGTTAATCTTGCACTAATAATTGAATCAAGTATTGAGAAAACACCTGTCAGCGGGGCTTGGATTAAAAATATTGATCAACATGGATTAATCATTGACTGTAAAAAATTAAAGCCTATGGAAGAGAAACTTTGGTTAAAGCGACAACTAGAGTTCTTGCCAAAAAATCTCTTACCTCTATTTGGTGGGGCAATATTTCAAAATAATGAGGGTAATTTATTGGGGCAAAAAAATGAAGTCGAATTACTAAAACTTCTATTTCTTACTGAAGAAAATCTAACAAATTTAGATGCACGCCATGTTAATTTCCATTCTGGATTGAGTGCTTTTGAGCTTGAAGATGTAATTATCAATAGGGATTTTCAAAAAGCTATTTCAATTATTAATTTTCTTAAAGAGACTGAACGACAGAATTCTGCTCCCTTGATCTGGATACTTGCAAAAATTATCAATGCTTGTCTAGAATCTACTTTGGCACCAAATAAGAAATCTGCTCTAATAAACAGTGGGGTATGGTCCTCAAAGACTGGTCAATATTTAAGCTTAATAAAGAATACAAATGCTGCAGCATTTATGGAGCTCAACGAAGAAATGTTGAACTTAGATTTAATGAACAAAGGTTTGCTAAAAGCTAATATTTGGGAACAAATTGAGAATATTATTATGAAGCTTCAAGGTGTAACTGCATAGCAGATTTAAAAATTGACTCAATTTCAATGAAGTCTTCATTGCTGTCACTTAGAACGTAATCTGTCCCAATCAATCTCTTGAGTGGAAGTAACCCCTTAGTCGAGCTAGTTAGCCAAATACAGGGTGATTGCGTAAAATCTTCTACTGAGCATTTCCCTACCCTTGTTTTAAAAGAACTTTTTTGCAATGCCGTGATAAGAATATCTCTGGTGATTCCTGGTAATATATTTTCATTTAGCGCTGAAGTTCTAACTTCTCCAGTATGGTTAAGATAGAAAACGTTGCTAGCACCAGCCTCGGTCAAGATACCATTTTTGTGCATTACAATTTCTTTGCACCCTTCTTTTTTTGCTTCATTCATCAAAAGAGTATTTCCAAGAAGCGAAGTTGATTTAATATTACATTTTTCCCATCTAATATCTTTGCATAGCTTTGCATTGATTGGAGCGGATGAAAGGTTTGCAGGCATAACATATCCAAATCTCTCTGGGACTAGATCTTCTTGATGGAGATGAGATCGGATCAGATCAACCCCTCTGGATATTTGAAAATATACATAACCATCTTTGTTTATAAGGCATTCTGAAAGCTTTGAGATTTCATTGATAACTAGATCGAAGTCAACTTCCATATCCATTAATTGCGCACTGATTTTTAAACGATCCACATGTTGATGAAAGCATAATGGTCTGCCTCTGAAATATGGAATGACTTCATAAATACTATCAGAAAAAGTATAAGCTCTTGAGAATGGTGAGATTTTTACCTCATCTAAATCGCTTAATTTTCCCTGATAAATTGCTGGGTTTTATCAATCATTATTCATCGAAAATAGGCTTGAGATCCAAAATAGTAACCTTGCCCATAGCCTACCAAAGAATCCTTTGGCTTCAACTGCCTCAATTGCAACCAGTGGGGATGAAAGAACAACTTGATCGTTGGAAACAAATTCCATTGTGCCAATGTTATCTCCTATTTGAATTGGAGCTTGAATATTACTTTTAAATTTATAATTTATAAGTAAATCTTTAAAATCTCTCCTTGGGAGTGTTAAGAAGATATCTTCTTCTGAGCCCAATGCAACTGAATCACTCTTTCCGCCCCAAACTTTAGCAGATTTAATTTTGCTATTTTTGATGATTAATTTTGAAGTAGCAAAATATCTAAAGCCATAGTTGAGGAGGTTCTGTGATGATGATATCCTCCTGCTATCTGAAGAACTGCCAGTGACTACTGCTATTAATCTCATATCATTTCTCTTGGCTGAAGAAACTAAACAATAGCCCGCTGCTTCTGTATAACCAGTCTTTACTCCATCAACAGTATCGTCTCTCCACAAAAGTTTATTGGTATTAAATTGCTTGCGGTTGTTGAAAGTAAACGATCTTTCTTTAAATTCTTCATAGTAATCAGGAAAATCATTAATGAGAGCTTGAGTTAACTTAGCCAAGTCTTTTGCTGAAGAGAAATTATTATTGCTTAAACCTGTAGAATCAACAAATAATGTATCAGCTAATCCTAATTTTAATGCGTATTTATTCATAAGATCTACAAAACCTTCTTCTGTCCCACTACCGATATATTCAGCCATCGCAATAGACGCATCATTTCCAGATTGGATAATAATTCCGGATAAGAGATCTTTAACCGAAACTTTTTTACCTGCTTCAATAGAAGTTTTACTGCCCTCAACGTTCTTAGCCCAGGCCTTTTCACTAATTAATACCTTATCATCAAGAGTAATGGGGGTTAATGAAATTTGATCTGCAATTACATATACGGTCATTATTTTTGTCATACTTGCAGGAGGAATCTGATTATCAGAATTAAATTCTGCAATAACTTTATTGGTATTGGCCTCCATTAAAATATAACTAGTTGAATCAATTTTTGGTGCTTCTGGCATTATTGATTGCGCCATCAAATCAATACAAAAAGGGGAGATCAGTAAAAAGTAAATTATTTGTTTCATAGGTATTTTTTCTAAAATTCTAAGGATAAATCATACACGGCTTTGGCATAGAAATGACTTCGATTGTATTTCGTAATCGCAATAAAATTATCATCGCCAATAAAATAAATATCCTTGCTCTTATTCAAAGCAATTTTCTGACCAACCTTAATAAGGTTTTGATCACGAATATTATTTAATAGCAGCAACTCTTTTAAACCCATATCATATTCAATGGCTATTTCCAGTAAAGAGTCTCCATCTTTAACAACATAAGACTCATTTGTACCCTCAGAAAATTTTAAAGGTATAAATTTTTCTATTTTTTGATTGTGTTTGTAGAGTTTGCTGACATTATTAATCTGAACTTGCTGAACAACCTTTCCATCTCTCTTCCACCCATGAATCTTTAAGTAATTTGCAATACTTGCAACAGCATCTGGAACAGAATTAAATAGATCAGCATATCCATCCCCATCATAATCCACTGCATAAGCCCGATAGCTCGATGAGATAAATTGCCCGTAGCCCATAGCTCCAGCATAAGAGCCCTGAATTGAATAAATATCTAAGTTATTTTCTCGAGTGAGTTGAAAAAATTGAATCAATTCACTTTTAAAGAACTTTGATCGTCTAGGAAAATCAAAACCCAGTGTTGCTAAGCTATCTAGAACTTTATAACTTCCTTTAATCTTTCCGTATCTTGTTTCTACACCAAGGATTGATGTAATAATTTCTCTTGGAACTCCATACTCATTTTCGACCCTATTAAATAAATCATTGTATTCAGCAAGAAAGAGTTTTCCATTTGCAATTCTTTTCTCTTCTATAAATATTTTCTTATATTCCTCCCATGTCTTTGTAAATTCAGCAGGAGATGATATTGAATCAAGAATCTTTTCTTGTTTTTTAGCTGACTGCAGAACTTTAATAACATAGCTTCTTTCAAAACCATGCTCGCTAACCAGTGCATCAATTAAATCTTCAGCTTGCGGGTGTTTTGAGTAGTCAGCAAAGCTCAGATTAGCGAAGAGGATCAGTAGAGATAAAGAATATTTCATTGAGGTAAGAATTTTTTATGTGTTCCCATTGATGTAATTATGCCAAAAGCAAAGAATAATGACATCAAGGAAGAGCCTCCTTTGCTAATAAATGGTAGCGGCATTCCAACCACTGGGAGTAATCCTACTACCATACATAAATTAATGATTAAATTAGCTGCAAAAGTTAAACTGAGGCCTCCAATAACAAGTCTGCAAAATCGATCTCTTGCGCTGAGTGCTAAATAAAAACATCTCATTAAAATAAAAAAGTAAATGCTTAATAGGAGAAGGACCCCTAGAAATCCAAATTCCTCTCCTATCACTGAAAAGATAAAATCAGTCTTGGTTTCAGGCAGAAAATTTAGCTGAGTTTGTGAGCCCTCTCCAAAGCCTTTTCCAAGTAATCCGCCAGAGCCGATGGCTATCTTGGATTGGGTGATATTCCAACCAGCTCCAAAAGGGTCAGACCCTGGATCAAACAACGTTGCAATTCTTTGCCGTTGAAAAGGTTGTAATAATACATTCCATAAAAAAGGTGAGCTTATGATTAACAAAGCTGAGGATCCACCTATAAATGACCAACTTAAGCCAGATAAGAATAATACAAATAATCCTGATAATGCGATAATTAATGCAGTACCAAGATCTGGTTGCCTGGCAACCAGAAAAAATGAAATCACAATAACTATTAATGATATAAAAACTTCTTTGGGTTGTATTGGCAATTTTTTATCACCAAGAAAGGTTGCTAAAAAAATTGGTAGGGCTAATTTAAGTAACTCAGAAGATTGAAATGAAAAAGATCCTATTCTGACCCATCTTTGTGCACCATTTATTTCAGGACCAAGCAAAAAAGTAATGCCAAGCAAAAAAACTGAAAAAATTAAAAATAGAAAAGATGTCCTGCGGAATAAATCTGGATCAGGCTGACTCACTAGGATCATTAAAAAAAATCCAAAAATTACATATATGGACTGCTTGAAAACTATGGATATGTCACCGTTAGAAGCTGAGAAAAGAAAAAATAAACCAAGAATAGAAATAAGAAAAATACTAAAAAATAAATAAGGATCAAAATATATTTTTGAGAAGCGGTTAATCATTTATTAAACTCTTTAATACTTCTATTGCAACAGGCCCAGCAACAGCACCACCGCTTTCACCATTCTCGATAACAACTGATACAGCATATTGAGGATTTGGCATCGGGCCAAAAAGTATAATAATTGAATGGTCTCTTAGTGACTCCGTATCTCTTAGTTCGCTATAAGCCTCTTTGCTGTCTAAGCCTACAAGCTCTGCTGTACCAGATTTGCCTGCCACTTGAAATTTTTTAAGATTTCTTATGCTTCTGGCTGTTCCATAATCACTCTCAACCACATCAGTTAGAGCATGATGCATTTGACTCCAATCATTCTGACTAATCTCTTTATTATGTAAATATTCCAGCTTCAGATCTTGATTGTCTTTGCTCGTCAGGGATGGGGTATAAAATTTGCCTTTGGTGGCAATAATTGATGCGTAGTATGCAAGTTGGATTGGAGTGGCAAGAAGATAGCCCTGCCCAACACCAATATTAACTGTATCCCCTTTAAACCATGCAATATTAGAATTTTTATATTTCCAAGCAGGAGAAGGCACAAATACATCGTCCTCATCAAAACAATCTGCGCATACTTTTTTCCCGATTCCAAGAGAAGCTAAATGATCGGCCAATGTATTCATGTTAGATTGATAAGCTAAAGAAAAAAAATAAGTATTTGAGCTAACCAAAAGAGCTTTTCGCAAATCCACTTGCCCATGCCCCCCTTTTTTCCAGCCTCGATATACTCGACCATCTTCAGGTAAGGTAAAAAAACCTGGATCATCAACCTGATCGGCCCAAGTAATGATTTTATTTACCAAGCCATACATCGCTATTGCAGGTTTAATTGTTGAGGCCGGTGGGTAACGACCCTGAAGGGCTCTATTAAAAAATGGTTTATTGGAATCTGAAATCAGAGCTTGAAATTCATCAACGGACAGGCCATTTGAGAGTTTATTGATTGAATAACTCGGAGAGCTATAAAGAACATTTAATCCTCCAGATTTCAAATCTATTGCTACAACAGCCCCCTTTCTATTTCCAATTGATTTAGCTGCGCTTTTCTGGGCATCAATATCCAAATTAGTAAATAAATCTAAGCCATTGGTTGGAGGGAAATACTCTAAGGCTTGCACTAACTTCCCTCTGGCATCTATCTCAAAAACTCTCCTCCCATATTGACCAACTAAATGATCATTATGAGTTTCTTCAAGGCCTGTCTTACCATGAATTGATCCATTCGCATATATTAATTCAGCATCTCGCCAATGACTGGTGGGGATGCCAGGCATAGTTTGATATTGATCCTCTGATCTAGAGGTATATCCCAAAACATGAGAAAAAAGCTTTGGGTAATCACTCATTCTTCTATATCGCTTATCTATAAACGCATTCTTAAATTGGAAGCTACGCACATTAAAACGTGCTATCTCTTCTGCAGATAAATCCTTTTTTAGGACCAGCTCTTTATTTACAAAAGCTTTTTCCTTATATGACTTTAAATATCTAGATCTCTCTACCTTGGATAAATTCACTACCGGAGTAAGCTGATCAAGAAAGATCTCAATATTAATAATAAGATTTGGCTTAGTGATTAAATCAAATGTTGATTCATTCCTAACAATAGCTCTTCCATTCCGATCAAATATCTCGCCTCTTAGGGGTTGAACTGGTACTGAGTAATTTTTATTTTTTAGAGCAGCTAGCTGATACTCAGAATAACCAGAGATTTGCAAAGAAAATACTTGGATTAATACCGCCATAAAACCTAAACCCATGAGCCCAAATAGAAATATCGCTCTTAGAGAAAATTTATTTTTTTCAACTTGACGTTCTTCAAAAATCATTATTTATGATACGGGTGATTTCTATTAATTGCAGTTGCTCTAAAAATTTGCTCCACCAGTAACACTTTAAAGAGTCTATGAGGAAACGTAAATTCTGAGGCTGATAAAACTATATCTGATCTGTTAAAAATAGCTTCAGAGGAACCGAAAGCGCCCCCTATAACAAATATTAAATCTTGGGCTTGATTTATAGTTGATTGAAGTAATTCTGCAAATGATTTGCTAGAAATGGATTTTCCTTTTCTGTCCCATAAAATGACATAAGATTGATTGTTAATATGTTTGAGTATCTCTATAGACTCTGCTTTAAGAATGGCGTCTGGAGATAATGACTTTGATGCATTGGGCTTCACTTCCGCAAATGCAAGATTAAAATTTCTTGGAAGCTGCTTAGAGTAAAACTCTAGGGCATTTTTTTCCCAATCGGAAGGCTTATGGGTAACACTAATGATTTTGCATTTCATCAAGCAGAAATAAGGGTTTGCTCTCCCCACAAGCTCTCTAAATCATAAAACTCTCGAGTGCCTTGCTGCATGACATTTACCACGACATGTCCGCAATCTATGAGCACCCACTCTGATTCATCCTGCCCTTCAACACCGATTACATGATAGCCATTCAACTTAACAGACTCAATCAAGTTATTAGATATAGCTTTTGCATTCCTAGAAGAAGAGGCTGTAGAAATAATTAGCCAATCTGCAAAACCTGAAATATTGCGAATATCAAGTGACAGTATGTCTTGAGCCTTAATGTCCTCAAGAGCCTCTAGGCAAATTAATTTTAAATCAGATGATTCCATAAAAAATAATGAATATTAAAGAGTTGTAAGGTATGTTGAAAAGATAGATTTTATTTTTTTACGCAAGCTATTAAGTTCAGAATATCGAACTTATAGTAATAAATCTATTATTAATTTCTAGTTTTGCTACTACAGAAACGAACCTTTTGAATTAAGATATAGAAATGGACCTTTTAAATTCTTTTGTTGAGTGGTTTTATGATCATCCATCTGTGCTAATTACCCTTGGTGCGTCATCAATATTCATTTTTATATTTAGTATTTTGGGTATTAGTTGGTTTATAGCGCAAATACCTACAGATTATTTCCTTTCATCTAAGAGGCAGCCTAGTCAATGGAAGAAACAGGCTCCATTAATTAGGATGTTTGTTTTGATAGCAAAAAATATTATTGGTTTATGCCTTATTCTTGGTGGGGCCATAATGCTTGTGTTACCTGGGCAAGGTTTGTTAACGATGATTACAGGTCTATTATTAATCAATTACCCAGGTAAATTTCGGCTAGAGCAAAAAATTGCCTCAGTGCCATCAATTTTTAAGACCCTTAATTGGATCCGTGCTAAGTCTAAAAAATCTCCATTAAAGAAAAGTTTTTGATAACAAGAATGGTCTTTTATAAAAATTTCTCAACCTCTTTTACTTGACTTAAAGCATGCTCTAAGCTGTATAGTTCTTTGTATATATTTAAAAAGGACCGACAAAAGTGGAAAATACGAAATGGGTTTTAAAAGAAAGGCCTCAGGGTTTAGTCAAAAATACAGATTTTGAATTGGTAACTGAGAGTTTACCGGAAATTAAAGAAGGTGAAATCTTGATAGAGAATCTCTATCTCTCCTTTGATCCGACACAAAGAACATGGCTCAATGATATGCCCGGTTACCTACCTCCAGTGCAAATAGGTGAAGTTGTGAGGTCTGGAGGAATGGGTAGAGTTCTTGAATCAAATAATCCTAAGTACAAAGTAGGTGAGTTAGCTTTTGGATTAGTGGGCTGGCAAACTCACTGCATTACAAAGCCTGAGGGTGATGATCGATTTAGAGTGGTGCCCGATATCTTGCCAATTCCTACAATGCTTAACGTCATGGGAACCACTGGAATTACAGCCTATTACGGGTTGCTTGAGCTCGGTAAACCCAAGCCAGGAGAAACGGTATTAGTTTCTGGAGCTGCAGGGGCGACTGGATCAGTTGTTGTGCAGATTGCTAAATTAAAGGGCTGTCATGTCATAGGTATTGCTGGAGGAGAAGAAAAATGCTCTTGGTTAAAAGAGCTTGGTGTTGATGATGTTATAGACTACAAAAATTCTAGTGTTCAAGAAGAGCTACCTAAATTAGCAAAAAATGGAATTGACATATACTTTGATAATGTCGGCGGAGATATTCTTGAAACTGTATTATTTTGTATAAATATCAATGCAAGAATTCTTTTGTGTGGAGGCATATCTTCAGGTTATGACGCCAATCGATTGCCAGCTGGACCTAGAAATCTTTTTTCTCTAATTATCAAAAGAGCAACCATGCAAGGTTTTTTGGTCCTAGATTATATCCCTCGATCACAAAAAGCATTGGAAGAAATTGCTACCTGGGTTATGGAGGGAAAACTTCAACACCGAGAGGATGTCCAAGAGGGAATAAAAAATTGCCCACAAACTCTAAACAGATTATTTACCGGCGAAAATAAAGGGAAGCAGCTTCTTAAAATTTAGACGGTTTTTCTGAAATCTTGTCCATCAGCTTAGCAAGAATGTTCATTCTTTGGGTTGCATCAAAAGCTTCTAATAATGCTTGTTTTTGCATTGGAGATAATGGAATAAGTCCGCCTAAGTGGTAGCTAACAGATTCTGCGGATAGTAAATCTATATCCAAAGGTAGTGACTTTACTTGAGGGTGTTCTTTTAATTGTGATAACACATTTATTAACTCTGGAAATTGTGCCAAGACTGCTTGATCATCTACATTAGGCTCGATAATTGGTGATATATTTGCAAAATGTAGACCAGATTCTATCTGCTCTGTTGATTTGATAGAAACTTTTTGAGATCCCTTGACGGTAATCCCTAACAGCCCATTTGGCAGTTGATTGAAGTCAATGATTTCGACATAAGTTCCTTGCGACATAAAACTTTCCCCAGAATCATTGTTATTACTAAGAGCAATAACAAAGCCTGAGCTTTTACTCATGCAGTCCTTAACCATAGAAAGATATCTTGGCTCAAAAATTTGTAACGACTGGATAGTTCCTGGAAGAACAACGATTCCAACTGGAAAAACTGGAAAGTTATTTGCTATTGATGAGTTCAATTAGGGGTTCCAATATTTTTTTACTGTCTTTGTTACTCATAATGACGATAACATCAAAGTCATCTAGATGATTTTTTAAATCTGCTAGCAATGCATCAACGGATGTGAATTCATTCTCCTTGCCTTTAGCACCCGATAAATTGAGCCACAATGTTCCATCTAAAGATCGCGCACTATTTTGCAAGTCATCTCCATGAAAGCCACCTGACATAGTATTAGAACCTAGCTCTATAATGCCTAATATCTTATTATCAAAACAATCTTTGGCTGCGGCAATAGTGCTCCTTATTGCGGTCGGGTGATGAGCAAAGTCATCAATAATAATTATGTCTTTATCTTTATAGATTGTTTCGAACCTGCGCTTTACGCCTTTAAATTTTTTTAAAGCAATAAAAGAATCTTTGGGATGAATGCCATTTAAATAAGCTGCATATATTGCCATAAGTGAGTTTTGGTAATTATATGCGCCATAAAAAGGTAAAGAATTTAAATCGAATATTTCCTCTTCAAAACTTAGCAATTTTTTTTCAAGGTCAACCTGAATAGTTTCATTGCTACCAATCTCATGCTTGTTCGACCAGACTCCCATATCTAACAAAGCATTAATATTGTCTCCTGTTGAATGAACCAAAATATTTCCATCGCTCGGAACTATTCGGATGGCATGATGAAATTGTTTTAAGATATCTGAAATATCTGAAAATATATCTGCATGGTCAAATTCAATATTGTTAATAATAAAAGTGTCTGGATGATAATGGACAAATTTGGAGCGCTTATCAAAAAATGCTGAGTCGTATTCATCAGCTTCGATAACGAAGATCTTTGAGCTGCCAAGGCGAGCTGATGATTTAAGGGACTGACTAACTCCTCCAACCAAGTATCCAATGTCAATGCCTTGATGCTGAAAAATCTCACATAACATAAAGGATGTAGAAGTTTTGCCATGAGTCCCAGCCACGGCAATCACTGTTTTATCTTGAATTATTTCTCCCAGCATTTTTGGACCTGAGGTGTAAGCAAGTTTTTTATTCAAGATAAATTCAATACAAGGATTACCTCTGCTTAAAGCATTACCAATAACAAATAGGTCTGCATCTGGCATATTGGTAGTTTCATAACCCTCGACCATTTCAACGCCCAAAACCTCTAATTGATCTGACATGGGAGAATAAAATTGATTATCTACTCCGGACACTTGATGACCTTTTTCCACAAGGATTTGAGCCAGCCCACCCATGAAGGTTCCACAAATTCCAAGGATATGAATTTTCATATTTAAATATTTTTAGCTAACATTTGTTACCATAGACCAAATTAATTAATTTATAAACTAATGAAAAAAAATGCCTTTTATGCTCAATCCGGAGGAGTAACATCTGTTATCAATGCCTCTGCATGTGCTGTGATACTTGAAGCAAAAAAATCCAAACAGATTGGCAAGGTATTTGCAGGAAAAAATGGAATTTTAGGAGCATTAAGAGAAGAGTTAATCGACACATCAAAGGAGTCCAAAAAATTTATTGAAAACCTGCAGTTTCGTCCAGGAGGCGTATTTGGCTCATGCAGGTATAAGCTCAAAGGAATTGATGAAAGCTTAAAGGAATATCTTAGGCTCATTGAAGTTTTTAAAGCTCATAACATAGGGTATTTTTTTTATAACGGCGGAAATGATTCAGCTGACACTGCCCTCAAAATATCTCAGATTAGTAAAAAACTGGATTATCCTTTGCAATGCATTGCTATTCCCAAAACCGTTGATAACGACTTGGGTGTAACAGACTGCTGTCCGGGATTTGGATCAGTGGCTAAGTACGTTGTAACCTCAACCATTGAAGCAGCGTTAGATGTTGAGTCTATGTGTGAAACTTCGACTAAAGTTTTTGTTTTAGAGGTTATGGGCAGGCACGCTGGGTGGATAGCTGGCTCAAGTGTATTAGCCCAAAATAGCCATCCTGGTGCGCCGCATATTATTTTATTGCCAGAAGTCACTTTCAATCAGCAAAAATTTCTTGCAAAGGTTAAGGAAGTAGTCAAAGAGCATAGCTTTTGCGTGGTTGTCGCATCAGAAGGAATTAAAGATTCTAAAGGAAATTTTTTAGCAGAATCTAGTTCTAAGGATGCCTTTGGTCACAGCCAACTTGGCGGTGTGGCTCCAAGACTTGCTGAGTTGATCAATCGAAAATTAAAGATTAAAAATCACTGGGCTGTTGCAGATTACCTTCAGCGCAGTGCTAGCCATCTATCTTCAGGGGTTGATAGAAAGCAAGCCTTTGAGGTAGGCAAAAAAGCAGTTAAGTATGCGGCCGAGGGCATGAATGGTGTGATGCCGGTAATTAAGAGGATCAGTAATTCTCCATACAGATGGCAGGTTATGCCTGCGCCCTTGAGTAAAATTGCAAATATTGAAAAAAAACTGCCTGCCAGCTTTATTAGCAAAGATGGTTTTGGCTTAACAAATAAAGCAAAAGCATATTTTCAGCCTTTGATTGAAGGTGAGGTTAAAAGTAGAAATAAAATTATCTATGAGCCTGGAAAAATGCAAATGGTTGCTAAGAAATTAAGGTCCTGGTCCTAGGGCATTAAGTTTTCCTATAATTTTTTTTAGCTCTTTCTGAAGCTCTAATTTCTCATCCTCATTTAGGAAGGATGCAAAAGAAACTGCTTTACCTTTAGATCGAAAAGAAAAGTGCCGATTTTCTCGCTCATCCAAGTTAATATTCAAAACAGCAAAACTCCTAAACTCCTCCCATGAAAATTCTTTAATGAGCCGGCCTCTTTCCAATTTAATTCTTTCGTTCGTTAAAAAAATTAACTCTCTTTGTTGGCTCCAGCGGAAACTTAGGTAAAAGCAAATAAGAACGACTGCCACTTCAAGACCAGCAAATGGAAGAATAAGCACTGCCCCCATAAAAAAGAAAAAGATACCGATAAATAAACATAAAAAAGATAGGCTGCCTAAAAAAATTATCCTTGTCCTTCCTTGCAAGGAGCTATTTGGGGTAATCTCAATTAAAAAATTATTTTCTATGGTTTCTTTAATCTTAATCATATTACAATTGGTTATATGGCAACTCGTAAAGATTTTAACCGATATATGATGCCGGTTTATAAACCTGCAGAATTTATTCCATCAAAAGCGAAAGGATCCATCGTTTGGGATAAAAAGAATAAAAAATATATAGACTTTGCTTCGGGCATTGCAGTTTCTAGCCTGGGTCATTGTCATCCTGAGCTAAATAAAGCTTTGGCTGATCAATCAAAGAAAATTTGGCATTTATCAAATCTTTTAACAAATGAACCCGCCCTTAGACTGGCAAAGATTTTTTGCAAACATACCTTTGCTGAAAAGGTATTTTTTTCTAATTCTGGCGCTGAGGCAGTTGAAGCTGCTGTCAAGACAGCTCGTAAATATGCATACACAAATATAAATAAGAAGAAGAATGAGATAGTTGCATTCTCTGATGCATTTCACGGTAGAACAATGATGGCTATTGCTCTTAATGGATCTGATAGGTTTATTGAAGGGTATGGGCCAATGCCTGGAGGAATAAAGCATCATCAATTTAATGAACTCAAAAACCTTGAAAAAACAATCAATAAAAATACTGCTGCTGTTGTTATTGAATTAGTACAAGGAGAAGCAGGGATTATTAAAGCTCAGAAGGCTTTTATACAAAGAATTAAAAAGCTATGTAAGCAACATCAGGCTTTGATTGTTGTCGATGAAGTGCAATCAGGGGCTGGACGAACTGGAACGCTTTTTGCCTATGAGCAGTTTGGGATTAAACCTGACATCATGTGCTGCGCTAAAGGTATTGGAGGCGGCATACCTATAGGTGCAATATTAACTTCTTCTAAAATTGCTGAGTGTATGCAATTAGGCTCCCATGGCTCTACTTTTGGAGGGAATCCGCTTGCATGTGCGGTTGCTGAAAAAGTAATGACTCTTTTATCGAAGAAAGCATTGTTAAATGGGGTTAAGAAAAAAGAAAAGCGGTTCGTTTTGGGGTTGAAGGAAATTAACAAAGAGTTTAACTGTTTTGAAGAAATAAGAAGTGCTGGTCTGTGGCTGGGTTGTAAATTAAATGTAAAGGAAAACTTTAATTTGGATACTATTATGAAAGGTTGTTATGCCGAAGGTCTGATGATTTTAAAGGCAAATAATAATACTATTCGGATTGCTCCAAGCTTGATCATAGAAGACAAATTAATTCTAGAGGGTCTCAAAATTTTGAGATCAGTTATTCAGGCGCAGCTTTATCCTCAGCGGTAATTTCAAGCACTTGATCAACTTTTCTATAACCCTGGGGTAGCATCATCCCTCTTTTTGCCCTGGTAGAAATATAATTTTCTAAATCCTTTAGTTTTAAAGACATAAAGCGTTTACCACTATGAATTTGAAGTATGCTTGAATCAGATAACAGGCAAATAAAATTCATTGATTCTTCACCAGCTAATAATTTTGGTTTTGGAATATTAATAATTTTATTTCCCTTTCCTTTTGGTATCACTGGGAGCTCAGATATATCAAAAATTAACATTCGACCAATTGAAGAAATTGCAACAACATGACGATGAGAATCATTAAGAGGTAAAGGCGGCAATAACTCAGCCTTTTCTGGTAATTTCATAAAAGCTTTACCTTTTTTTTGATTGGAAACTGCATTGGATAATTCGCTAACGAATCCATACCCTGCTGAATTTGCAATTAAAATCTTAGATAATTCTGCTCCAATTGCTGCTCCCATAAAGGTTACGCCAGATTCTGAAGCAACTCTTCCGGTTAATGGCTCTCCCATGCCTCGGGCAGATGGCAGGGAATGAGCAGCAAGGGAAAATGCCTTACCACCAGAATCAAAGAATATGGCTGATTGATTATTTTTACCTTTTGCAAAGTGCTGCAAACTATCATCGCCTCGATAAGTTAATGTACTTGGATCAACATCATGCCCTTTAGCAGACCTTATCCAACCTCCTTTGGAAAGGATAATTGTTACTGCCTCAGAGGTTACCATCTCTTCTTCTGAAAATGCCTTAGCATCAGATAGTGATTCAATTGGGGAGTTCCTCTCATCCCCAAAATTTTCTTTAATTTCTTTAAGCTCGGTCTTGATATAAGTTTTGAGTCTAGCTTTAGACTTAATAACTTTTTCTAATTCTTTTCTCTCTAATTCTAAATGGCCCTTTTCTTCTTCAAGCTTTATTTGTTCAAGCTTTGCTAATTGTCTCAGCCTAATTTCTAAAATCGCATTGGTTTGAATTTCTGAAATTTTGAAAACTTTTATTAACTCTTTTTTAGGCTCATCACTGTTTCTAATAATGTGAATAACCTTATCGAGATCAAGATAAACAATAAGAAGTCCTTCAAGAATATGGATCCGATCGTCTACCTGGTCCAAGCGATGCTCTAACTTACGCAACACCGTTTGCTGCCTAAAGTTTAGCCACTCATAAATTAGATCATTGAGAGAAAATACTCTTGGAGACCCTTTTAAACTAATGAGATTGATGTTGGCACGATAGTTTTTTTGAAGATCAGTGGTTGCATAAAGATGATTCATCACCTCAGCCGTATCAATGCGATTGGATTTTAATGTGATAACCAGCCGGACCGGTTCTTTATGATCTCCCTCGTCCCTTAAATCAACCACCATAGGTAATTTTTTCTTTTGCATCTGATCGGCAATTTGTTCAAGAATTTTTGAGCCGGATGCCTGGTGAGGTAAGGCATTAACTACAATATCGTTGCCTTCCGTGATCCATTGTGCTCGAATTTTAAATCCGCCTCTTCCCGTTTCATACATTTCAAGCAACTCTTCTTGCGAGGCAATAATTGGAGCATTGTTACTAAAGTCAGGACCTTTGATAAACTTCATAAGATCTTTGGTACTAGCCTTGGGGTTCTCCAACAGATGTATGCAGGCATCTAGAACTTCTTTAATATTATGAGAAGGTATATCGGTGGCCATTCCCACTGCAATCCCAGTAGTACCATTCAATAGAATGCTAGGTATTTTGGCAGGCAGAATAGTTGGCTCCAGCAAAGAACCGTCAAAGTTGGGCTGCCAATCCACTGTTCCCAATTTAAGTTCTGATAACAGTAGATCTGCGAAACCAGTTAATTTAGATTCTGTGTATCTCATTGCAGCAAAAGACTTGGGATCATCTTGAGTGCCCCAGTTTCCTTGACCGTCTACCAATGGATATCGAAAGGAGAAATTTTGTGCCATCAGCACCATGGCTTCATAAGCTGCACTGTCTCCATGTGGATGGAATTTTCCGATCACGTCACCCACTGTTCTAGCAGACTTCTTATATTTAGAACCAGCATTCAAGCCCAGTTCACTCATGGCATACAAGATTCTTCTTTGGACTGGCTTCATGCCATCGCCAACGTGTGGCAAAGCTCTGTCCAAGATGACATACATTGCATAATTTAAATATGATTCTTCTGCATATTCCTTAAGGCTGATTGAGTTATTATTTTTATTAGTATCCATAATTAAACCGAAACAATTTTTCCTCTTTTCTCAAGCCATGCTTTTCTAGCACCTGCATTCTTCTTTGAAAGCAGTAAGTCCATCATACTATTTACGTTGTCGGACGGGGTTACGGTTAATTGAACCAACCTTCTGGTCTTTGGATCCATAACCGTCTCTCTGAGTTGCGAGGGATTCATTTCGCCCAAACCCTTAAATCTCTGGATATCAATTTTTGGTTTTCCCTGCTTCCCTTTTAAAGTTTTTACGATTGAATCTTTTTCATTCTCATCAAGCGCATAAAACACTTCTTTAGCGCAATCAATGCGGAACAACGGAGGCATAGCAACATAGATATGTCCTGCAAGAATAAGTGGTTTGTAATGCCTTAAAAAAAGAGCACAAAGCAAAGTAGCAATGTGCAACCCATCTGAGTCGGCATCTGCCAAAATACAAATTTTTCCATATCTTAGCGAAGAAATATCTGGGCTTCCAGGATTCACCCCTATTGCTGTTGAGATGTCTTTAATTTCTATGGATTTAATGATTTCACTGCTTTCAAGATCCCAAGTATTAAGTATCTTGCCACGCAGAGGCATGATGGCCTGAAACTTTCTTTCTCTCGATTGTTTTGCAGAACCTCCAGCAGAGTCGCCTTCAACAAAAAATAATTCAGTCTCTGCAAGATCAGTGCTATTACAGTCTGATAACTTTCCTGGTAAAGCTGGTCCTTGAAAAGATTTCTTTCTATCAATAACTTTTGTTTCTCTTATTCTTGCTTGTGCAGATGCAATAGCGAGCTCTGCAAGTTTTTCACCCTCTTCGGTATGCTGATTAAACCAAATGCTCAAAATATCTTTTGTTGTAGAGCTAACAAATGCTTGATGATCTTTTGAATCAAGGCGTTCTTTTGTTTGGCCAGAAAACTGAGGGTTGCTTAACTTTGATGAAACGATAAAGGTGCTGTGTTGGACCACATCATCTGCTGTAACCTTTAGCCCCTTGGGAATAAGATTTCTAAACTCGCAAAATTCTTTCACAGCGTCCAGTAAACCTCCTTTAAAACCATTCAAATGAGAGCCACCTTGGCCTGTTGGTATTAAATTAACATATGATTCGCTCATCAGATCTTTGGATGGCTGAGTGGACCAGTTCAAAACGAAATCCAACGCATTATCATCTGCCAATTTACTACAAGAGATTGATTCTTCTAATAATAGCTCTATGCCTTCTGATGATTCAGATAAATACGAAATTAATCCATTTTCGTAATTCCATAATTCTTTATCTGATTTTTTTTCATTAATGTATTGAATGGTCAGGCCAGGACATAAAACTGCTTTAGCTTTAAGTAAATGTTTCAGACTTCCAGTATTAACTGTTAGTGTTTCAAAATACTGAGGATCAGGCTCAAAGTGGATTGCTGTGCCTGTATTTCTAGATCCCACCTCACCGATTTGTTTTAGTTCAGATTTCTTTTCTCCACCTTCAAAAATCATTTCAAATTGCCTGCCATCTCTCTTGATTTCTACTGATAAATTTTTAGATAAAGCATTTACAACTGAGACACCCACACCATGTAAACCTCCAGAAAAGCTATAGTCTTCTCCAGAAAATTTGGCACCAGCATGGAGTTTGCACATAATAAGTTCAACGCCAGATACTTTGTGCTCAGGGTGTATATCAACGGGCATGCCTCTTCCATCATCTACTACAGAAATTAAACCTTTTTTAGATAAGGTAACTTTAATACTTGAGCAAAAACCCGCCAATGCCTCATCGATAGAGTTATCTACAACCTCTTGCACTAAATGATTGGGTGATGTTGTGTCTGTATACATGCCCGGTCTTTTTCTTACCGGATCTAGGCCAGACAGAACCTCTATCGATTGCGAATCATAGTCTTTTGTCAATTAAAATGTCCTACAAAGGTTATTAATACAAGCTTTAGAAGTGAATGCCTTATTTTTCTCTATCATGATATCTTGATGAACTTTTAATTAGTATTCTACTCTAACTATATTGAAACAAATGCATTAATTTAGGAGATTTTTTTACAATAGATTAAAATAAATTAATTGACATTATGGGCACAAAAGAGTTCTAATGTTAGCGCTGTAAACATTGAAATATACTATGAAAATAAATTCTTTAATTGCTCTGCTCTTTTTCTTTACTGCTCATGCATCTTCAGAGAGTCTGTTAGATATTTACAATGATGCTTTGGAGAATGATCCTCAATATAAATCTGCTGAATTTTCTTACTTATCAGGCAAGGAAATTAAAGTGCAAGGACGGGCTGCCCTTTTACCTAGCATCACTATAACTGCTCAAACTAATTGGAATGAATACTACCAAGGTGGCGCTCTTCAAAATCAATACAATAATTTTAGCTCTAGTGCACGGCTAACTCAGCCTTTAATTCGCCTAGATGCCTGGTTTAAGTATCGTCAGTCAAAATTTTTAACTGACGCAGCTGAAGCTGACTTTGCATATTCTCAGCAAGCATTAATTGTTCGAACGGCTGAGCTTTATTTTAATGTATTGAGGGCGATCGATAATCTAAATGCTGCTAAGTCAGAGGAAAAAGCCAT
Organism: uncultured SAR86 cluster bacterium; assembly: GCA_964275585.1. Lineage (GTDB taxonomy): Bacteria > Pseudomonadota > Gammaproteobacteria > Magnimaribacterales > D2472 > D2472. Next base: position 152,043 of record CAXYCJ010000015.1, on the reverse strand, counting down.
CAAAAAACAATTAGATCAATCTCAACAACGTTATGAAGTAGGGCTTTCAGCAATTACAGAAGTTCAAGAATCTCAATTAGTATATGATTTGAGCAGGGCATCTAGAATTAGAATTGAGGGAGACGTCTATACTGCAAAAGAAGCCTTGAATGCCTTGGTAGGAAGAGAAATTATTTCTTTGGATGGGTTGGTCAATGACTTAAATGTTTCCAATCCTGTGCCAGCTTCTAAAGAAGAATGGACGCGAAAAGCTGTAGAAAATAATTTTAGGTTAAAGGCTGCTAATTTAAGAAAGTTGGCTTCCAAGAATAATGCGCGAAGTGCAGCATCCAATCACCTGCCAAAAGTTGATATTGTGGGGTCTCAATCTGAATCAGAAACCAATCAATATGCTTATGATGGCTTAAATACTGGGGGTGCGTTTAATATTACTGTCCCAGATGAAACTCAACGAGATACATACAGCCTGCAGCTCTCCATGCCTATCTTTCAAGGTGGTGCGGTAATTTCCAGAACAAAACAAGCATATGCAGAAGCCAATAAATCCTCAGAAGATGCTTTATACGCTGAAAGAAATGTCATCCAAGATGTTCGATCTCAATACTCAAATGTTGTTACGTTGGTTGCGAATCTAAGAGCGCAAAAGCAAGCAGTGCTCTCAGCAACTAGTGCCTTGGAAGCTACAAGAGTAGGCTATGAAGTCGGAACTCGAAATATTGTAGATCTGCTTCAAGCTGAAAAAAATCTTTATAGCGCAGAAAAAAATCTTGCAAATGCTAAGTATGACTATTTGATCACCACTCTTCGTTTGCATCATGCTGCAGGAACCTTAAGTCCAGAGAATTTAATAGAAATTAATAACTTACTCGGCTAGAAAAACCTCTATAAAGCCTATAGGTAAAGTATCTCAGGCGTTTTAAAAAAGTAGTATTTAGCTCAATTTGTAGCAAATAAACTCCCAAATATGACTTCCTAAAATTTTACAATTTAAGGGTAGCATCCTCGTGACTACAATCTGACTACAATTTTTTTGAAATCCGACTACCTTTCAAAATAAAAAATGCCTGCAAACATGGCAACTAAGGAATTAATATTTTGTTGTCCAAAACTTGGACATATTAGAAGTTGTGCTGGCTTTTAAAACAAAGTGATGATAAATGGCGTAGATTAGTGAACCAAGAACAATTAAGTTTTTAAATTTATCCATGAATTATTGAACCTTATATATCAAATATTTGTTTAACATATCATAAAGATAATTTAAGCTGCCTATTTTATAAAAACAAATAGCTTGTATAGTAAAAAAGTTATTAGAGCTGGGGTGCCAATAGATATAGCGTGCGCTATTGGCTCTGAATAATTATTGAGCCCATAAAAATAAAATAATTTCGACAATGATGAAAAAATCATAATTACGATTGGCATACAACTAAGCTGAATAAGTATAAATCTTCTGCCCTGAACAATTAGTGGAATCTCTGAGAATGGAAATACAAACTTTCGATAAAGAAAAAAAGCAAATATTAAAGCAACACAGTAAGCTAGAGCAGCTGAGAGTAGAATATCAAAGTAAGGTCTAATTAAAATCCGGATCAAGAAATTCAATAAGGCAGAGGAACCACCAGCGATAACGAAGTAAACAAATTGTTTTGAAAAATATAATAAAATAAATCCTTTTATTTTATCTAACTGGGCCATTGAATAGATTGTTTTAAGAATTGAAAAGGCGCTTAAAACATAGCTTAATTAGCAACTTTAAAAAGGGTGGGACCTCTTTCTGAATAGAGATCTTTGACACGCCAACACCCTCTTCCCTCTCTTTAAAATGAATTGGAATTTCTGTAATTTTATTTGAAATGCTGGCTATCCAGAATGAAAACTCAACCTGAAAAGAAGGGTGTCCTTTTGAGTGTATTTTTTCTGAAAACTCTACAAATAGTTTTTTTCTAAACCCTCTGAAAGTGTGAGTGCAATCTGTAAGTTTGATACCAAGGAGTATTCTGCATAGCAAGTTCATGCCTCTACTACCAAGATCTCTTAGAGGCGATTTACCGAATTGCTTCCCGTTGGCCATATACCTTGAACCGATTACCAGATCATAACCCTCATCAAGTTTATTTTTTATCTTGAGTAAGTCATCTGGAGATTGAGAGAGATCAGCATCAATGCATAAAATATATTCCCCACGTGCAGACTCATATCCAGCTCTATGCGCAGCACCAATGCCTTCTTTTTTTCCGTGTTGTACTAATTGAACCTGGGGCAAACTCTTGGAAACTCTTAGGACTTCATTAGCCGTTCCATCCGGACTGTTATCGTCAACAAAGAGAATTTCGATTTGCTCATGAAATTCTTGAAAGGCTGCAAGCAATTTATCAGAAGTTTTTTCTATAACCTGTTTTTCATTGTACACAGGCACAATAATTGATAATTTGATAGCTTGCATTATTTCAGTGATGGTTAATAGTTAGCGTAAAAATAATCTAAAGCATCATCAAGATTGCTAATGTGCCCATCTTCTAAAGCAGGATGACATCCTACAAAAAAAGCTCTGTCTCTTAATACTCTTGATAATGCTAAGTCTCCATGGACTCGATGAGTTAGGTGCCTGAAAGCAGGTTGATCAGGAAGACAACCCATCATCATTGCTCTAGTCTCAATACCTTGATTTTCAAGGTGCATACAAATCTCCTTTCTAGAAAAAGGTGCAGATTCATCTATTAAGATTGGAACTCCGTAGTGAGCAGATTTATCACCTTCTCTGACATGGAGAGTGGAAAGCCATTGATGCTTTAAGACTACATCCATAATTTTTTTCACAACAGTACGTCTTGTTGCGTTCAGCTCATCAAGCTTGCCAAGCTGAACTCTACCCATTGCAGCCGCTACATCCGTCATGCGAACGTTATATCCAACAGACTTACTTACGTATCTCACATCATAATCAGATAAAACATCATCTGAGAAAAATCTATTTTCGCTATCAAAAACTCTTCCAAATTCTCTTAATTCTCTTAAAGAATTATCGATTGCAGGATCTGAGGAAAATACCATCCCGCCCTCTCCAGTTGTAATATTATGAGCTACAAAAAAGCTTAATGCGCTGACATCACCAAATGCACCCAGCTTTGTACCTTTTCTCTCTCCGCCATGCGCTTCGCAACAATCTTCAAGAACTCTAATATTCCTCTCAGCTGCAAATTCCATAATTTTTTCTATTCGCCCTGGGAATCCAAGATTATAGACAGGCATAATTACTTTGGTTTTTTCAGAGCATGCAGCAGCCATTTGATCTATATCTAAAAACCAATCTTCTTTTGAAACATCTACATAAACTGGAACTAAACCTAATTGATAAATTGGGGATACAACAGAAGAAAAAGTGGCCGCTGGAACGATTACTTCATCACCAGTTTTCAACATTCCTAAATTCATCAAACTCGCAAGAGCTAACATATTTGCCGAGGTTCCTGAATTCATGGCCACAGCATGATTAACATCCATATATGAAGCTGCTTCTTTTTCAAACTCTTTTACGATTGGTCCCTGAGAAAGGCGCAAATTTAATAGGCAATCAAGTGCTGCTAAAACCTCTTGCTCATCATAGACAGGATAACCAACTGTTAATTTTTTTTTAAAATCTGATGATTCTGCCTCTCTTCGCAATAAGAATTCATCCTTAATTGCTTGCTTTAAGTTGTTATCCATTATTTTTCCTCTTCATTTTATTAACTTGATTGTATGCTTTAATCCATCTTCAAAAGAAACTAAAGGCGACCATTTTAAATGTTTTTTTGCAAAAAAAATATCACCGCAATGATCTAAATCAATTGCTTGATCATTTACATTTTGCTCAACAAAGTTAATTTCTTTGGGGGAAGAGGTAAGCTTTTTAATAGTCTCAACAGTTTCTTGTATTGAATGGGGTTGACCTGACGCTATGTTGATTGCATTAAAGCCCTCTAAATCATTAGCATCTATCGCTGATTTAAAGGCTCGCACAACATCCGTAATATAAATAAAATCTCTTTTTACAGATGGATTGCCAAACAATGCGTCTTTATTAGCATGCGTGAATTTTTTGATGGCCTCAGGAATGAATTGCGTCTCTTTAGAGCCAGGTCCATAGACCGTAAATAGTCTCAAAGATAATACATTTAAATCAGATGATGTGGCGTGTGCCCTTAAAATCATCTCAGAGGTATGCTTGCTAATGCCCAATGGCTCAAGGGGAAGCAAGGACATGTCCTCTTTGAATCTGTCAGCTTTAATTCCAGAGTAAACATAGACGCTGCTAGCAAAAATTAGTTTTTTTGCTTTTGTTCTTTCTGCTATTTCTAGTACGTTAGAAGTAGCAATAATATTATCAAGTAACTGCTTCCTACCATCATTGGAAGATAAGAATGTTTTGTTGATCCCTGCTAAATGAATAATTACCTCAATACTTGAGGGTAGTTCAGGCAAATTAGAATTCAGCAAATCATGATGTAATATTTTGATTTTATCTGAAATAGGCAATGCACTACTTTTTTGTGTCTTTCTAATCATACAAAAAATTTTATCTTTGTCGCCTAATTCAGAAATCAAAAACTTTACAAGGGCTAGCCCAATAAATCCCTCTGACCCTGTAATTAATATGTTCACTTTTGTTCTTCACCCTCAGGAATAATTAGCTCCTTGCTTAAAGAATCTTTTTTCAAAAACTTTTTTAAGTTAGTGGAGAATTTTTGATTGCCTCTTTTGTCCCAATCAGAGGTAGAGTTTAAGCTAAGAGTATATATTGCAGAGCGATCTGGCCATAAGATATCTCGATTTTTAAGATAAGGCCATACAGCAGGATCATGCTCACTATTTATTTGCCAAGTTGCTAATTCTTCTGTCCAAACAGGCCAATCTATTTTATCTTTTTGTTGGGTAATGACCTCGGGAGAACTACTCAAGACTCTCGGGAAATACTCCAATACTCCTACGGATACTGAAAAAATGACAACGAACTTGGCTATTTTTTTTCCAGGCAGAAGAACATTGGGTGAGGAAAGAAATCTCTGATAAATAAAAAATAAAAGTATGAAACTTGTAATATATGAATATCTAAAACCTCCATGGCCACCAATGGAAAGAAGTGAAATAACTATTGATAAATATAAAAATAGGCTAAGAAAGTTTATTTTTTCATCAAGATTAGCAATATGATAAAGCTTATAAAAAAGATAACCAAACGATCCAAATACAAGCAAATTAATTAACGAGCTCGCTTTTCCCAAAACTGAAAAACCTTTTGCAAAATAGCTCTCTAGATTAGTTGGCAAGAGTTTCTATAATGATCGAATAGTAAGAACTATCAATCCCAGCATTTGCGAGGTTCATAAACAGCCTAAATACCAGAGAAGCAAAGTAACCAAAAAGTGGAAAAATTACATTAAATTGCACAATGAAAGTTACTCTATCTACCATCGAAAGCGACCCTGAAATACCACCTTCTCCAAGTCTATGCGGGTTGCCTACGCCACTTGAATATGAAACGTAAAAAAATAATATATGCAGTAGGCCAAAAATTAAGAAAATCATGCAATATATTAAAATTGGCCTCTCTCTGTATCTTAAGTATCTGAATAAAAAAAATGGTGACATAAGCAAGGAGAAGGGGCCGCTAATCGCACCAATTAATATACAAAAGTTGTAAACAAGCCTTTTAGCAAAGCTCTTTAAGTTTTCATCTAAGAGAATAAGGAAAGTAATAACCGGGAAAATAAAATGAGGATTTGTTGAATTTAACCAAATCTCTCCTGTGCTGCATGAAAAAACTAGAAATAGTGAGAGTACGATTTTTTTTTCCAAATTATCCCAATACTTTGATTCGGTAAAAAAAATAATGAGCAATGGGCTTATTAAAATGAATAGTCCGAATAGAGTCGAAGCTAATGGGGCATAGCTGAGGCCAACTAGGGATGCTAAAAATCCACCAAATCTTGAAAGAAAGTTGTAATAGGCTGGATATTGCAAAGTATCAAACCCCTCCCACCAATTTGATAAGTGGTGGAATGTTTCAAAATATAGCCTCTCCTCTCCCCAAAATCTTGGCTCAAGTATGAATGAGGGATACCTAAGCAGGATAATAAATACAATAAATACTATTATCCAAATTGACATGGATAAGATTTTACTTGACCTGTGATCGATTGCTCTAAGAAACTTAGATAAAGTGTGAAGCATTAATTCTTGGAGCTTGGTTTTAAATTTTTGTTCTCAACATACCATTTTTTTGAAATTCTAAGCCCTTCCTCGAGAGTGATTTGAGGATCAAAACCAAGCTCCCTAAGTTTTGAAATATCTGGACACCTTCTCAAAGTTCCGCCTTGAGCTAAGTCTCCTGGAATTAAATTAATTTGAGTATCAAATATGCTCGCAATTTTCTCAGCAAGTTCAGATAGAGGTATCTCATTAGAAGTTCCAATATGATAAACATTCAAATGCTGGCCCTGATCAATCACTCTAAATAAACCATCTACAAAATCATCAATAAAAATAAAAGCCCTAGTTTCATTACCCGTTCCTTGAATCTTAAAATCAATAGGTTGCGATGTCGAGGTTGAAATTAAATCATCCATTTTTAGAACAAATTCTGGTACGACATGCTCCCAACCCATGTCAGGGCCATATACATTGTGAGGCCGAAATATTACAACACGCTTTATCTTGGAGCGGCCATAATTAATAGCTAAAAGCTCACTAATAATTTTTCCACCGCCATATGAGTATCTTGGATTTTGCAAGTCGGGAACTATCAATGGAACATTCTCACTCGTTGGAACTTCATCAGGGCTTTGATAAACCTCCGAGCTAGAAGCTAGGATAAGATCCTCAATACTATGAGCAATGCATGCATCCAAGATATTCATCATTCCCTTGACACCTACCTCTAAGACAAGCTCTGGAAGCTCATAAAAAAATTTTGTTCCATTCACAAATGCTAGATGGCAAACGGCATCTATATCCTTGCAAGCATCTTCTACCTGAGCTAGATCTCTTATATCCCCTTCTACAAACTCAATTTGATCTATTACAGATTCTAGCCTTCTTAAATTGCCCCTAGAGTTGTTATCAAAAACTCTAACTGAGTGGCCTTCATTAAGAAGCTTCTTGACCAACGCGCTTCCAATAAAGCCTGAGCCTCCAGTGACTAAATATTTTTTCTTCATAAACAAAGTATTCCGATAAAAGGTAGGTTTTACTGACTAATTTTCCAAATATCTATTAGGTCAATGTGATCTGGGTATTGAATTTCAGAATATACAGAGTGTGGCGCAGCAACAATAACTGTCTCGCATTTAGCAATTATTTCTTCTTTGCTCACAAACTCTGGATTGTCAGCAAACTCATCGGAGCAAATAACCTCAGCTCCACTAAATTTTAGTATTTTAGATAGTCTGAAAGATAGCGAATCTCTAACATCATCAACATTAGCCTTGAATGCCATGCCTAAAATGCCAACTTTTCTATTGTTTAGTGAGTACTTCGATTTCAATTGATTAACAATAAAGTTTGGCAAGCCTTCATTTATCATCATTGCAGAATGACCAAGATGAAAACCACCTTGATAGAAACTAGAAATTTGCATAGTATCTTTCAATAAACATGGTCCAGCTGCAAATCCTGCTGAAGGAAGTTGGGCCGCCCTTTCATACCCTTCAACCATTGCATGTCTAACATTATCGTAATCAACATTTTGATCTTCGCAAATCATAAAAAATTGATTGGCGATAGCAAATTGAATATATCTCCACGAATTAGCAAATAGCTTAGCTAATTCAGCTTCCTTGATTGAGGTAACTATAATCGAAGAGCTAATTGCTTTGAATAACATAGAGGCCTCTTCCACAGCCTCATCACTATATCCGGCAACAATTTGAGGGAGTTTTTTAAGTTCTTGTATTGCATATCCCTGAACAATCCTCTCCGGGCAATAAGATAGTTTCCAATCATTATCCTCAGCAAGCGTTCTGCGAATTTGTTCACATGCATTTGGAGCAATAGAGCTCCTAATTACTATTAACTGATCTGGATTAAGATATTTTTTAAGAGAGGTAATGAATTCAAGAAATTGTCTTGTTTTTGAGTTCATATACTCATCAACAGGTGTGCCAATCGCAATAACAATATTTTTTGCTTCTGAGATAGAATCTGAGTTAAGTGAAATTGATAAATTGCCATTCTCAAGAGCTTCTTTTAGCAAAGGCTCAGCTTCATACTCAACAAATGGTAATTTTCCATTTGAGACTATTTCAGCTGACTCAGCATTAATGTCTTGCAAACAAACCTTCATGCCCTTAGATGCAAAGACGATACCTAGTGGCAAACCAATATGACCTAAACCACCAACTATACATACGTTCGTATTTATAAGCCATATTATGTGTCCTAAATAAAGCAGAGGTCTTGATAAAAACAATAGCAAAGAGCTATATTTCTAAATTTCAAATATTATACACGCATTAAATTATCTTTTGATATAGAATAAAATGGACTTTAAAGTAAAAATTGGTTCATAAAATGAATAAAAATGTATTGGTAACTGGTGGTTTTGACCCGATGCATTCAGGGCATATTGCATATTTAAAATCTGCAAAATTATTAGGGCATATTCTTTGGGTTGGGTTAAATTCTGATTCTTGGCTTGCTAGAAAGAAAGGACAGTGCTTTATGGATGCCAAAGAAAGGTTGGAAATACTTTGCAATCTTCAAGTTGTTGATCATGCATTCTTATTTGATGATCAAGATAATTCAGCATGTGGAGCAATAGATCATGTGTTGAAGCAAATTTCTAGCTCTGACAGGCTGATATTTGCAAATGGAGGTGATCGAACAAAGGGGAATATTCCAGAAATTGATAGATTTACATCACACGACAATGTTTCGTTTGAATTTGGTGTAGGTGGAGAAGACAAAAAAAATTCATCCAGCTGGATCTTAGATAACTGGAGAAATCCAACAACTAAAAGGAAATGGGGATACTACAAAGTATTTGATGAGAGAGATGGGGTGAAGGTGAAGGAACTGGTCATTGCGCCTGGCAAGGCATTAAGCGATCAAAGGCATTTCAAGCGATCTGAGCATTGGTATATTTTACAAGGTTGCTGCAAGATTTATCTTGAAAGAAATAATATTAAATCAGAGGTTACTCTGAATATTCATGAAAGTTTGATTATTGAGCAAGGTACCTGGCATATGGCTGTAAATGAACATCAAGAAAGTTGTAGCGTTTTAGAGGTTCAGTATGGAGAAGACTGCGTAGAAGCAGATATAGAAAGGAGAGGCTAATAAATATAGCTATACAAATCTTAAAAAGGAGAACTCTATGATTACTTCTACTGCAACGTTTAGCCATACTAGCAATTCTTTTTTAGTAAATAACTCGTTCGGTTAATGCCAGAATTACCTGAGGTTGAAACCTCAGTCAGAGCTATACAAGTTTTTGGCAATCAGAAATTAACATCCATTAAGGTTTTTAACCCTAATCTTCGATGGGAAGTAGATACGAAACGTATTGGAAAAATTCAGGATCAACAATTACAGAGCATTAGTAGAAGGGCAAAATATATTTTATTTAATCTCAAAAACTTGCACATACTTTTGCATTTGGGTATGACTGGAACAATTAGAATTGCAGAAAAAAATTCAAATTTTTATAAAAAACATGACCATATTGAATTTATATTTGAAACAGGTAAGTTAATTTTCAATGATCCGAGAAGATTTGGATCAATGCATATAGTTGAAGACCTAAAGGAGCACTTCCTATTAAATAAATTAGGTCCTGAACCATTATCAAAAGATTTTAATGGTGAATACTTATATCAAAAAATTAAAAAATCAACTGCTCCAATTAAGACTGCCCTGATGAATCAACATCACGTTGTGGGCATAGGAAATATTTATGCAAATGAAATACTATTTGATGCTGGAGTTCGACCCACAAGAAAATGTAGAACGCTATCAAAAGAAGAGACCAGCGCATTAGATTTGTCTGCTAAGAAAATTTTAAGCAGGGCTATTGAAGTTGGTGGTACTTCCTTAAAGGACTTCTATAAACCTGATGGCAACCAGGGGTATTTTAAGATTGAACTATTGGTTTATGATAGGTCTGCTCTTAAGTGCAAAGGCTGTGATAACGGAGTAATTCAACGGATTGTACAAGCTCAAAGAGCTACTTTTTTTTGTCGCCAATGTCAGAATTAGGTAGAAATTTTTTCCATTAAAGCTGTTTTGACATTTGGAGAAACAAACCGAGACACGTTTCCTCCAAATTGAGCTATTTCTTTGACAAGACTTGAGGAAACATAAATTAATGTATCTTTGGGTGTAAAGAATATACTCTCAATATCTGGAGCTAAACTTCGATTCATTGTCGCAAGTTGAAATTCATATTCAAAATCAGCAACTGCCCTAAGCCCTCGAATAATTGCTATGGCATCATTCTCTCTAGCTAGATCAACGGTTAATTTTTTTGAATACCCTAGAACTTCGATTTTTGGATTATCCTGAAAAATCTCTTCAATTAATTCTATCCGCTCCTGAACATTAAAGAGTGGATTCTTAGATTCACTTTCTGCAACACCTAAAATTACCTTATCAAATAAAGCACAAGCTCTTTCAACAATATCGATATGGCCAAAGGTAATGGGATCAAATGAACCTGGGTAAATTGCTATTTTCATTCGCAAATCATACTAAAGAATTATGAATCATCAAAATATTGAATGGGTTATGTAAACTGATAAAAAAAATTATACTGGGTTATGGGAAATAATAAATTAGATGATGAGAATAATGATCTGCCATCTGCGGTAGATGATGCAGCTGATGTAATATCCAAATATAAAAAAAAGGAAGACAAGACTGACTCAGAAAGTAAAAAATTTAATTTTCCGCCAGTTGATTATGAGAGGCCTCCTCATTACTAGGCTAATTTAATTTTAAAATAGAGATGGCTTCACTAGATAAAAATTTAAATTAACAATTTTTACAATCTTCAGGCTCCTTGAAATAATAAAAAGGGCTCTTTCGAGCCCTTTTTATAATAATACTAAACTAGTAAATTAGATAAGATCGTTATTCATTACTTTATTCCAAGCTGAAACAAAGTCTTTGGAGAATTTATCTTGCGCATCACTACTAGCATATACCTCTGCTATAGCTCTAAGTTGAGAGTTAGAACCAAATGCAAGATCGACTCTTGAAGCAGTCCTAATTTTTTTACCAGATACACGATCCATGCCGTCAAATGATTTCCCAGAACCACTAGGCTTCCATTGCACAGACATATCAAGAAGCGTTGCAAAGTAATCATTGGTTAGTTTTTCTGAATCATTGGTAAAAATACCATGGTCATCATTGCTAATTCCTAGAGATCTCATGCCACCTAATAGAACAGTCATTTCAGGAGCTGTAAGACCTAATAATTGAGCCTTATCAAGCATCATCTCTTCAGCAGGCATAGTGGATGAAGCCTTTTGGAAGTTTCGAAAGCCATCAGCAACAGGCTCTAATACCTCAAAGGATTCTATGTCTGTTTGCTCTTGAGATGAGTCTCCTCTTCCAGGAGTAAAGTCCACTGTTAAACCGGATGCCTTCTCAAGACCGACGTTACCAGCAAGCACGATGATATCAGCCATAGATGCACCTGAATCTGAGGCAATGCCCTCATAGACATCTAGAACACGTGCTAATTGCTCAGGTTTATTAGCTTCCCAGTCTTTTTGTGGAGCTAAACGAATCCTTGCACCATTAGCGCCACCCCTCATATCAGAGCCTCTGAAAGTAGAAGCACTAGCCCAAGCAGTCTCAACCATTTCTTGAATTGTTAAACCGCTCTCAGAAAGTTTAGATTTAACAGACTCAACATCATATCCAGCGTTTCCCGCAGGAACAGGATCCTGCCAAATTAACTCCTCTGCAGGAACTTCTGGTCCAAGATATCTACCAATAGGACCCATATCTCTGTGCAGTAATTTAAACCAAGCTCGTGCAAATGCGTCCGCTAATTCTTCCGGGTTCTCATGAAAACGTTTTGATATTTTGTTATAAATTGGATCTTCGCGCAGAGCCATATCAGCTGTTGTCATCATAGTTGGGACTTTGACAGATGAATCTTGCGCATCAGGAGCAAGATCTTCTTCCTTAGGATCAATTGCATGCCAAACGATAGCTCCAGCAGGAGTAGTCACTTGCTTCCATTCATAGCCAAACAATAGATCAAAATATCCATTATCCCACTGGGTAGGGTTAGCAGTCCAAGCACCTTCAAAACCACTTGTAATTGCATCGCTGCCTTTACCTGAAGCATAAGAGCTGGTCCAGCCAAACCCCATTTCTTCCATTTCCGCACCCTCTGGTTCGGTGCCTACATTGCTATCGGGTCCAGCACCATGGCCTTTACCAAAAGTATGGCCTCCTGCAACAAGCGCAACTGTTTCTTCGTCATTCATTGCCATGCGGCCAAATGTTTCTCGAATATCTATTGCACTTGCAAGGGGATTTGGATCCCCATCAGGGCCTTGAGGATTTACATAGATTAAGCCCATCTGCACAGCCCCAAGAGGATTAGCTAAATCTCTTTCACCAGTGTATCTCTCATTGGTCAACCACTCTTTTTCAGCTCCCCAGTTAATGTCTTCTTCAGGCGCCCAAATATCAGGTCGACCCCCACCAAAACCAAATGTCTTTCCGCCCATTGATTCAATAGCCACATTTCCAGCCAAGATCAAAAGATCTGCCCAGCTAATTTGTTTTCCATATTTCTGCTTGATTGGCCAAAGCAATCTTCTTGCTTTGTCTAAGTTTCCATTATCTGGCCAGCTATTAAGAGGTGCAAAACGCTGTGCGCCAGTTCCTCCACCCCCTCTTCCATCACCAGTTCTGTATGTTCCTGCAGCATGCCAAGTCATGCGGATAAAAAATGGTCCGTAGTGACCATAATCTGCCGGCCACCAATCCTGCGAATCAGTCATTAAATCGTTAAGGTCTTGCTTTAAGGATTGGTAATCAAGCTTCTTAAACTCTACCTCATAATCAAAACCCTCATCCATGGGATCGCTTTTATGGTCATGCTGATGAAGAATATTAAGATTTAATTGATTAGGCCACCAATCTTTATTTGATGTGCCAGTAGAACTGTTACTAGAGAGGCTTCCATGCATTACCGGACATTTACCTTCAGTGTTATTGCTCATAGTCATTTACTCCTAGATAAAATGAAATATTAAATTTGTTACCCGCTTATTAAAAAGCTGAGGTGATTGATACTTTGTAAATATTATATTACTTTTCGAGCTTTGCTCAAGCAAACTTTTAAAGCAAAATTATTGCGAATCTAGAAGTTCTGTTTTTTGCCATTGCAAATTAAAATTTCTATTAACAAATTTAACACTGTCGCCTCTTCGCTCGAGAGTGTCTTCATAAATTATTCCCATATCCATCTTTTTGCTCTTGCCATCCTCAACAAATATATGACTGGCTATACAATAAGTTTTGCCACGATAAATATTTCCATCCCATTTGCCGTCAACGTTTCCAATGAAATGCATGGTTTTATCATATGTTGCAACTAAATAATTCATTGCTCCCATAAACCCATCTATTCCATTTAAATCATAGCCGCCGGACATAGAAAAATCAGGCCACATAATCGAATCTAATTCATCAAATCTTCTAGAGTCAATAATTTCAGCATATTGGTAGATAACTTTCTTCGCTTCATTGTTCACTTCCATTTCATTTGCTCCTAAAAAAAATGCTGGGGTTAATAGAAATAGAAAAATAGTTTCTCTTATTGCTTTGTTCCTTCCATTTAATAACATTACTTTCACTTAGCCCTTTAATTCACTGATAGCTTTCAGTACAGGGATTATGTCATCTTTGGAGCGAACAAAATTGATAGGAAAAATTTCAACTTCAGTCAGCCCAGCTGAAATAGAGTTTTCTAGTTCTTTTAAAGTCAGATCAAGGCTTGGAACTCCAGAGCTGTCCATTTGTGTGGGCAGCTGCCCTCTTATCCTGGGTCCTTCCTCTCTATTATTAGCTTTGAAGGCTTGTTCAAGTAACTCTTTTCCAGATGAAATAAACTCTGCATCTGTTTTGATTGGAATCCAGCCATGTCCAATCTGAGATATTTTCTCTGCATTTTTTACAGTCATTTTAAGGCCAAACATCAAGGGCAGATCTGCACCTTGGTATGGTTGCGGTTGGCACCAAATATCTTCAAATGTATATATATTGCCATTATGGGAAGCGGGACTTTCCTTCCATAATAACTGGCATATTTCTAATGTCTCCCAAAATATTTCAGCCCTTTGCTCAAATGGAACTCCAGCTACATGATACTCTTCAGCCTGCCATCCCATGCCAACTCCTAGCTCCAATCTACCTTTTGAGATCATATCAATAGTAGCTGCAGTTTTTGCAAGCAAGGCTGGGTTTCGAAGTGGCACAATTAAAACAGCTGTTGCTAGATGTAATTTTTGGGTGTGTGATGCGATCATGGTTAAAACTGTTAATGGTTCGTACCATGGTGCTTCCGAAGGAAGTGGAAACGACCCGAAAGGATATTTATGAAGATTCTTTCCCATGACAACATGGTCAGTCAAGCTCACCCCATGAAACCCCATCTCTTCTGCTGACTGAGCAATATCAATGTATGAATTTATATCTCCTTCATAGAAGTTATGAAGTCCAAATAACCCTGCTATTAATTTCATATTAATGTCACTTTATTAAACATAATTTATTGTACGAATTTTTTTATACGAATGCACTCAAGTTAAAGTTTCATTAAAAAAATAATGAGAATGCGAGAAATGTCAGCAATGCTTTTAGGGCAATATTAAAACTTTCAAATGAAATCGTAGAAATCAATCTTCTGCCTAAATTTGCTCCAGCATACCCAGTGGCAGCTAAAATTGAGATAAAGAGAAGGTAATCCAGGATTTTGAAGTTAAGAAATGATGTAAATAAGATAATTTTGACCCCGTGTTGAAAAATCATAATTGCTCCATGATTTGCCACTAGGACCTCTGGAGACAAATTTTTAGTTCTTAGGTATGCGGTGACTAATGGGCCATTAGCTCCAACAAATATTCCTGCAAAGCCTGAAATCAAACCGCAAAACCAATCATTTTTCATGATGGGGAGAATAAAATTATCCAGAGGAGCCCATGTTAAAAAAAGAATTGTGCCAGCAATTAACATAAGTAATAAATATTCAGGAAGGGTTCCAAATAAATAGATTCCAATAAAAGCACCTAGCATTGTCGAGATGACAATGTTTTTTATAAGACTCCACTGAAAAAACTCTCGGTACACAAGGGTTCTAGAGAAATTATTAGCAAGCTGGATAGATCCATGCAGTGGAATTAAGGTTGCGGGTGAAAAAAACTGAGCAAGGGCAACAAGCATTATTAAACCCCCGCCAACACTAAAAATAGAAGTTAGCAAAGAGGTTAGAAAAGAAAGAATTGCAAAAAAGGCAATAAACTCTATTGACATAAAAAGTGTGTTTTTATTATTTAATAAATTAAGATTAACCTATGTCAGATACAGAGCAAATAGTTAGTAAGCTTACTTTGGAAGAAAAGGTTTCCGTGCTTAGTGGCTTTAATTCTTGGTACACAAATAAGATTGATCATGCGAATATTCCAAGCATTAAAATGTCTGATGGCCCCAATGGAGTTAGAGGTGACTCGAGTTCAGGTAAAACGTCTGCCTGCTTTCCATGCGCTATTTCAATAGGTTCATCGTGGGATCTTAATCTCATTGAACAGCTTGGGATTGCTTTGGGCGAAGAGGCAAATGCAAAAGATGTTGATGTGCTCCTAGGGCCAACAATAAACATTCACAGGCACCCTCTTGGTGGCAGGCATTTTGAAAGTTTTTCTGAAGATCCATTCTTGACTGGCAAAATTGCAGTTCAATATGTTAAAGGAGTGCAATCAAAGAATGTGGCTGCCTGTTTAAAACATTTTGTTGGCAATGACACAGAATTTAATAGACATGCGATCAGCTCAAATATTGATGAGCGCAGTCTTCGAGAGATCTATCTGCTGCCATTTGAGATGGGTGTTAGGCAAGGCAATGCTAAAGTCGTGATGAGTGCATATAACAAGCTCAATAATATTTATTGCAGCTCTCATCAGGAATTATTAGTGGAAATTCTAAAAAAAGAATGGGGTTTTGATGGTTATGTAGTCAGTGACTGGGGTGCAGCCCTAGAAACCGAAGAGAATGCGAATGGTGGCTTAGACTTAGAAATGCCAGGACCTGGAAATGTTTGGGGTGAAAGTTTAATCGCCTCTATCAGAAATGGAAAAGTAGATGAGGAGCTAATTAACGATAAAGTTAAGAGAATTTTAAGTGTTGCTAAATTCTCTAAACGATTTGAGAAGCCTAATTTTACTCCAGAAGAGGCAATTGATAACCCGGCACATAGAAAACTTCTTAGGAAAGCTGCCGGAGATGGCATGGTGCTTCTTAAAAATGAAGGCCTCTTGCCACTTAAAAAAGATATTCAAAAATTAGCAATTATTGGGCCAAATGCAAAAGAGGCCCAAATCATAGGCGGAGGAAGCGCCAGCCTTAAGGCGCATTATCAAGTACATCCCTTGGAGGCACTAAAAAATAGGCTCGGTCCGGAAGTGGAGATTGCATACGCAAAAGGGTGCCATACCCATAAATATCTTCCAAGGCTGAATGAGAATCTGACAAATGATGGCCAGGGTTTTTTGGTTGAATATTTTGATGGAAATAACTTTGAGGAAAAGCTCATTATGAAAGAGCATCTCATTGGAAATAAATTTTGGGTCTTTGAAGGTTTCGCAAAAGAAGTTATTTCAAAACAAGAAAGGCCTAATGTTTCTGTGAAATTTTCTTGTGAATACACGCCAGATATTTCTGGCAATCATGAGTTTGAAATTTTTGGAATTGGTCAATGTAAATTATTTGTTGATGGTAATGAGCTTATTGATAATTGGGACAACGTAGAACCAGGAGAAGCGTTTTTTACCTTTGGTTCAGCTTCAAAAAAAGGTCTGATAGATTTACAAGAAGGAAGAACCTATAGCATAGAAATGCAGTATTATTTTGAAGGAAGCTTTCCAGCAGTATTCATAGGCTGCCAAGCACCGGATGCAGTTGATTTATTTAAAGAGGCTGTTAAATTTGCCAGCGATGCAGACCAGGTGATCTTAGTGGTGGGAACTAACTCTGATTGGGAAACAGAAGGAAATGATAGAGCAGAGTTTAATTTGCCTGCAGATCAAGATACATTAATAAGTGCAATCTTGGAGGCTAATCAAAACACCACCGTGGTCGTTAATACTGGATCACCAGTTGAGATGCCATGGGTTGAGAATGCAAAAGCTATTATTCAGACATGGTTTGCAGGTCAAGAATTTGGGAATGCTTTAGCGGATGTGCTCACCGGAGAAATTAACCCTTCCGGCAAATTACCAACATCATTTCCAAAAAATATTTCTGACACCCCTGCTTATCAATTCTACCCAGGCCAAAATCAACAAATGCATTACAACGAGAAGCTCCTAATGGGCTATAAGTGGTATGAAAGAAAGGCTATTAAAGCATTATTTCCATTTGGTCATGGGTTGTCGTACACCCAATTTTATTACAGCAATCTTACAGTGCATGTTCACGACAACATGGAAGTGTCTTGCAAGTTTATTGTTGAAAATACTGGAGACGTTGTCGGCGCAGAGACGGCTCAATGCTATGTAGCATTTCAAAATGCAGATGAGAGCGAGCCTGTGAAAACACTGCAAGGCTTTGCAAAAGAATCTATTGAGAGCAAGCAAAGCATAGACATTGAGATTAAGTTAACTCCAAGAAATTTTTCATATTGGGACATCAATACTAAAAGTTGGAAAATAAGAAAGGGCTCTTATGAGATCTTAATTGGGTCTTCAGCAGCAACCATGCATTTACAAACTAAGATTAACCTTGAGCAAGTTCAAGAAGTTCTTGATCCGTTAGTTTAAGTTGCGAAGCCTGGATAGAGCTATTAGTCTCGAAAATTGTTCTTGGTCCAACCAAAGGAAAGATTAATGGAGATTTGTGCAAAACATATGAGAGAGCAATTTGAATAGGCTGAACATTTTTTTGTGAGGCTAACTCAAAACACTTCTTGCGTCTTTTAAGGTTTTTTTCATAATGCCAAACTCTCATTTCCTCATCTAAGCTTGGGTTAGCAAAATGCTCGCTAGACATGACCTCTTTTTTTTTGATAAAAAACCCTCTTGCTTGGCTAGACCAAGGAACAAGCATTATGTTCTCTGCAATAAGATACTCTATGTATGTATCATTCATACCCACACAACCCGGCCACACAGGTTCAATCATCTCTGCCAAGCTAAAATTATTACTCAGAACTGTAAAAGGTTCTTTCTCTTCCTTGAGAGCATAATCTCGAGCCTCAGAAAAGCGAACAAGCTCCCAATTTGATGCACCAATTACATCTATCAAACCTTCTTTTTTAATCTCTGTTAATGCATCAATGAATTCTGATACGGGAACATCAGGGTTATCTCTATGCAGGCAAAAAATATCTAATTTTTTTATTTTCAGGCGATCTAACGACTCTATTATTTGTGGCCTAATAAATTCAGGCTTGCATTCAGGGGTATGCGCAGCCTTACCAAGCACTATAACTTCTTGCTCCAACTGCCTTGAGTTTATCCACTGCCCAAGATATCTATCGCCCATTCCATTGTTATAAATATAAGCAGTATCAAAAATTCTACCTCCAGATCCATAAAAATTATCAAACATTGTGAATGCATGGACGTCGGATGTTTGGTTGTCACAGCCAAAAGCCAGCCTTGATCCCAATTTATCTAACCCTGGTATTGCAAGGCTGTGAAGTCTAGATCTTTGATTTAAAAAAGCATGTGATTCTAGTATTGGAGAATATTTGATAGAGTTTTTTGGGCATACGATGCCCATCTTCTGTCTCCACTGATCCAGCCAAAACATATTACTCTGAGTATCTAAATGGGTAATAAAATCTGATTGAATTTTTTTCTTAAGAATACAACTGGAGGCATGTTCAATTTCTCTAGTAAAAAGCCCAAGATCATCTTCGAAAGGAATCTCTTGCACTAAACCTGATCCGTTAGAAATAGTTATAGATGAATTTCCATTTTGAAACTGACCACAATGCCATGGATCGGTTGCAGTGATTGAAATTTCCCCGCAGGAAATTATCAAAGTATTTGCAAGCTCTTCATCAATGGCGCAGCTTATCTTAGCGTCGATGGTATCTGAGAATACTAAACGGGCTTCTGATTGAAGATCTACTCCAGTTTCATCAATTCTTCCAGTAGCCTCGATGCTTTTTGGCTCTGCAAAAGGGAGGCCTTGCAAGTAACCAGCAATTAACTTACTCATAGACAGTGGATAACATCCTACATCTAAGATGGCTCCTCCCCCAAGAGCTAGATTTCTCAGGCGATGATCTTTAGCAATATCTGCTTTGAATCCAAAGGAGCCTTCGATTAGTATTTTTTTATCCGCCTTTTTTAGTAAGTTTAAATTATTTA
Organism: uncultured SAR86 cluster bacterium; assembly: GCA_964275585.1. Taxonomy (GTDB): domain Bacteria; phylum Pseudomonadota; class Gammaproteobacteria; order Magnimaribacterales; family D2472; genus D2472. The sequence goes on along the minus strand of CAXYCJ010000015.1, from coordinate 132,442 downwards.
ATATATTTAAAGTCTGAGGGTGAGTCCTGTACATGTATGCTTCCATCAAAAACACTTTAGATGATTGAGCAAGGTCTAATAAGATCATACTTTCATAAGCATTCATCGTTAAAGGTTTCTCACAAAGAATGTGTTTATTATTTTTAATTGCCTCCAAAACATAAATAAAATGATCGCTGTGAGGCGTTGCGACATATACCGCATCTAGTTCATCTGAGGATATGAAGTCTTCCAAAGAATCAAAGGACTGTAGATTAAATAAATTAGCAAAATGATTGGTTTTTTCTTTGCTTCTTCCAAAAACGCTAATTAACTCTGAGTTACTCGCACGCTGAATTGAATGAGCAAATGCAGTTCCGATGTATCCAGGACCTATGATGCCCCATTTAATTTTTTGCATTCTCTAATTTCCTGTCGTGAATTTCTGTAATAAGTTTTTGATGAAAAGATTTATCAATTGGATAAAAGTAAACCAGGATAAAGCTAATCATCACTCCTACCAATGGTATCCATGTCATGATTAATTTTAACCCTGACAATGTTTCTCTGGACTGGACTTGATTGGGTTCAAACCCAATATATGTAAGCGCTATTCCTAGCAACAATGCGGCAACTGCTATCGCACCTTTTTGTGCAAAGGTCATGAAACCATACAAAGAAGATTCAGTTCTTATTCCAGTTTTCCACTCACCGTACTCAATTGTATCTGGTAACATCGACCAGAATAATACTCCAGTGGCGCCGTTACCAATGCCAATAAGTCCAAGAATAATTAGTAGTTCTTTTAAGGTTGTAATGGGATAAACATAAAAAATTACAAAGCCAACTAACAGCAAACTCATTGCTATCATCCAGGAATTTCTTTTTCCTATTTTAAGCGCGGCATAAGCCCAAAATGGAATAGCCAAGAAGGCAGTGCCGCTACTGACTCCAAGAATTAAGCCCTGATATGCATGAAGATCAAGCGAATATTTAACAAAATAAATTAAATTGTTATTGAACATAATTGAAGTTGAGACAAGAATTAAAATCGAGGCAAAGACTATCCAAAATGGATAGTTATTTGCAACTGAAACAGCAACTCTAGAAAAACTTGGCAGTTGCGCTGCGGTGAAATCAAACTTTCGTTCTTCAACGTATATAACAGTAATGTTTAAAATAAGAATTGCTGTAAGACCAGAAATTATGCCTAAAAATATAAAACCAAGAGCTTCTTCTCCCCCACCAAACCAGAGAACGATTGGGAAGCCTAAGGCTGAGATAGTTAAAGTCCCAAAGGATGCCCCTAGCATTCTTGCAGTAGTGAGTTTAGTTCTCTCATCGCTGTCATCAGTAATTCTGGCAGTCAATGAGGAGTAGGGAACACTGACAATGGTAAAACATGTTCTGTGAAATACATTCACACCTAATAAAAATACAAATAATTTAGTGCCTTCAAAAGGCGGCACCCAAAATAAGAGAACAAAGGACAGAGCCAATGGGATTGCTCCATAAAAAATATAAGGACGATAGCTGCCCATCTTTGTTCTGGTTCGCTCAGCAAGATATCCCATAAAAGGATCGGTAACTGCGTCCCATGCAATACCTAGTGCATAAATCCAGGCAGCAAGTAGAGGGGTAATACCAACGATATCTGTGTAGAAATATAAAAGGTAAAGACCTACTCCACTCCAATACAAACAAATAGCATAGTCGCCTATCCCATATGCTGCTCGAACTTTATTGGAAACTATTTGCGAGTTCATAAATAATCAATGACTATATCAGTCTTATGAAGTGTTGGTAATATAAGCCGAGTACATTAGTATAAAAATACTACTGACTTGCAATCGTTTAAAACTTAATGGATTTAAAAACAAAATATTCCGAAGGCTACGCAGAAAATAACGGAGTAAAAATCTTTTATCATGATCACGGCCCAGCAAATGGTGAACCCATTTTATTGGTTCATGGTTTGGGAGCTCAGCTCGTCCATTGGCCAGCACACTTAATAGATTTTTTAAAAGGGCATAACTACAGGCCCATTACTTATGACAATAGAGATGTTGGCCTGTCCTCTAGGTTTGTTGGGGAGCCATCGTTTATCTTGGATTACGTAAAATATTTCTTACGCTTACCAATTAAATCAGAATACACAATCGACGACATGGCAGAAGACGGCATAAAGTTACTCGATTCCTTGAACCTTGAAAAGGTACATATTTTAGGCACTTCTATGGGTGGGATGATTGCACAAATTATAAGCTCTCAATACTCAGAAAGAGTTAAATCACTCACATTAATTGCATCGACTGCTTCAACACCAAGTCCTCTAAATGCTCCTTCCAGTGCGGTGCGTGAGTTAATGATGCAAAGATCTAAGAATCCAAATGCTTCTGTTGAAGAGGTATATGAAAGAGAAGTGAAAATTGTGACTCTAATAGGGATGGAAGGTCGAGTCGTTGATACTCCAGAATTTCGAGAAGACACATTAAAAAACTTTAAGCGCGCTGCAGATGGTTCCGGGTATGCTAGGCAGATGTTAGCGATTCTTGCATCAAAAAATCGGCTGCAAAAAGTTCAAAAAATTAAAGCTTCTACTTTAATTATTCATGGGGAGCATGATCCAATGATTAATATTAAGAACGCATACAAAATGCATCAACTTATTCCTCACAGCAATCTAGAAATTATTCCTCGCATGAGGCATCTGATAGAACCAGAAGTGTTAGAGATGTTTGAACAAAAATTACTGCAGCACCTGAAGCTCTGCTCATAGCCAAAAGATTGAAAGGATTCTAATGTTTTAAGGCTGCAAGCTCGTCTTGGCTAATAAGCAGCAAGTCACCTATTTGCATAAAAAGAGCATCTTCATAAGGATCAACAATATTATCCGAAAGAATTACACTCCAGATATTTCCAAGAATCTCTAATTTCAATTTTTTGTTGCAATTGCTGTTAATAATATTAATAAATGGAGTAAAAGATTCTTTGTGACTGGTCCAGGCTTTGAGGTCCTCAAAGATTTCATCAAAATTTCCTTTCGGGTATGCATCTGCATAAAATTTCTTTATCTCATCAATCTCATCTGTATCAATTCTGCCATCCAGTCTAGCAATCTCAATCATCAAGCATATGACAGCTGCAACATATGGCGGGGTCTCCTCAGATGAAGAAACAGAATTACCAAATAATTTTTTTTTAAAAATTGACAACATAATTAAGACACTAAGATGTTTCAAACAACTATATCAAGCAATTAACAATATACCAAAGAGATAGCATTATCCTCTGTAAGATAAAGTAAATTCTTATTCAGAGAATAGACTAATTTCTTTAATAGCTAGATCAACTTCAAAGTCTCTGCCATAACCCGCAATACTTATGTCTCTAATATTTTTTGGCTTCATTGAGACAACGCTAAATCCATTGGACTTTAAATCTTTAAATTCTATCCAATACTCTTGCCATTCATTGGTTACATCGAATGCTTTGCTAAAATAAGACCAGGGTGGCATTTTTATACCCTTAAGGGTTATATGAACTTCGTAAGTTTCGTTATTGCCTTTGGCTTGAAATTTAATGCCTTTAAAATTATTGCTTTTAACATTAACCCTATTGGACAACCGAACAAACCCACCATTATTTTCAGTGTTAACAATTCCGGTCATAGTGAATACGCCATCGGCGTGCTCAATTATTAAGTCAGATTTACCGCCCATTACTTGATCGGTTATACCTCTCCACGTTCCAGGATCATCGAGTGATTTTGCAAATGAATTCATTGATACTATTATTAAGACATACGTTATTAACTTCATATGATGATTATGCCTAAAAATGACTGCTTTTAAATAAATGAAAGATCAAATCAAGAAAACATTTCACAAGTTTTTTAAAGATGAAAAAACATCTTTGCAAACAAAAGCTTTAAGGCGAGCAAACAATCTAACCAAGCCTAGGGTAGGAACACCTCACGACTGGGAGGATTGGGAAAAGTATGTAGAAGAAAATAAGCTTAAAGACGATTAAGTATTTTCTGACAAAAAATTTACAACGATCCCCTAAAATTAAACCCTACTTTGCTCAATCTAGATATTAGAGAATTGCCTAAGCCTTTAAATTTGTCTATCAGGCCTTATGTAATTCATAATAGCTTTTTACAGGAGATAATTCATGTCAAGACATTCAGCATTAAACAGATTTGGAAGATCAGCAAACCCAGCTTTTACAAGAGGCTTTGAAGGTAGCTCAGAAACTTTACCTTTAAACGAAAGAATGACGCTCGATGGCGCTGTTAATAAAACTGGAATTTTATTAGCTCTGTGCTTTTCAGGAGCTGCGATTGGCTGGAATATACCAGCACTCATGTTTCCAGCGATGATAGTAGGATTTATTCTTGCCATGGTTACGATATTTCGAAGCAAAGAAAAGGCTAGCTCAACTGCACCTTTGTATGCATTATCACAAGGGATTTTTCTTGGCGGCATCACGCTAATGTATGAAAATATGTTTGAAGGCATTGCCATTCAAGCCATAGGTCTTACTTTCGGCATTCTCGCATCTTTGCTGGTTTGCTATAAAAGCGGGTTAATAAAGCCAACGGAAAACTTTAGATTAATGATTGGGGCTGCGATTGGGGGAATATTTATACTGTATTTAGTCAGTTTTATAATGAGCTTTTTTGGAAGTGGTATAACTCTTTTATCACCAACAAATAGTTCATGGATGAGTATTGGTATTTCTGCTGCAATTGTTTGTATTGCTTCATTATCATTGGTATTAGATTTTGATTTCATTGAAGAAGGCGCTGAACAAGGTCTTCCAAAATACATGGAATGGTATGGAGCCTTTTCTTTAATGGTTACTCTGATTTGGCTGTATTTAGAGATTCTCAGACTTTTATCAAAAATAAGAAGCAGGTAGAGATAGCATGAATACTATTTTCTTTAGTCTATTAGCAATTTTCTCTTTATTCATATTTATGAATCTTGGGAAGATTAAAGCATCGAAAAAACAGACAGACAGAGATAATCGAATTAACAGATTCGGATCTAAGCGAGGAACAGTTAATCAAAAACAAAATCGCTCCAAAATTATTGAAGGGGAAGCTGAAGAAATAAATGATGAAGCTGAAAAATAAATTTTTTCTTCTTTTTGTCTTGGCAGGTTTTGCAAATGTTGCTATCTCTGCGGTAGATCAATCCAAAGGGTTTTTTGAAGATAAATTTAGGCAATTAGATGAAGCTTTTCCATCTCCGAACCTTTCTAGGCCCGCCACTGGTGAGCCTGGACCAACATACTGGCAACAAAGAGCTGATTATAAAATTCAAATTAAGTTGAATGAAGAGTCCAGAAGTGTTGAAGGCTCTGAAACTATAACTTACACCAATAATTCTCCTTTAACTTTAAAATATATTTGGCTTCAGCTTGATCAAAATATTTTTGCAAAAGAATCTATTAATAACTTAACTCGCCCATGGCAGGGCGGAGAATCGAGCGTAGATTTTTCAACCCTTAGAAGGCAGAATTTCATGGATAGCTTTGAAGGTGGGTTCCAGGAACTGTCTATTAAAATAAATAACAATGTGGCTAAGACAAATTTGGTTGGAACTCATGTGCGCATTAACTTAGAGCAACCCTTATATCCTGGTGAATCTGTAAAACTAAACATTGACTGGTCCTATGCCTTGGTAGAAGAAAATGCAGTCAGAGCAAGAAATGGATATGAAACTTTTGAAGATGGGAATGATATTTTTCTTTTAGCCCAGTGGTACCCAAGAGTTACTGTTTTCAGTGATTATGAGGGCTGGCACAATAAAGAATTTATAGGAAATGGAGAATTCACTTTGGAGTTTGGTGATTTTGAGGTAGATATTTCTGTTCCCTCAGACCATGTTGTCTCAGCAACTGGCGTGTTATTAAATGAGAATGAGGTCTTAAGTTCGCAACAAAAAAAAAGGATAAAGCAAGCTAGAAAGTCTGAAAAACCTATGTTCATCATAACGCCAGAAGAAGCGTATGAAAATGAATTAGAAAAAAGCACTGACTACAAGACCTGGTCTTTTAAAGCTGAAAATGTAAGAGATTTTGCTTGGGCAAGCTCAAGAAAATTTATTTGGGATGCAGCTGGCTACAAACAAGATTCAAAAGAAAATCCCCTGGTCATGGCTATGTCTTTTTATCCAAAAGAAGGTGAGCCCTTATGGTCTAAATACTCCACAGAAGCTGTAATGCATACCATGAAAGTGTATTCCAAGTATTCTTTTGATTACCCCTATCCGACTGCTCAAAGTGTCAATGGTCCTGTAGGAGGTATGGAGTATCCAATGATTACTTTTAACGGCCCAAGGACAGAACTTGAAGATGATGGAACTAGAACCTACTCCAGAAGCGAAAAAGAGTTTTTAATTGGCGTAGTGATTCATGAGGTTGGTCACATCTATTTTCCAATGATCGTCAATTCAGATGAGAGGCAATGGACATGGATGGACGAGGGGTTAAATACCTTTTTACAATATCTGGCTGAACAGGAATGGGATATTAACTACAGATCTGATAGAGGGGAACCTCGATGGCTTACTGATTTTATGTCCAGCAGTTATCAAGTGCCGATAATGACCAACTCAGAGTCACTGCTGCAGTTTGGAAATAATGCTTATGCGAAGCCAGCTACTGCATTGGTGCTCCTTCGAGAAACAATTCTAGGGCGCGAGCTTTTTGATCAAGCCTTTAGAGAATATTCAACACGTTGGAAATTCAAAAGGCCAACACCGTATGATTTTTTTAGAACCATGGAAGAAGCGTCGGGCGTTGACTTAGACTGGTTTTGGAGAGGCTGGTTTTACAGCACCGATCATGTAGATATTGCCTTAAATAATGTCCATTTAGCATCTTTGGATACATTAGATCCTCAAGTTAATTTAGCAAAAGATCGAGTGGATTTTGAAAACGAGCCATTAATTCTTCACGATGAAAGAAATCAAGCGGCCAGCATAGAAACAAGAGTAACGGAGAGGCCTGAGTTATTGGATATTTATGATGAGTATGATGAATTCACTCCCTCAGACCGAGAGATGAAAGATTCTCAAGAAGTACTAGAAGATCTTTACGATAAAAATAACAGCGACCCTGAATGGAAGAAAAAGGCTCTAGTAGAGGCGATTGAGAAAGATGAGGGATATTATATTTTTGAGTTTTCTAATGAAGGCGGTCTAATTATGCCTATACCTCTTGAACTGACTTATGAAGATGGGACAAAAGAACTAATTAGAATTCCAGTAGAGATTTGGCGAAAAAACTCCCATAGAACTAAATGGTTGAAGCGTTCTAAGATGAGGATTACGCAAGCAATTATTGATCCTTATTGGGAAATCGGGGACACAGAAATTGAAAATAACTATTACCCAACTCGTTTCGTTCCATCAAGACTTAAACCTAGGGCGTCTCGAAGTAATCCTAAAAATCTTATGCAAGATCTCCTCAAAAGAAACCAAGTCATTAGCTCGCATAATTAGTACTTAAAATCATGTTAGTTGCATTTGACTTTGGTATCTCAAATACTGATATAGGAGTGTTTCAAGACAATCAAACTACATTCCATACTATTCCCTCTCAGCAGGAAAGTCTGAGCCCTGAATTAATTAAAGAGATGCTAGTATCTTTCTCTTTGCCATTCTCAGAGATTAAATGCATAGGAGTTACAGGTGGAAAATCATCAGATCTTCCCAACAGCATAGGCTCCATTAAGATAGATAAAATCAATGAAGTTGACGCGATAGGTTTTGGAGCTAAGGTTCTATATAGCATTGAAGAAGAGCCAACTCTGGTGGTCAGCACTGGAACTGGAACAGCTTGTGTATTAATTACAGGCGATGATTTTAATCACCTAGGCGGTATAGCGGTTGGAGGAGGAATGCTAGAAGGGTTAGGTTCTTTGTTATTCCAAAACTCTAATGGACGAGAAATAAACGAATTTGCCACTCAGGGCTCAAAAGATAAATTAGACTTATTGATTGGGGATGTTGTAAATAAAATAGGCGCTCTTTCTCCTGATATTACAGCCGTTAATTTTGGTAAAGCAAAAATTGCTTCAGCAGATACTATGGAAAATACATCAGCTGCTTTATGCAATATGGTGGGTGAAGTCATTGGAACTGTTGCATACCTTAATGCTTTATTGATTGGTTCTTCAAAAGCATGTTTTATAGGTAGGACCTCCTATCTTTCAGAAGTTGTTAAGGGTATTGATGAAAGACTCGAATTGGCTGGTATTTCAGGGCAGTATAGTGATCATCGAGAATATGGAAATGTTATTGGCGTCATTGAGCATCTAAAAACCTAGGGATAAATCTTTTTTAATATTTTTAACTGTTCCAATATTTTTTTTAATGGCCTTCATTGTTGATGCAAAGATTACTGTTCCTCTTCTTGGGCCGCTAAAAACTTAAAACAACTCTATAATTTTTGATACGCACGTGCGGAGATCATCTGTGTTTACAATAGTATGATGTGCGCTGTCTTTGTAAAGTACTTGTCTTTCGCTAAAGGCCTCCTCTATGGAATGACTCGGGTCTTTAGCAAATCCGCGATCTAAAAAACTGGGCACACGTTTTAAAATCTGATCAAAGGGTACCTCAAGATAAACAACCACAGAATGCTCTTTTAAGTATTGCATGCCCCTTGCGCTGTAAACCGAGCTTCCACCAGTAGAAAGCACTGTGTTTTGTAAATCAATGGCCAATAAGGTCTCTTCTTCAATACTTCTAAGTTTTAGGTACCCGAGATCATCCAAAATACTCTGCAAGCTTTGATTGAAATTTTTCTCTATCAGTAAATCGCTATCAACAAAGTTTAGATTTAAGGCTTCCGCAACCTTGATACCAACCGACGATTTTCCAGCGCCAGCCATTCCAATTAATGATATTGAACTTTTCATATTTAATGCTTTACTATAATTTATATCAACTCTTATTTTAAACCTTAGAATCAATAATTAGATTAATATGAAATATAAATTTTTACTTGCTCTCTTTCTTTCACAAAATATATTTGGGTCTACTCAGCTGGTTATTCTAGGTTCGGGTACTCCAAACCCTAATCCTGAGAGAACAGGATCTGCATATGCAGTAATTGTAAATGAAACAACTTATTTGGTTGACTTTGGCCCCGGAATTATTAGAAGTGCAGCTTCTCTTTCACCTGAATGGGGCGGAGAAATTAAAGAAATGGCTGTAGCTCAACTAGAACATGCCTTTTTAACCCATATTCACTCTGATCATTCGGCAGGTCTAGCAGACTTACTGCTAACTCCTTGGGTAATGGGAAGAGAAAATAAATTAAAACTATTTGGGCCTTCTGGACTTGAGAATATGGCTTCTTCGTTATTGGATGCGTATGAGGAAGACATAAGTTACCGGATGAATGGTACTCAACCAGCAAATGAGACTGGCTATCAATTTATATTTAGTGAATTGAAAGATGGCATTGTTTTTAAAGACAAAAACATCACTGTTGAGGCGTTTAAAGTTAATCATGGTGCCTTTAATGATGCCTATGGATTTCGCTTTACGTCAGAGGATAAGGTCATAGTATTTTCAGGCGATACAGGACCTTCTGAGTCTCTAGAAGAATATGCAAAAAATGCAGATATCTTAGTTCATGAGGTTTACTCTCATGCAGGCTTTCTAAAAAAGACAGAGGATTGGCAGATATACCATAAGGGGCATCATACTTCGACCTATGAAGTCGGTGAGATTGCTTCTCGAGTTAAGCCAAAACTTCTGGTGCTTTCCCATATCTTATTTTGGGGGTCAACGCCTGAGGACATTTTAAAAGAAACCCAAACAACCTATAAGGGTGAAATTAAAATTGCAGAGGATTTAATGGTATTAAAATAATAGTTGGTCTTCTGCAAAACACTGGGACTGTTTAATGAATGAGTTGATCCTGGTTACTCTGTAATTCCCGCTTCTAAAGGCAGTACAGAATCATTCTTAATTGCATTTTCATAAACAGCTACATAAATCATTGACGTAAAAGGCATTATAAAAAGTAAGATAATTATGCCCAGGAAAGGCAAGAGAGAAACTAACTGAGTTCCTATTGATATGAGAAAAATAATTACAAATACTTTCCAAAAGCCTAGCTGATGAACAAGGTCCCGTGATTGCCCCAAAGCGTCAGTGGGGAGTAGCTTTTTATCCACTAATAAATATACTGCTAGCATCCATACTACGCTGAGATATACACCAGGTACTATAAGCAGCAAAAAGCCTAGCACGATTCCAAAAGCTGACAGGATAGATAAAAGCAAAGACTTCCACCACATCCCATCCTTGAATCCAGCTCCAAGAGAGTCCCCTAAGTCAACCTTCTCTCCTCTTGCAGCTTTTAACAGAAATGTTATGTAGCCCACACCAATAGCAGGCAGAAAAAATATACCTACAATGGTAATTGCTGCACCGATAGCAACAAAGCCATAGATTATAAGATTAAAAAATATGGTCCAATATTCTTTCTTCGCAAGTCCAATGCCAATTGAAAAATATTCTTCTGCTTTTATATCCTTCATAATAAATGCTCTGATTGATTATTGCATTTATTGTAGCAGAGACAAGGGAATAAAAATGGTGGAGCTACGCGGGATCGAACCGCGGACCCCCTGCTTGCAAAGCAGGTGCTCTCCCAGCTGAGCTATAGCCCCACACGAGCCAATCATTGTACAAGAAATAATTAGAAATGAAATATTCGATTTCAATAATACTCAGAGCGCTTAAAAATAAGAGATTGAATCAACTATTGTTACTTACAATAATTTATAGGTTCCCATAGGAGGCTGTTTCTAAAACCCTATGCTAAAGTTTTGGATAGCATACTTAGGAGGGTTTTGGGGAGTAAAAGCTACCACAACTTTTTTCAACAACCTCCAATGAGATCTCTATTACTTATATCAAAAGGTCTCGAAGGGACTACTCTTAAACCCTGTGTTCATTTTTTAGAGGAACATGCTTGAAGGGTCAGGGAGTTAAGCTACCACAACTTTATTGAGTAGCCCCCGTGAGATCGTTAATTAAAACTTATAACTAAATCCTACTTTAAATGTTTGAGGTTTCTGTGACCTAGCGCCGTCTTTAGGAGCCCTGGCTGCAACATCTTCATTATCTGCAACATTCTCAAGAACACCATAGACATCAAGATTGGCATTTACAGTTTTTCTTAATGTTAGGTCCATAAAACTATATGCATCGATTGTCTGATATGTTCCGCAAGCTGCAGTTGAGCAGGAGCTACCATAATCAGCAAGTCTCATGTAACCACTCCAGCCACTTTCGGTAATAAAGCCTGCGCTGATATTTAGCGCTGAACTTGGGATGTATGGAACATCATCGCCTGCTGCAACTGTTCCCCAATAGTCTCCATTTGAAAAACTATTTTCGAAAGTTGCATCTGTTGAAGTGAAAGTAACTGCTACAGGATAGGTAATGCCATTCTCACCTTCAAACACCATTGAAGATGTTAATTCAAGGCCTGATACATCGACTTCACCACCGCTAAATGTTTGGCCAGCTTCACAGTCACCGCCACTTGAGTTAGAACATGTTCCAACTAAATTTGCATAATCACTAGCAAAGTACAGAACTTCAACAGCTGTAGTGCCTTTGTTATACCTGAAACCAAGCTCCATGTTATCTGCTTCTTCAGCATCGCCATTAAAAACAGGTGACATTCCTTGGTAGAAACCGGCAATAAGCTTAAGAGTATCATTCATGTCATACGTTGCACCGAAACCTGTGGTTGAGTAATCTCCACTAGACATTTTGTTTATGTATTTCCCTGAAGCATCTGGAACAAGCCTAGTAGCTTTTCCATCATCCCATCTATTTTCAACTTTATCGTAGTCTTCAGATCTGTGACCAATAGTGACTGCTAAATTGCCCATACTGATAGTGTCGGAAATAAAGAATGAAGATGCATCTGTTTCTCTGAGCCTGTTATTGCTGCCTTTGTATCCAGTACTGCATGCGTATAGAGCTGAATTTATTCCACCTGAGCTTTGATCAAAACACTCATACCATTGATATCTACTTTCTGAGTCTTCCATGTCTCTATAACCAATAGTAATATCATGCTTTCCAATTTCAGTAGATGCTTGAAGTTGAAATCCTTCGTTTGTATAGAACCTATTGTTGTGCTTTAACTTAACTTGAACGGCTAATGTGCCATCTAAAATAGCTTGAGCATTTGCATTGCCACCGTTTGCAGCAGAAATAACATTGTTAATGCCATTACTAACCCCATGTGCTTTTGTGTTATTAGCTTTATCAACTTTGAACCAATCTCTGTGATAGTCATTACTCCATGAAGTTGCAACAACATCAATATTCCCAAAGCTGCCTTTGTAAGTTAATGATTGTTGGCTGGCATCGTTGTCCATTTCGTCATATTGAGTCATGCCATAACGCTGTCTTGGATTTTTATTAAAACTTGATTGCGATAAACCAACATAAGACTGTTCTGAGGTTTCTTCGGCTTCTACAATTTTAAGTGTTAGCTCGTGATCTCCTGAAGAATATCTTACCTTGGCCATGAAATCTGATTTATCAAATCCAGTATTTCCACCAACGTTAGCTATCGAATCAAAGCCATCACTTGAATGCTCATGCATCTCTAATAACGCTCCAATAGTTCCATTGCTGCCACCAAAAAAAGCATGAGTTCTCCTCATTCCATTGTCACCCATTTCTTGAACTAGCTTGCCTTCATCTTTCGATGGGATAGGCGTACTAATTAAATTAAGAGCTCCACCAATCGTGCTGGGTCCTTGAGTAATAGCGGATGGTCCTTTGACAACTTCGACCTGATTAATTCTTCCTGCTGTAGGAAAATAGTAAGCTGAGGCTGAAGTATATGGAGCAGGAGAGACCAATACACCATCTTCCATAATGGTTACCTTGGCAGATCTATCGATGGTTGTGCCCCTGATAGAGATGTTTGGTCTTAAGCCATATCCATCTTCTGTTCTAAAGAAAACACCAGGAACTACAGACAATATTTTTTGAATGTCAGTATCCATTGTTTTTTGAAGATCATCATTTGAGACAACTGTTACTGAACCCGGCAGGTTTCTTGCATCTTCTGCAGAGCCAACGATTGTTACTGACTCAATAGTGTCGTCGTCATACGCAGCAAATACTGGGACGAAAAATAGGATTGATAACAACCCCATAATTGCAATATTTAACTTAGTTTGAATGTTTGGCCAATGGTTCTTCATGTTTATCTCCTTAAGATAGGCTCAAGAAGACAAAGGTATCTAACTGAGAATGGTAATGATAATCATTCTCATTTACAAAAACAAGTCTTTTTTAAATAATTTTAATTATTTCCTTTGATAGCAAAATATAAGCCCAAAAATAATAAATACATTTGCTCGCTATAAATAAAATGCATATACCCTGGTCTAGATTTCAAATTAGAGCAAACTTCTATATCACCATCTACAAATGGTGTTAAAAAATCTGTAAACCATGAGCTGTGCGCTAAATATAAAGCACCTATCATTATCACTACAACCGCTCCTCCTCCCAGACGAGTAATTAAATGTCCCCTGCTTCCAAGGGCTCCTCCTATAATAATTGCAGCTCCTGCACCAACTTCTCCCAACGCGACCATACTTGTAACAATTTCAGGAGCAACTATACCCATACTCTCAAACCAAATAACCATACCTTCTGGGGGTAATGGAAATTTACCATAGCCATGAAGGATAAATGAGGTGCCTAAGACCAACCTTAAAATCCAAGGAGCAAACCCCTGAAAAGGCTTAGCTATAGCATCCAAGTAATTAGAAATATTCATATAATCTCCTGTTTTAATTTATTGTATCTGAAGTCTTAAAAATAATTGTATAAATGCTAGATGTCCCGATAATTATAAAAAAGAGGGCTTAATTATATTTAACCCATCAAAAATTGCTGGCAATCTAAAAAGGTAGATTATTATTTTTAAATAACGCCGTAACATGCTTAGAGTTAAATTCTACTAAAGTAAAATTATTAAGTTTTAGAAAATCTGTAACTGGAATTAGTGTACTTTCTTTTTTTATTCCTCTTTCAGGACCTAAATCTGCAGCAATGTATTGAATTTTATTTAATTTTTTTCCAGCGCCTTCGAGAACCTCCAGTTCGCCCCCCTCAGCTTCTAGCTTAAGAAGTTTAATATTCTGATCTAAAAGTGAATCAAGTCTAATTGCTGGAACTTTTATAACATTATTATAATTTGAGGGTTCTATAATGCTTGAATCAGCCGTTTGAGAACTAATAAAAAAATCTAAGGATTTGGCCTCGTTCCATAACGCAACCTGCTTTGCATCCTGATTGCCAATATTATCTACTAAACATCGGTATTCCTGTGGCGAGGGTTCAAAAGCAGTATATGAAATTTTTAAATTTCGATTTTGGAACCATAATAATAAATCGCCTAAATTAGCACCACAATCAAAAACAATATCGCCATCTAAAAAATTTATTTTATTAAGTAAATATCTTTCTCCAATTGCCTCTCCCCTTTGATGTATCCCTTTTAGATATGCAGGACCTCCTATAAGTTCATGTTTGAATATCAATTTTCTCTTTTCAGAGGGTGCCTTTGAAGAAACGATATAATAATTTTCTATATTATTATATTTAAATGTAGCATCAGACTTTGTAATAAAAGTCCGTAAATTCATTAAGCTTGTAAAGAAAGTTCCTTTCTGACTAAAGCTAAAATTATTTATAGCTTTCTTAATTACCCTTAAAATCATATTTATTTTTTAACTTAGTTAGCTCATTCTGATTGCTTAATAGATATCGGGAATATATGCAGGGGATATAAATACCCCATGTCTACTAAATACATGTCTTATAAACTTAGCATGTCTAGGAACTTCATCATAATAATCGAAATCATGGCTATCCAGAGTAAAGAGCTCACTCATTTTATTCTCGTTAGTTTCAACTGCATACCATTTATTATCAATTTTTACCTCGAGTTATATTATCTATTTTAAATTTATTCTTCTTCTGGATCAGCCAAGCATCGCTATTTACAGCCACAATCAGATAATCTCCAGGTAATTTTGCAGACTTCAAATATTCTATATGGCCAGAGTGTATTGGATCAAAACCACCGCTAACCACTACTATTTTAATTTTTTTATTCTCACTCATTTGAATTACATAGTTTACTACTAATTGAAATAACTTAATTATGCGCCCTGAAAATTACAAAAAAGGCTATTAGTAATACCTAGGAAGAAAGATAATTAAAAGAAAACTCCAAATGTATCTGATTTCTAGGGCAGCCGAATTGTATTAACCATATGGATCACTTCGCTTGGAGGGCTCTCAAAGAATTTACTTACAGATATTGAGACGCTAAAGTTTACTAGCATCCCAATAAATCCTATGCCTTCTGGAGATATGGTCCCAATCCAATAAGCAGAGTTATCAAAGGCAGGATTAATAAATTTAAAATAGATAATATAACTCGAGGTAAAAATTAAGCCAGCTAACATACCAGCAATAGCCCCTTCTTTGTTCATAGATTTGGAGAAAACGCCTAACAACAATGCTGGGAAGATCGTTGCGGCAGCTAACCCAAATGCAAAAGCAACAACCTGAGCCACAAATCCTGGGGGATATATCCCAAAAAGCCCCGCTATGATAATTGCAACCGCAGCGGCGCATCGAGCATAAAATAATTCCTGTTTTTCTGAAATATTAGGTCTAAATGTTTTCTTTAGTAGATCATGTGATATTGAAGAAGAGATAACTAGCAGCAATCCTGCTGCCGTGGAAAGAGCCGCAGCTAGACCTCCTGCTGCTACTAATGCAATGACCCATCCAGGTAATTGAGCTATTTCAGGGTTGGCCAGAACCATAATATCTTTATCGATATAAATTTCATTTTGATTAGAGCTATCGCTGATATTGCTAGTTAATCTCTGGCCATGATCCCCGATGCCCTCAATAAACTGTGGCCTGGTATCTTGAAAGGTGCTACCAGCTGAATAATGAATGATTCCATCGTTATTTTTATCATTCCAGGCAATCAGCCCAATACCTTCCCAATTTTTAAACCAGCTTGGGGAGGATGAATAATTCGTATCTTGAATAGAATCAATGAAGTTCATTCTAGCAAAAGCGCCAACTGCTGGAGCAGTGGTATAAAGCAAGGCGATAAATATGAGTGCATAGCCAGCTGATTTTCTAGCATCACGAACTGAGGGTACTGTAAAAAATCGAACTATGACATGGGGGAGTCCAGCTGTTCCAAACATCAAGGCAGCCGTTATACAAAAAATATCTATGGTGCTTTTAGAGCTCTCCGTGTAAGCCAAGAAACCAAGCTCAGTTGTCACTTGATCTAATTTATCTAATAAATATGTGGAGCTATCAACCAAAGTATCTCCAAACCCAAGTTGAGGGATGGGATTGCCAGTCATTAAAATAGAGATAAAGATTGCAGGCACAAGGTATGCAAAAATTAATACACAATATTGAGCAACTTGAGTATATGTAATGCCTTTCATGCCTCCTAATACAGCGTAAAAAAAGACAATAGCCATTCCAATTATGACTCCCACATTAATGTCTACTTCTAGAAATCTTGAAAAGACAATCCCCACTCCTCGCATTTGCCCTGCAACATAGGTAAATGAAACAAAAATTAAACAAACCACAGCCACTAATCTAGCCGCTTTTGAGTAGAAGCGAGTACCTATAAAATCTGGAACCGTAAATTGCCCAAATTTTCTAAGATATGGAGCAAGGAGCAAAGCTAACAAAACATATCCGCCTGTCCAGCCCATCAAATACACTGAGCCATCTTTGCCCATAAAAGCTATTAAGCCAGCCATAGAAATAAATGAAGCTGCGGACATCCAATCCGCCGCTGTCGCCATGCCATTTGCAATAGGATGCACTTCTTTGCCAGCAACATAAAAATCACTGGTGGACTGTGCCCTAGACCATATAGCGATGCCTATATACAGAGCAAATGATAAGCCAACAAAAATATATGTAAGCTCTTGAGTGCTCATTGCTCTTCAGAGTCTGCAGACATTTCTTTGCGATACTTTTTATCTAACCTATTCATCAAAAATACGTAGATAAAAATTAATAGAACAAAAATATAGATGCTGCCTTGTTGAGCAAACCAAAATCCAAGTTTAAAACCACCTATTTTTATCTCATCAAGAGCATCTGACCAAAGTATTCCAAAACCAAAAGACGCCACAAACCAAACGGTCAGCAAAGAAACGAGAATTCTGATGTTTGATTTCCAGTAGGACTGGCTCGGAGAATTCTTCACAATAAATCTATGAAAATTTAATTAAAGGATTGTGAGTAATTGTATCGGGAATTTCGTCAGCACCCGGAACTCCTCTAGCCACCAAAAATGGTTTCAAAGTCTCTATTGCCTTAGGTTCATCAAAATGGCCAATGCTGGGATGCAAATGATGCACAAAATGTAATTGCATAGAATGATTGATGTACCTTGGCATCCAGTGAGACCAAAATCGAGTATTCATGTATCTCCCAGTTGAAGTTCCTAGATGAGGATAATAAGAGAAAAATACTGTGGTATAAACTGAGCCTATCTTTGCAGGTAACCACCACAATAATAAAGTCTCAAATGGAAAAATAACAACCAGAACTAATGGCGCTAGTTTATAAAACATTGCAATTGGAATTGCTTGATGAAATGAATTCACAAACGCCTTATCGTTCGAAAACACATCAAGATACTTGTCAAATTGTAATGTTGAGCCATCTAAAATATTTTTTATAACCTTGAGCAAAGAACTGGCATGCGCATTAAGGTAGTCAGGATCTTTTTCCTGATCATTGGTATAAGCATGATGTTTCATATGTGTGATCCTCAAAATATGATAAGGAAACTTCAGAGTGATAAGAGTGATATGGCCAACTAGAGCATCAAGCCATCTGAGTTTGGGATTGCCTCTAGAATAATTTCCATGCTGAGCTTCATGGGAGGGCAAGTAGGCAAAACATGCACATATGGTGGCAATAAAAAAGCCTACCCATAAAGAAATATAGCCCTTTAAAACTAAAGGCCATAATGAGAGCCAAATAGCGGCTTGTCCCAATCCAATTAAGATCATTTCCCATTGAAATCGTTGCGAGAAACTTTTTGCTATTGCTTTTTCATTCACAAATGAGAATTCTGCAGGAATGCCTTGATCAATATTCACAACCACTTACCTCTGTAAGTAGCCATGAGGCCAATTGCAGCTCCAGCAACATATGACCAAAAACTTATATTAGAGAGCGATGCTAAATATATGTATTGCTTGGAAAGTTCATTAAAAATACTTCCTAAAAAAATAAGTCCAAACCAAGCTTTTGCCCAATACTGAATATGTGACGTCACAAAACTCCCCAATTTCTGCATCATCTAAATAGTATAGAAAATAAAGTCCTACCTATCCACATTTATGAGCTCAATATCAAATATTAAGGTTGAGTTTGGCGGGATGGTTGGTCTGCCTTCCTCTCCGTAAGCCAGACTTGGGTGAATAAAAACACGCCACAAATCGCCAACCCTCATTTTAGAAATGACTTTTTGACATCCTGGAATTAATTGAGAGAGCTGAATAGTCAGAGGGTCTCCCATTTCTACTGAGCTCCAAAAAACTGATCCATCCATCAAGGTTCCATGGAAGTGAGCTGTAATAGTTTCAGATATCGCTGGTGGAGATTCGCCAATGTCTCCTGACTCAATGACAGAGTATTGCAAGCCATCCTCTAAAGAGATCACTCCATCTTTAGCTGAATTGCTCACGAGAAATGCTTCACTTTGCTCAAGATTAGTTTGAAGATTTGATGCTTGACTGCACGTAGCTATAAAAATAAATAACCCAAGGTATAAATATATATTTTTCATTCATACAGTATGCCAAAAAAATTTTATTAATCTGGCTCGTCAGGCATTTGTTCTAAAATTACATTCACAGAAATTTTCCATATCTCATCGAGGTAGTGAATAAATTCTATCCAATGCTCCAGTCTCTCCATTTTAAAAAGCTCTTTATCGCCTCCATAGCCGATTGATAGATCATGAACCTGATTAAGATCAAGCTTATAGGTATGGACTAAGGATGCTAGATCAAAACACGGATGATTGAGGCTTGCATATTCCCAATCTAAAAAATAAAACTTATTTTTCCAGAGTACATTGCCTTGATTTAAGTCATTGTGCGATAGAACCTTGGTGGTCCCATCAAAATATAATTCTTTAAATATGCTCAAAGCTTTTATGTACAAAGGCTCATAGGAAGTGTTTTTTAATAAGTCACCATATAAATCTATAGAGTGGGTAAAAATATCTGAACAATGATCTGGGATAGAGGTGTTATGAACTAAAGAAAGTTCTCTCCCAAGTGACTTTAAGCAATGGTCCTTATTTCCAGAGTTAAATGAAGGCTTTGTTCCGGGAATGAATTTCCAAATTAATATCCCAGCTGATTTATCTTGATACAAAACCCTGGGGGCCAACTCTAAATTTTTGACGCTATTTAAAATTTTAACTTCAGTATGTCTATCAATTGATAGCATCGATGCACATGGACAATCAATCCGAATAACTGCCTTGGCTTGGTTATAGGTACATAAAAATACTTGGGAAATAGGTCCAGATGCAAGATTTTGATCAAGAACAAACTCACCAGGAATAGATTTTATTTTTTCAAAGAATTGGACCATTTAATTCATTTTTTATTTTGCTCCAGGATTGGTAACCAAAATAAATTATTATTATGTAAATCATAAACAATACCGCAGTAATCCAAAGATCTCTTGAAATAAATAAATAAATTGAAGTTGCATCTATTACGAACCAATAGATCCAATTTTCTAATAATTTCTTTGCAACCATATAAGTTGCCACAACTGCTCCCCAGGTAACTAAAGCATCCAAGAAAGGCAAAGCTGCATCAGTGTATCTTTCTAATAAAAAACCAGATAAAAGAGAGAGCGCTAAAATGATGGATATAGCAATCATGTGCTGATATTTACTCCAAGTATTAACAACGAAACTAGGGTTATTTGTGTCGCTTGCCCTCCATTGAGACCAGCCATATATGCCCATTGCTACATAGAAAACTTGCAAGTAAGCTTCCATGTATAGCCCTGCTGTCTGCATGATAAAAAAATATAAAACGGAGCTTATAATGCCGGCTGCCCAGCACGAGATATTTTGCTTAACTGCTAATATCAGATATAAAATTGCAAAAATAACAGCTGTAATTTCTAACCAATTTTGAATGATAAAATTAGAAATCATATCTAATAGAAAGCCCTATGTGCCTCGGATCACCATGCCTTTCATACAATGTATCGATAAAGTTTGGAGCTTCATTGCCGAAGTAAAAGCCTCGCACAGAATAGTATTCATCAAAAATATTTCTTGCCCACAATTCATAATTCCAATTATTTTTTACATACCCAAAGTTTAGATTAGTAAGCAAATAAGACTTAGATTTATTGTTATGAGAATCGCTGTAATAAAAACTGCTTTTACCAGTGAAATCAATTACTAGGTATGTATGTAAAGTTGGAGCCCAATTGAGTCCTAGTGCATAACTTCTCTCAGGAGCATGGGCTTGCGCGCGACCCTCAAGGTCTTGTCTAGATTGCCAATTCTTAATTTCAGTTTTTAATATTCCTAAATTAAAGAATGCTGATAGAGACTCATTAATGTCCATATGCATATTTATTTCTAGGCCGTGGTTAACCCCCTCTGCTGCATTTTGGGTTAAAAAAGAAAAGGTATTGGGGTCGCTGGGATCAGTTTGAGTAGATATAAGAACCTGCTGATCTTCTCTATCAGAATAAAATAGCACCCCATTAAAATTTATTTTGGAATCCAAGAGTTTTGTATTTATTCCAAGTTCATAATTAGTTAAAAATTCAGGATCGTATGCAAGATTTTTATTTGCTGAATTGGCATCAAGTCCAAGCCCAAGGTTAAACCCACCTTGCTTATAGCCCTTTGCTAGACTTGCATACATATTTGTACCGTTGGTCATATTTTTAATTAATGAAATTTTTCCTCCAGACATCTTGTCTGAGGGGTTAAATGATTCTTTTAAAGAGTCTGAGTAATCAGCTTCCCAGTCCTCCCAACGCAATCCCATAGAAAATTTCAATGAAGCGGAAAGTAAATAATCTAGGTTTCCAAATACAGAAAAGTTTGATGATTTGTATCGACTGGAAGAGGAAGAAGCGCTGGCATAAGGTCCGTAAGGATCAGAGGGATCGCCATATAATCCGTCATCTTTTTTGAGGTTTGATTCCTTGAGCTCTAAATAATTAGCCCCAACAACCCATTCAAGAAAATTATCTTGCAGAAAGTCTGCTGAATCAGATACTGCACGAAATTCTTGATTAAAAGACCTGCGATCTCTGAGGGTTTCAGAAAAATAATCATACACATAGGGAAAATGCGAATCAGTATTGCCCCAATCAGCATCGTAGCTGAAGACAACATCAGTATTAGTAGTGCTAGTAAAACTTTGTAATTCAAAGCCATTAAATGCATGGAAGACTTTCATTCCGAAAGAGTTAGTTTTTTGAGAGTCCATTCCCGGTCTGTCTGAAAGAGTATTTAAACTTCCGTCTATCGTCCAAATATCTGCTGGATCATCCAAGTCAACCTGAGAAATTAAAAATTTTATCTTCGTATTGTCTGTTAGCTGCCAGTAAACTTTTAGGCGACTAGTGCTTTCATCTTTGCGAGATGTATCCGACCTTTTTAGGTGTAAATTTTTACGAAAACCATTTGCCTTATCCTGTCTTAGTGCAATGCGATAAGTAATATCTGGGTTTTGATCTAAAGGTCCTCCGAATGCAATACCAGCGCTCTTTGCTCCATATGATCCTATAGTGACTTCACTGGTACCTTCAAAGGTATCGGTAGGATCTTTTGTTTGAATATAAATTAATCCAGCCAGTGCGTTGGCACCTATTCGCGATCCTTGTGGGCCTCTGTAAATCTCAATTTGATCTACATCAAAAGTTGTTGCAATGCCTCCTTGCCCAGAATAATCAATGTCATCTATTAAAAATCCTACTGAAGAATTAGGGGTGCCTTGATAACCAGACCTCTCTCCAATGCCTCTGATTTGAAAGTAACGTGCCCTAGAATCACTCGCTGCAAAGTTTAAATTTGGAACTAAAAAAGATAGCTGCTCAAAGTGCTTCATTGACTGAGCTTTTAAATTTCTGAATTTAATACAATAACGCTAGAATCTTCTTGTTCAGCTGAGGTCTGCCTCCAACTGCCCTTCACAACTATTTCTTCAATAGTTTCTGAGAACGCATCAATACTAAAAAAAGAAATCAGTATTGTGGATAAAAAAACAAATGTGCTGTTTTTGATGGTGTTCATGCAATTCCTCCGCCATTATTGTATGGATCAGGTTCAAAGGGTTTCAGTAAAGATCTCAGGTCGAGTGACCACCCCTTTGCAGTTATTGCAATCATAGTAGATTCAAGAAAGAAAATCTATTTAGAGTTTTTGACTATATGTCTTGCCAGATAACGGCAAAATATTCTCAGGGCTATTGCTCTAAGGAGCGAATTGTTATTTCTTTTTCTCTTTTTTGGCAGCTCTTTTTTCTTTTAAAGATTTGCCTTTTTTCTTTTCGTTTTTTTGCTTATCTAGTCCTTTGGCCATGATGGTCTCCTGAATACGTTTTTATAAGTATAAAAGAAAAAGAGGGATGGTGGGTCTGGGTGGACTCGCACCACCGACCTCACCCTCAGATAATTGCAACATTCAAAGACATGCTCTGACCAATGTTTATTTAATTAAATTATAATGAGCTATAAAGGATCTGGCCCGTATTGATTTTCAACCTCTTCCCCTTTGGTTATAAGCATCTTAATTGAATACATAAAACCGAAGAGCACTAAATATGTGGACTTGCCACTTGCGCTGTCATTCCTGTCAATAACAAAAGGAGCAAATGCAACCCAGTACCACCATCCAGAAAGGCCGATATCATGGAGCCTCCTAATAAAGCATGATAGCAAAGCTAAAGCCAAAGCGAGCATCAAAACAGAATAAACAAAAGCAACAAAGGTGCCAAAGGTGCCTCCAATACTTACAGATAAATAAGCCCCTACAGAATAAATTAATAAATATACTAGATAAAACCACCAAAACTCTGATCTTGAGGCCCTGCCTTTCCAAGTAATAATATTTGACATCGCAGAACTGGTAGCTTGAATGATATTCATAGTAAATTTTTTTAATTTGTTAAGTTAATATAAAATAGCACAGTTATTTTAGATAATGCAACATAAGGCTTCTTAGGTTTGCGCAATAGTATCTCAGACGCAGATGATATGGACACAGATGATTTGGCTGAGAAAAAGTAAAAGTATGAACACTAAACCATGTGTTCATAAGTGTTCATACTTTTAGTTTTTTAGTCAGACACCATGAACCCTCTGAGAGTACTGGTTTTAAAGGGAAAACTGGTGGGTCTGGGTGGACTCGAACCACCGACCTCACCCTTATCAGGGGTGCGCTCTAACCAAGCTGAGCTACAGACCCAAAAACTTGGGAAAAGCGATTATAAACTAAACATGCATCATGGGAAACCGAGGATTGCTTTATTCTAACTTACCCTCTTCTCTAAGTTTTTGACGAATTTTGGTAGCACTTATTTCTGTAACAGACTTATCAAAGGATTCTTCTTCAAAGCTATATCCAACACCTCTGCCATAGGTAATATTGACAATATTTGGCACCAACATGATTTCATATTCAGATCCTCGATGAAAGCCATCTTTAGCCAGTCCTTCTTCAATATTTCTGCAGACATCATCCCAGTTAAATGGATTATCATCTTGGCCGTCCCCGCCAGAGGTTCCTTGAACATCTCTTACCTGAACAATCACTTGGCCTGTTTTAGCAACACATCTTTTAAAAAGAGCTTGATGCCCATCATGCCATGGCTGCCATCTACCTAACATTTGAACGGTTGGCTTTTTCCAGTCAAACATTTTTTAATATTTCCTTAGCTATATCATCATGATTATGTTGATTCCATTCCATGATATGAAAATCTACTTGCTCAGGATTTTGAAAGAGTTTATTGGTATCTTCGTATCTTCCTTTTTTAATTGTATCCATCCAAATAACAATATCAGCATTAAAATTTTTTCTTGTCTCTTTTGTAGGGCAAACAAAATCACAGACAACATATCTACCATGGGATTTTTCAAAGTCAGCGAAAGTTCTCATTCTCATTGACTGTCTTTCTCGACCCTCACCTGAAAAGTCCTTATCATTAGCCATCTCTCTGACTTTATCGGCGTTATACCAGGCAGCATTCAATAGTGGGACAAGTCTCTCAGTAAGGTATGTTTTCCCGCTTCCAGGTAAGCCCATGACTAATATTTTCATAATATATTTAATTAATTATTGTTAACAGATTGATAAAGGCTGAAGTATAAATGAAACAGTGGAATTATAGTTGCATATTTAACTGCTGCTGCAGAAATCAGAAATAGCAAACCAGAATCAACGCTGCCTATGCTGCCTAGAAAACTATATAGGGTTTGAATGCCTAAAAAGATAGTGGTTAGAATAAATAGCTTAGTTCCAAAATCTTCCGTAGCTTGCCAAGATTTATTCAAGGAATCCAGGGCACTTTTTTCTTCAAACATTACGTATAAAGGAAATAATCCAAGGCGCGCATATAAGTAAAACCCTGGAAAAACTAACATGATAAAGCCAAGTCCATAGGCCAATGAATGCAATAAGTTAGCCCATAGCAATGGGAAAAATTTCTTGATACCCAATAAAAGTGATTGATATGGCGAAGAAATTGTTGATGTTGGTGCTGTCAATTCTTGAAAAGCAATCATAACTCCCCCAGATAAAGCAACAGATAATACAAGTGAAAGAATTGCCAATATAAAGACTTGGCTAGCAACTGGAGATATGACCTCTAATACTGCACTTTCAGACATGTTGGCGTCTATGTTAAGAGACATGACTAGATTAGCGAGAGCAATATCTAAAGTTAAAACTGGAAGGCATAAAATAAATAAATAACCAGCATGACGAACACAGAAACTTATGGATGAGTAAAATTCTTGCATCTTTGTATTATGTATCTATCGTTTAAAAATTAAAATTATAGAATAATTTTTTTAAATTTTCGTTTCCCTACTTGGTAGATTGAAGTGTCTCCTCTCGATATGGAATGTTTAGGATCCATAATTTTTGTATCGTCGACTCTAACAGCCCCTTGCTTAATCATCCTCATGGCCTCAGATGTGCTCTCTGTCATACCAGCATCTTTGAGAAGGTTTGGAAGTGGGATAGAGGCTTCTTTTAGTTCCAAAGTTATCTCCTCTATATTATTAGGGATATTTTTTTTTTGAAACTGATTAATAAAATCTAGCTCTGCTTGATCCGCGGACTGGTCATCATGAAAGCGAGCAATAATTTCTTTTGCGAGAGCTATTTTGATATCTCTTGGATTTTTTCCAGCAATCTGGTCATCTTTTAAGGCTTGAATATCTTCTGAGGTTTTAAAACTCAGTAAATCAAACCATCTCCACATTAACTCATCAGAAATAGACATAATCTTGCCAAACATTTCTTGAGGCAGCTCATCAATGCCAACATAATTATTTAGAGATTTTGACATCTTATTTTTTCCATCTAAGCCCTCAAGAATTGGAACTGTAATGACAATCTGGGGCTCTTGCCCATATGCCCTTTGCAGTTCTCTTCCAACCAATAAATTAAATTTTTGATCTGTCCCACCAAGTTCAACATCTGCTTCAAGCTCTATGGAGTCATATGCTTGGATTAGCGGATATAAAAACTCATGTATCGCTATACTCTGATTAGATTTATATCTCTTATTAAAGTCATCTCTTTCTAGCATGCGGGCTAAGTTATAGTTAGAGGCTAATTTAATAATTCCTTCTGCTCCCAGCTTTTTGCACCATTCAGAATTAAACCTCACTTCGGTTAATTTGGGATCAAGGATTTTAAAAACTTGCTCCTTATAAGATTTGGAGTTCTTTTCAATGGCTGCTGAATCTAAAGGCGGTCTAGTTTTGTTTTTACCTGTGGGGTCGCCTATCATCCCTGTAAAATCACCAATCAAAAAAATAACTTTGTGCCCAAGTTGCTGAAAATGTCTAAGCTTGTTTATTAAAACCGTATGACCAAGATGGAGGTCTGGTGCGGTTGGATCAAAACCAGCCTTAACAATAAGCTGTTTTTTTGTTTGTAGTTTTAAGAGCAATTCATCTTCATTGAGCAGCTCTTCAATTCCACGTTTAATTAAATTGAGATTTTCTTCCATGAGTTATCATTTATTATAGTATTTAATAGAATAAAAGGTTCAAATCATATGAATGAGCAAAAAAAGATAAAATTTATTTTTCCTCCCCTTGTAAATGGAATCCAAGTTTATGAAAGCGAACAACTTTTTCCAGTTGGAAAGATATATTGTGTTGGGGGAAACTATGAAGACCACGCCAAAGAGATGGGTGGGGTTGTTGATAGAGATCAACCATTTTTTTTTAGCAAACCGCCGCAATCAATTAATCAATCAAATCAGATAACCTTTCCCACTCAAACAAATGATTTGCAACACGAGGTAGAGCTTGTTGTATTACTTGGTAGCAAGTGTTCTAACGTAGAGGTAGATAAAGCGCATGAGCATATTTTTGGCTACGCTGTGGGCGTTGATCTTACCAAAAGAGACTTGCAAAAAATTGCAAAAGATAGCGGCAAGCCATGGGATTTAAGTAAAGGATTTGATAATTCTGCTCCAATCTCTAGCGTCTTGAAGTTTGAAAAGAAAGTACTGAGAGAAGGGAGAATTGAACTAGCCCTAAACGGCGTTATAAAACAATCAAGCAATGTTTCAAATATGGTGTGGCAAGTTGACGAAATCATAAGCTGGTTATCAAAGTATATTACCCTGCAGCGAGGTGATATTATTTTTACAGGAACTCCGGCTGGCGTTGGTAAGTTGGAGTCTGGAGATAAAATTGATGCAGATATTGAAGGCATCGGTGCATTATCCTTCTCGTTAAATTGATTCTTTTTATCTAAAAAATGGCTTTTTCCATCAAACCTAATATCAAGATTTTGCCCTATGTGGTAATGGCTTTATTTTCGTCACTAATAATCTTTGACTCTGCCTTAGAGGGAGAGACGAAGGGTCAAGAGGTTATCATAGAAACAATCGAGGCAATGGAAACTAAATCAGTAAATATTCAAAGCAAGGATATACATATTGTTCAAGAAGGAGAAAATCTAGATGTAATTTTTGAGAAGTATGCCGTGCCCAAAAACTCAAGATATAAAATCTATCGTAAAGATAGCAAGGGTTCAATAAAAAATATTCAGCCTGGGAATAGACTGGAATTTACTTTTAATGGAAAAGATCTTCAGACAATAGATATTGTTAAAAGTCCTTTTCTAACTTACCAAATTAATATCTTTCCAGAAATTGCAATCGAAAAAATAGAAAAACTACCTGAGCAAATTACCTTATTAAAATCTGGAATAATTCAATCATCTTTTTACTTGGCTGGATTAAAAGAAGCTATCCCTGAAAGCGTCATAATGGATTTAGCTTATATTTTTGGTTGGGATATTGATTTTATATTTGATATTAGAGAAGGCGATAAATTTATGCTGTTATATGAAACTCCTTTTATCGACGGAATAAAAGTAGAGAATGGCAGTATTTTATTTGCTGAATTTTATAATCAAAATAAAAAATATACTGCGATTAGATATGAAGGAAAAAGTAAGAAGTGGGCGTATTTTGATGAAAATGGTGACAGTTTAGAAAAGGCATTTTTAAGAGCGCCTCTTAACTTCGCATATGTAAGCTCTCACTTTAATCCTAATCGCAGGCATCCCATCTTGAACAAAATCAGAGCTCATAATGGCGTTGATTATGCTGCAAAAAGAGGGACTCCTATAATGGCTACTGGAGAAGGAGTTATTGAATCAATTGGATGGAAGGGTGGGTATGGTAGGAGTATAGTTATTCGGCATGGGGGAGATATAACCACTCTTTATGCTCATATGAACAAATATAACCCAGCTCTTTCGAAGGGAAGCAAAGTAAAACAAGGACAGACTATAGGATACGTTGGAGACTCAGGATTAGCTACTGCCCCTCATCTGCATTATGAATTTAGAATTGGAGATAAGAGAACTGATCCTCTAAAAGTGGCATTACCCTCGGCATCACCTCTTAGAAAAAGTGAACTAAAGGACTTTCAAAGAATCCAATCCAGTTACAAAATTTTATCTAATAAATTATTATTAAAGGATCCAAATGAAGAATTCTTCCAATAAGATTTTTATCGGAACAATGAGTGGAACTAGCTATGATGGAATAGATGTGTGCGCTATTTCTGTGGACAAAGAAATAAAACTTTTATATTTTTCTTCTTTTGGTTACCCACCCAAACTAAGAAAAGAAATTGCCTCTGTGATAGAAAACCAAGTCTTAAGTCTAAGGCTTTATGGTGAATTAAATATTAAGATAGGCCATGCTTTTTCAAAAGCTATTAATGCTTTTATAAAAAAAAATAATATTGCTAAAACTCATGTGTCTGCAATCGGCCTGTCCGGTCAAACCCTCTGGCATCAACCGTCAGGCAAGTATCCATTTTCCATGCAAGCTGGAGATCCAGTTATTGTTGCGCAAGAATGTGGGATTAAGGTAGTTAGTGACTTCCGCAATGACCATATTAGGCTTGGTGGAGAAGGGGCTCCCTTAGTTCCTGAGTTTCATCAAAAAATATTTTCTTCTTTAAAACAAGCAAGATTAATTATTAATATTGGCGGGATTGCTAATTACTCCTATCTAACAAAAGAAAAAGGTTTTATTGGCTCAGATTCTGGTCCAGGAAATGCGCTGATTGATTCCTATTGCCAAAAATACCTTAATTGTAATTTTGACAGAAAGGGGCTAATTGCAAGAAAAGGAAGTATCCACCAGCCTTCTCTGAAAAAAATGCTTGCTCATGCATTTTTTCAAAAAAGGGATCCCAAATCAACCGGTAAAGAAACTTTTAACCTTCAATTTATCCCTCAAAACCTCTTGAAACATACCCCTGAAAATATTTTAGCTACTTTGACCGAATTAACGGCTGTTAGTATCGCAAGAGTAATTAAGACTAAAGAAAAATCACTGAAAGAAGTAATTTTATGTGGAGGTGGAATAAATAATACATTCATGCTCGAAAGAATATCTCATTACACTGCCCTTCCTCTTTGCTCATCTGAGCTTTTTGGATATCAACCACAGTCAATAGAGGCGATGGCTTTTGGATGGTTGGCAAGACAGAGAGTTAATAAGCAGCCCTTGATAGTGAAGAACAACAAAGGTGTGCTTGGAAAAATAACTACATTTAAACTGTAAAAGACTCACCACAACCGCATGTGGTCTTTGCGTTTGGATTGGTGATAATAAATTTTGAGCCGGACAGATCTTCCACGTAATCTAACGAAGATCCAAATAGGTATGGGTAGGAGAGAGAATCAAGTAATATTGAAAAATCTGAAAATAGGATTACATCATCGTCGCCTTCAAGGTTTTTATCAAATTTAAATCCGTACTGAAAACCAGAGCAACCACCCCCAGTGACATAAACACGAAAATTATTTGTTTCACTGCTTGATAACAAAGATTGTATTCGCGTAATAGCCTTATCAGTTAAGTTTATAGAAGAGGATTCGTTATTCATTAGGGATAGTTTATAGGATTAGAAATAGATTCAACAATATCAAGAAGAAAGTTTTTCTCTATCCTGGGGCTAGAAGAGATAAAATAATCATCATGGACTTATATTCAACTTTTAAAACCCTCCATATACTTTGTATGGTTTCATGGTTTGCTGGTATTTTTTACCTTCCTCGATTGTTTGTCTATCACGTTGAAAGTGAAAGTATGGAAGTCAAAAATCAACTTTCCATTATGCAGAAAAATTTATTTAGATTTATTACCCCACTTGGAGTTTTGGCCTTAGTATTTGGGGTAATGATGGGCCTTTTTAGCTCTAGTTGGGTAGGTTTTTTTAATCAAAGCTGGATTTTAGCAAAACTAATAATTGTTATTTTATTAATAAGTTATCAGATTATGTGCTGGAAAATTCTTCAAGAACTTGCAACTAATGAGCATAATTGGTCAGGCTTCAAGCTTAGGGTGTTTAATGAGGCGCCTGTTATTTTATTACTTCTTGGGATTATCGCAGCTGTGTTCAAGTTTTAGGCCCTCAACCCAATGTTGCTAAGAATTTGATGGATGAAAAACTCTCACTTTGATGAATCTAAACTATTAAATTTGATATGATTGCTCTTGTCCTAGCTAACTTTGCTGTAAAGCTATAAAAGATGTCTAAAAATAAACAGAAACCATAAGTAATTCAGTGTCATTAAAAAGAACAAATTCAGACTTGCTATTTAGCCAGGCACAAACCTTGATGCCAGGAGGCGTTAATTCTCCAGTCAGAGCATTCAAGAATGTTGGCAATAACCCAATTTTTTTTAAATCTGCAAAAGGACCAATTCTTAAAGATGAGGATGATAATAATTACATAGATTTTATTGGCTCGTGGGGGCCAATGATTCTAGGGCACTCGAACCCAATTATTATTGAGGCTGTTAAAAAACAACTTGAACTTGGAACGAGTTATGGCGCGCCGACAAGAATAGAGAATAGCCTTGTCGAGCTAATTACAACTCAAATTCCAAGTATCCAAAAGCTCAGAATGGTTAATTCTGGAACTGAGGCTACCATGAGCTGCATTAGATTGGCTCGGGGCTTTACTGGTAAAAATAAAATTATCAAATTTACAGGCTGCTATCATGGCCATGTAGATTCTTTGCTTGTAAAAGCTGGTTCAGGTGTTTCTACCTTTGGCTTACCAGACTCCCCTGGAATACCTCATGAGCTTGCAAAATTAACCTATAGTTGCCCATACAATAATTTAGATGCTGTTAAAAAAGTCGTAAATGAAATTGGTGAAGATTTAGCTGCAATTATTGTTGAGCCAATTGCAGGCAATATGGGATTTGTTCCCGGTCATAGTAATTTTTTGCAAACTTTAAGAAATTTATGCAATCAAACAGGTGCTATTCTAATTTTTGATGAGGTCATGTCTGGTTTTAGGGTTGCATTGGGCGGTGCCCAAGAGCTTTATAACATTCACCCTGATCTTACAGCTCTAGGCAAAGTTATCGGTGGAGGTCTGCCAGTAGGAGCATTTGGTGGCAAAAAATCTATTATGAATCAATTAGCGCCAATGGGGCCAATCTATCAAGCAGGTACTCTTTCTGGAAACCCCTTGGCGATGAGTGCAGGCATAACGCTACTAAATGAGCTAATTAAAATTAATCCATTTAAACAATTAGAATCTGCTTCAATATTTTTGCTGTCAAATATAAAAGAAATGATGGATATAAAAGGTTTGCCCTTCTCTCATGCCTCTATAGGTGGAATGTTTGGATTCTTTTTTAGTGAAACCCTTCCAGAAAATTTTGATGATGTGGTCCTGACCAATGATGACTTATTTATTAAATTTTTTAACAGCGCCTTAAAAAATGGAATATACTTTGCGCCTTCAAAATATGAGGCAGGATTTATTTCAACAACCCATGATCAAGCGATCCTTGATGAAGCGTTAGAAAAAATTAGCTTGGCAATAAAGGAGCTCTAGTATGAAATATGATATCAGCGCCATTGGAAATGCTCTTGTGGATACTGTTTTTAAAGTGCCTCAAGAACTTATTAGTGAATTAGGCTTAGAGATAGACCAAATGACCTTATCAACTCCGGAAGAGCAAGCTCCGATAATCAATAGATTAATTGCTTCTGGAGCAGAGACCATGTCTGATTGTGGTGGATCTGCAACGAATAGTTTGGTTGCAGCAGCTAGTTATGGAGCTTCTTGCTTTCATGTGTGCAAAGTTACTGATGATGAGGATGGAGCTAGGTATATAAATAGCCTAAAAGAAGCGAATGTTTCACATAAAGGCACGATGGCGCCTTCAGACTCAATGCCAACAGGTAAATGTTTAATTCTTGTAACGCCTGATGCAAAACGAACAATGACAACATCCTTAAGTATTAGCTCTTCTATGGACGATGATGATCTTGAGTTAAGTGAAATTGCAAACTCAAAGATTTTTTATATTGAAGGCTACATGGTTACAAGTGAAGCAAACTTCGCTTGTAGTTTAAAAATATTAAATTACTTGAAGGATTTTCCTGAGGTAAAAATTGCACTATCTTTATCAGATCCAGGCATTGTTGCTGGTTTTAAGAATAAATTTGTAGAGATTGAATCATTTGGGTTGGACTATATTTTTTGTAATGATGATGAAGCTATAGCATTTACCGGAACTTCTAATCTTGATGAAGCTTTCTTAATCCTGCAATCTAAGCCTTATATCTCAGTGGTAACTATGGGTGAAAAAGGAAGTGCGGTTGTGAATTCAAGTGAAATTATAAAAACACCTAGGGTAAATATCGAGCCTGTGGATACAAATGGAGCTGGAGATATGTTTGCTGGTAGTTTTATGTATGCATTGCTTCAAAACTATGATTTAAGAGCATGTGCAGAATTTGGAAATTATGGAGCATCAAGAGTTGTAGAGACTTTTGGTCCTCGTTTATCTAAAGAAGTTTATCAAGAAACATTAAAAAGTTTTC
This sequence comes from uncultured SAR86 cluster bacterium, assembly GCA_964275585.1. Lineage (GTDB taxonomy): Bacteria > Pseudomonadota > Gammaproteobacteria > Magnimaribacterales > D2472 > D2472. The sequence continues at coordinate 99,669 of CAXYCJ010000015.1, read as the reverse complement.
AAAAAAACTAGCTAATTGATGTGCTTTCTGATAATTTCATCCGCCTTGAAAAGTTTTATTAAATAGATATGCCAAAAAAAACTGACACAAAGAAAAAACTAGTTGCCAAAAAAGCTCCGGTGAAGAAAGCTCCGATGAAGAAAGCTCCGGTGAAGAAAGCTCCGGTGAAGAAAGCTCCGGTGAAGAAAGCTCCGGTAAAGAAAGCTCCGGTGAAGAAAGCTCCGGTGAAGAAAGCTCCTTTAAAGAAAAGTCAAATCAAAAAAAAATCTACCTCTAAAAAAAGGTCTTCGCCAATTTCTTCCTATAAAGGTAGAAAAGGTGAGAAGTATATGAGCGCAGCGATGAGAAAACATTTCAATGGTGTGCTTATGCAATGGCGTGAACATCTTAAAGAAGAAATGCAAAAAACTTTTGATCATCTTAAAAATAAAGGTGAGTCATATGCTGATCCAATTGATAGGGCCTCCCAAGAGGAAGAGTTTGCATTTGAGCTTAGAACAAGAGATCGTGAAAGAAAATTAATAAATAAAATAGCTATGTCCATAGAGCAAATTAAACACCATGATTACGGATACTGTTATGCTTGTGGGATAGAGATTGGAGTAAAAAGACTTGAAGCTAGACCAACAGCTACCCATTGCATTGACTGCAAAACATTGGATGAGATCAAAGAGAAGCAATTTGGCGGATAAAACTTTTAGCCCTAATGGGTGAATCTAATCTTTTGATCAAAAAAAATAAATCGTCCCTCCTTAAGGCTCCCAAGATATTAAAGGAAAGTAAATTTAGCCCTCTTTCCATAGAAATTATAAAGTTATTAAAAAAATCTAACCATCAAGCTTATTTGGTTGGTGGTTGTGTCAGAGACTTGTTAGTGGGAATTAAAGCAAAGGATTTTGATATTTCAACGGATGCAACTCCCGAGCAAGTTAGAAAAATTTTTAGATCATCTCGCATTATTGGAAAGCGATTTCGTATAGTGCATGTTTTTAGCAGAAATGAATTAATTGAAGTATCAACATTTAGAGCTAATGCCTCTAGTGTTAAAAGTGACTCTGAGGTAGTAAAAGATTCTGATGGAAAGATATTAAGAGATAACGTTTGGGGGAGCTTAGCGGAGGATTGCATTAGAAGAGATTTCTCAATCAATGCTTTGTATTTTGACCCCATTAAAAATATCTTGCATGATTTTCATGATGGCGTTCACCATATCCAAAAAAAACTGATATCTTCAATTGGAGATCCTTTGCTAAGATTTGAAGAAGACCCTGTGAGGAGTTTGAGAGCCATTAGATTTAGCTCAAAGTTAAACTTTAAGATTTCAAACGAAGTTAAAGAGGCAATTTATCAAAAAGGATACTTGCTAGGCAATATTTCTAATGCGAGATTATTTGATGAATTTTGTAAAATTTTTCTTTCAAAAGATGGTTTAAATAACTTTAATAAATTGCAGTCATTTGGAATCTTAAGATACTTGATTAGCACTCAAGATTATCCAAAAAATTCCTTTGGGTTGAGGTTTCAACACGCTTCTTTAATTAACACTGACAATAGATTAAAGGCCTCTAAGTCAGTCACTCCTGGGTTTTTATTAGCTGCTTTGATGTGGCCAAAATTAATTAGTGCGGCAAAGGAAAATAGTGCATTGAATTTAAGAAAATTCTTTCGAAGCATGGATAGCACCATACGAGAGCAACAACAGTTAACTGCTATCCCAAGAAAGTTTCATGGATACATTAAAGATATTTGGTCTCTTCAGCTTAAGCTAGAAACTCGACTTGGGCATCAGCCATATAAAATTTTAAACCACCCAAGGTTTAGAGCTGCATATGATTTTTTATTGCTGAGAGAAGAAGCAGCAAAAGATACTCAAGGCATAGGGTGGTGGTGGACTGAATTTCAGAAAGTTAATCGTCCTGGAAAAATTGATATGCTGCAAGCGTTAAGAGCTTCTAGAAAGGGACCAGTAGAGAAAAAATTTGGTTTCTTGGAAGAGTTAGGCTAATCTTTACCAAAGAAAAAAATAACCTTATGGAACCAGCTTTACAGGAAGCACCGCTTCCAAAATACATAGCTATTGAAGGGCCTATTGGTGTTGGCAAAACAACTCTTGCTCATAAAATTGCTGAAACATTTAACTATGATGTTTTTCTTGAGCAGCCAGCTGAAAATCCTTTTTTAAAAAGCTTTTACCGAAACCCGAAACAATCTGCCCTAGCGACCCAATTATTCTTTTTATTTCAGCGTATGCAGCAGATCGAGGACTTAAAACAAAGGTCATTATTTGAACCCGTGCGTGTTGCAGATTTTCTCATACAAAAAGATCGGCTTTTTGCAGAAGTTACATTATCAGATGAAGAAATGGGTCTTTATGACAAAGTATATGAACACATAACCTTCGATGCTCCTTCTCCTGACTTAGTTATATATTTACAAGCACCTGTTGAGATTTTGTTAGAGCGAATTAACAAACGAGGTAATCCTGATGAGAAATTCTTAACAGTGGACTATTTAGAGAAACTAAATGATGCTTATTCTAAATTCTTTTTGTACTTTGAAAGTTCACCACTCATAATTATTAACGCGTCAGATATTGACCTTGAGGTTGATGGCTCAGATTATGACATGTTAATTAATAAGATAATGTCTGATCCTAGGGGTAAAAATTTTATAAATCCTCAACCATCTATGCTGTAATATTTTTTAACACTCTATGAGCGAAAAAATATATCAACCTCCAGCATCACTGAAGAACCCTCATATTGAAAGTTTCGATCAATATGCACAGATGTATAAAGAATCTATCGAAGACTCAGAGATGTTCTTTAGCAAGCAAGCTTTAGAGAATCTCTCGTGGACTAAGAAATTCACTAAGGTACATAATAATTCATTTAAAAATTCAAAATGGTTTGAAGATGGTGAAATTAATATCGCTTTTAACTGCATTGACAGGCACTTAAAAGAAAACGCAAATAAAACTGCTCTTATTTGGGAAGGCGATGATCCAGAGCAATCAAAAGAAATTTCATACTCTGAACTACACATAAATGTTTGTAAATTTTCTAATATCTTGAAAGATTTGGGGGGACAGAAAGGATCAAGAATATGCATCTATATGCCTATGATTCCAGAAGCAGCATACGCAATGCTTGCTTGTGCAAGAATTGGTGCAATTCATTCTGTAGTTTTTGGTGGTTTTTCACCTGAGTCACTGAAAGATAGAATTTTAGATGCAGATTGCAGTATCGTGGTAACTGCGGATGAAGGAGTAAGAGGTGGAAAAACTATTCCTTTAAAACAGAATGTTGATCATGCGCTAAAGAGTTGCCCTAATGTTAAACACTGCTTGGTGGTTAAAAGAACTGGAGCTGAAATTAACTGGCATGCAGGAAGAGATATCCATTATGAGGAAGTCTTTTCTTCAGCATCCCTTGAATGCCCTTGTGAGCCTATGCGTGCAGAAGACCCTTTTTTTGTTTTATATACCTCTGGTTCAACCGGCAAGCCAAAAGGCGTAATGCATACAACTGCTGGCTACCTTCTTGGAGCACATTTAAGCTTTAAATATCTATTTGGTTATCAAGATACGGACAGGTATTGGTGCACTGCTGATGTGGGTTGGATTACTGGGCATACTTATATCCTTTATGGACCCCTATCAAATGGTGCAACTAGTCTAATGTTTGAAGGTATTCCAACCTACCCTAATCCCTCAAGGTTTTGGGAGGTATGTGACAAGCATCAAATATCTATATTTTACACTGCGCCAACAGCCCTAAGATCATTAATGGCACAGGGTGATGATCATGTAAAAATGACCTCTAGGAAGAGTCTTAGAATTCTTGGAACTGTCGGAGAACCAATTAATCCAGAAGCTTGGGAGTGGTATTACAAGGTTGTAGGTAACGAGTCATGCCATGTTATAGATACATGGTGGCAAACTGAAACTGGCTCAGTTTTGATCTCTCCAATTGCAGGCATTACACCTGTGAAACCAGGATCGGCAACACTGCCTTTCTTTGGCGTTAAGCCTGAATTAGTAAATGAGAATGGTGTTTTATTAAAGGGCCCAGGCTCTGGAAATCTTATCATTACTCAATCATGGCCAAGTCAAATTAGAAGCATTTATGGTGATCATCAGCGAATGATCGATACCTATTTTTCTGCCTATAAGGATACATACTTTACAGGGGATGGTGCCAAAAGAGATGTAGATGAGTATTTTTGGATTACCGGTAGAGTTGATGATGTCCTGAATGTTTCTGGACATAGATTGGGCACTGCTGAAATTGAAAGTGCTCTTGTGCTTCATCCTAAAGTTGCAGAAGCAGCTATTGTAGGTTTTGAACACCCAATTAAAGGACAAGGCATTTATGCTTATGTAACATTAATGATTGGAGAGCGAGAAAGTGATGAGCTAAAAACAGAGCTGCAGAAATTTGTTGCACATGAGATTAGCCCAATCGCCAAGCCCGATCTAATTCAATGGGCTCCTGGTCTTCCAAAAACTAGATCTGGGAAAATCATGAGAAGAATCTTAAGAAAGATAGCTGAAGGAAATTTTGATGCTCTTGGGGACACATCCACGCTTGCTGATCCCAATGTGGTTAAAAGCTTAATTAATAATAAAATTAGTTTATAAATAGCTTAAAAAAATACACCCTAGGCCGGCTACTACACTCATCATCACCATATAATTAACAAGAGTTGTCTCGTCTAAGTTCTGAATATCATTCTTTGTTTGATAGAAAAGACTAGGCTTGAATAATAGTGTCACTGAATTCAAAGAATGCATTAAAAACAGAATAAAAAATAGCCAGTGCATTTGTTCAATCATAGCTAATATAGCTAGAGCTATAAAAGGAAGGTCATATAAAAGTAAAAAATTTCTATTTTTTGAATTATAAATAAATCCCAATACGTTAAAGCCATCTTTTAGTAACCAAATATATATAAGAGCATTTAATAAATAAAAACACCCTAAAATAAAGGCAACCATTTTTTCTTAACCAATAGACCAAGTTTTGTTAACGGGATCAAAAGCCGCCAATCCATCTTCCTTCAACTTAAAAAGATGAGCCTCTAAACTCCATATGGCAATAGGATGTAATTTTTTATCTACGTCGTCATATACATCTTTTACAAGGAGGTCTGAACTAGCTGGAGAGATCAGCTTGAGCTTTTCTATTACTTTATTCTCTCTTCCAATCCGATGAGCAATAATCCAGTCGACTACCCCCATTGGGTCCTGTAAGAAATCTCCATGTCCAGGTCCTATCTGAGTAAATTCATACTTGCGTAACAGTTCTAAAGAATGTAAATAATCCCTCATGGAACCGTCTGGATGGACGATAACAACTGTTGAGCCATTCATAATATGATCCCCGGTTAGCATTGTTTGCTCTTCTTGGATTAAATAGCATAGATGATTTGAAGCATGACCTGGTGTGTGAATAACCTCAATTGTATATTCATCTGTTTCGATTAAATCTCCATGATGAAGGATGTGGTCGGGTTTGAATGTCCTATCTTGCAAAGAATCATCTTTCGCTATTAGGCGGCCCATCAACGGCACTCCTAGCCGCTCTCCTAAAACTTTTGCTCCAGGTGAGTGATCTCTATGGGTATGGGTCACTAAAATCCTCTTGATTTTACCTCCACCTAGCTTCTCTAAATGTGCAAGGTGCTTATCAATTTTTGGTCCAGGGTCTACAAGGGTTAAGTCATTTTTTCCAATAAGATAGCTATTTGTTCCTGGTCCAGTAAACGTACTAGCGTTGGTGGCGGTTACTCTTTGAATGAAGGGCTTAGACACTTTCATACCCCTCATCTCCCGGGAAGTACCCAATCCATGCTCCATCTTTTTTAATAAATTTGGGCAATATCGCAGGAATAGAATCACTACTAAGGCCTTCAAAGTAATTAAAAGCATCATCGCTTGATTGAAACTCTGAAAGCGTTTCTATGGTTTTAATAGTAGGAGGTAGCATATTCATTTCCCCTTTCTCTGATTTTTTTAAAGCATCAGAGGGTGTAATCCAGAAGCTATCAGTTAACTCAAACCCATCATGCATGCCTAGTTGTTTGGAGTCTACTTTTGCTAAAAAAAATCTTGTATCAAAGCGCTTAGGTTCAATTGTCGGCGTAATCCAATGAGCGCATGGGACAATACTGCTTGCTCTCAATCTTAATTTTTCATCGGAACAAATTACTTTAAATGTTACTTCCCCAGCATTTAACTTATCTCTGTATAAATTTAATTTTTTTGAATTATTGATCAAGGGGTCGTTGGTATTGGTAAGTAGTATTCCCGCTTCCTCAAAGCACTCTCGAATACAGGCCACCCAGTATGCTAAACCTCCCTTTTCGAGATCAAGTTTTTCGGAAGCTACTTTATCGTCCAAGCCTTCGCAATGGCTATATAAATCTTCAGAATAATCTTCTGGGTCTAATTTTCCTCCAGGAAAAACATATATGCTCCCAAAGGTAGATCTGCTATTTCTCTTGGCAATAAATATCTCATAGCCATGATCTGCTTCACGCATTAAAATTACAGTGGCAGCGGGTATAATAAGTGTGTTCATAATTAGTATGGAGTTTTATTATCCATTAGAATAACTCTTAATGGAAATCACTGAATCTCTTACAAAAGACCTAGAAGCTGCTCCTGAGTGGTTTGAATCTGCCATCAACAATAAACCCAGGGTAGAAACCTTACAACAGCCCCTAGGTAAAATTAAATATCAAGTGTGGGACAGAGAGAATGCAAGTAATGTTATTGTCTTAATTCATGGCACTGGAGCACATAAAAAATGGTGGGATCCCATTGCTCCTTTAATAAATGAAAGTTATTCAATCATTGCGCCTGACCTTCCTGGAATGGGAGAGTCTGAGCACAGATCAGAATATAGCTTTGAAATATTTAGCGAAGTTATTGTGTCAATTCTTAATCAAGAGAAAATTATAAAAAATAATAAAAAAGTATTCTTGATTGGTCATTCTCTTGGTGGGCATGTAGCTGGTTTTGTAGCATCAGAACTTCCAGAAATCTCTTCTGGACTTATCATGATTGACTCTCCAATACGTCCACCTACTTATGACTATAATAAGCATGAAAGCACAGGGCCATTAAGAAAGATTAAATACTATGAAGAGAAACTTTCAATTTTAAAAAGATTTAGATTGATGCCCCCACAAGATTGTGCAAATAGTTGGTTTGTTAGATACATAGCTGAGCATTCTATCGAGCAAAATGATAAGGGGTGGCGATGGAAATTTGATGATAAATTGTTTTCAACGCTCAGGCGTCTGCATAATTATGAATTTAAGTTCAAGTGTCCTGCTCTTTTTATTGCAGGGGGCAAAAGCTTATTGTTAGAATCAAAAATCATGGCATATATAAAAGAAGCTTTTAAGGACTCAATGTCAATTGAGGTAATTGATGATGCTGCGCATCATGTGCCACTAGACTCTCCATTAGAGCTTGCTTCAATCATTAATAGATACTTAAATAATTGGGAGTGAGATGAGATGAAAAATTTTTTGATAATTGCACTAATATTTTTTACCGCTGGGATTGTTGTCATCTTTTGGTATATGGATGTTGAGCCATTTCAACCATTGGAGGGATGTGAAAGTAATGATGAGTTGAATGTTGTGTGCGGTTTCAGTAACCCAGAAGATTTAGCACTTACTCCAGACAATGAATTTTTTATTCTCTCAGAATACGGTGGCCAAAAACCCATACAAGAAGTTATGCCAGGCCAAATATCACTCTTTCATATTCCAACCCGAACTAAAAGAAAATTTAAAATTAGGTTTGATGAGAATACTTGGGGGGACAAATTTTGTACCAGACAAAAAGACGAAATTATTGCGCCTCATGGCTTAGATCTCCTTGAAAGAAATGATGGAAAATTGCAACTTGCGGTTGTCAGTCACTTACCTAATGAGCGGGTTGAAATGTTTGAGATCATCAAAGATGATGATGGTTGGTCTGGGATCTGGAGAGGATGTGTCTCAACCCAAGAAAAATATTATCTTAATGATGTGAGTTTAAAAAAAGATGGTTCTTTTTATGCTTCTCATATGTTTGATATTGACCTTTCATTGAATGAATGGATCTTTAATTACTATTTAAAATTTAATACCGGCTTGGTGATTGATTGGAGTCAGAAATATGGCTTTGCTGAACTTAAAGAAACTGCTGGCTCTTATCCCAATGGGATAATGCTAGATATTGAAAAAAATAGATTGGCTGTGAATTACAATCTTGGAGATAAGACTCGTTTATTTGATTTGGACTCAATGAAAGTATTGGGAGAATTTAAAAATAATGGTCCTGACAATGTAGTGTTAAGAGATGGATATATATGGGTAACATGGCATAACTTTGGGCTCAGAGATTTTGATAAATGTGCTGGAAATCTTAATTGTACTTTGCCTTGGTCTGTTTCACAGTTAAGCAGAGATACGCTTGAAGTAATAAAAACATATTCATTCCAAAGTTCTAATATGGGTGTTGGGACTGTTGGAGTAAAAGTTGGGGATGAGCTATGGATGGGCTCCTTTAAATCTAATCGATTGGCATACATAAATTTATAAATTGAATAGCGTTTATACCGCTAAACAAATTCAATCTTTTGAAAAAAGTTTGTTTGTTTCAAAAGATGAAGAACTCGAATTAATGAAACGAGCTGCAGATGATTCTGTGGACTGGTTAAAAGAAAAATTTCCGAGTAATAATTTTATTATTTTGTGTGGCCCAGGAAATAATGGAGGGGATGGCTATTTTATTGGGCTGGGGCTTAGGAAGCTACATTTTAAAGTTCAGTTTGTAGACACAATCCCTGAAACTAAAAAATCCTACTTGTGCAATCTAGCCTTTAATAAAACATGTAACGAAGAATTTGTTACATGCGAAGATATTGAAAAACTTTCAATTGACTCAGTGGTAATAGATGCAATTTTTGGTATTGGAGGCCGAATAAACTTAAGCAAAGAAATAAGAAGTTTATTAGAGAGTGCTAAAAAATTTAAAGCTAAAATTGCTATTGATATGCCAACCGGCTTGTGTGCTGCCACTGGGAAAATATCTAAAGCATGCTTTGATGCAGATCATACAATTACTTTCATAGCTTTAAAACTTGGACAATTAATAAACCAAGATAAAGAATTTTGTGGGAAGATTGTTTTAAAAGATCTTGGGCTTGATATGACTAAAACTATAAAACCAACAATTCGTGAATTTAATTACAAAGATATTAAGTCTAATCTACCTGTACGAAAAAAAAATGCTCATAAAGGGCAACATGGAAAATTGCTTATAGTTGCAGGTGATGAAGGCTATGGAGGTGCTGGAATTCTTGCATCAGAAGCGGCATTGAAAACTGGAGCTGGGTTAGTTACATTGCTAACGCGAGAATCTCATGTTTCTTCAAGTCTTGCAAAAAATCCTGAGGTTATGGTCTCAGGTGCAGATAATGTGCAAAATCTAGACAATCACTTTCTATGCTCAGATGTTTTAGTTTGTGGGCCAGGCATGTATGAAAATTATTGGTCTGAACAGCTTCTATTTAAATTAATAACCTTTGCTGCAAAGAATCAAACTCCCACTCTATTAGATGCAGGGGCTTTAAGACTATTAAGCAAAAAACCTTTTGCTAATATGCCATTGCCAAAAGATATTGTCCTAACTCCGCACCCAGGAGAGGCATCAAGCTTGCTGGGCGTTTCAACTGATGTAATTCAAAATGATCGCTTAAGGGCTGCAAAAGAATTAAATGCAAAATTTGGAGGTATCGTTGTATTGAAAGGTCATGGCACAATAATATGCGATAGTAAAGAATCCTATCTCTGTTCTTCTGGTGGCCCTGAACTAGCTGTTGCTGGATCTGGAGATGTTCTCTCTGGCCTCATAGGATCTTTAATGGCTCAAGGACTTAAACCAATAGATGCTGTAATGGCTGGAGTGGCATTGCATGGTAGTGCTGGAGAATCTTTTGCAAGAAGCATAGGTGCAATTGGTCTTGCGGCAAGTGAGCTCATCCCTTATATAAGAAACGCACTTAACTAATACTCAATACAATGAAGCTAATACTAGAAAATGAATCTGATACCTTGAAATTGGGTGCAGCTATAAGCAATGCTATGCAGGAAGTTGAGTATGAAAAAATGGAAATACATCTTAGCGGTAACTTAGGTGCAGGAAAAACCACTCTTGTGCGAGGCATTCTTCAAGGTTTTGATTGGGATGATTTGGTAACTAGCCCCTCTTATACTCTTTGCGAAGAATATGAAATTAAAAATAAGTTGTTTCTGCATATTGACCTTTACAGAATTAATTCCATTGAAGATATTGAAGTATTAAATCTTGATAGAGCAACTACAAAACAAAAAATTATCTTTATTGAGTGGCCAGAAAATCTTTTAGAAAAAAGAGATACTGATCTTATAATTAATCTTTTCCATGACAATCAAAGAAGACAGGTATCGTTAGAGACTAGAAACGCTGAAATGAGTTCTAATATTAAGGTTTATTATGAAAGTATTTAATCAAAGGCTATTTTTAACTATCTTCTGTTTTTTTATGGTTAGTTCAGAGGCGGCTAATAAAGTATCTTTTAGCAATATTTCTGAATTAGCGTCAGGGAACTTAAAAATAGTGTTTCACCTAGACCAAGTGGCCTTAATTAACTCTTATGCTTTGGATAATCCTTCTAGAATAGTGATTGATGTAAAGAACACCTCACTAGCAAGCTCAATAAATACAAGTAGATTGGCTCCAATTAAATTAATCAGAGCGTCAAATGTAGGAGCAAATGTTCGGATAGTTATTGATCTGAAGGGTTCAGTTTATTGGAAAAAGCCTTGGCAAGTAAAATATAAGGATCGTGTTGATTTAATTTTAGAGATGAAACGTGATAGAAAAATTTCTAAGAATTTGAGAGATATTATTGTTGCAATTGATGCCGGCCATGGCGGAAAAGATCCTGGGGCAGTTGGGAAAAATTTACTTGAAAAAGATGTCACCCTCTTGATAGCTAGAGAGCTAGAGAGAACCCTAAAAGATACAACTGGCTATAAACCTGTGATGATTCGTCCTGATGATAGATTCGTAAGTTTAAATACTAGATATCAAAAAGCTAGGAAATTAGGTGCTGACTTATTTGTTTCTATTCATGCAGATGGGTTTAGACTTTCTTCTGTGAAAGGTGCATCTGTTTATGTATGGTCAGAAGAGGCCTCATCCATTACAGCTGAAAATTTATCTAAATCAGAGCTAACAAATAATCCAGAAGTGCAATCAAAAATTGGCAAATTAGATGTGAGAGACTTTGATGAAGATGCGGCGAGAACCTTGTTTCAAATTGCATATGAAGCAAAAATTGAGAACAGTATTATTTTAGGAGAAAAAATACTTGAACAGTTAAAAAGAGATCCTTATACAAAAATGCATAAACCAAATATTGAATTTGCAGATTTTCGAGTTTTAAAATCAATTGATATCCCCTCAGTTTTAATTGAATCTGGTTTTATTTCTAATCCAGATGATGCAAAAAGACTAGAAGGAAAAGCTGGAAGAAGAATGATAGCAAGAAGTATTTTTCTTGGCATTCACAATTACTTTAAAGAAAAACCAAAACCAAACACTTTTATGGATCCTCTCCCTCAATTTGTAGAATATGAAATCCAAAAGGGCGATGTGATTTCAGAAATAGCTATTCGATTTGGTGTTACCATTGAAGAAATAATAAACTGGAATAAATTAAAAAATAAAAGCATATATCCAGGCCAGAAAATACAAATATCAATCTAATGTGGAATCTTAAGGATAAAATAGTAATAATTTCTGGGGCAACAAACGGCATTGGAAAAGCTGCTGCGTTAGAGTTGGCCAAAGAAAATCCAAAAATTTTATTTACTTATCGCAACAAGGATCTTGCTGATAGCCTTGTAAATGATATGAAAGTAATTTCTCCAGACATTGAGGTGCATTCAGCCTTCTGTGATTTTTCTAACCAAAATTCTATAAAAGAGTGCGTGACTAAAATTAGTCAAATACATAATAAAATTGATGTCTTGATAAATAATGCGGGAGTAGTAAATACCTCATATCATGAAACTTTAGAGGGAATTGAAAATACATTTGCTGTCAATCATTTGGGATATTTTTTATTTACAAATTTACTTATACCCAAAATGAGAAGTGCTGAGGAAACAAGAATAATTAATGTGTCTTCAGCTGCACACTCATTTGTAAAAGAAATGAACTGGGATGATATAAACTTTAGAGATAATTTTGGCATGGGAGTATCTGCGTATGGACAATCAAAATTAGCCAATTTACTTTTTACAAGATCTCTTGCGGTCAAGCTTTCAACAAGCAATATATCAGTCAATGCAATACATCCAGGTGGAGTTAATACTGCCCTGGGAAGTCAAAATAAATCTAAGTTTGGAAAGGTTCTTAAGCTAATTTTGAAGCCGTTTTTTAGGTCTCCTACAAAGGGAGCAGGAAGTATTATCTATCTTTCAACCAAAGAAAATGATGGGGTGACTGGTGAATACTTTGTTGACTCTAAGATAGCAAAATCTTCATCCTATTCAAAGAACCTTGAGGAAGCACATAAGCTTTGGAATTTATCTGAAGAATTAGTTAAAGAGAAGTTTATTCTTTAAAACTCTATTGGGTCGACATTGATAGACCAGCGTACTTTTTTAGAAATTTTGTTTTGACTTAATTGATCGGTCAAATCAACTAGGATGCTATTAAGGGTTATTCGAGTAGGCGCCTGAATTACTAGATGGTGTTGGTAAGAGCCCCTCACCTTTGATTGCATTGCTGGAATTGGACCAATAATCAAACATCGTTTTGGATCAACCAATAGTTTTGCATGGTTTAGAAATTCAATATTTGTTTTAGTATTTGGTGAAGAAGCTTTAATGCTTGCTTCAAAGGTATATGGCGGTTGATTGATTAGTTTTCTCTCAGCCATTAGTGAATTAGCAAAATTTAAATAATTTCCACTTTTAAGTTGGAGTAAATTTCGATCTTTTGAGTATCGAGATTGTACTAACACCAATGAATTTCCATCTACTCGCCCTGCTCTGCCAGTCACTTGAATTAATTGCTGCCCCATTTCCTCTATTGCTGATGGGTTTATGCTGGTCACACCTTGATCCACATCAATTGCAACAACTAATTCTAAGTTAGGAAAATCATGTCCTTTAATCAGCATTTGAGTGCCAATCAATATGCTGCTTTGAGAATTATAAATTTGTGATAGCAGCGCTTCTAAAGAGCCAGCTTTTTTAGTTGAGTCTTTATCCATTCTATAAATTGGGATGTTTGGAAAAAGCTCTTGTAAAGTTACCTCTAGTTGTTCTGTACCAGTTCCAATCAAAGACAATTGCTCTTGAGAACAACTTGGGCAAATTGAGGGAATCCCGAAGGCTGAATCACAACGGTGACAAATCAATCTTTCAGCTTGATGGTGAAAAACTAAGCTTGAATCACAACTATTACACATGGCTCTCCATTCACAATAGGAGCATATAAACTGAGGGGCAAAACCTCGCCTATTAATAAAGATCATGGCTTGTTTATTTTTGTTAAGAGTATCTGAAATAGCTTCAATGGCTTGTGGTGCAAGGCCACTGATCATTTTAATTTCATTGATATCTAAAATAGAGAATTTTGGAGGGTTTTTTGCGGTGATTCTTTTGGTAAGTTTTATAATGCTAAATTTCTTCTCTTCAACAAGTTTTAGTGTCCTTAATGCAGGGGTTGCTGAGCCAAGAATGATAGGAATTTTTAAAGTTTGAGCTCTTTTGATTGCTATGTCTCTTGCTGAAAACTTAAATCCCTCTTGTTGTTTGTAAGATGCATCATGTTCTTCATCAATAATTATTAACCCTAGTGTTGGAGCAGGCATCATGACTGCTGACCTTGTACCAATCATTATTTTAAGATTGCCATTTCTAAAATTTTTCCATGCTTTGTAGCGAGCAGTTGGTGTCATTTTTGAGTGATATAACCCAACCAATGACCCAAATTGCTCTTTAACTCTTTCCTCGATTTGAGGTGTTAAAGCAATCTCGGGGGTTAGAACTAAAACTGATTTATTGCTTAATAATTGATTGCTAATGCATCTAATGTAGACTTCCGTTTTTCCGGAGCCAGTTACGCCATATAAGAGTGTTGGCATAAAGCCCTTAAGCGCTGATAAAAATTGAACTGCTTTTGCTTGTTGAGCATTTAATTTTTTTAAAAATCTATGTTCATCTTCTAGGGCCACCATAGATTCATCTTGAGCCTCCAGAGTTTGTTGAGTATTTCTTAGGTTCGTAGGCAAAAAGGAGGTTACAACTTCCCCAATCGGGTGATGATAATACTTAGAAGCCCAATGTAAAATCTTCAGTTCAGCTTTTGAATAAACTGGGTAATCGTCAAGCACCAGATGAATTGGTTTGGTTTTAATTTCAGTGCTTTTGATTGCCTCTATAACAATGCCAAGCTTAAGTTTTGATCCAAACTTAACAGCAACTCTAGTTCCAGGTTTGATTTGTTGTTTTGAGTTATATGTAAAGCTTTGCCTAAGGGGGATTGCTATCGCCACATTATAAAAAAATTTACTCATATATATTTGTAAACCGAACTGTATTTGTTATAGTGCACATCCAAATTTGATTTTATTATGAAAACAGACATACATCCCAATTATCATGAAATAACTACAACTTGCAGTTGTGGTAATGTGCTTCCAGTAATGAGCACTTTAAAAGATGATTTGTCTTTAGATGTTTGCTCTAAATGTCACCCATTCTATACCGGTAAGCAAAAAATGCTTGATTCTGGCGGAAGAGTTAAGAAGTTCCAAGACAGATTTGGCGCATCTGGTGCCTCTAAGCCTGCAGCTAAAAAAGCTGAGGTCAAAGTAGAAGAGGCTATTGTCGAAGAATCTGTAGAAGAAGTTTTAGAGACTCCTGTAGAAGAGGTTGTTGAAGAAACGGTTGGTGAGGATGTTACTGAAGAAACATCTGCTGAGGAAGCTTCCGAAGATACTGCTGAGCCCGAGCCTGAAGCTTCAAGTAACGAAGAAGAAAAGTAAAAATTTCTAATACCGATTGCTCAATCGATACCTGAGCTACCAAAACCCTTTGTGCCTCTTGGCGTTCCTGAGAAATCTTCTACCACTCTTAGTTTTGCTTGCTTGACTGGCACTAAAATCATCTGAGCAATTCTATCTCCGCTGCTCACAAGAAAATCTTCAGTCGATCTATTCCAAAGGGGCACTTTTAGCTCGCCCTGGTAATCGGAATCAATCAACCCAACTAAATTGCCCATAACAATGCCATGTTTAGAGCCAAGACCAGATCTGGGGATCACCAAAGCAGACAGAGTTGGATCTTCTATGTATATAGAAAAGCCTAATGGAATCAACTGGCACTCTTGAGGCTTTAAAGTAAAACTGTCCTCAACGCATGCCCTTAAATCTAAACCTGCGGAACCCTCAGTGGAATATTCTGGTAAGGGTATGGAATTGCCGATAAGAGGGTTAAGAATTTTTACTTTTAAATCAATCATGGTTGAGTTCCTTAGGAGTAATTAATAATTCGAGATCTAATATACCAGTATCCAGATCTTTCCAATGATTAAAATTTGTTAGCTTAGCAAAGGTACAAGTAGGTAGCTTAATTATTGATTCATGAGTCAGTGATTCTATGAGGATATGCAGTCCCGGATTGTGCCCTATAATAAGTAAGTTATTAATACTCTTATCCTGCTCTTTGATTAACTGAAAAAGAGAGGCTACTGACGCATGGTAAATATCCTCTTTTAGAATAATTATTGGCGCGGGATTAAGATAGCTTAAAACAAGATCAGAGGTTGATTGAGTTCTTTCACTAGGGCTGGATATGACCAAATCAAAAATAACCTGTTGTTTTTCTAAGTACTTTGCCAATAACATCGCATTGGATATTCCTCTTTTGGATAGAGGTCGATCAAAATCTCCCAATGCTGGATCATCCCAGCTCGACTTAGCATGGCGAAGTAAAAATAAATTTTTCATTCTTGGTAATTCTATCTTGCTAAGAGACTATATGTCCTATAAAATCGCGTTTCTATGAGTAAAGTATGTCAAGTAACAGGGAAGATCCCACAAAGTGGTAATAACGTCTCCCATGCGAATAACAGAGTAAAAAGGAAGTTCTTTCCTAATTTGCATACTCATAAATTCTGGGTTGAATCTGAGAATAGATTTGTCAATCTTAAGCTTTCCACTAAAGGCATGCGCATCATAGACAAGAAAGGTATCGATGAAGTGCTCAAAGACATGAGATCGCGCGGCGAAAAAGTCTAGTTAGTAAACCACTGAATCTGAAAAATCTCTAGGACCTCCCAATGTTTCTCTATCACTTTTTGGAGTATTAGAGTCTAGGTCTTTAATATCATAATTCTTTCCAACTTCTGCAGCTATAAGAGTCTTGCCTGAGAAATCCATAAGTTCTTTGTCGTTACAAAGTGCATTGATTACCATGCCAGCATATTCTTGACTGGCGGCACCTTTTAAGAATTCAGCATATTGCTCACCATGTAACTCGCTAACTTTCTGTGTCTTTTCATCTTTTACAATCCCTGACCATAGTGAAATAGAGCAAATGTTAAATGGTTTCAGGTCATATGCCATATCAAAAGCCATTTTATCTGTCCCGGCTTTTTGAGCACCATATATTGGGCCATGCATGTAGCACATTGCGCCGTGAGATGAGATTTGTAGAATTAACTTACCCTTACTATCAATCATTAAAGGCGTAAGTGCGTGAGATAAAAAGTAATTGGACTTTAAGCCAACCTCTATAATCGACCATAAATCAAGTGACTTCTCCCAATAAGGTTTTGATTCAACCAGATCACCGTGAATCTGACAAGCGGAGTGAATAAGAATATCTAACTGACCGAATTCTTTCTTGATATATTTAGATAAGTCTAAAATTTCTTGTTCGCTACTCAAATCTATTGAGTATGCAACGCCTTTCGCGCCTTTTTTATTTATATTTTCAACAGTATCATCAAGACTACTTTGAATCTCAAACCCAAATTGATGAACGGTTGTGCCTTTTGCAGTGCTGCGTGCTGCGCAAATAATAATATCTTCTGGCTGTGCCATACCCTCGGCAATGCCCTTGCCCACTCCCCTACTAGCTCCTGTGATTAAAATTACTCTTTTATTTTTTTTGGTCATGTTGTTCTCCTGTTAAAATTATAGTTGATGATATACCTTGCCTCCAAATCTCCACGACGAACAGAACTGCTATCTCAAATTGGAGCCAAGCATCTTGTTATTAATATTTCAGTAGACGAAATAATTGATCCCATGGTAACTGCCAAAGAAAATGCGGAGATGCTATCCGTTCAAAAATGCCAGGAAGGGATAAAGCATGTCCTGACCAATCAAATGAATACATTGCCAGTTTTAGCTGCAGATACTATGGTTTTCTTGGAAGAAAAAATTCTTGGTAAGCCTGAATCAAAAGAGCATGCCATCAGCATGTTACTTGAGCTTTCTGGTAAAGTGCATTTTGTAGCCACTGGGGTGACTATTGGGGTGATTTCTGAAGGTAAAGCAGACTTTCACTCTATTACGGTAGAGTCGCAAGTTGAATTCTCAAGGTTAACTCGACTGGAATGCGAAGAATACTGTGATTCGAAAGAGCCATTTGACAAAGCAGGTGCTTATGGCATTCAAGGTTATGGTTCGGTATTCGTTAAAGAGGTAAAAGGAAGCTATTCAAATATAGTAGGACTGCCTATTTATGAAGTAACCAAATTATTCAAAAAGTTAAATATACCCTTTTGGTTAAATTAAATTTTATATACCCCCGAGGCATGAAAGATGAATTGTTTTTTAAGATAGCTAAAATTATCTACGGTTTTCAATCCTAGATTCCTTAGAACTCTAAAATATAGATTATCTTGTTGAAAGATTTTAAATAATAGGTCCACTCCATTTAGCATAGTTCCGTTTATTGCTTTTCTTCGGAGCTCATATTTTTTTAAGAAAGAAATATGACCGATATTTTGCCCGGCATTGAATCCTCTCGCGATCTCTTCTGCGAGGATACTGGCATCAGCTAATCCAAGATTAATTCCTTGGCCTGCTAAGGGATGAATAGAATGGGCAGAATCTGCTATGGCACAAATGCCGTCGTCACAATATTCTTTAAGGTGATGGGCGAATAAAGGGAAAGATAAAATTTCAGTTATAGGCTCAATGCTACATGTTAATTTTTTTTCAAACTTTAAAAGTTCTGGCAAGAGTTCATCTTGTGACTTGGTAGCCAAACCATTTTTAGGCATAGACCATACAACTGAAAAAGTATTAGATACTCCTTCTCTTTTATAGGGCATCAGAGCAAAGATCTCTTTTTCATGGAAGATTTGAATGGCTCTGTCATTGTCTAATTCTGGTATATGTACAAGAAATGTTTTGGCAATCTGCTGGTAATCAGTTTCAGTTTTATCAGGTGATATGAATTCTGCAAGCTTAGAATTACGCCCTTCCGCAACAACCAGTAATGCAGCCTCAAGTTCTGAACCATCACTTAAAGATGCAGTAATGCCCGATTGAGTAGAATGAAAGGAAGTAATTTCTTTGTTAGAAATGACACAGCTGGATACCTTGGCCAATAAAGAATCTCGTAACTCTGAAAAGTTCAAAACGGCTGCCAAGTAATCTAAATTTGCTTCATGTGCAGAGAACCCAAGGCGGCCTGTGCCCAGGCCATCCAGGACAGTCATGGACTGAATAATTGATGGAGAAGTTTCAACACCCAGTTCCTTTAGCCTTTCATGGGCAGTTGAATTCAGAGTTAAAGATCTAATCTCATCAAACTCAGAAGGAGTGGGTAAATTTTTTTCAACAATTGTGCAAGGGATATTACGTGAAGCTAGCTCCATGCCAAGGAAAGCTCCAACGATGCCACCCCCAGATATCAGAACAGATTGATTCATGAGCTTTTAAGCCATTAAAGCTTCGATCTCTTTTGGATCAGCCGGAACAAATTCCGTCAGATTTTTATTACCCTCAGGGGTCACCAAAATATCATCCTCTATTCTAATGCCAATGCCTTTCCATTTATCTTCAACGTTAGCAGATGAAGGAATGTATATACCTGGTTCAATTGTAGTAACCATGCCTGGTTTGAACTGCATGAATTGATCATCTTCCATATAATCGCCCGCATCATGAACATCAATGCCTAACCAGTGACCAATTTTATGCATGTAGAACTCTTTAAAAGAACCTTTAGCATGCAGATCATCTAAAAGACCGGTTAATATTCCTAAATCTATAAGCCCTTGAGTAATAACTTTTTCTGAAATTATTTGAGCGTCCATCACGTTGTTATTCACTGACACTGCTGCAATAGATTGTAACTGCGCCTCAAGTACAACCTCATAGATTGCTAATTGCGCATCAGTAAATTTGCCGCTCACTGGAAATGTGCGAGTAATATCTGAGGCGTAAAAATCATATTCACACCCTGCATCAACTAACAACAAATCGCCATCATGGAGTGGTTTAGAGTTCTCTACATAATGAAGGACGCATGCATTCTCTCCACCAGCAACAATTGGCGTATATGCAGAAAATCTTCCACCTCTTTTTGCAAACTCATACAAATAAAATGCTTCCATTTCTTGCTCTGTCATTCCTGGTTTCACAAATTTCATGGCTTCTACATGAGATTCTGCAGAAATCCGACAAGCTTTTTTCATTAAATCGATCTCATGAGCATCTTTAATCAGCCTTTGATTGCCAACTTTTGAAGATGCATCTGCAATATCAATGGCAGAGCTATGCCTGTCTTTAGACTTAGCAGTTTTTATCCATTCAATAATATTTTTATCTAAGCCAGCATTTTTACCCACCGGATAGAAAACACGATCGCAACCCTTTAGTAGTTCAGGTAAATGGTCGTTAATTTCAGAATTATCGTAGGCTTCATCAAAACCATAGTCCTTGACTGCCCCTTCTGGCCCAGCTCTATAACCATCCCAAATTTCTTTTAATTTATCTTTCTCTGGGACAAAAGCAATTGATTTGGTGGCCTGGGAATCATCCGTTAAAACAACTAACGTTGCCTCGGCTTCATTAAAGCCGGTGAGGTACCAAAAATTGCTGTCTTGTCTAAATGCATAAGATGAATCTGCATTTCTATACTGAGTAGATGCGCCTGCAATTACGATTGCAGCATTTGCCGGGAGATTGGCTCCAAGTCTTTGCCTTCGTTCTGTAAATATACTTTTCATGGTCTCATTCTACTCTTTTCTTTTTCAAACTTCCCTATTTGCATATGAAGACTTAAACTTAATATATTCTTATGAGCGATGATTCAAACAATTCAATCGACAAACTAATTAAAGTTGCTAATCATTTACTGAAGCGCTTTGAAGAGCAAAAAGGAATCATTCATGCCTACATACAAAAAGAGAGGTCATGGAAAGAGCATAAGTTAATGCAAACCAATCGAATTAAAAATCTTGAAAAAGAAATCAAGAAAATAAATAAATTAAAAAAAGCCAATGAGCAATAAAGAAATTCTTGATCTAACCATCATGGGCAAAAAGATATCCATTGCCTGCCCACCAAAAGACAAAGACGGTTTAGTTAAGGCTGCGGAGATATTGAATGAGCAAATAGAATCTATCCCAGACAAATCTAACGCTTTAATTCTAACCAGTTTAGATCTAGCATTTAGAAGTCAAATACCTCAAGAGTCCGAGGATAATAATGCTCTCTCAAAAAAAGCAGAGAACAGTTTGAATGCTTTAATCACCGAAATAGAGAAATCGCTTAGTTAGCTGCTATAGATTTTTTTTAAAGCTGTGTTGAGTTCTTCGGATTTATGAGATTCTTAAAAATTAACTAAAGAGTAAAGTTAAATAAAATGGCAATCGTTTTTTTGCAATAAAGTATTCTATAATTAGTTAGACTGGTTCATTCGCCAACTTATCGAGATTCTTTGAACCGATAATATATTAAAAGGTGAATTTCCACTGCTGCTGTTGTGCATTACCTTTAGGGAAGCCTGATGCAGTATGAGCTTCGCCACCTGACCTCTCGGTTCAGGTAACGATGGGTAGCGGTGAATTGGTTCTTAATTTTAAAGTTAGTGAAAAATAAATATAGGCACTCTGCTCTCCAGCAACGTAAGTCTCTAAGTGATCAAGAGCATTCGGCCCTATCACTAACCATCCAAGAAAACTTTCTCAAATCAATCTCGCTTAGCGGCATAGAAAACATAGCTTTGTATATGCCTGCAAGCAATGAGGTAAGCCTTGAACTGCTTAACAAAGAAACTGCTATCTATAACAAAATATCGATTCCAGTCGTAAAGCCTGATAAACAATTACAGTTTATTAAACCCAAAACTAACTGTAAGTTTGCCTTGAATCACTTTAATATTTTAGAGCCAACAGAGGGCATAGAAGTAGAAGTAAAGTCTCATGATGTAATTATAGTCCCCTCCGTTGGAGTTGATAAAAATGGTTTCCGCCTAGGTTATGGTGGTGGCTATTACGATAGAGTGCTTACAGACAATGAAAACGGTTTAAATAAACCTGTGCTTGTTGGTCTGCTATTTAGTTTTCAAAAAATAGATGCTGCCTTCGGCGAGAGTCATGACATGAAATTTGATCATGTCTTCACAGAATTAGGGGAAGAGAGATTTTAACGAATCTTTAATTTTTCGACGAAGTTGAAGATATCGCTTGCAAGGATCTCAGGATTTTCTAGTGCTGCAAAGTGCCCACCTGGATACTGATTCCACTGCTCAATATTATAAATTTTTTCAGCCCAAGCCCTTGGAGGTCTAGCAATTTCATTTTCAAAAATTGCACCTGCCATCGGTTGACTGATCTTATTAAAACTAAAGCCAATTGGTCCATTCTCATAATAAAGCCTTGCAGACGATGTAATAGACTCGGTAAACCAGTACAAAGATATAATAGCCAACACTTCGTCCAAGGGAACAACCAGTTGATTTGATTCTTTCGCCGCCCAACCATGAAATTTTTCAATGATCCAGCCAGCCAATCCAACGGGTGAATCATTTAACCCATAGCCTAAAGTTTGTGGCTTGGTGCTTTGAATTGCAAAATATCCAAAACCTGTTTCTTGATATTTTTGGAGATTTTCCATTCCTTTGACTTCCTCTGGAGTGACTCCCTCCATTGGATCATCGCCCTCGCCGGAAATGCAAGAACTAGATTTAAATGAATGCCGATACAGTTTTCAGGAAATAATTCTGCAATCCATTTGGTGATAGTAGCTCCCCAATCTCCTCCTTGGGCAATATATTTGTTATAGCCTAGGCTCAACATCAATTCATTTTCTAGCTTTGCAACCTCTTCAGAGTTCATGCCCAATTCTGTTGGTTTATCTGAAAAACCATAGCCAGGAATTGCTGGACAGACCACATTAAATTCTATCCCATCTCTTCCCTCAGTTAGGAGCGGAATAATCTTTAAAAACTCTTGAACGCTTCCAGGCCAACCATGGGTTAGTAAAAGAGGTATGGCATTTTTAGAGTTAGATGTTTTGTGCAGATAATGAAGCTCAAGACCAGACTGTGTTTTATATTTAAAACTACCAACTGCATTTAACTTTGCTTCATGCTTTCTCCAATCAAATTCATGTCGCCATGTTCTAACAGCTTCCTGCAAAAAGGCTTTGTCAGTCCCCAGGGTCCATTTGCCATCTTCAATTTCATCTGGCCATCGAGTCAAATCAATTTTCTGATTTAATAATTCAATGCTTTCATCTGGAACATAAATTTCGAATTCTTTAATCATTATTTTAAGAACTCCTTGTAAGCACTATTGTCAGTTTCTTCTATAAAACTGTAATCAAGAGATTTCAGATGTTTATCTAGACCGGCTGGAGACTTACCCTTGTCTTCTATTCCAATCAATATATTTGCAAAAGCGGCGCCAAGATTTCGATAATGAAAAAGTGAGATATTCCATTTTGTACCGAAGTCATTTAAAAAATTTAACAAGGCGCGGGGACGCTCCGGGAACTGACACCTAAATAACCTCTCTGAGTTATCCTCAGCAATGCTGGTATTGTGCCCGCCAACCATATGTCTCAAATGATTATTTGAAATCTGATTTTTTGTTAAGTCAGTATATTTAAATTTACTTTTAGTAAGTTTGCTTGTGAGAGCTTTGAATGCATCCTCATGCTCAGTTTTTATTCCTACCAGCACATGTGCAACTGCTTGATCAGCCAGCCTGTAATTAAACTCTGTTATTTGAGTTCTTCCAAAAATATTGCACAATTTTAAAAAACTGCCGGGCTTTTCTGGGATTTCAATACTTAGAAGCTTTTCTCTCTTTTCTCCAACTTCTGATCTCTCAACAATGTAACTCAACCTTTCAAAGTTAACATTCGCTCCACTGCTAATTGCCAGCAATCTTTTATTAGATATTTTGCCAGCATATTTTTTCAGTCCTGCAAGTGCCAGGGCTCCAGCGGGTTCAGACAATACTCGAGTATCTTCAAAAATGTCTTTTACTGCAGCGCAAAGTTCATCAATGCTTACAGTGATCACTCCATCGACGCATTCTTTAATTACATCAAAATTATTTTTTCCAACTCTTCCAACAGCTACGCCATCTGCAAATTGCCCTACCTCACGCAAACGAACTCGTTTATTAGCTTTTAGCGCTTCAACTAAACATGCTGAATCTTCAACCTCTACACCATAAATTTTTGTTTTAGATTGGGTTTGTGCTGCCCAAGCACCAACACCAGCCAGCAGTCCTCCACCACCAACAGGAACGAAAATCACATCCAATGATGGGTCTGCATCTAAAATCTCTTTACCTACTGTGCCTTGGCCGGCAATCGTAAATGGATCATCGAATGCTTCTATAAACTCTATACTTTTCTCTTTGGATAATTGAATAGCTTTTTTTGAAGCTTGATCAAAATTATCTCCAAATAATTTCACTTTAGCTCCAAATCTTTTCACAGCCCTAACTTTAATTTCTGGAGCTGTGACCGGCATCACTATAAGACATGGAATTTTTAATTTTCTACATGCATTAGCAACGCCTTGAGCATGATTGCCTGCTGAAGCAGTCAATACTCCTTTTTTTTTCTGCTGAGGGGTTAAATTTACGATTTTGTTGTATGCACCTCTGACTTTAAAAGAGAAAATAGGTTGCATGTCTTCCCTTTTCAAAAAAACATCATTTCCTAGCTTAGTAGAAATATTTGCTGCATAGGTTATAGGTGTATTTGTTGCAACATCGTATACTTTTGAATTAGCAATCAAATCTAGGTACTTCTTAGAAGATTTAAAAGAACCGGTTTTTTTTATTTTAAGTCTCATTTTAGTAACATGATTAATTAAGCATTATACCCACAATGAGTAACGCAAAATTAAATGCATCAATCGAAGCTTGCGAATATGTTCGATCAAATATTGATATTAATTCAATTATTGGAGTTGGAACAGGCTCAACAGTAAATTATTTTATTGATGAGCTGGCAAAGATTAAAAACCTTTTTAAGGGCGCCGTCTCAAGTTCTGAGGCTTCTTCAAGCATTCTATCTAGTCACGGCATAGAAGTTTTTGAATTAAATGATGTAAATGAAATAAATATTTACATAGATGGAGCGGATGAAGTGGATGAGGCCAGTAATCTTATAAAAGGAGGTGGTGGCGCACATACTAGAGAAAAAATTGTTGCTTCAGCCTCGAATGAATTTGTCTGTATTGTTGACGAATCTAAGATAGTTGAAACTCTTGGAGTTTTTCCATTGCCAGTTGAGGTAGTAATTAGGAGCAGAAGTTTTGTGGCAAGGGAACTTGTAAAACTTGGAGGGATGCCAGAGTTAAGATATGGGTTCAAAACAGACCATGGAAATCAAATCCTGGATGTCAGTGATCTGATAATTAAGGATCCTAGAGCACTAGAAAAACAAATAAATTTAATTCCTGGGGTTTTAGATAATGGAATTTTTGCTCACTGCAGGCCAAGCAAAATTATTATAGGCAAAAACTAAAGGACAGCTTGTATTGCTGTTACGAGTCTTTCAGATTCTGGGGTCACACCTGACTTAAAATATTGAACTTTCTTACCTTCCCTGTCAATTAAGTATTTAGTAAAGTTCCATTTCGGCTCTTTGCCAGCAGCAGCACTAAGTTTCTTATAAAATGGGTGTGCTTTTCTACCGCTCACTTTGGTAGTAGCAAACATTGGAAAATCTACTCCGAATTCTGTGCTACAAAACTCCGCAACTTTTGATTCATCTGAGTATTCTTGAAAAAAGTCACGGGAAGGTATTCCAATTACAACTAAGCCATCATCTTTATATTTCGAATAAAGTCTTTGAAGACCAGCATATTGCTTCGTGTAGCCACATTTACTAGCTACATTAACCACTAAAACAACATTTCCAGAGTACTCACAAAGACTTTGCTCATCGTCAGAGTCTAAAACTCGTAATGAACTATCAAGGATACCTGAGCATGCAAATGCCTCTGTAGCAAAAAATAAAATTACTGTGAGTAGGGTGTTTTTCATCCAGAGATATTACACGACAGGGGCTATTGCGTAAACAGCAGATATAAAGACTGATACCAATACAAGAAGTTCAGCTTGTTCTAATAAATTTTTTTTCATAATTAAACCATGCAATGTTAAGTGGAGGGTTTGCACCCTCCATAATTCTAGTTACATCTGCATAACATAGGGGGGAGAAATGCTGATGAATAATTATTATACATATTTATATCATAATATCAATTATTAATATAAATAAATATTATTTATTTTATACTATGCATTAAATGAATGTTGATGCTATATTTAAAAAAATATAGAGTAAAAAGTGATAAAAAACCCTATATAATTCTTTATTCAATTTCTTGGAATTAAAACTATGACAAATCAGCTCAAGGGAAAGGTAAATTATAAAATTGAAGGCAATATTGCTATTCTAGAGGTGGATAATCCGCCTGTAAATCCTTTAAGTAGTGGTGTTAGGGCTGGATTAGCTGACTCTATTCTTAAGGCTAATTCAGATGAAACAGTGGAAGGAATAATACTAACTGGAGCTGGAAGATCATTCATAGCAGGGGCTGATATTTCAGAATTTGGTCAGAAGGCTGATGGCCCGGACCTACATACCACATTGCGTGATATAGAATTTAGTAAAAAGCCGGTTATAGCAGCTATTAACGGCACAGCGCTTGGTGGGGGGCTGGAGACAGCATTAGTTTGTAATTATAGAATAGCTTCAAATAATGCAATAGTAGGCCTTCCTGAGGTTAATTTAGGCCTTTTGCCTGGTGCAGGTGGAACTCAGAGACTTCCTAGGCTTATTGGTCCATCCCAAGCGTTAAAAATGATGCTTGCAGGTACCCCAATATCAGCTAAAAAAGCTTTGCAACAAGGGGTTATAGATGCAATCTCAGAAAACTCACTTATTGAAGATGCAATCCTATTTTTACAAGATAAAATTAGTTTAGATAAACATCCTAAAGTCAGGGATAAGAATGACAAATTAATCGAAGCAAGAGGTGATGATAATATTCTAGCTGAAGCAAGGGCATTGGCAGCAAAAACAAGAAGAGGTCAATTTGCACCTGGGCAAATAATTGCTTGTGTTGAATCTGCTATTAATGAAGATAATTTTGATGATGGTATGAAAAAGGAAGCTGATTATTTTCTTGAGTGCTTGGTAAATCCTCAGCGAGAAGCAATGATACATATTTTCTTTGGTGAAAGAGCTGCTTCTAAAATTTCTGATATCCCAAAAGAGACCCCGCTTCATAATATTCAAACAGCTGGTGTTGTAGGATCTGGAACAATGGGTGGTGGTATAGCTATGCTGTTTGCTAATGCAGGAATTCCTGTTTTAGTTTTAGACCAAGATGAAAATAATCTTAATAGAGGAATGGGTGTTATAGAAAAGAATTACCAAATGATGGTAGATCGAAGTCGCATGTCATCAGACCAGAAGGATGCTGTAATGAATTTAATTACTCCAACTCTAACTTATGAGGACCTAGCAAATGTTGATATAGTCGTTGAGGCTGTTTATGAGAATCTTGATTTAAAGCAAGAGATTTTTAAAAGCTTAGATGCACATACTAACAAAAAAGCTATACTTGCCTCAAACACATCTGGTCTTGACATAGATGCGATAGCATCAGCAACTAATAGGCCTGAAAAGGTAGTAGGCACTCACTTTTTTAGTCCAGCAAACATTATGAGATTATTGGAAGTGGTAAGAGGACAAGAATCATCTGATGAAACCATGGCAACTGTAATGGCACTTGGAAAAAGAATGAACAAGGCTTCAGTAGTTTCTCTAAATGCACCAGGATTTATAGGTAATAGAATGTTATCTGGTTATACATATCAAGCTAATATGCTCTTACTTGAGGGAGCGCTGCCAAACCAAGTTGATAATGCATTAGAGTCATTTGGAATGAGCATGGGACCATTTAGAATGATGGACTTGGTTGGCCTAGACCTTGGCTGGAGGGCTAGAAAACTTGCGAATATAGAATCTCCACTTGTGAATAAAATTTCAGATGAGCTTTGTGAACAAGATAGATTTGGTCAAAAGAATGCAAAAGGTTTTTATAATTATTCTGAAGGTTCTAGAGCGCCAAATCCTGCGCCAGAAAATGAAGATATTTATCAAGCAGTTTCTGAGAAACATAATTTTGTTAGAAGAGATATTTCAGATCAAGAAATTATTGATAGGTGCATCCTTGCATTGGTGAACGAAGGAGCTCAAATATTAGCTGAAGGTGTTGCCCAGAGATCTGGTGATATGGATATTGTATATATCAATGGTTATGGATTTCCGATTTGGAGAGGAGGGCCTATGTTCTATGCAAATAAGCTTGGGCTTGAGGAAGTCACCAAAAGAATTGGTGAGTTTGCTAAATCAGATGAAAAATTCTGGAAAATATCTCCAATACTTACAAAATTAGCATCAGAGGGTTTATTTTTTGGTGAAGCTCCTGAAAAGGACCAAAGAGAAACTAAGTTAAGCTTTAATGACTCTAAAAATATGGGTGGCGTATAGCCCCCCCGTCCTAAAGCCTTTTATTAGTAGAGGATATTTACTACTGTATCTTCAGAAACGAGTTCAAATAGCTCAATTACGTCATGGTTGAGCATTCTGATGCATCCATGGGAGGCCTTTTGGCCTATAAGTCCCTCTTCATGAGTGCCATGTATGTATATATACCTCCTGAAAGAATCTACAGAGCCCCCTTTATTTAAGCCCTCTTCTTCTCCTTCTAGCCACATTATCCGCGAGGTAATAAAATCATCTTTGGAGTCAACTGCTTTATGAATAATAGTTGCTGATTGAGGTATATGCTCTCTACTGATAAAAAATTCATTTTTAGGAACATTCGTTCCTATTTTGGTATTAATCTTATGCTTTCCGTAAGGGGTTTGAAAGGAGTTTTCTACCTGGCCTTCTCCGAATGCAGAGCTAGAAATTGGGAAACTTCTAATAATTTGATCATTTTCTTTTAAAAATAAGCGTTGAGAGGAAATCTCTATATCTATAGATACCGATGCATCAAGCGTTATAGACCAAAACATGATATTTACTATAAATAAATTCTTCATTCTCTTAATCTTAATATAAAAGATAGAAGCATCAAAATAAAAGAAAGAATAGGTACAATTAAATATCCATATTTAACGAAATAAGATTCTTTTTTTTGTATATAAATTGTTCCAAGTAGAACACCCTGCGAACCTTTATCCAATTTAGAAACAATAGTTCCTTTATTATCAACAATTGTTGATATTCCATCAGAAGTGCCTCGTGCAATCCACTTATTTAGCTCTAGAGCACGAGCTCTTACAATTTGAAGGTGCTGATAAGGGCCATAAGAACTCCCAAACCAAGTATCATTACTGATATTAACTATGAAATCTGCTGTTTTAGCCTTATGTATAAAGGATAAGGGAAATGCAACGTCAAAACAAATCAAGCCAAGAATTTGCTTTCCATTAATAGAAAGCATGTCTTGATTCCTTTTTCCTGGCGTTATATTTGACATAGGCATGTCAAAGAATTCTATTATCCCCCTAAAAAAACTTTCAAAAGGTATATATTCTCCAAACATTACCAAGTGTCTTTTGGCGTAGGTTACATCACCTCCTAATATACCCATGACATTTTGAAGATTGCCATCTTTATATTTCCAGCCACCAGACAGAATTATGGGATATTCATTGGTTCTTTGGAGCAACCTACTCATTTGCTGGCTAGAATTTAAATAAGGTAACGGGGATTCAGGCCATATTAAAAGATCAACATCGGTTTGCGAATTACTTAAATCTATAAGGGTATCCTCTATAGATCTTTGGGAAGCTTCTGCATACTTTTTAAAGGGGTCTAATGACGGTTGAATAATTGCAATTTTCATGCCATCTTCTAGGGGAGGGTTGTTATATCCAGGATGTGGATAAAAAACTATTAAAAAACAAATGCTAATCAGAGCTCGGGCATAATTCTTATTTTGATAGCTACTTGCTATCAATAAAGACACAAAATAAATTATAAAAGAACCGCCATATACTCCTAAAATTGGAATTAAATCCTGGCCGATGGTATCGGTGAAAATTAAGCCTGGCAACAGCCAAGGAAACCCGCCAAATAAGAAAAATCTAAGCAATTCAATTATTGTTAAAACTCCAGCACATAAAATTGAATGCGTTAAAAAATTATTTGTTCGACCGACTAGTTTTAAGAAGCAAATGGGACCAATAAATACCAAGGAAAGCAAGCAGGCCATTAATACAATTATTATAAAAGCTATATAAATACTAGTATTACCATAATAGTGAATACTCACAATTAACCATCCTGCTCCTCCTAACCAGTAGCCTAGCCCCCATGCAATTGAACGCTTAAAAGCACCCAGCAATGAATTAGAGGAGAACACAGAATGAAAAAGAAATGCATGAGTTAAAACTAGAAGCAGCTTGAAATTAAATGGACTAAAGGCAAGAAAACTAGATGCACCAATAATGCCTAGCATTAAATACTCAAAAAGAGGGCGCTTATATATTTGTTTTAATAGTGATGCCAATTTTTTTTACTTTTCTTTTGTCGGCAGCTGTGATTGAAAGTATCATATTATCGAGATCAATCTTGTCGCCAACCTTGGGTAAAAGCCCTAGCTGGTTTATAAATAATCCAGCAAGCGTTTCTGCATCAATATCGCCAAAGTCTTTTTCAAATTTTTCTTCAAAAATTGAAAGCTCTAATGTTGCATCTGCAATATATTCAAACTCGCTAACCTGAATTAAATCATCTAAATCTTCTGAATCATGCTCATCCTCAATCTCACCTACCAGTTCTTCTAAAATATCTTCAATTGTGACTAAGCCAGATATGGTTCCATATTCATCTATGACAACAGCCATATGAGATCGATCTTTTTTAAATTCCTCGAGCAAAGAATCTGCTTTTTTGCTTTCTGGAACAATCTTAATATCCCTAATAAAGTTTTTAAGATGAAAATGTTCTAGATCTTTGTTGAGAATAGTAAGTAGATCTTTTGCTAATAAAATACCTCTTACCTCGTTCTTCGTTGCCCCTAGAACTGGATACCTTGAATGACCTGACTCAATAATTCGGGTAATCAAGGCATTAGGCTCTTCTTCAGAGGTCAGAGTAACCATTTCAACCCTTGGTATCATAATTTCTTTCACTGTAGTGTCGCCTAAGCGTATTGCCCTTTCTGCAATAAATTGAGCTTCTTTATCTATCAATCGTGAAGACAGGGCATCTTTTAAAAGCAAAGATACATCATCAAGACTTGAGGGTTTGATCGTAAAAAATCTTTTAATTTTGTTTAAAAGGCTCGAGGGAGGCTGATCTTTAGTGTTTTCAGTATTCGTCATAGTTAGTATGGATTAGCTATATTGAAATTTTTTAAATAGTTAATCTCATGGGATTCCATTAGATTAGCATCTTTTTCATTTATGTGGTCAAACCCTAGCAAATGCAGTACTCCATGGGCCACTAGGTGCATCATATGATTGTCTAGGTCTATATCCAGGGCTGAAGCCTCAGACTCCATAAAAGGTATGCATATCGCAATATCGCCAAGCTCTTTAGTAAAATTAATGCTCGCTGGATCTGCAGGAAAGGCCAAAAGATTAGTATCAGCTGATTTCTGCCTAAAGGTTTCATTTAAAATTATCATTTCCTCAGAAGAGATAAGCTTTAAGTTAATTTCAAGGTCATGTTTTTCATAGTCATGCAGAATTTGATTTGATAGCAAGGATAATTTATTAAGCAATCCTTTAGAAAACTTATCGGGATGTTCTGTAATAACGTTAAGGCTCAAGTCTTCTCTTTATCAAAAGCCTCATAAGCATCAACTATTTTTCTTACAAGAGGGTGTCGGACCACATCTTTCGAGCTAAAAAAGGTAAACCCAATGCCGTCGACCCCTTCTAAAACCTTTAAGCCATGTTTGAGACCAGATTCTATGTGTTTAGGAAGATCAATTTGCGTCATATCTCCATTGATGATTGCATAAGAGCCAAAACCCATCCTAGTCAAAAACATCTTCATTTGATCAACTGTAGTATTTTGGCTTTCATCCATGATGATAAAGGAGTTATTAAGCGTCCGGCCACGCAAGTATGCAAGTGGAGCTACTTCTAAAATCTCTTTCTCAAGCAACCTTGCAACTTGTTCAAATCCCAACATTTCATATAAGGCATCATATAAAGGCCTTAAATACGGATCTACCTTTTGAGATAAATCACCTGGTAAAAACCCTAGCTTCTCTCCAGCCTCAACAGCAGGTCGAATTAAAATAATCTTCTTTACTTTTTCTGAAATGAGCATTTCTACGGCCTTGGCAACTGCAAGATAAGTTTTTCCAGTGCCTGCAGGTCCAACTCCAAAATTTACTTCATATGAACTCATCCTAGCCAAATAATCGTTTTGATTTTTTCCTCTAGGCTTGATAACTTTTTTTGGCGCTTTGATAATATATTCAATTCCATCTGGAGCAATCACCTCAGGCTCCAACTCCTCGTTATTGTTGATTGCCATTTGTATTATTTCTCGTGATATTTCAATGCCCTTTGTTGTAGACGCATACAAGTCATTTATTGCATTTGAGGCTTTTTGAATATCTTCTTGATTGCCAGAGATGCTAACCTTATTGCCGTTCTGAAAAATTTTGACACCAAATCCTTTTTCAAGAATTTTAATATTCCCATTCAGCTCACCCACAAAGGCTTTTAGATTTTTGGTATTTGCTGGCTCTAGCTGAAGTTGGGTTAGCCCTTGATCAATTTCTTGCATTTATGCTGACTGCAGTTCCTCTGACTCTAAAATTTTTCCAACTAAAGAACGTTGGTATGCTTGTGTAATATTAATATCTACTAATTTACCTAGAATATTAATATTTTGGAAGTCAAAATTTACCACTCGGTTACATTCTGTCCTGGCTTGTAATTGATTGATATTCTTTTTAGAGACCCCAGTTACTAAGCACCGCTGAATAGTCCCAGCCAAACTATTACTGTAATAGTTTTGCAATTCATCAATCCGACCCTGCAGAATGTTTAATCTTTCTTTTTTCTCAATTAATGGGGTGATATCTTCTAATTTTGATGCTGGGGTGCCAGGTCTCGCGGAGTAAATGAAACTAAATGAAGCATCAAACTTTACCTCATCAATTAAATTCATAGTTTGTTGGAAATCTTTATCTGTTTCGCCTGGAAAACCAATAATAAAATCAGAAGAGATTTTAATATTAGGTCGAATCTGAATCAGCTTCTCGACAACCTCAATATATGTCTCTCTAGAATAATTCCTTTTCATTTTTGTTAAAATATTATTTGAACCAGATTGGACGGGAAGGTGAAGATGGCTAACCAGTTGAGGAACATGGCCATATACAGCTATTAAATCATCCGTCATGTCCAATGGGTGGGAGGTTGTATATCTAATCCTTTCAACCCCTAGTATTTCTCCGCAAACCTCTATCAGGTCTGATAAACCAAGGATTCTTCCATTCAATGTATATTTGTAAGCATTGACATTTTGACCAACAAAAACAATCTCTGAAGCTCCTTGCTCTACTAATCTTGCTACTTCATCAAATATTTGCTCAGGCTTTCTGCTTATCTCATCTCCACGAGTGTATGGCACAACACAAAATGAGCAGTATTTCGAGCAGCCCTCCATAATAGAAACAAAGCTTGAAGTTCCAGTTGCCTCTGGTTGAGGCAAAGCATCAAATTTTTCTTCAATTGGGAAAGATACATCAACAGCTTGAATTTTATTTGTTTCTGACAGTAGTGAGGGTACTTTATGAATAGTTTGTGGTCCAAAAATTAGATCAACATATGGAGCGCGTTTAAAGATATTTTTTCCTTCTTGTGAGGCAACGCATCCTCCAACGCCAATCTTTAAGTTTGGGTTTTGCATTTTCAGTTTTCTTAACCTTCCAAGCTCTGAATAAACCTTTTCTTCAGCCTTTGCTCTTATAGAGCAAGTATTTAAAAGAATAATATCTGCATCTTCAGGATGAGAGGTTTCTTCAATAGTTGGATCTTGCTTAAGAATTTCCAAAGTTTTTTGACTGTCATATTCATTCATTTGACAACCATAGGTTTTAATATAAAGTTTTGTACCCATATATCTAATTATGACTAAAAAGACCACATATAAAATAATTTTTATGCAGCTTGGTGAAATATACGAAGTTTTTGCTAAACAAATTTATCAAAGTGACATGTATGGCTTCATAGAGGTGGAAGAGTATATATTCAATCAAAATAAACAGCTAGTAGTTGACCCATCATCTGAAAAACTAGAAAAAGAGTTCAAGAACGTAGAAAGATCATATATTCCAATTAATTCTGTGATTCGTGTCGATGAAGTGATTGAATCAGGAGAAGCAAAGATTAAACAAAACAAAAGCCAAGTTACCCCTTTCCCAATGAATATTCAGCCCGTCAATAAGCAAGATTAGTCTTAAAAAAATTTACACTTGAATTATTGTCACTCTTTTGAAAACGCTGTTAGTATCTCTTTATGAAGAGACGTCAGGCGCTCAAAGTATCATCCCTTACTGCCATAGGTTTAACTGCAACTATCAATGGAGGTTGCAATAAAAATAACGTTTTTTTTAAACACGGGGTCGCTAGTGGAGATCCTCTAAGCGACCGAGTTATATTGTGGACAAGGGTAACTCCTGAAAAACCTGGTCCTATTGCAGTCAAGTTAGAGGTTTCATCTAATAAAAATTTTACCTCAGTGGTTTTTTCCAAAACCTTGAGGACAAATTCATTGTCGGACTATACGATTAAATATGATTTTTCTATTAAGAATATATTGAACTCTGGTGATACTTTTTTTTATAGGTTTAACTCTCAAAGCTCTATGTCAGATGTAGGAAGAACTAAGACTTTAGCAACTGATATTAATAAAATTAAATTAGGGGTTTTTAGCTGCAGTAATTTTCCGGCTGGTTTTTTTAATGCTTATCAAGCAGCAGCAGAGAAAAGTGAACTGGATCTATGGCTTCATCTTGGTGACTACTTATACGAATACCCTATGGGGGGGTATGGAACAACAAATGCAGAAAAATTGGGTCGAGTTCCAAGTCCTTCACATGAAATGATTACATTGTCAGATTACCGAATGCGTCATGCTCAATATAAATTAGATGAGGGGTCTAAGGCACTGCATAAAAATGCTCCTTTGGTTGCTGTCTGGGATGATCATGAATTTGCTAATGACACCTGGAAGAAAGGAGCTGAGAATCATTCAATAGATGGTTCAGAGGGGGATTTTTTTTCCAGAAGAGCGGCGGCAATTCGTGCATACCATGAATGGATGCCTATCAGAGAACAAAAGAACAAAAGAAAAATATTTCGTGAATTCAAAGTAGGTAAATTTATCCAGTTACTTATGCTAGATACAAGGCAGTTTCAACGGGATAGACAAATACAACCAAAGGACTATTTAAGTGAATCAGGATTTAATAAAGCAAGTTTTTATAGTGATTTAAATTCCACAAAGAGGAATCTCTTGGGTACGGAGCAGTTGGCTTGGATAAAAAATAAAGTTAACTCTGAAAAATTTGATTGGACCATACTAGGTCAACAAGTCCTGATGACTAAATTAAAATTTCCAGACCTAACAAAGATGCTAAAAAAAGAGGATGTCCCATCCTTTCTTAAGCCCTATCTTAAATTTCTTGGGTTAGGCATCCCATCCAATCTAGATGCATGGGATGGCTATCCTGCCGAACGAAAAAAACTTTATGATGTGATGCAAGAATCAAATACAGACTTTATCAGTTTGGCTGGGGATACTCATAATGCATGGGTTTCTGAGCTAACTAATTCTGCAGGTCAAAAAATTGGAATTGAATTAGCTGCGCCGTCAGTTTCTTCACCCGGCATTACTGATGCAATAAAAATAGATAAAAAACAGTTTGCTGATGAAATTGTTCAAATAAATTCAGAGCTAACTTGGATGGACCCTGAGCATAGAGGATACTTAACTCTAGAGTTTGGAAAGGATCAAATGGAAGCAAAATTTAATTTTATAAAAGAACTTCAAAAAGTAGATTCAACTATTTCTTCAACCCAAATATTTAAAGTTCAAAAAAACAAACTAGTCATAGAAAAGAAGAAAGGTTAATCAAAGAGCATGTGTTTATAAAACTTTAGCTCATTAATTGAGTCTATGATGTCATCTTTAGCTCTATGTGATCCATTTTTTTCAAACGTTTGAGCATCATTCATCCATCTAGAAATTAATTCTTTAACAGACGAAACATCTATATGCCTGTAATGGAAATAAGATTCTACGCTGGGCATATATTTAGCTAAAAATCGTCTGTCATGGGAGACTGTATTGCCACACATAGGCGATCTTTTATTACCTACATATTTTGAAATAAATTCTAAGGTTTTAATCTCTGCTTCTTGCTCTGTCAGGCTACTTTCAGAAACAGCTTTAGTAAGACCAGTGCTTCCATGTTGATTGGTATTCCATTCATCCATATTTGCTATTAATTCTTTTGATTGATGTATAACTAAATTGGGTCCTTCGGCAACAATGGTAAGATTGCTATCTGTGATAATGGTAGCCATTTCTATGATTCTTTCTTTTTCAGGATCAAGCCCCGTCATCTCTAGATCTATCCAGATAAGATTTTGGTTTGATTTTTGAATAGACATAGAAGTTGTTAAATTTTAACTATAGTGTATTTTGAGCCCAAGATGTCAAAAGTTCAAACTGGTCAAATTATTGAGTTCTACTCTAACACATGCAAGGTAGCTGGAGAGAACCAAACTTTTAAATGTCAAATTCAAGGCAGGATTGATTTAGTGGTTGGTGATTTCGTCATCATAGAGCAATTAGATGATCTAGATGACTGTCAGGCAATGATTATAAAACGCTTAAATCGTGAGACTGCTCTTTATAAGTCTAAAGATAGGGTGAAAAAAGCTGTAGCCGCAAATATTTCACATATCGGGATTTTAGTAACATTTAACCCCAAGACAAGCCTAGAGTTTATTGATAAGTGGATCGTTATTTCTCGTCAATCTGGCATTCAGCCATTTATCATTTTTAATAAAATTGATACTTTACCAGATGATGCATTTAGCACTCTCAAAAATCTTTATGAAAGTGTAGCAGTGCCTTCATTTACAATCTCGGCAAAATTGCAAACAAATTTAAAAGAGTTGGAAGCTTATCTCAGCAATCAAACTAGCATATTTGTTGGAAACTCTGGCTCTGGTAAA
Organism: uncultured SAR86 cluster bacterium; assembly: GCA_964275585.1. Taxonomy (GTDB): domain Bacteria; phylum Pseudomonadota; class Gammaproteobacteria; order Magnimaribacterales; family D2472; genus D2472. The sequence goes on along the minus strand of CAXYCJ010000015.1, from coordinate 62,798 downwards.
TCAACTCTAACCTCTGCATTAACTGGAGCTCAAATTTTATCTAAGGAGTTATCAAACAATCAAGGGGTTCATACAACCTCAGTTTCAACGCTATATGAAATAAATAATAAAATGAAAGTTATTGATTCGCCAGGTGTCAGGGATATTGGAATAGAGCACTTAAGTCATGCAGAGATTCTTGCTGGGTTTAAGGAAATTAATGATTTTGCTTTAAAGTGCGTTTTTCCAAAATGTGGGCATCAGGATGATGAGGGTTGTGCGATTATGGATGGCTTAAATAATGGTGATATTGAGCAAAGTCGTTACAATAATTTTATGACTTTAAATAGCGCAGTAAATTCATGAGCAATAAAACATATTTTGGTTTCGAAGAGGTAAGTAAGGCAGAAAAGGCTAAAAAAGTTGGTAATGTCTTTCATTCAGTGGCAGAAGAATATGACTTAATGAATGATGTCATGTCATTTGGTATGCATCGACTTTGGAAAAGAATGCTGTTGGAACTCTCAGGATTATCAGAAAATGGAATAGTACTAGATATTGCAAGCGGAACTGCTGATATTCCAAAATTAATTAGCCAAAAATTTGCGTCCTCTAAAATACATGTTACCGATATTAATGAGTCAATGCTCGCCCTTGGTAAGGAGAGAGCAATTAATGAAAATTTCTATCGAAACTGTTCTTTTGCTCTTGCTTCAGGAGAAGTGCTTCCCTATCAAGATAGTGTATTTGATTTGGTAACTATTGGGTTTGGACTTCGTAACTTTACTGACAAGCAAGCCGGTCTAATGGAGATGAAAAGAGTTTTAAAACCAGGCGGCATCTTATTAATTCTAGAATTTTCTAAGCCAACAAATTCTCTTTTTTCAAAAATGTATGACTGGTATTCTTTTAATATTATTCCAAAACTTGGTCACTTATTTGTTGATGATAAGGATAGTTACAAGTATCTTGCAGAGTCTATAAGAATGCATCCGGCTCAGGAGGAGTTAAAAGAAATGATTGTGGATTCTGGATTTGAGAAGTGCAAGTTTTATAATCTGGTCAATGGTGTAGTGGCAATTCACCAGGCTAAGTAGGATGAATATCTCACTAAATAATATCTTCAAAGAGGCTTATGGAGCATCTAATGGGCTTCAACAAAGGCTTGAAAGACTCTATCCTATAAACTGCAATCTAAATTTTTCTGGCATACAAACCGTATCTCTAAACCTTAACAAAGAAGAAAAAATATTTAGCTCTAGTGCCTCAGAGGCCCCTCAATTCACTCTGCACATAGATTCAGGAACTGCCTCTAATATACTGAAAGAAAAAACTATTCCATCTAAAAAAATTGACGGGGATGCTGAGCTAGCGCTCATTTTTCTTATGGTGTTAGCAGAATCAAATATAGACCTTGAAGTGATGGTCTATAGAAACTTTGGAACTATCCCTGGATTAATAATACGAACACTTATAGGCTGGGAACCTTTCAACAATCAAAATAAAGCTAACAATTCTAAGTTATGGTCTTTGCAAAGAGATTTAAGAGATATTGCTATTAGAATAGACAGGTTAGAGCAAACCCTAACTGTATGATTGGTTTCTTTCTTTCTATTCTGGATATTTTTAATATTCTTGTAAAGACTATAAGGTTTTCCGTAATCAATATACCTATAGAAAATAGCTCAATGCGTCTCATTCGTATGCTTGGGTTTCTTAACCCATTTTATATTGTTAATCGTAATATTCCTGCAGGGCAAAGAATTGTAAATTTTTTAGAAAGCCTTGGACCTATGTTTATAAAGTTTGGGCAGCTGCTTTCAACTAGAAGTGATGTAGTGCCAAAAGAAATTATTGGTTTTTTGAATTCGCTAACAGATCAATGCAAACCTTTTCCTTCCTCGGAGGCTAAAAAGATTATTGAGGGCTCATTAAATATTAAGCTTGGAGATGTATTCAAAAATTTTGAAGACGCCCCTTTGGCAGCAGCTTCGTTGGCTCAAGTCCATAGGGCGCAATTAATCAGCTCTTCAGAGGAAGTAGTAATTAAAGTTTTAAGGCCTGGCATTCATAAGAAAGTGAGCAGAAATATTGGTGTCATTAAAGTAGTTGGTTTAATGATTAATCTTTTTTATAGCGAGAGCCATCGACTAAAGCTTAAAGAGGTAATTAGTGATTATGAAAGAACAATTAAACAAGAGTTGGATTTGAAGGTTGAGGCTGCAAATACCAGCACAACAAGAAAAAATTTCCTTAACTCCGATCTGCTATATATTCCCAAGGTTTATTGGGATCATACGGCTATAGATGTTCTAACTTTAGAGGAGATTGATGGGCTGGCTTGTACAGATACTGAATCAATGGATGGGCTTGGGATTGATAGAAAAAAATTAGCTGAAAATGGAGTAAGGATCTTTTTAGATCAGGTATTCAGAGATAATTTTTTTCATGCAGACATGCATCCAGGAAATATATTTGTGAGCAAAAAAAACGTTCAGACTCCTAGCTACATAGCAATTGATTGTGCAATTGTGGGCTCTTTAACCCAAGAAGATCAATACAATCTAGCCAGAATGCTTCAGGCAACTTTAAAGCAAGACTATCATCAGCTTGCTAAGCTTTTTATTGGGGCTGGCTGGGTAAACGCCGATACCCATCAATCTGATCTTGAGCAAACACTTAGGGCAACATGTGAACCAATTTTTTCAAAGCCTTTATCTGAAATAGAATTTGGGAAGCTGCTGCTATATCTATTTGATGCGACCAGACAGTTTGGCTTATCTATTCAGCCCTCCCTAATCCTGCTTCAAAAAACTCTTATTCATATCGAGGGTATGGGGCGTGAAATATATGCTGGTCTTGATTTTTGGGGACTAGCTGCACCCTATCTCGATGAGTGGGTGTTGAGTCAATATAGTCCCACTAAACTTAAAGAGTTTTTAGAACAAAATAAATACGATCTCCTAGATCGTGCAACTTCATTGCCGGGCGAGGTATTTGATCTTTTAGATAATATTAAATTTATGGCAAGTGACAGTAAAAAAAATTCAGAACGAGTGTTAAATATGCAGGAAAATTTACAAAAACAGCGCAAATGGCAAAATCTCACTATAATCACATTATCAGGAATAATTATGGTACTACTGATTAGTAAATTCTAGATGGGATTAAAGTTTAAAGTATCAGGAGAATAAGATGGGCATAGGTGGAATAAGTATTTGGCAGATTTTAATTATCTTATTGATAATTTTGGTCATATTTGGTGGGAAAAAAATTCGGAACATGGGTTCAGATCTTGGAGAAGGTCTGAAGGGCTTTAAGAAAGCAATTAAAGATGAGGACACGGAATCAAAATCAGAAACTGATTCAGAAGATAAATAACATTGTTTCAAATAGGGCTGTTAGAAATTCTAATCATCTTGCTGGTTGGAATCTTAGTTATTGGGCCTGAGCAGTTGCCTGATTTTGTTCGGTCGTCAGTCAAATCTTTTACAAAATTACAAAATAAATTCTTTGCATTCAGGGCTTCTATTGAAAGGGATATAGGAGCTGAAGATTTAAAACAAGATATTTTTAATGAGTTAAAAATGGAAGACCTTCAAAAGGATGATGATGAGCAATCCAAATGAAATGAGCTTTATTGAGCATCTTAAAGAACTAAGATCTAGATTAATTAGAGTCTTCGTCGTTATTGGAATTTTGCTTATATGCTGCTTGCCCTTTGCTAATGAAATCTATTTTTATATCTCGTCACCCTTAACATCTATTCTGCCAGAAAATAGCACTATGATAGCCACAGAAGTAACCTCACCTTTTATAGCTCCTTTGAGACTAGGAATTTATAGCGCTCTAATATTATCAATGCCTTATGCCTTAATTGAGTTTTGGGGATTTATAGCTCCAGGCTTGTATAAGCGTGAAAAGACTTTTGTAATGCCTTTGCTTATTTCATCAGCTATTTTGTTTTATGCAGGGGTAGCTTTTGCATTCTTTGTAGTCAGCCCAATAATTTTAAATTTCTTTATTGCGGCGGCTCCAGACTCTATTCAGATAATGACAGATATCAATAAATACTTAGATTTTGTTTTGAAACTGTTTTTTGCTTTTGGGTTTGCTTTTGAAATTCCAGTAGCAACATTCCTGCTCATCAATACTGGTATTACTAATAAAGAGTCTCTTAGGAAGATTCGACCTTACTTGATCATTGCTTTTTTTGTATTAGCAATGCTCTTAACCCCGCCTGATATTTTCTCTCAGCTATTCTTAGCCATACCTATGTGGCTACTTTTTGAAATAGGACTTTTAATTTCGAGAGATCCAAAAGATTAAGTTAAGGGAAATTCAACGTTAAGCCGATCGATCCAAGTATCTTGCGATGGCATTTCAGTAGTGAGGATCATCTCAAGCAATTCTTTTGGATCATCTGATATCAGAACCTGCTTTTGATTTTCCACAGAAACAAATTCTTCATTTACAGAATGTTGAAGCCATTCCAGGAATGAGTCGTAGTAACCATTTATATTCAATATGCCCACGGGCTTGCTGATTCCTCCTAGTTGATTGCTAACCATCACCTCCAATAGCTCATCCATAGAGCCAACTCCGCCTGGCATAACAATGAAGGCGTCGCTGATTTCTAAGAATTTATCTTTTCTTTCAAAAAGTGAGTGTGTAATTATTGTTTCGGTGATGATAGGGTTGGTGAGCTCAAAATCATCTAATGATTTAAGAGTAATGCCAGTAACTCTGCCACCATGCTCAATGGCACTATCTGAAATAACCTTCATTAAACCAACATTACCGCCACCAAAAATTACTTCCAAGTTCTTGTTTGCAAGCAATTTTCCCAAGTCTTCGGCAGCATTTTTATAGTTGGATGATTTGCCCATATGGGCGCCACAAAAAACTGAAATTTTTTGAATTGTCATGATATTAAGCCAAGGATATTTTTAGAAATAATGTTCAATTGAACCTCTGAGCTTCCTCCTGCAATAGTATAAGCTTTTGAATAAAAAAAGGATTTTGAGACTTCTTTTTTTACATTTTTACTTTTATCAACTATTTCAAGGCCGCCCATGCCCAAGCTTGCAACATTGAGCTCCCATCTTTTCTGAGTTTCTTCCGTGCTCAAATATTTTAATGTCAGTCCAGAGGGAGCAAATCCATTTTGAGATTCAAGAACTGTTCGAGACACGGTCATATCAATTAGATGATTTCTCATCTTGTGTTTACATATTTTTCTATGGAGACTATCTATTCCTGGGCTAGTTGCTGTCTGGGAGCTGCGAAATACTTCTAGGGGCTCAATATCAATTGCGCCCTCACTCTCCATGTCTGCCATCATGGTTCGTTCAAACTGTAGCAATCGTTTAGCAACCTTCCAGCCATCATTTTCCGCTGCAATTCTGTGAGATTCTCTTCCGTGAACATTGTCAAAAAACACTTGGCAAAATGGGGATTGTCCGCTGAGTAATTTAATTGGCTTGATATCTACATTTGGTTGCTTAAGATCAAGCAGGAGAAAGGAGATACCAGCTTGTTTTTTTACCTTTTTATCAGTTCTAACCAAGCAGTACATCCAATCTGCCTTATTAGCTTCGGAAGTCCAGATTTTGGATCCGTTTATAGTGTATGTTCCATTTGATAGAATGGCTGAAGTAGATATATTTGCCAAATCCGATCCTGCCCCAGGCTCTGAAAATCCTTGGCACCACCAAATTTCACCTCTGGAAATTTTTGGTAAGAATTCATTTTGCTGCTCATCTGTTCCAAATTCTAAAAGGATAGGGCCTAGCATTGAAATCCCAAAATTGATTTGAGCTGGCCTACAACCATGGAATCGCAAGCGTTGCCTCAAGATTTTTGCCTCATCAAGTGTTAACCCGCCTCCACCAAACTTTGTGGGCCACTCAGGAGTACACCAACCTTTGCTAACCATGCAATCAAACCATTTCTTAGCATCATCTGATGGAAAATAAATATCTGATGAAGCCCAAACTTGCTCAGAAACGGGCATTGGGGTTCTCATAGATTCTGGACAATTTGCTTCTATCCAGCTATCAATTTCTTTAGAAAAATTTATAAGGTTATCTTCCATACAGGTTAGAAACTAAATGAGAAGGTAACTGGGCCAGTATTTACTAAAGAAATATTCATGTTAGCTCCAAATTCTCCAGATTGATAATTAATAGATGAATGCTCTAATTTATGAATTAATTTATTGTACAGTGAGAGTGCATGTGCAATTGGAGCTGCTTTATGAAAGCTGGGCTTATTACTTTTGCTGGTTACCGCAGCAAGGGTAAATTGACTGACTACCATTAACTCTACTTTGATTTCCTTGAGATTTGCAGACATTAGGCCTTTATCACTGTCGAAAAAGTAAAAGCTAGATATTTTTGTTATAAATTTATCTATGACATCATCAGAATCCATTGATTCAAAACAAACAAAAGCTAACAGGCCTCTTTTAATTTTGGCATGCAATTGATCGTTGATGAATATTTCGGCCGAAGATACGCGCTGGACTAAAACTTGCAATGAAAAAACTGATTATTTCTCTAAATCAGAGCTCCAAGCTCCTTTTGCAGCAAGCTGATTCATTAAAGCTCGGTGTGACAATGCAGCCTGAGCATCAGACATGTTTTCTATTTTTCCAAGCCATGTTTTTAGAGCTGCTTGTTGAAGTGCGCGCCCATAAGAAAAGCTTAGCTTCCACGGAAAGCCACCAATTTTATTCATTGCATCAAGGTGAGCTGTTGAATTAATATCTGATTGCCCTCCTGATAAGAAGGTGATTCCAGGTAAATCGGATGGTACATTTTCTTTCAGGCAACGAACTGTCATTTCAGCAACCTCTTGAATCGAAGCTTGTGATTCACACAAAGACCCTGAGGTTACCATGCTGGGTTTTAATAGAGTCCCTTTTATGTTTACTTGGGTCTGAGTTAAAGAACTAAATAATGCTTTGAATACTGCGCTTGAAACCTCAAAGCATTTTTCAATAGAATGGCTCCCATCTATTAGAACTTCAGGCTCCACGATAGGAACCATATTATTATCTTGTACGATTTTTGCATAATCCGCTAATGCTTGCATATTGCTCTCTATGCAATCGGAGCTGGGGAGATCATCATCGATTTTGATTACGGCCCTCCACTTTGTAAATTTTGCACCCAGTTGATAATATTCTGCGCATCGTTCATTTAACCCATCAAGGCCTTGGGTTAAAGTTTCCTTTGGTGAGTTATCAATTGGCTTAAGGCCTTTATCAACCTTGATTCCTGGGAGAGCTCCTTGATCTGTAATCAGTGTTCTCAGAGGTGTGCCATCTTGAGCATCTTGTCTTAAAGTTTCATCAAATAAGATTACGCCTCCTATATTACCTTTCATTCCGCTGGCTCTAAAAAGCATCTCTCGGTAGTCTCTTCTATTTGTTTCAGTTGACTCAACTCCGATTGAGTCAAATCTCTTGCCACAGGTTGGGTTACTTTCATCTGCCGCAAGAATTCCCTTGCCGTCACTGACTATAAACGCTGCAATTTCTTCTAAAGTATTTAATGACATTTTTCCCTCTTATTATTTTCTAAAACCTAAGGCTGTTAATGATGGTAGCTCTTTTCCTTCCATGAATTCAAGAAAAGCGCCTCCCCCAGTAGAGCAATATGATATATCACTCTTATTAATAAACAGTTTGATGGCAAGTAAAGTTTCGCCTCCTCCGGCCAGACTAAAGGCAGAAGATTGTGAAATAGCCTCTGCTAATTCTCTTGTACCACTGGCAAAAGAATCTTCTTCAAAAACACCAATCGGGCCATTCCAAATAATTTGTTTAGCATTATCAATTAATCTTAATATTTCGTCATCAATGCATTGATCTAGGATCATTTCATGATCTTGAACAGATTCAACATTACAAATTCTATTCTTCAAAGAGTCTATGCTAGTGGCAACTACTACCTTTTTAGGCAAATAAATCGAAGAAATATCTAATAGTTTTCTAGCTTCTTCAAGCAATGACTCTTCATGCAATGACTGGCCAATATTAAAACCTTGAGCTTTCAGAAATGTATTAGTAATGCCGCCGCCTGTAATAATGTGGTCTGAAAACTTACTTAGATTTCTCAGAACCTCAAGTTTAGTTGATATTTTTGAGCCTCCCACAATTGATAAGAGAGGCTTTTCATTAGACTGAGTGGCTCTTGATAATGCCTCAACCTCTTGCTCTAACAAAAGACCAGCACATGAAATATTTGCTTGATGAATAGCGCCAAATGTTGAGGCTTGCTCTCGATGCGAAGTCCCAAAAGCGTCAAACACATAAACCTCAGCCATAGATCCCAGTTTCTTTGATAGGTCTATATCATTTTCAAGCTCGCCAATTAAAAATCTTGTATTTTCTAAAACTGATATTGTGCTTTTAAAGCTTGCGTCTTCCATTGAGTGTATAAAGCTTACTTCTTGATTTAATAGCTCACTAAGCTTTTTGGCAACTGGTTTAAGCGAAAATTTTAGATCAAAATTACCTGCCACTGGTCTACCAAAATGAGAGAGCAGTATAATCTTAGAGTTCTGAGAGAGAAGGTACTCAACTGTTGGAATAATGGCTACTATCCTTGCATCATCAAGTATTATGCCATCCTTGATCGGCACATTTAGGTCAACTCTAAGAGCAACTGTTTTATTTGCAACAGAAACATCGGCAAGCTTTCTCATTGCGTAATAAGTTTTTTAGCCTCTGATAAAACATTTTCAATAGTAAAGCCAAATTTTTCCATTAAATCTGATGCAGGGGCACTTCCTCCAAATGTATCGATACCAATTACCTTATCATCAAGATTGGTTAGCCCATGCCATGATGCAGAATGCAAGGCCTCCACTACAAGTTTAGGCATCGTGGGGGAAATAATTTCACGCCTATAACTTTCTGACTGGCTATAAAACTTATCTAAGCAGGGCATAGAAACAACATTAGCTTTAATTCCTTGGGCCTCAAGTTCAGTAGCAGTAGATAAAATTAGCTGCAATTCACTGCCAGAGGAGATCAAGGTCAGAACCGCATCATCATGCTTTGATAAGAGATATCCGCCTTTATGTATGGATTGAACCTGCGCTTCAGTTCTTTGAATATAAGGAAGATTTTGTCTTGATAGTATTAAGCTATGAGGCGTTGTTTTAGATAAAATAGATTCGTTCCATGCAATTGCAGTCTCTATCACATCTGCTGGCCTCCAATTATTTAAGTTAGGTGTTGCGCGCAATGTAACGAGGTGCTCAATCGGTTGATGGGTTGGGCCATCTTCTCCAAGCCCGATAGAATCATGTGTATAAACAAAGATATTGGGTATTTCCATCAATGCAGCTAATCTCACAGCATTTCTTGCATAATCCATAAATACTAAAAAGGTTCCTCCATATGGCTTTAGTCCCCCATGAAGAAGCATCCCATTCATCATGGCGGTCATACCAAACTCTCGAACACCCCAAAAAATATGATTACCCTCTGGGTTTTGTGGAAGCAAATCAGTGCTGGCTTTTGAAAAAGTGTTATTGGAGCCTTTGAGATCAGCGGATCCTCCAATTAACTCTGGAAGTTTTTCACAAAAGAAATTTAAGCAAATTTCAGAGGCTTTCCTAGTTGCAATATCTTTATTTTCTGCAGCGTGAAGGTCTCCCAAAAATACCTCAAAAGATTGAGTGTAATCTTCTGGGAGCTCATTGGTAATCAGTCTTTGAAGTAGCGTATGCTCTTTAGGATAAGCCTGAGAATATTGCGTCATCAGACCGTCCCATTCAGCATTAATCAAAGCGCCTTCCTGACACATGTTCCATTCTGTACTAATGTGTTCTGGAATTTGAAAAGGCTCATTGGTCCATCCCAATTGCTTTCGAGTAATTTCAATTTCATCTTCCCCAAGTGGTGAGCCATGGACGCCTGAGGTACCAGCTTTGTTAGGTGAGCCAAAACCTATTGTGGTCTTGCAACATACTAATGTTGGTTTGCCTAGCTCTGCTTTAGCGGTAGTTATAGAGTCAAGTATTTGTTCAACATTGTGCCCATCCACTTCTATTACTTGCCAACCATAGCTTTCAAACCTTTGAACAGTATTATCAGTAAACCAATCAGAAATTTCTCCATCTATTGAGATTCCATTTTGATCATAAAAACAAACAAGTTTGCCTAGGCCATGAGTCCCTGCAAATGAACAGACTTCATGGGAAATCCCTTCCATTAGACATCCATCGCCTAAAAATGCATAAGTAAAGTGGTCTATTGGGTTAAGGCTTTGTGATTTATTAAATCTAGCTGCTAACATTTTCTCTGCAAGAGCCATTCCCACTGCATTTCCTAGGCCTTGTCCCAAGGGCCCAGTAGTAGTTTCGATGCCTATGTCTAGGTCTAATTCTGGATGTCCTGGAGTTTTAGAGCCAAGCTGCCTAAAGTCTTTGATATCTTCAACTGAAAGATTATAGCCGGTTAAATGCAGCAAGCTATATAACAGCATTGAGCCATGCCCATTAGAAAGAACAAATCTGTCCCTGTTGAACCAGGTAGGATTTTTGGGATTATGCTTGAAATTGTATTTCCAGAGAGCAACCGCTATATCTGCCATGCCCATTGGCATCCCTGGGATGTCCAGATTTTGCAGCCTGAACTGCATCTATTGAAAGAAATCTAATGGCGTTGGCGAGGTCTTTGTGCATGTTAGGCAAGAGTTATCTTGGAAAGAATTATCATAATATGGCATAAAGAGATTTAATACACATAATTGTAATTTTTTAAAGAAGGGAGTAATATTTCTTGATTAAAAAGTTGATTTGGTCCTGCTTGCGCGCTAGAAGCTGCTAAAAGGGACGCCTAACTAAGGTGTAAATGAAAATTTCTTACGAATTCTACCCTCCCAAGGATAACAACTATCAAAAAAGGAAAATATTATGAGTTATATATTTACATCTGAATCAGTTTCAGGAGGTCATCCTGATAAGGTTTGTGATCAAATCTCTGATGCTGTGCTTGATGCTTATTTATCAGAAGATCCCAACAGCAGAGTAGCGTGCGAGACTATGATCAAAAATAATATGGTTTTTATTGCGGGAGAAATTACTTCTCTGGGAAGTCCAGATCTTGAGCCTGTTGTTAGAAAGACAATTAATGACATTGGCTATAATTCTGATGAATATGGTTTTAATGGTGACACATGTGAGTTTAAGAACTTTGTTTTTGAACAATCTCCAGATATCTCTCAAGGCGTTACTGAGGGTGAGGGTGAGAACTTAGAGCAAGGTGCTGGCGATCAAGGGCTGATGTTTGGATACGCTTGCACTGAAACAGAATCTTTGATGCCGCTTCCAATAGATCTTGCGCATAGATTGGTTAAAAAACAAGCTGATGCCATGAAAAGTGGAGAAATAAAATGGTTAAGACCTGATGCTAAGAGCCAGGTAAGTGTTATCTATTCTAATGACGGAAAAACCATCGAGGGCTTATCTGCTGTTGTTCTTTCAACACAACATGACGAGGATGTAACCCAAGAAGAAATAAAAGCCGAAGTAATGGATAAAATTATTAAGCCTGTTGTTCCGGAGGAATGGATATTGGATTCTACAAATATTTATATTAATCCAACGGGTAAGTTTGTTATTGGTGGCCCAGTTGGTGATTGTGGACTGACAGGAAGAAAAATAATAGTAGATACATATGGCGGTATGGCCCGTCATGGTGGAGGAGCTTTTTCAGGAAAAGACCCATCAAAGGTAGATAGATCTGCAGCATATGCCTCTAGGTATGTGGCTAAAAATATTGTGGCTGCAGGGCTTGCTGATTATTGTGAAATCCAGGTTTCATATGCAATTGGTGTTGCGAAACCAACATCAATACATGTGGAAACTTTTAATAGTGAAAAAATATCAAAAGATGCCATAGTCAAAATAGTTGAAGAAGAGTTTGATTTAAGACCTAAAAGCTTAATTAATATGCTTGATCTGAAACGGCCTATTTATCTTGCAACTGCAGCATATGGACACTTTGGAAGGTCTGATGTTAGCTTGTCTTGGGAAAAAACAGATAAAGCTGCTGATATAGCTTATTAACTAGGCTTTAATTAATAAAAGGTGTGCATAGATGCCCTTTTTTTATGTAAAATGCTCACACATTATTTAGGGAATTAACTATGGAAAATGATTACAAAGTAGTAGATATTGATCTTGCAGATTTTGGAAGAAAAGAAATTTCTCTTGCAGAAAATGAAATGCCAGCTCTTATGGCTTTAAGAGATAAATATAAAGATGAACAACCCCTGAATGGTGCAAAGATTATGGGTTGTATTCATATGACCATTCAAACAGCTGTATTAATGGAAACTCTGAAAGATTTAGGCGCTGACTTAAGATGGTCTGGATGTAATATTTTTTCAACACAAGACCATGCAGCAGCAGCTATGGCTGCAGCAGGAATACCTGTTTTTGCATGGAAAGGTCAAACTGATGAAGAGTTTGATTGGTGTATAGAACAAACTATTCTTGAGGATGGCAAGCCTTGGGATGCAAATATGATTTTAGATGACGGTGGTGATCTTACTCATATGGTTCATACTAGATTTCCTGAAATGTTAGAAACTATTCATGGAATCTCTGAAGAAACTACTACAGGCGTTCATAGATTAAAAGCAATGCTAGAGGCTCATACTCTTAAAGTTCCAGCAATTAATGTTAATGACTCTGTAACTAAATCAAAAAATGATAATAAATATGGATGTAGGCACAGTTTAAATGATGGAATTAAAAGAGCTACTGACATGTTTTTGGCATCTAAGAAAGCATTGGTTATTGGTTATGGGGACGTAGGAAAAGGGTCAGCACAAAGTCTTGCGCAAGAAGGGATGATAGTAAGAGTTGTAGAATCAGATCCAATTTGTGCCATGCAAGCATGCATGGATGGTTTTGAGGTCGTGTCTACATACAATAATGGTTTAGTAACTAGAGATGTTAAAGATATCAATACACAAATATTAGGTGATACAGATGTATTGGTTACAACAACTGGAAATGTGAATGTTTGTGACGAAGCGATGTTGAGATCAATAAAAAATACTGCTGTGGTATGCAACATTGGTCACTTTGATAATGAGATTGATACTCAATTTATGAGGGACAAATGGTATTGGGAAGAAATTAAACCGCAGGTTCATAGAATTTTTAGGGATACCTCACCATCTGATATTCCTGACTTAAAAAGCAAAGATTATATCCTTCTTCTCTCAGAGGGCAGATTGGTTAATCTTGGAAATGCTACCGGTCACCCAAGTAGAATTATGGATGGCTCCTTTGCTAATCAAGTCTTAGCGCAGATGTATTTATATGAACAAGGCTTTGCTAATATAAATGATGCAGACAAGCAAAATGAGATGCTAACGGTGACAGTCCTTCCAAAAAAATTAGATGAAGAAGTAGCAGGACTAATGGTTGAAGGGTTTGGCGGAACAATTACTAAACTAACCTCAGATCAGGCTGAATACATTAATGTGCCTGTGGATGGCCCATTCAAAGAAGAAGAATACAAATACTAATAATTAGTTTTTTTCTCTTTAGTTATTCATAATAGGCGGATGCAAGTTCGCCTATTTTTTATTCTACTAATCATAACTATGGTAACTGTGAGTTGTGGCATGAAGGCTCCCATACCATCTTCATTATTGATTCTTCTTTAAAAATAAAAGATGGATCATTTTAATTACCAAAATAATCAGCTCTTTGCAGAAGAAGTGCCGCTCAATGATATTGCTGAAAAATATGGAACACCCTCATATATATATTCTCGTGCAACCCTAGAGAGGCATGCTAAGGCTTATACAGAATCATTTAACTCAATGAATGGTCTTGTCTGTTTTTCTGTAAAAGCTCTATCAAATATTGCAATATTAAGACTTTTAAAAAATTGTGGCTGTGGATTTGATATTGTTTCAGGAGGAGAGCTTCATAGAGCGCTTTTAGCAGGGGCAGATCCTAAGAAAATTATTTTTTCAGGTGTTGGCAAGTCGGAAGATGAAATGTCGGCAGGAATTAAAAATGAAATTTTGTCATTTAATATTGAGTCTGAAAGTGAGTTAATGAAGCTTGAGAGACTTGCAGCTGAAATGGGTAAAATAGCCCCAGTGGCTATTAGGTTTAATCCGGGGGTGGATGCTGGGGTCCATGAGTTTACTAAAACAGGTAGGAAATCGGATAAGTTTGGCGTTAGCGTTGATAAGGCAATGCGGCTGAGTGCTTATTGCATTGAAAGCAAGAGTTTGAACATTGTTGGATTAACTTGTCATATTGGCTCACAAATTACTGAGCTTGAAAAGTTTAAGGAAGCTGCGCGGCAATCTCTAAAATTTCTGCTCGACTTAGAAAAATTAGGGGTTAGTCTAGATTTTATTGATATGGGTGGCGGTCTTGGGGTTACTTACTTAGATGAACAGACTATTCAACCCAATGAATTAATTAAATGTTATGAGGAAATATTTAATGGTAGGTCTGAAAGACTAATTGTTGAGCCAGGAAGATCTATCTCTGCAAATGCAGGTGTCATGCTAACCAAGGTTGAATACAAAAAAGATAGTTTTCTTATTACAGATGCTGCCATGAATGATCTGCTGCGCCCTGCTTTATATCAGGCAAAACATGACGTGTGGCAAGTTCAAAATAACAGCGAAGATTTTCAGAATTACAATGTGGTTGGCCCTATATGTGAAACTGGTGATTTTCTTGCAAAAGAGGTGAAGTTGAGTGCAAGTGAAGGAGATCTTCTAGCAATAAGGACTGTAGGGGCTTATGGTTTTGTAATGAGCTCTAACTATAATTCTCGCATGAGGAGTGCTGAAATTCTTGTAGATAAAAATGAGTTTAATTTAATAAGACGAAGGGAAGATTTATCAGATCTCACGATGCTAGAAGAAGGCCTCCTAGATGATTAAGTTTAAGAAAATGCACGGTAATGGTAATGATTTTATTCTCATAGAAAACCTTACCCAAACAATATCTTTAACCAAGGCTCAAATTCAAAAATTAGGGGATAGAAAAAAAGGAATTGGTTTTGACCAGCTGATTACTATTAATCCACCCAAGAAAACTAATCATGATTTGTATATTAGATTTTTTAATACAGATGGATCAGAGGCAAGCATGTGTCTTAATGGAGTAAGGTCTGTTGGCGCTTTTGTTTGGGAAGAAAAACTACTCCCAAAAAAACCAACACTTTTAGGGACAAGGTCTAAAGAGGTGATGATTCAACCAACTGCCTCAAAAAATGTCAAGACCATTATAGATCTTCCATCCGAAGAAAAGATTCCACAGAGCGATATGAAGCTCTTAGCAAAAGAATTACATGCTTGCTTTGTAAATGCAGGCAACCATCATCTGCTTATTGAGTCTAAAAACATTGACTCTTATGATCTTTCAGACTTGTGCGATAGGCTTAGGAAAAGAAAATTCTTTAGGGATTCTAATATTTCTTTATGGACAAAAAGTGGTAACTCTATTTTAGCAAGGACAAATGAGGCTGGAGCTGGAGAGACTTTATCGTGTGGATCAGCAGCAGCAGCTATTGCCAGCATTGCATTAAAAAAGGGGAAAGGGGTTACTGTTATTTCTAAAGGTGGCAAGATATCTCTAAAGAGCTTGGGTAACAAAATGGAAATGATAGGGCCTGCTGAATTTATTTGTGAGGGCATATGGCAGAAAAATTAAACTCAAAAGACGTAGAGCTATTTCTTTTAGAAAATACTGATTTTTTTGTTTCGAGAGAATCTCTAGTTGGCGAGTTAAGTTTTAAGGATAATACAGAAGGAGCCTCTTCTCTCTTGGAAATGCAAGTTAGAAGACTGAGGGATGAGCAATCAAGATTGATGGAGATGCTAACAAATTTTGTTTCTACTGGAAAAGATAATGAAGCGCTATTTTTTAAATCAAAAAATCTTACCCTGTCTTTGATAACCTCAAAAGATTTTGCATCCGTTAAAAAAAAGGTTGAATCATTCTTTATAGATAATTTTGGTGTTGATGCTTGTCATTTAGAAATTCTCTCTGATAATGATTTAAAGGAACTTGAAGATGTTACAAGCTTATCCATGAGTAAAGGGGCTATTCATATGGGGCCATTCTCAAAGGAAAAAATGCAATCTTTTTTTTCTGATAAGAAAATTCTATCTGGGGTAATTAGTGTTCTGAAGCTTAAGAAAGGTTTTGGACTTTTAAAGATAGGCTCTAATGACCAAACAAAATATCTAGGGGATGGGGATACTGCATTTATAGAATATATTAGGGATGTTATTGTTAGCGTTCTAGAATCAAAAAATGCATGAGTGATAAAAATTATTTTCTATTGCTCATTATTGCTGATTACGTAGATTACATAAAAAATATTAAAGGTCTGAGCCATAATACAACTCAGTCTTATCAAAGAGACTTAATAAAATTTTCAAACTTTGCTGAATCTGAGGGCGCAGAAAACTTGGAAATGCTTTCAGATGATCTATGCTCAAGTTGGATTGCTAATCTTTTTCAAGCGAATGTCAGTCCTAGAAGTATTCAGAGACACATTTCATCTGCTAAAGGGTTTTTTGCTTATGCAAAAAAAAATGGTCTTGTTCAGGACTCCCCTTTTGATTTAATAGCCTCTCCAAAATCTCCAAACTACCTCCCCAATATTTTATCCCCCGAGGATGTTACCCAACTCCTAAATTTTCAACCAAAAAATATTCAAGAAATTAGAGATATGGCAATTGTTGAGCTGATTTATTCAAGTGGGCTAAGAGTCTCTGAGGCTGTAAATTCAAATATCAATGACTTTGAGGAGGATCAAAATTTCTTAAGAGTTTTTGGGAAAGGCTCAAAAACGAGGTTAGTTCCAGTGGGAAGGTTTGCAAAATCAGCTGTAAATAAATGGATTAATGAAAGAAAAAATATTGCAACAAAGGATCAGGCACTATTTGTTAACTTGAGAGGCGGGCGTATTTCTGCAAGAAGTATCCAAGAAAGTGTTAAAAAACTTGCTCTCATGCAAGGCTTACCACCTGTAAACCCTCATATGCTAAGGCATAGCTTTGCAACACATCTTTTAGAGTCCAGTGGTGATCTAAGGAGCATTCAAGAATTATTAGGGCATAGCTCTTTATCAACAACACAAATCTATACTCGTGTGGATTACCAACATCTTATTAAGGTTTATGAAAAATCTCACCCACGTGCAAACAAAGAACATGCCGCAGATTAAACTTATTACTTTTGATCTGGATGATACCTTTTGGGATATTCGAAGTGTGATTATTAATGCAGAAAAAAATTCTAGAGCATGGATTGAAGATACCCTTGGTCAAAAGATCAAATGGGGTTCATTCGATGACTTTATGACGATGCGAGCAGATCTAGTAAGAGAAGATGAAACCTTAGAATATGATCTTGGTATGTTAAGAAAAAAAACTATCCTGCATCACACTCACTCATTCTTTCAAAACGATGAAGAAAGAAATATTTTTATAAACAAGGCTTACAATTTTTTTTTACATGAGCGCCATCAGGTCTCTTTTTATGAGGGTGTCCTTCCCACTTTAAAAGCTCTATCAAAAAAATATCAACTTGGTGTTCTAACAAATGGTAATGCAGATGTGGGTAAGCTCAATATAGGTCATTTGTTTAGTTTTTCAATTTCTTCGGTAGATGTGAAAAGCAATAAACCAGGTCCTGCACACTTTCTTAAAGCTAAGGAATTATCAGGCATAGATTTTAAAAATACTCTTCATATTGGTGACCACCCTATTAATGATATAAAGGGAGCCAGGAATTTGGGCATTAATACCATGTGGTTTAATTCCCAAAACCTTGACTGGAAGCTTGATGAAGAGCCTCCAATAGAATTTAAGGATTGGTCTAAATTTACTAACTTGCTATCATCACACTATGAGTAATAGGGAAACTTTTGAGGCATTTATTCGCATTGTTGAGGATAAGATTACTGAGTTTTCTGATTCAAATGCAAAACCAAACTTAGACTTATTAAAAGATGGAGTCAGGGATAGATTTGATGATCTTATTAAATCTCAAGGATATGTATCCAAAGAGGAATATGAATCACTAGAAATGATAGCAAGAAGATTAGAATCTAGGCTTGATGAATTAGAAAAGGCCACTAAATCAAGTTAAAGTTGGGATAAATAATTTTCCAGTCTCTCTGAGTTCAACATGAATGCAGATTTCTTGCTTGCTGCAGCTATTTGAATTTCTTGTAAATTGACAGCTTCTCCAACCTGGATAACTCCAACCATTGCCATCATGAGATGAGGGTCGCACTGATAAACATATATTCCTTCAGTATTAAGAACCACGCTTATATCTCTGCTAATTCCTCCAGCCCAATTATTTGCTCCATCAGGAATCATGCCGTCCATTGAAACAGAGTTATGTTGAGCATCAGTGGCTTTGAAATGAATAGTATCTCCAATAGAGACCTTTATCACTGCTGGCTCAAATATCATTTGCCCACCATCTCCAAAATTTAGCATTTTGACAATATGTTCAGAGCCCTCAGATAATTTAACTTTTGTTACAGCCACTTCTTGGGATGAGTTTAATAAGGAGGTATTAGTTGAAACTCCACATGTTTGTCCCTCTAAGCATATGCTTACAGGTGAATGGAGTCTTGAGGTCACAAGCTCATCATATTTTTTTCCATTAAAAAATAGTACTAACACTAGACTAACAACAAATAAGGGTGCAATTTTTTTCATATTAAACAATTTAGTTAAGAAACAGGCTTTTGTAATTCAATGACATGATCAACTACTTTTAGCATTTCTGAGTTAGATCTTTTCGCCTCGATTCTATATTGCCCATCGACAAACATCATTGGCACAGCATTAACTTTAAATTGGCGGGTAAGCTCTATAGCACGCTTAACTTTTTGTTTTACTGCGAAAGAGTTCATATATTTCAGGGTTTCACTTCTATCAACTCCAATTTTTTCAAGAAAATCTAAAATAGCTCCCTCACTTCCTAGAGAATTACCCTCTTTATGAATAGCGGTAAAAACAGCTTGATGTGCTGTGTCAGCAATTCCTAAGGCTTCGATGGTATAAAAAAGTTTTGCATGCAACTGCTGCGGTTCACCCCAAGTCACTGGCATCTTTTTAAAGTTCACAGAATTACCTTGTTTTGAAGCCCAATTTCCAATAACTGGCTCGAGACTAAAACAGTGCCCACATGCATACCAAAATATCTCAACCACTTCAACAATCCCATCTTGTTTAACTGGGAGAGGCCTAGAGAGTGCGCCATAGTCTACACCTAGTTTGTACCCTGTATTTCTTGATGGTATGTTTTTAAAAGGTACTTTAGATGAGTTTTGGCTTGCAGCTGATGAGTCTTGGCTTACTTCTGAGTCGCCACAACTCGCCAGGACAAATAAAAGAGGGATGATAGTAGTGATTTTTTTTATTTTCATTTTTGATACAGTCCGTGCATGTAGTTTGATAGGGCTTCGATATCTTTGTCTTTTAAATTTTGAGAAGCGGATTGCATTACCAGCGAATAATCGCCTCCACCTCTTTCGAGATTCCGGTAAGCCTTTAAAGTTGATATAAGATAAGCCTTTTGTTGACCAGATACTCTAGGGAATCCAGCTTGAAAATTTCCGGCACCGTTTACAGAATGGCATGCGGTACATGCTGGAATACCTCTCTTTAAATCTCCCGCTCTATATAGGCTCTGTCCCAGTGCCAAAAGCTCCTGATCGTCTTTGGCTTGACCGACTGCAGGTGCTTGTGAGCTATAAAATGCAGCTATATCTAAAAGCTGGCCATCTGAAAGAGTATTAAGATATGGGATAACAGATAGCATTAAAATGTTTTCTCTGTCGCCCTGTTGAAAATATTTGAGCTGCTCAGCAAGGTAGCGTTGGTTTTGTCCTGCTAAATTTGGCCAATCAGAACTGATACTTTGTCCCTGAGCACCATGGCATGCTGCACAAGTTGCAACTAAAGCTGATCCAGCTTGAGCATTTCCTACTGCAAGCAAACCGGGCATCTCAATTTCAGATGCAAGACTGCCAAAGGACGTAAAAGTCAGGGCAATCATTAAATAAGTTTTCAACATATATTGTGCGTTATGGTATAGAAAGCATATTATATGTCCTGCGTGGCTTGAGATAAACGATCTAATGAAAAATCCTTTCAAAAATACTGCTTTTTTATTTGGCATAACAAAGTACCAAAAGCTTCCAGAAGACACTGGAACAGAGATTTTATTGTCTGGTCGCTCAAATGCTGGGAAATCTAGCGCATTAAATGCTCTAACCAAGAACAAAAAATTAGCACGAATTAGTAAAACACCTGGGCGAACAACTGAGATTAATTTTTTTGAAGTAGAGGAGGGTTTTAAGTTTTTAGATCTGCCTGGGTATGGATTTGCAAAATCTGGTCATTCTAGACGCAAGGATTGGGGCCCATTGTTAGGTGAGTATTTTGAAAAAAGAACATCGCTAAAGGCAGTGGTGGTATTTATGGATATTCGACACCCACTTAAACCAATAGATCTCGATATGATTGAGCTGTGTCAAAACTTTGATGTCCCTTTTATTCCAGTCCTCACAAAATCTGACAAGGTATCAAATAATGTATGCATGAGCACTCAGCAAAAGGTTTTGAAAGAAACCAATGCACCAGATGTAATAGTAATCTCAGCTCTAAAGGGAACTGGTTGTGAAAAGTTAGGAAAAATTTTACTAAGATATACAGATGGTTAAATTATCTTTTCAAGATCAATCCTGTGAGCTAACTCTTGAGGAAGGACTCGAAGAGTATCGTGCCTACCTTCAAGCAAATGGTAAAAAACAACTAATTGATGCGCCTGATTCACAAGTTATTAGAGACCATGATGCAACCCACGTAATGTTTGGGCTTGATACCTCTCTGGAACAAGAATCTTTATTAGACACATGGGTGCTCCGGGGCTGCCATTGGAAATTTAAAGAATTGTTTGCTTATCAGAAATTACCAGAGCTAAAAGAGTTAAATAAATACTTAAAAAAAGAGGTGGGTTACTTAAAGCTGTTGCTTATGGTCTTAAAACTCATCCCTATCAAACGAAAGGTCGTGCGCCGCGCAAAGGCAATGAATAAAAAATGGCCTTTTCAATCTCCTGACTCTCTGATGAATCAAAGAGTGTGTGACTTGAGAGAAGAGTATGGAATTAAAATACTTGCACCAAAGGAAAGAATAATTGAAAAGCCGTTAATTTGGAATGGAACAATAGTTAACTGAGAGCGTCTTCCAGATTTTCTAGAATAGAGCCAATAACATTAACTGCGCTCTCATTATTTTCTTTAATGGCGATATTTTTTGCTAAAATTAAGAAATAAATACCGTCTAGAGTTTTATTTTTAGATATGAGGGCAGTCCCTAAATAAATCTTCGTCCACACAATATCATTTTTATATCTTTTGCCAGGGGAGAGTCTTTTAAGCATTGTTTCAAGGCCTATTAGTTCCTCAATCTGATTTGATCTATATAACGATTCTGCATAAACGCGAGTTGCATGGGCAAGGAAATAATATTCCGGCATATGCAATTCCTTTGAATCCTGATGATTAAAAAAATCTTGAGCGGCATTAGCAGCCCCCTCAAAATTTTTTTGTCCAAATCTAGCAAGCGATAGTTGGTAATAAAAAAAGGGGTCTTTGTCTAACTTTTTTAACGCTAGAGTTTCAGCCTCTGTAAATTTACCCGCTTTGAGCAATCGAAGGATTTTATTAAAGCTACGAGCCCCTGCATCCAATACAATATTTTCAGATTCAAGTACAAATGTAAATTTGTGCTTCATCTTGTTGTATGGAACGGGCACTCCATTAAATAATAAAGGGCTGTATTCAAGCTGCCTTGCTGCCTTCAATGCCTCAGCTTGAAAACTTTTATGTGAGAGAGGGGGAACAATTTGATGATTTGTTGTCTTCCCGCTTTCATCTATATCGAAAGAAACAACAGCAAATCCAGTGAGTCCTTTTCGTCGTGAGCTTTTTGGATAATTAATGTTAGGTCTTGTTAATCTTTTTGGAGGGCTAAAACCCTCCAAGAATAACGTTACATCACATTTTTTAAACTGATTTAAGATTTTATATGCTCTCTCTAGCCTGACAATAGTGCAATTAGTATGAATCTGTTCGCTTGCTATCAAGCCTTCTTCACTCACACATTTTTTAAACTTCTTTATGTCTTGATCATAAGAATTTTTGACAATTGCCTTAATGTTAGGCGACAAAGAATCATCTGCTTTAATGGGGTTGCTAAATGCAGCTATTAATAGAAAAGCATAAATATATTTATTAGTGTGCTTCATTCCAGTTATTACCTTTTTGAGCATCAACTATTAGGGGAATATTTAATTTAAGTGTATTTTGCATAATCATAACAATTTTTTCTAAGGCGTCAGAAGCGAGATTGCTTTTGACTTCAAAAATAAGTTCATCATGAACCTGCATAATCATTTTAATATCTGCGTTATCATCTCCAATCCATTGGTCAACATCTATCATTGCTTTTTTGATAATGTCTGCAGCTGAGCCTTGAAGGGGAGCATTAATTGCCGCTCTTTCCGCTGCCTGTCGTCTTAATCCATTAGATGCATTAATCTCAGTTACATGAAGTTTCCTCCCTAGAATAGTCTCCACATACAGATTTTTCTTTGCCAGCTCTTTAGTGGAGTCCATATATTCTCTTACACCTGTGTATCTCTCAAAATAAGTATCAAGATAAGCCTGGGCTTCATGACGTGGAATGCCTAACTGCCTAGTTAATCCGAAAGCTGACATGCCATAAATTAAACCAAAGTTAATTGCTTTAGCGCTTCTGCGATGATCAGGTGTCACCTCATCTAACGGCACATTAAAGATTTCGGAGGCAGTAGAAGAATGAACATCAATATTATTATTAAAGGCATGCGTTAAATTTTTATCTCCAGATAAATGCGCCATGATTCTTAATTCAATTTGCGAATAGTCTGCAGAGATTAAAACATTGCCTTCTTCTGCCACAAAAGCTTCACGTATTTTTCTACCTTCGGCTGTTTTGATTGGTATGTTTTGTAGATTAGGCTCTGTGGAAGAAAGTCTGCCAGTTGAAGTGACTGCTTGTTGGTATGAGGTGTGAATTCTTTTGGTATCCGGATGTTGGATATTTATCAAGCTATCAGTGTATGTAGATTTTAGTTTTGCTAGCCCTCTGTACTTGATAATAACTTTTGGTAGCTCATACTCTTCGGCCAAACGTTTTAAGGTATCTTCGTTTGTAGAGGGTTGGCCTTTTGGAGTTTTCTTTAATACTGGTAATTCTAATTTGTTATATAAGATTTCTACCAATTGCTTAGGCGAATCCATATTAAATTCTTCACCTGCCATCTTAAATGCTGTTTTAGATAGCTTCTCAATTTTAAGGCCGAGCTCTTTTGAGTATTCAGCTAGCATTTTTATATTGATCTTAGCCCCATTAGTCTCTACCCTAAGCAACGATTTAAGCATGGGATATTCAAGGGTGTTCAGCAGATTAATTAGCTTAGGCTCTTTTTTAAGCCTCTTATCCAACAGATTAAATAGTCTAAAAGTGATATCTGCATCTTCTGCAGCATAAAAAGTCGCAGCAGGTATCTTTACTTGAGCAAAGTTAATTTGCTTGGATGCAGAGCCAGCAACTTCCTCATATTTCATTGGTTGATATTGCAAATAATGCATAGCCATTCTATCCAAGCCATGCCTTGTTCCGGTACTGTTTAGAACATAAGACATCAACATAGTGTCTCCAAGAAATTCAGTGACCTTGATGCCATGTCTGTTAAGAATCGGTAAGTCAAATTTAAGATTCTGGCCTACAAGCTTTGTTTGATTGTTAGAGATTGACTCGCCTAAAATTTTAACTATGAGACTCAATGAAAGTTGTTGAGGCATGCCTTCGTATGAATGTTGAATAGGAATGTAACAGCCCTCTCCCTCTTCGCAAGACAGAGATATGCCAAGCAGATCTGCCGTCATGGTGTCCAAAGATGATGTCTCTGTATCAATGGCAAAAGCTGAGCATTTGTTTAATTTCTCTGCCCAAGTTTTTAAAGCTTTGTCAGATAACACTGTTTCATATTCTTTTGAAGGAACCGAGTTTATTGATGCATCTGTGGACTGACCATCAGAAGATTTTATCCAATTCTTAAACTCAAGAGATGTAAAAAGTTTATTGAGCTCTTTCTGATTTTCAGTGGCTGCTAGTAATTCATCTAGAGAAATAGATAAATCTACATCTTTTTTGAGTGTTACAAGCTCAACATTTCTGTCTAGATCTTGAATAGAATCTCTTAAGTTTTGACCAACAACACCAGAAAAATTTTCTGCATTTTGGGTTATTCCCTCTAAGTCTTTAAACTCATTTAGCCATTTGACTGCTGTTTTGGGCCCAACCTTGGGAACACCAGGAATATTGTCTGAGGTATCACCAACAAGGGCAAGGTAATCTATTATCTGATCTGGGTGAACCCCAAACTTTTCTTGAACACCGGCTACATCATAGACTTTATTGTTCATCGTGTTTACCATTTTGACCAATGGATCTTCAACAAGCTGCATTAAATCTTTGTCCAGTGAAGAAATAATCATAGGAATTCCTCTTTTAGCTCCCATCATTGCCAAAGTTGCAATAACGTCATCAGCCTCAACGCCTGGAATTTCAACAACAGGCATCCCCATAGCATTGCAAATAGACTTTAGTGGTGCTAATTGCTCGCGGAGCTCCGGTGGCATTGGGGGCCTGTTTGCTTTGTAATCCTTATAAATAGAATGTCTAAAGTTTTTCCCCTTAGCATCAAAAATTGCTAAGTAATGAGAGTTTAGATTTTCGTTCCTGAGATTGCGAAGCATATTAGTCACACCCTTCACCGCTCCTGTTGGCAGCCCAGTCGAAGTTGTCAAAGGCGGCATTGCATGAAATGCTCTGTATAAATAAGAAGAGCCATCAATTAAAAAAATTGTTTTATTAGGATTTGTCATTAAAATTTATTATGTCATTTGGTTTTTATATAAGCCATGCATAATATAAGATCATCTTACTTTTACTGATTTAGAATATGTCTATGAGCATTATAAAAAAAATATTTTTTATGCCAGCCGCTATTAATTTGCTTCTAGGTTTCGGCTTGGTAATGGGAGCTTACTTGTTTGAAGTGATAGGGTATTACGACCCTTGTCCGCTATGCATACTTCAAAGGTGGGCTTTTGCTTTTATTGGTTTTTGTGGGCTTGTCTTATTTATTCCTAACCTTCATTTAATGATTAATAAATTTTTATTTCTTTTAGCTAGTTTATTTGCATTGGGTGGTAGCATTGTTGCGGGCAGACAAATCTATCTTCAGCACCTTCCTACTGATCAAATCCCAACTTGTGCTCCCCCTATGGATTTTTTAATGGATACTCTTCCGTTTATGGAGGTAATTCAAACTATTCTTCTGGGAGATGGGAATTGTGCAGAGTATCAATGGAGATTTATTTTTAATTTTGCTGAGTGGGCTCTAATTTTCTTTATTAGTTTACTGTTTTACAATTTATTTTTCTTTTTAAAAAGATTTTAAAAAGGTATTTTTGTAGTTTAGTTACAATAAAAGTCCTTGTTATTCCTTGTAAAGATAAAGCTTTTTAGTTTTGTTGACAATTTTGTGCAAATAATTTCAAATCCACTACAAGACATGTTCTATAGTTAAACTTATCAGGTAGATGTAAAATATACGTACATAATTGGGAGGCGAAAAAATTAATATGGAAAATGGGACTTTAAGTAAAACGCTCGAGCTTACCACCGAAGAGTTAATTGAAATTGCAATTGGAAATGGTGAGGGTGTTATTGCGAGTAATGGTGCTTTGTCTTTGGAGACCGGTGATCGAACTGGTCGAAGCCCAAATGATAGATTTATTGTTGAAGAGGATAGTACATCTCAGCTTATAGATTGGGGGGATATTAACAAACCATTTGATACTGAAAAATTTTCACGACTTTGGAACAAGGTAGATGCCTATCTTGCAGAAAAAAATAGATACCTCTCTAAAGTTCATGTGGGCGCTCATGATGAACATTATATTCCTGTCAATGTGACTGCAGAAAGCGCGTCGCATAGCATGTTTTCAAAGCTAATTTTTATCAGTCCGACTGAGTTTAATCCTCAGGTAAAGAAAGAATGGCAGATTCTAAGTGCTCTTAACTATCAATGCTCTCCAGAAGAAGATGGAACTAATTCAGAAAGCTGTGTAATTATTAATTTTGCAGCTAGAAAAGTTTTACTTGCGGGCATGAAATATGCTGGTGAAATGAAAAAATCAATGTTTTCAGTCCAGAACTTTTTAATGCCAGAGAAAGATGTGCTTCCAATGCATTGCTCTTCTAATGTTAATAAAGACGGTAAGGTGTCTCTGTTCTTTGGTCTTTCTGGAACTGGTAAAACAACTCTTTCTGCTGACCCGACATGTTCTCTGATTGGAGACGACGAGCATGGGTGGGGAGAAGGAACTGTATTTAACTTTGAGGGTGGATGCTATGCAAAAACCATAGACCTTTCTGAAAAGAATGAGCCTGTTATTTGGAAAGCAATTAAACATGGCAGTATTATTGAAAATGTTTTTCTTGATGAGAGCAATACTCCAGATTATTCAAATACTTCATTATCTGAAAATGGTAGATGCTGTTACCCAAGATCACATATAGATGATGCAATTGAATCAAATGCAGCGGGAGAGCCCGAAACAGTAATATTTTTAACTTGTGACTTAACTGGCTTAATTCCTCCTGTCTCTATTCTTTCTAAAGAAGCTGCGGCATATCACTTTTTAAGCGGTTATACGGCTAAAGTTGGATCAACTGAGGTTGGATCAACAGAGTCAATTGGCTCAACATTTTCAACTTGTTTTGGTGCGCCCTTCTTTCCTAGGCCTGCCGGAGTCTATGCAGACCTGTTAATTAAAAGAATTGAGTCATTTAACTCGAAAGTGTTCCTTGTCAATACTGGATGGACTGGTGGACCCCATGGCATTGGCTCTAGATTTGATATTCCTACAACTAGAAGAATAATAAATGCTATTCAAAATGGTGAATTAAACAACGTTGAAACTCAGCATATCGATGGTTTGAACTTAGATGTTCCCTCATCGGTTGAGGGCGTTGACTCAAGTGTGCTAACTCCGAAAGAAACCTGGGAAGACCAAGAAAGTTATAAAGAGTACCTAAGTGACTTAGTTCAGAAATTTCAAGAAAACTTTAAGAAATTCTCTGTTAAAAAAGAGATTGTTGAAGCGGGTCCGTTTATTTAGCCATCCAATAATGGCATCAAGACAGTTTAAGAGCTCCCTCCTTTCTTTCCAAGAAAGGGGCTTCTTTGATGGTCTTGAAATTAACAGGGGGATTGAGAGAGAGTCTCTAAGAGTTAATAAAAATGGTAATATCTCACAAAAAAATCACCCAAAAAATTTAGGCTCACCTCTAACAAATAAAGATATTACTACGGATTTTTCAGAAGCCTTAGTTGAGTTAGTAACTCCCACATTCAACTCAGCGGAGGGTTTGTTTGCGCATTTATCCGATCTGCATCACTTTCTTTATGACTGCTTGGAGGATGAGATACTGTGGAATTTTTCTATGCCGTGTGCTTTTGGAGACCAAGCTGAAATACGTTTAGCGGAATATGGTAACTCAAACCAAGGAATGCTAAAGCACATCTATAGAAAAGGATTAAAGCTAAGATATGGATCAATTATGCAGTCAGTTTCTGGAATACATTATAATTTTTCACTATCAGAAAAATCATGGTCTACAATTTCTGACGCTCCCTCGCAGGATCTTATAAATACAAAATATCTCTCCTTGATCAGAAATGTTAAAAGAAATTTTTGGTTTCTGTTAAGTCATTTTGGGGCATCGCCCGTGGCTCATAAATCTTACTTATATGGCAGAGATCACTCCTTAGAAAAGTATGGCACAGAGGATTTATTTTTGCCTGACGCAACTTCTTTACGCATGAGTGATGTGGGGTATCAGAGTCCAATACAAGAGTCTCTTCAGATTAAATACAACAACCTAGATGAATTTATTAATGCAGTAATTAAGGGAATCAACACGCCAAATAAAAAATTTGAACAAATGGGTTTGTTTGACAGTGCTGGCGTACCGCAACAAATTTCTGCAGGAATTTTACAAATTGAAAATGAGTTATATGACATTATTAGACCAAAAAGAACAGGGCCAAGTGGTGAGCGCCCATCAACTCTTTTAAAACAATATGGGATTGAATATATAGAGCTAAGGGGCTTAGACATTAATCCGTTTATGCCTGAGGGGATATCTGAGAATGGAATTAAACTGCTTGATATCTTTCTAATGCATTCTCTTGTCTCTGAAAGCCCAGATATTTCAAAGGATGAAGCTCAAGAAATTTCTTCTAACAATCATAAGATGGTAATTAACGGTCGCTCTAAAGCTCTGAAATTAATTAAGAATGGAGTTTCTTGCTCACTTTCGGAGATTAAAAAAACTTACTATGAAGAGCTGAATTTGGTTGCTGAGGCAATGGACAGTTATTCATCTGGTTATTTGAATGCATTTGTCAGTGAAATCAAATTAAACCCATCGTTAAGTAAGAAGATTATGGAAGAAATGGAGGCTCAAAAAATGTCTTTTGCTGAGTATGGCCTTGCTCACAGTCAGAGCATTGCTAGTTCATATCCAAAACCTGCCAATAGGGATTTTTCACGTTTTGTTAATTCTTCTAAAGATTCGATAAAGGATTTAAAAAAAATTGAAGAAACCCCAAGCATGGATATAAATAAATATGTAGAATTATATAACTCTAAACTTAAGGAAGAAAAATGAAAGCATTGCAATGTAAAGAATTGGCAGGACCTGAAAAGCTTGTTTTTGGAGAGGTTGAAGATCCTAAGCCAAATGCTGGAGAGGTGTTGGTTGATGTAAAAGCAGCAAGCGTTAATTTTCCTGACGTTCTAATGGTGCAAGGACTATATCAATTCCAACCTCCTATGCCATTTATTCCGGGGGCAGAATGCTCTGGTGTAATTTCAGAAGTGGGGGAAGACGTCACATCTTGCAAACCAGGAGATCATGTTTTTGTGATGGCAGGTCATGGATGTTTTGCCGAGAAGCTTGTTGTGGAAGAGGCTCGAGTGAATCTTGTACCTGCTGATATGGATTTTCCAGTAGCAGCTGCGCTTGCAATGACCTATGGCACCTCTCTTTATGCTCTAAAGCAAAGAGCTAACATTCAACCTGGAGAAACGCTTTTAGTTTTAGGGGCCGCAGGGGGGGTTGGGTTATCAGCAGTGGAGATTGGAAAAGCAATGGGGGCAAAAGTCATAGCAGCTGCCTCATCGGAAGAGAAGATTAAAACATGTTTGGAACATGGGGCTGATGAAGCTTTTGTCTACCCATCAGGAAATCTAGATAGAGAGCAGCAAAAAGAACTGTCAAATAAAATCAAAGAGTTAACGGGTGGGTTTGGTGCAAATGTTGTTTACGATCCTGTTGGCGGCTCCTTTAGTGAGCCTGCTTTAAGAGCCATAGCATGGGAGGGTCGTTTTCTAGTGATTGGTTTCGCCGCTGGGGATATCCCGAAGCTGCCTCTTAATCTAGCTCTACTTAAAGGATGTCAAATTGTTGGTGTTTTCTGGGGTGCTTGGACAACTATGTTTCCGGATAAAAATCAAGAAAACTTTCAAGAACTTTTTGATTTATATGCAGCAGGGAAAATTAACCCTGAGATTTCTGATAGATTTTCGCTTGAAAATGCAGCTCAAGCAATTGCCCACTTGAAGGATAGAAAAGCCAGGGGCAAGGTAATTATTGATGTATAGAAAAACGGGATTTTTAATTCTTTGTATACTTCTAACACAATGCTCTGATAAGGAAAATGGAATGAACAGACCAATTCACTCAGATGATCTCAACTTTCAGAATGAAAATCATAGGCTTTTACCAATGGATGGAGCATATAACACTCGTGAGTTAGGGGGTTATAAAACAGTTAACGGGAAATCTGTGAAGTGGGGGCGTCTTTATCGGTCAGATAAATTAAGTGATCTTTCTGCTGAAGATATAAAATACATTCAAGCTCTTGGGATAGAAAGAATTGTAGACTTTAGATCAGAGGATGAAAAAAGAGAGGATCCAGATGTAATTCCTAATGGAATAAAGTATGTGGAAATGCCCATTAGAGTAGATGGCGCTATGCGAACAAAAATAGAAGCTGTCTTACGTGGAGAGGCCAAAGGGGATATAAAAAATTTTCTTATTGATGCTAATAAAGAATTTGTGACTAGCTACCAAGATGTGTATGGGAAATTTTTAAGGGATTTGATCTCTGAGGAAGCGCCCATCTTGTTTCACTGCACTGCTGGAAAAGACAGGGCGGGATTTGCTGCGGCAATTACCTTGATAGCACTTGGAGTATCTAAAGAAGATGTAATTAAAGACTACATGAAAACCAACTTATTTACCGCTGATAGAATTGATGAAATGATAGATAAAATTGAGCTTAGGAGCCTCTATCAAGTAGATGCAGAAATATTGCGTCCCTTGCTAGGAGTAGAAAGAGAATACATTGAAACTGCTTTTAATGCTGCTGAGGCTGAATATGGTTCTCTAGAGAATTATATTAGACAAGGGTTAAATTTTTCTGATGATGAAGTCCAAAAACTTAGATTTTTATTTCTAGAAGGTTAGCGCGGCGTTACAAGAGATTGATAAATTAATAGAAATTTCTTGTCATCAAATGGTGGCCTAAAAAAACCTACATATTTTCCATCAGGATTAATAAGCAAGATATTGTTTGAATGATTACCTAGATGATCTATGCTGCTGACATTATTCATTTTAGGCGGCTCAACTGCCATCACATTAAATTGAGTTGCCATGCTCAGCAATGTGGGTCGATCACCCCTAGCCCCAATAAATGATTGATTAAAAGCTTTTGCATATTCATCTACCCTACTCGCTGAATCATTTTCTGGATCTATTGTTACAAGAAGAACTTGCTTATCTTGCATATTAAAGTTTTTGGCCTCAAGTGTTGAATAAAGTCCTTTCATGAGAGACATGGCAATTGGGCACTCAGCAGGACAGCGAGTAAATCCAAAGTATATTAATGTCCACTTCTGCATTAAATCTTCCTTCATAAAATTTTTGTTACTTGTAATAAGCTTAAATTCAGAAAATTCTTTTGGCTCGGGGTACTGATAAAAACCATTCGCCAACAATTCTGGAGCTGAAAGATATCTTGGGGTAGTAAGTTTATTGATAAATAAAAATAAAACCGAGGCCATGAAAAGAATAATTAAAAGGAGTGAAATTTTTATATTTTTAGGCATTATTTAAATAAGAAAGTGGTCAATAAGTAAGGCTGCAAAAATAAGAAAAATATAATAAATTGAATAAATAAATGTCGGAAATGCATTTTCATTATTCTCATCTAAATATAGCTCAATTGAGTAATAGAGAAAAATTATGCCTAATATAGATGCTGAAATAAGATAAAAAATCCCTGACATCAAGACAATAAAAGGCAGAAAGCTAACCAAAATAAGAATAATTGTATAAAGGATGATTTGCAGCTTGGTAAACTGCACTCCATGCGTAACGGGAAGCATGGGAATATTTTCTTTAGCGTAATCTTCTTTTCTGTGAATCGCCAATGCCCAAAAATGTGGAGGGGTCCAGGCAAAAATTATTAGAACTAGCAGCAGTGAATTTGGGTCTACTGAATTTGTAATAGCGGTCCAACCCAGTAAAGGCGGCGCAGCCCCAGCAAGACCACCAATAACAATATTCTGTGGAGTTGCTCTCTTTAAATAAACTGTATAAATAAAAGCATATCCAATCAATGAGGCTAGGGTTAACGCTGCTGTAAGAATGTTCACATAAAGCACCAAGATTCCTGTTCCAGAAATTCCTAAAATAAATGCAAAAAAGGATGCATGTGACACAGAAACCTCCCCCTGGGGGATTGGTCTATTTTCTGTTCTATTCATGTTTGCATCAGCTTTTCTATCTATTATCTGATTAATGGCTGCTGCAGATGATGCGCACAATGCAATGCCGAGCATTGCAAATATAATTAAAGATAGAGGTGGAAGAGTTTTGCTTGCTAGAAGAGAACCAACTAAAGCAGTTATCAACATCATTAAAACTACATTTGGTTTACAAAGGTCGTAGTAACTTCTCAATATATTCATTTCTTCCAAATTACAAAATTAACCATTAGCGTTGCTAAAAGTAGCAGGGCAGCAACTAAATTGTGTGCGATGGCAATATAAAGAGGCAAAACATACACAACATTCATTATTCCAAGAGAAATTTGAGTCACCAGTATAACTCCAAGTGTTGATGCAAGAGGTGCGGCGCTTGAAAACCATAGGCGGGTGATTAAGAGCGCATATACAAATAAAACTATAAGGGCGCTGACTCTATGAGAATAATGAATTGCTACTCGAGCATCATTGTCTAACAAACCATATAAATAATTAGGCCCAACCTCTTGGAATAAATTAAATCCTTCAGCAAAATCCATCTTCGGAAGAAAAGATCCTTGGCATTTTGGAAAGTCTGCACAAGCAAGAGATGCATAATTTGTACTCGTCCAAACCCCTAAAAAAATTTGCAGAATTAATACTCCCAAGGCAAGCAATCCAAGAGTTTTAAGGTGTTCAATTTGATGGTTTCTAACTCCATTAGTTACGCTAAGGAACAAAAAGAAGAATAGACTTAAAGTTATAAAGCCTCCAAAAAGATGCCCAGTTACAATGATGGGCAGTAATTTTAAGCTTACAGTTAAGTAACCAAAAAGACCTTGGCAGCATATAAAGAACAATAAAAAAGAAGTAGTTGCTTTCACTCTTACGGGAAGTTTAAATTTGAAAGAAAATACAGTTAGTAATATCGCAATCAATCCCAAAGCAGCTGCAAAATATCGGTGCACAACCTCAGGAATTGCTTTGTTTACCTCATACGGAAACTGTGGGAATCTTTGCTCTGCAAGGACTATGTCGGCTTCTGAGGTTGGAAATACTACAAATCCATAACACCCTGGCCAATCAGGGCAGCCCAATCCAGCATCAACCAGTCGAGTCCATGCACCAAGAGCTATAACAACAAAGGCCAAACCAAGACCAAAGAATGATAATCCTCTAATAGAGCTCATATTAAGACCTTCAAGTCCTTTAAGATTAATTTAGGGTTAAGTGAGAGCGGAAAAAATATTACAGCTCTCCCATATGGGTCAATAATAAACATCTGTTGTTCGTCAAAAAAGTTTGCTCCGCCCATGTTCTTCAATTGCCTATAGAGATCTTGCTTAGTATCCAAGATAACTTCTGTACGAGGATATTCTGTTAAAATTTTATCAGTTAAAAAATTTGGTGGAGAAAATAGAACACGTTTTAATTTGTTTATATCTCTGTTAAGAGCAACATTAAGTTGCCTCATTAGATACATTGCTTGTTGGACGTCCGCACTATCAGAAGCATAAGTTCCAAAAATCCATTTACCGTCATCAAAGGTTAATTTGCCTGTCTCGTTTGAGAAAAGATTTAATGAGGTTACATCAAATGATTCCTTAAACAATATGCCATTATTTTTTGTGTTTTGCGGAGAGAATCCTAAATTAAATGATAGCGTTGAAAAAACCACAACAGCTAATGGGGTAATTAATAGGGCGGCTGCCAGTAATTTATTGTTCATTTTTAATGCTCTCGTTTTAATGCGTAAAAAAACATGCTCAGCAATACGATGCTCATCGTAAACCATTGCAAGGCATATCCATAATGTTTTTCTGGGGTTATAACAAAGGGTTTAATGGGGATATGTTCAGCCAAAAACTGAGATCCTGGATCTAAAACTAACACCATTTCTAAAATTTTATCAGTGAATGCAGATGAAATAATTTTTATTGATTTAGTTTGTGAGACTCTTGGCCAGTCACTGGTAATCAATTCCTCACCGGCGACAACCCCTCTCTGGGGTTTGAATAAGGTACCGATTATTCTTAAGTTAGGTGAAGTAAAATTAAGATTTGGAAGATCATTTCTAGATTTACCTTGAGGAATCCAGCCTCTGTCAACTAAAATTATTTGGTTATTTCCAAAATAAAAAGGTGTATAAACCTTATAGCCTATTTTTCCATTATGAATTTGATTGTCTATTAAGATCTGATGCATTGGGTCATATGCTCCATCAACAAATACTCGACTCCACTCTGAGGATAAATTTTTAAGTTGCATTGGAAATTTTTTCTGTTGTTCGGCAAATGCTTGCATGCGATAAGCCTTTTCGCCAGCTCTATCAATTTGCCATATTCCAAGAAAGATGAACAGTATGGTAAAAAAACAAGAAAAAATAGTCAGTAATTTATTGTTTTTTAAAGATTTAATTATGGTAAATTCTGTCATTTGAAAAGTGTTACAATCATTCTATGTCGGTCACACCTCTTATTTATTTAATTATTATTCTAATCTTTTTAAGCCTATTCAGTAGCCTATTCTTTCTATTTAAGGACCAAGGAAAAGGCAAGAGATCGGTATATAGCCTTGGAATAAGGGTCTCTTTAGCTGCAATTCTTATTATGTTAGTGGTATATGGTTTGTCCACTGGAGAACTTGGAAACTCTGTTCCAATTGGTTCTTAATTTAAAGAATATAAACAAAAAGAAACAACATTACCCAAACCACATCAACAAAGTGCCAATACCATGAGGCAGCCTCAAAACCAAAGTGGTTGTGTGCATCAAAATGGTTGTGAAAAACTGATCTGGAAAGCATGACGGCAAGCATAAACCCACCCATCATTACATGAAAGCCATGGAAGCCTGTAAGCATAAAGAATGTCGAGCCATAGATTCCGGAATTTAATGTTAAGCCATAATGTGCATAAGCTTCGTAATACTCAGCTGCTTGAAGTATTACAAAGATTAGTGCGAGAGAAACCGTTACAGCCAACCAAATATTGAACACTTTTTTATCATTATTTTTAAGCGCTAAATGAGCAAAATGAACCGTAACACTTGAGCTTAGTAGAACGATTGTGTTCCACATTGGTAGCCATTCAAGAGCATGCCCCCATCCCGGCCAGCTCATATTTTTATCAGCAAGATCAAAATCTAATCCCGCGTCAGGGGTTGACATAACAGGCCATGTTGCCTCAAATCCTTCCCAAAGCATATTTGCTAAGCCCTTCTCACCCTCTCCTCCAAGCCATGGGACTGAAAAATTTCTTACATAAAATAGTGCACCGAAAAAAGCGCCGAAAAACATCACTTCTGAAAAAATAAACCACCCCATACCAAATACGAATGATTTTTGAAGTTGTGCACTATCTAGGCCCGCAATATGCTCAGCAATTACTGTTCTAAACCAAAAAAATAATGTTGTTGCTAGCACGGCAAATCCAGCATAAAGAACATAGACAGACTTGCTGTCTGGTTTATCTAAATCATTAATGGTTCCTGCTGCGCCCATTACCAGTAAAAACAAGGCAATTGCCGCAAAAATAGGAAATTTACTTTGCTCAGGAACATAGTATTGTTGATAGCTCATATTGAAGGCTCCATTTCATGGTCACTGTCGTGATTCATTATTATGCTATGTTCTATATTGCTATCAAAGATAGTGTAAGAAAGAACTATATTTTTAATCTCTTGTGGTAACTCATTGTCGACGACCATTTTAATTGGAAGTAATATCTCTTCGCCTGGCATCAGCTCTATCCCTTCTGCGAAACAAAAGCACTCTATTTTTTTTATATAATTTTTTGCATTAGATGGCGCAACACTGTTAACAGCTCTGGCGGTCATTATTTTGTTAGTTGTATTCTTTGCGTAAAATGTTGCTTCGTGAAGTGTTCCTGTTTTTATCTTTAAAACTTTTTTTGAAGGTTTGAATACCCAAGGCATTCCAGCATTATTATGAGAAATAAACTGAAGCCCTATTTCTCTGCCTTCTGCAGTGATTGAAGTTTCTGCGTTGGTAGATTGAGTAACTTTGCCATTTAAGCCGGTGATGTCACAAAATACATCGTATAGAGGCACCAAAGCAAAAGAGAATGTAAACATGCCCAGCACTGCAAAACATAATAGCTTAATTGTTTTCTTTCCTCCTTCGTTCATTGGGTTACCTTGGGCGGGGTTGTAAATGTGTGGTACGGAGCAGGTGACTCAACGGTCCATTCAAGGCCCCTTGCTCCTTCCCAAACCTCAGGAGTAGCTTTTTTACCACCCATAACGGTCTTGATAACTATAAATAAAAATAGTATTTGAGAGGCGCCAAATAGAAATGCTCCTACGGATGAAACCATATTCCAATCAGCAAATTGCAAAGCGTAATCTGGTACCCTTCTTGGCATACCAGCCAAACCAATCCAATGCTGAGGAAAAAAGGTTACGTTTACACCAATAAAAGAAAGCCAAAAATGTAACTTACCAAGTCTTTCATCGTACATATTCCCTGTCCATTTTGGTATCCAAAAATAAACAGCTGCCATAATTGAAAAAATTGCACCTGGCACTAATACATAATGAAAATGCGCTACAACAAAATAAGTATCGTGGTATTGAAAGTCTGCAGGTGTAATCGCAAGCATCAGGCCTGAAAAACCACCAATAGTAAACAAGACAACAAATGCAATTGAAAATAACATTGGGGTTTCATAAGTGATAGACCCTTTAAACATTGTTGTGACCCAGTTAAAGACTTTCACACCTGTTGGCACTGCAATCAACATCGTTGCCCACATAAAAAATAATTCGGCTGCTAGGGGCATCCCAACTGTAAACATATGATGAGCCCATACAACAAAGGACAAGATTGCAATTGAAGTCATCGCCCATACCATTGATGCGTGGCCAAAGAGTTGTTTTCTGGAGAAAGTCTCAATAATGTGAGAGGTAATACCAAAAGCCGGTAAAATCATAATATAAACCTCTGGGTGGCCAAAAAACCAAAAGATGTGTTGAAACAAAACTGGGTCCCCTCCGCCTGCTGCATCAAAGAAGCTGGTTCCGAAATGTATATCCATCAACATCATGGTTACCGCACCGGCCAAAACGGGCATAACTGCAATTAACAAATATGCAGTGATGAGCCAAGACCAGACAAAAAGAGGCATTTTCATTAAAGTCATGCCTGGAGCTCTCATATTCATAATGGTTACAATCACATTAATAGATCCCATAATTGAAGAAGCACCCATAATATGTACAGAAAATATAAAAAAAGTGACGCTTGGTGGAGCATATGTAGTTGAGAGAGGTGCATAGAAAGTCCAACCAAAGTTAGGAGCTCCTCCTTCCATAAATAGTGAGGAAAGCAAAACTGTAAATGCGAAGGGTAGTATCCAAAAACTAAGGTTGTTCATTCGTGGCAAAGCCATGTCTGGCGCGCCTACCATCATAGGAACAAGCCAGTTAGCTAAACCAACAAAAGCTGGCATTACGGCTCCAAAAACCATGATTAGTCCATGCAAAGTAAGCATTTGATTGTAAAATTCAGGTTCAACTATTTGCATTCCCGGTTGAAATAATTCAGCCCTGATAACCATTGCCATGGCTCCGCCAATCAAGAACATTGCAAAACTGAACCAGAGATACAAAGTACCAATATCTTTATGGTTTGTTGTATAAAACCATCGTGTTATGCCTTTGGCTGGACCGTGATGATGTTCGTGATCGTGGGATTCTATTACTGCGCTCATATTTCTTCCTTTGTTAAACTTTAGGTTTTTTGTAATCAACAATATCTTTAGGGGTCACTATTTTTCCATCTCCATTCTCAGCATTAGACCAAGCATTACGTGAGTATGTTATTACTGCCGCAATATCTATCTCGTTCAACTGCTTGCCAAATGCCTGCATAGCGTAAGTGGGCCCAACTCCTTCCATTAAAATCTCAATTTGCCTAGAAGCATCATTCATTACTATGTCACTTCCTGCTAAAGCAGGAAAAACAGGCGGTATTCCTTGTCCATTGGTTTGATGGCAAGCAACACAATTTTTTGCATATACCTCTTCTCCCCTCTCAAATAATTCTTCCTTGGTCCAATCTTTTTCCGTTAATTCAGCAATTTTAAAAGCTTCTTCTTTTTTATTTTTAACCCAAGAATCGTATTCATCTTGTGGAACGGCCTTTACAACGACTGGCATGAACCCATGATTTTTTCCACACAGCTCTGTGCACTTGCCTCTATATGTTCCTGGTTTATCTACAACAGTCCATGCGGTATTAATAAAACCTGGAATAGCGTCTTGCTTGATTGCAAAGTCAGGCATCCACCAAGAATGGATAACATCATTTGCAGTAATTAAAAATCTTATTTTTTTGCCAACTGGGATTACAACAACTTCATCAACCTCCTCTAAATAATGCTCGCCTTTGGGGGTCTTGTTGTAAATTTCATCTAGATCAGTTGTTAGGTTTGAGAAAAAGTCTATTTCATCTTCAAGGTATTTGTATTGCCATTTCCACTGATAGCCTACAACCTGAATATTAATATCTCCCGCAGAGTCATCGTAAATAGTCGTCAAAGTGTTAGATGCGGGTATAGCCATAAACACAAGAATTAAGAATGGAACGATGGTCCATGCTAGTTCAACTTTAGTATTTTCATGGAAGGTTGAAGGATTTGGATTCTTCTTCTTTGTGTAAGCAAACATAGAATAAAACATTACTCCAAACACTATTACCCCTATGACAACGCAAATCCAAAAGATCAGCATATGTAACTCAAAGACCTCTTTGCTAATAGCTGTCACGCCTTCTGTCATATTTATATCATCCCATGCAGCAAATGTTTGACTAGAGAATAGGGCTATAAGCAGGGAAGATATTTTGCAATTAAAAGAAGTGGTAGCTTTTTTAAACATTAGGAATCCTTGGCTTCAATGAAACTTGAATAATAAATAATTGATATAATTTATTATAACTATAAATTATGTTGATTAGAAGCTTTTTTAACATTTTAGCTCTCTAAAAAGTTTTTTTGTGGGGCTATAATAACTTTAAATAGATTTAAATTCTATAATTTTTTAGGTCTAAAATCGTCTAAGTTAAAGACCTTTGGGTCATTACTTTTCTGACCAGCTTCTTTTGGGGTCTCAGGCCTATGCTCCTTAAAATCACAGCTAAGACAATAGATGGTTTTATCGTCAGCTGTAATTGCAATTTTATCGATTTCTTTACAATTGGGACAAACTGCCCCAGCAATAAAACGTATAAGTCTTTTAGTCATTGAATAAATCAGCTTTGGTTATTTTGGTATCTGGCGTAGCTTCCGGTCCAAAGTGCTCAAAGGATAGCGCCGCCTGGTTAATTAACATTCCAAAGCCGTCATAGCAATTATTAGAATACTGACTGGCCCATTTAAGAAATGGTGTTTTCTCTTCGCTGTTGCTATAACTAAGATCATAAAAAACGGTTCTATCGTTTGTGTTTAATTCTCTATGCCATTTAAAAGGGCCTGAAAAACCGGCAGATGTAGCATTAATTACTAAATCTACATCGCCTTTAAAGTTATCTATGTGGACAATTTTTGTATGGATCCGAGACGGATCATCGAATCGTTCAATCAGTGGTTGAATCTTTTCTTGGGAACGATTATCTAAAATGATATTTGCTGGAAGACAGTTTTCAATACTTGGGATAATACTTAAAGCAGCCCCGCCTGCTCCCAAGATTAAAACATTAGCTGATTTAAGTTTAACTTTTTCTTTAAGATCGGTTGCTAGGCCTCTTCCATCTGTTGAATATGCAATAATTTTTTTTGAGCTTCTGATATATCTCAATGTGTTTGCAGCACCGATAATTTTCACAAGGGATGAAGGCTCCCACACTGAGCGTAGACATTTAACTTTATGGGGCAAAGTAACATTCAAGCCATCTCCTCCATTAATAAAAAAATCTCTGATAAAACTATCAAGGTTTTCTGGCAAAACATGATATGCCTGATAGTCAATTTTTATTTCTGTTTGCTTTGCAAAAATATTATGTATTTTTGGTGAAAGAGAATGATCGATAGGATCTCCAATAACGCCCAATTTATATTTTGAGTTATCTGTTTTAATATAGTCACTCATGATTTATAAATGTTCACTCCATCCTTTTTTTAGAAAACTAAGTAGACGTTTTTCCATAACTTTGTTAGATGAAGATATTTTTTGGGGCCAAGATACATTCGGTGGCAAAGAGGCAAATATAGAATCTATTCTGCCTTTTGATTCAATTCCAAATTTTGTACCCCTATCAAATAAAAGATTGAATTCTACATACCTGCCCCTTCTGTATAACTGAAAGTTTTTGTCCTCTTGAGAAAATTTTGCGTTTCTATGTTCTAAAATAATTTGCTCGTATGTATTTATAAAGCACTCAGCTGTTTTTTCTAACATTTCGAGGCTGTTTTCTATATCTTTATGCTGTAGCTGATCAAAGAATATGCCTCCAATGCCCCTTTTTTCAGATCTGTGAGGAAGAAAAAAATATTCATCGCAGTTTTTAGCAAATCTCTTATAGTATGTTTTATTAAAGAGACCCATAGTTGATTTGGCTTCTTGGTGCCAAAAAGATGCATCTTTCTTTGATGCAGCGAATGGTGTTAGATCAAAACCGCCGCCGATCCACCAATTACTAATTAAGTTATTTTTTCCAAGCTCAACGAACAACCTTATATTCATGTGGCTTGTTGGACAAAAGGGATTTAATGGGTGAGAAATAACTGAGACACCTACTGCATGAAATTTTGAAGTATGTGTAGCTTTGGATGCAAGTGAAGATTGTGGTAATTTTTTTCCAGATATTGATGAAAAATTGACCGCTGCTTTTTCAATTATATCTCCACTTATGGAAATTGATTTTCCTCCGCCGCCTTGACTTCGTTTCCAATTTTCAACAATCCGCTGAGCAGGTTTTTTATTTAATTTTTTGAGCTTTGAATCTATTTTTTTTTGGATTAATTGAAACTTTTCTTCAATTATTCTTAGATTCTTTTTATCAAGCTTATTCACGAATATATTCCATGCGATTTAAATCTAATATTGCTGAAGGTTTAGAGGCTGTCCCATTATTATGAGCATACACTGCAACTTCCGAGTCATTAAAGATTTTTGTGACCTCATGTATTGAATCTGAGGTGGAAGAGTTAGTTAAATTTGCCGATGTTGAGACCATTAAGCCATTAAATGATGAGAGTAAGTTTGTTATAGGTAAGTGACCACTTACTCTCAATGCAATAGTATTATCTAAAGATTTTAATGAGTCAGGTATAGCATTATTAGCTTGTAGAATTACGGTTATATGCCCTGGCCAAATAGACTTTAGATATTTCATTTGGTCGGGTTCAATTGGCTTTAAATACTCTAGAGCAGCTGTGATGGATGGCGCTAACAAAATAAAATTTTTGTTGGTATCTCTCATCTTTAAAGAGTTAATTTTTTGACAAGCTTTAACATTAAAAGCGTCACACCCTAACCCCCAAACACCTTCTGTTGGGTGTATTAAAATTTTACCTTTTTTAAGCCAGTCTGATGCTTCTGTGGGGCATGAAAATTTTTTCAAATGGGTTGCTGGATAGACTCGTTTGCCTCTAAAACATCCTCATGCATTTTAGATTTATGCTCAGTTAGTTTCTCTGCTATTTCTGTATTGGAAGTTCCTAAAATTTGGACAGCACATAATGCAGCGTTAATAGCACCAGATTTTCCAATAGCAAAAGTTGCCACTGGAACTCCTTTTGGCATTTGAACTGTTGCAAGCAATGCGTCCATTCCATCAAGATCTCCACCAGCAAGGGGAATGCCTAAAACTGGTTTAGTGGTCTGCGCAGCGATTGCACCTGCTAAGTGAGCTGCCATTCCTGCTGCAGCAATAAATACCTTTACTCCATCCTTCTCAGATTCCTTTATTTTTTTTACAACTTCTTCTGGAGTTCTATGGGCCGAAAGAATAAACATCCGATGAGGGATATTAAATTCAGTAAGAGTATCAGCCGCTGCTTGAACAATTGGCAGGTCTGACTTTGAACCCATAAATATTGAAACATCTACTTTATCACTCATGCATAGCTCCCTATAATAGAAAATTAAGTGTGTTGATTATAAAGAAAGAACATATAATGTGTATATGGCTAAACTAAAAATTTTGACATTTCCTGATCCCAAGCTAAGAAAAGTTGCGATTCCAGTTACAAAATTCGACAAAAGTCTAGAAACGCTTACATCTAACATGCTTGAGACTATGTATCTAGAGGAAGGCATTGGTTTAGCGGCAACACAGGTAGATGTGCACGAAAGAATTATAGTTATGGATATTTCAGAAGATAGAAACGAGCCAAAAGTTTTTATAAATCCAGAATTTAAGGTATTAGACAACAAAAGTCTGCTTTCTTTTTCGGAAGGCTGTTTATCTGTTCCTGGTATCACCGAAGAGATTACTAGGCCTGATAGTATTTCTTTGATTTGGCAGGATATAAATGGGAAAAAATATGAAGCAGAGCCCTCCGGGCTTTTGACTGTTTGTATCCAGCATGAAATTGATCACTTAGAGGGAAAATTGATGGTAGATTACCTTTCACCTCTAAAAAGAGATAGAATTAGGAAGAAAGCATCAAAATAAGCGAATTTTTAAGAAAATAAGCGAATTTTATAGAATATATGGAATATATGAAGATTTTATTTGCGGGTTCACCCGATTCTTCTGCGCAGATACTCAAAAGTTTGCACAAAGATACTATTGAAATAGTTGGGGTGATAAGTCAACCAGATAAAAGATCTAAAAGAGGTAAAGATATAGAGCCATCAGCTGTATCGATTGTTGCAGAAGATCTTGGGCTTCCACTATTCAAACCTTTAGATATTAATTATGCTTTTAAAGAAACTATCTCTGGGATTAAGTTTGATTTTTTAGTTGTCTCTGCTTATGGCAAAATATTACCAACTTGGTTGCTTGATATGCCCAATAAATCTTCCATTAATGTTCATTTCTCTTTATTGCCAAAATATAGGGGTGCATCTCCCATCCAGGCTGCTATTTTAAATTCAGATCAAAATACTGGAATATCTATTATGAAAATGACAAGCGGCTTAGATGAAGGTCCTATATATAGTATGCATAATTTAGAAATCTTAAATTTGGATACTAAAAAAGATTTAGAGGAAAAGCTTACTTTATTAAGCATTAAGGTTTTAAAAAATGACTTGGAGCAAATATTTTCCGGGAAATTACAACCTCTGGAACAAGAGGTTTCAGGGGTGGAGTATTGTAAAAAGATAACAAAGATATCTGGTATTGCTGACTTTGCTAATGAATCGGCTAATTCAATTATCCAGAAATTTAAGGCATATCATGAGTGGCCAGGCTTATTCTTTGTTAAGAACGATACAACAATTAAAATACATGGTCTTTTGGTCACAAAGGATCTTTCTTGTGATTATGCAGGAAATGATTTTCAGTTTACTGATGATGGAATAATTGTAAAAACAGTAGATAAAAATATAGTAATTACTCACTTACAGTTTCCTGGAAAGCGTATTATTACAGCCAAAGATGCCTCAAACTCATACTCTAATTTTTTTGAAGAATAATTATATTTAGGCAGTTCTTCCAATTGGTTTAAAAGAGGTTTAATTTATAACTATGAAAATTCTAATACTTGGCGCAGGACGGGTCGGAAGTAGTTTAGCCTCTACTTTATCTAGAGGAGATTATGACGTTAGCATAGTTGATATAAATAAAGATAAGCTCTTAAGATTGCAAGAAGATTTTGATTTAGCAACGGTAATAGGACATGGCTCTCACCCAAAAACACTTAAAGAGGCTGGCGCAGATCAAGAAACTATATTACTGGCTGTAACAAATAGTGATGAATGTAATATCACCTCCTGTCAGATTGCAAAGTCAAAGTTTAAAGTTCAAAAGACAATATGCAGACTTTCTGATTCTTCATACCTAGATTCTCTTGATGCTTTTGGAGAAAAAAGTATTGACATTGCAATTGGTCCCGAGAATGAGGTAACTGACCATCTTATTGATTTAATTAAACACCCCGGTGCTGAGCAAATCGAAAGTTTTGCCAACGGCTCCTTGAAGGTGGTATGTGTGAAAGCAAAAAAAGATGGGATGTTGGTGAATAGAGAGCTAAAAAGCATAAAAAGCGACATGCCAGACACAGAAACCTTCGTTCCTGCTATTTATAGAAAAGGTAAGCCTTTTATCCCTGATGGAAAAGCCATAATTAAAGAGAATGATGAAATATACTTTTTAGCTGCAGAAAAAGATATCGATAGTGTTGTACAAGAAATGAGGCTTCAGGATGTCTCTTCTTCAAGGATTATGATCATTGGAGGCGGAAAAATAGGCTTTGCACTAGCTCAATCGCTAGAAGAAGACTACAAAGTTAAGATAATTGATCCCGATAAAGATAGGTGTGAGGTACTTTCAAGGGAATTAAATAGGACAATTGTTCTAAAAGGAGGTGGATCAGATGAAGAGCTCCTGAAAAGTGAAAATATTGAAAATATTGATATATTTTGCGCTCTTACTAATGACGATGAGACAAATATAATGTCTGCATTTTTAGCAAAGAAACTTGGGGCTAAGAAAACTAT
Source organism: uncultured SAR86 cluster bacterium (assembly GCA_964275585.1). GTDB lineage: Bacteria > Pseudomonadota > Gammaproteobacteria > Magnimaribacterales > D2472 > D2472. The sequence goes on along the minus strand of CAXYCJ010000015.1, from coordinate 18,137 downwards.
TATCATTGTTAATAATTACACTTACATCAATATACTGCCTAAGAATTTTGTTGACATAGCTCTCTCACCGCAGCGCTTAACCGTATCAATGGTATTGCAACATTTGGCTAAAGGCGATGTTCCGCAAGAGGTGATTTTCAAACTTGAAAGTGGAGCAGAAGCAATAGAAGGGATAATTCATAAAAATAAATTTACAGAAGGTTTTTTTAATAAGCCGATCTCGGAGATACCTCTTCCTGAAAATTGTGTTGTAGCTGCTGTTATTAGAAATGATGAGGTTTTTATGAACTCTAAAAAATTATTACTTAGTCCTGAAGATAGAATTATTATATTTATTCTGGGCAAAACTAATAAAGAAAAAATTGAGAACCTTTTTCTAGAAGCTTAATGAACTACAGATCAATTTTTAATTTACTTGGGATATTACTGTCCTTATTTAGCATTTCTTTTTTAGTGCCCCTTTCAATAACTTTAGTTTATGAAGAAAAGGGCGCTGAGATATTTTTATATTCTTTTTTGTTTTTGTTTTTTCTTGGAGGGGGTACGTGGTTATTGTCTCGACAAGAAAACATTACTCTCAATATTTCTGATGGATTTATTGTCACGACATTGTTCTGGGTGGTACTTGCATTTGCAGGATCAATTCCTTTTTACTTTTTTGGCTTAGGTTTTAATGCTGCTCTTTTTGAATCGGTATCTGGGATAACTACAACTGGAGCAACAACAATGATTGGTTTAGATGAGATGCCTAAATCTATTCTTATATATAGACAGCTACTCCAATGGATGGGTGGCATGGGATTAATTGTCTTGGCTGTGGCTGTAATGCCTGCTCTTGGTATTGGAGGTGGGCAGCTTTATAAAATGGAGCTTCCTGGAAGCCATGGAAATCAAAAGTTAACTCCTAGGATTGCTGATAGTGCACAAGCCTTGTGGAAAATATATGTTGGGTTAACCATTGCTTGCGCAATACTTTATAGTTTTTCTGGGATGGGTTTTTTTGATGCTATTGCTCATAGCTTAAGCACTGTTGCTGGTGGAGGGTTTTCTACGCATGATGACAGCATAGGTTTTTTTAATAGTGGTTATGTGGAAAGTATATGTATTATATTTATGCTGCTATCAGCTGCTTCATTTGCTGTTCACTATGCTGCAATTTTTGGTGGCAAACCCTTAAAATATTTTTATGATCCTGAGTTTAGATTTTTTCTATCTGTTGTGACCATAATAATAATTATTTCAATCTTTGTTTTATACGTAAATAACTCATATGCGGTATTTTATACTGCTATATCTGCAGCTATTTTTCATACTGTGTCTATAGTAACTACCTCAGGTTTTACGACTGAAAACTTCTCATTATGGCCAGGTTTTTTACCTTACCTTTTATTGGTTGGAGCTTTTATGGGGGCATGTTCGCAGTCTGTAGGTGGTGGTATAAAAGCATGGCGTGTTCTTATAATGATTAATCAAGCCTATAAGGAAATTCTTAAAACAATCCATCCAAATGCAGTGCTAACTTCTAAGATTGGCACCAAGGTAATTGATGCAAAAATTGCAGAAAAAGTTTGGGGGTTTTTTTCAATTTATGTATTTATATTTATGTTCTTACTTATGGCTATGCTTGGAACTGGTTTAGATTTTGAGTCTGCGTTTTCTGCAGTTGGCGCATGTTTAAATAATCTTGGTCCAGGTCTTGGGGAGGTTGCAGATAATTACTCTTCGGTCACTGAATTTGGTAAATTGATACTATGTTTTGCGATGATTTTAGGCAGGCTTGAGATCTTTACACTTTTAGTTTTATTCACTCCAGCCTTCTGGAGGCGTTAGTCTTTGTAAATATCTCTTGGTTCTTGTGAGAGCTTCCTAAATTTTTTATATTCCCAAGAATATTCTTTAGGGCATTTTCTAACCTCTGTCTCCATCTCAAGGTTCATTATGTCAACACCATTATCATTATAGATCTCCTTGTCAGGTTTTTTAAATACCATGGTATAGCCAAGTCCATCGCGATAAGTTAAATAAGACATCAGAATGGGTTTATTTGTTTTTTGGGCAAGGGAGGGCGCAAGGGAAAAAGAAAAACATTCGTGCCCAAAAAAAGTGGAGTACTTGCCAAGCCCATCTGCAGGAACTTGATCTGATGCCATACAGGTCATTTGATTATTTTGTAAAGCAAACATAACAGCCTTAACACCACCAATACCAGTTTCAACCATAGTGCTTCCGCCCTCCTCTCTAATTTTCTTAACAAATGTATTGACGGGCTTCAATTTTATTTTCTTGTAAAGAGAAGTATGCTGACGTTGAGAGGAAAGGTATCTCAGCATAAAATCAATACTCCGATTGTGCAGAGCAAACACTATTAATCCATTTGTGTTTGTTTGTGCAGAAAATAAAAATCTATTATTTATTCTTTTTATATTATTGATAATAACTTCATTTTTTCTTGACCAAGCAAAAAGCGTTTCATAAAAACTTTTTAATGTTTCTGTGTAGCTTTCTTTGGAAAGTTTAAACAGTTCGTCTTCATTCAAGTCAGGAAAAGCAATTTTAATATTTTTTTTTGTTACTTTGAATTGCGGCAATGAATGGAGGAGGAGGTTTGGCGTAAACCCAAGAAGACCCTCCAATATAAAAAATACTAATTTTAATGGGTATATTGCAACAATATAAAAAATTATTCTCATTATGGGTATTTACCTAATATCTTTCTTATTTAGATTATTTTATATGTATATCTGGTTAGAGTTGTATAAAAACTCTATAGATTGGGATAAAAAAACTGCATAATGTAACTTCTAACAGTATTATTAAAAGAGTTCTATTGTGACCGCAAAAACTATGGAAGAGCTTGTTGCTCTATGTAAGCGCAGAGGTTTTATATTCCAATCAAACGAAATTTATGGAGGGCTTCAGGGTCTTTATGATTATGGGCCTCTTGGTGTTGAGTTAAAAAATAACCTAAAACAGGCTTGGTGGAGAGCAATGGTCTTTGATCGGGATGATGTTGAGGGTTTGGATGCTGCAATTCTTACAAAACCTAGTGTTTTAAAGTTTTCCGGGCATGAAGATACCTTTACAGATCCCTTGGTTGACTGCAAAGCATGTCAGTCTAGGTGGCGCGCCGATCAATTAACATCTTCTAATTGTCCATCCTGTGGTTCTCAAGAACTTACAGACCCTCGACCATTTAATTTAATGTTCAAAACAGCTGTAGGCCCTGTGGAGGATAATGAGTCGTTTGCATACCTTCGCCCTGAAACAGCTCAACATATTTTTACAAATTTTAAAAATGTTGTTGACTCAACATCAAAAAGTCTCCCGTTTGGTATTGCGCAAATTGGCAAAGCTTTTAGGAATGAAATTACGCCTAGGAATTTTGTTTTCCGTGTTAGAGAGTTTGAGCAAATGGAGCTTGAGTTCTTTGTTAAACCGGGCTCTGATGAGGATTGGCATAGCGCCTGGGTAGACTCAAGGCTTCAATGGTGGGCCGAGCAAGGAGTTGAAAGTGCAAACTTAGAGCTTTACCATGTTCCAGCTGATGAGCTAGCCCATTACTCTAAGGCTACTGTTGATATTATGTATAAGTTTCCTCATGGTTTGGAGGAATTAGAGGGTATTGCTAATAGAACCGATTTTGACCTGGGCTCTCACAGCAAAAATCAGGCTGATTTAGGCATTCAATCAAAAGTTTTAGAAAATAATGAATCTAATGCCAGGCTAGCAATTCAAGATCAAGAATCAAAGAAATGGACGGTTCCCTATGTAATAGAGCCTTCTGCAGGGGTTGATAGGGGGGTTTTAGCTGTTCTAAACGAAGCTTATAAAATAGAGGAGCTAGAGGATGGGAAAACAAGAACTGTTTTAGCGCTTAAACCCCACCTATCTCCAATTAAGGCTGCTGTTATTCCCTTAAAAAAGAATCATGAGGGTTTGGTTGAAGTAGCATCAATGATTAAGAAAGATCTTCAGAAGTTAAGGTTGGGCAGGGTTTTGTTTGAAAATTCAGGTAATATTGGTAAAAGCTATAGGAGGCACGATGAGATTGGCACTCCTTTATGCATTACAGTTGATTTTGAAACGCTTGAAGATAAGTCAGTAACAGTTAGGAACAGAGATACTATGAAGCAACAAAGGCTTGCAATATCACAGTTAGCTGAATATCTAGAAAAATTAATAATAAAGTAGACAAATGTTTGGATAACGATATTTTTATATTTATTAAGAGCCTGGTATTTTATTTTATTTTCTATATCACCCTAATACCCACCTCTATTATAATAATTTTTTGCTCTTTACTTCTATCAGGGGTAACTTCTCAAAAAATTGGTAGATTCTGGATAATAAATATTCTTCGAATCTTAAAATTGATATGCGGAATTAGTTGGAGGGTTACTGGCCTAGAAAATCTTCCAAAAAAACCATTTATAATGGTTTCTAATCATCAAGGGCCATGGGAATCTCTTTTCCTTCAAACATTGTTTATTCCTACGAGCAGTATTATTAAAAAAGAAATACTATTAATTCCTTTTTTTGGCTGGGCAATATCTAGAATGAATCCTGTAACCATAAATAGGAAAGAAAAGTTTAGCAGTCTTAGGAAGGTTATAAGAGTTGGGGGTGAAAGAATTAAAGCTGGTTATTCTGTTTTAATTTTTCCAGAAGGAACCAGGAGGCAACCACAAGATGGTATTGGAAAATTTGGAAATAGTTTTGGAGCTCTGGCTATTAATGAAGGTGTGCCAGTAGTCCCTATATGCCATAACTCTGGGAAATTTTGGAAAAACCATACTATCCAGAAGAAAAAAGGTGAAATACAAATAAGAGTTGGGAAGCCTATATATGAATCGAATCAAAAAATACTTTCAAAAAAAGCGTATTTATGGATTAAAAATTCTTATAAAGATATCTGTTAAATATCAAGATTGCCGACTGAGAGAGCATTTTGCTCAATAAACTCTCTTCTTGGCTCAACATCATCGCCCATTAAGGTTTCAAACATGTCTGTTGCATCTTGGGCATCTTTTATGTGTACCTGCATCATTGTTCTTGTTTCAGGATCCATAGTGGTGTCCCATAGCTGATCTGGGTTCATCTCTCCAAGACCCTTGTACCTTTGAACATCTAACCCTTTGGAGCTAGACTTAGAGAACTCCTTAACAGCCATCTCTTTCTCATTCTCATCAAAAGCATAAACAAAAGATTTACCCTTGGTGATTTTATATAATGGCGGCATGGCAATGTAGATATGGCCCTTCTCTAAAATATCAAAGTACTGTTGATAGAAAAAAGTTAACAGCAAGGTTCGAATATGCGATCCATCCACATCAGCATCTGTCATTATAATAATTCTATGATATCTGAGCTTCTCGATATTGAAGTCTTCGGACCCAATACCACAACCCAAGGCCTTAACTATGGTGCCAATTTCGGCGGATGAAAGAACTTTATCTATTCTGGCTTTTTGAACATTTAAAATCTTTCCTTTTAAGGGTAAGATGGCTTGAAATTTTCTATTTCTTCCTTGTTTTGCTGATCCACCTGCTGAATCTCCCTCAACAAGATAGATTTCTGAAAGAGCTGGATCCTTTTCTTGGCAATCAGACAACTTGCCTGGAAGGCCGGCTAACTCAAGAACGCCCTTTCTTCTAGTCATTTCCCTTGCCTTTCTGGCCGCCTCTCTCGCTAATGCTGCCTCAGAAACCTTAGCTAAGATAGCCATGGCTTCTTTTGGATTTTCTAAAAGAAATTCATTTAAGCCTTTGCTTAAGATGCTGCTTACAATTCCCTCTACCTCTGAAGAGACAAGTTTTTCCTTTGTTTGAGAGGAAAATTTAGGGTCTGGTACTTTTACAGAAACAACTGCTATCAACCCTTCCCTTACATCTTCGCCCAAAAGCTCAACTGGAGAATTTTTGTTTAGCTCTTCTTTTTTAACGAATGCTTTTAGCACCCTTGTGAGGCTTGATCTAAAGCCTGATAAATGTGTTCCACCATCTTTTTGAGGTATGTTGTTTGTGTAACACAATACGCTCTCGTTATATGAGTCATTCCACTGCATAGCCACTTCAACTGTAATGCCTTCTTGGCCACCATCGCAGTGAACAGTTTGGCATAATGCTGCTTTACGACCTCGCAAAAAGTCTACATAACTTGCCACGCCTCCATCATTCTTAAATTTTTTAGATTTTCCAGTTCTAGCATCTATAACTTCTATGCTTACACCGGCATTTAAAAATGATAGCTCTTGAACTCTTTTGTTAACTCTTTCTGTTTCAAAGTTAATCGAAGTAAATATTTTATCTGAAGCGGTAAAAGTGATTTCAGTGCCTGTTTCTGTAGATTCTTTGATTTTTTTAAGTTTAGTTATTGCTTTACCTTCGCTGTATTTTTGTTGATACACGCCTCCATCCCTACAAATAGTAAGCGTTAGTTCTTTTGATAGGGCATTTACAACCGACACGCCTACGCCATGGAGCCCACCCGAAACTTTATATGAATTATCATCAAACTTCCCACCTGAATGCAGGGTGGTCATGATCAGCTCAGCCGCAGGAACTCCTTCTCCTTTATGAACATCCACAGGGATTCCTCTTCCGTTATCTTTTACAGTAATAGAGCTATTTTTGTTAATAATAATATCAATTTTGGAGCAATGGCCAGCCATTGCCTCATCGATACAATTGTCTACAACTTCAAAAATCATATGATGAAGGCCTGATCCATCATCTGTGTCACCAATATACATTCCTGGTCTCTTTTTCACAGCCTCTAAGCCTTTGAGAACTTGAATATTAGAAGAGTCGTATTTTGCGTCTCTTGCGTTTTTTGATTTCTTTTTTGGCATTGTTTTATACTATTTGTTCCACGTGGAACTTTTTAAGATTGTTGTCAGTAATATCTATTTTACTACCAAAAACATCAACAATGTTTGAAAATATAAAACGATTTTCAATATATTTCAGTGCTGGTAAAAAACACTCGAGCATTTCAGAATCTAGCTCTGATGAAAGGTCATCGAGCAATAAAATTGGGCTCAAATTATATAACCTACCAAGAGCAATATTTTGAGATATGGACCAGATAATTGAAAGTAATTTCTGCTCACCTCGTGAAAATATATCTTTAATCAGTGAGCCCTTACTATCAAATAATACATCTGCTTTATGGGGACCTTTGGTTGTAATTTTTCTTCTTAGATCTATCGAAATAGATTCATCAAGACATTTTTGCAGCCCAAGCTCATCGTTAAATCCTGCGTTAAGGGAAATATTTACTTTTGAAAAAATTTTTGCTCTTTGGTTCTCTTTTTCTAGACTTCTAACGAGCTCTTTATACACCTCGGTAACATTAGCAACTAAAAAAGTCCTCAGTTTATGAAGATTGTAGCCGTGTTCGACCAATGATGCGTCATAGGCTTTTGCTTGTGCCAGGTCCCCTAGTTTAAGAGCTGAGTTTCTTTGCTTTAACGATCGAAAGTAACCAAACCAATCTTTTGCGTAATCTTTAGAGGCTACAAATAACCCCCTATCTATGTGCTTTCTTCTGTATTCTGGTGCATTTTCGTTATAAAAAAAGGTCTTGCTATCTATTGAAAAGGATGGGAAGGCTCTAACAAGCTCACTTGTTGTCACTTTTGAGTTATTAATTCTAATATTGATTGGTTTTTTTATTTCCTTCCTAATTTCTAAAATTGATCCATTAAAATCGTCGTAAGCCTTTATATAAAAGGCTTCACAGCCTTCCTGTATTAGTGATTCAAGGTTAGAGGTCCTAAATGATCTGCCAGAGGATGCCACATAAATAGATTCTAATATTGAGGTCTTTCCGCAACCATTTCTTCCAAAAAAAAGAGTTGATTCTGATGACAGGTCTAAAGAAAGATATTCAAAGCACCTAAAATTCCTTAGCTCAATTTTAGAAAAAGCCACTGGCTTAGAGAAGTGGGTTTATTAAGTATGTAGGGCTATCACTGTCTGGGGGTGTAATTATACAACTCTTATCAGGGCCGAAAAAATTAATGTGGCAAAGGTCAGTTTTAAGGTGAGACATTATTTCTTGTAAGTAAGTACCGTTAAAAACTATTTCTAATTCTTCCCCTGTATATTTAGCTGGGAAAAATTCTTCAGCCTCTCCTTGGTTAAGGCTGTCGGTAGAAATTATTATGCCGTCTGATGATATGGCAAGATTTATGCGTCTAGACTTTTCGCTTGATAAAACAGAAACTCTGCTTAAAGTTTCAGAAAAATCTTTTACGTTAATTTCTAAAAATGAGCTCTCTCCGGAAGGGATGACTCGTTGATAGTCTGGAAAATTTGCATCAATTAACTTGCTTTTAAAAATTAGATTTCCAACAACCAACTCAAGCGAAGCATTGTATATTTTTAACTCTGCATCACCTTGTTGATCAGATAAAATTTTTGCCATCTCGTTGATAGGTTTTTTTGGGATAATACCTGAAAAGGAATTATTAGAAGTGGTGGAAATTTTTGCTACTGCCAGTCTAGCCCCATCAGATGTTGCTGCTACTATTTGGCCACCATCAACAGACAAAAACACACCTTCTAATTGGCGCTTCCAACCAGCGGGGCCTATTGCAAAAGATGTGTCAGTGATAAGCGTTCGAAGGTCTTGTGCGGGAATCACTAATGGTGCACCGCCTGAATCAATATCAAAAATAGGGAAGTCAGCACTGGGAAGTATTGATAGTGAGTACTTACCATTTTTAGTTCTGATATTTAATTTTTCTCCCTCTAAAAAAATTCTAATGTCTTCTCCGTCTGGTATTAATCTACATAATTCATTCAGTTTTTTTGCAGATGTGGTTGTTATTCCTGAAGATTGTGTGTTGGTTAATGGGCCGCTTGTGGTAACAAAAGACTCTAAGTCAGTGGCGGTTAATTTGAAAGTATTTTCATCAACCTCAAACAAAACATTCGCAAGAATTGGTAATGTGTGTCTGTTCTCAACCACGCCTAATGTGATAGAAAGAGCTGACACAATGTCCTCTTTTTTAACTGAGATATCCATTTAGTTTGTTAATGTCCTATTAAGATTTCTGTAATCTTCTTCAAGAGATGGTATCTCTTTTCTTAGCTCTTTTATTTTTCCACACGCATGAAGAACTGTTGTGTGATCTCTGCCATTAAAGGCCTCTCCAATCTCAGGGAGACTATGATTTGTTAGCTCTTTTGTTAAAGCCATAGCTAATTGTCTTGGTCTGGTTATAGATCTGCTTCTTCGTTTTGATAGAAGGTCTGAAAGTTTAATATTGTAATACTCAGCTATGGTTTTTTGAATATTATCAATGCTTACCATTTTTGCAGAAATAACAAATAGATCTTTTAAAGCCTCTTTAACAAACGGGACATCAATCTCCCGGTTTGCAAATCTTGAATTTGCTACCACTCTTTTTAAAGCGCCTTCTAACTCCCTAATATTTGATCTAATTCTCTGTGCTATATAAATTGCGCAATCATCTGGGAGTATTACTCCCATAGAATTAGCCTTGCTAAGAAGAACCGCGGCTCGTGTTTCTAATTCTGGGGGTTCAATAATAACTGGCAAGCCCCAGCCTAGTCTTGATTTTAAGCGCTCTTCCAGACCGTCTATTTCTTTGGGGTATTTGTCGCAAGTAAGCACCATCTGGTGGTTTCTGTCCAAAAGAGCGTTAAAAGTATGAAAAAACTCCTCTTGGGATTGTTCTTTACCTGCAAAAAATTGAATATCATCAATTAACAACGCATCAGCGTTCCTATAAAACTCCTTAAACTCACTCATGGCGCCTAATTGAAGGGCTTTTACCATATCTGTAACAAATTTTTCTGAATGTACATACACAATTCTTTTAGACTTATCAGAATTAAGTATTTCATTGCCTACAGCATGCATTAAATGGGTTTTTCCTAGTCCCACACCACCATAAATAAATAGCGGGTTGTAGTCTCCATTTGGGTTAGTAGCGACTTGTTTAGCTGCCGCAAGAGCCATATGGTTAGATTTTCCCTCTACAAAGGTATTAAAATTAAAAGATTGGACAAGCCCAGGTGTGTTTTCTTCAGCAACATTAAGTTTCTCGACAAATGTTGATTTATCAAGGGTTTTAAATTTCACATTCAATGATTCATCTGTTTTGTTAACAAGATTTTCAATTATTTGGCCTAGGTTTTCTTTTACATAGGTTAAAACAAAGTCATTTGGGGCGCTTATTTCTAAATTATTTTCATTGATGTCTGCTTTAAGAGGTTTTATCCAGGTGTTAAACTCTTCTTGCGATAGCTTTGCTTCAAGTTTTTCAGTGCATTCTGACCAAAATTTCAATTTCAAGACCTCCAGTAGAAAAGTTAGTCTAACAAAAACTAACAAGATATCTACAGGATAAGCATATGTATTTTCTGTGGATAACTTGTGTGTAGTTGTTAATTTCTTTTTTAGGTTTTTTTTCTTCCAATTAGACCTTAATACTCTTATAATTCACGCCTAAATTTTGAGTAACTATGAAAAGAACATTTCAACCCAGCACATTAAAACGAAAAAGAACCCATGGGTTTAGAGCTAGAATGGCAACTAAGGCTGGTAGGGCAATTATTGCGAATAGAAGAAAAAAGGGTCGTAAAGTTCTAACCGCATAGTTTTCTGCTTCTGGCTATTTCTAATAAAATATCTCACTCTAAAGAAGCATCTATTTATTTCGATGCTGAAAGTTTACAAAAAAAAATAAAAATTATTATTACAAAGAAAGATTACCCTTTGGCTGTTACTAGAAATAAAGCGAAAAGGTGGGTAAGGGCAATCTTTGGAGCGCATGATTTAGGTAAAGGGTTTGTTGTTGTTATAAGGGTTGGTTTTTTAGATCTGGGTTTTAAAAGTATTTCTTTAGATTTTAATGCCACGCTCTCAAAGTTCCAAAAAGATTTTTTAAATAAAACGACATGAAAAAAGTTTTGCTATATATAATTAACTTCTATCAAAAATACTTGAGTTTTTTGTTTGGAAAAAATTGTAGGTTTGAACCAACGTGCTCTCAGTACGCAATAGATAGTATTAAATTGCATGGTTCTTTTGTTGGTAGCTTCTTCGCAATTGTTAGGATCTTAAAATGTGGCCCTTGGTCGAAAGGTGGGGTTGATGAGGTAAAAAATGAATTTTAGATATTTGTATATAGTTTTTGTTTTAATTTTTTCGTATATGCTTTTTTTGTCCTGGGGTCAGGACTCTGAAAAGAAAAAAAGGTTGGTTGAAACCTCTGTTATTGAGCGCATGGATGTTACGCCAGTTAAAGCGCCTGAGGAAAACTCTGATTTTGTTGAGCTTGAGAATCAAAAATTGATTGTGAAGGTTAGCCCCTCCAGTGGAAAAGTTTGGGAGGTTCGTTTAAAAGAACATACTTTTTTAAATCGCAAGGAATCATTGGGTGTAAGAGTTTTTGGTTTTAATGATTCTGGTTTTAGGTTTTACCTGGGCAGTGGTTTTGGGATGGATGATGTTGGTTTTAATGTGGTGGAAAGCACTCCTTTATCTTTAGAACTTTTATCTGTGGATGGTTTGATTTCTAAAAAAATATCCTTAACAGAAAATGATTATGAGTTGATGATATTAGATAGGGTTGTTAGTGGTGATGTTAAACAAAACATGATCCCATATGTTGCTATGTATAGGACAGATGGGCGGCCATTGGATTCTAGGGGTGGGTTATTTGAGAATAGTTCGTACACGGGAGTTGCTTTTAACACCCCAGCTGATCCGTATGTTAATTATCGACTAAAAAGTGTTGATGAAAGAAAAGAGTTTATCCAGCGAGGGGGATGGTTGGCTTTTATTCAGAAATATTTTATGGCTGCTATTTTAACTCCTGGTGATAGAGAACAAACTCTAACAATTATTCCGCCAGAAGATAATGATGGTGTTTTTGTTATGGCTGCTATGTCGTCCAGTGATCAGTTTGTTGATTTGCGATCTGGTGTTGAGCATAGGGTGTTTGTTGGTCCAAAGGTTAGGTCTGATTTAATGGGGAGGGCTTCTGATTTAGAACTATCAATTGATATGGGGTGGTTTTGGTTTTTAGCCCAGCCCTTAATGATGATGTTGAGCCTTATTAATGAAAGTGTTGGGAATTGGGGTGTATCTATTATTTTGTTAACAGTTTTGTTGAAGTTGTTGTTATGGCCTCTAACCGCTAAAGGTTTTAGTAGTATGGCTAAAATGAGAAAGTTTGGACCTGAGATGAAAGAGATCCAAGAAAGATATAAAGACGACCGCGCTAAGTTAGGAACAGAAACAATGGCTTTGTATAAAAAGGAGGGGATAAACCCGGTTGGTGGGTGTTTCCCTATATTGCTTCAAATGCCAGTTTTTGTAGCTTTCTTTTTTTGCTTGCGTGAGAGTGTTGAATTGCGCCATGAATCATTCTTTTTTTGGATTCGAGACCTTTCCGCACCTGACCCTTTGTTTATTTTGCCTTTAATTTTTGCGGGGTTGATGTACCTAACACAAAAACTTAACCCTCCACCACCAGATCCAACTCAAGCTCAAATTATGAAGTTTATGCCAATTATGATAGCTGGGTTTTTTGTGATTATGCCAGCTGGTTTGGTTTTATATTCTGTTGCCAATAGTGGAATCTCTTTATTACAACAAAAAGCTATGTACAAAAAATTTGGTGCTTCTTCCACAGGGAGTTAAGGTGATTTTTGCATTAGCGACCCCTATTGGACAATCTGCATTGGCTATTTTTAGGGCTTCTGGTGATGGTTGTCTAGAGGTTTTTAATAAGGTTTTAAATAAACCTGTGTTAAAACCTAGGGAGGTTTACCTTCGTGATGTTTCTTGGGAAGGTTTTTTGGTGGATAGGTGTTCAGTTGTATATTATAAAAACCCCAAGAGTTTTACTGGAGAGGATTCGGTAGAAATTTTTTGTCATGGGGGTTTGCCTGTTATTCGAAAACTAGCCTCTGTGTTTGTTGGTTTGGGTTTTAAGGAGGCGGCCCCGGGTGATTTTTCTAGAAGGGCGTATGAAAACGGAAGGGTGACTTTGAATGAAGCGGAGGCTATTGCTGATTTAATTCATGCTGAGGATAGTGAGCGGGCTAGACTTTCCTCCACAGCGTTATCTGGTTCATTAAGTGAGATGGTGGTTGCGCTGGGTAATGATATCGACTCTTTAAGGGTTTTTGTTGAGGGAAGTATTGATTTTTCAGATGAGGATTATGATTTTATTAAAGAGGGTGAGGTTGTTTCTAGGTTGGGTGTTTTAAAGGAAAGGGTTTCTAATATTATTGACTCTTCGTTGGTTTCCTCTCAACGCGTCGCTAAAAAAAGGGTGTTATTTTTTGGGCCTCCTAACACAGGAAAATCTTCTTTGTTTAATAGGTTGTTGGGTTTTGATAGGGCTCTTGTTTCAAATATTCCTGGAACCACCAGGGATTTAATAGATTCAGAGATGTTTTATAACAGTGTAAATTTTGAGTTGGTTGATTCTGCTGGTATTAGGGATACCGATGATTTGGTTGAGTCTCGTGGGGTAGCGCTGTCTAAATCTGAGGTGGTTGAAACAGATGTGGTGTTGGTTGTGTTTGATAAAAATACTGAGGGGTTGGTGCCTGATTTTATTGGCTCTTTAAAAGGAAAAAAATATTTGCTGGTTTTTAATAAGTTGGATGACTCATCTCCTTCTGTGGATTTTGATTGTTTGGTTTCTGCAAAAACCGGTGAAGGTGTTCAGGGCCTTAAAGATAAGATCTTACCCTTAATAAAAAGCTCTTCCATAAGCTCCGCAAAAACATTTTTAATCAGGGATAGGCATTTAGCATTATTTCAAGATGTTTTAATGTATTTGAATGGTTGTGCATTAAAGATCCAACAAGAAAAGGATATAGATGTTGCGGCTGAGGAGTTGAGATTATCAAGAGCCTCTTTGGATGAGTTTCTTGGTGTTAAATTCCCAGATGATTTGTTGGGTGAAATTTTTAAAGATTTTTGTATTGGTAAATAGGAAAAGTTGTGCATAGTTTGTGGTTAAGTTTTTTGTTGTTTTTATCCACACTGTTTTATAGGTTTGGGGACAGGTTTTTAGGTATTATTTACAAGGGTTATCATCTGTCTTTTTTGTTCTGGGTGTTGGGTTACAGGTGGTTATCAACAGAAATTAACCCCCTTAATAATAACAACAATAGTATATTGTTGTTATAACATTCTTATATATATGTTTGATGTAATTGTAATAGGTGGAGGTCATGCTGGGGTTGAGGCAGCTCACGCTGTGTTTCGACAAGGGCTTTCGTGCTGCTTGGTAAGTTTCTCAAAAGAGACCATTGGCCAAATGTCGTGCAACCCAGCAATTGGCGGCCTTGGAAAATCTCATCTAGTAAGGGAGGTGGATGCTCTTGGGGGTATTATGGCCCAGGCCACCGACATGTCTGGAATTCAATACAGAACACTAAACACTCGAAAAGGCTTTGCAGTTCAAGCGTTAAGAGTTCAATGTGATAGAGATAAATATAAACAAGCCATTCAAAAAATACTCAACCTAACCACAATTGAAGTGATAGAGGGCGAGGTTGTCGACTTGGTTGTTAAAGCTGGCCAGGCAAAAGGGGTTATCCTGGGATCAAACAAAACCATCAAAGCAAAGAAAATTATTCTTACCACCGGAACATTTCTTAACGGTGTTATGTATACAGGGGACGAAAATGCCCAAGGTGGAAGAGTGGGTGATAAAAGCGCCATACCTTTATCAAAAAGACTGTATGAACTTAACTTACCCATGGGTAGACTTAAAACCGGAACACCGGCGAGAATTAAACTATCTAGCATCAACTTAAGCGCCATGGAAGAGCAACCAGGGCAAACCCCAACCCCTTGTATGTCTCTATTAAAACCCCCAATATCACAACTCCCCCAAATATCCTGTTACATCACCAGAACCAACAAAAACACCCATCAAATAATCAGTAAAAACACCCACCTTTCAGCAATGTACTCAGGTCAAATATCTGGTATAGGCCCAAGGTATTGTCCGTCCATAGAAGATAAGGTCAATAAGTTTAGTGATAAAGACAGCCATCAAATTTTTATAGAACCAGAAGGGCTAACCAAAGACCTTGTTTACCCAAACGGTATTTCAACCAGCCTACCCAAAAAAATACAAGAAGAATTTATATATTCAATTAAAGGGTTAGAAAATTGTGAGATTGAGGAATATGGCTACGCCGTTGAATATGACTTTATAGACCCCCGGGCCCTTCACCAAACACTCGAAACTAAATTTATTGAAAATTTATATTTAGCAGGCCAAATAAACGGAACCACAGGATATGAGGAGGCCTCCGCCCAGGGTTTAGTGGCTGGTATAAACGCAGCACAAAAAATATTAAAAAACCCAGAGGTGGTTTTTTTAAGAAGTGAGGCATACATAGGGGTGCTAATTGACGACCTTACACTCCATGGGGTTACAGAGCCATACCGAATGTTTACCAGCAGGGCCGAGTTTAGGTTAATGCTATCTCAAGACACAGCGCGCCAAAGACTCACCAACAAAGGCTTTAAACTGGGTTTAATAGACAGGGCAACAAACACAAAATTTCAAAATCAAGAAACCGAATATCAAACATTTCTTACAAACCTAAAAAATCAAAAGGTAGTAGAACCAAATAAAACCACACCAGCAATTGACATCCTTAAACGAACAGACATCAACAAAGAAACAATTCAAAAAATTATAGGCTTGGGAAATGGGAGCCACAAATTATTTAACAGGGCTGTAAGTGAAGTTAAATATAAGGGCTATATCGCCAAACAAAAACGAGAAGTAGAAAGCGCCCAAAAACACGAGGCAACAAAAATTCCGGGCACCATCAACTTTGCGTTAATAAAAGGCCTGTCAAACGAGGTGGTTGAAAAACTAACACAAAGCAAACCATCAACACTTGGTCAAGCTGGAAGGTTGGAAGGGGTTACCCCAGCAGCTATTAACTTAATATCAATTACCATTAAAAAAAACAACACACCCGCCAAGGCAACCCCCCATTAACACAAAACAAGAAGCGAAAACCCTAACCTCACAATATGTTGATGAAATTCTTTTATTTAACAAAGCGCATAATATTGTTGGAAGAAGCTCAAAACAAGAAATTTTAGAACTTGATGTCAAAGATGTAGAAACAATCCTAGAGCACACAAAAGACCAAATAAACATTCTAGACATAGGAAGTGGCGCCGGATTGCCGGGCATTATTATTGCAATCAACCAACCATGGAGCCAGGTTGTGATGTCTGAAAAAAACAAGAAAAAAGCTTACTTTATTAGAAAAACGATCAAAGCCCTTGGTTTAAAAAATGCAGAAATAATAGATGTTGCAATTAACCCCACAACCAAAAACATTGGACCTTTTGATGTTGTTACCGCCAGGGCTTTAAGCTCGAGTCAAAACATAATCAATATGTCCACCCAACTTTTAAAGCCAAACGGTATTTTTTTATTAATGAAGGGAAAAAAAGAAACAATAACAAACGAGATTAATGATTTGGATAACACAAAATATTCTTATACTATCCACTCAAAGATATTACCTAAAACACAGCGACATATTTTAGAGATTAAGAGGAAATGAGACACACTATAGCAATCGCCAACCAAAAAGGTGGTGTTGGGAAAACCACAACCGCGGTAAACCTATCAGCGGCACTTGCTGCGACAAAACGAAGGGTTTTACTTATTGACTTAGATCCCCAAGGGAACGCAAGCACAGCAGCAGGCGCCAACAAAAATGAAAAAACTTTATTTGAGGTTTATACACAAAACCTTACTCTTAAAGACAGCATCCTCAAATCATCGGGGGGTTATGATATTGTTCCTGGGGGAGAGAACCTAATAGCATTAGAGGTGTTCATTAGAAACCAAAAAAAACAAGGTGAGCTAAAAAAACTATTAACCAACTCAGAGTATGATTTTATTATTTTAGATACACCGCCCTCATTAAATCAACTAACCCTAGAGTCATTATTTGCAGCAACCGCAACCCTTATCCCCCTTCAATGTGAGTACTATTCACTAGAGGGGATCTCATCACTTATTAATACCATCAACACACTAAATAATAAAAATCTCACAAATAATAGGGTTTTCGGTATTATTAGAACTATGGTTGATATGCGCAATAACTTAGCAAAAGAGGTTTCAGATGAACTTGAAAAGCATTTTCCAAGTTTGGTTTTTAACACCCTAATCCCAAGAAACGTGAAACTAGCAGAAGCTCCAAGCCATGGTATATCCGCTATACAATACATGCCCTCTTCATTTGGTGCCAAGGCATACCTAGCACTAGCAGGGGAGCTTATTAGGAGAATAAACAGTGGCAGATAAAATATTAAATACTGGCCTAGAGGCTTTATTAGGTGGTGTGGTTGAGGTCAACCAACAAACCATTAAAGAGCTAGATCTTAGTCAAATCAAACCTAATAGATTCCAACCTAGACAATCTTTCAATGAAGATAAAATTAATGAACTATCACTATCCATAGCGAAACATGGAGTTTTATCCCCAATCTTAGTTAGAGAAACAGGGGCGGGTGGTTATGAGTTAATTGCTGGAGAAAGGCGTTTAAGGGCTGCCAAAAAAGCAGGTCTTCAAACATTACCCTGTTTGGTCGATTCTGCGGAAGATCAAACTTCTCTTGAGCTTGCGTTAATTGAAAACCTCCAAAGAGAGGATCTAAATCCAATTGAAGAAGCTAGAGGGTATGACAGATTAAAAAGAGAGTTTAATTTAACTCAAGACAATATTTCTGAAGTGACAGGGAAGGCTCGAAGCTCGGTTGCTAATGCCATGAGATTGTTAAACCTACCCCAATCTATTATAGAACTCTTATATTCTGGTGATCTTGAAAAAGGACATGCTAAAATTTTAGCCTCTATGGAGCCCTCTGAAGCAGAAGAGCTTGCTAAAAAAATTGTGTTATTAGGAATGACTGTAAAGGACACCGCAGCAACCAAAAAGCCCAAAACATCACCTCAAACTCAAACAAAACCTAAAAACAGAGACACTGAAATTCTTGAGCAAGAGCTGTCTGAAAACATAGGACACAAAACTCTTATAGAGCAAAAAACAACGTCAAGGGGAAAAATTACTATCTCTTAC
>CAXYCJ010000014.1:0-89313 GCA_964275585.1 uncultured SAR86 cluster bacterium | reverse complement strand
ATTTTCAATTTGACTTGGAGTATAAACGACACCAAACGTAGCATTCTCACCTTCTTCAGGTTTTAAGAAAGGGTTACCACCAACAAAAGCTCTAATTTGAGTAGTTGGTTGTTCGGCTCCACCAGCAGGAACGCCTGCAGCTAAACAGTTAGCTTGAGTTCCAGCACTCTGGGCATTGAACTGGTCAGTGTTACAAGGATCGTTTGCTTGTGGGAAGGACTCACCACCACCTTGGTACAAATTACCAACGCTAGGAGCTCTAAATGTCTCGCCCATTGTTATTCTAACTAACACATCATCAATTGGTCTCCAACGAATTCCAATTTCAGTGGTGGAAGGATTACCAGGATCATTTGCATTAGGAGTTGATCCTACTAATCCACCTGAACTGTAATCTGATGTTCTTGCAGAAACAGTCATCTCAAGCTCTTGAGCTCCAGTAACACCTTCTAAAAGAGGGATATTGATTTCAACAAAGAACTCTTCAACAGAAGTTTTACCTCTAGTTGGTTCTCTATAGTTTGTTGACGAGCCTCCAGAGCTAACTAAAGCATCAGGGGTATCATAATATCCGGCAGCACGCTTTTCAAAACCAGCTGCAAAGAAAGCAGTACCGTAAGGCATTTCAAATAAAGGTCCTGATATTTCTAACCAGAAATCATCGCTATCAAATCCAGCATTAGCTACGCCGTTATAACCTACGTAGTCAACCATTTGATCATATTCTTGTTGTGAAATTCTTCCAGCAGAAAGACCTAGGTCAGGACCACCAAATATATTGAATGGAGTACACCCAGCAATTGGATTAGCTGCTGTTCCACATGTAAGCACTCCTGTTGTTGCATCTCTGAAAGAGTCACCAACAGCATTTCCTAAGTGGTTTAAGTCAACAAAGTTAAAAAGTTTGCTGTCATATTGTGCATCGTTGATTTGCATTCCACCTGACCAGAAATAGGTATTATCACCCATGTCAAAGTTACCCTCTAAGCCTAATCGGATACCATATGTATCATAATCATAAGCATAGATTCTTGGTCCGATCGCAATAGATCTAAATCCAAAAGATGTATCTTGATTCATCACATTGAAGTAACCACCTGCAGTAGCAAATCTACCGTTGTTTAGTTGCCACTGAGGACCTGCTCCACCGTATGCGGTCATAGGAACCTGAGCCAATTGGTTAACCCGCTTAGATTTAGAGTAATTGAATTGGACATAAGCCATTAGATCATCGCTGATATCATACTCAGAGGATGCATATACACCATAACGATCCACAGGGTTTTGAACGTGGTTTACTGGAGCGTAGTTATATCTACCAGCATTTGACCATGGAATAAAGTCACTGACTGAAGCGCCTGACTTACCAGGTTGTAAATAAGTGCCAAGTGAGAAGTATCTTCCGTATGCAGGAAATGATGATCCACAAATACCACTAGTGGCTGGAGCAAAATTACCATAACCAGAGTTTTGAGCTGGAGAAGGTCCTAGGTTTGTAGGGGAGTTAGGAGTTCCCGTTCCAGTATTAGGGACATTCTTACAACCGTAGTAAGGTTGATTAGCTCTTGGGATTTCACCAGCAAAGATTGCTTCTTGGCCTGCATAAGAAATATTAAATATGTTTCTAGACTTTTCTGATGAACTTCCAAAAGTTAAACTAAGTTGATTTTGAGCACCGTAACCAGCGTCATATTCTCCAGAAGAAGCAAAAACTTCCATTCCATCAAAGTCTTTTTTTGTGATGATGTTAATAACACCAGCAACAGCATCAGAACCATAAATGGATGATGCTCCGTCTTTAAGGATTTCAACACGTTGAATAATGGATGAAGGGATGGTCTGCATGTCTACTCTGCCAAATGCATCTGTAACCCATCTTCTGCCATCAATAAGAACAAGGGTTCTTCCCGCGCCTAGATTTCTTAATGAGATCTCATTAGAACCATCGCCACCATTTGTGGCTGTAGTAACAGGACGAATACCAGTACCATCAGATGAAGAGATATTCTGAAGAACATCACCGATGTTATTCAGACCTGTTCTTTCAATAGCTGCATCAGAAATTATTTCTAAAGGTTTTGAGCTATCAAAAATTGATCTCTTAATCTTAGAACCAGTAACAATGACTTCTTCGACGTCATCATCAGCTTCTTGAGCAAAAGAGGTGTTTGGCATTAGACCTAATGTAAGGACTGCAACCAATGAAAATTTGACTATATTAGACATGTAAACTCCCTAAAAGTTTGTTAGTAGCGGTAATTGTTGCTATTTTGTTGCACAAAGTCAAATATAATTTAACTTTTAAGTTAAAAAGTATATAAAAAAAAAGGGTGCGTTTGCACCCTTTTTTATAATTCTTAGGTTTCTTAGTATTGAAGTGTCACATTTAAGAAGATGTATTGACCAAAGGCATCAAAGTAACCCGGGAAAGTGTTACCGTTACCTGGTGCTGTTCCAGCATCAGATGTGTAACCAGGCTCATCGTCAAATAAGTTATTAATACCAAATGTCACCATTAAGTTCTCAGTAGCTGCATATTTAGCAGAAACATCAATATAAGTTCTAGCATCAAAGTCAATTTTATTTGAATTAAGATCTGTTGTTTCGCCAAGGTATCTTAAACCAAGTGATACGTCAGTATCCCAATCAGTAGTAAGAGTAGCTTTATATTTACCAGAAACTTCAGGCTGTGGGTTCTTTCCACATGAACCACCCCAATTACCAGCACAACTAATTGCAGCTGATCCAGGAATTTCGATGATATCAGCTGTATCAAGCATTGTTGTTACGCCTGCAATATTAAGAGGGCCATAAGCAGTGTCCATGTCGTAATCAAAAATTACATCAACACCACTTGTTGTCTCTTCACCAATGTTGGTAAGCTGCTGTGAGATATATCCGCCAGATAGCCACAATGAACCTGTTCCAGGCATTCTGTTAATAAGGCCACAGTATTGAGCTGTGCCTGTTGAAATACATTTATCCAATGCAGTTTTAGCACTTACAGTACCGATTCCATCTTCAACAGTAATATCAAAATAATCGATAGTTAGTGTTAAGCCAGGAATTGATTCTGGGGTAATAACTGCACCGATAGTTACTGACTCTGATTCTTCAGGAGCAACTAATGGATTTCCACCACCTTTGACATTGTACTGATCTGCAGGTGAGTTTAGGTCTGTGTTGTAAAGACTTGCTGCTAGGCCAGTTTTAGCACATTGTGCTTGTGTGGCTGTAGCTGCAGATCCATTTTGCTGAATTGAACAAGGATCGTTATCAAGATCAACTAGACCATCACTTACTGCTGAATATAGCTCTGAGATACTTGCATGACGCTGAGCTGTTTGGAAAGATGCTCTTAAAGAGAAATTTTCGTTTACAGACCAGTAAGCACCAATCTTAGTAGAGTCAGTTTCAGAACCAGTAGAGTATTCAGCTGAACGGAAACCAGCATCAATACTGAGATCGCTTGTAACTGGAATACCTACTTCCATGAAGAATTCGTCTACATCGTACATACCACCGATAGGTAATGTAGCTCCACCAGAACCAGATCTATCACCCATTTTTGTTGCAGTATCAGGTCTGAAATCAGCTGCAAATTCTTTAGTTTCAAAACCAACTACCAATGAAACTGAGCTAGGAGCACCTGGTATAGTAAATCCTGTATCACCAGCAACGTATCCAGAAAGAATTTTTTGCTTTCCGTCACCATTAATAAATGTAGATTTAGCAAGGTAGTCTTGAGCAGTTTGACCGCCATCTAAAACACCTTGAATACCCGCATCACCAGCCAAACCGCCTTGGAAAAGGTTGTATGGAACACAGTTAGCGTCGATGCCTTGAAGCTTAGCAACACAAGTTGCAACTCCTGCAACGTTAACAACATTAACCGCACGGTTAATAGCTATAACAGAAAGGTCATTTCTGTATTCGTTAGCATAGTTAACATCTGAATTTTGATAATAAATATCATATGACCAGTCATCGTTAATGTCGCCTCTCAAACCCAAAGTAGTGTTATAACTCTTATATGTTTGAATTCCTTGTCTTGGGTTACCCTCAACATTTCTTTTCAATGAGTATAAAGGAGCTCTATAATCAACGATTGTTCCAGCAGCTACAGCTGCATCTAAACCATTAATGTAAGAAAGAGCTGCTGCTCCATTTGCAAAATTAGGTGCATGAGATCCGCCCATTCCTGTCCAATCACTACATGCAACTTTATATTGTTGAGCAGATAGCAATCCGTTGTAACACGGCAAGTGTGTAATATTACCAAAAGTTCCTGAGTAAGCGATCTGAGCATTTGATTCAGACTTCATAGATGTGAAATCTAAGTAAACTTCTGCATTATCTGTAATTTCATACTTCCCGAAGAATCCCATGTTAATTCTATCATCAGGTCTTTGGAAGAAATTTGTTGGGTTGTAGTTATATGTTTGGCCAGCTCTAGGAACAAAGTTATTTCCTTCAACTTTAAGGTCTAAACGAGTAACTGAAGGGTCAATATTAGTGAAACCAGCAGCCCCATATCCACCGAAATCAGCCCAGCGTCCTGGAGGAATGGTAGATGAACCACCACATCTTCCTATGCCACCACTTAGTGCACATGCACTAATATCGAATTCACCCTGAAGCATTGGTTTTGTATCTGTATGCTCAAAGAAAGCTGATACATGACCTTTGCCATCATCGATGTCTCCACCGAATGCCATAGAGAATTTACCAGTGTCACCAGTTTGAACATCGCTTGGTGCATTAGCATAACCGTAGCTTTTTTGCAGCGTTTGTAACGTTCCATTGTCATTTTCATGATTGTAGAAGCCATGGGAGTATGCAGCTTTAAAACCTACAAATTCATCATCTAATACAAAGTTAACAACACCAGCAACAGCATCAGAACCGTAAACTGAAGATGCTCCACCAGTTAATACTTCAACCTTCTTTAAAAGAAGAGTTGGAATAGTGTTTAAATCCGCACAACTTCCGCCGCCAGTAGTGCCGGGAACCATTCTTCTTCCGTTAAGAAGAACCAATGTTCTAGCGCAACCTAAGTTTCTAAGGTTAACTGTAGCTGTACCATTAGAACCATTAGAGTTAGTAATGGATTGGCCTGGTGAGACTTGAGGCATATCATTTAAGAAGTCCTCAACTCTAGTTATACCAGCATCAATTATGTCCTGCCCATCAACAACTGCAATTTGCGAGGAACTAATAACATTTGGATCAATAATCCTTGAACCGGTTACAATAACTTCTTCAACATCTGTATCAGAATCCTGAGCAAAAGCCAAGGGAACTGAAAGTGAGATAATTGCAAAAGCACTGAATAAATATTTATTTAAATCAATCATTTCAAAATACTCCTAAGTTTAAAATTAGCCACACATATGCATGCACAAGAGTAGCTGTTGGTAGATTATGATATGTTTCCTTGAAAGACACAAGGCTCTTGAGGTTCTTTTCTTCTTTTGTAATTAAATGTATAAAGCGAGATTTTTTGGAAGTGCAAAATATTTTATACCGATAAAAATATCCTACTAAATAGTGAAGATTATGTTCTGTTTGTTATAAAGATACTATTTAGTCCTATAATGTAATTTAAACAATTAAACAAAGAATTTATCTATGTTACAAAATAAAAAGATTTTAATTGCGGGGCTGGCAAATAAACACTCCATAGCTGCAGGTATTGCTAGAGCAATGCATGCTCAAGGAGCAGAGCTTGCATTTACATATCAAAGTGAAAGACTTAAGCGAAATGTAGAGAAGATTGCCTCAGAGCTAAATTCTGAGCTCCTATTTGAATGCGATGTTGCATCTGATCAAAGTATTGAAGATATGTATAAAAAATTATCCATGCACTGGCAAAGCTTTGATGGGTTTGTTCATTCTATAGGTTACGCGCCTGCTAATGAGCTTGAGGGAAACTTTGTGGATGTTGCTACCAGAGAAGGCTTTAAAATAGCTCACGATATAAGCTCTTATAGCTTTACTGCTATGGCAAAAGGAGCAAAGCCAATGCTCAATAAAAATTCTGCACTTCTAACGCTCACCTACCTTGGATCAGTTCAATCTTTGCCTAACTACAATGTAATGGGTCTTGCTAAGGCAAGCTTAGAGGCAAATACAAGATTTCTAGCTGCGGCGATGGGGCCAGATGGAATCAGGGTAAATGCTATTTCGGCAGGGCCAATCAAAACATTGGCTGCATCTGGAGTGAAGAATTTTCGAAAGATGCTAACCAACTATGCTAATAGGGCTCCATTAAGAAGAGCCGTCACAACACTTGAAGTTGGAAATGTGGCAGCATTCTTATGCTCCGATCTAGCCAGCGGAGTAACTGGTGAGATTACTTATGTAGATGGAGGTTTTAACACCGCCGCCATGTCTACTGAAGAATATGAAGATTAATTTGCGTTAAAATTTTCCAAACGAACGTTTTGGTTCTTCTTTATATTGTTATCAATGAAGCCTGAATACTGTCTCTCAATAGACTCATTATAAAAAACTCTGTACTGCTCAAGAGAATCTCCTAAAGCTTCTTTCGTTGGAACTGTTTCATTTAAAGATATTGCCCAATAATGATCTCCATTAAAAGCAATACTACTTTGAACGTCACCAATGGGGGATTCAAAAATAAGATTAATAACTTCAGATGGAAGCAATGAAGAGAATCTCTTCACAGACTTGAACTCTTCTTGAGTTAAGCCTTTTAAATCAGGCAATACTTTAGAGCCCAAGATAATTGCCTCTGCGCCACTTGAGAATTCTTCTAGGAGCTGATCTGCCTTTTGTACTCTTACCTCTTGAATTGAAAGCTCGGCAACATCAACAAAGGGCTGCACAGCTGGGTCTAATTTTTGTGTCATCATTACAAATGCATAACTATCACTGCTCTCAAAAATCTCGATTTGATTTGGCGTAATACTATTATTAAATAAGTCTAATGGCGAGTAATCGATAAAGCCCTGCAAAGAGACATTATCAATGCTCTTTAAACCAGTAATTAAAATAGGTTGGTTTGCGTTATCGCTTAAGGTTTTTAGAGTGACGCCATCCAAAACCATTGATTCCAATGCTAAGAAATCATCTTGCATTAATGCAAGAGCTTCTGCATCTATTAACTCATCAAGCAGTTGCTTTTCCATTGATGCTTTGGTTTTAATTTCTGGTTTGAGAGTTTCAGTAAGCTTTAAAATATGAAATGAATCTTCTAGCTCAATAATATTACTCAATTCATTTAACTGCATTTTTAAGATAGCGTTCTCAAATTCCTCAGGAAATGCATCGCCCGCAGAGAGGCCTAGGTCACCAAAAAAATCCTTAGATGCTAAATCATCACTAAATTCTGTAACCGCATCATTAAAAGAAATGACCCCACTATTAATATCTACAAGTGTCTTTTGAATCAATTCTCTCGCTTCGTCAGAACTATTAAAATTAGATTTTTCAATCATTAAATGAGAGATTCTATTTTGAATTTGCTGTTCTGCTTCTTCTAAATAATCTGCATAAGAATCTTCAATAAAATTTTCTGGGACGTCAACATTTTGCTTGTATGCATCAAAGGTTAAAATAATGTATGAAAAATCCCTTTGCTCTTGTGAAAGAAAAAGCACAGGATTCGCCTCATAGAATTCTTGCCCCTCTGTTAAAGAAGCTGCTTGGGAATCAATAAGTTCGCTCTTATCAACTTTTATAAAATTAATGTCTCTGCTAGTTTCTAACAGTGAGGCAAGAGATAGAATATCTTTTTCAATAGGGAATGCTGCTGCCCCCATTGCCAAACGTAGGGTATATTGAGAGGTGTTGTCCTGAATTATTTCAATATACTCTTCTGGGGAAAATCCTCCAGATCTAACGGTTGATTCAAAAAGAGTTCGGTCAAAACCTTGCTCACCCTGAAATATGTCCTGGCTCATAATTTCTTCTTTTGCTTTTTTTTCAGACACCAGTAAACCCAAGTTTTTCACTTCCGATAATAAAAGTTTGTCGCTAATAATTGCGTCTTTAATTAAGCCAATTGAGACCCCCTCTTCTAGGTCATCAAGCGAGAATTCCTCACCATAAATTGATTGAAGTCTTTGGCTCACTTGCCTAGTTGCAAGGTTCACATCCCTTTCTAAGACTGGTTCTCCATTAACAGTTCCAAAGCTATTAAAGCTAGTACCAAATGAGGTGGAACCAAAAAATACAAAAGGTATGGCAAGAAGAATAGCTATTACTATTACTCTTTTACCAGACAGAAAATTGCGAAGTGACTCTAACATAAATAATTCACCCTTTTAAAAGCTAACAATGATACATAAAAAAAGGGTGCTTATGCACCCTTTTTTTTAAGACTTTAAAATCTAAAGTTAATTAAGAATTTTTAACTTTATCTTTTAGGCCTTTACCAGCTTTAAAGCCTGGAACTTTTGATGCAGCAATATGCATTGAAGCACCTGTTTGTGGGTTTCTTCCTTCTCTAGCAGCTCTATGTCTTACTGAGAAAGTTCCAAAACCTACAAGTGAAACTGTATCTTGTTTACCTAAAGCATCGCCAATAGAATCTAAAACCGCATCAACAGCTCTTCCTGCTGAAGCTTTGGTCATATCTGTTGATGAAGCAACTGCGTCGACTAAGTCTGATTTATTCATTTAATTCTCCTCTGGTTTGTTTTTATACCTAAGCCTATGAAAAGCCATAGCAGACAAAATGTCAAGCTTTAAAAGCTATTCTAATGGGGCTTTCTAGAACTTGATCGAGTGCTAGGAGTTTTAGATTTTGTAATATTTTTGGAAGTCTGTCTTTTCTTAATCGGTTTTGGCTCTGCAGTTAGAGCATGAGCAATAACATCATCAACCCATCGAACAGGAATAATTTCAAGCGCATGTGTAATTTGTGACGGGATTTCACGAAGATCAGCCGCATTATCCTCTGGAATAATAACTCGCTTTATGCCTCCTCGCTTTGCTGCTAAAAGTTTTTCTTTTAAGCCTCCAATTTTTGTTACTTGACCATGAAGGGTTATTTCGCCAGTCATTGCAGTATCTGACCTCACTGGTATTCCTGTAAAAACTGAAATTAATGCAGTACACATTCCTACACCAGCGCTAGGACCATCTTTGGGGGTTGCGCCGTCGGGAACATGAATATGAACATCAAATTTTTCATAAAAGTTAGCAGGAATGCCTAGCTTATCTGATCTTGATCTAACTACGGTCAATGCTGCCTGAATTGATTCTTGCATAACGTCACCCAGAGAGCCTGTTTTAATAACGCGTCCTTTTCCTGGAACATATGATGATTCAATTGTTAAAAGTTCTCCACCTACTTCTGTCCAGGCTAATCCAGAAACTTTACCAACAATATCTTCAATGTCAGCTTCTCCAAATTTAAACTTAGGAACACCACAATATTTTTCTAAGTTTTTAGGAGTGATATTAATCGAAGTTTTTAATTCCTTACGACCAGCAAGCACGCGTTCTTTAACAGATTTTCTGAATATCTTAGCAATCTGACGTTCAAGCCCTCTTACCCCTGCCTCTCTCGTATAATACCTAACGATGTCTAGGATCGAGTTATCGCTAAGCTTAACTTCTTTTACATCCAAACCATTTCTTTCAAGTTGCTTTGGCACTAAATATTGCTTTGCAATATTTAATTTCTCATCCTCGATATATCCCGGGAGCCTAATAATCTCCATACGATCTAAAAGGGGTCCAGGAATATTTAAGCTATTTGCTGTGCACACAAACATTACTTCAGACAAATCAAAGTCAACTTCTAAATAGTGATCTGAGAAAGTATTATTTTGTTCTGGATCTAAGACCTCAAGCAATGCAGAGGCAGGGTCACCTCGATGATCCATGCCCATTTTATCAATCTCATCCAACAAAAACAAAGGATTTTTAACTTCTACTTTAGAAAGCTTTTGAATGATTTTGCCTGGCATTGAGCCAATGTAAGTTCGACGATGCCCTCTAATCTCGGCCTCATCCCTTACCCCACCCAAAGACATGCGTGCAAATTCTCTATTTGTAGCTCTAGCAATAGATTGTCCTAAAGATGTTTTACCAACGCCAGGAGGACCAACTAAACATAAGACAGGAGCCTTAAGTTTTTTTACTCTTTGTTGAACTGCAAGATATTCAAGAATCCTTTCTTTGACCTCATCTAAACCAAAATGATCTTCATTTAAAATATCGCTTGCTGACTTAAGATTAGACTTAACCTTGCTACGCTTTTTCCATGGGATTGCAGTTAGCCAATCTAAGTATGATCTAACTACTGATGCCTCAGCTGACATGGGAGACATCTGTTTAAATTTTGTAAATTCATTATTAGCTTTTTTTAATGCTTCTTTAGACATTCCAGATTTTTTAATATCATCTTCTAATTGAGACATTTCATCGCCCTCTTCACCAATATCACCTAACTCTTTTTGTGCAGCCTTGATTTGCTCGTTAAGATAATATTCTCTTTGAGACTTTTCCATCTGCCCTTTAACCCTATTGCGAATTTTTTTATCTATATCCATTACATCTAAATGAGATTCTATGAAAGCAATTAGTATTTCTGCTCTTAACTGAAAATCTGAGGTCTCTAAAATTTCTTGTTTTTGTTTAATCTCCATAGGCAAATGGCCAGCAATGGAATCAATAATTCTCGATAGATCATCCAGGGCATCTATGGAAGCTAAAACTTCTGGTGCAATTTTTTTTGTGACATTGATAAAATCATGGAACTTAGCTTTGATAAATTTTGATAGATTATCACCATCTTTTAAATTAATTTTTGAATCTGCAATCAGGCTAACTCTTACCTTGGAGAACTCTTTGTCTGATTCGAGAGATTCCATTTGAGCTCTATGAGAGCCCTCAACTAGAACTTTTACAGTTCCATCGGGAAGTTTAATTAGCTGCAGTATGTTAGCGATGGTTGCTACCTTAAAAAGATCTTCGTACATTGGAGAATCAAGCGCACCATCTTTTTGAGCAACAAGAATAACTTTTTTCTCACCTGCCATGGCAGCGTTCAAAGCGTTAATAGATTTATTTCTACCTACGAAGAGCGTTGAAACCACACCAGGGAAAACAACGACGTCGCGAAGAGGAATTAAAGGAAGATCATATTTTATACTAGCCATATAAATATAATGAGGGAGAATTATTGAAATTCAACCAGCTGTTGAAGTTTTTTTCCTAGAGGATTTATATACTTTAATTGGATCGGTTGAGTGGATGACAGCATTTTCATCGACAATAACTTTTTCAAGATCAATGCTAGGGAGCTCAAACATAGTATCCATCAAGAGTTCCTCCATTATGGATCGTAAACCTCTCGCACCTGTTTTTCTTTTCAAGGCTTTTTTTGCTATTTCAACCAAAGCCTCTGTCCTAAAATCTAATTCAACCTCATCAATGTTAAACAAATATTTATATTGATTTACAAGTGCATTTTTTGGTTCCTGAAGAATTCTTACAAGAGCCTCTTCATCTAATTCATGAAGGTTAGATATCACTGGAAGTCTACCAACAAATTCAGGAATTAATCCATATTTGACGAGATCTTCGGGCTCCAAGGATTCTACAATTGATGCAACTGAAGCTTGAGTATCTTTAACAACTGCTCCAAACCCTATTCCAGATTTGTCAGTACGATTCTTTATAACTTCGTTAATCCCAGAAAATGCCCCACCACATATAAATAAGATATTTGAGGTATCTATTTGAATAAACTCCTGTTGAGGATGCTTTCGCCCACCCGCGGGAGGAATGGAAGCGACAGTTCCTTCAATTAATTTTAGCAATGCTTGTTGAACACCTTCTCCAGAAACGTCTCGAGTAATTGATGGGTTGTCTGATTTTCGAGCAATCTTATCAATCTCATCAATATAGACTATACCTAAGGCTGCTTTGTCTGGATCATAGTCACATTTTTGTAAAAGTTTTTGAATAATATTTTCTACATCCTCTCCAACATAGCCTGCTTCAGTTAGGGTTGTTGCATCAGCTATGGTAAATGGAACATTGAGGACTCTAGCAAGGGTTTGTGCTAGTAATGTTTTACCACTGCCAGTTGGACCAAGCAGTAATACATTACTTTTTTGTAACTCAATGTCATCTTTTTTTGAATTAGATCTAAGGCGTTTATAATGATTGTAAACCGCAACCGACAGTATCTTTTTTGCCTTCTCTTGACCAATAACGTATTCATCAAGTTGATTAAAAATTTCTAATGGTGAAGGCAATAGCTCCAATACCTCAACCTCATCCTCTTTAACCTCTTCTTCAATGATGTCATTACAAAGATCAACGCACTCATCGCAAATATAAACACTTGGACCAGCTATAAGTTTACGGACATCTTCCTGACCTTTGCCACAAAAAGTACATTTAAGTTTATTGTTATCTTTATTTTCCATTAGCCTTAGGTCTACTCTCTAGTATTTGATCAATTATGCCATAAGCCATAGCCTCTTTTGCATTCAAGAAATTATCCCTATCCGTATCTTGTTCAACTTTCTTAACACTCTTCTCAGTGTGCTTGGCTAAAATCTCGTTAACCTTTTTCTTTACTAATAACATCTCTTTTGCATGAATTTCAAAGTCAGATGCCTGCCCCTGAAAACCGCCTAGAGGCTGATGGATCATGATGCGAGAATTTGTTAGGGCGAATCTTTTGCCTTTAGATCCGCCAGCAAGAAGAAGTGACCCCATGCTAGCTGCTTGACCTATGCAAAGCGTGGAAACTTCTGGGGCAATAAATTGCATTGTGTCATAGATAGCCAAGCCTGAAGAAATAACTCCACCCGGGGAATTAATATAAATACTAATATCTTTTTCTGGGTTTTCTGATTCTAAGAATAAGAGCTGTGCAACCACCAAATTGGAAATGTAGTCATCAATTGGTCCGGATAGAAAAATAATTCTCTCCTTTAGTAGACGAGAGTAGATATCGAATGCACGCTCTCCTCTTGGAGTCTGCTCAACGACCATGGGGACTAAGCCTGAATTGATTGTTTTCATAAGTTATTTATTTGCCAGTTCCGAAAATTTTATCACCTTTACCTTAGATTTGAGGTCAGATTCTAATTTTTCAATGAGCAAGTTTTCCAAGATTACCATTTTGTATTGGTCAAGTTGCTGAGGCTGGCTTTGAATCCAAGATTTAAATTGTTCAGCATCTTTGTATTTAGAGCCCTCTTCTTCAATAAATTTATTTAAATCTTCCTCATTTACCTCTAATTCATATTTCATCAACAAAGCAGAAAATAATAAATCTAACCGAACTCTTTTTTCAGCATTTTCTGTGAAATCTTTTACTGGAAATAAATCTTCGTCTGCATTTTCTGGAGTTTGACCCATCCTCATCAATGAGTCCTTTCGCATTAAAAGAGCTTGCTCTTCTACCGAAGCTTGTGGGACCTTAAAATCATTAGTCTTGAGAAGAGTCTCATATATTGATTCTTTTGTTAGGGATTTTTCTTGTTGCTTGATTTCTCCGTTCATACGCTTCTGAATCTCTGCTCTGAAACTATCTTCATCCTTAACATCTTCCATGGCCAAAGTTTTAAATAACTCATTATCAATAGAGGCTTTATGCATTACTTGAACTTCATGAAGTGTTATAAAAAATTCAGTTTCTTTGTTAGCAAGATCTTTCTTAAAATAATCTTCTGGAAAGTTAGTCCTAAATGAGAAGCTATCTCCTGGATTTTTTCCTATAAGATTATCTTCAAATCCAGGTATCATGGATTTTGATCCAAGAATTAATTTAAAGTCTTTAGATTCATTTCCTTCAAAACTCTCGCCATCAATCTTGCCTTCAAAATCTATAACAACTTGATCTTTATCTTCAGCAGCTCGATCAGCTTTATGCCAATGACAATATCGCTCTAGAATATCGTCAATTGCAAGGTCTAAATCTGAATCATCGAGTGTAATTTCAGTTTTATCAAAATTAGCCCATCTTGAAAGCTTAACTTTTACATCAGGAAAAACCTCAAATACGGCAGAATAAGAAATTGGTTTTAATGGGTCTTCACTTTCAATGCTTATAGCTGGAGATGAGGCAGGTTTTAACGCTTGTTCCTGCAGCTCTTTAGGGTAGCTCTCCTGAATAAGTTCATTTAGCACCTCATAATGAATTGAGTCTCCGTAACGCTGCTTTAGAACATCATCAGGAACATTTCCTTTTCTAAAACCATCTAATTTTGCAGTTGATTTGATCTTTGCTAACTTACCGCCATGCTTTTTTTTGTAATCTTCGACGGGAACAGAAACGGTTAACTTGCGTTCTAAATCCTTAAGTTTTTTTAATTTACTAGCCATAATATTTATTTAATCCAAATGGGGCGAGCGATGGGGTTCGAACCCACGGCCTCCGGAGCCACAATCCAGCGCTCTAACCAACTGAGCTACGCCCGCCAAGAAACGAAACATTATAGATGCAAAAAGCATATAATAATATTTTTTCAGGGGGTTATTTTGGTAAAGCAAAATTTTTTGAATAGTACAAATAAATTGTTTGATAAGGCTTTGCAATATACAGAGATACCAGATGATTTGGCTACTAGAATTAGGGTTTGCAATTCAACCTATACCATTAATTTTGGTGTGAAATTAAAAGATAAGATTCATACCTTTACTGGATGGCGCTCAGTCCACTCTGAACATTTTGAACCAGCTAAGGGTGGAATTAGATACGATATGGCTTCTAGCCAGGAAGAAGTTGAAGCTCTGGCTGCCTTGATGACTTTAAAGTGTGCAATCATTGAAGTCCCGTATGGAGGCTCTAAGGGAGCTTTAAAAATCGATCCTAAGGACTGGACACGTACAGAAATTGAAAAAATTACTCGTCGATTTGCCCAAGAGTTAATTAAAAGAGATCTCATACATCCTGCTCAAAATGTTCCTGCACCTGATGTTGGCACTGGAGCGCAAGAAATGGCATGGATAGCAGATGAATATCGACGAATCCATCCAACTGATATTAATGCTCTTGCCTGCGTTACTGGCAAACCTCCACAAAAAGGTGGTTTGGTAGGAAGGTCTGAAGCAACAGGTAGAGGCGTCCAATACATTATAAGAGAATTCTTTCGGCACGAAGATGATTATTTAAAGGCTGGTTTCAAGGGTGGATTGCAAGATAAAAAAATTGTAATCCAGGGGCTAGGAAATGTTGGGTATCATGCTGCCAAATTTTTACAGGAAGAAGATGCATGTCGAATAGTATGTGTCATGGAACACAATGGAGCTATCTTAAATGACAAGGGACTCAACATAGAAGCTCTGAAAAATTATCAAATGGAACATGGGACATTTGAAGGATATTCCGATGGATCATTTAAAAAAAATAGTGCCGATTTTTTATGTATGGATTGTGATATTTTAATTCCAGCTGCCAGAGAAAATGTAATTGATAAATCCAATGCTTCAGAAATTAAGGCAAAATTAATTGTAGAGGCTGCCAATGGCCCAATCACTTTTGAGGCTGATGAAGTTCTTAACAAACGTAACATAATTATTATTCCAGACATCATGGCCAATGCTGGCGGAGTTGCTGTGAGCTATTTTGAATGGGTAAGAAATCTAAGGCACATTCGTTTTGGGCGCCTAGAAAAAAGAAGAAATGCATATCAGTTTGATACTTTAATTACCGCAATTGAAACCATGACTGGAAAAGAAATGCCAGAAAAGTTTAAACATCAGTTTATTGAAGGAGCTAATGAAATTGACTTGGTTCGATCAG
The DNA here is from genome assembly GCA_964275585.1 of uncultured SAR86 cluster bacterium. Lineage (GTDB taxonomy): Bacteria > Pseudomonadota > Gammaproteobacteria > Magnimaribacterales > D2472 > D2472. Next base: position 73,568 of record CAXYCJ010000014.1, on the reverse strand, counting down.
GTCTTGATGACATGATGAGAGAGGCTTATCAAAAAATTAGACAAAGTCTTATTGATAATGATATTCCAAATCTAAGAATAGCTGCTTACAAGACTGCGATAGATAGAATAGCTATAAGCTATGATTCAATTGGCCTATAAAAATACTGAAAGCTAGGGAAACATTACTTTAATTGGATCTTCTGGATCCCATAACTTAAATTTCTTCATTGCTTGATCAAATAGGTCAGAAGATTCAAAGTGATCCAATAAAGCTATGGTTTTTTTAAAACCTTGAGATATAAACCAATCTGGATTTGCAATCTTACATTGCCTGATAAATGGTAAAATTGAAATATCTAAAAGGCTTACCATTCTGCCAAAAATCCATGGATTTGGTTCAATGTTTTTATCTAGCTGATTTAGGATAAGCAAGCATTCATTTTGATGATCGCCAGCATTTGTTTCATGCCTAGATGCATATTTGTAGCGATCGAGATGATACTTAAACTTTGTATCAAATAATTGAATTAAATCATTAGACATTGCTTTTTCAGCTTTTAAAAAGCTATGCACTTTGTCTGAGCTAGATTGCATGGCCCATTCGATAATATCAAGACTCTCATCAATAACTTGGTCATCCAAATGCAAAATAGGAACAGTTCCTTTGGGTGAGATTGTAAGCATCTCTTTAGGTTTTTTTTTCAATAGAATTTCTCTTAGCTCGCATTGCTTGGATGACAGGATAATAGCCATCCTTGCTCGCATTGCATAGGGACACCTCCTGAAAGTATAGAGAATAGGTGAATTCATTTTTGCCTAGCACTGGGTTTTGCACCGATGTGTTTTTGATTGCGTTGCTTGGCTAAGTCCATTTGTTTTTGTCGATCTGCATATCGTCTTTTTTGATCTGGCGTCTTGTGATCAAAACAATTTGGGCAACTAATTCCTCTTAAGTATTTTTTTGACTGTTTATCATCCTCTGTAATTGGCATCCTGCATCCATGACACATATCAAACGATCCAACTTCTAAATCATGGTTTAAAGCCACCCTATCATCAAATACAAAGCACTCTCCACTCCATAATGAAGAAGCTTGATCCACTTTCTCGATATAATTTAGAATTCCGCCTTTGAGGTGATAAATATTTTCAAAGCCCTTCGCCTTCATTAATGAAGAGGCTTTTTCACATCTAATACCGCCAGTGCAATACATAGCAATTTTTTTATTCTTGTTGGGGTTAGAATTCTCTAGCTCTGCCAACCAATCAGGAAACTCTCTAAAGTTTGTTGTTTCTGGCTCAATTGAATCCTGGAATGAACCAATTGAATGCTCGTAGGTATTTCTAGTGTCAATAAGCATCACATCTTTTTGTGAAATTAAAGCATTCCATTCTTCAGGTTGAACGTATTCCCCAACAACTTTCGCGGGATTGGCTAATTTATTTCCTATGCTCACAATTTCATCTTTTATTTTAACTTTTAATCTAGGAAATGGTTCTTTGGCAGAAAAAGAAATTTTAAAATCAGAACTAGATAAGAGATCAAGTTTTTTTACAAAAGACTTAAATTGCTTAATATCTGTAGTTTTGCCAGAAATAGTTCCATTAATTCCTTCGTTTGCTATAAGTACAGTTCCTTTAATATTATGAGATTGAAGAAACTTTAGAAATAGATCTTGCATATAATCTAAATCATCTAATTGAATGAATTTATAGAAAGCTGCGACTTGAAAAAAATTAGTTTTCATTTTATAAATTCAATATATATTTAATTCAAAGCTACTGCTTATTTTGTCAATGAAAAAAAGAACAAAACACAGGATTTACTTAATTATCGTTATGATATTTCTATTTTACTATATGTTTAGCCCATACCTTTAATCTACTGGAGATATTCCAGCAGATGCAAGGCTTTCAAGCCACTCAGGCTCATCTTCAGACCTAAGATTGAGATCAATTACAGGTTGGTAATTTGGAAAATCTGCATCGTAGTTGCCATAAATAGATTCCCTGCCATCATACTTTAAGCAAGGATTTTCTTTATACAATGGGCCATTTTTGTCTACATAATGAATAAAAATATTTTTAGAAAAATTTCCTTCAAGTGGATCTCTCCAATGCAACACATTTATACCCTGATATATCAAAACATCTCCCGGGCTCATATATATTGCTTTACAACCGAGAGATGATCTTTCATCCATGGATTTTTTTTGAGAAAGATCAAAAACTGGCTCATACTTATAACCTGCATAATTTTTATTGTTCAAAAGCCAAATTGGCCAAGGCTTATTATTATCTGTATCTTGGTCAATACATATTGTGGCGCTTACTTCGCAGCTAGGTCTGTCTCTGTGAGCATACAGCACAGCATTTCTATTGTATTTTCGTGAATAGTTGTATGTTGGAACCAACTCAAGATTAAGAATTGTTTCAAAAGATTTTTGAAGATGGGCTAAAAGATATACTCCAAAAGGAGCTGCCCCAAATTCGACTGTAGTAAATGGCTTTGTCCAAAGAGAATCTTCTCTATGAGAGCCTTCAGATTTAACAAAAATCTGGTCAAATGGATGCTTTTCAAATGCATTCCAGGAGACTTTAATATGTTCCAGTAATTCTGGTGTAAGTAAATTTTTTACTAAAAAATATCTATTCTTTTGAAAAAAAATTTTAGAAGAAAGGTTATTTTTTTTCTTAAAATAATTGAACATTATGAATAATTTAATACTTTTCGAATAAAAATGGAATTTAAAATTAAAGAAATTAATGGCGCGCCTGAAGAGATTCGAACTCCTGACCCACGGTTTAGAAAACCGTTGCTCTATCCAACTGAGCTACAGGCGCACTGGTCGGGGTAGTAAGATTCGAACTTACGACCACTCGCTCCCAAAGCGAGTGCGCTACCAGACTGCGCTATACCCCGAGCACGATGATCTTAAAGTTTTAAAGTTAAATAATCAATCTCCATTGCATAAAAATTTAATGGTGAGAAAATGCACCCATGAAAACAAAAATTTTAGATGGAAAGGAGTTAGCCCAAATTGCAGAACTTGAAATAAAAAATCAAGTTTTAGAGCTAAAAAACAAGGGGATTGTTCCGACACTTGCAACTATTCTTGTTGGAGTGGACCCAGCCTCAGCAACCTATGTAAAAATGAAGCAAAATGCTTGCGCTAGATTGGGCATGGAGTCTATGGCTATAGAACTAAGTAAAGAGACCTCAACAGAAGAATTATTAGCAGCAATCCAACAGCTTAATAATGATAAAAATGTCCATGGAATTCTTTTACAGCACCCAGTCCCATCTCAGATTAATGAGCGTGCTTGTTTTGATGCCATTAAGGTAGCAAAAGATGTGGATGGTGTGACTTGCCTGGGATATGGCCAAATGACTATGGGTGAACCAGCGTACGGATCATGCACTCCGGCTGGAATTATGAGAATTCTGGAGCATTATAAGATTGAGATTTCAGGAAAAGATGCTGTGGTTGTAGGTCGAAGCCCTATTTTAGGAAAGCCGATGGCAATGATGCTGCTGAATCAAAATGCAACGGTCACCATATGTCACTCTAAAACTAAAAATTTACAAACCCATATTCAAGCAGCAGATATAGTTATTGGCGCAGTTGGGGTTCCAAAACTCATTAAAAAAAGTTGGCTTAAAAATGGAGCTGTGATTATTGATGCTGGTTATCATCCAGTGGAAAAATGTGGTGACATTGATCTTGATGGGATAGAAAATATAGCCTCTGCCTTTACTCCGGTTCCTGGTGGAGTTGGTCCAATGACAATTAACACTCTCATATTAAACACTTTGCTGGCTGCACAGAAAATAATCTAGAATGTCAGCCTTACCTCTAATTGTTGGTTATGGAGGAATCAGTGCTGCTGGGCGATCGATTTTTGATCTTGCATTTAAACGAATGCTCTTTGAAGAATTAAACTCTCCTGATCAAAATGAAGTTATAACTAGTCTAGGCCATTTAATGAACAGCTCTGATCGAGAGCAGATTCTTAGTAAATCTTTGATGCGGGCAATCGATAAAGATTTTTTTCTAATTCATAATCTAAGAAACCCTGAGCTTCCAACACTTGCAGGTGGTCAGCTTCCTTCAGGGTTTAATCCTGAAGACACCTACAATGCAAGACAGCACCCAAGAAGCTTAGCTATGTCAATTGTTGGTTTATCTGACACAGTTAAAAGTCTAGGAATGCCTTGGGAGGAAATCGTAGAGAAAGTTCCTAGAGAGAAAATAGGATGTATTTCAGGTTGCGCAGTAGCGCAGGCTGATAAATATGGGATGGGTGGAATGTTTCAATCCTCTTTAATCGGTTCAAGAGTTACAAGCAAACACATGGCAATGTCACTGGGGGAAATGAGTGCTGATTTTGCTCATGCCTATGTTTTGGGAAGCATGGGTATTACTGGAAATTTTGCGGGTGCTTGCGCAACTTTTCAATACAACCTAAAAGTTGGTATCTCAATGATTCAATCTGGTGAATCATTAATTTGTTTTGTGGGTGCCGCAGAATCAGGCATTGTGCCTGAAATTTATGAGGCGTTTTCTGCTACCAAAGGACTCGCAGAAGATAAAAATTTGTTAAATTTACAAAAAATACTTGGAGAAGATTCATCAAGCGTTAACCATCGAAATATTTGTAGGCCTTTTGGAGAAAACATAGGTATGAGCTTGGGAGAATCAGCTCAATTTGTTGTCCTCATGGCTGATGATCTGGCTATAAACCTTGGGCTCAATGTTCATGGTGCTGCTATCTCGAGCCATATTCATGCTGATGGTTTTAAAAAATCTATTTCAGGTCCAGGTGCTGGAAATTACCTAACGGTAGGCAAGACTCTCAATCAAATTCAAAAATATTTTGGCAAAGAGGCTTTAAGTAAAACATTTTTTCATGCGCATGGTACTAGCACACCTCAAAATCGTGAGAGTGAATCTCATATTATTTCTAGCCTAGCAGGAGCCATGAGCATCGATGGTCTCCCAGTGACCGGAATTAAATCATATCTTGGTCATTCTATGGCCGCTGCAGGTGGGGATCAAATCGTCAATGCGCTTGGGACCTGGAAAAATAATTTTATTCCAGGCATTACGACAACTCCAGCTTTAGCAGAAAATGTTAGCTCTAAAAATGTAAATTTTTTATTAGATCATTTGGAGTTTGCAGAGGGTGATTTCGATTTTGCAGTTCTAAATGCAAAAGGTTTTGGGGGCAACAATGGAACTGCATTAATTGCATCTCCAAATAAAACAATGGATTTGCTCCAATCAAAATATTTATCAAAAGACCTTAAAAAATACAAAGAGAGAAATACAAAAACTCAAGAATATCTTAAGATTCAAAAAGACCTTATCCTCGCTGGTGAAACGCAATCAAGATATGTCTTTGGTGAGGGAGTGATAAATGGGTCAAATGATTTTAAGTTTAAAAGCAATGAGATCATCAATAAGGTAACCGGAGAAAAGTTTAGCTTAGATTCAGATTTGCCTTACAAAGAGTTTCTTTAAAAGTTAAACTACATCAAATATTTATTTAGAAAGAGATAAAAATGTCAGAAAATATATCAAATTTAAAAAATCTAGATGATTTTGATAAAATTATTACCCCTTCAGATGAGCTCATAAGTTCTTTCAAACATATGCTCAAGGATATCGGAGAAGACGAGACAAGAGATGGTCTTGTCAATACTCCAAAACGTGCAGCAGCCGCTTTTAAATTTTTAAACCATGGCTATAAATTAAGTTTAGACAAAGTTGTTAATAATGCTTTATTTGATTCAGATATTGAAGATATGGTTTTGGTGCGAGATATTGAGTTTTACTCTTTATGTGAGCATCACATGCTCCCGTTTAATGGTCGATGCCATGTTGCCTATATTCCTGATGGAAAAGTTTTGGGATTAAGTAAAATTGCAAGAATTGTGGATATGTTTGCACGAAGACTGCAAATTCAAGAGAGGCTTACCCATCAAGTAGCGGAAGCTATTACAGACATTACTGGTTGCAAGGGTTGTGCCGTTGTTGTCGAAGCTCAGCATATGTGCATGGTCATGAGAGGCGTTCAAAAACAAAATTCTGTCATGAAAACATCGTCAATGATGGGAGTTTTTAGAAATAACCCTTCAACTAGAGCTGAGTTTTTAGCTTTACTGCCTAACTAACAGTTTCAGTTGCTTCTTCAGGGGAATCATCGCTTAATTCCTCTGCATCAGCTTCAATAATTTCATCATCTAAATCTGCGTCCACTTCATCAGCATTGCTGTTGAAAGGCCATGGTTTAGCATTAGTATTGAAGCTTAAGAAATTTAATGCGTCATTAAAAAAACCTTGGAGCCAATTATTGGCTAATTGTAATTGGGTGTTAGTTTTTGAAGTAAAAAGGTAAAAAAGGAACTGTATAGATGCTAGGAATAATAAAATACCTACAACAAAATACACAGCCACCCCATACACCAACATGAAAAAAAAACGTTGCCATTTTTTTATATCTAGTAACTCATCTTTATTTATTTCTGTCATGATTTTAATCCCTTATATGTGAATTCTACATCAACTTCGTTTGGATGATCCAGTAAGTCTCTTAATAGCTGATCTGATGGACCCCCTTGATATAAAATATTGTAAAGAGATTCAACTATTGGCATGCTCACTTTCATCTTTTGAGCTTCATAGAATACCACCTCTAAAGTTCTTGCCCCTTCGGCTACCTGGCCAACTTTCTCTTTAGCTTCGGCTAAACTCATCTCTTGCCCAATAAGTTCTCCAAGCTGAAAGTTTCGCGAAAGCTTTGAGGTGCATGTAGCCATTAAATCTCCCATTCCAGCTAAACCCAGAAAAGTGATTGGGTTTGCGCCTTTTGCTACTGCTAATCTGCTCATTTCGGCCATGCTTCTGGTCACAATAAATCCAAGTGCATTCTCACCAACATCTTTAGCATTTGCAATGCCACAGCAGATTGCATATATATTTTTTAAGGCGCCAGCTAGCTCTACCCCTTGAACGTCTTCACTAGAAAAGACTTTAAAGGTAGCAGAGGATAATATTGCTTTCACTTCTGAGGATAAATAGTTATTAGACGATGCTATGACGGTACCAGTAATTTTTTGCTCAGCAATTTCTCTGGCTAAATTTGGACCGCTTAGTGCTCCTATCTTATCTCCAACAATATGACCTAGATATTTTGAAATAATCTCACTCATGGTTCTAAATGGTTTTGGTTTTATACCCTTCGTGCAAGAAATAACTGAGGTACCTGGGTCGATATGCGGCTCTAGTCGAGCGATGATTTGTTCAAATATGAGGCTTGGTGTAGCCACTAAAATATACTCTGCCCCTTTTACCACTGCAGCTAGGTCTTCGGATGCAGAAATATTCTCAGATAGTTTGAGCTCAGGGTGGTAAGTAGTATTTGCACCCTCAGAATTAATCCGTAACGCTTGCTCAGCATCACGGACCCATAAACGAACTTGATAGCCATTAAAAGCAGCCAGATTGGCTAAAACTGTTCCAAAGCTCCCTCCTCCAAGAACTGCAACATCTTTTTTAGTGCTCATTTATCCTAAATATTTATCCAATTGTCTTAAGTATTTTGCGGGATCTTTAGGTGAGCCGCCTTCAGCAATCACAGCATAATCAAATAGAAATTGAGAGAAATTTGAAAATTCTTTTCCAGACATTCCTCCTAATTTTTTTATGAGCTTATGTTTAAGATTAACTTCAAAAACAGGTTTGGAGTCTTCAAATGTTTGACCTGAAGCTTCTAGGATTCTCTTGAGTTGAGCGCCCGGCTCATCTTTTGATAGAACTAAACAAACAGCGGAATCAACTAAACGTGAGCTAGCAATAACATCTGAAACCTTGGCATCTAAGGATTTTTTTATTTTATTAATAACTTCTTGCTTTTCTTTGGTGACCTTTGGTTTTTTTTCAGTTTCATCAAGTTCTTCTTTTGCAACGTTCACTAAAGTCTTGCCTTTAAATTGCATCAAAGTGGACATAAGCCATTCATCAATCCTATCTGTAAGTAAAAGCACTTCTGTACCATTCACTTTTAGATGTTCAATATGAGGTGAATTAGCCGCTGCTTCAAAAGAGTCTGCTATTGAATAATAAATTTTTTCTTCTCCATCTTTCATTCTTTCTATGTATTGGTCAAAGGAAGTATTAAGGTCACTGGAACCCGAGGCGGTACTTGCAAATAAGAAAAGCTCTGCTATTGATTCTGAATTTTCATAATCTTCCGCAGGACCTTCTTTTACCACTAATCCAAATTCCTTCCAGAATTTTTGATAATCTTCCGGTTTATCGTTTTGAAGTTTTTTTAAGCTATCAAGCACTCTCTTGCTTAATGCTTTCTTGATAGAATCTACCAATGGATGATCTTGCAATATTTCTCTCGAAACGTTTAATGGTAGATCGCTTGAATCAACCACACCCTTAATAAACCTGAGATACAAAGGTAAAAAATGAGCTGCGTCATCCATTATAAAAACTCGTTGGATAAATAACTTAATGCCCCTGGGTGTATCTCTGTTCCAAAGATCATAGGGAGATTTCTCAGGTATAAAAAGTAAACTCGTGTACTCTTGTTTACCCTCAACCTTGTTATGCATCCAAGTTAAAGGGTCATTAGTATCGTATGAAATAAATTTATAAAAATCTTTATATTCTTGATCTTTTACTGAGCGTTTTGACTTGAGCCATATAGCATCCGAATCATTAATAATTTCTGAATCGCCTTCTTCTGGGTTGAGAATTAAAGGGAAGTTAATGTATTGAGAATATTTTTGTAATAAGAACTTCACTCTCATAAGCTCAGAGAACTCTTTATTTTCATCATTTAGATAGATTGTAATTTTAGTTCCTCTATCTTCTTTTGGAATTTTTGAGAGCTGATAGGTATCTTCTCCAGAGCTCTCCCAAAGAACACCATCTGCAACATTAGCTGAAGCTGCTCTTGAATGAACTGAGACTTTTTCAGCTACCATAAAAACAGAATAAAAACCCACTCCAAACTGACCAATCAAATTAGAATCTTTTTTCTTATCACCTGTCATATCTGATAAAAATTGAGCGGTACCAGATTTTGCAATGGTGCCAATATTCTCAATTACCTCATCCTCTGTCATGCCAATTCCATTATCAGAAATAGTGATCGTATTATTTTCTGCATTGAGGTGAATATTTATCCCTAGATCTGTATCACCATCTAAGATTTTAGTATTTTCAATGGCTTGAAATCTAAGTTTATCTAGAGCATCAGAGCCATTAGATACAAGCTCTCTTAGAAAAATTTCTTTATTTGAGTAAAGTGAATGTATCATCAGCTGCAATAGCTGCTTAGTTTCAGTTTGAAATGATTTTGTTTTTGTTCTTGCCATAATTATTAATCCCCTTGAATGCAATATGGTGTTAAAAGCATTAACTTCAAGCGTTGAAATCGATATTTTTTGATTCAGATTTACATCTTTTGCTGCAAAATCTTACATTATCCCAGGACCTTTCCCATTTTTTGCGCCATGAAAATGATTTGGAACATCGAATACAAGTTTTATTTTTTTGAGTAAGTTTAATGTCCAAGAAATGAATTAATTAATATAGAGAAAGAACTGGGTCAAGCTCAAGGCTAGAATTACTATTGTGCAGTAGACACTGACACCATGAGCAAAAGAAAATATTTTTTCCCAGCCTCGATCTTTAGCAGCATTGGTAATAGGAATACCAAGAAGCCCTAACAAAGCATGAAATGAAAGATTGATTCCAAGCCACCAATTCAATGAAGAGTCTTGAAAAAACAGAATTAATAAAATGGGTAGCGATAAAAGAAACAATAGAAAGTAATAGCGTGGAAAAATTGCACGTAAGAATTGTGACGCAGATTCCTCATCAAGGCTGCGGAATATAACTGGTGTTGTTAAAACAAGATGGGTAAAGATAACCCCTGCAATTAAAAGATTGAGAAATATAAGTGCTATTTGACTTGTCATAATTTTATAAAATGGCGATCCGGACGAGACTCGAACTCGCAACCTCCGCCGTGACAGGGCGGCGTTCTAACCAGATTGAACTACCGGACCGCGAACGCTTGTGAATGATAGCTTTTTTATATTTTTCTGCAACGTTTATGTGGCATGCATTCATAACAAATAATAACTATTTGTCCTAAATGATAATGATTCTCATTATTTATATTTTGTCAAATTTAATGTGTTTTTTACAAACAAAAAGTTTTACCGACAAGTTTAATTTTTGATATGCTTTCATAACTTTCCATGAAGGAGAGTGTTAATTAACTAAAAAGGAGTATTACATGAAATTACTTATGCTTTTGGCTGGGGTAATGGCCGTTCCTACTTTTGCTGCTTCAGGAGGCAATCTTAGCGAGAGCGATTACGTTGGGATTTCTTTCTGGCTTGTTTCAGCTGCTTTGCTAGCTGCAACTGCTTTCTTTTTCATTGAAAGAGATAGAGTTCATGCAAAATGGAAAACATCATTAACAATTGCTGGTTTAGTTACCGGTATTGCATTTTGGCATTATCTCTACATGAGAGGTGTTTGGATTGATTCAATGGAACTATCGTTGGCCGAAACAGGAACAGCCTCAGGTGAAACACCAACTGTTTTCAGATACATTGACTGGTTGCTAACTGTGCCATTATTAATTATTGAGTTCTATTTAATCCTGAAAGCTGTGACTAACGTTGCTGCCTCATTATTCTATAAGCTATTTGTAGGTTCAATTGTCATGCTTGGGTTTGGTTATGCTGGAGAAGCTGAGCATATGAATCAAATGATTGCATTTGTAATCGGAGTGTCTGCTTGGCTTTACATGATCTATACATTATGGTTCGGTGAAGGCGCTGCAGCTAGAAATGCTTCAGGCAATGCTGCCGTTACAACCGCGTATAACACTATGATGTGGATCATCATTGTGGGTTGGGCAATCTATCCTTTGGGATACGCTGTAGGCTATTTTGGTGGTGGAGTGGACGAAGGTTCATTAAACCTCATTTACAACCTTGCAGACTTTGTTAACAAGATCTTATTTGGTGTTGTTATCTGGTCAGCTGCTGTAAGTGATTCAGAAAGTAAAATGGCTAGCTAATAAGAAGTCAGTTTGAATAAAAAAGCCCGGATTTATCCGGGCTTTTTTTTGGTTGTTTGGTGGGTGATGACAGGCTCGAACTGCCGACCCTCTCGGTGTAAACGAGATGCTCTCCCAACTGAGCTAATCACCCAATAAAGCGTTTAATTGGCCTTCCATTTTCTTGTAATCCCAAAACGCCCGTAATGATACTATTTTATTCTGAGAATTTACACGGTAAATGACAATCATTTTTGTTTCTATTTTTATGTCTCCAACCTTATTAACGATCTCTGCATAATTTGCACATTCATCTGCACATGGAATTGATCTCAACAATAGTAAATTCAATGTTGCCATTGGCAATAACTGTGTCATAAAATTTTTCAATTGCTTGAATGCCCTGATGGCCATTTCCAATTGGATCTAATGGGCTTTGACCTATTGGATCTTGTATGATCGCATTTTCATCAAACAGTCCTAACCATTTTTCTTTATCTTTAGCGACAGCATAATCTCTAGAGAGAAAGCTGAGCTCTTGTGCTTTGGTTTGATGATCCATTACGCTCCTCTTTTATTGTCGGATTAATTTCTAGTCTAGCAAAGTATATTCCGACTAAAGCTAAAATTACAAAACCAAGTTGAATGAAATTTAAATATTCAGCAAAGATTAAGGCTCCAAAAATTGTGGCAATAATTGGCTGCATCAGAAGCCCTATTGAGCCATAAGATGCTGTGAGTCTTGGCATGCTGTAAGTAATAAAAAATTGACCGCCAACTTGGCACAATATTGCCATAGCAAATAAATTGTATATTTCTGCCTTACTTGTTGGCAAAAAGTCTCTAGATTCAATAAGCGCTGGGATTAATCCGAATAAGCCCGTGAATAGCGTGGTGTAGAAAATAATATTGATGGAACTTTCTTTGCCCAACTTGGAAATAATGAGTAAATAAGTGGCATACATAAAAGCTGCCATAAGAGCCAAAGCATCGCCAAGCAGAGCTCCATCTGTCATGGTGTTAGAAAAATACACCAAACCAAAGACTCCAATATATGTTGAGGCAAAAGATAGCAAGAATCGTCTACTAACGGATTCCTTAAATAAAAATACCCCTAGAATCACAACATAAATTGGAGCTGTATTAACAATAATTGTTGACTTTGCTATTGAAGTAAATTGAATGCTCCAATGCCAAGCGCTCATATCAGTTGCAAAAGCCAAGCCAGCTATTGCAGCGAAAAGAAGATTCTTGCTGTTCTGTAATCTAAAAGCTTGGGACTTATTAAAGTAAATATTTATTAAGGCTAAAAATGGTAAAGCAAAAAACATTCTATAAAACAAAATCCATGATGGGGATAGCTCACTCCACCGAACAAATAATGGAGCCAAACCAATTAACCCTGCACCTAAAAGGAGAATAAAAAAGTTTTTAGCTGGGTTTAATTGTGATGACATCAAGATATACTTCAGTTATGTGTGCAGATATTGTAAATCATGAAGAAGAAGTTATCTCGGTTGGTCAACTCAATCAGCAAGCAAAAAAACTATTAGAGAATCAATTTCGCGGCATAGCTGTGCTCGGAGAGATTTCTAATTTAGCCAGACCATCTTCTGGGCACATTTATTTCACTCTAAAAGATGAGGATGGTGCTATTAGGTGCGCCATGTTTCGCAATCAAAACTCCAGGCTAAATTTTGAACCTCAGAATGGGGATCAATGCATTCTTAAAGGACAAGTCAGTCTTTATGCACCGAGGGGTGATTACCAGCTGATCGTAAGTTCAATGCAACCAGCCGGATCAGGTAATCTGATGCAGCAATTTGATGAGCTTAAAAAGAAATTAGATTCTGAGGGTTTATTTTCTCAAAATATAAAACAAAATTTACCCACACAGCCAAGACATATTGGAGTCATAACATCAGAATCGACCGCAGCATTTCAAGATATTTTAACAACCATAAAAAGAAGAGCTCCTATTAGTCAAGTTACATTGATTCCGGCAACAGTTCAGGGAGATACAGCTCCAAGGGCGCTGATAAGAGCCTTGCAGAATGGCTTAGAGTTCAATAATGCAAACCCCCACAATTCCTTTGATGTTATTTTGATGTGCCGTGGAGGAGGCTCAATAGAAGATTTATGGGCTTTTAACAATGAAAGTTTAGCTAGAGAGATATTTGACTACCCCATACCTATTATTTCTGGTGTTGGCCATGAGATAGATTTCACAATAGCTGACTTTGTTGCTGATCTCAGAGCCCCTACTCCAACCGCTGCTGCAGAATTGGTGACTGAATACTATTTTCAACTTGAAGATGCTATCGAGGATGCAAAAGATACCCTAATGCATTCATTTCAAAATCTTGTAAAAGAAAAATATCAAAAAATTCTTTTGGTCTCTCAGAACCTAGAGAGCCCAATTATTCTATTAAAGGAACAATCTCAATCATTGGATAACCTGGAAATACGATTATCTCAGATAATGCAAAATGTAATCAATTCAACAAAACAAGATCTGACGATTGCTTCAAATTTACTTTATCAATCCAATGCCATGCGAGTAATTGAAAAATACCAAGAAATCATTCGCTCTCAAATGCAAAGCATTCAACATCAGATAAAAAGTGTAATAATAAAAAAATCTTACAAATTAACAAATCTTGAAACTAACCTAGGTGCTGTAAGCCCATTGGCTGTCTTAGATAGAGGCTATGCAATAGTGATGGATGACTCTGGCAAAGCTCTAACATCCTCAAGTAATATTGAAGTTGGTGATACGATTCAAACACGACTAGCAACTGGACATTTAACATCTAATGTTACAAAAAAGAAGTAATAATTTCTTGATCATCTCTCTGGCTTTGATAGCTTTTTCTAGCTTTGCGACAGCTGAAGTGATTGAAGGCAAGAGTGGTGAAATTATTGCTATTCCCTCCCTTTCAAAAAATCATCAAGATAAGTTTATTATTAAACAAGGATCTAAAGCATTTCAATTAATTAGCCTCCCGTTTGTAAAAAATGATCTGTTGATAACTCGCCATGATGTAGATGTAAGGGTCAAACAAGTTAATTTTGGAGTATCAAGAGTTACCATCCGTCCCTCAGCAGGAAAGACAGTAAATCCAAGCAAAGATGATCTGATACGTGCAAACAATGAAGCAATTCTTACAAAAACAGCATTAAGCACATCAACAAAAACAATCACCCCATCCTTTCAATTCGTTTCTCCAGTTCCTGGTGTTATTACCTCTCCTTTTGGTAAAGATAGATTTTATAACACTAAAAAAGCGCCTGAATGGATACCAAAAAACCCTCACCTTGCCTTAGATTTAGCTGGCAGCGAAGGCACTCCCATCAATGCGCCCTTAAAAGGAATAGTCGTCTTAGTAGGAGACTTTTTTTATACGGGCCATACTTTAATTCTCGATCATGGATATGGTCTTTTTTCATCTTATTCTCATATGAGTGAAACTAAAGTAAAAGTCGGTGATTTTGTGGGACAATCAAGCTTGATTGGCTTGGTGGGATCTACCGGGAGAGTTACGGGACCGCATCTTCATTGGACAGTTTATTTTGATGGCAACAAAGTTAACCCAGAATCTTTAGTAAAAGATGGTTACCTATCCACCCTTTTGAAGATTGCTGTAAATAAGACTTAAACTTTTTTCATCTTGAGGTTTCAAGCTAGTGAAGGCTATCTCTCCATTAGGTGAAATAAAATAAGTAGCCGGCAAAGTTTTTGGTGTGGCGATACTCCACAAACCCCTTGGATGAGTTATTAAAGATGGGTATTTAATGCCAAACTTTTTAATTTGAGGTCTTAGGTCTTCTGCTTCAAGGCGATCAAAATTAAAAGCCAATACAATGACCTCTGGGTGTTTATCAGAAAATGCATTTATTTCTGGAATTTCTTTAATGCATGGCGGGCACCAATCCGCCCAATAGTTAATTAAAATCCAGTTCCCTTCAAGATTAGATGAGAACATAGGTCTTGCATCAAAAATTTCAATATCACCGCGCTCACAGGAAATAAATAAAAGACACAGAAGAGGTAATGCTAATTTTATTTTCATGATTTATAGTATTCCAAATGGAAACTATTATGCATGAAAAATATCTTCTAATCTTGTTTTATTCAGCAACTGGAGCAGTAAAAAATTTAGCCCATGCAATTGCAGATGGCGCAGAGAAACAAGGTTTGGAAAGCAAAATTAGAACAGTGCCTAAGGTCTCAGCAAATCATGAAACAACAGAGTCTGAGTTACCAGATTCAGGCGAAATTTATTGTTCTAAAAAAGATTTAATTAACTGCTCGGGTTTAGCACTGGGCTCGCCTACTCGCTTTGGATCAATGGCAGCTCCAATGAAATACTTTTTAGACTCTACAGGCGATCTGTGGGCAAATCATGAGCTAGAGGACAAACTAGGATGTGTATTCACTTCAACTGGCTCAATGCATGGAGGGCAAGAGATTACATTATTTAACTTGATGACATATTTACTTCACCAAGGAATGATATTTGTTGGAACGCCCTACTCGATTGCCGCGCTCAATGAAACAAAGTCTGGGGGCACTCCATATGGACCCTCTCATGTGGCTAGCCTTAATCATTCAATTGAGCTTTCACCTCATGAATATCAAGTCGCTTATTCTACCGGGGCTCGCATAGCAAAGATTATTAAAAATATGGATAATGATAGATCTTAGAAAATTATTTATTGGATTAACGGCGGCTCTGATATTGACACATTTCATTGAGGGAGTGTTGATTAGCACCCCATGGATTGGCTTAGTTATCTGGCCAATACCATTAATTATTTTTAATTTAAAAGCGTGGCTCAAGCCCACAAAAAAACTTTATCAAGTTTGCGGATTTATTATTATGATTTATTTTATGGATTCCTGTCTTGATGTTTTTGGCCTGCCAAATGCCAGCCTTCTGAATTGGCTTGAATTAATTGAAGTAGTTTTAGTTTTCTTTACTGCAATTTATGCTGCAAAATTTCATAATGATGTAAAGTCTACTTGACGTCAAGTAGACTTTACATTAGAATATATTACATCTTAGTAAATATGTAAGCGTTATGGCAAAAATTATACACAAAGGCATGTGGGTCGATATTTCTTCCTTAAACCCAATGGATAGAAAAAACTTTATTAAATCATTTATTTTCTTCTTTTCTGCCTCTCTTTGCTTAGGGTTCCATTTGGGCCACATAGGTTTTCTTGGCGCGGAGGCCCTTGACAATCCAGTAGTTTCAGAGCCTTGGCTGCTGATCATAAGAGTTGGCGTGATTTCATTAAGTCTCATGGGCGCCTGGTACTATAAAAAATTCTATGAAACTCAAGATGATTTATATAAAAGTTACCACAACACAACTTTGGCTGGTGGTGCCTATGGTTTTTTAATTTTTGGATTGCTGTTAACTGTGCTCTCACCCTATTTTAATTACGATCCTAATTTTTATGAATTTTTCTGTGCCTTTGCCCTTGGAACCGTTGTGGGTGCGTATTATTTCTATCGTCGTTACATAGCTTAAGAGTGAATAATAATCTTAAAATTCTAAGGCAAGAAAAAAATCTCAGCCAAGATGAGCTTGCGTCTATCTTAGAAGTAAGTCGACAAACAATTAACTCAATTGAAACAGGAAAATTTGATCCCTCATTGAAACTTGTTATTAAAATGACTAGGTTTTTCAAGGCCGAACTAGAATCAATTTTTATATACACAGAAGCCAAATGATAGTTATAGCAGAAATAGTTATTTTTGGTGCATTGTTAATTGTTTATGGAGGGACGATATTGTCTAACGTGATTGGTAGTATACTCAGTCTTTTCGTGGCCTTGTTTGCTCTAGTGGTAACGCTTTTTACCTTGATTTTTTCTTTTCTTATTGTGGTGCTTGTATTTGTTACAGTAATTTTTACTGTGTTGCTAGCAGCTATTTTTAGTTTTTTAATTTTTTAATTTTGGAGAATCTGTATGAACGCACTTAAATCAATTTTTTCTTGGCTAGGAAAATTCTTAGAAAAAGCTAGAACTATAATGCTTAACTTGGGTACTGCCCTGGTTTTAATTGTTATTACCTTCGTTGTTATAGGTGCGTTTTCATCGTCAGGAGAAGATGCCCTTGAAAAAGATGGTAGAGTTTTATTTCTTGATCCAATAGGTGTTGTTGTGGACCAAGAAGTTTACAACTCAGACTTCCTGTTTAACTTTCAAACAAACTCTTCAACTGATCATATTCAAACTAGAGATCTTATAGCTTTAATAAGAGCAGTTGCTGAGGATGAGGAAATACCAGCGGTTGTGATTGATTTCTCATCTACGGGATTTGCTGGGCCAACAACTGCTATTAATATTGCAAATGAATTAAGGGCTCTGCGTGACTCAGGAAAGAGAGTAATTGCTTTTAATGATCGCCTAACCACTACTTCTTATATGATGGCATCTCAAGCATCAGAGGTATGGGTACATCCTGTTGGCAATATTAGTGTCAGAGGCATTGGTGGCATGCGTTCATATCAAAAAGAACTATATGAAAATCTAAAAATTAATTTTCATAATTATTCTCAAGGTAATTTTAAGTCTGCCGTCGAAGGCAATACACGAACCAATATGTCTGAAAATGATAGATTGCAAAGAACATTGCTGCTGAAGCCTATATGGAATGAGATGAAAGCTCTAATGGCTGATGGGCGAGGCATTGCATCAGATGATATTCAGTCTTTTGCTGATAACTATATTGGATTTTTTGGTGAGGCTGCAATTGGAAATATTGCTTATGCTGAAGCAAACAACATTATTGATGGTACAAAATCTTTTCCTGAATTTCGTCAATACATGATCGAGAACTTTGGTCTAGACCAAGATGCTGAAACAGAGACTTACAAAACAATATCTTATGAAGAATATACCAATCAAATGGAAGATGAATTCTCTGATAGTGACAATGTCATTGCTGTGGTAACTGCTGAGGGAGTAATCATGGAAGGGGAGATATCTCAAGGTGTTGCCGGTGCAACTGGTGTTGTTAAGCAAATTCGCTCCGCCCATGAAGATAAGAACACGAAAGCAATTGTCTTTAGGGTTAATAGTCCAGGCGGATCAATTATCGCCAGTGAAATGATGCGAGATGAGCTCGATGCTGCTAAAGAAAAAGGTATTCCTGTCATTGTGTCCATGGGAGATTATGCGGCTTCAGGTGGTGTCTACATTTCCACTCCAGCAGATTATATTTTTGCTGAGCCAACTACCATTACTGGATCTATTGGCGTTGCCATAGCCCTGCCAACCTTAGAAAATGCCATGGATTACATTGGAGTTAAATTTGATGGCGTTGTAACCTCAAAGCATGGCGGCTGGGACCCAACTCAACCTATTGATGAGGATTTAGATAAGATCTTCGAAGGTTGGGGTGCCGATGCATATGATCGCTTTGTAAATTTTGTCGCTGAATCAAGGTCTCAATCTTACGAGGACATCAATAAGGTTGCAGGTGGAAGAGTCTGGATAGCGACAAGCGCTAAAGAGATTGGTCTGGTTGATGAAATCGGAGGCATGGATGAAGCCATCGCTTATGCGGTTGAAATGTCAGAAGTGGAAGATTATAGGATTGAGTACTTAAGCAAAGAACTCTCTGCAGAAGAAATGCTAATCAGAGAACTTCTAGAAAATTTTGAGATCACCCTTGCGGAACCAAAAGTATTCTCAGCTCTTAATGGTTTAACAGATCTCTATGAAACATTAACAGAAATTCATCAGCCCAAAGCGCTGTTAACCTGTGAGGATTGCTTGATAGATCTTGATTGATTAGATGAGATGATGCGTCAGGGTTAGCTAAGTCTGTGATTGATCACAGATATTTGCTGGATGAGATTCAAGATGCAATAAGCTATTCTGAATCAGGCCGTACACGAGGCAAGATTATTATAACTATTTCAAAATAATAGCTAGCACACCATACACTCTTAAAAATATATATTTCTTTGCTTGACTTAGATTACGCTCTAAGTTGTATAGTCTTTATCTTCAAAACAAATAAGTGAGATGACTGCGAACAACAATCCAATTACAAATTTTTTAAATATGGTCTCGATGATTAAAGAGAGAGAAATCAAGGCTGTAATTTTTTCATTTTTATTTGTGGTTGTGTTGATGTCGGCCTATTACATTTTACGGCCAGTTCGCGATGCTATGGCCAGTGACTGGACTGATGCAGAAGTAAGCTGGTTATGGACGCTTAACTTTTTTATTAGCACTGGGATTGTAGCGCTGTATGGCTTTGCGGTTTCGAAGTTTCGTTTTCGACTACTTGTACCGACTATGTACGGTATCTTTGCTGGGTCATTCGTTATGTTTTATCTCTTAGGATCCATATCTGACGATCGAACCTTAATCGATAAAGCATTTTATGTTTGGGTAAGCGTATTTAGTCTTTTTAATATTTCTGTATTTTGGAGCTTCATGTCTGAGCTGTTCAGCAAGGAACAGTCAGGCAGACTTTTCGGTATTATTGCTGTTGGTGCTAGTGTCGGCGGTCTAATTGGCCCCTCTATAACAGCATTTTTTTCAGTATCTATTGGCACCGACAACTTAATGTTAATCGCCAGCACGATGCTATTGATCCCAATTCCAATTATCTTTTATCTACATTCATTAAAAGCCACAGACTTAAACAATGGAAAATTAGATCTAACTTCAACCAGTCAGCCGATTGGTGGCAATCCAATTGCGGGTTTCAAGTTGCTTTTCTCAAACCCATATCTGCTGTCAATTGCTTTGTTTATTTTTCTATATACAGGCATCAGTTCCTTTATTTATTTTGAGCTAAAAAATCTACTGAGTGATCTAAGTCGTCCTGAGCGCTCTGTGATTTGGGCGCAAATGGATCTGGCGGTCAATATTTTATCAATTTCCATTGGGCTATTTGCTACAGGTCGAATTGTCGGTAGATTTGGTATGCCGATAACCATTGCAATGATTCCAGTAATGGTATGTATTGGTTTAATAATACTAGCTATCTCCCCTCTCTTAGGCGTCGTGATGATTCTACAAATTATCCGCCGTGCTGGTAACTATGGGATGACTCGACCTGCTCGAGAAATGCTGTTTACGCTTGTTGATCGAGAGACCCGCTTCAAGGCAAAACCGGTGATTGATGTTGTCGCTTATCGTGGTAGCGACATGCTTATGGCTTGGTTGTTCACGGGGCTTACGCAGGGTTTGGGTTTGGGCTTAGCGGCAGTAGCTGGTGTTGGTGCAGGAATAGCCGCTTTGTGGTCACTGGTAGGAATCTATCTTGGGCGCTGGTTCGAGCGCGATAACTATGAGCAGGGTTCTGCGCAGAGAGAAGATTCCATAACATTCAAAAACAATGCACTATAATTTAATTGCAGACGAGATTTATTTCAAGCATCGTAATGCTAGTTCACTTAGCCTCATTACGTTCATTCATTCTAACCATAAGTAACGGATTAACATCATGAAAAATTTCTCTAGTATTAAAATTTTGGCACTTATTCTAGCCTATAGCTCATTTGCTATGGCAGATCATCATGCTAGCTCTGAGCATGACTCGCAAACAAAATATGTAACCTACAGCCAACTTGGCAATCCCGTCGATGTACTTGAAGTAAGGACAGAAGATTCTCGCGCTTTAAATAGTGGTGAAGTGCGAGTCAAAGTATTAGCCGCACCAATCAATCCTTCTGATTTATTGCAGATTTCTGGTAATTACGGAGTTGATCCTGTGTTGCCGGCGAGACCAGGAAGTGAGGGTGTGGGTCGGGTTATCGAGGTATCTCCAGAAGCAAAGAACTTAAAAGTGGGTCAATTGGTTCTTCTTGCCAGTGGCAGCACCTGGGCAGAAGAAATAGTAGCTCCTGCTGAAGGCTTTTTACCTTTGCCCAACCTAGGGCCTATTAGCGCTGAGGTAATTGAACAACTTGCAATGTCGGCGGTTAATCCGTTAACAGCATTACTAATGCTTACCTCCTATGGAGATATTGAAGAAGGTCAATGGATTGCACAAAGCGCTGCTAACTCAGCTGTTGGTGGTTATGTAATCCAGTTAGCAAAACAGAGAGGAATTAAAACTGTCAATATTGTTCGCCGAGATGGCTTGGCTGCTGATTTGATGGCTAAAGGAGCAGACGTTGTGTTGATCGATGGACCAGATCTTGCTGCACAAATTGCTGAAGCAACAGATAGTGCGCCAATTATTTTGGCGCTGGATCCAGTCGGTGGTGACACCTATGGTCGTTTAGCTAATAGCCTAGGTTATGGAGGCACACTGGTTACTTATGGAGTTCTATCAGGCAAGCCTGCAACTTTGGATACCGGAAAGGTTATTTTTAACGATACTCGCCTTCGCGGCTTTTGGCTTTATAAGTGGTATCAGTTAGCAACTATGCAGGAAAAGCAAGCTGCCTTTGGGCAGGTGATCCCTCTTATTGCTAATGGTAAGTTAAAAGCTAATATTGATTCGCGCTTTACGATTGATCAAATTAAACAAGCTGTTACCCGTGCTTGGGAAGATGGTAGAAATGGAAAGGTACTTATCGTGCCAAACCCTCTTTAACAGTTAAGACCATCGTGGCAAAAAATATTAAAAAAGGAAACTGATATGGATGGACTAGCAGTAATGGGTTTTATTTTTGGGATGATCGGAGTGGTCGCACTCGTTCGTTTAGAAAAACTAACAAAGACTCTCAAAGAAAAAGGTATTCTCGAGGAAAATTACAAAGAAGAGTAAGTTACAGGTTTATGGTTTTTTAATTAAATGAATGGCAATCTTTCTTTTAAGTTCTCTAACCCTCTAATATAATTTGATAATAGCCTGATCTTAAAAGGGCAGAGGGAATGGATCATCATTTAACGTAGCTAGACTGTCTTGCAATCTAAATATTAAATCGAAATCACCATCAGAATTTTTGGTTAACATGCCTGCCTCAATCATAGCTTCAGCTCCTAGCTGAAACATGTAATCAATTTCCCTGGCCATTGGTTTATCTAAAGTTAGCTTAGAATCAATAACTAATTTGGATAGCCAAAAAGCTATGTCTTCCTCCGGAACATCAGGTAAATTCTCAATATCCGTTAACTTTGTTTTTACATATCCAGAAAAATTACCTCTGCCAATATTTCCAGACATTTTTGTTAAATTAAATTCAGGAGAAGCTTGCAATATAGGCAACGCATACTTCTTTGTTTCTTCTATGTTTTGCTCTTGAAGATCAAGCATTGCTTGCTCCATTTCTGATGGATTCATTTGACCAACTTCTTCTAATAAGTCAATCAAACTTTTCTTAAGATTATTGAGCTCAAAATTAAACACAAGGTCATTTGCATTAAAAATGGAAACTGAAATAGCCTCAATTGAAAAATTCAGAGCATAATCAATAAGGTCTCCATTTTTATTTACTTCACTTAGAGCGCTCACTCCCAAATTTTTAAAAGTAAAATTATTATCGTCATCCATTGAAGGACCAGAGTATCGAACGGAACCAAAATTAACTTCACCCTTGGAGTCCACAAACATGTTGGTCATTCCGTCTGAGATTGAGGTATCGTAGTCAAGGTTTATCGTCACTGAGGTGATTTCTAGGCCCTCACCTTTTTCAGTAAACATTAATGATGGCATTTCACCTTGATAGGATGTTTTATTCGATGAAGCTTTACCTTTGCCGCTCCATCCATCAAATCTAAAATTAGCCAAATCCACTATAGTAAAAGATGGCATAGAATCTGTGAAGCTCGTAGCTCCCAAAAAGCTAGTTCTACCTTTCACGCTATATAGAGACTGATTTTCTGAGTACTCCAAATATTCACGCATACTAATATCATCAACTTCTATGTTAAAAGAAAACAAACCTAATCTAAATCCATTGAGCGTTAAGAGCGGACCATGCTGAGCAGAGATATTAACGTCGGCATTCAATAATTGTTTCAACATTAGCTCGTCTGATAAATTCATGGAACCATCATTCAAAAACGCAGGATCAAAACCGACATTCACTTCCGCAGTGGTGGAGAACCATCCCGTTTCCAGACTTTTAATCTTTAATTGATAGCCCGGCATTTCATTGAGATTGGCTATGAAGTCACTGATGTTTTGATTCATGCTGTTACCAATAATTTTTGGGCCAGCAAGACCAAAAGCTAAAACAAGACTAACCACAACAAATATTTTTTTCATACCTTAAATATTACTACAAGTACTCTAAAGAAAACTATTATTGCTACATATCAACCATTGTTCTGAGCAACATATTAAGAATTGTTAAATACTTAGAGTTTCTTTTATTAGCGGGATGGTGATCTTTCTTTTAAGCTCACCAGCTCGC
This sequence comes from uncultured SAR86 cluster bacterium, assembly GCA_964275585.1. Taxonomy (GTDB): domain Bacteria; phylum Pseudomonadota; class Gammaproteobacteria; order Magnimaribacterales; family D2472; genus D2472. The sequence continues at coordinate 50,139 of CAXYCJ010000014.1, read as the reverse complement.
TGATCTAGCAAGATAATATTTTTTACCAGTCCTGAGAATTCACGCTCATGATGCTTAAGAAGAAAATCAAGTTCAGTAAACTCAAGATTGATGTCTAGGCTTTGAGAAACAAATATTAAAGCTTCGCGAAGATCCTCATCACCTACAGCCTTGAGCTTCATGTGCTCCATACGCTTGAAACGAGATAGTAAGTCAGGAAGAATAACTAATTCGTCAATAGAAGCATTGCTAGAAACAGAAAAAATTAAACTGCACCTTGCTTGCTGGCATTCATTAATTAAATGGAAAATTGCTGTTTCCCATTCTTTTTGAGATTTAACTAGCTGGAGATCATCAATGCACACTACATCTAAAGATGCTAAGTTTTGTAAAATTTCTACGTCCAGCTTGATAGCCTTAGACATAGGCACATAAGCAAATCGTTTATTCGCAGCACCTAACTCATTGCAAATAGATTGCATAAGAAATGATTTCCCTGAACCTGCAATGCCGTCTATTATTATTTCATAAAAATTCTCACTAGATACTCTTTGCTGTAAATGGTTTAAAAAATCAGAATTTTTGGATGTGCAGAAAAAATTTGAAAAAGATGCTCGTTGATCAACCTGAAATGGAAAGATGACCTGGGTAGGATTATTCATTGTGCATCTTTGCCGTTAATTTAAACCAATTAATTCCATACAAAACTAGGCTCACCAATGTTATCAACACAACAGATACATCGATAATAAAGCTACTTATGTTGTAAGAAAAAACGATATCGATAAAAACGCTTGCAAGGTAGCCAATATGAGTAAAGGTGGTGATTTTGCCAAAGGTATTTGGATTTGGGGCTCCTGTTTCATATACGGTCATATGGAATGCTGCTCCAATAATTATAATTAAGTCTCTAAGTACAAAAATAGCAAAAACAAAAAATGGTATGTATGAGTTCATCCAAAGAATTAAAATAGTGCCAATTAATAAAATCTTATCTGCAATGGGATCTAGAATTTTTCCAAGGTCAGTCTGCCAATCCATCACTCTTGCTAAATAGCCATCTAGGCCATCTGTAGCCGCTGCAAGGATAAAAATATAGAGTGCAAAAAGAAAATTTCCGTCAGAGATAAATATTAACAATGGGTACATCAAAAAAATTCTAATGATAGACAGAAGATTTGGAATAAAAATAAAATATTTACTCATGCTTAATTAAGGTATTCCAACTTAAGTTTTTGATTTTCAATATTAAAGTTTTCAACCATTAGCTTACTACTACCCCTTAGCTCTTTTAATAATGAATCTGTAGTTTGAAATAACTGAATCTTATAATCAATTTGTGAGCGATTAAAGAAAAAAAATTTTCTTTTTTTTATTGCAAAAATTTTACCTAACTCTAATTCAACCGCCATAAAGTCTTCAAATGAATCCAGGCCATGGATTGACATAATAATTTCATCTCCTATTAGGCCAGTCTCCAATGGTTTAACTTCCAAAAATTTATCTAAAAAAAGATGGATTTGCTCTCTAATAAAACCTAGTAACATTTTTTTTTGCAATGGAGATGGAGTTCTTACGTCACCATCAACAGCCCATTGATTAATTCCAACTCTCGAGACTGTAATATTTAAAAAAGCGTCATGATAAAATTTATTTTTAACATACTGAGGTGGAGAAAATAGAACATTAGTGTGATTGAGTAAATTTAAATCTTCTAAATCGAACTCTGGTAACTCCAAGTAAACGCCTCTCTCAATGCCAATTATTTTTAGCATTTTGATCATTTCAAATTCTAGAGATCCAGAGGTATTTGAACTTAAGTATTTCGGCATAGCCTCGCCAGCATCAAGCTTTAGCAAAAAAAGTATAACGGGACGATTAAAACCTAATAATGGAATATTTAAACCTCTAAGTTGTGGAATTAAAGTTGTGCTATTGAATTGAACGGTTAGCATCTCTTGTCCTTGATTAGTTTCGAGTGAATACGAAGATACAAAATCAACCTTCTTTAATTTTGCATTTCCAATTCTCCACAGATATTTTTGAGTTCTTGAGCCTGTTAACTTTTTTATTAAACGATTGAATGCTTTATTTAATCCATCATTAGTATTGGTATACTGATCAGCAGGAATCTTTACTTCGAACAAAGTTGATAACTCTTTAGCAAAGGCTGGGCCAGTTAAGCTAAGGCTAAACAGAAGTAAGAAACTAAAACTTTTAAACATAATTTTTATTGTAAATGACTAGCAAAACAAAACCTACAGATCCTTATGCTAAGGCAGGAGTTGACATTAGAAAAGGTAATGAATTGGTTCAATCTATCAAAGCAAGTGTAAATGCAACTCATGATAGACGGGTGCTAGGTGGTATTGGAGGCTTTGCAGGTCTATTTCAGCTTGGAAAAAATTATAAAGAACCTATTTTAGTTGGCTGCACAGATGGGGTGGGTACAAAGGTTGCGCTCAGTCAAGCTCATAATAAAACTCATCTCATTGGGCAAGATTTAGTTGCAATGTGTGTAAATGACATGGTGACATGTGGCGCAGAGCCCCTATTTTTCTTAGACTACTTTGCTACATCTAAACTTAAACCCAAGTCAACTGCTTTAATCATCAAAGGTATTGCCAAATCCTGCAAAATAAGTGGATGCGCTTTGCTTGGCGGCGAAACAGCCGAGATGCCTGGTCATTATGTTAAAAATAACTTTGATTTAGCTGGGTTTTCTGTTGGCGTGGTAGAAAAATCACAACTTATTAATGGAAAGAAAATTAGGGTCGGGCAAGTGTTGCTTGCTATTGAGTCAAGTGGGCCTCATTCAAATGGTTACTCATTAATTCGCTCTATCTTGAACAAAACAAAAACGCCTGAGGCTGTAATGAAATTGTTGCTTAGGCCAACTCATTTATACCCAAAGTCTATTCTGGAACTTATTAGAAAAATTGAAGTCAAAGGAATGGCGCATATAACTGGAGGCGGCTTGACAGAAAATATTCCTAGAATTCTTAAAAAAGGCTTGATGGCTGAAATTAAGTTATCATCTTGGAAATTCCCTAGAGTGTTCCGATGGTTACAGGAAGCTGGAAAAATATCGCAGCCTGACATGTTAAGAATTTTTAATTGTGGTATTGGGATGATCTGTATCATAGATGCCAAAGATACTATTAAAGCAAAGCAGATTTTTAAATCTCATAAATTAGAATCCTTTGAAATTGGTTCAATTAAAAAATCTACTGTCTCTAGCCAAATACAATACATCTAGTTCATGAAAAAAATAGTGGTTCTCATTTCAGGCAGCGGGTCAAATTTGGAAGCCATCGCCAAGGCTTGTCTAAATGGAAGTATTCCTGGATCGATTGAATTAGTAATCTCTAATATCCCGAATGTTAAAGGCTTGGAAAGGGCTAAAAAATATCACCTCATGACCCAGACAATCAACCATCGTGATTATAAATCTAGAGAAGGTTTTGATCAGGCTTTACTCGAGCAAGTCCTGGCAGTGGAGCCAGATTTAGTTATCTTGGCAGGATTTATGAGAATCCTGACGCCAGAGTTTACAGATTCTTTTGCTGGACAATTAATTAATATTCACCCTTCTCTTTTGCCTGCGTATCCTGGCCTGGATACCCACAAAAAAGCTATTGAAAATGGTGACTTGATGCATGGCATATCAGTGCATTATGTTGATAAGGATTTAGATAGTGGGCCTGTAATTGCGCAAGGAGCACTCAAAATTGATCCTTTGCAATCTGAGGCAAAATTAATCTCAAGAATTCATAAAATTGAGCATGCAATTTTTCCAAAAGTTATTGCTGAGATCGCTAAGGGGTACATTCAACTCAAGGGTAATAAGGTGGTTTTCGAAGCTGAGAGTCACTTTGGACAAAATCATATGGAGTTCTTTAATGTATAAACACGCTGCGATGCCTATTTTTATGTTTTCTCTTTGTATAAATGCACAAGAGATTCCTGATTATAGTGGCGAATATATGTTTACTAATTCGAAGGTTGCTATGACAGGAATCAGGGAATTAGTGACCAAAGATAATGGATCAAGGATCATTAGATTTGATGCGAAGTTTCCTCTAGGCAGAATAAATATTCAATCAGATTTTACTGAGAAGGATAACGTCATGACTTCAAAGAAATATTCTGTTAAAGCTAGACTGGCTATAATTAAAGATCAGAGAGTCTTAGATTTTAACCAGAAAGAAGGTACTGTTACCTCTAAAGGAAAATATAACTGGACACAAGATGTAATAGGAAATGAAAATGTATTTGATCCATTAAATGTTCAAATTCAAATTAGAAAAAATGTCATTTCTGGGCTAACAGAGTTCTCCTTAAAACTTCCAGATCTAAAGACTGGTTTAATTGAAAACAATAATTATAAAATTATTGGAGATGGCAGCTTTGAGGTCGATGGTAAAATTTATCCATGCAAAGTCGTTGAGCGGATTAGATTGCAGGATAATCGAACAACAAAATACTTTTTGGCCACGGAATTAAATTATCTAATCATTAAGGTTGAGGATGAAGACAAGGACGGGGACACGCTGCTTGAGCTTAAAAAATTGTATTAAGTTTTTGGCAGTGTGACGCCTGTTTGACCTTGATACTTTCCATCGCGGTCTTTATAACTGACCTCGCACTCCTCATCTGATTCAAAGAAGATCATTTGAGCAACGCCCTCGCCTGCATATATCTTAGCGGGTAAATTGGTTGTGTTTGAGAATTCTAGAGTTACATGCCCTTCCCACTCTGGCTCTAATGGGGTGACGTTAACAATAATTCCACATCTAGCATAAGTTGATTTGCCAAGACAAATGGTTAAAACATTGCGTGGAATTCTAAAATACTCAACGGTTCTAGCTAGTGCAAAGGAATTAGGAGGGATGATGCAAACATCTGAGGTGATATCAACGAAACTTTTATCATCAAAGAGTTTAGGGTCTACTGTTGCTGAATGAATATTTGTAAAGACTTTAAACTCATTGGCGCAGCGAACATCATAACCAAAACTTGAGACACCATAAGAAATAAGCTTTTCACCTTTGGCATCAACTCTAACTTGATTCTCTGAAAAAGGCTCAATCATTCCCTGACTTTCTGCCATACGTTTAATCCACACATCAGGTTTAATAGACATTTAAATTACGATCCTCCCTTGGATAGCTCTGGCAATAGTATTGCCATCGACATACTCTAACTCTCCTCCTATAGGAATTCCATAAGAAATTCTTGATACTTTCACAGACTCTAAATGATCTTTAATAAATGATGCTGTTGCATCTCCTTCGACTGTAGAGCTTGTAGCCAGAATCACTTCTTCAATCTTGGTATGATGAATATATCTAAGCAAATCAGGGATTCCTAAATCTTCTGGAGAAATTCCATCTATGGGAGAGAGTCGTCCCATCAAAACAAAATACCTCCCTTTAAAACCTCCTGTCGATTCAATGGCTAACACGTCAGCTGGGTTCTCGACAACACATAAACTATAAGAATCTCTTGAAGAATCACTGCAGATTCGACAAACGGATTCGGAGGTCAGCTGACGACACACTTCACAGCGCTGAATTGTAGCCAAGCACTCTTCTAAAGTTTTCGCCAAATGCAAAGCACCATCTTTATTTTTATCCAACAAGAATAATGCCATGCGTTGAGCAGATTTTTTACCAACTCCTGGAAGTATAGTCAGGGCTTCAATTAATTCGTAGAGCAGATCTTTACTCATGAGCTCACCTTTTTTATGGATTTATCAATTATTTTACCGCCAAATGAATCAATAATATCTTTAACGACAGGATTTTCTAATAACTCAGATTTATCCTGGATAATCTGATCTTCTGCTTTTTGCGCCTCATGAATTGCAGGAGAAGCAATGACTGCACCATCTTTGATAACCATGGATACTTGTGTTCCTAAGCGAGCAGAAATAACTTCCATAAATTCAGTTTTAAGACCTTCGGTTGGATTGATTAGATCATCTGATTTTCTTAAAGTTAGAATCTGATTGCTATAGCCAAGAAACTCAAACTCAGCAAAAACCTGTTTCACAAACATAGAAAGCTCCAATGTTTCAAACATTTTATTCCAGCTATCTAAGTCAAGATTAGAGGGGGCTTGAGTTGAACTCAAATTTACTTGAGGCTCTTGTTCGCTTAAATCTTTCTTTTCTGACGATGAATTAATTGCATTGGAAATATTTCTTTTCTCTACAATCTTAGGATTGTCTAATAATGGAGCTGATACTAATTTAGAATTTTTTTTTTCTGATTTTGGAAGAGTTTCTGTTTTCAGGGGCTGGAATGCTAGCATTCGAAGAATGCATAATTCCAAGGCTTGTTTTGGGTGAGGATGCACATGGAATTTACTCAAAGCATTTAATGCAATTTCATAGTGAAGCTGGGTGATTTGTAAATCTAAGTTTTGGGCTAAGCGCTGAATAGATTCATTTGTACTGTTCTGTAGTTGTTGATGCAGAACAATCTCATGCAGGATGGTAATCAATATTTTTAATACTTGGTCATACTCAACATTCAATTCAGTGATCCTGTGCAATGCATCGTATGCACCATCCCCGTTCCCATTTGCAACTTGATCAACCAGCTCAATTACATAAGACTGATCAATGGTTCCGAGCAATGCTTTGACTTCTTCTGCATTCAAGGAGCCATTACCATGAGCAATTGCCTGATCTAATAATGTTAAACCGTCTCGAATAGAGCCTTGAGCAGAATCTGCTATCAATTCAAGAGAATCTTCATCGTATGCAATCGACTCTAATTCTAATAAAGATTTCAAGTGTTGATGAATCTGAATTCTGGAAATAATTTTAAGATTGAATTGCAAGCACCTTGAAAGAACAGTCTTTGGAACCTTTTTAATCTCAGTGGTAGCCATTAAAAACATGACATGAGGTGGTGGCTCTTCTAGGGTTTTCAATAAAGCATTAAAGCTGCTTGTAGATAGCATGTGCACTTCATCAATAAGGTAAATTTTAAAGCGAGCATTTGTTGGTTTGTATTGAACCGATTCAAGCAGCTCTCTCATATCATCAACGCCAGTTCTAGATGCTGCATCAACCTCCAGAAACTCTATGTGACGACCAGCTCTAATTTCTTCGCATGCAGCGCAAGAATTACAAGGCTCAGTCTGAGCAACGTCGGATTTTAAACAATTCAAGCACTTAGCAAAAACCCTTGCAATCGTTGTTTTTCCAACACCACGGGTACCGCTAAAAATGTAAGCTTGATGAAGTTTATTGTGCTGAATGCTATTTTGCAGAGCTTTAAGAACATGCTCCTGGCCAACCACTTCAGCAAAGGATGACGGACGATATTTTCTAGCTAAAACCTGGTACGACATAGGTGTCAATCATACCATGTGATTTTATAAAACCCTTTCAATAATTTGGGTGCTAAAACCTCTGTTAAAAAGGAATTGTTTTTGTTTCATTTTGGATTGATAGTCAGTTGGTGCTATGCCTTTAAATTTCTTTTTAAGTTCTTTTTTAGCATTTTCAGTCCAGTCATCATAAGCTTCTAAAGCATTAGAAATAACAAAAGAATCAACGCGTCTTAAGCCTAATTCCATTTCAATTTTCTTGGGACCAAATCCCTTTCTGGCTCTTGAATTTAAGTACATCTCAGCAAAGCGCTCATCATCTAAGATATTATTGATTATAAGCTTATCTATTACTTCTCCTATAAGTGGAATCGTTTCTGGGAAACGCTTATCAAGTTTTCGCCTCAGTTCATGGCGCGAATGCTCCCTTCTTGAAACCAAGTCCAAAGCTTTATTATAAATTACTGTAAAAGCCTCAGTGGTCATTGCAAGGGCATAACCCTGGATTTGCCTTTGCTCTTAATAATCTTAACCCTTTGACCAACAGCAAAACTATAATCCCCTTCTTCTTGAATAATAGAAACTGTTTTGCCTGAGTCTAAGTCAAGCATTAGCTCTATAGCTGGTTTGCGAGTTGCTGCATCACCCAACTTTGCTCCTACAGCCGATCCAGCAAGAGCCCCAATCACACCAGCAATATCTGATTCAGTCTCTGAATCAGTTACCGATGCTCCTGCCGCTCCTCCAATCAAAGCTCCAACCACAGCACCAGTATCTCCATCACCAGATAAAATCACGCGATCAATCGAAACAACGGTTGCAAAAATAACTGTTTGCATTCTCTGCGCGGAGGATCGATCTACAACCTCTGGCCTTAAGGAGCTATAAGAACAGCTCACCATAAACATGGCAATAACTAGGCTTGTAATATTTCTAGACAGCACCATTTTCATTCATCTCCTTTTTAAAATTTTTTTTGAGTTCTTCCGAGATTAAATAATAAGTTTTGCCCTTATAAAATCCATCAAGCAATTTAACTTGAAGAATGACACCACTTAATCTTGATTCTACTATTTCAATTTTATCTTTCTTTTTTAGACGCACGAGGTTTCTTGCATCAACCATAGAAAAGCTATCCCATGTTTGGAATTTTCTACTCTTATAAGTGTGGTAAGCATCGCTAGATAAAAAATAAACAACTTGACCATCTCCATGAGATATACCCGAAGACCCATTGCGCTCTAATTGCCAAACAGTGCCAACAATTTCTTTCATTTCATCTGCAGAAGAATTTGCTGCTAATTGAACAATGCACATCAAAGAACTTAAAATAATAAAAGAATGCTGTATTGATTTCATAATGTATTAGACACAGTTTTTAGTAAAAAGTTTTTCAATTAAGTTAAATATGAATAAATCCCATAAATTGCCATGCCTAAAATAACAATCCAGTTTCCTAGGGCTCCAATTAGTCTATATGGCGTGCTTTCTCTTGAGATTGTTACCCCATAGGCATGCAAAATGCGAAATAAGAAGTATAAAGATCCAATCAAATGCAGCTTCCATTCCTGAATATTCTGCATCTCTAATAGGCCTAATAAAATTAATGCTAATGGGGCATACTCAATCAGATTTCCAAAAGCCCTAATTGACTGAAGCAGTTCTGCTGAGTCGCCTTCTCCTAACATGATGTTAGTTTTTCCTCTCACTAACCCAGTTTTAAATGAAAGAAAAACGGCCAAGATAGCGATAAGTGATGTGTATAAAAGTGTTATTTCCATGATTGCTTATTCATTAGGTATAAAGATTTATTAATAAGTGTAATCCTATCCAAGAAAAGATAGCAGTATTTTTCTAAAAAAGATTAAAGATAACTTAGAATAAGCCCATGGATGCAATCAAAAATCTTCTGTCTAGAAACTCACCACGGGAGCTAGGCAAGCCCATTCCCTCAAAAGAACAGATGGATACTGTCTATACTGCTGCATTAAGAGCACCAGACCATGCATGGCTTCGACCATCTAGGTTTATTGAGGTAACAGGGAAGGGATTGGACAAGCTTTCTAAACTTTTTGTAGACTTTGCAAGAGAGAATATTTTAGAGGTTACCCCAGAACAATTAGAAAAATATCAATCTGCTCCTTATAGAGCGCCAATGGTGATAGTGCTTATTACTAAAATTACTGAACACCCAAAAGTTCCAAAAGTTGAGCAGCTCCTCTCAACCGCAACTGCAGCTCAAAATATTCTTTTAGCACTTCATGCACAAAACTTTGCAGGTATATGGAGAACGGGTCAGCTAGCCTTAAATCAAGAAATAATTAAATATTTTTAACCTGTCTTCGGAGCATGAAGTGATTGGTTATCTCTATGTTGGAACTCCCTCAGGAACAATAAAAAAAATTCCACAGCTAGATACTTAAAAAATTTGTAACTCATTGGGATTAAAAAAAATCTTTGGTCCTTGAATTTTTCTTATTTGATCCTTAAATAAGGTATGTGGATGCCACTTGGGTCCACGTTTATTAACCGCATGTGCCGCAAGGATATGCATATTAGTTAGTCGCTACTAAGGAGGACTATATTATGGTACGTAATTTTACCGATCCGTTCCTAACCCACTCGTGTGTTAGGGTTTGAAAACCTATTTGATAGACTGCAGAGATTCTCTGAAACCACAGAGAAATCTTCAAGCTATCCGCCCTACAAACATTAGAAGAGATGAAAATAAAATCTTTATAGATGTAGCTGTGGCAGGTCTTGCTCGTGAAGATCTTAATATTGAGCTTGGCAGAAGGTGTTTTAACCATTGAGCACAAAGGTCCAAAAGCTGAGCTGATTCAAAATTCAAATGAAGTGGTATATCAGGGCATTGCACAGCGAGCATTTAAACAGCAATTTACGCTTGCTGAAAATGTTGACAGTGCATGGTGCAGAATTAGTTAATGGGATGTTAACCCTTGCATTAGAAAAAATTATTCCAGATGCTCAAAAACCACGTTTAATTGATATTAAGACTCCCTAAAGTTTTAAGAGCAAAGTAAATTAATCCAAAAAGAATTGGGGGGCAACAGCTCCCCTTTTCTTATAACAATGCTTTAGAATATTCGCATGCGAAACACCCTTATAACTTTTAGCTTTTTACTATGCTCTTTGGCTACCGCAAGCTCCAGTTAACACCGGTCATGCAGAGGCAAGCTTGGTTACAAATCTTCAAGATACCCAGCAAGAGTCTTTTTACCTTGGTGTGAGGCTAAAAATGAAAGAAGGTTGGCATACCTATTGGGAAAATCCAGGAGATTCTGGAGGCGCATTTGAAGCAAGTTGGGTTCAAAATGAAGATATTATTATCGAAAATGGTTGAGTGGCCAACACCAGTAACCATCCCCTACCCTCCATTAATGACTTATGGCTATGAAGGAGATGTCATTTTTCCCTTTAAAGTTTTTAGAGCTATTGACTCAGACCTTTCTATTGTTAGCCTTAAATTTTCTTTTTTAATCTGTTCAGATATTTGTATTCCTGAGGAGGCTGAAATTAAATATGATCTCTCAACTGCAAAACCAAGTCTCATGCTTGAGCAGACCATCAAAAATCTTCCCATTGATTTTCTTGATACAAAGACAATCAGTCTCTGACGAGACAATTAAAATTCAATTTCAAGCACCAAAAATGTTCTCTGAAGCATATTTCTTTCCAAGAGAAGATGGACTTTTTACTTACACATCCGTTCAAGATTCTTAATCAAATCGACAATCAAACTTTTGAGATCAGTATCCCAGCTCTTACCTCAGAGATTGAAAGCTTTTCAGGCATACTGCGTTTAGACAGCCAAGGCTATCAAGTTAAAGAAGCTCTGGAAATCTCGACGCCAACCATGTCATTATTTTCAGCTATCATCTTTGCAATGCTTGGTGGTTTAATTTTAAACCTAATGCCCTGTGTCTTTCTGTAATATCTCTTAAAGTCTTGAGCTTTGTTGCTATGGGTGGCAATGATCATGCAAAAAATCGAAATCATGCATTACTTTTGTTAGCGGTGTTTTATTTACCTTTTTACTGATTGCATCTACCTTAATCTTTATTAGATCCTCTGGTGCGATGATTGGATGGGGTTTCCAGTTGCAATCACCAGAAATAGTTGGTGTGCTAACACTCATCATGTTTGGTATTGGACTGATATTGTTAACAGACATCAACATGGCAAAAGGTCTCACTTCAATTGGATCAAACGCACAATCAAGGAATGATTATTCAGGCTCCTTTTTTACCGGCGTCCTAGCAGTGGTGGTAGCATCGCCTTGTACTGCACCCTTTATGGGAGCAGCGATTGGATATGCTTTGCTTCAACCTTCTTTTGCCACTCTGCCTATCTTTTTAGCCCTGGGCATAGGATTTGCTGGTCCCTATTTAGCCCTGGCTTTAAAGCCTCAATGGATTAGTGCGCTTCCAAAACCAGGTGCATGGATGGAGACTTTAAAGCAATTTTTTGCCTTTCCAATGATGGCAACAGCGCTCTGGCTTATGTGGGTATTTATGCTGCAAACTTCAGGCGATGCCTTGATTCAACTTCTTGTCTTAAGTCTAGCTCTGGCTATCTCGATCTGGATGATTGCAACTTTTAATAATGCAATTAAATGGATTGGACTAACCTTAACTGTTGTTGCGGGTATCCAATTTTTTACTAACATCCCCAGTCACTCAAATTAATTTAGAACAAGGCACTACTAATTCAGGTTGGAACGTCTCGCTTGAATCAGACCTGCAAGAACAAAATCAGGCTTACTTAATTAATTTTACTGCTGCTTGGTGCATTACCTGCCAAGCCAATGAGAAAACTAGCCTTGGAAGAGCTAGCGTTAAAAAATATTTAGAAGATAACAATATTAGATACATAAAAGCAGATTGGACGAATAGAGATGAAAATATTACAAAGAGCTTGTCTAAATATGGACGCAGCGGTGTCCCTTTGTATGTTTTCTGGAAACCAGGGATGCAGAGCTCAAAAATACTGCCAGCTGTTTTAACAGAAGCTATTTTAATTCGAGGTATGCAATGAAAGCCCTTGCAATAACTGCCCTGCTTTTAATTAGTTTCAATGCTTTCAGCGCTGAAATTAAGTTACATGATCCTAAATTAAATGAGCCTGCACCTAATTTTGTGGAACAAAATAGTTATGGGGTTTATGTTCAATTGTCTGATTTTATTGGTCAGCCAGTAATATTGGAGTGGACGAATCATGAATGCCCATATGTAGCGAGGCATTACAGTAAAAAAAATATGCAAGCTGTCCAAAAAGCTGCTCAAAAAAAAGGTTTTATCTGGTTAAGTATTATTTCATCAACTCCTGGCGATCAAGGTCATGTCTCTGGGGATCAAGCAAATGAATTGACCATGTCTCGAAATGCAAGCCCAACCCATGTTTTGTTGGATGAATCTGGAAAAATTGGTATGCAGTATGGTGCTAAAACAACGCCTCATATGTTTATGATTGATGCAACAGGCGTTCTTAGGTACAAAGGAGCAATTGATGACATTGGGCAAGGAATGAAATTTTTTGACGCATCGTTCAATGACTCAGTAAACTACATTAGCACTCAACTTGATGCAGTATTAAAAAATTCTGAGCTCGAAATATCAAATACTGTGGCTTACGGATGCAGTGTAAAATATGACTACTGATAAAAACAGCTCTCTGATGAAGATATATTTTGTGAAAAGTCTGATATAAAATAGACCTAAATAACTTTTTTTAAATGGACGACTTACCTTTTCAAATTTTTGGCTTTCAACATCTCATATCCCTTTTGCTATGCGTGATAGTAATTATCGGATTTCCAAGCTTATATAAAAATAAATCCGACTCAATTAAGGCAAACGGTGCAAAAATAGTAGCTGGTCTGATTATGCTACATTTAGTTACTCAACCAATTTATGACATCCTATTATTCGATCTGCCATGGCAAGATGAACTCCCGCTGCATATGTGTGATTTCTCATCGATTGCTCTCATTATTTTTTTGCTAAAGGATAATGCTCCTAAACTTTTATTTCATTGTGCTTATTTCTGGGGGATATGTGGAGCAACAATGGCTCTGTTAACCCCGGACTTAGAATTTGCATTCCCTCATGGAGAATATACTCCATTCTTTTTTGGCCACAGCTTAATATTGCTAGCTGTATTTTATGTGCTGATTGTAAAGCGTGACAGACCTTATTTGGCTGATATACCAAAGGTAATAGTTACAACATCTATTTTACTAGTAGGCGTATATATTATTAACATCTTAATGGGGCCGCCAGCTAATTTTTGGTTCCTTGTTGATAAGCCTGACGGAGCCTCATTGATGGACTCCTTTCCACCTCCACCTCGTCATTTAATAGGAGTTATACCTTTGGGTATTTTCTTGTTCTATGTAGCATACGTACCTTTTTTAATATTAGATCTAACATCTAAAAATTTACAGCATGAAGATTGAACCGGACATTTGGTTTGATGAAGTTGTAAAAACATATCAACGGATTTCTCCCCACATCAATCATACCCAGTTGGTAACCTGTCCAGATTTAAATGAAGAGCTCGGTGGAAAATATCTGTTTAAGCCTGAGTCACTTCAACTAACTGGCTCTTTTAAGGTTAGAGGAGCCTTATCTGCCATCTCAAGACTTAATAATGAAGAACTCAGAAGAGGAGTTATCGCCTATTCATCTGGAAACCATGCTCAAGGGGTTGCTCATGCAGCTAAAGTATTTAATACTCCCGCAACCGTTGTAATGCCTAAAGATGCTCCAGTTAAAAAGATTAATACTGCGCAAGAGTTGGGCGCTGAAGTAATTCTTTATGACCGCAGAAATGAAAATAGAGAGGAAATCAGTCGAGAGATTGCTAAAGAGAGGAACTTGGTCATCATCAACCCCTATGATTCTTTGGCAACAATTTATGGACAAGGCACAGCTGCTTATGAGGTAATTCATGATGCCAATAATCCTAAGATTGATAATGCAATTATTTGCGCAGGTGGCGGTGGTCTAACTGCAGGTTCATGTATTTCTCTGAAACACATCAACCCAAATTGTAATGTTTACACTGCTGAGCCAGAAGAATGGAATGATCATCAACAATCTTTTGATAAAGGAGAAAGAGTGAGCGTAGATATCAATCGATTCGGTCTCTGTGATGGGCTTTTAACCCCAACCCCAGGAGAAATTCCTTTTGCTATTAATCAGCACTATGAGGTAAAAGGTTTATCTGCTTCAGATCAGTTGGTTTGTGAAGCGATGAGTTTTGCCTTTAATCGATTAAATCTGAAGTTAGAACCAAGTGGAGCCGTTGCACTGGCATGCCTTTTAGCAAATAAAGAAAAATTTAAAGGTTCGAGAACGTTGGTAATGCTATCAGGTGGAAACGTGGACGAGAGAACTTTTCATGAGTGTTTGCAAAAAGTTAGTTATTAGTGTCTTTGTCTTCCGGGTGCACTATTTCATCTATGCCGCTCCCGCCAGTCATCACATCAACAATGACGCCTATCACCATGTTCAATAAAATAACTGCATTAACAATAATAAAAGAAACAAAGAAAACCCAAGCAAAAGGATAAACATCTATTACCTCGCCCATAATTGCAGCCCAATCATCATAGGTCGCGACTTGAACAAGGGTAATAAGTGCTAAGCCAATATTGCCCCAATGCTCTGGATCTATGAGGCCAAAGAACATGGTACCAATTGCTCCCCAGACATACATAAAAATAAACATCAATAAAGCTATAAAACCTACTCGAGGAAATGTTTTAACCAAGGAGTCTATTATCTGGCGGAAGGCTGGGATAACTGTAATGATTCTAAGCACACGGATAATTCTAAGCAACCTTGCAACAAATATACTCTCAACATTATTAATAGGTACAAGAGAAATAGTCACAATCAAAAAATCAAAAATATTCCAGCCGTCTGAAAAAAATTTAATGATAGAGCGTTCTGAAATCATGCGGATCACTATTTCTATAACAAAAAATACTGTGATTGCGTAGTTAAATAAATCTAAATAAAAAGCGTACTCAAAAGGAATATCATAAGAACTAACGCCAGCATATAATGCAGAGGCTAGAATTACAGCTATTACAATCCCATTAAAAACTTTGCTATTTCTAATTCTTAGAAAAAAATCTACAAAACTATTCATATGCTTGTAATGATAAAGATAAGTGTTTTATTTACAACCAAATAGCTCAATCAGTCAATTAAATCAGTTTGTTCTATAATACAATGACTTAAAAATATAGAAGATATTATGGATGGATTAATACAAATTATTACAAATGTTTGGAATGAAGGATTTCTAGGTATTGGTCTTACCGAAATCATTATTTCAATGCTTATTTTTATAGCTGGAGCAATCACTAGGGCACTATTCACTAATAGAGTAATAAGATGGGTAGAGAGCTTAACAGCCAATACCGAGTCTGAAATAGATGATGTGTTACTTGAAGCGTTAAAAAAACCTTTAGGATTAATACCACTAACCATAGCTCTCTATTTGATCGTTGTATATTTACCTCTTTCAGGTATGGCTGACTTGTTTGCAACTAATTTAATTAAGGCCTTGATTGCTTTTACTATTTTTAGCACCCTTGCAAACAGCATTACTCCAATTTTTCAAGCATTTACTTCAACAGCTATTCTTACTAAATCAATGACAATGTGGCTGGAGCGTTCAGCGAGAATGATTATTTGGGTAATTGGTGCTGGAGTTATTTTTGATATATTTGGAATTCAAATTGGCCCTTTGATTGCCGGGTTGGGCCTCTTTTCTGTTGCTATAGCATTAGGTGCCCAAGATTTATTTAAAAATCTAATTTCTGGGATATTGATAATTGGAGAGAATAGATTTCAACCCGGAGATCGAATTGAAGTGCCGGGTGAATTGCATGGCATGGTAGAAGACATTGGCTTTAGATCAACCGTGGTCAGAATGTTTGATACTGCTCCTATGTTGGTTCCGAATAAAGATCTTTCTGATGTAAAAGTCATTAATCATGGAAAGATGGAATATAGAAGAATCTATTGGACTATAAATTTAATCTATACAACTACACAAAAAGAATTAGCTCAGATTTGTGAAAGCATTACAGAGTATCTTGCTAATTCAGATCAGTTAGTGGTGCATCCTGATCAAGAATCTTTTGCAAGAACTGCAGAATTAGCGGCAAGCTCTATAGACATTAAGGTGCTGTGCTACGCAAAGCCTGTTGGATTAACTGATTTTTCAAAAATAAAACAAGACCTTATTTTTGAAATAATTAAAATAGTTAGGGCCAATGGATCTGAATTTGCATATCCGTCCACATCTATTTATATGGAAAATACAGAATCAATTGATCCGGCGAAGTATTCTACTGATGGTCTTGCTTCAAAAAATATTTCTAATATTGCTGCTCCAGATCAAGGTGATGATTAGAAAAAGACCGCCATCTATTAGCTATTAAATGAATGTAATTGGGGTAAAGAGCTGTCATGACTGATCAAGTTATTCTAACGACGGCATTAGTAATCCTAATGGGTCTTCTAATTTGGGGTAAATGGCGTTATGACGCTGTTACCTTAATATGTCTTGCTGCATTGGTCTTGCTTGGAATAGTTCCTGCAGATGATGCATTTTCAGGCTTTGGGCATCCTGCAGTTGTAACAGTGGCTCTTGTTTTATTAATAAGTAAAGGTCTTCAAGAAGCCGGTATGGTGAGCTTGGCGGGCAATTTAATTTCTAGGCTAACTCTTGGTGAAAATCAGTATCTTGTGATGATCATGATTGTGGCAGCCTTCTTGTCCTCATTCATGAACAACATTGGGGCCATGGCTTTATTGCTTCCTATTACTTTATCAGTCTGTCAAAAAATGGAATGGAACCCATCTAAGTTTCTGATGCCTCTTGC
Organism: uncultured SAR86 cluster bacterium; assembly: GCA_964275585.1. Classification (GTDB taxonomy): domain Bacteria; phylum Pseudomonadota; class Gammaproteobacteria; order Magnimaribacterales; family D2472; genus D2472. The sequence continues at coordinate 32,885 of CAXYCJ010000014.1, read as the reverse complement.
CTTTGCTAGTATCTTGGGCGGAATGAATACAGTCATTGGGACGCCCCCTAATATTATTATTGCTCAGTACAGGCAAGAATATACTGGCGTAAGTTTTAATTTTTTTGATTACTCGTTGGTTGGCTTGGCTGTAAGTATTTTAGGTATCTTATTTATTTCACTTGTAGGCTATCGACTTGTAAAAGTTAGAGAAAGTTCGGCAGACACAACTCGTCTAATTGATCTAAAAAATTATTTGTTTGAAGTAACTGTAAAGGATGATAGTACAGCCATTGGTTTAAGGCTCTCTGAAATTAAGAAAATTTCTGGTCCAGAAACAGAAGTCCTAGGGATTGTTAATGAAACAGGTGCAGTATCAAGGGTGTCCATGGCAACAAAAATCCAACCTGGACAAATTTTGGTGATAAAAACCTCTCCTGACGACATTTCATCTATCCAAGAAACGTTAGGATTTGAGATTGCAGAAAATCTAAATACTATTCAAGAATCAGACCTAGCAGAAATTGAGGTCATGGTTACTGCTGGATCAAGATTAGTGGGAAGAAAGCATGAATTCTTAAAAAGATTAGCTTCAGAAGACTTAGCATTGCTTGGCTTGTGGAGACAGGGAGCAAAATTTAGAACAAGGCTAGCTCGAGAAGCATTTAGGGTTGGGGATGTCTTGCTGTTAGGAGTTCGTACAATTGATGATGAAGGTGTAAAAGAACGAATTAAGCATTTAGGCTTAATGCCATTAATGGAAAGAGAGTTACAAACCATCCCAAGTAGAAGTCGATTGCTTAAAAGTTTAATTTTTTTTGGTATCGCAATTGGATTAACTGCATTCAATATCATGAATATCGTTGTTGCATTTTTATTATGCGTAATTGCTTTTATTTCAATAAAAGTTTTGAATGGAAATTTATATCGAAATATTGAATGGCCAGTTGTGGTAATGCTTGCAGCAATGATTCCCGTGGGTCAAGCCTTGGAAACATCAGGTATTTCAGTAAATATTGCAAATTTCATATCTTCAACAACCGAGGGAATGGCTCTTCCATGGCTGATATTGGTCATTCTTGTGATTACTATGTTTGTTTCAGACATAATCAATAATGCTGCAACTGCGGTAATCATGGCACCAATAGCAGCAAACTTAGCGCTTCAAGTTGGCCAACCAGTAGAGCCGTTTTTAATGGCTGTTGCAGTTGGAGCAAGTTGCGCTTTTCTATCTCCCATCGGACATCAATGTAATACCTTGGTAATGGCGCCAGGCAACTATAAATTTGGGGATTACTGGCGACTAGGTTTACCCCTAGAATTTGTGATTGTTGTAATTTCTATCCCAATGATTTTATTTGTTTGGACTTAAATTAATCTTCTCGGGACAAATCGGCAATTAAATCTACGATTGAAAAAAAGTTTTCTCTAAATTCCTTTTGCTCTCCATCCATTCGAGTAATTGGCACTTGAATAGACCCATCCTTTAGATTCATTAGTCCCTCATCTTCGAGGAACCTCCAAACTTTCACTGTTGTCTCTATAGAAGGTATTTCTCTTAACCATTTATATTCTCCCCATTTTTGTTGTGAGCCTGCTGTTGGGTGGTATTTAGTAATGCGGGTAAACACTATGCCATTTTTTCTATCAACAAAAGTATATTGTCCAAATTTACCGCTAGCATTAAAGATCTGTCCTTCTTCGTCATCTTTGCTCATCCACCAATGAAGGCTATAACCTCCTCCAGGCTGACCATATTTCTTAAAATCCCATACCGTTGTGAATGTCTCATCTATATATTCTTTGCTGATGATTTGCTTATCACCCCATTTTCCATCGTTAGCAAATAATAAACCAAAACGTGAATAGTCTCTTGCAGACATATCAATACAACAATAGCTCAAGACATTACCTGACTCATCCTTCCATAAAGTACTTTGATTGATGCCTATTGGGTTAAGAATTCTTTTATATAAGAGAATGTCAGCTTTTATTCCTGTTACAGAAAATAAAATATCTCCGAGCAACATAGAATTAACATTATTATATTCAAAGCGGAGATTTGGCTCTTTTTCTTTTTTTATTGATTTCGCATAAGCAAGCTGGTCAGGCTGTAAAAACATCCGTTCATGTTCATCTTCTGGAAACTCTAATCCACTAGTCATATTTAATATCTGTCGAATGGTAATTTTAGATCTCTCATCATCAAAATGATCTATATACATCGACACTGGATCATCCAAGCTGTTAATCTCACCTTTATCAATTGAAATTCCAATTAAAGCTGCATAATAGCTCTTAGCCATAGACCATGAAGTGCCAAACGATTTGGCATTAAACCCTTCAGCATACTGTTCTGCAATTAAATGCCCATCCTTAATTAGCACCACTGCTTGTGTTGCATCATCTTCAAATGCTTGGGTAAACAAAGAATTAACTTTTTTGGATTTGATCCCCAGTGACTCGGGTGATGACTCTATCCATTTGTTAATTGGAGTTTTATAGGCATCAGCATCTAAAGAAAAAATAGAAAATAAAAATAAGGTGAGGTATGTAAAAATTTTCATTATCCCTCCAGGATAAAAAATTGGTAGACCCGAATGGACTCGAACCATCGACCTCCGCAATGTCAATGCGGCGCTCTAACCAAGACTGAGCTACGGGTCTATAAAATGCTTGAGTATTATACAGCCACAATAATAATAAGATAAGTTAACTTGAGGTCCTCTAAAGTAGTTTGTATTGTCTATAGAGAATTAGCGCGCTGGATTAAAAACTCTTTCGTTTCTTGGAGGATATTTTGAGTTTCTTCTGAATTGTCTTGATCTAAAAGTTTTTCTAATTCGGCCATAACTTTGTCCATAGATCCCCATGGGCCCTCTTCATTCAAGCGTTGGTTAATAAGAGATTGAAATCGACCTGTCATATCTTCGGGAGCCTTTTGAGGATAAAACTGACATATAAGTCTCTCTGCAAACAATCTATGTCGCTCATCTGTGATATTTCTACAAATCTTAATTCGCTCTTCGGCTGAATCAATTCTATGAAAAGCAGCCATAAGCTCTTTGTCCTGCTTTGATGGAAAGCCTCCTGCATAGATCATTTGTTCTATGTGATCATACTCATTATTCCAATTATCAATCTTATCTGCCATCGCTTGGCTAACAAGAGTTTGAAATTCTGTGTTTTCTCTTACTTGCTCTGCTCTCTTCTCTAAGATAGCAAAATCCATATCAAAAATATCTTTATTATCTATCATGCTGCTTGGACAAATAGGAATGGTTTTATTAATTCCGTACTTTTTAAAAGGTCCTGATTTACCTGGTTTTTGAACTAATGAGTATATTTCTTGGGTATCCATTTCAAATATTTCATCTGGATCAAAACTTAAATCAAAAAACATTAAATCATTCGGTGCTTTGCTGCCACATGGAACAACTGGGTATTTAAAAATTTCGCGTCTAAAAACCTCTCCCAAGGCTAGAAAACCAGGCTGCTGAACAGCTGCTTGCACACCAGATTTCGTAGAGATACTTAAAAAGAAATCAATTAATTCAGGTTTTGTAGCATTGATCTTTTCTAACAAACCAATCATCAACTTGCAGTCTGCAATAGCATCATGAGCATCTCCAATTTCGATGCCATTGGCCTCTGCGATATCTGCTTGTTTTAAGCTAACTCCTGGGCCGCCATTAAATAATGGGATATTTAAAACATCTGATGAAAACGCTGCAATATTGTTCATCATGAGCAAGATATCCAGTCTCCCGTTTCCGTTGGTGTTTGTTAAATAAGACTCAAAGAGATTCCAATAGAACTGTCTGCGGACTAACTCTTCGTCATAAGCCATGCCATTAAAGGTAATAAAAACGGCTGGTTGATCAATAGTCCATTGACGCCACTGCCTATTAAGATCTCGCATTAATTCATAATGAGAAACATTAGAATGGAAAAGATTTGTTTTCTTGTTGGTGACCATTGCCATCGGATGAGGAATAGCCCAAGGCAAAGGAGCACACCCTAGATTTTGTTCATTTAATACTTCTAAGTTACGGTTTGTTTGAATTGAACCGCATTGAAGAATCTGAGAGAAGTCTTTTAACAGCCCTGTGGTTTCAGTATCATAAAAAATTAAGTTAGAACTAACTGCCACTAGCTAGGATATTTTCCAAGCTCGTGTCTAGCAACTGCTCTTCTGTGAACTTCATCTGGCCCATCAGCCAATCTCAGTGTTCTCATGCCAGCGTAGAATCTTGCTAATGGGAATACCTGCGAGACACCTGCTCCACCATGCATCTGAATTGCCCTGTCTATAACATCACAAACAATATTTGGTACGATAACTTTAATCTGAGCAATTTCACTTGCAGCAACTTTATTGCCTACAGTATCCATCATATGAGCTGCTTGAAGTGTTAAAAGCCTTGCCATATTTAATTCAATTCTTGAATTTGCAATGATATCCATGTTGCCGCCTAACTGAGAAAGAGGTTTACCAAAAGCCACCCTGCTTTGAGATCTTTCACACATCATCTGTAAAGCTCTTTCGCCCAAGCCAACCGCTCTCATACAATGATGAATTCTTCCAGGCCCAAGACGACCCTGAGCAATTTCAAAACCCCTGCCTTCGCCAAGAATCATATTGCTCTTTGGAACACGCACATTAGTAAACTTAAGATGGGCATGACCATGAGGAGCATCATCCCAACCAAAAACTTCCATCATTTTTCGAGTTTCAATTCCTTCTGCATCTGTTGGCACAAGAATTTGTGAATGTCTTTTGTGCCTTGGGGAGTCTGGATCTTGATCTGTAACGCACATAAAGATAATAACCTTGCATCTTGGATCGCCTGCTCCAGAAGTCCACCATTTTTCTCCATTGATCACATACTCATCACCATCTAAAACTGCTGTTGCTGCCATGTTGGTTGCATCAGAGGAAGCAACGCCTGGTTCCGTCATACCAAAAGCAGATCTTATTTCACCGGCAAGCAATGGTTTGAGCCATTCTTCTTTTTGCTCTTCGGTACCATATCTTTCCAAGACTTCCATGTTGCCAGTATCAGGGGCTGAGCAATTAAATACCTCTGAGGAAAGTCCAACAGCACCCATTTTTTCGGCAAGATGTGCGTATTCAAAATTTGAAAGCCCAGTTCCAAAGTCGCCCTCATATCCAGGCAAGAAGAAATTCCATAATCCCTCAGCCTTAGCTTTTGCTTTCATCTCCTCCATAATTGGTGGAACACACCATCGCCCACCCTCTTCCATTTGTTGCTGATATAAAGCTTCGTTTGGTCTAATCTCAGCATCAATAAAATTGGATACTCTATCTAAAAATGCTTGGGTTTCTGGCTTGAGTTCTTTCATCTGGCCTCCTGTTATTACTAGATACTATCTGCTAGTATAAGTTTTGTGAATGTTATATATTCAGTCTAAAATAGTCTTTGTATGATAGCTGTTCAACTTAATCAAATCTATAGGATATTAAAAAAATGAAAATTAGTTCTTTCGACTTGAATTTATTTGTAATCATGAATTCTATCTACACCGAAGGGAGTTTAACAAAAGCTGCAGAAGTCGTTGGTATAACTCAGCCAGCTGTCTCGAATGCTCTTTCAAGGTTAAGAGAAAAGTTTGACGATGAGTTGTTTGTTAGAACTGGCAGTGGAATGATTCCAACTCAAAAAACAGAAAATATTATTGCTGACATTCAGAATGCTCTACAGTTAATGCAAAAAAGCGTGAATCAGCCAGATGAATTTAATCCCGAGAAAAGTGAAAGAGCTTTTAGAATTTCACTTGGTGATATTAATGAAGGTAGGATTCTTGCTTCATTGCTAGAAAAGATTGAAAAAAATGCTCCTCATGTCAGTATTGAAAGTTTTTACTTTGCACGAGCTGATGTGCCTCATGCGCTGGCAACAAATGAATTAAGTTTTGCAGTTGATCCATTTATACCCAATTCAAAAGATATAAAATCAATGAAAGTATTTTCTGATCTCTTTGTAATTGCCCATAGAGCTAATCACCCGTTAGCAAAAATTGAAGATTTAAATTTAGATGAAATGATGAAATTAAAATACATAAATATTTCAAATAGAAGGCGGGGCGCTTCAGTGATTGAGATGGAGATGCAAAAAATGCAGCTACAACCTGAAATGGCTCTTAGGTCCCAACATTTTTTAGTGACGCCTGAGATTGTCAGATCGACTGATCTCGTTTTACTTTGTGCTGAGTCATTTGCAAAAAAACATGGACTCAGTTACGTTAATCTTCCATTTGAAGCGCCGCCTTTAGAACAGTATCTAATTTGGCATGGAAGCGATGATAATGATGGTTCTCATGTTTGGATGAGAGGCCTGATTGCAGAAGCATTTAAAGAAATTGGAACAAACTAATTCTTACGTGCTTCACCATAATACTGAAAAGCTGCAATTTTAGGACCTTTAATATATTTCTTTTTTAACTCCTTGAATTGAAACCCTGAATTTTGAATTAACTCTTCAATGTTTCTATTTAAGTGACATCCACCGCAAATCTTTTTCCATCCTGGTGTTAAACGATGTTGCCATTTTTGAATTTTAACTTCAGGAGCTAGGCCATGCTCCATAAAGAGCAAGGAACCATTAGGTTTTAATAGTCTGTGAGCTTCTGCTAGAGCTTTTAAGGGGTGAGGAATTGTGCATAGACTATATCCAATAACAACGCAATCAAAAGATAAAGATTTTAAATCTATTGATTCTGCACTGGATTCAATAAATGAAATTTTAGAGTTGAATTTAGAAGCCCTTGATTTGGCTATAGCTACTGAAGAGACTGCTGGATCAACTCCAATCACCTCATTAATCTTATTAAAATTATAATGGTCAAAATTTAGTCCTGAGCCAATTCCGATTTCAACAATTCTTCCGTACGCCAAAGGAACAACTTGCGATCTTTTGTTTTGAAAGCCCTCCATTCCGCAACAAAAATCTAATAATCTAGGCAAGATATATTTTTCGTAAAGAGTCATGGAGCGCTTAAATCATGGCCTGCGCAACCCACTAAACCACCATCAGATGCAATGATTGTTCCAACGGTATAGGCTCCGGCTCTAGAGCATAGAAATAATATAAGACCAGCAATATCTTCAGGTGATCCTGTTCTCTTCCTAGGGTTACGAGACTCTATCAATGAATAATCATGGTTTACAGCCGGTCCCAACATCATTGACTCATAGGGTCCGGGTGCCACTGCATTGACAAGAATGTTCTCTCCAACCAATCGTTTAGCTAGCACTCTGGTTAAATGATGCACAGCTGCTTTTGAAGTTCCATATGCATAAGTTTCTATAACAGGAACATTCAGCCCATCAACAGATCCTATGTTTACAACTCTTGCAGGGTCTTCTGAAGTAGCTTTTACTTTTAACATTGGTGTTAATTTCTGCGTAAGATAAAAAATACTTTTTACATTAATATCCATCACCTTGTCCCAACCTGATTCAGAATATTCAGCATATGGCTCTCCCCAAGATGCGCCTGCATTGTTAATTAAGAAATCTATATGGGATTCTTGTGATTGTATGTAATCTACAAATTCATTAATTCCATCTAATGAACTAAGATCACATGGAACTGGGATGCACTCACCATCATAAATTGCTGATAATTCTTTAGCTTTTTTAACAAGAGGCCCCTCTTTTCGTGCTGTGATGTAAACCTTCACACCATTAGCCAACAATCCAGTGGCAATCATTTCTCCTATGCCTCTTGAGCCACCTGAAACTACTGCAATTTTTCCGGAAACACCAAATAATTCATTAATTTTCATAAAACAATCCTTTTGGTTAATTAAGTTATCATGTTCGCTTGAATTCATTATGAATTCAATACTATTGGCATTAAAATAACTCTATGGAACTAGCTACCAATATTTTTCTATTGCTTCTTGGCATATCTATTTTAGTCTGGGGAGCCAATAAGTTTGTAGACCATGCTTCATTCATAGCTAAGCACTTGGGAGTAAGTGACTTGGTTATTGGTTTGACTTTAATAGCTTTTGGCACGTCAGCTCCAGAAATATTTGTAGCTATATCAGGGGTACTAAACAGCAATGAGGAAATTGCTCTTGGAACAGCAATAGGTTCAAATATTTCAAATATTGCATTAATCTTTGGGGTGTCTTGCTTGTATGTTACAAAACCTTCAAAAATTGAGCTTTGGCATTTAATGCCCTTTGGGCTATCAATTCTTTTGCTCGGCTTAACTCTTGCGGATGGAAAAATCTCTTTTAATGAAAGCCTAGGGTTTGTTACGATATTAATACTTTTCATGTTTGTTTTATTAAAAACTGATAGTTTGGCCGAAGGAGAGTCTAGCGTTGATGGTAGTTTTGCAGTAAGCCTATTTGCATCCTTTGTTGGCCTTTTTGCTCTGGTTGCTGGAGCCAACATAGCTGTGATTTATGCTGAACAAAGTGCGGTACTTTTAGGTATCCCTGAAGTAATTATTGGGCTTACAATTATTGCCCTAGGGACAAGTCTCCCAGAATTAGCTGCAACAATGGCAGCGCTTGGAAAAGGGAAGCATCAGATGGTAGTAGGCAATATAATTGGTTCAAATGTATTTAACTTAGTATTTGTAATTCCTTTGGTTGGATTCTTTGGCTCAGTTGAACTAAGCGCAGCAGTTATGCAAAGAGACTTTTATATTCTTGCGGTGATGAGTGTAGTGTTTATCTTGTTGGCTCTAGCGCTAACCAAAATAAAATTTAAAAGAAGTATATTTGCTATTTCTGGCGTGGTGTTAGTTTCCAGCTACATTATCTACATTGGGTCCCTTTCGGGGATTGTATAAAAATCTCATGTACAAAAAACAACTGAGGGTTAAGACAAAAGTTGAAACCTCAAAAACAAAAAAAGTATTTAGGTAAGTGGGCGTTGAGGGTATCAATGCAAATAAATAACGCCCTAAAGCAATGCTAAAAGTTAGAAATGCTAAAAGCGAAAGTGCATAGGCTGCTATTCCTCGACTAAATAATCCTAAAAAACAAAGCAGCCCAACAATCATATTAATTCCACCATATAACCCTGCAACCTCTGAATAACCAATTTCACTGATTACCTTTAAGCCAACTGCATTCATATAAGAAGGGATTTCATATGATAGTCCTAGCGCATCTTTTACTGGATCAATAACAGCCCATGCCCCAATACCAAAATATAGCACTGCATACACAACAAGAATTATTCGAATGATCCAAATCATAAATTTTCCTAAAAAATCTCTTTTTTACGTCGATGATGAGCTTTGCCAGTCACTATTAACATAATTATAGTTAAAAAAAACATTATCGCCACGTCAAAAGAGAGTGGTAAAAACACCATAATCCCAATTATCTGGGTAAACATGAATGAAACCAACGCAACATAAATAGGCCACAAAGCTGAAGTTGGATTTTTGCCAGAAAAATAACGAAAAATAAAATAAACTAAGGTAAGAAAAAAAGCAGGAATAATGATCCTGGCTCTATATTCTGCCATTTCCTCCAGAGTCCACTCAGCAATCTGAGGCGCTATGGGGTAACTTTCATATAGAAACATTAAAATAAATGCGTTTGTAAGTAAATACAAAGTTATTGCAGCTAATAAAATTTTCATAAATCTGTCCATCAGGTATTAGAATACACTTTTAATTTAATTATATTAACTAATCTTAGATATGCATAAATGAAGAATATAAAAATTTTATTGACCAAAGCTGATCATCTTCAAAATCCGCACCCTATGCCGTATCAAAGTATTGCTCTAAGTCTGAATTGTTTAGAGGGTTTTATTGAGGAAACATCTTCTCAACAAAAACAACCTATTATAATTTTTGGAGCAAATTGGTGCCCTGATGCAAGACTTTTAGAGGGAGTGCTTCAACTTTCTACCGTAACAAAATTTCTTGATAAAAGATGCTCTATCTTAAAAATAGATGTAGGAAATTATGAAATAAATACGAGTTTATTTAAATTTTTTGATCCCTCAATTAAAAACGGTATCCCACGGATTTTTATTTTAGATCTTGCTGGAAATACAATTAATTTAGGTTCAAACGATGAGATGAGAACTGCTAGAGAAAAATCTCCTCAAGAAATATTTAACTACTTTCAGGATTTTATTGATGCAAATTAATAGCGAAAGTGCTTAATTTTATCTCTACTTTGTCCAATATCAGTCATGGCGTGAATGCCAATGTCTAGATGCTGATCAGCCCATTTAGAGGTCACTGTCTTGTCTGACGCTTCCGTTTTTACTCCATCAGGAGTAACAGGCACGTCTGAAACTAATAATAAGGCGCCTCGTGGAATTTCATTGTAATGACCAACAATAAAAATCGTTGCTACCTCCATATCTATACCTATAGCAGTTGTCTTTTTAAGCTTTTTTAAGAATGGTTTATCATGTTCCCAAACCCTTCTATTGGTTGTATATATGACACCTGTTCGATAATCTGTGCCTGAGTCTAAAATTTTGTCAGATACAAACTTATGGAGTTTGAACGAAGGTAGGGCTGGAACCTCTGGAGGAAAATAATCGTTAGAAGTTCCATCTCCTCTGATGGCAGCAATTGGAAGAATAAGGTTACCAATTTCTGAGGTCTCCTTGAGTCCGCCGCACTTTCCAAGAAACAATACTCCCTTAGGATTTCTTGCAACCAACAAATCCATAATTGTGGCAGCATTAGGCGACCCTATGCCAAAATTAATAATACTTAAACCATCAGTATTGGTGCAAGAAGACATGGGTTTATTCTCACCTTGAATATCAGAATTAAATCTCGATGCAAATTGCTCAACATAATTTTGAAAATTTGTTAGTAATATATAGTCTCCAAAGTCGTCAACAGGCATGCCTGTATATCTTGGAAGCCAATCTTTAGCTATGTCGTATTTATTATCCATGGCGCATTATAAACCATGGGGGTCAATTAGCGCAGTTTACTGCTCTGCAGCGGTTGAAAACCCAGTTAAAACTGCTCGGTGTTTAATGTATTCATGAATTTGAGTTGCTTGCTCTACACTTAAAACATCTTTAAACGAAGCCATTCCACTACCATGCACCCCTCCAAGAACGCTGCCTAAAAAAGCGGTATTTCCTTGATCATCTAACATCCTTAAATCAGGAAGAACTCCTCCGCCAATTGCATCTAGACCATGACAATATCCACAATGCTCATAGTACTCATACTCTCCTTTGGCAATCGTTAGTGAGTCAGTATTTAATTCAACAACTGTAGGGTTTAATTGTGCGATAGTTGCCACAGGTTCTTCAAGTTGCTCGCCACCTAATTTAAAAACCATCATCCTGCCATCTCTGGCTGGATTTTCATTGACTGGTTCAAATGCTCCCAAGAGGGCATATGCGCCACCATATCCTACTTGAACAGCAATATACTGTTCCCCATCAACTTTGTAACTTATAGGAGGAGCAACAATTCCTTGGCCAGTATCCATGCTCCAGAGTAAATCTCCAGAATCAGCTGCATATGCAATAAACCTTCCATCTGATGTGCCTTGAAAAACTAAGTTCCCATTGGTTGATAATACGCCTCCGCTCCAAGGTCTTTTGTACTGAGCTCTCCAAACTTCTTTTTGAGTTTTTGGATCCCATGCAAGCAAGTAACCTACGGTTGCAGAATCAACCATGGCTAACTCGTCTGGATCCTTGGGTAAATAAGTCATTTCAACTTGTTGAGCAGTGTTCCACGTACCCCGGTTATATTCAAAATCTGATTCAGTTGAGTATATGAATAAAGTTTCTTGAGCTGGGATATAGACTAAGCCTGTTTTTGGACTGTAAGACATCGGTTGCCAATTATGACCTCCTAAAGGACCAGGCATTGTCAGTGCAGGTTGTAATTTATGATTAGTTTCTTGAAGCTCAACCGGCCTTCCAGTCTGAGGGTCTACGTGAGATGCCCAATTCATAGGCACAAAGTTGTTGGCTGAAATAAATTCTCCATTTGTTCTGTCTACAACATAAAAAAAGCCATTTTTTGGAGCTTGCATAATAACTTTTCTAAGAGCACCATCTATTTCCATGTCAGCTAAAATCATATGCTGAGTAGCCGTATAATCCCATGAATCGCCAGGCGTTGTTTGGTAGTGCCAAACGTACTCTCCGTTGTCTGGGTTAATAGCTACCATTGAGGAAAGGTATAGATTATCTCCCCCACCAGGGCTGCGAACATACCTATTCCAAGGTGATCCGTTGCCGGTACCTATATATAAAAGGTTAAGATCAGGATCATAGGCCATCGAATCCCATACAGTTCCTCCACCTCCCACTTCCCACCATTTTCCTCCAGACCAAGTCTTTGCCGCCTCAGCCAATGCTTCGGATTCAAAGGGCTCATCAGGATTGCCAGGTACTGTAAAAAATCTCCATAGCATGGCGCCATCATTAACGTCGTATGCAGAAATATAACCACGAACTCCGTACTCAGCTCCTCCATTGCCAATAATAATTTTGCCATTAATAATTCGTGGAGCGCCAGTAATCGTATATGGCTTAGATTTATCAATTGTTAAAACATCCCAGTTTAGTTCTCCAGAATTCTTGTTTAATGAAATTAAACGGCCGTCTATAGTTGCAAATATGACTTGATCTTCCCAAACAGCCACTCCTCGATTGACAACATCACAGCAAGCATTCCTCGCCCAGGCTTTATCTACTTGAGGATCAAAAGACCAAATGTCCTCACCTGTTTTTGGATCTAAGGCAAAGACCATGCTCCAGGGAGCTGAAATAAACATCATTCCATCAACAACAATTGGAGTTGTTTCATGGCCTCTATTTGTACCGGTTTCAAATGACCAAGAAAGTCCAAGTTCTCCAACATTTGAATCATTGATATCGTTTAATGGACTGAACCTGGATTCATCGTAGGTTCTTCCATGCAACAACCATGACTCATCTTCAGCGTCTGCATTTAATAATCTTTCAAAGTAAGAATCATTCTCAGAACAACCGAAAAGAAAAAAAATTACTAGAGTTGGCAATAGGTAATATTTCATATGGGTAATATAACAAAAGATTGAAAATTTTCATCATTTAAAAGCATATAAAGTTCCAAAAATATTAAATACCATAGAAACCAAAAGCAGGCGCAACAAATACACCAAACGATCCTGGCCAAGGAGAAAATTCTGGAGGTTGATTTTGTGACATAATCACTCCAACCAACCCAGTTTCAGGACTCACAAAAAAATTAGTGCCATAAGAGCCAGACCAAAAAAAATCCCTGTTTCTATCAACCTGAATTGATTTAGCTGAATCAATTACTACAGCGACTCCAAACCCAAAACCCATGCCTTCAACTTGGTTTGTAATAACTCCAGATTCTATATGAGGGTAAGTCATCATAGAAATCGATTTTGAAGATAGAATCCTTTTTCCGTTGTATTCTCCGCCATTCCAAAGCATTAATGCGAATCTCATATAATCTTCGGCGCTAGAGACTAAACCACTACTTCCTGGTGTCCAATCTAATGGATTGCTTCTAGGAGTTTCTACAAGATTTAAATTGAATTTGCCATTTCGGGAATAGACCTTAGCTATTTCATTGTCATTATTTTCTTGACTTAAAAAATTAGTATTATTCATTTCGAGAGGTAAAAAAATATTCTCATATAGAAATTGATCAAATTTCTTTCTGGATGCTACCTCAACAACTCTTGCTAAAATATCTGTTGACCAACCATAACGCCATATTTCACCTGGGTGCTCAAAAAAAGGAAGTTCCATTATTCTATTGACTCTTTCCTCCAAAGATCCAGTGCCTTTAAAAATATTATTTTTTGACCAAATTTTTGCAAGATTTGACTCCCCTTTATTATCAAGAGAGTCGCTATAACCTGCACCTGAAGTAAATGTCAGTAAGTCAAAAATCGTAATCGGTCTTTTTAAAGGCTCAGTAACTAATTTATTATCAGATACAGCAACCCTTATTTTTTTTGCAGAGGGTATAAATTTTTCAACTGGATCATCAAGATTTATAGAGCCATCTTCAATTAGAATTAAAATTGCGACTGCAGTTATTGGCTTTGTCATGGATGCAATTCTGAATCGAGTTTTAGTATTCATGCGAATGCTATTATTTATATCGGACATACCTTTCGCTGTTGCGTGAATAAGTTGCCCATCCTTTGCAAAAAGAGCAACGTATCCTGAGTCAGCTTTTCTCCAAATATTAATATCAAAATAAAAATCAAGCGCTGCACGCGAAAGCCAAGAAAGTTTTTGCGAAGTAATATCTTTGGAATTAGCTGGAGGAATGGATGGTAAGCTCACTCCTGGATTAGAGTAAGAAATTGAAAAAATAATAAAAAATAAACTAGCGATAATAAATAGACCTAGAATACTTTTTTTCATATTTACATTGTATTGGTAGGGATGGAGGGAGTCGAACCCCCACGCCTTTCGGCACTTGGTTCTAAGCCAAGCATGTCTACCAGTTCCATCACATCCCCAGAAAGAAAAAAGATTATATTACAGATTTAAGAAATGTTAAGAATTTTTATTAGCTGAACAGTAACTAAAAATATGGGATTTCATTTTTTCTTTTCTTGTGCGCCATGATAAGGATGATCAGTAAAAACACTTCGCCAAAAAAAACGAATAGCCCAAAAGAATTAACGCCTTCATACACAAAACTTACCAAACGGCCAAAAGCAATAAAGCCCATAATATAAGCAATAGTCTGCGCTATGGAAATAGGATTATATGAGTATACAAACCGAATTAAAAAATACGCATAAGCGATAAATGAACCAGCAAATAAGGAGCGAAATTCTGAAGCAGTCTCTGGATTCGTTGCCAATACTGGAATATAGGGACCTAAATCTGATAAATCAGGCTTAAACATAACATAGCAACCAATAACAAACAGACACACTGCTGACAATAAAATGAATATCTTTAACATTTACAATACCCCCAAAACCAATAAAGCAAGAAAAAATGCAATAACACCCATGGCCAACCAAAAATATAATTCTTTAGAATTCCCGAACCTATAAGCATTTATAGCAAGACCAGAACAGTACAAGGGTGCTAAAAGAATGATTAGGCCTCCAATAAAGATTAATATCGGAATAAAGGCTAAGACTAAAAATAGTTGCAATGCTAATTTATTCATAAGTCTAATGGAACATATTTTTAAAGGTTATGTCAATCTTGGCTAACTATTTTCTAGCCAAATTGGTGAAGTCCAAGCTCTTTCTTGAATAACTTTGGGTATTGAGGTGTCTGAGTCTGCCTCACAATATTCTGGATTTTTTAAACAAAGATCGTATGACCAACGACAAGATTTATTGGCTACCACTCTAACGTAATAGTATGCATTTTCAGAGCTATCAAAATTAGGGTCATTCCAAACACTGCACATAGCTTTCTTTCCAGTGCCAGTAACTTCGCAGTTAGAAATATCTAGTTTGGATTGAGTGCCAGTCACGGTGACATCATGAACAGAAGTTTGGAGCTCACCATTTCTAACAACACCTTTAATAACTTGAAGTTTTTCAATAAATTGATCTTTGATAGCGCTATCAGCACTTGCAGAGATAAAAATTGATGGCTGAGAAAGAGAATCTGATTTCAAAGTTCCTCCCATTGGCGTTGCGTTAGCATAAGCATAAGAAATATTGTCAGGATTATTGCATAAGTTTTGATCTAAGTTATCGCCAACAAAAAAACGAACAATAAAACGTGGGCCAGATGTCCCGTAAACTTCTTTGCGCTTAAAGGCATTGAATATAGCACTTCGAGAATTCTCTTCTGCCCAAGCCACTGCTAAACCACCAGGATTAAACTCAATATCATCTGGTAAGCCATCAGGGATTGATGATCTAAACGATTTGCCGGCACCACCATGACCTTGAAATGAACTTTCATCCACAGCGCCTGGGGTTCCTAAATGAGTATCGGTACTGGCAATGATTCCAAACTTTAAAGGATTGATTGACTGCCTTTCTTGGGACAACAAGCCATTACCTAATGCCTCTCTCACAAAGCTAGAGTCAGGTGATAAGGAAAGATCATTCTGGAATTTTGAACGAAAGTCTTTATACGGAAGTTGCTCAAAATTACACAAGGGATCGTTGGGATCAATATTGCACTCTGAACTTCCTTTGTGCTGAAATATCTCTACTAGTGGTTCTCTTGAGCTTTGAATCAGTATTTCATCTTGATCGGGCTCTTCAAACATATAGCCATTACTTAAGTTGGAATTATGAGGTATCACGACATAATTGCAGTTTTCAGAACAGGTTTGATCTAAAAGATTCCATAATTTCTTTCTGGTCGGGGCCTCATAAAAGCTTACTGGCTCCATTGGTACGTTCGAATTATCAAAGATAATATTGCGATGAAGGTTATTGCCTGAATATGCTGCACCAGTCCACTCATAACCTACAAAAGAAGTGAATGTACAATCGCTCGTTCTGTCGTAGTGTTTCTCAGCTGCCTCAATAGTTTCGTGCCAGGGAGCTTGAGCAGCATCTAGACAAAATTCTCTCGATTCTCCACAAAAATCTAAGGGTTTTCTCATGCTGGCCTTAGCATTCATATAAAAATAAGAAAGTTTTGGAAAATTTCGATATGCCTTGCACTGCAGGCTGCTATATTTTGATGACTTCTCATCTACACACATCCTTACCTCACCAAGAAGTTCTGCATGATCTGTCACGGCTGCAAAATCTAAAGGCTGCTTAAGAGAAGAGCGGCGTGAACTGATTCCATCTGAATTATAAGGTTGAAGATACAAAGATTGCCCTTTTGCATACCTGTAAGCATCATCTGGTGTATTTAATGTGCCTTGTGTATTTGCATCTAAAGACAAAGCAGTATGAACATGTAAGTCACCAAAAAGAGGTATCTTATTTTTTACATAAACTTCACATGGCATTCGATCTTCATTAATATATGTTTCAATCTCAGCAGCGAATAAGGGCTGATATAAAAATAAAATAATTAACAAAAAGAATGAGTGTTTCATAAAATCTCTTTCTAAAAAAAACGGCAACCTAAGTTGCCGTTTTTATATAAGTCTTATCAGACCAACTTCTTAGAAGTTATAAACGATTTGAGCTCCCAACTGTCTGCCCATATTCGTATTACCTGCATAAAACTTAGAAGCTAAGCCACTTCCGCCAGGCAATGCATAATCAGAGTAGTATCCTTGGATATGAGATAGAGCAACGTCATCTGTAATATTCTTTACAAAAACACTTGCATCCCATACTCCATCACCAGATTTCCAACCAACAATGATGTTAGCTAGATATAAGGCCGGGATTTTAATGTCTGCATTAATTGCACTTGTTCTCTCATCTCTCCAGCTGACATTGTATCGGGTGTATCTCTCACCTCCCCAATAAGATGCAACAGTATGATCTAGATAAAAATTCAAAGATGATTCAGCAGCGTCACTAACTGGCGTGCCGCTTACATCCATAGTTGCAGCTCCATAGCCAGTGTAGGCTGGGTTATTTGCATAACCTACAGATCCAGCATCGTATTCACTGTCAGTAGATGTATAGCTACCACCCAATGTTAAATCTGCACTTACAACGTAAGCATATTCAAGATCTATACCGGAGATAGAAGCATCGTTGTTTGTGAAAATACCGCCCATAACCTGAACAACATTTCCAGCGCCTGTTGCAGTATATTCTCTAGCACTTACGTTATCCCATTTGGACTGAAAGCCTTCGATAGAGTAATCATAGTAAGCAGCATTTAATCTTAATCTGCCATCCATGAATGTGCCCTTCATACCAATTTCAGTCATGTCACTTTCCTCTTTAGTAAAAGTAATCAATGAAGGATTAATGGCAATTGGAGATATGGTAGCACCAGGGCTTCTAAATCCAGTTTCAGTTGAAACATAAATCATCACATCATCATTTAAGTAGTGACCAATTTTAAGATTGCCTGTTTCTGAATCATTTTCAGAGCGCTGAAGAGGAATTGGTATTCTTGGAATTGTCATACCACCACCTGAAGCTTGAGTAAGAAGAGCCGTCAAAGGAAGGTACAAGTTTTGAGCTCTGAAACCTTCTAACTCTTGATGCCTAAAACCAAGCTGAATAAACGTTCTTTCACTCATGTTGTATTTAAAATTGGCAAAATAAGCCTCTGTTCTATTATCTAATGGGATTCCCATGCATGTTAGAACCCACATCTTAGCTGCATTTCCACCTGGATTTGCTCGGTCAGCTTCACAGGCTTGATTTGGAGTTTTGTATGCAAACCCAACTGCAGGCTTGTACAAGTGAGGTGCAACCTCTGTGATGCTAAATGAGCGATCTAAATCGGCATCTGTGTATGTTTGAGAATCTCTTGAGAAAAATCCAACAGTGTATTCAAGCGTGTCATTGTCTTGGTTAGAAATTCTGGCTTCAATTGTTTGGATGCCTGTGTTTGTTCTAACTTCTTGCGGGTAACCATAAACGTATGCACCAGCGTAATCTCTATCTATTAAGCCCATAGAGTCACTTTGTGAGTCAGAAACCCTTAAAGCAAACGCGTGACTGCCCATGTCATAATCAATCATCAGATTATGCACTGTGGCACTGGTATTTTGTCTAGGATTCTGGAAATGCAAAGCTACGCCATCTTCAGGCTTCAGTCCAGCAGCAGGAATATCTCCATACGTAGGTCTATGCAAAAAAGAAAGCTGAGCTGCAGAACCTGGAGGGGCAAAACCAATAGATTCATAAAAAGCTATTCCTGCAATATAACCATTTACCGTTTGCTCGTATGAAGGAGTTCCATTGGAACCTGCAACTGGTTGAGGATAAATAGAATCTGTTTCCATGTTTTGATACTTAAATCTTACTGATAAATTATCTGTAGGTTCCCATGACAAGCTTAGACGACCAGAGTCATATTTATGAGATTCATTGACATGAGTTCTAATATTTCTTACTTGATTGCCGTCATTGCTATTTGTTACAGCAGCAAACCTTAATGCCAGAGTATCTGAGAGATGAAAATCACTTGCAGCCTCGACAATGGAAGTCATGTTATCGGCCCATGCTGTTTTAATGTAACCATTACGCTCACCACTGCCAACTTGTGCAGATCGAGTATAAATTTGTATTGCGCCAGCTGTGCTAACAACTCCTTGAAGAGTTCCTTGAGAGCCTTTTAGAATTTCAACACGTTCTGTATCAAACATTTGCAGGAACATTTCCCCAGCACGGAGAGGGACCTCATCAACGTATCCTTGGATTGGTTGATCATTTCCGCCATCTGGATCCATTTTCTGCCCACGCATAATAATAGTTGCCCTTCTAGGATCGATCTTAGTAAATTCAACACCTGAAACAACCTGTGCCAATTCATTCAAATCTCTGATTTGATAATCATCGAGAGTGCTGCCGGAAACTGCGTTAACAGTCTGGGCAATATCTTGAACATTTTCTTCTTTCTTGGTGGCTGTCACAACAACCTCTTCAAGAACTAGCTCTGCATTTTGTGCAAATGAATAATTCGGAACTGCAGCAAAAGCTACAATAGTTAATATACTTAATAATCTCTTCATGGTTCCCCCCCCATTTATTTGAAGAATGTTTCTGAAATATACCCTTTTTTTAAGGAAATCCCAAACTTTTCACTGAAAAGTAAAATTTAAAATTTGCTATGGTGTCCCTATTGAAAGACCGGAAACCTGTAATTGCAATTCTTGCAATAGCTCATTGTTTTGTCTTCTGTATGAATCAAATGCCTGAACTGTTTCTTCTAGCAGCAACATACTTTGATTTAATTCATCTAACTTATTTTGCATAACTATATTTTTTTGTGTTGATTGAGATAACTCATTAACTAACAATTGAAGATTTCTTAACTGAGACTCGATAGCATTTATATTTTTTTGATCATTTGTCTGGGTCATTGCTATATCTTTTAATGATGTTGATTGCTTGCTCAAGTCAATCATCATGTTTTCAATGTTAACCTTATTTCTTTTGTTACTTAGGTCCCATAACTTTCTAATTTCTTTATCGAGGAATTGCAGTTGAGTATTAATATCAGATAAAAATTCAGTTGATGTTGAGTCCGCAAGTTGAAGCTGTTCCTCTAAAATAGAAAGCCTAGAATCAGTCTCTGAATTAAATCCCGCCAACGATCTTGAGAGTTCGCTAACCCATAAAGATAAAAATAAAATACCTGCTAAAAGTAGAACAAAAACTACACCAAGAAACAGTCCACCAGTATTTTTATTAGAGATACTGCTCTCGTCTTTTGTTGCTGAAATTTTCATTGCCATGGGTTAAAAAATTGTGTTATTAAATTGTAATAAATAATATGTTTTAATATGGGTTGAAATTATAAGCCTTAACTTTAAATAATTTAACACTATTATGAATTTAGATTTTTCAGACGATCAAAAATACCTACAAGATGAGGCAAGAAAGTTCTTTGATAAGGAGGGAGGTCTCTCTAATGCAAGGTATGTTATGGATAATTCTCAGGATGCTGACCAGGAGCTATGGAATAAAATTATCAGCCTAGGGTGGACAGCTATTAGAATCCCTGAAGGTTATAATGGCTTAGGGCTTGGTCATCTAGAGCTATGCGTTATTGCAGAAGAATTAGGAAGATCTTTGGCACCGGTTCCATTCTCTTCATCCGTTTACTTTTTTACTGAAGCATTAATCAAGTATGCGAATGAAAAAATTAAAAAAGATTTTTTACCTAAGCTTGTTACAGGTGAAATTACCGGAACATATGGAATAGCAGAATCATCTGAATCAACTCTTCAAGTAACTGTTACTAAAGAAAAGCTTAATGGATGCAAGATTGCAGTACCTGATGCAGGTATCGCAACGCATATGATTGTATGCGCAAGATCTAAAGAAGGCACTGACCTTATGCTCGTTGATTTAAGCGATCCGTCAGTGAGCATCCATAAGCAAAAAAATATAGATACATCGAGAGCTTTTTTTAAAATTGAATTTAATGACACGCCTTCTCAGCTCATTGGGAAAACAAATGAAGGGTGGAACTATATCCAACATTTGCTTGATCAAGCTGCAGTGTTATTTGCTTTTGAGCAAGTAGGCGGATCTCAGGCTGCTCTTGATATGGCTAAGGGATACTCATTAGAACGATTTGCATTTGGCAGGCAAATTGGATCGTATCAAGCAATCAAACATAAGCTCGCAGATATGTATATTGCGGTCACTCTTGCAAAATCAAATTGTTATTATGGCGCATGGGCATTGTCATCTGAGTCATCAGAGCTTTCCCTTGCTGCAGCCACCGCAAGAGTAAGTGCAACAAAAGCATTTCAATTATGTTCAAAAGAAAATATCCAAACTCATGGAGGTAATGGATTTACGTGGGAGTATGATTGCCATTTATTCTACAAACGCTCAAAAGTTTTATCTGTTTTGTTAGGGTCCGAGGCAACTTGGAAAGAAAAACTGGTAAAGAATTTGGAAAAGACTAACACTTTGGTAAAGGAGTAAATTATGGATTTTAACGACACACCAGAACAAGCTAAATTCAGAATTAAATGCAGAGAGTGGCTTGAAGGCAATGCCGAGCTAAAGGAGAATTTAGCTGGCTCTCATACTGAAAAATCATTGGAGGAACATTTAAAGGTATCAAAAGAATGGCAAAAAAAGAAATATGATGCGGGTTGGGCAATGCTGCATTGGCCAAAGGCATTCGGCGGTCTAGAAGCCTCCCCGATAGAAAGAATTATTTGGGGACAAGAAGAAGCAAAATTTAATGTTCCAGGGGGCATATTTGAAATAGGTCTTGGCATGTGTGGTCCCGTGATGATGCAGTATGCTACTGAGGAGCAAAAAAATAGATACCTTTCTCCTATGGCAGAAGGTCAAGAAATTTGGTGTCAGCTCTTCTCTGAACCAGCGGCTGGTTCTGATGTTGCAGGCCTTAGAAGTAAAGCTGAAAAAGATGGCGATGATTGGATAATTAATGGTCAGAAAGTGTGGACTTCTGGCGCGCATTATTCTGATTTTGGGATTTTGGTTGTGCGACATGATCCAGGCCTTGCAAAACATAAAGGCTTAACATTTTTCTTTGTAGACATGAAATCAAAAGGAATTACAGTTAAACCAATTAAACAAATAACTGGGCAAGCTGGGAGCGGCTCCGGTTTCAATGAGGTCTACTTTGATAATGTCAGAATTCCTGATTCTCAAAGATTAGGTGAAATTGGAGATGGTTGGAAAGTTGCAATTACTACGCTTATGAATGAGAGGCTTGCAGTGGGAGATGCTAGAGGCTCTGATATTGAAGAAGCTCTAATTCTATCTAAATCTAGGGATTTTGAAGGCCAGGCATTAATTAAAAATGATGCTGTAAGAGAGAAATTAGCTGACTGGTTCTGCGAAGCAAATGGTTTGAAGTATACAAAATTTAGAACTATTTCAGCTCTCTCTAAGGGAGAAGCGCCTGGACCAGAAGCATCGATTACAAAAATTGTTAGTGCCAATAAACTTCAGGCTATAGGTAACTTTGGAATAGATTCTGGAGAAATGGCAGGAATGTTACTTGATGAAAATGATGGGGTAACTAGTTTTCAAGGTGCTTGGCTTGGCGCTCCGGGGCTTAGAATTGCAGGAGGAACAGATGAAATTCTTCGTAACGTTATTGCTGAAAGAGTTCTGGGACTGCCACAAGACCCAAGAGCAGATAAAGGTATTGCATTTAAAGATATTCCAACTAAGGTCTAAAATTCATTAAAAATTGGAGAAACTCGACGTCTTTATTGACGCGAATTTCTCCATTGGCAATTGCCATCACAGGATTTCTAATTCCTGCTAAAACTTGCTTAAAAACTTGCTCATCGGCTTCTATAATTAAATTGCAATTATCGGGCAATGAATTGCTAATCTGAGCAATTTGATTTCTAAGGGTCAAAGCTTTTTTAACTCCAGAAGAAAATTTAAAACAAGCAGTAATAATTTTGGTTGCATTGACCTTGCTTGGATCTAAGTTAACCCTTAGTACGTCAAAAAACATGTCAATTGGAATCTCATCAAGTATTTCAGCTTGAGGTCGGATAATATTTTCGGTCACCTTAGTTCCAGAAAGCTTTTGGGCCTCACTTAAAAAGTAATTTCTCTTATTTGGGTTTGAGGCCATTTTACCAAGATAATATGCGGCTTGAGATCGCAAAGCATTCACCTGTGCAGTTTTGTGATCAAGAGCTAGAAGCAAATCTGATAATTCTAACGCCCATTGCATGTTTTTATTTGATACCGATAATTCAAGTTGAATAAATAAATCATCAGGACTACCAGCCAGTTCTGATATCAGTTGTGCCTTTTCTCTTATTGGCATTGGATCTAGCTCACTAATATTGCCAGAAAACCACCCCAAATATCCGTTAAAAATGCTTCTAACAGACCAGCGAACTGTGCCATAAAATTCCTGAAGAAATGGAGAGGATGAAATGGTTGAAGGCAAAACTATATTCTCAATTATTTCTTCGGGGTATAGCCCTTGGTTCATTAATCTAATGGTTTGATCGTGAACAAATTGAATACCATCGCGATATACAATTAATACTTCAAGTGCTTCGCCCTCTACCAATGGGAGGGTATGACTGGGGAAGAGTTTTTCAGGTTGCAATGCAATCATCTTATCCAGGCTGTTGACCCAAGCATTAACATTTCTATGAGAAGTGCCTCTGATGGTATAAAGATTTGGAAAGGTTCGATAAATATTATCTCCGGGAAACAATGCTTTGTATTGAGGGAGCCAAACAAATAATTGGTCATCAGTCTCTCCAGGTGCATGAAAAAACTCAAAGTCAATTCCAGCAATTATTATACTGAGCTCATTCTCAAAAGTAATGGTGGGCTTAACATATCCTGGCGCACTTTTTCCTACACTTAAGTATGGACCGATGCCCACATTGACAACCTCTTCTACCGGAAGTGCTGTTCCAAACATTTTAGATGACCTAGAAGATATAATAGGGTTTAAAATACCAAAAATTTTCTCTACAGCCTTAGCTGTTGATGCGTGAGCAATAATCATTGGCGGCTCATCTTGCTGGTCTACAAAATATCTGGCCCCAAGGGTATGGTCCCCATGGTTGTGAGTATAAATAATCGCAGCAATTGGATTGCTGTTGATAGCATTAAATTGTGCATAGACCTTTTGTGCTTGGAAAACACTATCAGTTGTATCGATAATAATATTTTTATTATTGCCTTCGATTAAATAGGAATTAGCTATGCCATAGCCAACAGCTGCATGAATCCCATCATCATATGAGTATATTTGTTGTGTAAATTCTTCTGAATGTTTTAATAATGCTTCAACGTCAGAAATAGTATCTATGTTTGGCATTGATACAGGATCTGTTTTAGAGCATGCAAAGAAAAGACCGCTTATAATTAATAATTGAAAAAAGGTAATATATATTTTGATAAGCTGCTCCTAAATGCCAATCCATCATAGCGTGTTTAAAAATCCATTTGAAGTGAAGACTCAGAATGTTGCATGGATTGATGATATGCCCCATTCAATCACCTATGATGATTTATTTTTTCAAGAAGATGCTATTGCAGAAATTAAAAATATTTTTATTGAGCCCAATAAATTAGAGAAACGTTTTACAGATGATTCAAAAATAACGATAGGAGACCTAGGTTTTGGATTTGGATTAAATTTTTTTGTTACAGCAAAAATCTGGATGCAGCATAAAGATAACTCTTGCATAGAGAGTCTAGAATATATTGCAATTGAAGAAGCATTGCCTAGCAAAGAGCAGATACTCAGAGTAATCAAAAATTTCCCTGCTTTAGGGGATATTTGTACATATTTTTTAAGTCTTTATGACCCTATGCATAATGATATGACTAGAATTCATTTGCCACACCTTAATATGCGGCTAACCCTTATTGAAAATAAAGCTGAGCTGGCATTAGAAAATCTCTTAGGATTTAAAAATAATAAAATTGATGCTTGGTATTTAGATGGTTTTGATCCAAAAAAAAATGCTTCTATGTGGAGTAGCTCGATCGCTCAACTCATTGGATCGCTATCATCAGAATCTGCCACATTTGGAACTTTTACCTCTGCAGGTTTTGTAAAAAGGAACTTAAGAAAATTTGGTTTTAACGTATCAAAAGTTAAAGGATTTGGAGCTAAAAGACATAAACTTATTGGAAGAAAATACCCCAACCTTAAAACCCGAGAATCTATTGCACGAAATAAACAAAAAATTGCAGTTATTGGATCTGGTATTGCTGGAAGCTCTGCAGCATATGCTGCGGCAAATTATGGAGCTAAAGTTGATGTTTATGAATTTGGTGAAGGTATTGCTACTGGTACTTCAAGCAATCCAGTGGCTGCCATGTACCCAAGATTTTCTTCTAATAATAGCCCTTATGCTCATCTAATCGCTCAGAGCTATTTTTTTGCCGATAAGCTATATTCTCAATTTCCAGTTGCATATACACGATCAGGGGTATTGTTTTCTCATTCGAATAAGCATCAAAAGGAATGGATTGATAGCATGATGGGATTGGAAAGAGGTGATATTTTCGAGCATTTCAATCAGGACCAAATGGAGGATAATTTTGGTTTAAAGTCAGAAGGTTTAAAGGTCTACCAGGGAGGCTATCTGATCCCCCGCCTTATTTGCAATAAATTGCTTGATCACTCAAACATTAAAATTTTTCAAAATCATTGCTTTCATGATTGGGATATTAAAAATTCAAAAATTACCCTGAAGTTCTCAAATCAATCCAGTGCTAATGAATATGATGCTTTGATTATTGCTAGCGGCCCGGGGCTGTTGAATCTCATCCCAGATTTAAAAATTTCAAAAGGCCAGCTTATAGGCCTGCAAGGCTCTCAAGGCATCAACTTAAATATACCGCTTAATTCAGAGGGTTATGTTCTCCCCGCCGTGGATGGGGTGACTTGGGTTGGTTCAACATATGAAAGAGATTTTATTGATATGCAGCCCTCACTTGATTCTGGAAATGCACTGCTTTCTCGTACTAAAAATAATTTTGAGATTACTCTAAACTCAAACACTGAAATGCTAATGGAAGCTCGCTTGAGACTAGGAACTAAAGATAGGCTTCCAATTGCTGGCAAACTAGCTCCAAGTAATAATATATATGTTTTAGGTGCTCTAGGATCAAGGGGTTTCAGTTTAGCGCCTCTGCTAGGAGAATTTCTTGCATCTCAAATACATAACTCTCCCAATCCTATTTCTACCGGGATTGCCTTAACAATTGACCCTCAAAGGTTTATAAGTTAATTAGCAGGTGCTCAACCAGTAGCTCAGCAGACGGCATATCTCTGGGAGAGTAACTTGATCCCTTTCTCCATTTAGTCAATCCAGTCCACAAAGTTTTATCTTGACTATCATCTCTAATAGAAATTCTTAAGAAGAACTCAGGAACAGTGTTAATTCGTTCTTGATCATATGCATAACTGCGATACATCGGATAACCATAGAAACGAAAATCGTCAAATTTTATTTTTTCTTTACTTGCAACACTTAACTCCACAACCATTGATGAAGTAGGTAACTCAGTATGCCCTACCCCAAGAAGATAATTCTTCGCTGCCTCGCCAAGATTTTCAATAAGTATTGGATCCATTTCTACTGGCAAGAGTTCTTTTTTTAATAAAATTTTGAATTCTGAGGATGGCTCAAGTTGAAAATTATTGCGACTATTTAATTCTGTAAATGGGGTTGATGAGCAGGCCATTAAGCAGAATATAAAGCCAAAAATAAAATAGTTTTTTTTATGTGTCATTGATAATAGTAATCTATTGCTAATATGACTAATATAATGCATTTACTCTATATATAAAGCTATGTTTGAACTAAAAGAATCAAAAAAAATTGACTTGCTTAATGTTAATGCCCAAATTTACCAGCATTCAGAGTTTAATACCCAGCATATTCATTTGGATGCTCAGAATGATGAAAAGGTTTTCATGGTTGCTTTTCGGACCATCCCAGAGGATTCAACCGGCGTTGCTCATATTCTAGAGCACACATCATTATGTGGATCTCAAAAATATCCTGTACGTGACCCCTTCTTTATGATGATAAGACGTTCGCTTAACTCCTTCATGAATGCATTTACCTCTAGTGACTGGACAGCTTATCCTTTTGCAACTCAGAACGATAAAGATTTTAAGAATTTATTAGATGTATATGTAGATTCAGCATTTTTTCCAAGGCTTGACCCGTTGGACTTCTCTCAAGAAGGCCATCGCCTGGAGATTGACTCTAATAACAAGTTAGAAATTAAAGGTGTGGTATTTAATGAAATGAAGGGAGCTATGAGTTCGCCCACTGATCAATTGTGGCATGGAATGTCAAAACATTTGTTCGAAGAAACTACTTATCATCATAATAGTGGTGGTGACCCTGAAAAGATTATTGACTTGACCCATTCTGACTTAGTTGCATTTCATCAAAAACACTACCATCCAAGCAATGCAACTTTTTTTACCTTTGGTAATGTTGCAATAGAAGAGGTTCATGAACATTTAGAAAAAAATGTTTTCCAGAAATTTATGCCTGCAACTGAAAAATTAATTATTCAACCGGCTAAAATTTTTTCTAAACCAATTTATGCAAGTGGAACATACCAACCACTTCCTGGAGATGAAAAGAATCATCATGTTGTTATGAGTTGGTTGCTAGGAAATAGTCATGACCCTTTTAACTTATTGGAAAAATATTTCTTATCAAACATTCTTCTTGACAATTCAGCCTCTCCTCTAAGGAAGGCCTTGGAGCACTCCCATATAGGAAAATCTCCATCTCCTTTTCTTGGAATTGAGCCTAGCAATAAAGAAATTGTTTTCATGGCTGGCTTGGAAGGTGTGGATGAAAATAGAGCCATGGATGTTGAAGAATTAATTGTTTCAACATTAGAGAAATTAGTTTCAAGTGGTGTGCACCAAGATCTCATTTCTGCGTCACTCCATCAATTGGAAATAGGTCAAAGGGAGATTTCAGGTGGCGGTATGCCATATGGGCTGCAATTAATGCTTGGGTGCATGAATGCCTGCATCCATTATGATAATCCTATTGCAATGCTTGATGTGGACTCAAACTTTAAGAATTTAAAAGATCAGATTGCTCGAGACGGTTACATGGAAGAGTTGATTTCTTCTAATTTACTAAAAAATTCTCACCGATTAACCTATGAGCTCAAGCCTGACCAAAAATTTAATCAGAGCTTAGAAGAATATTTTTCTTTAACTTTAAGGAATAAGGAAGCGAACCTAAGCAATGCTGATAAGAAAGAAATTAATAACTTGGCTGAGGCCTTAAAACTAAGACAAGAGGCAGTTGATGATATTGAGATTTTACCCAAAGTAACAATTCAAGATATCCCCTTTGCGAGAGAGTACACAGAAAAAAGTTCTGCAATGGGCAGCAGATCAATCTATGAGGTTGGAACTAACGGTCTAATCTACTCAGATTTTCTTTTTCCAATAAAGAATTTAACTTCTGAAGAGTTAGTTTTTTCATCTTTGTATACTTTTATTTTGACTGAAGTTGGTCTCAAAAACAAAACGTATGAAGAGGTCCAAGCCCATCAATCTAGCTTAACTGGAGGTTTGAATGCTGCAATTAGATTGCAAACAAGTATAAAGAAGGATCTTGGGAGTTTAGCTCTGAGTATCTCTTCAAAGTGTTTGGAGGAAAATTTTAATACCATGGAGGAATTAATTCTAGATACTATTAAATCTGTAAGATTTGACGAAACAAAAAGAATTCAAGACCTCTTAAATATTTTCATTGCTAGAAATGAAGAGTCTCTGAACCAAAATGGTCATTATCTTGCCATGACTTCTGCAGCAAGTAGCTTAAATAAATATAGTGCTACTTCATTTCAGCTGTCTGGACTTGAGATGCTTCATAGGTCTAAAGCAGCAATCACTAAAATTCAAAAAAGTGCAGATCCAGAGCCAATTATTAAAATTTTAAAAAGCATTCATAGCAAAGTACAGTCAAAGCCTTGTAAAATTTTTACTGCATGCTCAAAAGGAGCGCTTGAAGATAAGCTATCTTCTTCTATGGAAATGAAATTTCGGAGTGAGCAAGAGTTAATTCAGCCATCTGAGGCACAGATTGCATGGATTACAGGTTCTCAAAGTTTGTTATTGTGCATGAAGCATTTCAAGGCGTTTCAAGGGAGCACCCAGATTCTCCTGCTCTATCTGTATTAGCAACGGTTTTTAAGAAATGGTTTTCTGCATACTGCTATTCGTGAAAAAGGAGGAGCCTATGGCGCGGGAGCAAATAATGATACTGCAACTCACACTTTTAAATTCTTTTCCTATCGCGATCCAAAATGCAAAGATACTTTTACAGCCTTTAATGACGCAATCGAATGGGCGAAACACTCAATTACTAAGCAAACATCTAGAAGAGGCAATTTTGGGAGTTGTATCTTCAATTGACAAGCCACTTTCACCAGTAGGTGAAGCAAAAAATGATTTTAATTTTAACTTAGAAGATATATCCATTGCTGAACGATTGGCAATAAGACAAAAAATTTATTAACTGCTCAATTGAAGATCTTGTAAGAGTCAATAATAAATATTTAACACAGGGCTCTAAAAAATCAATCCTTGCAGGCGAAGGTTACAAAGATCAAGCACAGGAATTGGGGCTTAAGCTTCTGGAAGTTTAAATTAAAAAAAGAAGAACTTTTTCTTTTTAAGCTCTTTGGCACATCCCCAATATTGTTTTTGATACATCTCTGATCGTGATTGCACCCTATCAGCAACTCGAATTAACCATTGTTTCTTGCGGTAAGTTTTCTTTTTAAACCCGCCATAACCTTCGTGATAAGCCAAGTAAAGAGATCTAGCATCTGAAGATGAGAACCCTTGGTAGAAACCTTTGCTAGCGTACCACCCTACAAAATCTGCAGAGTCTGCAAAATTAGTTCTTTTTGCTCTAGTGTTTCCCAGTTTCATCTTCATAATCCTGCCAAGTTTTTTTTTAAGGCTTGGGAGTATCCAAGTGATGAGGATGGCCTAAACCAAGGAATAAAACCAAGCAATTGCTGCCTCTTTCTGGTTTAATTTTTGCTTGAAAGCTAGATTCTTGATAGATAAATGCCATTAATACATATGGTGGTAACTTCCATCTTTTTTCACTTTTAATAGCACGCTTTGTACCAACTTCTTTTCTCTTGAAAAATCTCACATATATTATCTGGTTTCCTCAGGAGGAGCACTCACGCAAGACACCATAAGAATAGATGAAACTAATAAAATATTAAGAGAATTTCTGCGGTTCATTGATAAAAGTATGAATATCATTTGCATCTACAATTCTAACACCAAGACTTTTTGCTTTCTTAAGTTTAGAGCCTGCTTTCTCCCCAGCAATTAAAAAGTTCGTATTCTTTGAGATTGAGGAAGTTACTTTAGCACCCAGAGAGAGAAATATATTCTTCATCTCATCACGAGACATTAGCGCAATCTTTCCAGTAATGGCAACTTGCATACCAGCAAATTGGTCAGATTGAGATGAAACATTAAGTTCTGGGGGGATAATGTGTAGAAATGGTAATAATCTTTTTATTACCTCTTGGTTTGTTTCATCAAGAAAGTAGTCTCTAATCTTGCTTGCAACTCTTGGACCTATATCCTGAATAAGGATTAACTCTTCGAATGGCGCTTCCTGCAAAGAGTGAAAGTTTTTAAATTTAAGCGCTAGATTTCTTGCGGTTGTCTCGCCCACTTCCTCTATACCCAATGAAAAAATTAATTTATAGAGATTAACTGATGTTGAGATTTCAATAGATTTAATAAGATTTTCAACAGATTTCTTGCCAAATCTTTCCAAAGATTCTAGCTCACTACAAAAATTCTTAAGAGTAAAAATATCTGAATAATCATTTATAAATTTATTCTTAATTAACATATATAAAATCTCTTGCCCTAACCCATCAATATCCATGGCTTTTCGGGAGACAAAATGAGTAAATTTACCCTGCACAATTTCAGGGCAAGAATTTCCTCCTGAGCATTTAATAAAAGGTGTATCTAATTTTATTTCCTGTATTTCCAATGCAGAATTACCTCTTTCATTCATAAATTTTTTAACTTCATAAAGGCTTGAAAATGTCTTAAAAGACTTGTTCTCTGTTGAATTCACAACCCTCCATTCTGATTGAAAATTAGAAATTACTTCAGAAAGACAAATTGGACAGTTTTTAGGTGGTTTAATTTTTAGAGCCCTAGATTGTGATGCTGGGATTACCTTAATCATCTTGGGAATAACATCCCCAGCTCTTTTAATCACTGCTCTGTCTCCTATTCTTGGATCCAATCTTTTTAGCTCATCTAAATTATGCAAAGTACACTTACTAACATTGACCCCGCCAACATTGATTGTTTTGAGTTTAGCTACTGGAGTTAAAATACCAGTTCGGCCAACTTGAAATTCAATATCCTCAATTTCGGTGATAACTTCTTCCGCAGGAAATTTATGGGCAATTGCCCATCTTGGTGATCGCGCTATTTTGCCTAGAATATTTTGTAAAGAAATATTTCCAACCTTAAAAACTACTCCATCTATCTCAAATGGAATTTGATCCCTGCTCGATTTTATTTCTTCAAAGTAACTCAAACATTCAGTGATAGATTGAACTGATCGGTTCAATGCATTAACCGGCAGACCCCATTCTGCAAAAACACTGAACATTTCGTGCAAAGAAATAAAATCTTTGTCATCACATGCTCCTATACCATGCGCAAAAAAGGCTAGAGGTCTTGAGCTTGTTACAGCTGGATCAAGTTGACGCAAGCTTCCTGCAGCAGCATTGCGAGGGTTTGCAAAAACTTTTTGTCCATTCTTCTTAGCTACCTTATTCAAGGATTTAAAATCTAACTTTCTAATAAAAATCTCTCCTCTGATTTCTATTAATTTTGGAAATGCTTCAGAAGATTTTTTAAGAGTTAATGGGATTGAGCGAACAGTTCGAATATTAGAAGAAATATCTTCACCGATATTCCCATCTCCCCTAGTTACTCCTTTTGTTAATTTTCCATTTTCATATATCAACGAAATCGCCGCTCCATCTAGCTTGGGTTCACAGAAATAGTCTAAGCTCTCTGAGTTAATATCAAGATTTTTGATGATTCGATCATGAAAATCATGTAAGTCTTTCTCATTAAATGCATTTGCAAGAGATAACATCTGTTTATAGTGTGCGAATGTTAAAAAATCATTTTGTGGTTCTATTCCAACTCTTTGAGATGGAGATTCTGGGGTAACCCAGGTAGGATTTAAAGATTCTACGCTTAATAGTTTTTGAAATAGTTGGTCATATTCATGATCAGAAATGGCTGGATTATCTAAAATATAATAAGAATGATCATGGAAGCGAATATCATCTTGAAGAGAGAAGTAAGCATCCTTGTTCATTTTCACGTTGAGGTTGAGGAAGTATTTTCGATAGCTTTAATTCGACTAACATCCTGAGCTTTGCACTTAAGATGTTCGATCATTTGTTTGCTCAATGGTGCTCTATTAGCATCGCAGATGCTAGCATGTAATTTTTCAGAAATTTCTGAAGATAGCTCTAACATGATATCAAAAGCCTTAGCTGGGTCGCTAACCTGATGCAAGTCAAGCGCTAATAACAGAACATGTGTTTTTGTCTCTAGCTCTATTAAGCCCGGATTAATGCCACTAGCGATTCTAAAAATCTCTTCTCCAGAAATCTCGCAAAAACTAAAAAAACCATGATTATATTTTGCATCTAAATTTTTTAATAAAGTTAGCACTTGGTTTATATTAAAATTAGATTTATCCATAGAAATAAGGTTTAAAATAATTAATTCTTGAGGATCTGATTCTTGGTTAACATAC
>CAXYCJ010000013.1:0-227945 GCA_964275585.1 uncultured SAR86 cluster bacterium | reverse complement strand
ACCCATAATAATATCTTCAACTGCTGCAGGTGGTAGATTGGGATTTCTATCCAACATAGCATTAATAATATGTGCCAACATATCGTCTGCGCGAGTGATGTTAAAGCCTCCACGATGTGATTTTGCTAGACCTGTTCTAACGCTATCTACGATTACCGCTGTTTTCATTTTTTTACTCCAAAGTTTGTAACGAGTTATTCTAAACGATCGTCATCATTACTTAAAGACTTATACCAATTTGGAATTAAATCTATGTTGAGCTCTTTTGCTTTTGAGAAAATGTAAGGCAAGGTAATCGGACTAAATGGAAGCACGAGCAAGATTCCCAATCCAAGATTTTTTAAAATTTGTTGTAATTGAGAGTTTGCAATCTCAAGTTCCTCATCAGATACAGAGCCTTCTAAAAAGCTAATGTATGTATCAAGCATTTTTTTGTTTTCACGATTTTCAGTGAGAAAGCTTTCTTGCAGCTTGGATAGAGTCTTATTAAATCTTTTAGTAAATATTTTCATGTAAAAAAAAGCCCGGAATAAATCCGGGCTTCATTATATCTATATGGTTAAGAATTAAAAATTCCTTCCAAAATTAATACCCCAGATTTTAGGATCAATAGCTACTCCATTTTGGAAAGCTCCAACTGTTACATCTGTTGAGTAGTAAGCATAGGTATGATCTACATCACCTAAGTTTCTTACGTAGGCTCCGACATACCATTCTTCGCTTACAGGAGTATATTTAATAGAGAGATCTGTCAAACTGACTGAATCAATTTTTTCTCTGCTACGATTGTAGATACTACTGTAGTAATCATCTCGATATGAATGATCCGCTCTCAGTGTCCATGTACCTTTTTCAGTATCAATGAATTTAGTGATTCCAAGACGGTAGTTTAATTCAGCTGCGAATGGCAGTGAATTTCCACTGAGGTCTTGCACAACACCATCAGTAGCTGGACAAGGCAACGTAGTTGAATCTAAACCAAAGAATGGTTGAGTACATAGCGGTCCAAATGACTTAAAGACATAACCCATGTCTGTTGGTTGATAAAGAACCAAGGCTCCGAGCAATGCATTAGAAGCTGCCAATCCAAGTGAGCAAGTAGCTGAAGGAGCTGCTTGTCCTAAGAACACCAATGGATTACATGTAGCAGCCAAAGGTTTAAAGTCAGCTAAAAATCCAGTTGCACCAGCAGGAAGAGGAAGTGTCCTCGTTGCAGCATTTGGATTTATAGGATCCACAGTTTTAAAATCGTCAACCTTTGCATCGGTTTTTGAAACAAACCCGTCAATCATAAGGGTAGAGCTCAAGAAGAAAGTAAATTCAGCCTCAATCCCTTCTATAGTTGCGTCTGCATTGTCATTCAATGATGCTCTGTTAACAATTTTAGAAAGCTGAAGGCCTTCATAATCATTACTGTAGGCTGAAATATTCAGCTGCAATGCACCGTCCATAAGAGTATTTTTCATACCAATCTCTAATACATTCGCAATCTCAGGATCAAAAGTGGTTAACCCAACAATATCAGTTGTGTTAAATCCTCCAGGCTTGAAACCTGTTGAATAAGTTGCATAAAGCATTTGATTGTCATTTAAAGCATGGTCAAGACCAATTTTATAGGTGCTTTCTTCTGCAGAATAACTTCTTGGAACTGGATTTGGTTTCACGCCAGCATAATACCCTGCTCCTAAATTTTGAAGGTCAAGCAATGAGTTAAATGCAAAGTCATTAATTTCAAACTCTGTGTATCTTCCGCCAACCGTTAAATTTGTATCGTCGCTAAGAGCAAAGTACATTTCACCGTAAAGGGCGTTAGAATTTCTATTTAGATTGCTGTCTGCATGGAAGTATTTCTGCCAAGGTGGAAGTGTTACTTTAGCTGCAGCTGTTGCAGCTGCTGCGTTTGCAGCACCACTTAATATTGCACCTTGAGCTGATGCTGGAGGAATTAGTCCTGCCATGACACCCGCTGTAACCTGAGCCGCTACGACTGGCAATGCTCCAAAGTAATTCACCCAGTAAGGTGCGCCACCATAGCCTTGGCTAGCTGGGAACAATACGCCGTTTGGCCCAGATGATACGTTGCCCCAATATTCCATGTAAGGAGTTGCGATACCGTAATTGGTCTCACTTTGACTTTCATTCATGAAGATACCGAAAGTAAAGTTAAAAGCTCCGTCGTAGTCAGAAGAGAATCTTAGTTCTGTTTGACTCCACTCAGCATCATTTGCAGATCTATCGACAGCTACGTCGCTGCCATAAGATGTTACTCCTCGACCTGCGAGGCCTTTGGTTGGATCATTAAATAGATTTGCAGTGATTGGACCAATAGCGTAGTTAACAACACTTGTGGCATGATCGTAATCTGCATAATCTTCATACTGCCTAGTGTGATAAGAGTAAGTAAACACCATGTTCATGGTGTCAGATAAGGCACTATCAATTTCAAAAACAGTGTTTTGCAAAGTGGTAGTATGTGTTGGAGTAGAATCAAGATCTACTGATCGAATATCTGAATTAGGGTTGTTTCTGTAAACAGTATAGTCTAAAGAGGTATTCTGGTACTGAAGGTATGGTACCCAATGTCCGTAACTTCCAGGAGACCAAACAGCTTCCATACCATTTTCAAATGGGCTACAACCATAAAATTTATCTTGTTTACAATATTGTCTTGCAGCTCTTAATCGATTGTCATCTGCTTCTGTAGTCTCATAGATCAAGCTAATCACCGTATCATCAGAGTAGTCCCACTCAAAAGAAGCTCTTCCAGCAAGTGTGTTTCTGTCATCTAACTTTTCGCCATTGAAGTTATTAGTAACAAACCCACCTCTTTTAAGAGATGCAAAAGCAAACCTTGATCTGAATGTATCTGTCATAGGAAGGTTAATTGCACCTGACACCCTAGTGGAATCATAATCAGCTATATCAACTTTAATGTTACCTCCAACCTCGCCATCTGGTCTTTTGGTAAGCATTTGAATCACACCACCGGTTGTTCCTGATCCAAACAATGAGCCTTGTGGTCCCCTAAGCACCTCTACACGCTCAACATCAAAGAGCTCGGCTTCGTATAAGCCTGAAGATGATGCAGATTGACCATTCCAGAAATAACCAATAGCAGCACTAGTTGAATTACCTACCGCAAAGTTACCAATACCTCGAAGGGTAATTCCTGAACCAGAATATGCCCCCTTAGCAAAACCAAGTGTTGGCACTGCAAATTGCAGATCCTCAAAATTTTCAATTTGTTTAATCTCTAAATCTGCAGAAGTAATCGCTGTAATGGTGAGCGCAGTATCCTGCAAACTGGTTTCTTTTCTTAAAGCGGTAACAACAACTTCTTCGACTTCACGCATATTGGTGTCGTCTTGAGCAAACGCTGGAATAGCGCTAAATGAAAATAAAAATACAAAGCCATAAAAAAACTTGTTCATAATCTTCCCCCTTTAAGTTGATTAAACTGAACGTATACTGTGAATAATATAGCTATGGTTCAATGATTGCAATGATTTATAGACCACTAATTACGTATGATTTTTGCTCATATAAACAAGAAAAACTAATTTACTTTAAGTCTGTTGAGCTTTTATTGAGAACCTGGCGGGCAACAATTAATTGTTGAATTTGTTGAGTGCCTTCAAAAATATCTAAAATTTTTGAATCTCGAGAAAATTTCTCAAGCAAATGATCTTCTGAGAAGCCCTGCATAGAGCATAATTCAACACATTTTAGAGAGATTCTATTTCCAATTCTGCCTGCTTTAGCTTTACCCATTGAGGCCTCTTTAGAATTAGGCATTTTATTGTCCATCATCCATGCAGATTTATAAACCAAAAGTCTTGCAGCTTCTAGCTCAGCCTCAAGCATTTCAAGTTCATACTGAATTGCAGTTTGTTGCCCTATAGAAGCGCCAAAATTATCTTGATACCCCTCTTCAGAGAGCAAGGCTCTTGTCATATCTAGTGCAGCTTGCCCAAGCCCAATAGCCATGCCTGCAACCATAGGTCGAGTATTGTCAAAAGTCTGCATAGCACCGCCAAAAGATTTTTTTGCAGCATCAGCATCCATCTCTATTTCTTCTTTGCCGCCAAGCAAGTTCTCACGAGGAATTCTACAATTATCGAAGATTAAAGTGGCTGTATCTGAAGCTCTAATTCCTAATTTTTTTTCTAATCTTGCAACAGAGAAACCTGGAGTACCTTTTTCAACAATAAAAGATCGAATAGCGGTTTTCCCCATAGTCTTATTTAAAGTTGCCCAAACTACAACGCAATCACAACGATCTCCGTCAGTTACATAAATTTTTTCGCCATTGATCACCCATTCATTGCCATCTAAGACTGCTGTAGTAGATATGTTTTTTGAATCAGACCCAGCTCCTGGTTCGGTTATGGCCATAGAGGCCCATCTCTTGCCCCATTTACTTTTTTGATCAGGGTTACCTACCGCGCTTATTGCTGCATTGCCAAGACCTGTCCCAGGTCTAGCTAAAAATAATCCCACATCACCCCAGCACATTTGCTCCAATGAAATGACTGCCCAGAGATTTCTCCCCTTCAAATCCATCGATTTTACAGAGTCATCTCCAATGCCTGCATCCTTTTGCGCAGCCGCTGCCTGATTTAACTGCTCCATTTCTACTGGTGGCTCATGTTCTGCTTTATCATATTTTCTAGAAATGGGGCGCAGGATAAACTCTGCTGCCATTCGCATGGTCTCTTGAGTTTTTTGCAACTGATTTGGTAACAATGGATGTATCATTTTAAACTCCTGCTCCGCCTTCAAAAATACCAATGGCTCTTAAATTTCTGTACCACAACTCTACTGGATGCTCATGAGTGAAACCATGACCTCCCAGTAATTGAACTCCATCGGTTCCTATTTTCATTCCATGATGAGCCGCAAATCTATGTGTTAAAGAAGCTTGTTTATGGAAATCTGCTCCTATATCTTTTAAAGCTGCAGCCTTATATACCATCAACCTCATGGCTTCAATTTCAATTGCCATATCAGCCACCAAAAAAGCCACAGATTGTCGATTAGAAATAGGTTCATCAAAAGCTACTCTTTCATTGGTGTATGGCACCACATAATCTAAAACAGCTTGGCAAACTCCAAGGGCCATAGCTGACATACCTATTCTTGATGAATCCACCAACTCTTGAAAATTAATAGAATAATTATGCCCGCCCAATTTTTGAGATGTTTTAATTTTGCAATTAGATAACTTGATTTCTGATAGCGGCAATCCTTTTAAGCCCATAAATTCTTTGGAAATGATTTCTAAACCTTCTGTATCTTTATCCAAAACATATAAATTACTTTCACCGCTCTCGCTTGTTGCAGAAATTAAAAAAGAATCTGCCTCTTCAGCAAAAGCAATTCCCGTTTTGATTCCATTGAGAATAAGCTCTTCCCCACTTTCATTAACCAAAACACTAGAATGCAATGCGTCAGCCATAATGCTTGAATTATTTATACCAAGGCCAACATGGAACATAGATCCATCGGAGTATTGTTTTAATAATTCTTTCTTGTGCTCTTCGCTTCCATGTTCAGTAATAATTTTTGCAGTTAGCATCGGTAAGGATAGGGACATGGCTAGGGATAGATCTCCATAAGCTAAAGCCTCCAAAGCAAGAGCTTGAGACGTTGCATCTTGTTCGATTTCCATGCCTCCATAAGCCTCTGGAATACCCAAGGATATTAAGTCTAAATCTTTCATTTTATCAAGAAGCTCATCCGATGGGCGACCAGCCGCTTCTGCATCTCTAGCAGCGGGTCTCATCTCAGTTTCTGCAAATTTTCTTAACATATCCCATGTCATTTGCTGCTCTTCGCTCATAGCAATATCGAAAGGATGATCAGTCTTATAATCCTGCATAATAATTAGTGTTAAGTTAGTAAATAAAAAATTTAGCAGGTCAATACTAACACTTGAATGCTTAACTGAAAGTGTTATGCGAAAATATAATATCTGCATCAAATCATCATGGTATTTTTTAATAAATGAGAAAAGCTGAAAGAGCCCAAATAGTTTTAGACACACTGGAGGAATATTACCCAAAAACCCCAGTGCCTCTAGATCACAAAGACAACTTCACCCTTTTGGTTGCTGTTTTATTATCAGCTCAATGCACAGATGAGAGAGTAAATAAAGTAACTCCTAAACTTTTTGCATTAGCCGACAATCCAAGAGATATGTGCAAGGTGAGCCCCGACACTATTTACAAAATTATTAGGCCATGTGGCTTAGGTCCCAAGAAATCAAAAGCAATTCACGATCTCTCACATATCCTATATATATCCTTTGATAGTCAAGTCCCAGCAGACATAAAAGCGTTAGAAAAACTTCCTGGTGTCGGTCATAAAACTGCATCGGTGGTAATTAGCCAAGGTTTTGGTCAGCCCGCATTCCCAGTAGACACTCATATTCATCGGTTAGCGCAAAGGTGGGGTTTAACGAAAGGAAAAAATGTAACGACAACAGAAAAAGACCTAAAGGAAATATTTCCAAAAGCCTTATGGAACAAGCTTCATCTTCAAATTATTTTTTGGGGTAGAGAGTTCTGTCAGGCCCA
Source organism: uncultured SAR86 cluster bacterium (assembly GCA_964275585.1). GTDB lineage: Bacteria > Pseudomonadota > Gammaproteobacteria > Magnimaribacterales > D2472 > D2472. The sequence continues at coordinate 221,367 of CAXYCJ010000013.1, read as the reverse complement.
ACAATGTCATGGCTTAAAATGTGAGATTTGCAGGGCAACTTTTCCAAAAAGAACACAACCTTTTCTCCACAAGAAGCCTTAGATAATTTAAGATATCGACTGAGTAAATTTATTTAAAAAAACCTTTGGAGAATCCCATGGAATCGCAAGCAGATTCAATTTTTGCAAATTCACAAACAATCGAATTGTATGATCAAGAACTCTGGCAGTCCATTAGCAATGAATCTGATCGACAAGAAGAACACATTGAGCTAATAGCGTCTGAGAACTATGCAAGCCAAAGAATTCTTGAGGCTCAAGGATCAGTATTAACAAATAAATATGCAGAGGGATATCCTCATAAAAGGTACTACGGTGGATGTGAATACGTAGATATTGCAGAAGAATTAGCTATAAGCAGAGCTAAAGAATTGTTTAAAGCTGATTATGCAAATGTTCAACCTCATTCTGGCTCATCTGCCAATGCTGCGGCCTTCTTAGCGATGCTTCAACCAAACGATGCTATTTTAGGAATGAGCTTAGATCAAGGAGGTCACTTAACCCACGGAGCAAAAGTTAATTTTTCTGGAAAAAACTACACTGCCTATCAGTATGGTCTTCACCCAGAAACTCACGACATTGACTATGATCAAGTAAGAGACCTAGCTAAACAGCATAATCCCCAACTTATTATTGCAGGTTTTTCAGCATTTTCAGGGATTATTGATTGGAAAATTTTTAGAGATATAGCAGATGAAATCGATTCCTATTTCCTTGTGGATATGGCTCATGTGTCTGGTCTTGTCGCTGCAGGCTTGTATCCATCGCCAGTGCCCTTTGCTGATGTTGTGACCTCAACCACACATAAAACATTGCGTGGTCCAAGGTCCGGTATTATTCTTGCCAAGAAAAATGAAGAGCTTGAAAAAAAATTAAACTCTGCAGTCTTTCCTGGGTCTCAAGGTGGTCCACTTATGCATATAATAGCTGCTAAGGCTATCTGTTTTAAAGAGGCGCTTGATCCAGAGTTCAGAGTCTATACTCAAGCTGTAATGGATAATGCAAAACTAATGTGTGAAGTTATACAAAATCGGGGCATTGATGTTGTTTCAGGGAAAACTGAAAATCATATTGTATTAATGGATTTAAGAAGCAAGAATTTAACAGGCAAAGACTGTGAATTAGCTCTCGGACAAGCCAACATCACCACAAATAAAAATGCAGTGCCAAATGATCCTCAGTCACCCTTTGTAACTTCAGGGATTAGGTTAGGAACTGCTGCTGTTACAACGCGTGGATTTGGAGCAGCGGAAATTGAGACCTTAAGTAACTGGATCTGTGATATTGCACTGGATTTAGGAAATACGGAACAAATTAATACTATCAAAGAACAAGCGGTTACAATGTGTAAAAGGTTCCCTGTATATAAATAATGTTCTGTCCATTCTGTCAAGCCCAAGATACTAAAGTCATAGACTCTAGGCTTGTTGGAGATGGCTCTCAGATTCGCCGTCGAAGGGAATGTGAGGTCTGCCATGCCCGCTTTACTACATTTGAAACAGCTGATCTGGCTTTGCCAAGAATTATTAAAAGCGATGGGGAACGGCAACCGTTTAATGGTGTTAAATTGAAAGGTGGAATGCTTCGAGCCCTTGAGAAAAGACCTCTTTCAGCTGAAGAAGTTGATGCAGTCTTTGGAAGCATCTTGACTGAGATCAGGCAACTTGGAGAAAGAGAAATTGCCTCTCGTCAACTTGGTGAAATTGTCATGCGTAATTTAAAAAGAGTTGATCAAGTGGCTTACGTAAGATTTGCTTCCGTCTACAGAGACTTTCAAGACATCCAAGAATTTGCTGAGGAAATATCTTCATTATCTAAAGAGAAACCAAAAACTCGCAAAAAGAAGAAATGAAAGAACAAGAGTTCATGGCCCGTGCAATTAAACTTGCAAAAAAAGGTCGATTTAGTGCTCAGCCTAACCCTATGGTCGGTTGTATTATTGTCAAAGGCACAAAAATTATAGGTGAAGGTTGGCACAAAAGGTATGGTGGAGACCACGCAGAAATTGAGGCCATTAAGCATTGCAAGCGTAAATTTGGCGCAACAAAAGCCTTACAATTGCTTAAAGGGTCAGGCATGTATGTCAATCTTGAGCCCTGCTCTATTCTCAAGAATACCCCCCCATGTGTGGATGCGCTTATCACTCATGGAATAAAAAAAGTTATTTGTGGAACCCTTGATCCTAATCCTAAAATCAATGGCAGGGGAATCAAACTTCTAGAAAATTCTGGTATCAATGTTTCAATTGGAATCCTAAGAAAAGAGTGCGAAGCGTTGAATAGGATTTTTTTTATTAATCAAACAAAATCCCGTCCGTATATTATTTTAAAAGCTGCTCAATCACTAGACGGGAAGATTGCTCTGAATAATGGTTCTAGCTCATGGATTTCAAATGCCAGCTCTAGAAAAGATACTCACCTTATGAGGGCGCAAGTGAAAGGGATTCTAGTAGGTAAAAATACTGCTGTTAATGATAATCCTGCATTGACTGTTCGCCTCACACAAAAAGAATTAGGCCTCTCTAAAAACTCATTGATACCTCAGCCAACCAAAATTATTCTTGGAAACATAGAAACAGCAACTGATGCAAAAAAAATCTTCTCTAAAAATGCCAAGGTTATTATTGGCTCAAGAAACTCTGGGCTCATGAATCAAAATGTTGAACATATTCAATATAAGAATAAAAATTTTTTAAGAGCTTTTGTGAAAGACTTGCTAGAAAGGGATATTTCTAGCGTTCTGGTTGAAGGTGGACAAGAAACTTTAAATGCATTTATTACCAATAATCTTTTTGATGAGCTGGTGCTATATACTGCTCCCATAATTTTAGGGAAAAAAAGCATGGGTACTGTTAGCCTTGAATCACCTCTTTTAATAAAAGAGGCTACTAGACTTAAATTGGATAAGCTAGAAGTATTTGATTGCGATATTAAAGCTACTTATTTAGCTTGAGCTTGTTGACTGGGTTGAAATATTAGAGATATATATAGAACAATGGAATTTAATACCACTAAAGAACTTATAGAGGACATCGCCAAGGGCAAAATGGTTATTTTACTTGATGATGAGGACAGAGAGAATGAGGGTGACTTGGTTTGTGCCGCTGAATTAATTGATGATAAAAAGGTTAACTTCATGATTAGTAAGGCTAGAGGATTGGTATGTCTACCTCTCTCACCTGAAAAGTGTGACAGGCTAAATTTACCCATGATGACAAATAATAATCGCGCGAAACACGGAACAGGATTCACTGTCTCTATTGAAGCAAAGGAGGGAATAACTACAGGGATTTCCGCTGTAGACAGAGCTCTTACCATTCAAGCAGCTGCAAATAAAGATGCTCAAGCAAGTGACATTGTGCAGCCTGGTCATATTTTTCCATTAAGAGCCTCAGAAGGAGGCGTTTTGAGTAGAGCCGGCCATACCGAAGCGGCATGCGACCTATCTAGGCTTGCTGGTTTGGAGGAAGCTGGAGTGATTTGTGAAATTATGAATGAAGATGGGACCATGTCCAGAAGAGATGACTTGCTAGAATTTGCAAAAAAATATGAAATGAAAATTGGTACCATCTCCGATTTAATTCAATACAGAGCTTTAAAAGAAAAATCAGTAAAGTTTGAATATTCCAAAAATGTTGAGATCCAAGGAATGTCATTTGAGCTCTCTGCCTGGACAGATACTATTTTCAATAATCTTCATCTTGCATTTATAAAAGGAGATATCGCTTCGGCAGATGCGCCATTGGTTAGAGTGCATGTTCCTAATATGCTTCATGATCTTGTTGGACTTGAGGAGTTTGGAGAAAGGCTGGATATCCGAAAAGCGCTTGCAAGAATAGGTCAAGAGGATTGTGCTGTTCTTATTTTAATAGGCAACAACCAAGATCCAGAGGGAATTATTAATAATTTAAAAGGTACTCAAACAACGATAGTGCCAGAAACAAAAACGGTAGGCATTGGATCCCAGATTTTAAAAGAACTAGGTTTAAAAAAAATTAAATTGCTTGCCGCTCCTGTTAAGTATCCCTCCTTGGGTGGTTTTGATCTTGAGATTATTGGATTTGAGCAATGAGCGAGAATACCTTTACTCACAATTGGATCGATGTAAACCCCTTGCACAAAATTACTATTGTGGCAGCTAGATGGAATGCTGAACTCGTTGATGACTTAGTTAAATCTGCTTCGGAACATTTAATCCAAATTGGCTATAAAAACATAGAGACTATCTACGTTCCAGGGTCTTGGGAATTAGTACATGCCTCTCAACAAGCTCTTGAAAATAGTGATGGGGTCATAAGCTTTGGTGTGGTTATTAGGGGTGAGACTACTCACTACGAACTGATTTCAGAATCGGTAGCACAAGGTCTAATGCAAATAAGCATAGATGCAAAAAAACCTCTTGCATTAGGTTTGATAGCTACTGAAAACTTTGAACAAGCTAAACGCAGATGTGATTCGTCTGACTTAAATAAGGGCAAAGAAATAGCTCAATCTCTCGCAGAGATGCTTTAAAAAAAGCATGTCAAAAAATCTAGGTCAATACAAACAAGAACTGCAGACGCGAGAATGTTTAGTTCAGGCAATTTACCAATATATTTTTAATGCCACATCGTTAAATTTACTTATTGAACAATTCCTTGCTGAAAATACCTCCAAAAAGATCAATGTTCCATATTTTAAACAACGTCTCAAGAATATTTTTGAGCAAGTAGATGATTTAAAAGAAATTACTAGGAGCCTCAAAAATACTGAAGGTCAAAATCTTGAAATGATTGATGAGGCAGTTTTATGGCTTGGTATGGTTGAGATACGAGCGGATGAATTACCTCACCCTGTAGTCATGGACGAGTGCATTAGATTGGCTAAAAAGTTTTCTAACCCTAATTCATTTAAATTTATTAACGCTAAACTAGACGAATGGCTTAAAGCTAATCAAAAAGAATGGCTTACAAAGAATAATTAAGAAAAATAGGGCTAGACCAAGCTCTATGTTCAGCTGGAGCTATGCACTCCCCTCTGTTCTTATTAACTCCTACTCTGCAAACTTTTGCTTTAATGCACTGACCGTTCTCATCATACTCACAACCCAAGGGGTCTGCTGACAAAGTAGCGCTAGGCTCTTCAATAGCTCGAACATAGTAAACTGCATCACGCCGACCAATGGAGAATTGCTCATCTTGAAATGAAACTTTGCAACTTGTGCTGTTACAAGGAAAAGATTTCCACACATCATCAACCAAAGTTTCTATGGGTTCACTTTCAAATTGCTGAGGTAAGATTTTAATCACTTCAATGCGACTAATTAGGCGTCTTTCATTGCTTGGGTTGTAGCACTCAGAATTACAAATCTTTTCTAGCCTATCTTTGGTTAATCCTCCCGTACTTGACTCAGGACATCCTGGCTTTTGTTTCAATGATCCAGCTGCCTTAACTGTAAATACAGGAGATTGGCTTACGCTAACCTCAGATCCCATGGCCAGAGACTCAGATTCAGTCTGCGCATCAAACCATAATAATATTCTTGGACCAGAAGTTGCGTAAACTTCCTTACGTTCTAATGCATTCCAAATAGAGCCTCGACTTCTAGAAGATGAATGAGCTGCCACCAAGCCGCCCGTCATAAAGTATGCACTTTGCCTTTCAGCATCTGTTGCAATATTTAAATCTAAGATACTGGTCAAGGAAGTATTGCCTAAATCTACAAAGGAAGGTTCTAATTTACCCTTGGGGCGTCTTAAAGAACCCAACTTTTCAAACAGTGGGTCGCTGAAGCCGTTAGCCTCAGTATTATAAAGCCGATCAATTTCTTTATAACCAGTTCCAGGTCGAGCACCATGATTATCACTTGAGCCAATAAACCCAAACTTAAAGCGTTTTGGATTTTGCTTATCAGTAAAATCACTTAGAGCTAAAACATACTGTGCTGAGCCTAGGGGCCTATAGTTGAAAGATGGTAAAAAACAATCATTGCATTGGCCTGCATTTAAAAAATCATCCGGAGCAGTTTCATTGACTGCTGCATATCCTGTTGAACCCATTTGAGCAGAAAATAATTTTGTTTGGTCTACCAAATACTTACAAGTCTGTTCATCTAACCCAGAATCTTCGCATCTTTTGGCCATGATTTTGCCAGCTTGATAACAAGTTGGTATGAAATTCTCGGTTCCTTCTGAACAAAATATTTCTCCAGAGGAATTTGTGTTTGCATCATTCCATACTCTATATTCTTCAGAGTTACCATGGCCTGAATAAATCTCAAATAAGAATTGTGAGTCGTCGTCCTGAAAATCTTTTAGTTGTTTTTTCCAGTCCGATGTTGGGGGGGTATAGAAGCCCCATGTTGTGCCGTGAGGAATAACCATGTAAGGAGTATCCCAATCCTTCAATTTCTGAAAAAGAATATTTGGATTAGTTGCTTCTTCGTAACAATTTAATGGAAGATCTTTTGTATTAACTCCCTCAGGGCATATAGGCGTAGCTTGAATCTCTTCAAAGAATTTGTCGAATGCAAAAAATCTACCTCTATTTTTAAAATCTAATGTTGCAGGCAAAGCAGACATTGTCCAAGGTAATCCAAGTCTCATAACTAAAGGAGCAACTCCTCCTGAGCCAATTGCTCTTGGTGGAACCAAAGAGTCATCTGTTTCTAAAAACATAACATTTTTATGGCCATAATGATCTTCAGGAGTAGGATCAACTTGAGTCCATTCCCATCCTAAAAAACTAACCAAGTCGTCAGTACCCTCTGATAAGTTATTGCACTGTTGGATACTTTCTTTCGTATCAAGCCACTTTCTAGGTGTGCTTGCTTCAGCATGGTCATTGATTGACCAAAAATCTAAAGCTGAACAAAATCTTGCATAATCACATGCATCTGCAATGGGAGATGCTCCCTTTCCATTCATAAAAGGCAAAGACCACATAAATGCATCTGTTGAATATGTTGTATGGACATGGAGATCACCAAAAAGAATCTGTTTATCATCTAGAACTTCTAGCTCAGATTTGACAAGGTTGACTCTATTTGCTCGATCCTCAACAACATTGCTTGGAAGCACTTTCCCTTCAATAACACCAGGACCATCAAGACTGCCAAATATTTTTAATACAGCTCCGCCAAAGAAAATACATACACTAAAAACTATCAGCAATAAAAGTGAGGTAAGAAGTTTTCTCATCGGTCTCCTAGAAAAAAAGAGCTTAGGCTCTATAAATAGTCTGGTCTCTTGAAGGCCCAACTGAAACTATGCCAACTGGACAATCTAAAACATTTTCAATAAACATTATATAGTCCTGCGCTGCTTGAGGTAAATCGTTAAAATCTCTTATGCCCGAAGTTTCTTGCTTCCAACCAGGCAGCGTTTTATAAATTGGGTTTTGCTCCTTACCATAATCAACGCAAACTTGAATCTCTGAGAAGCCATCTAAAACATCTAATTTTGTAATGCATAATGTTGTTACAGAGTTAATAAAAACGATAGTTTCTAGAGCTTTTAAGTCCAACCAGCCACATCTTCTTGGGCGACCAGTTGTGGCTCCAAATTCATGCCCAACCTTTGCAAGTTGATCGGCATTTGCATCAAATAGCTCTGTAGCAAATGGTCCTTCCCCAACTCTTGTTGTGTAGGCTTTGGTAATGCCAAGAATAGTATCAACATACTTTGGACCAACTCCCAAACCAGTTGAGAGGCCGCCAGCTGTTGTGCTAGAGGAAGTGACATAGGGATAGGTTCCATGATCAATATCTAGCATTGAGCCTTGAGCGCCTTCAAAAATAATTTTTTTATTATCCTTGACCCATCCTCTTAATAAGTCCTGAGTACCAGAATGAAACTTCTGAAATAGACTTTGATAATTTTGGAGCTCCTCTAATACATCCTGAAAAGGTATTGGCTCTGCATTATATAAATGTACTAGAATTTTATTATGATAATCAACTAATTTTTCTAGCCTACTCTGTAATTTATCAAGGTCTTGCAAATCACTAAAACGAATTGCCCTTCTTGCAACTTTATCTTCATAAGCAGGTCCAATTCCTCTTCCGGTTGTACCAATTCCTTCAGATTGGTCTCTAACCTTATCTATGGCTATGTGAGTAGGAAGAATCAAAGCGCAGTCACCGCTTACATAAAAACGATCAGTAAAATTAATCCCACTCTCTTCAAGTTCAGTGATTTCTTGTTGAAGGGCAGGCAATGACAATACAATTCCATTACCAAGGACACAATGAACCGAAGGATGAAGAATACCAGATGGAACTAGGTGAAGAACTTTTTGCTCGCCATCAACTTTTAATGTATGTCCAGCATTATGTCCGCCCTGAAATCGACAAACTACTTCAGAGTTTTCTGCCAACGCATCAACAATCTTACCCTTGCCTTCGTCCCCCCATTGCAATCCTAGAATAAGGGTATTATTGCTCATGTCGCCTAAGGGTTAACGCCTTTCGATTTATTAAGATATTTAAAGAAATCTGACTTAGGGTCTATCACAAGTAAGTCAGATTTATTATTAAAAGCAGCTTCCATGCCTCTAAGACTTCTTGTAAATGCATAAAATTCAGGATCTTGAGAAAATGAATTAGCATAAATTGCTGCAGCAGTAGCATCTCCCTCACCTCTTATTTGTTCAGAAGTTTTATAGGCTTCTGCAAGAAGAATCACTCGATCTCTGTCAGCTGTGGAGCGAATCTCATTAGATAGCTCACCACCTTCTGCGCGAAGCTCTTCAGCCAATCGATTTCTTTCTGAACGCATTCTTTCATAGACAGAATTACTAAGTTCTGGGGGTAAATCAATCCGCTTAACCCTAAAATCAATGATCTCGATTCCAAGATCAGATACTGAGTTACCCAAGTTATCTCTCATATCTTTCATTAGTTGATCTCGTTCTCCAGAGACAAGTTCAGTCACAGTCCTGCGTCCAAATTGATTTTTGAGTTCAAAAGCTGTTCTTTGGCCCAATAAATTATTAAGATTAATAAAACTTCCGCTGGTTGCATCATAAAAAGTTCTAACATCAGTAATCCTATATTTTACAAAAGAATCGACGATTAGATATTTACTCTCTACTGTTAAAATCCTGTTAGGCTCTTCGTCTAAAGTTTGAAGTCTAGAGTCATATTTTTTAACATTTTGGATAATTGGTAATTTAAAATTCAGGCCAGTTGGCAAATCAGATTTAATTGCTTCTCCAAACTGGAACACTATCCCATCCTCTTTCTCATCAATAACAAATAGGCTATTAAGAACCATAGCTATAATAAGACCAGCTAGAACTAGAAGATTTATACGTTTATTCATTAGTCCTCCTCCTGTGATTTATTTTGCTCAATAATTTTATCTAGAGGTAAGTACATTAAATTATTGCCCCCCTCTACATCAACCATTACCTTGGTAGAGTTGCTGTATAAATTCTGCATAGCATCTAAATACAAACGATCTCTAGTAACTTTTGGAGCTTTTTTATACTCAGTTAACAATTTATCAAAGCGCGAAACTTCTCCTTCTGCATTTGCAACCACTTCTTCTCTGTAAGCTTCTGCTGCTTGAATTCGAGCAAACGCTCTGCCTCTTGCCTCTGGAACGATCGAAAGACCGTATCTCTCAGCCTCATTTTGAAGTTTTACCTTATCTTCTCTTGCTGCAACAACGTCATCAAAGGATGCTTTGACAGCAGAAGGTGGGTCTGTTTTTTCAATATTAACTTGTTGAATAATTAAACCAGTTTGGTATAGATCAAGGTAACTTTGAAGTCTAGAATTCACATCTTGTGCTATCACTTCTCTTCCTGTGGTCAATGTCTCTTCAAGAGTATTATCTCCAACAACATGGCGTAAAGAGCTTTCTGTGGCCTCTCTTAAGCTACTTTCAGGATCTTTAACATTTAAAACAAAATCTTTAAGATTTTTAATTCTGTATTGAATAGATACAGTAACATCAACCAAGTTTTCATCTTTTGTAAGCATATTAGCTGTTTGAGAATAACGTCTAGTTAATGCTACGTTCTCAACATATTTCTCATCTACACCCGCTAGCATAAAGTTTAACCCCTCTCCTTTTTCCGCATGGTATTCCCCAAACCTTAAAATCACTGCTCTCTCAGGAGAATCTAGCTGATAAACACACATAGATGCATAAAGAACCAACAACCCAAAAAGCGCGTACATAATAGTTTTCTTGGTTGGAAGATTGAATCCACTGTTACCAGAAGAGCCATTAGAGCCATTAGAGCCACCGCCTTGTTTACCAAACAGGGCTGAAAACTTTTTTATTAAATCATCGAATGAAATATCTTCTTGATTCTTTCTGCCCCAAGGGTCTTGATTGTTTTGATTGTCCCAATTCACAAAAGGTACCTTTAAAATAAAATTTTATTATAAATACAATTTGGGGTTAAATCCGGAGATTTAAATGATTTTGTGTAAATTAAGGTGTTTTTTTAAATGTTTACTGGCTTTGTTACGATCGACTAGATCAAAACTTTTTAAATTTTTCCAACTTCGCATCCAGGTGCACTGCCGTTTTGCTAATTGACGGGTTGCAAATAACGATTTCTCAAATAAATCACTTTCTTTTATTTGCCCATTTAACACTTGCAGAGCTTGACGATAATTGACTGCTTTCATTGCAGGATGATCTGGTACTAAATTATAAGTTTCAACCAAATTTTTAGCTTCTTGAAGCAGTCCTGCTTGAACTAGAGACCTCTGGCGCTCCTCAATTCTTGCATGCAAAATTGACCTGTCTTGGGGAAAAATACCATACTCATACAAATGATAGTCTCTATTTAATTGCAAAGAAGTTTTGGCAACTACGCTGGTTTCGATAGTATTTGGTAAAAGATGCTGTATTTCTAACGCTCTAATTAAGCGCTGTGTATCTTGAGGTTTAATTTTTCGTGCGCTTTCTGGATTAAGGGCATAAAGCTCGGCATGAAGTGTCTCTATGCCTTCTAAGCGTATCCGTCTTTCAAGCATTTCTCTGAATGCTTTATTGGCAGCAGGCAGAGAATAAATACCATTTTTTAGTACGTTAAAGTACATCATACTTCCGCCAACAAGTAATGGAATCTTATGTCTTTTGTGAATATCAGAAATTAGGTTATGCGCTAATTCATAAAAATCTGCAACAGAAAAAATATTATTTAAGGTAGTTTGATCAACTAAATGGTGCGGATGATTGGCTAAAATCTCAGGAGATGGTTTCGCAGAACCAATATCACACCCTTTGTATACCATGACTGAGTCAACACTAATAATTTCAATATCTGTGAACTCTTTTTGCCAAGCAATCGCCCAGTCAGTTTTTCCTGAAGCGGTTGGTCCTAAAAGGAATATAACTGGAAGTTTGTCTGTCTGCAAAGAATTAATATTAGATAGCGTCTTGGTCCACTTCACCAGTTCGAATGCGGATCACTTTTTCTAAGGATGAGACAAAAATCTTACCATCACCAATTTTACCTGTGCTGGCACTTGTGGTTATTGCTGAAATTGCTGAGTCAACTTGCTCAGTTGAAACGGCTATTTCAATTTTAATTTTCGGTAAAAAATCTATAACGTATTCTGCGCCCCTGTAAAGCTCGGTATGTCCTTTCTGTCGACCAAATCCTTTTACTTCTGTAATTGTCATGCCTGTAATACCTATAACGTCCAAAGATTGGCGAACTTCTTCAAGTTTAAATGGTTTAATTATTGCGGTAATAAGCTTCAATTTTTTGCTCCTAATTTATCTAGTATATAAGAGAGTTGTATTTGTGTTGAGCCTTGATTGGTTTCAACAATTTTTTTAGCATTAATGCTTAGCTTTTGCCCCACTTCTGCATCGCCAAGTATCGATTGTATGCCAGCCAATAATTCATGTTCATTATGCACAAGAATACATGCATCTTTTTCTATAAAATCTTGAACAATATCTTCAAAATTAAAAGTATGATTGCCTGTAATAATAGGAGTACCTAGAACTGCAGGCTCAATAATGTTATGCCCTCCCCGGGGCACCAAACTGCCTCCTACAAATGCAAGCTTAGCGCTATGATAAAAATCTGGTAATAGCCCAATGCTATCAACAATACAAACTTTAAAATTATTAGATGTTAGCTGTGAATAGAGCTGAGCCTTGAAGCCCATCTTAGTGGCTAATTGTAAAATCTGATTAGATCGCTCTGGATGTCTTGGGCATATCAATAATTTATATGAGTATTTATTACAGATTGTATTGAAGACATTCAAGAGAATTTCTTCCTCACCTGAATGAGTGCTTGCCCCCAGAAGATATGGAGGCAAAGAGATTGGTTGTGAATTTAATCCAGGCGCATCAAATTTTACAGATCCTGCCACTTTAATGTTCTTCTTGTTTACCCCAAGTTTAATAAATCTCTCTTGGTGTTTCTCAGACTGAACAAAAACAAAAGTAATTTTTAGAAGAATGTTTTTAATAAACCATGAGGTCATTAGATATGCTTGAAATGAATTCTTGCTTAAGCGGCCATTAATTAAAAATACTGGTATATTTTTTTTTCTTGAAGTTGAAATCATTGACGGCCAAATTTCAGTTTCAAAAATTAAAAGTGCATCGGGATTATAGAAATCTAAAAATTTTTTTATAAGGGTGTTTAGATCAAAGGGAGCATAATTAATAGCCACAGAATCTTTAAAGAGCTCTAAGGCTTTTCTTAATCCAGTTGGGGTGCTTGTTGTTAAAACTACATCAAAATCTTTTAAAAGCTCTTTAATAAAATCCTGAGACCCAATGACTTCACCTAAACTGACTGCATGAAACCATATAATCTTTTCTTTTTTTCGAGTGAATGGAGAAAGTTTGCGCCCAAATCTCTGGCTGAAATTAAATCTATAATCACTATCCTTGATGCTTTTAAATAAGAGACGTAACTGAAAAACTGGTATCAGCAATAGAATCAATAGATTGTAAATTGCAAGCTTCATGGCATAGGAATATTTAATTTAATGTAATAATACATCCTTTAATTTTTAAGTACTCATAATATTGATGCGATTAACAATTACATTATGGCAAGGGCTTAGCTCTCTACCCAGAGGATGGCATAGCTTTCTTGGAAATATTTTTGGGGAACTCTTGTTAATTTTATTCGCCAAGCGAAAAAGAATAGCTAAAGCCAATATCAGAGTTTGCTTTCCTCTAATGTCTTCTAAAGAGCAAAAAAAGCTTTTGAAGCAAAATTTTAATTGCCTTGGATGCTCTATTTTTGAGACTGGCATAGCATGGTTTTGGTCAGATCAAAAAATTCATAAATATTTCAATTATGAAATAAGGGGGTTAGACCAATTAAATGAAGCCAATAGTGACAATGGTAACTTGCTCTTATTCAAGCATTCTCAACACTTAGAACTTGATGCAAGGCTTCTAGCACTTAATGCCTCAATATTTGGAGTGAGTCGATCGCATAATTCTGAATCAATGGATGCATTACAAACGAAAGGCAGGCTATCAAGCATCCAAGAGACTGCTGATAAAAATAAACCCAGAAAATTTATTAAATGGCTCAAGGAAGGAAAGAACGTTATGTATTCCATTGATCAAGATTATGGATGGGAAAACTCTGCGCGATTAAAATTTTTTAATCAAGAAACTTCAACAATAACAACAACTAGCAAAATTGTTGATATGACAAAATGCCGTCTCTTGTTTATCAATTCTTTCTATGAAAATAAAAAATTAATCCTAGAAATTGAGTTGATAGATAGTAAAGAATTAGATCCAATAGGCTTGGCTCAAAAGATTAATGATTTAATGGAGGCTAAAATTCTTCAACATCCGGCTGAATACCTATGGGCTCATAGGAGATTTAAGTCAACATTGGGCAAAAAATTTTACAAATAAAAATATGAATTTTAATAAACTAAACACCCTAAAGGGATTTATGCCGCAACATGAAGGAGAGGCATTAACAAAATGGTCAGAAAAATTTACTGCTCTCGGTCCAGCAATTGAGATTGGGACATTTGGAGGTAAATCGAGTCTATATATTGCAGCAGGAGCTTCAATAAATAATCAGTTAGTTTTTACTATTGACCATCATAGAGGGTCTGAAGAGCACCAAGAAGGTGAAGAATATTTTGATAAAGATATTTTTGACCAATTACTAGGTCGAGTGAACACAGTACCACTTTTGCAGTCCAACCTTGATCAGTTTGAGGAAAGCAAATGGATTATTCCTATAATTGCAAATGCTAATTCATTGGCTCCAACATGGACAATTGATCTAGGTTTATTGTTTATTGACGGTAGTCATACAGAGATCTCAGCACAAAATGATTATAATAATTGGAATACTAAAATTTTAAATGGTGGTGCGTTAGTAATACACGATATATATGAGAACCCAGAGGAAGGTGGCCAGGCACCATTCTTAATCTATCAAAAAGCATTATCAGAAGGGTTTGTACTCCATGAAAGAGTTGACACAATCGTTTGTCTAATTAAGAGCTAAACTGTCTATTAAGAAATAAACTAGAGGCTGCAGTAAGTGTGTTGTTAGCATCTGCAGCTAAAATGCATGCAGCTGAAGTCCATGAAGGCTTTTCATCAGGCCAATATATTTTCTCTTCAAATTGCCAACCCATAAAAGGAATATTATTTTCATCAACTATTGCTATAGCATTAAGAAGTAACTCATTTGCAAACTGCTCATTGCCTAATTTTTTGTAGGCAATAGAGCATTCACTAGTTTCTGCCACTGTCACCCAGGGTTCGTCTGATACGCATTTTATTCCAAGACCATCCACCCAAAACTCAGATTCCAGTTTAGTGGTCAGTTTTGTATAATTTTCATTCAAATAAGCACCAGATAAAATTGGATAATACCAATCCATTGAGAATCTGCTGCGATCTTTGGTTAAATCAAAGGTTCCTTCTGGATTTGCAATCGCCTTCAATAACCTTGAATGCGATTGCATCCAATCTGCTTGAAAATCAGTTTTATTTAATACTTGGCATATAGCAATGGCACACTCAAGGCTCTTCGCGATTGAACTACATCCAGTTAAGAGATAGTCCTTGTCTGTGGTGTCTGCTTCATCAAGATTCCAGGCAATTGCTCCATTTTCATCCTGAAGAGAAAGGGCAAAAATAATACCTTTTTTTACTGTCTCCCAGAAGTACTCTAGGATATTAGGATCATTTTTTAAAAGATAGTAATGCCAAACTGCAACAGCGATATAAGTCGAAAAATTTGATTGCTTGTTGAGCGCTAAAGGTTCGCTATTATGGTAAGAATCAAACCAGCTACCATCATCATTTTGGTTTAGTTTCATCCATTCTAGGCCTTTTCTAGCCTCCTCATTAAAGCCAAGGGTTGCTAAACCCATCACGGCTTCTAGGTGATCCCATGGATCATGGGAACCATTTTTATTAGAAGGAATTGCTCCAGAAGTTAGCTGAATGGTCGAGATAAATTTTCCAAGGTGCTTCATCCCTTCAAGTGTACTTGGATCAATTTTAGAAAAATTTGGAGGAGTCATTATTTTTTCTGAAAATAGAAAGCGATGCTTTTTCCAAATATTGGATTAATAAGGTTTTCAAGCCTTCGAAGCCAGAAAGGGTTTTGAAGTATTTGATATTCTAAAAATTTCTTATATTTTTTAATTAAAAAATTAGATTCCTGATTTGCCCAAAAGAAGCATCTCAACCACCAATATGCGCTGTGAAAACCATGAAATCTTTCAGAGCCCTCATGCTTAAATCCATGATCTTGAATTTCAGAAATAATTTGATTTTTTTTAAAAATTCTTACATGCCCCCCTGGCATATTTTGATACTCACGAGAAAGAGCCCAACAAATTTTTTCAGGCCAAAATGAGGGAACGCTTGGTAGAAATTTACCACCCGGCTTAAGAACTCTATGCATTTCTTCAATAGCGCCATGATAATTCTCAAGATGCTCCAGGACCTCTGAGCAGATAATTAAATCAAAAATATTATCTTCAAATGGGAGTTTATAAACAGATCCTTGCATAAAAACTGTTGCCTTGGAATCTAGTTCTTTGAAGAATTCTAAGCCCTCTTTGCAAGTTTTCAAAGAAGGAAGGTCTTTGTCATAGCCAATACAGTAAACATCTTCAAAAGCATGCAGTGTTCCAAAAATATGCCTGCCCTCTCCACATCCAACATCCAAAATCTTTGATTCAGGAGAAAGATGTAGTTTATTAAAATTAAAAGTTAGCATTTAAAATCTTTAATTGTTTTATTAATCAAATTTTCATACAACTGGGCTATCTTACTCCAGTCAAAATTATCGATTATGTGCTTTCTCCCAGAATCTGCAAGGAGCTGATATTTATCAGGATCATTAAATACATTTTTAAGAGATTGCGCAATTACCTCAGAGCTTTTCGATGGGATAAGTTGACAGAAACTACTAGTTATTTCTGGAATGGAGGCTACATTTGTTGCAATTAGTGGAATTGCACATGCCATTGCCTCACCTACAGGGAAACCAAAACCTTCGTATAAAGAGCTAACAATAGCAACAGAGCTTTGAGAATACTCTTGAGCAATTTCTTGTTTAGTTAAATTGCTTTTGAACGAAACATGAGCCTCTATTTGCAGTTTCCGAATGAGCCTCTCAGTATGGCCTCCATGTCTAGGGCTACCAATAACAACTAGCTTAATATCTGGAAAGTCTTCTCTCAATAAAGAGATGGCTCCTAAGGTAAAATCTAATCCCTTCAGAGGCACATCAGCACTTGCAGTGGTAATTAGTCTATTGGGAATACGAGAAATATTTTTTAAAGGCCTAAAAATATTAAAATCAATTCCATTGGGAATAACAGCTATTTTACCTCTAGCTACATTAAAATCCTTTTCAATATCTCTCATAGAATTATGAGATGGCGTAGATATAACATTAAGCTTGCTTGCCACTTTTTTTTGCATTTTCAAGAAAGAGAACCATCGCCACTTTGAAAGTTTTTGAATAACTCCTTTTGAAAATAACATATCATATTGATAATCTTTGGTTATTGGATGATGAATAATTTCAATTAACGGAATCGACTCTTGAATTTTTAGCATCCCGTAACTAATTGATTGATTATCAATAATAATGTCATAGGAATTATTTTTTAATAATTTATTTACTCTATTTCCAAAAGTTTTCATTTCTGGAAAACTGCCAAATAGAACTGATAAGAATTCATATAAGTCATCAAGAGATTTGTTTTTTTTATTAAAAAAAATCTTTACTCGCTCTTTAAAAACAAAGGTGCTGAAAAGATCTAAGCCTGGTGACTTAATAAGGTTAATATTAGGCTCATGAGCTGGATAAGGAGGCCCTGAAATAATATCAACTGTATGTCCTAATTTTTGAAGTGCCTTAGAAAGCTCATAAATAAAAATACCTTGCCCGCCTCCAAATGGAGCACTCCGATAGCTAGATATAGCAATATTTAAATTTTTCAAGGGACGTTAATGATCTTAAATTTTAGTCAGCCAGCTTTGATAATTCTCGTCCTGCCCAGTAACTATCTCAGAATATTTTAATTGTAGTTTTTCTGTAATTGGCCCAATAGAACCATTGCCTATATTCTTTTGTTCTACTTTAGTAATAGGAGTGATCTCAACCGCTGTTCCAGAGAAAAATGTTTCATCAGCATCTAATAAGTCATCGAAGGTTAAATCTTTCTCAATTACAGAAAAACCAAGATCTTTTGCTATTTTAATAACACTCTGTCTAGTCAAGCCATTTAAGCAGAAGCTAGTGTTCGGCGTAAAGATAACTGAATCCTTGATAATAAAAATATTCTCACCGCTTCCTTCTGAGATATATCCATTTTTATCTAATAATAATGCTTCATCAGCATTCTTAGCTATCGCATCATGTAGAGCCATTATTGAATTCACATATGTTCCAATAATCTTATTATTTGAATAAAGGGGATTATCGTATTGCTGAAATGGCGATTTAATAATTGAAATGCCTTTCTTCTTTGCATCAGGGTCCATATAAGATGGCCACTCCCAGCAAGCAACTGCAACATTAACAGAGACCAAGTCTTTTGCCCTGAGGCCCATAGATTCATTACCTAAAAAAACAATAGGTCTAATGTAGCCCTCTTTGAGGCTATTTTTAACCATCGCATCTTTTTGAATAGAATTTAATTCATCAATAGCATATGGAATGGTAATGTTAATTTTTTTCGCAGCATCAAATAACCTTTCAGTGTGATCCTGTAATCTAAATATTGCTCCGCCATAAGATGTTTCATAGGCTCTCACCCCCTCAAAAACACCTAGCCCATAATGAAGCGTATGAGACAGGAGATGAATATTGGTATCATTAAATGATTGAAACCTACCATTTAACCAAATATATTTTGAGTCAGTATTAAGAAACATGTTGTTTATGGTTTTAAGTCTCAGCTATTATGACAAATCAGATAATATAATGAAATCTAAATCGCTATGATTGACCAATCTATTTTTAGGGAATATGACATTCGAGGCATTGTGCCAGACCAACTCAATGCAAATGTAGTACGAGTAATTGCAATGGCTATAGCTGCTAAATGCTCTAGCGAAAGGGTAAATGAGATTGCTATTGGAAGAGATGGAAGATTATCTGGAGAAGAGCTCCTGAAATGCTTGTCTTTAGAATTACAAAATCTTGGTCTCCATGTTATTAATGTTGGCTTGGTTACCAGTCCGTTACTTTACTATGCAGCTAAGAAACTTTCTTCAAAATCTGGAGTTATGATTACTGGCAGCCATAATCCCAAAAATTATAATGGACTCAAGATAGTGATTAACGATTCGCCAGTATCAGGTTTGGAAATATTTGATTTCATATCAACATCAGATTTTTCTAAAATGGATTATGGCGATGAGGTAATTAAAACAAATATCATGGATGAGTATATACAAGAGGTCTGCTCCCAAGTTACTGAAAAAAGAGAGATCTTAAAGGTAGTGATTGATTGTGGAAATGGAGCAGCAGGAGAAATTGCACCTAAATTAATAAGAGCTTTAGGGCATGAAGTTATCGAGCTGTTTTGTGAAATTGATGGTGAGTTTCCAAACCATCATCCCGATCCAGGCAAGCCAGAAAATCTTCAAGATTTAATAAACGAAGTAAAAGACAAGCAAGCTGATGTAGGTATAGCCTTTGATGGAGACGGAGACAGATTGGGCGTCGTGACTGATAGAGGTGAAATAATTTTTCCTGATCAGCTGATGATGATATTTGCAAAAGAAGTTCTTACGCGTAACAAAGGTGCGCAAATTATCTTTGATGTAAAGTGTTCTAATTTACTCAATCAAAGTATCGAAGACAATGGAGGTATTCCAGTGATGTCTCCGACAGGCCATTTTCATATAAAAAATGTTCTAAAAAAAACTAGCGCTCCTCTTGCTGGTGAGATGAGCGGTCATATTTTTTTTAATGATCGATGGTACGGATTCGATGACGGTCACTATTCTGCTTTTAGATTAATAGAGATACTGATCCAAAGCAAAAAACCTCTTTCCTTGATTTATAAGGATCTTCCAAAAGCATTTTCAACGCCTGAAATGAATATTGATGTTTTAGAAGAAAAGAAATTTCAAATCGTAGAGCGTTTTATTCAAAGTTCAGAGTTTAAGGGTGGCGAAAAAAATACTATTGATGGATTAAGAGTGAATTTCAATGATGGCTGGGGTCTGCTTAGGGCATCTAATACAACCCCTAAACTAGTCATGCGGTTTGAGGCAAATACTTCTGAGCGATTAGAAGAAATTAAAAATTTATTTTTAGTACAGTTAAAACAGATTGATGAATCAATTGAGATTAAGCTAAGCTAGTATTATGGCAAAGGATCGGAAGCAAATTATTCTACAAGGATTAGCAAAACTGCTTGAAGAGCGGGATGCAACAAAAGTTACAACAGCGATTCTAGCAAAAGAAAGTGGGGTCACTGAAGCAGCCCTTTATAGACATTTTCCTAGCAAGCGCTCCATATTCTTAGAACTATTTAACTTTTGTGATCAAACTATTTTTCAAAAAGTTGGTGAAATAAAAAAAGATGGTTCTATTGAGTCGCTTGAGAAAATAAGATTAATTTTCTTCTTTTTTATTATCTTTCTGGAGAAGAATAAAGGCTTTGCGCGTATTCTTTCTAGGGAAGCATTAGGTCCAAATGAAAAAAATGTAATTGATGCCGTTAACCAGTTCTATGAGAGGCTTGAGCTTTCAATGAAACAAATTTTATCTTCTAACAAAGAAAACATTCAATTAACTCCAGGCATAAGTGCGCATTTAGTTATATCTACGATGGAGGGAATAATCTCTAGATTTATCAGGAATGGTTTTAAAGAAATACCCAGCAGTTATATAGAAAATTATTGGATTTTGCTTTCAAAAAGCATTTTTAAAATCTAGTTAGCCTCCTCTAAGAATAATTCAAAGTACGAGCTATTACTAAGTTTATCCGTAGGCTTTCCAGATTCCCTATCAACGCTAACATAAGAAAGTCCTGCAGGTGCCCTCCATGGATCAATCGGCAAATCATTTAAAGCTGATTTCATAAAATCAACCCAAACCGGCAATGCAACAGAGGAGCCAAATTCATTATTACCGAGAGAAGAGAAATCATCTGTACCTATCCATACTGTTGCAGATAAGTCTTTATGAAACCCAGAAAACCAAGTGCTAATAGCATCATTTGTTGTGCCAGTTTTTCCTGCTATATCAGAACGACCAAGTATCTTAGTTCTTCTACCATTGCTTCCTCTTTGCAGGGCTTCTCTAAGAATATCTTTGGTTATAAAGGCTATTCTTGGGTCTATTGATTGCTGATCATGCTCTAGGCTAGGTAAAAGTAGAAATGGTTTTGGTACGAGCGTAAGGTCTGCATTAAACCATGGGAAACCATTGATATTCCTCTCAAGTTCTTCTTTATTCTTAGAATCAGGATGCTGAAAAATAGTATTGCCATTTCGATCCATAATTTTATCAATAAAGTATAATTCATGGCCAACGCCTGAATTTGCTAAAATATTGTAGGCTCTGTTCATTTCTGCAGGTGAAAAACTTGAAGATCCAAGGGCGAGTGATAGGTCTGGAGCTAACCTTGATTTAGAAAATCCAAATTTTACTAAAAAATCTTGAGCAGTATTAATACCAATTTCTCGAAGCAATTTTATTGAAACAAGATTTACTGATTGAACTAAAGCCTCTCGAAGTCTCATTGGACCATAAAATTTGCCAGTATAGTTTTCAGGACGCCAGCTGCTTTCTAAGTTATCATCTTCAAAAATGATTGGCGCATCATTTATTTTATCTGCTCCGCTGTACCCATTAGCAAAAGCTGCGGAGTAAATAAAGGGTTTAAAGCTAGAGCCTGCCTGCGGAAATGACTGTTTCACTCGATCAAAATTGCTTTTAGAGAAATTTAATCCTCCAAGATATGAGCGTATTGCACCCGAAGAAGGATCAGAAGAAATAAAAGCGATCTCGGCCTCAGGAATTTGGTCAAGTTGAATTTCTGTCGAGGTACCTGAGAGATAAATTAAATCTCCAACTCTTAAAATGTCATAAAAATTCTGGGGCACTGGACCCAATTTATTTATACTGATTCTTCGTCTTGCCCACTTATAATTATCTTCCCATGCAAGGCTCTGGAGGTTGAATTCATCATCTAAGTAGATAGCTCTCTCTGGCTTAATATCAACTATAAGGGCTCTTCGATGAGAGTCTAAATTTATTGATTCATCAAACAAGTCTCTTATAATAGAGATTAAAGATTGTTGCATTCCAAGAGCATCTTTTTCGCCTGATACTTCATATAATACTTTTGTTTTGCCTGCCCCCAAATCTGAGAATACCTTTGCGGGTAGCTTATCAATGTAATTTCTTGGCTCTCTCCAACCATGTCGCTTATCATAGATAAATAAATTGGTGCTAATGCTTTTAATTGCTGCTTTTTGGAGAGATGAGTCTATTGTTGTAAATACTGAAAGTCCATCTTTGTAAACTGAAAGGCCATACCTATTAATCATTTCTTGACGAACAATTTCTGCAATATACCGACCATCTAATTCAAAACTTGAATCTGGTTTCATTAGGTTAATTGGCTCTTCTTTTGCAAGCAAAAATTGAGCTTTGCCAATATAACCAAGTTTATACATCCTCCCAAGAATCCAGTTTCTTCTCACTGTAGATCTTTCAGGAGAGCGAATAGGGTTAATTCTCGAGGGTAACTGGGCCGAGGAAGCTATTAATGCTGATTCTGCTAACGTTAATTCATTGATAGATTTTGCAAAATACTTATCTGCTGCTGCTTCTACCCCATAAGCACGATTGCCCAAAAAGATAGTGTTTAGGTATAAAGAAAAAATTTCTTCCTTTGAGGCCTTACTTTCAAGTTCAAATGCTAAATAAATCTCCTTAATTTTCCTGATAATTTTTTGCTCTCTTGTTAGTAAATAACCTCTTACGACCTGCATAGTTATTGTTCCACCGCCACTAACAATTTCTCCTGATTCAATGAGCTGAAAAAAAGCCCTCAAAAATGAAAGAACTCGAATGCCATTATGCTCAAAAAATTGATCATCTTCCGCTGCTAAAAAGGCATTTTTTAGATTTTCAGGTATTTCATGATATTCAATGGTGCGCCTTTTTTGATCACCAAACTCACCAATAAGTAATGCATCAGAAGAAAACACTTTAAGTGGAACTTGTAAAATATCTTGATCAACCAAGTTAATTTCGGGAAGATTTGGTTTTAAAAAAAAATAAGTGCTAGTAATGATCAGGATAGATATAAGGGTTCCTGCTAAAGCGCATGAAAGAGTCCACTGAAAAATCTTAATAAACATAGCATTAAAAATAAAAATCCACTATTTCTAATTATTAAACCTTTGGATTTAATAATAAGAATTATTTTACCCCTATAAATGGTAGAATCTTCATTCTAAAATACTAAGCATGAATATATTTATTGTAGGCCCTATGGGCTCTGGGAAAACTACTGTTGGAAAAATAGTAGCAAATGAGCTTTTTCTAGATTTTCATGATACTGATAGCACAATTGAAGAAAAGACTGGCGTAACAATAGACTGGATTTTTGATATCGAGGGAGAAAAAGGTTTTAGAAAAAGAGAAACTTTAGTGCTTAAAGATTTAGTATCATTAAATTCAATTGTTTTAGCGACTGGAGGCGGCATAGTAATAGAGAATGAAAATAGGGAACTCTTAGCATCTAGAGGTACAGTTTTTTATTTACATACACCTTTAAGCATCCAGATTGAAAGAACTTCAAAGGACAAAGATAGGCCTTTATTAAAAGGCAATGATCCTTCAAAAATCCTGGCTGATCTTCAGGAATCTAGACAATCTTTATATGAAGAAGTTGCTGATCATATTATTAATACAGAAAATAAAAGTGGCTCAGAGGTTGCAAACGAGATTATAAAATTAGTTAAAAACTATGGCTAGAAAATTATTTGCTGGCCACAAGAAAAACCAATATGAAATTATTATTGGTAAAAATGTAATTTCTAAGAAAAGCCTTATTCCACTTATTAAAGATCATAAAAAAATTCTCATTATTTCAGACAAAGGAATTCCCAGAACAATTGTTAACACTGTAACCGCCATCTGCAAAAATTCATCAACGGTATTCACACAGACTTTGCAACAAGGAGAACAAGCAAAAGGAATTCAAAACTTTCAAAACCTTGTAAATTTTTTAATTAAGAATAATTTTGATAGAAGTGATTTAATTATAGCTTTAGGTGGAGGAGTTGTTGGTGATATTGCGGGGTATGTTGCCAGTTCTTACCTCAGAGGCATTCAATTTATTCAAATTCCCACCACTCTTCTAGCTCAAGTTGATTCATCTGTTGGTGGCAAAACTGCAATTAATATTCCTGCTGGAAAAAATCTTATTGGAGCATTCCATAACCCTAAAGGAGTTATTATAGATACCTCATCTCTTGATTCTTTGCCGTCAAGGGAGTTCACAGCTGGATTAGCTGAGGTGATTAAATATGCTCTAATTCAAAATAAATATCTTTTATCACTTTTGAGAAAAAATATCGAAAAGATTTCATCGCATGATCAAATAATAATTGAAGAAATCATTTTTGAATCTATTAAAACAAAAGCTAAAATTGTGACCAAAGATGAAAAAGAAATGGGAATACGAGCAATTCTAAATTTTGGCCACACATTTGGACATGCTATAGAGGCTCATGGAAAATTTAAAAAAATTCTCCATGGGGAGGGAGTTGCAAAGGGAATGTTAATTGCTAGCAATATTTCATTCTTAGAAGGGATGATTTCTAAAGATGAGCTTTTGAACATCAAAAGCTTATTGGAGAATTTTAAATTTGATTTATCTTTGCATGAATATAAATATTCAGATCTAAAACCTTTTATTTTTAGAGATAAAAAGATCAAGCAAGGTACTTTAAATTTAGTGCTATTAAACGGTATCGCTCGGGGATTTGTTACTGATCAGTTTGATCGCAAAAACCTTAGGCGCTCAATGATCATTTAATCTAAGCAGCGCTTGCAGTAGTTGCTTTCAGTAAGTCTTGAATATTTAAGGCTGCTGGAGAAACTAACCAAAATGAAGGCTCATACCTATCAAACTCATCTAAGATTATTTTTGCCCGTGCACTTTTAGTTTCTTTTATATGCATAGCAATGATCTGTTTAAGAAACTTTCTGTGAGATTCCATTTCCTCGCTCACAATTCGATCTAAATTAACTAAACTTCTATTGCACTGATCAAAAAATCTCCTGTTGGTATCCAGTACATATGCAAATCCACCTGTCATTCCTGCACCAAAGTTAGCTCCAACATTACCAAGAACTGTAACGTGACCCCCAGTCATGTATTCGCAGCAATGGTCACCAGCGCCCTCAATAACTGCTGAGGCTCCTGAATTTCTAACAGCAAATCGCTCTCCAGCACAGCCAGCTACAAATAACTCACCTCCTGTGGCTCCATATAGAGCAGTATTTCCTACTAAAACAGTTGGCGTATCCTGAGATGCATATTCTGCCGAGCTAGAAATGATAATCTTGCCACCATTCATTCCCTTGCCCACATAATCATTTGCATCGCCTTGTAGATTTAAATGCAAACCGTTTGCATTCCAAGCACCAAAACTTTGACCAGCAGAGCCTTGAAAATTTAGGACTTGTTTTTGTTTAACGCCTATTTCTCCATAGATTGAAGCAATAAGTCCAGAGGCTTGAGCGCCAACAGATCTATCACGGTTAGTAATATTATAGAAAAAATTAGACTCTATATTGTTAACAATGGAGCCTTTTATATTTTTAACTATTTTTTTATTTAGGTCTGCTTGATCCCATGGATCATTCGATTTCATAGTGCAAAAGTGGGGTGATGAAGATTTTTGATCTGAATATAAAATAGAGGAAATATCTATATTTTTAGTCTTTTCACTGAATTGTGTAATATCTTTGAGGTATCTTGTTTGCCCAATAATTTCCTCGATGCTAGATACCCCTAGCTCACTTAGGATTTGACTGACTTCATTTGCTATAAATGTGAAATAATTTACGACTCTTTCTTTTTCGCCGATAAAGTGTTGATCTATAATATCTCTGCGCTGGGTTGCAACCCCTGTTGCGCAGTTATTGAGATGGCATATCCGTAAATATTTACAGCCCATGGCAATCATCGGACCTGTCCCAAAGCCAAAAGACTCTGCTCCTAAAATTGCAGCTTTAATTACGTCCAAACCTGTTTTTAAACCACCGTCTGCTTGTAATCTAACCTTATGCCTAAGATTACTAGCTCTAAGTGCTTGATGAGCCTCAGATAAACCAAGTTCCCAGGGAGATCCTGCGTATCTTATTGAGGAAAGTGGGCTGGCTCCAGTCCCCCCGTCATGACCAGAAATAGTTATTAAGTCTGCATAAGCCTTTGCCACCCCTGCGGCAATAGTACCAACACCTGGCTCTGATACTAATTTAACTGAAACCAATGCCTTGGGATTAACTTGTTTTAAATCAAAAATTAATTGCGCCAAATCCTCAATGGAATAAATATCATGATGGGGGGGAGGAGAAATCAGAGTTATGCCTGGGGTTGAATATCTTAGCTTAGCTATCAAGGCATTCACTTTTCCACCTGGTAATTGACCACCTTCACCCGGTTTAGCGCCCTGAGCAATTTTAATTTGAAGGACCTCAGCATTGACTAGGTACTCTGGGGTTACACCAAAACGACCTGATGCAACTTGTTTGATCTTAGACATTTTACTTGTGTTGTATCTCTCTTTAGCTTCGCCTCCCTCCCCTGAATTGGATCGAGCTCCCATGCTATTCATGGCTTCTGCTAATGTCTCATGAGCATCTGGGGACAGAGCTCCCAAACTCATTCCTGCTGAATCAAATCTTTTCAATAAAGAGTTAAGCTCAACTAATTTACTTTTTTTAGATTTTTTAGGGTAATTCAGCTCCATTAAATCTCTTAACATGGCAGGAGGTCGTAAATTTACCAAATCAGCATATTCTTGATATACCTTGATAGAACCAGAGCTTACAGCTTCTTGAAGTTTTTTTACAACAGCTGGATTATATGCATGATATTCCCCACCATGCACAAATTTTAGCAGTCCTCCTAGGCTTATTTCACTGACATTTGAATAAGCAAACTGTTGCAGGGATCTCATTTCAGAATCTAAGTCTTTTAAGGTCTTTCCCCCAACTCGGCTGACAGTATTAGTAAATGACAATTTGACGACATCGGTATTCAGGCCAACAATTTCATGCAGCTGAGAGCCTCGATAACTGGATATAGTTGAAATTCCAATTTTAGAAATTATTTTTAAAAGACCTTTATTGATGCCTTTACGGTACTTAGCACAGTTGGCTGTTGGGCTTCCCTTTAGCTCATTACGATGGGTAAGATCTAAAATGACCTGAAAAGCTAGCCAAGGATATACTGCAGTTGCACCAAAACTAATTAAACAAGCCAGTTGGTGAGTGTCTCTGGCAGTTGCGGTGCTGATAATCAAATTGGCATCAGATCTTAGTCCTAGCTTAACTAACTCTTGGTGAATACATCCGACCGCTAAAAGTGCATTAATTGACAGGCCTTTATCTGAAGGCAATAGCTCATTAAGGTGAATGATAACCGTGCCTCTCTTTACAGATGCAACCACTTTTTTAGTTAATGCTATCAAAGCATTTTGAAGATTATTTTTTGGCGAGTAAATTAAATCAAAGCTTTCCGAATCAAAATAAGAATTGTTTAAAAGGGAAGATAGTTTTTTATGAGAAAGCACGGGGGAAGTGCTAACAATTCTTTTTGCATGCTGTTTAGTTTCTTCAAAAATATTTAATTCAGGTCCAAAACAGGTCTCCAATGACATGACACTAGACTCTCTTAAGGAATCAATGGGTGGATTGGTGACTTGAGCAAATTGTTGCCGGAAGTAATCATAAATTGATCTTGGTAACGTGCTAAGCATTGCTAGGGCTGTGTCATCGCCCATTGATCCAGTGCCCTCTATTCCATCAAGCGCTAATGGTTTTATAACCGAAACTCTTTCTTCATTGAATAATGAAAAAAGCTTAGATGCCTTGATAAAATCTGAATGGAGTATTCTTTTGATACCTGGACCTTCAAAAGCATCCAATGTAGATTCAAGATAAATAGCAGATTTCTTTAGCCACTCTCTATATGGTTTATTCTGCTTTAATTGATTATCAATTGCCGTTTGATCAAGGATTTCACCAGACTCGGTATTAACAGCAAAAATACCTCCTGGACTTAAACGCCCTCTTTGTAATATCTCCTCATCAGGAGCTGGATAAATACCTGTTTCAGATCCAATTACAATCATTCCGTTTCTAAGTACTTGGTAACGAGCTGGTCTTAAGCCATTCCTATCAAGGACGCAAATGGCCCATTGGCCATCAGACATGACAATACCTGCTGGACCATCCCAAGGTTCAATATGCATTGAATTATATTCATGAAATGCTCTAACTTCTGGATCCATTGTATGAATATTTTGCCAAGCTGGAGGTAACACCATTCTGATCGATCTAAAGAAATTGATACCACCCTTAATGAGCAGCTCAACCATATTATCTAACGCAGATGAGTCTGATCCAGTTTCGTTAACTAACGATTTAAATTCTGCAATACTTGGGATTAATGGAGTAGAGAATTTTGAAGTTCTAGCTTTCACCCAATTCCTATTGCCTCGAATAGCATTAATTTCTCCGTTATGTGCAAGAAGCCTAAACGGTTGAGCTAAATGCCATCTGGGTTGGGTATTGGTAGAGAATCGCTGGTGGAATAGACAAATCTTAGCTGTAAAAGATTTTTTTGAAATATCTTTATAAAAATCGGCGATAGAATTTGGAAGCATTAAACCTTTATAAACAATAGTTTGGCTAGACATACTACATACATATAGTTTTTCATCATCATCATATATTTGTTCAATTTTTTTTCTTGCCTGTAAGAGACATGATTCAAAGCGCTCCCTATTAAAATCTTTTAATGATGGGGTAATAAAAATCTGATTGATGTGAGGCAAAGATGCTAGGGCAATTTCTCCTAATATGGATTTATTAATTGGGACAGGTCTGGAGCAAAAGAAATGCAAGCTTTCAGATTTTAAAATAGCCTTAATTGCTGAAAAATTATTTTTTAAAGCATTAGAAGAAAATATTTGCGAAATACCAAAAAGATCTGGAATTTCAAGGTTTTTTTCTTTCTTTAAAACTTTTTTATAAAAGTTTTTATTCAAGTCAAATAAGAGACCGCAACCATCTCCAGTTTTGCCATCAGAGCCTATTGCTCCTCGATGCGTCATGCTATTTAATCCCACAATTGACCGCTTCACCACCTCTCTATTGCATACTCCATGACGATTAACAATTAAACCAAAGCCACAATTGTCTTTAGCTTGACTGTCATTATAGAGAGATAATTTATTGTCTTCTTGTAGCATAGGGTTATACATATTAACACAATAATGTCATACTATGTCATACATACTACGCAGAATATTTCTTTAAATGAATTCAAAAAATAAACAGTATAAGGTAGCAAAAGGTTTATTACTTTTTACCCAACCCCGCTCTCCATATTTTTATGGAAAAATCAGACTAAATAGGAAATATGTAACAAAGTCCTTTGCTCCAATAACAAATCTAGATGAAGCAAAGATAATGTTATTTGAATGGGAAAAGGACTTGTTAAGACAAAATAATATTCCATTATCATCAAGCTCTCCTGCTGAGAGCTTTAAATCTCGCTCAGAATACGTAGAGCATGAAGCGCTAAAAAATGATTTTCAATTTCTTGATGTTGGACGTTATGACCCAAGCAAAAAAAATATTGAAGAAAGAAAGATTAATTTTGTTGAGATATATGGTGAGTACAATAAATCTGAGGCTTCTAACCAGGCTCATAGATGTTTGGATTGCGGTAACCCTTACTGTGAGTGGAAGTGTCCTGTTCATAACTATATTCCAGATTGGCTAAAGTTAGTTAATGAGGGCAATATTCTAGAGGCTGCGGATCTCTGTCATCAGACTAACTCCTTGCCAGAAATGTGTGGAAGAGTCTGTCCTCAAGATCGTTTGTGCGAAGGGGCATGTACATTAAATGATGGATTTGGGGCAGTAAGTATTGGAAACATTGAGAAATATATTACTGATAAAGCCTTGGAAATGGGTTGGAAACCAGATTTAAGTAACCGCAAATGGACCGACAAGAAAGTTGCAATTATTGGAGCTGGGCCAGCGGGAATTGGATGTTCTGATGTCCTTATAAGAGCTGGGATCAAGTGTGATGTTTATGATAAGCAGCAAGAAATTGGAGGGCTTTTAACTTTTGGAATTCCTGAGTTTAAGCTTGAAAAAAAAGTTGTAAGACGAAGAAGAAAGATACTTGAGGATATGGGAATTAACTTTCACTTAAATAAAGAAGTTGGTAAAGATATTAGCTTTAAGACACTCCATGATAAATATGATGCTGTTTTCTTGGGCATGGGTACTTACACCTCATTAGAAGGAGGTTTTAAGGGAGAAAACCTTCCCCAGGTTCATAAAGCAATTGATTATCTCGTTGAAAATACCAACCATCTCCTAAAGTTTAAACAACAAGAATCTCATTATATTAACTTGAAAGGTAAAAATGTATTGGTTTTAGGGGGCGGAGATACTTCTATGGACTGCAATAGAACTGCCGTTAGACAAGGAGCAAAATCAGTATCATGTTTATATAGAAGGGATGAAAAAAATATGCCTGGTTCAAGAAGGGAGGTTGTCAATGCTCAGGAGGAAGGAGTGCAATTTGAATTTAATATTCAACCAATTGAGATTTTAGGTGAAAATAAAGTTGAGGGAGTTAAAACCATGCAAACAAAATTGGGGGAGCCTGATCAAAATGGTCGACGAGTCCCGGTGCCTATTCCCGGTAGTGAAAAAATATTTTCTGCAGATGCAGTGGTTATAGCTTTTGGTTTTAGAGCCAGCCCAGCAGATTGGTTTAAGGATTTTCATATTGAGACTGCTAATTCAGGCCTTGTAAGAGCGCCAGAAAAACAAGAATTTAAATTTCAAACCTCAAATCCAAAAATTTTTTCTGGCGGTGACATGGTTAGAGGTTCAGATTTAGTTGTAACTGCTATCTGGGAAGGAAGAGAAGCAGCAAAAAGTATCATACAATTCATTTCATAAATGAAAAACTCAAATTTTTTAAAGGCTCTAAGACTAGAAGAAAATAGTATTCCACCAATTTGGTTTATGCGGCAGGCTGGGAGATATTTACCAGAATATCAAGCCATCAGAAGGGGCTATAAGAATTTTCTAGACATGTGCAAAGAGCCGAGAATATGTGCCGAGTTAGCGCTTCAGCCTATTGAAAGATTTAACTTAGATGCTTCCATACTCTTCTCTGACATATTAACAATACCAGATGCATTTGATTTAGGTCTTGCCTTTCATGAAGGTGAGGGACCAAAATTTAGCAATCCAATTTCTAGCTCAGAACATATAGATAATCTAGATTTATTTCAAATAGATAAATTAGACTACGTTTTTAGAGCAATAGAAGAAACCAAAAATATTTTACCTTCTGACCTTCCTTTGATTGGTTTTTGTGGGAGCCCTTGGACACTTGCTGCCTACTCAATTGAGGGGGGTGGGTCGAAAGATTTTATGAAAACTAAGCAGTTTTTGTCTGAACACACTAAGGCGTTTGAAGACTATTTGGAGATTCTGACCAATGCATGTTTCCAATATCTAAAACAGCAGGTCATTAGCGGTGTAAATGCGATACAAATTTTTGATTCATGGGCAGACCTCTTAAGTGGAGAAGATTTAGAAACTTTCTCTCTGGCGTACACTCGCAAACTTGCTAAAATGTTAAAAGAAGATTCTGTAACACAAAACATCCCTATTATTCTTTTTGAAAAAGCGCCACAAAAAAACATAATTACCTGCTTGTTTGAAGAGTTATCTTGTATCAGTTTGCATTGGCAAGAAGATATAGAAAGTCTAGCATTAGATCTAAAAAATAATTTTGCAATTCAGGGAAATCTTAACCCTAAGATTTTATTAGGATCTGATGAGTTGATATGGAATGAGACCCAGAAAATTTGTCAGTCAATGAAAGGTTTTCCAGGATTTATTTTTAATCTTGGTCATGGAATTACCCCAGATATTGAACCTGAGAAGGTGCAAGTAATGATTGAAGCGGTTAGAGCCTAATCCCAAACTCTCATTAAACCCTCTTGTGAAGTTGAGGCGATCAGTTTTCCTGACTTTGTATAAATAGACCCTCTAGAGAATCCTCTCGCATGTCCAGATATTGGGCTATTAATATGATACAAAAGCCAATTGTTAAAGTTAATCTTTGAATGAAACCACATTACATGGTCTAAACTTGCGCTCTGGAAATTATTAGACATGAAATTTACACCATGTGGATTTATAGCAGCTCCTAGCAACCCCATATCCGAGACATACAAAAGCAATGCTTGATGAATTCTTTCATCCGTGGGTAGTTTACCTGTAGGTTTCATCCAAGTATTTTTGTACGGGGGTAATTTTTTTGGTTTTAGTAGATCCTGCGGCTCAACTTGCCTCATTTCTATCTCTCTCTCACGAAGCCACATGCTGAGATATTCTTTTGCAATCTTACCTTTCATATTATTGCGAGTCTCCCATTCACTTTTCAAACCTTCTGGCCCAGGAACATCCAGCATTTCAATTTGGTGGCTTAATCCTTTCTCTCGTTTTTGGAATGAAATTGAGCAACTAAAAATCGCCTCTCCATTTTGAATAGCATTAACACGTCTTGTAGTAAAACTTTTGCCATCACGAATACGATCAACATCAAAAATAATATTCTGCTCAAAATCTCCCGGTCTGAGAAAATATGAGTGAAATGAATGGGCTATTCTGCCCTTTTCAACGGTCTGATAAGCAGCAATAAGACATTGAGCCATGATTTGACCGCCAAAAATTCTTTTAAATCCTACGCTCTGTCCATTCCAGCTATAGATATCACGATCCACCCTATTTAATTTAAGTAATTGAAGAGTTTTAGCAAGTGCCTTGGTCATAATAATGCATGCAAATGGATTTGAAATTTATCTTACATTGATTCAATTAAAACTAGAACTTTATCTCATCAAAAGTTAGCATAGAGCCTCTTAAAAATAAAAATAAACGAAAATGCTAGATTCTGAAAAAATTGACTTGCCAAATAAGCCAAATCAAAAGATTAACGTTAAAAAAACATTTGGTATTGACTCAGATATTACTGTTTTAGGGTTTAAAGAAAAAACTCAATGGGTACCAGAAATTGACTCTACATATGTATTTGATAAAAATACAACATTAGCAATTTTAGCTGGATTTGAGCACGATCGCAGGGTCATGATTCAAGGCTATCACGGTACTGGAAAGTCTACTCATATTGAACAAGTTGCAGCAAGACTAAACTGGCCATGCGTAAGAATTAATTTAGATAGCCACATTAGTAGGATTGATTTACTGGGAAAAGATGCAATAGTTTTAAGAAATGAAAAACAAGTAACAGAGTTTAGAGAAGGCATACTGCCTTGGTCCATTCAAAATCCAGTAGCAATTGTTTTTGATGAGTATGATGCTGGAAGGCCGGATGTTATGTTTGTGATTCAAAGAATTCTTGAGGTTGATGGGAAACTAACATTATTAGATCAGAATCAGGTGATTTCTCCCCATTCAAGCTTTAGGCTTTTTGCAACAACTAATACTGTAGGAATGGGCGATGTAACTGGTCTCTATCATGGGACTCAGCAAATTAATCAAGGTCAAATGGATCGGTGGCACATACTCTCAACCTTGAATTTCCTAGATCGAGCGCATGAATTAAGCTTAGTTATTGGTAAAGTTCCAGAATTAAAAAATGCAAAAAATAAGGCGTTGGCAAAAAGTATGATTCAATTGGCTGATTTAACCAGGCAAGGTTTTATCAATGAAGATATTTCAAGCCTCATGTCACCTAGGACGGTTATCACTTGGGCTCAAAATTATATGATTTTTAAAGATATTAAACATTCGTTTCGTCTAACGTTCTTAAATAAATGTGATGAGGCTGAGCGACCAATAGTAGCAGAATACTTTCAACGATGTTTCGGAGAGGATCTAACTGAGAGTCATAACCCTGATAATTAATTAATGAGCTGGATTAAAGATCGAGAAGAATTCAAAGAAGCTGCACTTTCAGTTGTTCGGGCTGTTACAAAAGACAAAGAGCTCGCAAGTAGCGCCCAACCATCTAGTCGTCCGCCCTCTTCTTCATATATAGCTTTAACTCATCCCCCTCGCTCCTCGGGACAAATTAGCGCATGGCGAGGAGAATCAGATTTTCAAGCATTTTGGCATGCTTTCCATAAGGCTCATGAGGATTTAAGGATGCCAAAACTTGCTAGAGATTTTTTTATAGAACTTGAGCTCTCGAGGGTAGAACTGCTGGGAGGAAATTCCTTCCCAGGCGCTCAATTAAATATTCAATCATTTTTGGATGCTGAAGCAAAAAAAAGTATTGATAATAAAATACCTGCTATGAATTCGCTGGCAGCAAATTTATGGCTAAAAAAAATTAGTGGGCATAAACTTCCACCAAATAGTTTGAAGTTAGTTGAAGCATTTCTTGCTGATGCGCCAAAAATAATTGATCAAGTTGGTAAAAATCTGATAGCAGTTCAAGAGTCTCAAGAAAACTTTCAAAAGATTGCCTTAAAGTTACTAAAAGATCTAGAGCTGATGCATGAAACCTCATCCCAAGGAGAAGATGCAATATCGGAAGACTCAGACTCAAACCCTGAAGAAAACCCTGATAAGCAAGAGATAGAAGATGAATCTGAGGTAAATTCAAAAACTCAAACTATAGACTCTGATGCAGAAGGTCTTCCAGATGATAAAACAGGAGCACTTGAAGAAACCCAAGCGCCAATAGATTCAACATCCATTGATGAAGAAATTAATTTAACAAGGAATTTCAATGAGGAATTAGATCAGACAGAACATGAAGACTATCAAATTTTTACTTCTCAATTTGATGAAATTGTTAATGCCATTGAATTAGCTACAGCAGAGGAAACACAAAGACTAAGACAGCAACTTGATCAGCTAATTGCACCCCATCAAACTACCATTGGTAAGCTTGCAAATAGACTCCAAAGACTACTTCAAGCCCAGCAAAATAGAAGCTGGCAATACAACCTTGAAGAGGGTCTTTTGGATACAGCTCAACTCCATCGAGTTATTACTCGACCAGGTGACCCTTTAAGCTTTAAGCAAGAAAGTGAAAGTAAATTTAAAGATACAGTGGTTTCATTGCTGATTGATAGCTCAGGATCAATGCGAGGTCGATCTATGACTCTAGCAGCTATTTGTGGAGATATTATTGGGAGTACCCTTGAGCGTTGCTACGTTAAAACAGAGCTTTTAGGCTTTACTACTAAACATTGGAAAGGAGGGGAATCCAGAAAAGCTTGGGTCAATCAAGGTAGTCCTACTGGTCCAGGCAGATTAAATGATTTACGCCACATTATCTTTAAATCTGCTGATGATAATTTCCGGAGAGCAAGAAAAAGTTTTGGGATAATGCTGAGAGAAGGACTGCTAAAAGAAAATGTGGATGGGGAAGCTTTAGCTTGGGCCCATCAAAGGCTCTCAAATCGCAAAGAGGAAAGAAAAATTTTAATTGTAATCTCTGATGGCGCACCAGTAGATGACAGCACACTTTCCACAAATCATAGTAATTTTTTAGACAATCATTTGCGTCAAATTATTCATACCATAGAGAATCAAAGCAAAGTCGAGTTGCTTGCGATCGGGATTGGTCACGATGTCACTAAATACTATGAAAAATCTATTACCATCAATAGAGCAGAAGAATTGGCAGAGGCATTGCTTGAAAAGCTTACAGAGCTGTTCAATAACTAAGATTTAGTTTATATTTATATTGTTTACAGCGTAAACATTACAAATTTGAAGAGGAAATTTAATGAAAATTACAAAAATTTCTGGTCCTCCAGAGGATCTTTTATATTTTGACAACGAGTTAGACCTAACTTCCGCCCACGTTGAAGATATTGTTGAAATATTTCAAACGCCTTTAACAGGTGCCTATAACTGGGATTACACAGTTGCTGATAACCGGATCAAGAAACTTTATGAGCTTGGCAAAGAGTTAAATTGGAATGGCTCAATAGATCTTAACTGGGAATATAACCACCCAGCTGATGAAAGGATTGTTGAAGCAGATGAAGACTTACCTCATGAGAGCTTGGAAGCATATGAAAACCTCACTGAAAAAGAGAAAATTGAGTTTGATCGTCACGATGTTGCAGAGTTACTCAGTCAATTTTTACACGGTGAGCAAGGAGCTCTCCTTGTTGCATCTCAATTAACTTCATGTGCGCCAACTTACAATGCAAAGTTATATGCTGCATCTCAAACCTTCGATGAAGCAAGGCATGTTGAGGTCTTTAATCGATATCTACAAGAAAAGATTGGCATGCACTACCCAATTAATAAAAACTTAAAGCTTTTGCTGGACAAAATTCTGACAGATGAGCGTTGGGATCTAAAATTTATTGGCATGCAAATTATAATTGAGGGACTTGCATTAGCAGCTTTTCAGATGCTTAAAGGTCTTTCAAAAGACCCTCTCTTAACACAGCTTCTTCATTATGTGATTAGAGATGAGGCAAGGCATGTAACGTTTGGAATTAACTATCTAGAAGATTTTATTAAAACTTTAAGCCAAGAAGAAATAGAAGACAGGGCAGAATTTGCGTATGAGGCATGTGTCATTTCAAGAGAGCGCCTAATTAACACAAAAGCAATGCAAAAATATCTGAAAATGACCGAAGACGAAGCTAGAGAGTTTGCATTGTCGACTTCAGCAAATGCAACATTTAGAAATTTCTTATTCTCTCGAATTATGCCAAACCTATCAAGAATTGGTCTGCTTACAGATAAAGTGAGGCCCAAGTTTGAGGCATTAGGGTTGTTGGAGTATGAAGATGCACCTGATGACTTTGAGTGTGATTGGAATGAGCTAGAAAAACCTCTTGAGAAGTTTGGCGAAATTCCTCAAGCTATCTAAGCTAAGTTTTATTGCTCCGCTTTTTTTAAGTGGGTACCTTCATGCGGCTGTGCAAATTATTCAACCTTCATCAAATTCATATGAGCAAATTCAAGAAGCCCTAATTCTTGCAGAGCCCGGTGATGTCATTCGATTAACTGCTGGTACGTTTCACTTAGAGGACTCTCTGTCATTGGATGTGGATGGTGTCCAGATTGAAGGCGAAGGCATGAACCAGACCATACTGGACTTTCAAAATCAGCAAAGTGGTGCTCAAGGACTAAGCGTTACATCGGATAATGTCACTCTTCAAGATTTCTCTGTGCAAAATGCAAAAGGGGATGCAATTAAGGTAAAGGGTGTTAGGAATATTAAATTTCTAAGGGTGAAGACTGAATGGACAAATGGTCCTAGCCCAAAGAATGGAGCTTATGGGTTATACCCAGTGGAATCAACCAATGTTCTTATTGATGGGTGTGTTGCTATTGGAGCCTCAGATGCAGGCATTTATGTTGGTCAATCAAAGTACATTATTGTTAGGAATAGTCGGGCTGAATTTAATGTAGCAGGAATAGAAATCGAAAATTCTTACTTTGCAGATGTTCATGACAATCTTGCAACTAATAATACGGGTGGAATATTAGTTTTTGATTTACCTAGTTTGCCTCAACAGGGCGGCCATCATGTAAGAGTCTTCAATAATCGCTCAGTTGGCAACAACACTGATAACTTTGCCCCCGAAGGGAATATTGTTGGCGAGGTGCCAAGAGGGACTGGGGTGATCATTCAAGCCAATTCTGATGTAGAAATTTTTAATAATGAGATTGGAGAAAATGATACTGTAAACATAGCAGTGGTGACCTATGGGAATGATACCGATGATGAGGCTTACTATCCTCACCCAAAATCTATTCAAATTCATGGAAATACATTTGGCCCAACCGGATATAACCCTGATACGAGCAAGGGTGAATTAGCTCAAATTCTATATGAGTTATCAGGCGGCAATATGCCTGATATTTTCTGGGATGGCTTAGTTCCAATCTCCCAACTTATTTTTGGTCAGCCTGAGAATGAAAGAATGGTTATTAGTAATAATGGAGATGGAACATTGCTAGCAATAAAACCAATTGGGTATATGCTGCCTCTTTTCGAACCTGCAATTCTTGATATTAATGAATTTGAAGGCATTATCAAGCCACTGGCTCCTGTAGAGTTTGATGAAATCTTCTAAGAAAGCTTCGTTACTATTTTTCGTCCTACTTTTGTTTGGAACTCAAGTTCAAAGCTCAGTAAATGCAGGCCTCTTAAAATCTTCAACGGTTCCTCAAAATTTATCTGAATTTGGTTTTTTTCAGAATATGCAAAAGCAGATCCCTGCGCAAGATGTTCACCCCTATTCACTAGTAAGCCCATTATTTTCTGATTACACAGATAAATTGCGTTTTGTTTATGTGCCAGATAATCAAAAGCTGGGTTATATAAAAGATAAGGTATTTATATTTCCAGTTGGATCAACGCTTATAAAAACTTTTGCTTATTTAAATACAAATGGTCCGATGGATCAGCAACTATTGGAAACTCGGCTTTTGATTAATACTGATTTGGGCTGGAAAGCAGTCAGCTATGTTTGGAATGAAGATCAAACAGATGCAAAAAGAATAATAGCTGGAGCAACGATCCCGACTACATTTATCAATTCGTATGGTGAAATCATTGATATCAGATATCGAGCTCCCAATCAAAATCAATGCAAGGAATGCCATCAAGTTAATAAAGTAATGACTCCTATTGGCCCGAAAGTTAGAAACATGGATAAAACACTGCAATATGAATCTCAAGAA
The DNA here is from genome assembly GCA_964275585.1 of uncultured SAR86 cluster bacterium. Lineage (GTDB taxonomy): Bacteria > Pseudomonadota > Gammaproteobacteria > Magnimaribacterales > D2472 > D2472. The sequence goes on along the minus strand of CAXYCJ010000013.1, from coordinate 182,878 downwards.
ATGAATCAATTGCTGTATTGGGCTGCTCAAGGTTGGATAGATAGCAAGCTCCAAGCGGAATCGATGCACGGCTATTTAGATGTTAATGCGCCTTTGGAGGATCGGGCTAGAGCATATTTAGATATTAATTGTGGACATTGTCATTTACGTGGTGGCTCTGCCGATACCACTGGCCTTTACCTGAATCTAACCGAGAAGAAAAAAGAGCATTTAGGTATTTTCAAAAAACCAGTTGCTGCGGGAAGAGCAAGTGGAAATCTAAAATATTCTATCGTGCCTGGCAAACCTGATGACTCTATTTTGATCTATCGAATGAAATCTCTAGATCCTGGAATCATGATGCCAGAGTCGGGCAGAGCACTTGCAGATCAAGCTGGGATAGATCTTATTGCTAACTGGATTGAACAACTCTAATTTTCTAGTTGATTTCAAATATGAAGTTTTAAGCGTTAAAGCGGTCCCTTAAAATTAACCCCTACTTTACTCAATCTAGAAATTAGAGAATTGCCTAAACCTGAGGCACTGGTAAGGACTCCTCCATACTCTGAACCTCCAGGTAAATCGTCTGCATCTTCAATCAAGCAAAGAGCGCATTCTGAAATAAGTTTTGCTGTGACCTTATAACCCGGGTCTCCTTTTGCATTCATGTTAAAAACTGATTTCTCTCCATCTTCTGTTTCAACTATGTACTTGCAGTCAAACCATCCATTCTCTTGAACGGTTTCCGAAGGACCTTCTCCCGGTTTGGGTAAAAAGGGTTTTACTGCTCTTTTAAGTGGCGACATAAGCACCAAAACTGATATTCCTGTGATGATGAGAGATTTAAAGGCACTAAACCAACTTTTATGAAAGGCATATTCCTGATAGGTAAAATTAGACCCGTATGATTCCTGCCTTAAGCCCAATAATGCTTCGGTTCGTCTAACCACTCTAGTATTGGCAGTTGCCATAATAAAGGGGCCTGACCATGCATTAATCTCATTGTTCTTGGCTATGCCTACCCTATCGCTGCTTTGGTCTTTTTGCTCTTGTGTGTATGAATCTTTAGGGTTTAGTAGATATGGATCTAAAAGATCATCGCCTAAATCTAGATCTCCCATTGAAAACATGGTCTCGAGGGTTCCACCTGACGCTCCCCCTTCCCATGAATGAAATGATTCAATTCTTTTGATTGGCTTATTAAGAGCTTTGGCTGAATAAAAAACTCCTAGGTCTGATGGAATGGAGTCATAACCACAAGAAGGAATAATTCTAATTCCCTTTGCAGATGCTTCTTCGTGATGTTTGGCAATAAGACCTTTAACCCAGAAATTTTCACCTGTGATATCTACATAGTTAGCGCTGTTCTTGACACAGGATGTAACGAGCTTTGATCCATATCGATGAAAGGGTCCTGTCGTAGATAAAATAACTTTTGCTCTTGAGGTAAGAATATTTAATGCCACCTCATCATTTGAGTCAGCAATAAGAATCTCAACATCTACAGAATTATCTGAAGCTACTTTTTGGAGCTTCTCTTGGTCTCTTCCTGCAATAGCCCAATTCACGCCTGTGTTCAGTGACTGAAAATACTTAACGCAAAGTTGACCTGTGAAGCCTGTTGCTCCATAAATAATAATATCTATATCTTTTTGCATTGGTAGGTTACTTAGTTTTAAAATTAGATAGTAAAGTGAAAAAGCTCCGGAGTAAATTATGAAAATTCTTGCAATTGGTGGATGCGGTAGCATGGCCCGCTATGCCCTTAAGGCAGCTCAAAACTTTGATGCTATAGATGAAATAATTATTGCCGATATTAATGAAGAAAGTGCGACATCTTTTGCGGCCACCCTAAATAATAAAGTTTCTGCTATTCAGCTTGATGTGAGAGATGTTCAGGCTCTTAAACTAGCAATGGAGAATATTAATATTGTGGTAAATACCTGTGGCCCTTTTTTTAAATTTGGCGAACCTATTCTAAGTGCTGCCATATCTTCAGGATGCCACTATTTAGATATTTGTGATGATTGGGAGCCAACACTTGAAATGATGAAGCTTGATGCTAATGCTAAATCAGCTGGTGTGTCTGCCACTATTGGACTTGGTGCAAGCCCTGGACTAACAAATTTGATGGCGCTCATTGCCATACGTGAATTAGATGAAGTCACGACAGTCTATACCGGCTGGGATGCCGGTGCGGCAACTATAGATGAAACTGCTAAGCAACAATCTACCAATGCTGCTATGTTGCATGCAATTGAGCAAATGACTGGCAAGGTAAAAATATATCAAGATAGTGCCTATAAAATGGTTAAGCCTCTTCAGGCAATAAATGTTGAATACCCAGGGTTACCTAATTTTGCTGGTAATATTTTTGGTCATCCTGAAGCAGTAACATTTCCTCATTATTTTTCAGAGCTTAAAGATTGTATTAATCTTGCCCACGGTGGTTCCCTCGACTCAATTATTATCAAAGCTCTAACAGGCCTGGTGAACATTGGTTTCCTTGGCAAGGAAAAAGCATCAACTTTATTTTCATGGTTAGAAAGCCAAGAATCTCATCAAAAGAAACCTAATGCTAATGATCATCTTCCTTCCATGTATGGATTTGCGCATGGTTCAAAAAATGGAGTTCCAGCGAGCGTGGGAGTTTGCATAATAAATGATGATGGTTCTTCTGATGGCATAGGCATGGGAGAAATTACTGGAATCCCGTTAGCCTGTGGAATTAAAATGCTAGCCGAAGGAAAAATAAATGAAGCTGGAGTATTAGCTCCTGAGGCCGGTCACATTGATCCACATGATTTTATATCTGATGTATTGGATGAGATATCAAAGTTCCTTAACCTTCCGCTTGGTAACTTTGAAGAAAATATTAGTATTACACGATCTTGGCAATCGAATTAATTAAGATGGGAGGACTAATAGCCTCCCATCAGTAACTCAATGGAAGTCTAAGCTTTGTCTCCAAATTCCTGCATGTGTTCTGCAATTCTCTCGCTATTCCCATACATAAAATGATTTGACATGTTTTCTCTGTACTTGCTTGCAGGGACGGTTAATCCTGCAGCTTCTGCAACTTCACGAATATGCATTGGTGTAGCACCACAGCAAACACCAAGATAATTAATGCCTAGCTCAAAAGATTCTTTAGCAAAAGCATGTATTTCATATCTGTTGCAATATAAAGGATCCAATGCCGTTGGGAATGTTCTTCCATGGGGAGCTGGGCATGAGCATCCGTTGTCATCAGGCAAGTTAAAGAAAGTTGGATTGGCCTCTGTTGTTCGAAACGGAAGTGGCAGAGCTGCCATATGACATTTCAAAACTTTTCTAAGCTCTCTTAGGTAAGGCATCATAGTGTCTGGGCCCCTAAAGCAGTTCATACCAACAACATCGGCACCTCTTTGCTCAAGTTCTTTGCAAACATCCATAATCGACACACCGTCTCTCATCACATTTTCAGCCATTGGGGCAATAGTGATAACTGATGGTAATCCAGCTTTTTGAATAATATCTAGAGCCAAGTATGCTTCTTCGGCGTAATAAAAGGTTTCACCTACCAATAAGTCAGCTCCCTCATCTACTGACCACTCAACCATTTCGCTAAACATTCTTTCAACTTCCGCATGACTTTCTTTGTTGCCCTCTTCCCAAATATTAGAGTTTGAAATATTGCCTGCCATCAAGTTAGCCTCTCCCCCACCAATTGGATTATCAGCCACTTTTTTTGCAATCTGTAATGCAGCTCTGTTTAATGGCTCAAGAAGCTCTTCTTTGCCAATCACTCTCATTTTTTCTCTATGAGCGTTATAAGTAAAAGCCTCAACAACATCAGAACCTGCATGTTGAAAATCTTTATGCAGATTTTCTAATGCTTCAGGATGCTCAAGTGACACCATAGGCACAAACTCACCTGCAGAGAGATAACCTCTTTTTTCAATTTCAAATAAAAAGCCTTCTGCGCAAATTACAGGACCCTCATTTAACCTTTCTATTAATTGTCTTTTCATTACCCTATACCTCAAAAAATCAAGTTCAATTAATGTTGTGATATATACAATCTAATAACGAACTTACACATATGTTGTTTTTAAAAAACTACATTGTGTTTTTAGTTAAATCCTGGGAATAATTTCCGTTTTAGCTCTTTATTTAAACTCGCGGCAATAAGATCAAATCACGAACTTATATAATATTTATTTGTATCAATTCTGTCAATAAATATTGAAATGAAAAAGTATTGGACAGATATATCTATGAGGAATATTATCCAAATATAAGAATTTTATTAGTAAAAAAAGATGTCAACAAAATCCTCTAAATTTCCTACAGATGCTGAAGTTGTCATCGTCGGAGTAGGCGGGATTGTTGGGTCGATGCTAGCATACTGGCTCACAGAACTCGGTCAAAAAAATATTGTAGGGTTAGAAAAATCTACCATAATTCCTTCAGACATAGCATCCACCGCCCATGCTTCGGATTTCGTCTACAACACAACTCATGACAAACTAGGCTGCTGGGCAACTAATTTTAGTCGAAATTTTTATGAAGAGAATGGTTTCTTTCTAAAAAAAGGAGGTCTAGAGATCTGCCGAAAAGACGACGATGCACGATGGGAAGAACTCAAACGGAAAGTTGAATCAGGTAAAGCTTTCGGGACTAACGTCAGTTTAATTTCTGCATCCGAAGCTAAAGAAAAATTTCCATTATTAGATGAAGAGTCAATACGAGGTGCAATGTGGGATCCAGATGCTGGCTTAGTAACCCCCCGCTCTCAAGATGTGGTGAACTTTGCCGTAGAAAGTGCCAAAGAGAAAGGTGCTTTAAGTACATATACTGACACACCAGCGGTAGGATTTGAAATGGAGAATGGACGTATTACTGGAGTAAAAACCGATAAAGGAACAATCAAAACTGACAAAGTTGTAATTGCATCTGGAATCTGGGGACCTTTAATGGGAGAGATGGCTGGCGTTCCAATCCCACTGATGCCAGTAGAACACCCTTTACTATTTTTTGGCCCACTTCCTGAGATACAGGGAACCGAGGAATTACTTGTCTATCCACTACTTCGTGATCAAGGAAATTCAGCTTACGTCAGAGATACAGGCAGACTCCATGGAGGAATGCTGGAATGGGGTTTTTACGAAGATAAGGATCCCCGACTTGTTGATCCTGAGGATATTGGCAATCCCAAAAAGACCATGGGCTCTGACTCTATGAGATACCTAGAACTTGAAGAAGTCGCCGAACCCCTCGAAAAAGCATTCGAAACAACCCCTATACTTGCTGATTTGGGCTGGGATGAAAAAAGTTCATTCAATGGCTTGTTATCGGTCACTCCTGACGCTGGCTCTTTAATAGGTGAAAGCCCGGAAGTCAGAGGTTTTTGGTTATGTGAAGCAGTTTGGGTTAAAGACGGTCCTGGATGTGCAAGACTCTGCGCCGAATTAATGATCAATGGCAAAACTCAGGTGGACATGCATTCTTTTGACATTGCCAGATTTTATCCCGCGCAAAAAGAAAAAGATTTTGTGAAAACGCGAGCTTTTGAAAATGCTCAAACTATCTACACCCCTGCTGTTCATCCCAGAGAGCCATACATCAGTCAAAGAGAACTTTTTGTCAGCCCTTTTTATGCAAGGGAAAAAGAGCTTGGGGGCTACTTTGATAATGAAGTAGCTGGCTGGGAACGCGCTCTTGCTTATGAGAGCAATCGAGAAAAACTAAATAGTTATTTACAAGAGGTTCCGGTTAGAGAGAATGAGTGGGATCGACGCCACGTACCCTATGAAATTGCTAACGCAGAACATCTAGCTATGAGTGATTTAGCTGGGATGATAAATCTATCGCACTTTCCAATCATGGACATAGAGGGTCCAGATGCAGAGCGCATGTTGGAATATCTCTCTGTTGCAAAGATTGGCGGCAATACTCCTGAAGGCCGAATGATTTATACGAATTTCCTGGATGAGGATGGCGGCGTACATGCAGACCTTACCATCTCTCGCCTAGGCTCAGATAGTTTCCGAGTGGTGACTGGTGGAGCCGATGGTAACCGAGACTGGTTAACCTTGCGCAATTATCGAGATGATATGGGGTTAGACGCAGACATTAAGATTCGAACCCACGATAAAGCAACTTTAGGATTGTGGGGACCTAAAGCAAAAGATGCCTTGGGCCATTTTATTGACCCTAATAAAATTACCATAGAAAATTTTCCTTTTGTTGCTGCAAAGAACCTGACCTTAAATTTATCTGGAGGAAAGAAAATTGATGTCTGGGCATCACGCATTTCCTATGTTGGTGAAAGCGGCTGGGAAATTTATTTAAATAATGACAGTGAAGAGGGTCTAGCACTTTACGACTCCTTGCTCGAAGTTGGAGTTGTGCCAGTAGGCATCGAAACTTATGCCAACAGTCGACGCCTTGAAAAAAGCTTTCGACTTCAAGGTGCAGATCTAGAGAGCAATTATAATGCTTGTGAATCTGCTATTGAAAGGCGTCTAGTAAAAGAAGCAGATTTTCATGGTAAAGCAGCACACCTTGCTCATCGAGAAGAAGAGCCTAGTACAATTCTTTGCACAATGACGCTGGATAATCTCAATGTATCGGGTGAAACACGTTATCCGGTCGGGATCTCACCAATCATTGATCCTGATACAGGAGAAGTTCCTATAGACAGCAAAGGTCGCCGGTCCTATAGCACTGGCATGTCCTATTGTCCATCAATAAAAAAACACGTAGTTATGGGATACCTACCTACAAATATCGCTATACCAGGGAAGCCAATGTCGCTGGAGTATTTTAACGAAAACGGTAACGGAGTTTATCCAATGACCGTTCAAATAGTTGGCAAAGGGTCTTTATATGATCCTGAAAATGAAAGGGTTCGTTCTTAACGAATGTTAATAATTAATATTTATGGGGAAAAATATGAAAAATCCAAACCATCCTAGTATCGATCAAAGCGATCGCGTAGTTCCATATAATCTTAGACAGAGTGGCCGAACGCCCACTGAGCTATTGATTTCAACTCGAGTGAGGAAATCGCCTTTTTGGCATCTATCTCATGAAGCCGGTTGCTGGAGAGCAACTGTTTACAACCGTATCTATCATCCAAGGGGATATGTTAGACCTGAAGATGGCGGAGCCATGGTCGAATACGAAGCATTGGTCAATCGTGTAACTATGTGGAATGTTGCTGTTGAAAGACAGATAAGAGTGAAAGGTCCTGATGCCGAAGCTTTTACAGATTATGTGATCACACGTGATGCCACTAAAATCGAACCAGGCAATGGAAAATATGCAATTTTGTGTAACGACAAAGGTGGTATTTTAAATGATCCTGTTTTATTGAGACTATCAGAAGATGAATTCTGGTTTTCTATTTCTGATAGCGATCTATTGCTTTGGCTCCAAGGTGTCAATATTTCCAAGAAATATGATGTTGAAATTGATGAGATTGATGTCTGTCCTCTACAAATTCAAGGTCCTCTGTCTGAGGATCTTATGGCTAAACTTGCTGGTGAAGAGCTCAGGGAAGTTCCTTATTATGGTCTCATGGAAACCAGTATCGGAGGTGCAGATGTAGTCATTAGCCAAACTGGTTTTACTGGAGAAAAAGGCTATGAAATTTATGTACGCGATGCGCATGAAAATGCGGAGATTATATGGAATGCAGTTCTTGAGGCAGGCAAAGAGTTTGGTTTAATGGTGATAGCGCCCGCTCACCATCGTCGAATTCAAGCTGGCATTTTATCCTGGGGCCAAGACTTGGACCACGAAACTTCTCCTTTTCAGGTAAATCTGAGCTATCAGGTGCCTCGAAATAAAGCAGCCGATTACATCGGCAAAGAGGAGCTTGAAAGACAACGCTCGGTTCTTGATGCTGGAGATTTTCCATTCAAAATGCGAATGGTTGGTTTGATTTTTGGTGGCAAGCAAATCACCGACTATGCTCCTGATTTCTGGCTAATCGCTGACACAGATGGGAATGACATGGGATATATATCCTCTCCATGGTGGTCTCCAGAACTCAATACAAACGTAGGACTGGGCTGGGTGCCATGGACCTCATCCGAGATCGGCACAAAATTACATGTCAGGTTACCCGATGAATACTCGGAATCATCTGGGGTGCCGGTAGAGGGTGAAATTGTCGATGTGCCTTTCAGGGAATCTGTGAATCCTAACAAAAGAGAAGTCCAAAAGGACAAAGGATTAGATTACGCGGATTAAAAAAATCTATGGGGTCGGTTCAGATTGAAATCGACCTCATTTCATGCTCTATTTAACCATGGAATCTCAACTGTTGTTGCTGTGAGTTCTTTCTCTGGTGAAGAGATGGTTATTTCTTGCCCAATCCTGGCATGCTCAATATCTAGAATGACATAAGATATATTTTTATTAAGTCTAGGTGAGTAAACAACAGCATTCATAAATCCAACCTTTTGGCCATCAATTAAAACAGGCCAAGGCTCCTCATTAAAGACGGTTATGGGGTCCCCTTGAATCTCAGCTCCTAGCAATTTCTTTTCTGGGCCTTTAAGGCTAATTTCACGTAAAGCATCTTTGCCAATGAAATCATCTTCCTGATCAAGATTAACCATCCAGTCTAACCCAACCTCATAAGGATTATTGGTTCTATCTATGTCTGCTAGATAACTTACTATTCCGCCTTCCAGCCTTAGGATTATGTTTGGCGAACCTGGGCTGATATTTAGATCTTGCCCTGCTTGCCAAAGCATTTCCCATAACTCATCTCCCTTGGAGTGATCTTGAAGAAAAAGTTCATAACAAAGTTCTTTGCTATAGCCCATTCTGGCAATAACCATAGGGATTCCCTCATGATTTACTTCCTTGAACCTATAAAAACCTAAATCATTCACCCAATCTCCAAAAACCTTAGCCATTAATTTTGTTGAATTGGGGCCTTGGACTTGAAGTGGTGATACATCAGGCTCATCAACATCTACATCAAATTTATACCCTGCTGCTATACCTTGCACCCATAAGAGTAAATCTCCATCAGAAACCGAAAACCAATAGCAATCTTCATCAATCTTGAGCATTACTGGATCGTTGATTAATCCCCCCTTAAAGTCCACAAGAGGTGTATACATTGCCTGTCCGATTGCACATTTTTTAATATTTCTGGGGGTTAAAAACTGTGATAATTCTTCCGCATCAGGGCCTTTGATTTGAACTTGTCGCTCGACACCCACGTCCCATAACTGCACACCATTTAATAATTTTTTGTAATCTTCGACGGGTCCATCGTAACTAACTGGCATATACATATGGTTATAAACTGAAAAAGCTTGTGCTCCATATTTTATGGTCGAATTAAAGTACGGTGACTTTCTCACGCGAGGGCTAAAAACTACTTTAGATGTCTTGTACATAGCAGCATGCTATCACCTTTCTATTCCTCTTGAATAGATGTCTGATACATTTATTTGCTTAACGCAATCAGGTGATGTCTATTGAGATTCTTCTAACCAATCAACGGTTTGTTTGATGCCTCCGATTGGAAAAAAATGGACTTGCTCAATATTTAATTCAGGGTCTTTAGATTTATATTCAGCCAGTTCATTGAGGATTTTTGTTGGTTTGTATGGCAATAATAGTTTTGTTATATCTTTTGCTCTTTTGGTGAGAACTTTCATGGAAGCACCTATCCCACATTCAACCGAAAATTTTAATAATGTTTGAAGTTTTGCTGGTCCAGCTATGCCAATATGAATGGGGATATCAATACCATTTTCTTTAATTCTGTCTGCCCATTTTTTTACAACATCGGCATCAAAACAAAACTGAGTAGCTATTGCCATTGAAGCATCTGTTCTTTTAGAAAATTCTTGCTTCCATGAAAGGGCCTCAGAAACATTTTTCATTCCTCCACCAGGATCTATGTCCATACTCCCCTCAGGATGTCCGGCTATGTGGAGTCTTTTAAAACCAGCTTTATCAAATAGTGCTGATTCAATCAATTGGATAGAAGAATTAAATTCGCCCACTGGTTTTTTTGAACCTCCTGCTAATAAAAGTGCTTCATCTACCCCAGCCTCATTCTGATACATAGAAATCCAATCATTTAACATGGCCTGATTTTTAATTATTCTAGCCGGGATATGAGGCATCACGGCAAAACCTTCATCATTAAGTCTTTTGGCAGTAGCAACCATTGCTGCAATATCTTCTGTTTCTAGATGGGCTATATAAACCCTAGTGTTTTTAGGCAAAATATCCGTAAAAGATTCGATCCTTGCAGCAGACCTTGGAATAACTTCAATGGAGTAGCCTGAAATGAAGTCTTTGAAAGATGTATTAATATTTTTTTTCATCAAAATAAACTATGTTTTTGTTTCAGGAAGTTCCTCTGCTTTATTTTTGATTAATGATATACGAACGGGATATCAAAGAGGTTAAATGTTTTTTTTTTTTTGGTTGCAAAAGAATATTTAGTAACTAGTTAGCTGCCTCCAATCTTTAAAAGTAAAATATTTCCTCTTTAATAATTTATTATAAATAATTGCAAATAGAACAATAAAAGATGCTCCCACTGCCACTGGCATCAGGACAAACCCTATCCCTTTGGCACCAAGAACAGCAATGATAGGGTTAGCGCCAGCAGGTGGATGAACGGTCTTGGTGGCCATCATTAAAAATATGGCTAAACCAACAGCCAATCCTACGCTGAGAGGAGAAGGCTCTAGTATAAAAACAACAAAGACTCCTGATAAGGCAGACAACATATGACCAAATAAAATATTTCTTGGATGAGCTAGAGGGCTTTCATGGGCCGACATAACTAAAACCATGCTTGCCCCAAAAGGCGGTATTAACCAAAAATTGCTTGCATCGAAAGAATTAAGATATGCAAGTGCAAAAATGCATAAAAATCCTCCAAAAGCAGAGATAATATTATTTTTCATCTCTTATCTACTTTTTAAAATTAGCTGCTTCCTCTGAACCGTCCGTTGCTGTTCCTTTTGTGTAAGAATGAGCGCCCATGCCTGCAAGGTCTCCGCCTTGAACAATTAAATATTCATTTCTGATTTCTTCTCCATCAAAAAAACACTCCAATATTTCTCTAACGCCATCGGCATATCTTGTCTGTGCCGATAAAGAGGTGCCTGATGTGTGTGGTGTCATTCCGTGATGTGGCATTGTTCTCCAAACATGGTCATTGGGTGCTGGTTGCGGGAACCAAACATCCCCTGCATATCCGCTTAACTGTCCAGACTCTAATGCCGATACAATAGCGTCCTTATCGCAAATTTTTCCTCTGGCGGTATTAATAATATATGCGCCAGGTTTACATTTGCTGATTAGCTCATCATTAAATAAATGCTCTGTTTCGGGGTGAAGAGGACAACTTATATTTATGACATCACAAACTGCAACCAGAGATTCAACTGAATCATGGTAGGTTAAATTCAGTTCTTGTTCTTTCGCTGAATCCAATCTATGTTTATCAAAATAATGTAGATGCACATCAAACGGATGCATTTTTCTTAGCACATCATAGCCAATTCGACCGGCAGCAATAGTTCCTACATTCATGCCTTCTACATCATAAGATCTCTGCACAGCATCGGCGATATGCCACCCACCCTCATTCACTATCCTATGTTGATTATGATAATCTCTCACCAAAGATAGAATCATCATAACGATATGTTCTGCTACTGACCTTGAATTGCAATAGGTCACCTCAACGACATCAACCTTATGATCCATTGCGGCCTGTAAATCTACATGATCAGAACCAATGCCAGCTGTAATTGCCATTTTTAAATTTGGCGCACTTTCCATTCTCTTTCTTGTTAGGTAATAAGGCCAAAATGGTTGTGAAATTACAATATCAGCATCAACTAGTTCTTTATCTGCGGTGCAACCTTCGGCGTCTTTATCAGATGTGACCACTAGTGTGTGTCCCCTATCTTCTAAAAACTTTCTCAAGCCTAGCTCACCAGACACACAACCAAGTAATTCGCCTGGTGTAAAATCTCTTCCTTTGGGATTTGGCAATGTCATGCCGTCAGGATATTTTTCTAGCTTAGGAAGTTCCTTTAGTGGATAACTTGAAGGCATTCCGTCCTTTGGATCATCGTATAAGATGCATAGTATTTTCATTTATTTTCTCCTTTTTAGTTTAATTGTAATCATAATATCTAAAATAATCCTTGAATTAGTCCATTATCGTCAACGTCTATATTTTCCGAAGCTGGTATTTTAGGTAACCCTGGCATAGTCATAACTTCACCACAAACAACCACAATAAATTCTGCGCCTGCTGATAACCGGACTTCCTTGATTGGAACATCATGTCCTGATGGTGCACCCATCAATAATGGATCTGTCGAAAAGCTATATTGGGTCTTAGCCATACATATTGGGTATTCGCCAAATCCATCATCTTCTAATTTCTGAAATTGATTTCTTATCTTCTTATCAGCAATTATGTCTGCAGCACCATAAATATTTTGTGCTATGTATTGAGTTTTATCCCACAGAGACATTTTATTATCATATAAAGTTTTAAATTCAGCAGAATTTGAATCAGCAATTTTTGCAACCTCTTCTGCAAGATCTGCTGCGCCTTTGCCGCCCTTTTCCCAGTGAGAAGAAATTTTGCATTGAACGCCAATATTTTGACAATAGTCAATGATTGCAGCATGTTCTTTTTCTGTGTCAGTTACATAGTCATTGATCGCAACAATGACAGGGACGCCAAATTTTCCAATATTTTCAATATGTCTTTTAAGATTCTTGCAGCCCATCGTTACAGCATCTACATTCTCTGATCCAAGATCATCTTTTTTAATGCCACCATGCATTTTTAGAGCTTTAGTGGTGGCAACTAAAACAACAGCGTCTGGTTTTAAGCCTGATTTTCTACACTTAATATCAAAAAATTTCTCCGCGCCTAGATCGGCTCCAAATCCAGCTTCCGTAACAACATAATCAGCAAGTTTTAATGCTGTCTTGGTCGAAACAACAGAATTACAACCATGCGCAATATTCGCAAAAGGTCCGCCATGTATGAATGCAGGATTATTCTCAAGAGTTTGCACTAAGTTTGGTTCAAATGCATCTTTCAATAGTGCAGTTATTGCTCCATCAGCGTTTAACTGTTTTGCTCTTACAGGCTCATTAGATCTTGTATAGCCTATAACAATATTTCCTATTCTCTTTTTTAGATCGTCAATATCTGATGCTAGACAAAAGACTGCCATAATTTCTGAAGCAACTGTTATATCGAAACCACTTTGTCTAGGTATGCCATTGCCAGTTCCACCAAGACCACATGTAATTTCTCTTAAAGACCTATCATTCATATCAACCACTCTCTTCCAAGTAATTCTTCTAGGATCAATATTAAGTTGATTATCCCAATGAATATGATTATCAATTAGCGCAGAGAGAAGATTATGAGCTGCTCCAATGGCATGAAAGTCACCAGTAAAATGTAAATTAATATCTGTCATAGGGATTACTTGAGCATATCCACCTCCCGCAGCACCGCCTTTCATACCAAAGCATGGCCCCAAGCTTGGCTCTCTGAGACAAATCATTGCTTTTTTACCGATATGACACAGCCCATCGACCAGGCCAACACTTGTAGTAGTTTTACCCTCTCCTGCAGGAGTAGGAGATATTGCGGTAACTAAAATTAATTTACCGTTATTTTGATCCTTGAGCTTTTCACGATTAATTGAAAGGTTAACCTTAGCCTTAAATTTACCGTAACGCTCAAGGTATTCATCGCTAATGCCTAACTTAGCAGCAATTATCTCAATTGTTCTTGGTTCTGCTTTTCTAGCAATCTCTATATCTGTTTTCACGATAAACTCTCACATTTTTAAATTAAGAAAAATAATATATATTGGGAAATATTTTACATTCCAATACTTACATAAAAATTATTTTCATGCACTATTGTTACTTGAAAACAAATATAAGAACAGAGCCTAGAGACTACTTTTTATTAATGGTTACCATCTGGTTACCAAATTTATTAATTCTTTAGAATATGATAAATTTCTAATCGCATATGAACTTTTTCCAGAATCTAATTTCATCAATAATGAGCCGATCGATAAAGGGGGGCTATTTTCGTTCAAGAGATTTTGGGATTCTGCATAAAGATATTAATAAGGCTTTAGAATCTGTTATGTCAAAAAGTGGGGAAGTTTCTTCATTGGTATATGCAGAACATCTTTCTAATTTAATAGAAGCTCTTGATGATAAAAAATTTACTGATTTCTTTAATACCCTTATAGAAAAGTATGACATAGACTCTAATTCTTTATTAAAAGCCTCTAAAGAATATTCTGAAAACAAGACTCAAAAAAACTTAGAGATAATTTCTCGAGCTTCTGAGCCCCAATGGGTCGAGCTCTTTAAAAGATTAAATACAGCATCTGAAGGCACCCTTAGATTAGTCCGACTCAGAGAGAGAATTAGATCTCTTAAAAAAGACAATCCAGACTTGGCATTCTTTGATGCAAGCCTTTTAGATTTATTTAAGCATTGGTTTAATCCATCATTTCTAGTTTTACAAAAGATAGATTGGACAACTCCTGCCAATATCTTAGAGAAGATCATTGCTTACGAGGCTGTTCATCAAATTAATTCCTGGGATGATCTCAGGGCTAGACTAGAACCAGAAGATAGAAGATGCTTTGCTTTTTTTCATCCACTAATACCCAATGAGCCACTTATTTTTGTTGAAGTTGCATTAAGCAACAACATGCCAGAGACTATTAATGAAGTGATCAAGATTGATAGAAGCGTTACTCTGGATCAAGATATTAATACAGCAGTTTTTTATTCTATTTCAAATTGCCAGGAAGGCCTCTCAGGTATTTCATTTGGCAATTTTTTAATTAAAAATGTAGCTCATCAATTAAAACAAGAAATCGAGGGACTCAATAAATTTGCAACACTTTCGCCAGCTCCTGGTTTTACAAAATGGCTTAAAGAAAAATCTATAGATGAGAGTATCGATGAAGATATTCTTCTTAAGCAAGTATTAATTTATCTTATAGATTCAGATAGAGAAGATGGATTTCCCAATGATTCTGTAGCTAAATTTCATTTAGGAAATGGGGCTATTTTAGAGAGGATAAATTTAAATGCTGATTTATCTTTAAAAGGGGTTAATCAATCAAAAGGCGTCATGATTAACTATCTTTATAACCTTGATGTATTAGAGAAAAACCATGAATTATTTTTTAAAACAAAAAAAGTACAGCAATCAAGCGGCATTAAGAGTCTTAGAAAAAAATTCCGAATTCATTAAAAGATTAATAATTGTAATTTTTTAACGATGGGGATAGTATTATCTAAGATAAATAGTTGATTTGGTCCTGATTGCGCACTAGGAGCTGCTAAAAGGGACGCCTAATTATAAGGTGTAATAAATGAATTTTAAACTTAATGAGTCATCGCTCAACTTGATAAATGACAGAGAGGCACGGTTGGAGCTTCCATATCTATGGATAAGAGATAATTGCCCCTGCAATGAATGCAGAGTGCAGGAAACTCAAGAAAAGAGGTTTATGCTTGATTCTGTCCCCGTAGATTTAAAACCCCAAAGCGTATGTCTGGATCAAAATAATATTATTATAGTTTGGCCTGATGATCATAAGACATCTATCAATTTTCAAGATATAGAATTTTTAAAAAAACCTAGAAAGCCTAAAAAAGTTTTATGGACTAATGATTTTATTCCTAACTATTATAATTGGGATGATTTTCTTCAGAAGAATGATACTGCCATAGATGCTATCTCCAACTTTATTTCTAAAGGAGCAATATGTATTAAAAATGCTCCATGCATTCCAAACTCATTAGAAGAACTGTCTCTAAGGCTCGGCCCTATTAGGGAGGTATTATTTGAGCGAATTCACAATGTATCTGTCGATGGTCATGTATATAATATTGCGCATACCTCGCTAGCAGTCCCTCCACATAATGATTTTGCTAGTTATTCATGGCCGCCAAGTGTGCAGGCTCTCCATATGCTAGCCAATGAATCTACAGGCGGAGAATCTATTATAGTTGATGGGTATTCAGTGGTTAGGGATTTAAGAAACGATTTCCCTAACTATTTTAATATTTTAAGTACTTTTTCAGTTCCATTTAGAGAATTTGATGAAGAAAATGAGACATATACAAATGAACCAATTATTAGATTAAATGCTAATAACGAGATTGTTGTATTCAGGTACTCAAATCAATTAATGCAAATGATAGATCCACATAAGAAAAATGTTGATTTATTTTATGAGGCTTATCATGAACTATGTAAAAGAATTAATAGCCAAAAATACAAATCAAAATTTCGACTTGAAGCAGGACATATTCTTTTGGTTTCTGCTCATCGAATTCTTCATGGTAGGAATGAATTTAAGCTTAATGGCAAACGTCATCTCCAGGACGCATATTATGAAATGGATAATATAGAAAATAATTTTATTCTTTATAAAAATAACAGTTTAAGGAGATAGTTAAGTTGTATAAAAAAGTTGGATTTATATCAATGGATGAAGGAACTAAGAAAGATTATGATCTTATAGCAATTCATGATTCAAAGAATGAAAGAAGTGTATTTAAAAGAGTAATACAATGGCTTCAAACGATGGATGATGAATCTCCATATCAAATTAGCAGGCTTCAACATTGCCTTCAAACAGCAACAAGAGCAGAGAGGGATGGAGCAGATACTGAAACAATAGTTTGTGCTCTACTTCACGATATAGGTGATGCTATATCCCCATCCAATCACTCTCAAGCTTCTGCAGCAGTTTTAAGACCGTATATAAGTGAGAAAAATTATTGGATAATTCTTCATCATGGATTATTTCAAGGTTATTACTGGATGCATCATTATGAAAAAGATAGAAATTTAAGGGAAAAATATATTGACCATCCTTACTATCAGGACTGCATAGATTTTTGCTCAAAGTGGGATCAGGAATCATTTGATCCGAATTATGAAACGCAATCTCTAGATTATTTTTTACCAATGATTAAAGAAATACTTTCGAGAGAACCTCAGTCATTCGTTTAATTTTATTTTTTAAAGGTGTTTACAGTTATTCATGCTTTTTATTTTCTTCTTATTGGTTACCATATGGTTGCCTAATCTATGTATTTGATAATTTGTTAGGCTAAGCATTAAATTAATAGGATTTGAGTATGAAAGATAAATTACAGTTTTATATAAATGGTGCATGGGTTGAATCAGAATCAAATAAAAAAATTGAGGTTATCAATCCTGCAAATGAGGAGCTTATAGGACATGTTACAGCTGGAACAAGGGGCGATATTGATAAAGCAGTCTCAGCAGCATCCGAGGCATTCAAAAAATATCAACTAACATCAAAAGAAGATCGCATTGAGATCTTAAACAACATTATTACCGAATATGTAAATAGGTATGCTGATTTAGTTCAAAGTATTACAGAAGAAATGGGTGCCCCACTCTGGCTCTCAGACAAAGCTCAAGCATCCACAGGAATTAAAAATTTACATGAGACTCTAGATGCTCTAAAAGAATATGAATTTGAAAAAAGAGAAGGTGATTACACATTAATTAGAGAGCCTATTGGAGTCGTAGGAATGATCACACCATGGAATTGGCCCATGAATCAAATGACAACAAAAGCTTCAGCTGCTCTTGCAGCGGGATGCTCAATGGTTTTAAAGCCAAGTGAGATTTCTCCATATTGCGCTTTGCTTCTCGCAGAAGTGTTTGATAAAGCGGGGGTTCCAGATGGTGTGTTTAATGTGGTAAATGGATATGGCCCTATAGTAGGCGCTGCCTTATCAGATCACTCTGATGTTGCGATGATGTCATTTACAGGCTCAACTGAAGCAGGAATAGCTGTTGCTCAAGCATCTGCGGTTTCTGTTAAAAGAGTGCACCAAGAACTGGGTGGTAAATCTTCAAATATAGTCCTTGATGATGTGGCAGACCTTGAGAAGTCAGTTAGAGGCGGTGCCGGACATTGCTTTTTAAACTCAGGCCAGTCATGCAATGCGCCAACAAAAATGCTGGTTTCTGCAAAAAATTATGACAAAGCAGTTGAATTTGCAGTTAAAACAGCAAACAGCACCACTGTTGGTGATCCTCAGGGAGAATTTAGAATTGGACCCATAGCTAATAAACCTCAATATGAAAAGATCCTAAGGATGATAAATATAGGAATTGAAGAAGGTGCAATGTTGGTTGCTGGTGGCGTTGAAAAGCCCGAAGGTTACACAAAAGGTTTTTATGTAAAGCCTACAGTATTTGCAAATGTAACCAATGACATGACTATTGCAAGAGAAGAGATTTTTGGTCCAGTCTTATCAATCCTAAAATATGAATCCGAAGAAGAAGCTATAGAGATTGCCAATGATACTGAATATGGATTAGCCGGATACGTTCAAGGTGAGCCTGAACATGCGAGCAAAGTTGCAAGGAAAATTCGTGCGGGCCAAGTTATTATCAATGGCGGTGCTAGAGGAACGGGAGCACCTTTTGGAGGTTACAAATCTTCAGGTAATGGCAGAGAGCATGGCGTTCACGGCTTAGAAGAGTGCCTAGAAACTAAAGCAGTCATAATGCCATGAGCTAAAACTTGAATGGTGGGTCCTGCAACTATCGAGTAACACAAAACAGTTAATTAAATTTTCAAGCTCAATATGAATAAGTTATTGTCAAACCTACTCGCACGTCTTCATCAAAGAAAACCAAAGGCGAAGCGCTAGCCGCATTAACGCTAATGATCTCAGTACCCAATGCCCAATTATCATTGATTGTATAGTGCACACCAAGCAATGCTAATAGCGAATCCCCATTTAGATCACCTTGTAACGTAGATGATAATGTAAGATCGCTGTTAAGTAGGACATTGCTGTACCGCACTAGCCAACTACCAAATACGCCTTCGTTAACGAGCTGCTGCCCTGGCAACAAACCCTCGTCTTCGTCGAGCATCTTCTGTGCCTGAATACTTAAACTCAGACTTTGATCGTTATCAACCATCCATTCAAAGCCAAATGAAGTGCCAATTTGGTCTTTCTTTAAATCTAGCGGTGAAGAAAGAGCAGATGTTCCAGGAAAATTGAAGCTATCTGCTAGTACATTCTGACTAAAGGCTAAATCAAAGTTAAGCAGCAGGCGGCCGATTGCACGATTGGCACTAAATCCCAAAAGCAAAAAATCGTTCTTTTTTACCACCGCATTACCGATTCCAGAAACTGGAGCATCATAGCGTAATTGATTTTCATAGAGATAAGCTGCCATAAAGCTAATGTCGCTAAGGTCGAATGATTTTCTCCATTGGGTGCCTACTTCTGCAAGAACATCTCCGCCTCTTTTGTAGTCAGTGAGATTAAATTCGGGTGCTAAGAAAAAAGGGCTTCCACGGACAGGTGCTGGGTTAAATTCTGGATAAAGATTTATAAAGCTGGACCAATTACTATCTCCACCAAAATAATCCCATACGACCATCCATTGATTGAGACGAGCATCTTCGATGTCAATGATACTGAAGTCTCTGTATTCATAATGATTAATCACATCAAGTACAGAGTTACCCACAGCCTCTCCCCAAACAACTGTCTGTCGTCCAAATTTAATGCTGTGCTGATCAAAACTTCTCTGTAGAAAAAACTCATTTATACGATATTCATCGTCAATCTTTTTATTATTAGCCTCGAACTCATAGTCATGTTTCCAGTAAGTTCGTGATTGACCGCTTGCTTGAATTAGCCACCCTGGCGCAAAGCCATTTTGATAACGAATATTGATGCCTAATCGGTTATTTTCCATATCTGCTTCACGTGGAAAAGAAAAACCAGGCTGTGGTTCCACGGAGTGATTATTAACCTGGCCATAGAATTGTTGGCTGACGGTGAAGGTAAAATTCTCTAACCAAGAATCTTTGCTGTTACTGGGTTGTTCATCAAAAACATTATCAAACAGGTTATCTTCGAAGATAATCTCGTCGCTTGATAAAACTTCATCTCCAAGGTTTGGTTGCTCAGTGGTCTGAGAATGAGCTATTGAGGTCATGAATATAAGAATTAAGCCGGCTATTTTACAGAGGCGCGACATATTAAGCTGGCAATTTCACGTTAATTTAGTTGAGCCCGAAGTTTCTCTAATTCTGTCTCTCTGTAGGCCGCGTCGTTAAGCGTTCGTTGACTTAGAAACTCATCTTCAATGTCTAGGTCAGTATAGATTTCAACGAATGCCATATTAGACAAGCGGTTGGTAACGAGATTCATCATGGTTAATGAGCGCGACATCCATATACCATTTACAAGCTCAACCCTTGAAGCCATTAGTCTTTTCACTTCTTTATCGTACTGATCATACATTTCTGAGCGCAAAACGACATACCTTTCTTTGTCTATGTAATGAACTTGCCGGGAATAACGAGTTTTCTTCGCTCTGTCTTTATTTGGAATCATTTCCAGCTTCCAAACTTCTCGACCGGACGTTATTGTTTCTTTGAGAATATTGAAAGTATACTCTTCGAGTTTTCCTGTTTCAGTATCTTCAGTAGTGAATTCAGAACCAAATAGTGACGCTGGTTCCGTTTCTTCATCTGAATCTCCGCTCGCTAGGCGCTTGACCCTTCCAAGGGCTGAAAGATACAGCCAGGTTTCGTTGTCGCGGCCAGTTTCATCGTATGTATAGCTGAGCATGCCGATGCCTCGTTCTGCAGCCGGCTCCAATGTGATCGTAACCACCCTGGTGTCTTTTAGTTCCCGTCCGTAGTTTTTTGCTACAGACTCCAGAGATTTTACTCGAGGTCTATCGGCGCAGGTTATGCGCCCGTTAGTCACACCAAATTTACAGCTCGAAAGCTGCATTCTGCTAAATGAAGAGTCATTGGTCCGGCGCTGAGCATCATCAACCAATTTCATGATGTCATAACCAGTGAGATCTTGTGCAAACGCACTGTTAAAGCAAACCATAAACAACATGGACCCAATTAATAATCGTAAGCTTGTTGCAATCATCCAGTAACTCCTTGGAAATCAATCTTGGTATTTACATTTTTTACACCGAACTTTGGTTTAAAAATTATAATCATCGCAGGAATAAGAAAAAGGTCACAAAGTAGCGCAACAAATATTGCTATAGACCCAAAAAAGCCAACCTTTGCCATTCCTAGATAATCTGAAAAGCTTAGGACAGCAAACCCAAGCCCTATGACCATTGTTGTAAACATGACGGCCTGTCCCACCTCTTTTATTGCGCTGTCTAGCGCTTCGGCTATGCTTCCCGTTTTGCTTAATTCCACTCTGTAGTGGGTCATAAAATGAATAGTATCATCGACAGCTATGCCCAAGATTAAAGGTGCTATTAATAGGGAGTCCACGTCCAAAGGGATACCAAAAAGACCCATCAAACCAAATGCGAGAAAAGCTGGTATGGCATTGGGCACCATACCCATAATACCGCCTCCTAAAGACCCTAGCGCAATGATCATAATCAGACTTACTATTAACAGGGCTAAGGCAAAGCTATTAAATTGAGAGGTAGCGATTGCATCAGCCATTACCATTAGAGTTGCCATGCTTCCCGTTAAATTCACATCCAAATTTGGGAAATCTTTTTCAATATCAGAAAAAGTTTCTTGGACATCCAATGAAACATTGTCAAAGAGTTCTTTGTATTCGTAAGAGCCTAAATTTCGGGCACTGATACTTATGTGTGATCGGCTGTAATCATCTGACACAAGGTTTCTTCGATCTTCGGGGTTTGCACTATTAAACATAAAAAGCAATTGTGAAATTGCTTGGTTTGAATCCGGAATTCTATAAAACTCTGGATCATCCCCATTCATGATTTTATTTGTATCTTTTACAATATTAGCGAGGGAATGAGTTCGTCTAATAATTTCAGGATAACGGCTCTCAACTCGGGTCTGCAGATCATCAACAGCGGTAAGCAACTTAGAATCAAGCATACCGTCAGTTACCCCAGTATCGATCATTATTTCCATGTTCTGAGCACCTGACATGTTTTGATCAACTACTTCAACAGCGGCAGTAAAAGGGTGGTCAGCCTTAAACATTTCGGCAATGTTTGTATCGATTTGAATTTTGGTTGCGCCATATATGCAGACAATAAAGCCCAGTCCAAAAATACCTAATATTAGCTTAGGCGATTTTTGAACAATTATGGGAACCCGAGCAAGTATTTCTCTTTGAGAGTTGATTATCCAATAAGTAAGAGCGATCACGAAATTAATAAATGCTCCCAGCATTAGGCCGAGCGAAGCAAAAACCACCAGGGCAGCGCAAGTTCCGACAACCAATTTTTTTATAGATTTTATAGAGCTCCACTTGGCGCCCAATCTATCAGCCAGACTAGGTTTTTCTTTGCTTTCAACCGCTGCTGGATGCCAGAGATCCAAAAGAACTGGGAGGAGCACTATAGTAAAAAATAAGGCCAGAATGACCCCTAGGGCTGACATAACAGCGAAAACCTTGATTGGCTCTAGATTTGAGGTTGCCAGGACTGACACCCCCGCTGATGTGGTTAATGTTGTAAGTAAAAGAGCCAAGCCAACTTTTTCGTAAGCATGTGAAAGGGCGGTATTATGTTCTTGACCGTCATGTCTGAAACTAAAATAAGCGCTCATCACATGGACACAGTCGGCAATTCCTACGGCAAAAATAAGCAGCACCGTTAATGCGATCATTGTGGACACAGTAATACCCATCCAAACTGTTATTCCCCAACACCAAGCAACGCTGAGCGCTATGGTGACCATCGGCCAGACTAGTGCGCTTCCTGAGCGGAACAAGACCCATAAGAGCAGAGAAAAAATTAATACCATTAGGACGCCCAGCACTGCCATCTGGTTGAGCACTCCTTGCATTTGCCCCATCATGGAAGGAGTGCCAACCGTGTAAAAGCTTAGCTCATTTGCATATTTTTGATAAACCCCTGTCAGGGCCTCATCAAAAGAGAAGTAAGCCAATTGGTCGGTATCCTGAAATTCAACGTCTTGCACAACAGCATTATCGTCAAAAGTGAGATCAAAGTTTGCAAAGCCATCAGCCAGCTCAATGCCAGCAATATCTAGGACAGATTCATACCCTTCTACCGGTATCGTTCCAAAGTCTGTCTGGACCAGTATTGCACCGTATTCACCGTTTTCTGAATACAATACTCCTACATAATCCTGTTGATTTAAAGCCCTAACTTTAATTTTTTGGAGTTCAGCCTCACTGGTTGGTAGCTGTCTAGGAATTAGTCTATCTGATCTTAATGTATCTCCTATACTTTCTTGGACTTTAACATTTGCGAGAGATTGGATTCTACGAATATGGGAAAGCTCATCTAACGGAATTTCGGGATATTCACTCCTGTCAAGATCTCTCCAGTTAACAAGGTTATCAGTTAGTTGTTGGACTGTAATTAAAGATTCACGAGAAAAAACATTGCCATCTTTCGGAGCATAAATTATAAATACAGAATCATCACCGCCAAATTGTCTGCGAAATTCATCCAGCGCTATTTGTGCTGGATTTTCTTCTTCAAGATAACTGTCAGTAGACATATCGAAAACGGTATGATTAAAAACCCCATACAACAGAAATGCTGAGATGATCACCAAGCTTGTCAATACTTGCTTTTTATAATTAAGAATAAGGCTGGGAGTTTTTCCAAATAATTCTGTGAGCCTTAAAAGAATTTTTTCCATCACGTTTTGCCTTGATTAAACACTGTTTAATTTTTAATAAGTATATGACAGAAAATTTATAAAAATAACAAGACCTGAAATACTCTCTATTAGTATTATCTAGGATTTTAATGAATGGTGGGCCCGGGAGGACTCGAACCTCCGACCAATGGATTATGAGTCCACTGCTCTAACCAACTGAGCTACAGGCCCGAAAACTACTCGTCTAAGAAGTTCTTGAGATGACTTGATCTTGATGGATGCCTAAGCTTTCTTAATGCTTTTGCTTCTATCTGACGTATTCTTTCTCTGGTTACGTCAAACTGCTTACCAACTTCTTCAAGTGTGTGGTCTGTATTCATACCAATGCCAAAACGCATTCTTAGAACTTTTGCTTCTCTTGCTGTCAAGGACGATAGAACATCGTCGGTCGCAAAGTGTAGGCTGTCCTCGGTTGCATTTTTAAGCGGCGAATGAATTACAGTATCTTCAATAAAATCACCTAAGTTAGAATCTTCATCGTCTCCTATTGGAGTCTCCATGGAGATTGGCTCTTTAGCAATCTTCAGAACTTTTCTGACCTTATCTTCAGGCATGTCTAGTTCTTGACTCAACTCTTCAGGCGTAGGCTCTCTGCCCATGTCCTGCATCATTTGACGAGATACTCTGTTGAGCTTATTGATTGTTTCAATCATGTGCACTGGAATTCTAATAGTTCTGGCTTGGTCAGCAATAGATCTAGTAATAGCCTGTCTAATCCACCAGGTCGCATAGGTAGAAAACTTATAGCCTCTTCTGTACTCAAACTTATCAACAGCCTTCATTAAGCCAATGTTGCCTTCTTGAATGAGATCCAAAAATTGAAGTCCTCTGTTTGTGTATTTTTTAGCAATAGATATCACCAATCTTAAGTTGGCTTCAACCATATCTTTCTTGGCTCGGCGCATTTTTGTTTCGCCCATAGACATGGCGCGATTAATCTCTTTGATGTCTTTAAGATTCAATCCCACTCTATCTTCAATGGCTTTAATTGCTTTTTGTGCAATAACTACATCAGACTTGATATGTTCCAGAGATTTTTTAGAGTATTTTTTGCCAGATATTAATGAATCGATCCACTTTAACTTCGTAATGTTTTCTTTGTACATTCTAATAAAGTCTTTCCTTGGAATTCTTGCAGACTTAACGCATAAAAATTGAATTCTTTTCTCATGCAAGCGAATTTCTGCTAAGTCACTGCGAGCAAAAAATGCTAGATCTTCAAACATCTTGGGAGAGAATTTAAGGAATTTAAAAATTAAACCTAATTTTATAAACTCTGTCTTAGCTTCTTTGGAGTGCCTGCCTTTAGATGCGACAATTTTATGAGTCCTGTTGAACTGTCTTTTTAGGTTGGTCATGCGTCTTTGCACTTCTACGAGGTCTGGCCCGTTGTCAACCTCTTCATCACTTTCTGCTAACTGCTTAGCTTTTTCGCTGCCAGGTCCTGCAGAAGGAACTTCTTCCATTTCCTCTAAAAAACCAGTAAGCAATTCGCTTAATTTCTTGTCTTCCGATTTAACAAGTTCATAAAAATCTATAATATGTTCAACGATGCCTGGATAATTAACACTAGCATCTAAAAGGTCACGCATGCCCTCTTCAATGCGCTTGGCAATCTCAATCTCTCCTTCGCGAGTTAATAGATCAACCGTACCCATTTCTCGCATATACATTCTTACGGGATCTGTTGTTCGACCGGTTTCATTCTCTACAGCTGCTAAAGCCTCAGCAGCTTGCTCCAGCGCAATATCATCTTGATCATCTGAAGATTCAGCAAGCATAAGGGTATCTGCGTCAGGAGCAGTCTCATGAACCTGCAAACCCAGGTCATTGATCATGCCAATAATTTCATCAACCTGATCTGGGTCAGATATATCTTCAGGAAGATGGTCGTTAACATCTGCATAGGTAAGGTAGCCTTGCTCTCGACCTTTCTCAATCAATTCTGCAATTCTAGAACCTTGTTTTTGTAGCTTATCCACTCAATGCCTCATTTAATATGTTCAATCTATGTGATGCCAAATTTTA
Source organism: uncultured SAR86 cluster bacterium (assembly GCA_964275585.1). GTDB lineage: Bacteria > Pseudomonadota > Gammaproteobacteria > Magnimaribacterales > D2472 > D2472. The sequence continues at coordinate 157,109 of CAXYCJ010000013.1, read as the reverse complement.
TTTTTTCAATCTTGATTTGAACTTAATTTTTTTAACCAATTTTCATCTTCATCAGACAATTCTTCTCTTTTTAAAATGATTTGCTGTAAATCTCTTCTCTCTGATGATGTGATCGAGCTGACATTATACTTGTCTTTCAGAATTTGCTCTCTATCTTTTTGATTTTTTAGTAATACTTCAATGCAATCTTTGATCAATTGCAGTGCATTTTCTTCAGATAATTCAAGCTCACTGATCACCGCCTCTGCAAAATAACCTTTAATCTGATCAGATTCCAAGCTTTCAATAATCCGGGATGGTTTAATATCTGGCATGCCTTTGTAAAGATTCAGAATGCTTAATAAAAAATTAAATTTAGAATCTTTTGTCAACCCATCAAAGATTGGCTTGTGTGCAAGAGAGGGATATCTTAACAATGCACTAAAAATATTAATTAAGGCCTTCACTCTGACAGGAATGGCGGGATTGGCTTGAGATTGATTCGAAGGTTGACTTGTTTTGTAGGATTCCTGAGGAACCTGAATGCTTTTTACATCCATACCACAAAGCTGAGATACTTCGCTGGCATATATTTCTTTAATAACAACGTTGTTAATTTTATGAATAACTGGAATAGCAAATTTAGCTGCCTGTGATCGACCTTCCAAGGTCTCTAAATTAAAATCTTTAACCTTTGATAAAAAATATTCTGATAAAGGCATAGATTCATCCAGCAGTTTTTGAAAAGCCTGCAACCCAAACTCATTGATGTAAGAATCTGGGTCATGGCTGTCTTCAAAAAATATAAAATGAATGTTCACGTCCTCTCTGATAATTGGGAAAGTATTTTCAACTGCTTTCCAGGCAGCCTTGCCGCCAGCCAAGTCGCCATCAAAAGCAAAGAAAATTTTATTTGTATAACGCATGATTTTCGCAACATGGCTTGGTGTCACAGCGGTACCCAGGGTTGCAACGGCATTTTTAATTCCATGCTGATATAGCCCAATGACGTCCATGTATCCCTCAACCACAATCAATGAAGCAATCTTCTTTTCTGCCTCCCTGACCTCAAATAAACCAAACAATTCATTGGATTTATTGAAAAATGCTGTCTCTGGGGAGTTAAGATACTTGGGTTCTCCTTTGTCAATAATCCTGCCACCCATGGCAATAAAGTCACCTTTGATATTCCTGATTGGAAAGATTATTCTGCCTCTAAATCTGTCATAAAATTTACTGTCCTTGTGGCTAAAAAGACCAGAGGCCTCAAGCTCATTGACTGGAATATCTTTGCCTAAGTGATTTGAAAGAGCGTCCCATTTATCTTCAGCGAAGCCTAGATTAAATTTTTTCGCTGTCTCTCCTGTAATATTTCTATCTTTAAGATATTGGATCGCTTTCTCTGCGATTTTATTGTTAAGATTTTTTTGATAAAACCGAACTGCTTGTTCAACCAAGCCGCTTGGTTTTATTTTATCTTGTTTGGAATTTTCATATGGAACGGTAAGCCCTAAAGAGCTAGCGAGTGTCTCAATAGCATCTACAAAATCCAAATTTTCATACTGTCTTAAAAAATGTATTGCATTTCCAGACTCTTGGCACACAAAACAGTAGAAAAATTGCTTATCTTGATTCACTGCCATTGAAGGATTCGAGTCATCATGAAATGGACAACGGCACCAAAAATTTGATCCTTTTTTGTTAAGCTGCAACCTTCTTCCAATGACTTCCACAATATCGGCCTGGTCAATCAGCTGATCTATAAAGCTGCTAGGAATGGACATTTTGCTCCATCCAGCTATCAAGAATAATCTTAGCTGCTAAGTCATCTATTCGGACTTCTTTTAAATCGGATTCAGTCAGTTGTTTAGCTTCAAAAGAAGTCAGCCTTTCGTCAACCAGCTCGCAGATTATGTTTGTTTCTTGTTGCAGCTTTATATAAAACTTATTTACTTTCTTCATCATTTCACTTGGTGTGCCGTCCATATTCAAAGGCTGTCCTACAAGCAATCGATCCGGCTTCCACTCTTCAACCAATTGAAAGATGGTCTGCCAAATATCTGGCCCTTCTTGTTGAACGTTTAAGATCATCAAAGGTGAAGAAGTCCTGGTGATAGTCTGACCGACAGCAATACCAATATGCTTTGTTCCATAATCAAAGGCAAGGATTTGCATAATTAGGAACTCGAAAAATTCCAGTCTCTCACAATTTCTAGTTGCTTGTAACGAGAGAGCATGTCAATTGGAAATGGTTGAAAGGGTGAGGATTGCTTTAGAATTCGTAGTGCCATGGCATCCAACAAAGGGTTACCAGAAGATTGAAGAATATCCGCAGATAAGAGATTGCCTTTAAAATCGACCACAGATTTAATCTGAACTCTATAGTTTCCTTGAATGACATTGGAGTCAGCAATCTCATAATACCCAGCTGTTTCGATCTTTCTTTGCCAGGCATTTAGATAGACTGCTTCAAAACTTTCTACAGAGGAGTTAGATTCTAGGCGCCTGATGCTAAACTGCGAATCATTTTGGAGTGTCACGTCCTGAGCTACCACAGCCTCAGATTTAATATCATTTTTGGATAGAGTTGTATTTCCGAGGGATTGACCTTTCATATCAAACGCTGAATCTGCAAACCTAACATTTACAATGGTCTCTTCTTGAAACTTCCAAGGTTGCTGAATGATCACAAAACTCACCCCAAATAAGACTAAGCCATGAAATCCAAGGGAGACAAAAAGAGACTTTCGAAACCCCCATCTCTGTATTCTTTGCTTGTAGATTAAAGGCTGCATAGCTAAAGGGATTTCAAAAGTTCTGTTATCGGGTTTTGCTTCGTTTGATTGAAGATTTCTCTTGCTCCAGTGGGACTCGTTACATTAATTTCAGTTAAGTAATCTCCAATCATGTCAATGCCAGCAAAAGTAATGCCCTCGGCTATAAGAATCTCTCCAATCTCCTCACCAACTTCTTTCTGCTTTGAGTTCAGTGGTCTTGCTTCGCCTTTGCCACCTGCTGCAAGGTTACCTTTAAAACTATCACCTTGAGGAATTCTAGCCAGTGCAATCGGGAAAGGCTTGCCATGAATGATTAATATTCTGTAATCTCCCTTGTAAATCTCTGGTAGAAAATTCTGAACCATAACCATGATTTGATTCTGATTCGTAAGATCCTGAAAAATATTTAGATGCTCTGAGTCAAGATTATCAAATTTATAAATGGACTCTCCGCCCATCCCATCCAAGGGTTTCAAAATGATTGTTTGATATTTTTCTTTAAAGCCAATGAAATCTTCTTGTTTGCAAATAACTCTAGTGTCCGGCATCCATTTACTGAATCGAAGTGCAAATACTTTCTCATTAAATTTTTTCAATGCGTCAGGATCATTCATCACATTGGCTCCCTCATGCTTTGCTTGAGATAGTAAATGAAGTGCATTCATGTAATTTTCATTGACAGGAGGGTCTTTGCGCATAAAAACATAATCAAAATCATTAAGAGCGATCAGCTTATCTAATGTATTGGCAATTTGAGGTTGAGAGGTCACATTTAAAATTTCTGATACCTTGGCCTGAGTGAGGTCATCACAATATATTAAGTCGCTTATCTCACATTGAAACACTTGACCATTCTGCTCAGCAATTTCTTGCATCCATAAAATTGTTGTATCTTTTGTTGGATTTAGCGAATGCAAAGGATCAGTTATAAATAACGACTTGGTATTATTCATAAGCCCTCACCGAACAATGTATGTAATTTGGATAATGCAACTATAGGCGCAGTTTCTGCTCTTAAAATGTAATTACCTATTTTATAATTTAAAAGTTTATGTTGATCCATTAACAAACGTTCTTTTTGCGAAAATCCTGACTCTGGTCCGGTAATAAAACTTATCATTTTTGCATCAGATTCCTTAATATCTCGTGATAACTTATCAGCAATTGTATCAAGCACAAATATATCCTTTGGCCCTGCCTCATCCAATACACAATCAAGCGCATCACTCAAGCTATTACAATATTTAATAAGAGGTAGATAATTGCAGCCAGATTGCTCACATGCATGAACGACAGCTTCCTCAATTCTTTCATTTAATTTGCGCGCATCCTTTTTCGCTATAGATTGATCGATATTGTCAGGCCTGAAGATTACCAATGAGTTAATTCCAATTTCTACCAATTTTTGGGACAAGTAAATTAAATTCTCTTTTTTAATATACGGAAAAATTGCTTGATAGTATCTTTGATACGGATTTTTTTCTGTAAAAATTTCTGCGACTAAAAAAGTTATTGATGTTTTTGTAAGTTCGTGAATTTTTCCTGCAGCAACCCTTCCCTTTCCATCAAACAGCTGGACTAAATCTCCAGGCTTGGCTCTAAGAACCTTGGCAAGGTGCTGAATTTGTTTTATGTTTGTGTTATGAATAGATGGAGATCTAAGTGCTTCACATAAAATTCTTGGAGTTCTCATACTTTCATTATAATCGGTATTTTTTAATATGACTCAAACTCACATAATTTTGGTTCGTCATGGAGAAGCAGCCTCTTCTTGGTCTCAGCATCTAGATCCAGGACTTAGCCCAGATGGAATAATCCAAGCTAGAAATGTCAGCCAGGAATTTTCAGAAGAATTTTCTTCTTATGAATTACTATCTAGCCCAAAAAGTAGAGCTATTGAGACCATGGAGCCAATCTCACTTAAGCAAAACAGAGACTTTGCTATCAATAATAATTTTATTGAGATTCCTTCCTCTAATATTGCAAACGAAGAGAAGCCAGCTTGGCTAAAAAAAGTATTTGAAGCTCCTCTTCATGAATTGCCTGATGCTGTTAAAACTTGGCGTCATGATTTAATTTATTGGCTTGAGAGTTATAAAGGCAATGCTATTGTGACGACTCACTTTATGGTGATTAATGTGTTAGCTTCATATCTCACTAAACAAAATACTATTGCCTATTTTCATCCAGGATACACATCAAGAACTGAAATATGGCTTGAAAACGGTGCTTTGGTTAAGTTAATGCTCGGAGACGATAAAAAAACTGTAATTAATCTATAAATACAGTTGAGCAATTTTTAATCAGATGTAAACTTTAGACTTTGCGAAGTAACTTCATCGAATGACCAATAAGATATATAACACAAGTCCAAAGTCCAAGACTCTAAGTGAGCAAGTCAAAAAAGCAATGAATAAATATTTCAAGGCTTTGGGTGATGTCGAGCCAGCAAACGTTTATGAGATGGTAATGGCTGAAGTTGAACCAGAACTATTAACATCGGTCATGAAATTCACCAATTATAATCAATCAAAAGCAGCTGCAATACTGGGTCTTAATCGGGCAACTTTGAGAAAGAAATTACATCAATATCAAATCTTAGAAAATTTATGAATCTTATTCAGCCGAAAACAGCTTTAATCAGCCTTTCTGATAAAAGCAATCTTGAAGAGCTGATCAGTTTTTTGCTCTCCCAGAATGTAAAGATGATCTCTACTGGTGGAACTTACCAAGCAATTAAAAAAATTACAGATGAGGTTATTGAAGTTTCTGATTTTACTGGTTTTGAGGAAATGATGGATGGAAGAGTCAAAACCCTTCATCCCAAAATTCATGCAGGTATTTTGGCAAGAAGGGATCAAGACATAGGGGTTCTTGAAGAGAGAGGTTATGAGGTCATAGATTTGGTTATAGTCAATCTTTATCCATTCAAAGAAACGATAGCCTCAGACTGTTCTTTTGAAGAAGCAATTGAGAAAATTGATATCGGCGGGCCTACAATGATTCGCTCAGCTGCAAAAAACTTCAACGATGTTACCGTAATAACCAATCCTCAGGATTATCCCACCCTAATGTCTGAGTGGTCAGAGCAAGGCGGTATCTCTTATGAGTTTCGCAAGCAACTCTCTCAAAAAGTTTTTGCCCTAATGGCAGATTACAACTTAGCTATTGCTAAGTACCTCTCAGATGAAACTGCTGGATTGCCCGATTATAGTTTTAAAAAATCTAATACTTTGAGGTATGGAGAAAACCCTCATCAATCTGCACAAATTTTAACTTTCTCTGGATTGCAACATCGCAATATTGCCAACGCTGATATTATTCAAGGCAAAGAGCTTTCGTATAATAATATTGTTGATGCTGATGCAGCATGGGAGTGCATCAGGGAGTTTTCAGAGCCGGCATGTGTGATTGTTAAACATGCTAACCCTTGTGGAGTAGCTGAAGCTAGCTCTGCAATTGAGGCATATGATTTAGCATTTAAAACTGACCCCACTTCCGCATTTGGAGGGATCATCGCATTTAACCAGCCTGTCGATGATAAAACAGCTAAAGAAATTAATTCTCGACAGTTTGTTGAGGTAGTCTTAGCTCCAAGTTTTTCTCAAGGCGCGCTTGCGGCATTTGCTGAAAAGAAAAATATGCGAGTTCTTTGTGTAGATCTTGAGCAAGATAATCCGTACCCTGGCATGATCAAAAAAGTCTCAGGTGGGATCCTTATTCAAAGTGATGATACTTTTTCAGTGCCTAAACAAGATCTTCACTGTGTAACTAAAAGAAAGCCTTCACATGCTGAACTTCAAGATTTAATGTTTGCATGGACGGTTGCAAAATTTGTTAAATCAAATGCAATTGTATACGTTAAAAATAAACAGACTCTTGGTATAGGTGCTGGGCAAATGAGTCGAGTGATTAGTGCTGATATAGCAAACCTAAAAGCAAAAAATGAAGGATTAGTAGTTAAAGGAGCTGTTATGTCTTCGGATGCATTTTTTCCATTTAGAGATGGAATTGATAAAGCAGCTGAAAGTGGCATAGCTGCAATTATTCAACCAGGCGGATCAATTAGAGATGAAGAGGTCATTGCCGCTGCTGATGAAAGTGATATTGCAATGGTATTCACTGCTACTCGTCACTTTCGACATTAACTATTGTTATGCAAGTTCTTGTAATTGGATCTGGTGGAAGAGAACATGCATTGGCTTGGAAGGCAGCGCAAGATAAAGATGTAGTGGATGTATTTGTTTGCCCTGGGAATGCAGGGACTGCCTTAGAAGAGAAAGTACAAAACATTGATATGGATATTAATGATTTTGCATCAATAGAAAGTTTTTGTGTCCTCGAAAATATTGGTTTGGTAATTATTGGTCCAGAGCAGCCATTGGTAGACGGTTTGTCGGATTTTCTTCAGAGCAAAGGAATAAAAGCTTTTGGGCCATCCCAAGCTGCCGCTCAACTTGAGGGTTCAAAAACCTTCTCTAAAGATTTTTTTATAAAATACGGTATACCCACCGCTGATTACTCTTCGTTTGATGACTATGAAACAGCAAGTGCATACCTAGAAGGTATTGAGTACCCAACAGTTGTTAAGGCTGATGGACTGGCTGAAGGTAAAGGTGTCATTATTTGTAATAACAAGAATGAAGCCAATGAGGCCCTAAAAAATATTTTTCAAGATCAAGCCTTTGGTAAAGCTGGTTATCGAGTGGTTATTGAAGATTTCCTGCAAGGAGAAGAGGCAAGTTTTATTGCCGTTGTAAGCAAAGATAAAATTATCCCGCTGGCAACAAGCCAAGATCATAAAGCAGTTGGTGAGGGTGATGTGGGACTAAATACAGGTGGTATGGGAGCTTACTCTCCAGCTCCAATTGTTGACTCCCGCATGCATAAAAAAATTCTTGATGAAGTGATGGAGCCTACTATGCAGGGTTTAATTAATGAAGGTTCGCCTTACCTGGGATTTCTTTATGCAGGACTCATGATTCATAACGGAGAGCTAAAAGTTCTTGAGTTTAATTGTAGGTTTGGAGACCCAGAAACCCAACCAATTCTTCTCAGATTAAAATCAAGCTTAGTGCAGCTTTGCTTATATGCCATTGAAGATAAATTAGAGAGCTATGAATCTGAATGGGATGACAGACATTCTTGCGGGGTGGTCATAGCCTCTGAAGGTTACCCTAAAAAATATCTGTCTAATCAAGAAGTTCAAATCAAAGAATTACATTCAAAAGACATGAAAGTGTTTCATGCCGGCACAACACTGCAAGATAATAAAGTCATGACCTCAGGCGGACGAGTCTTTTGTGCAACTGCACTTGGAAAAAATTTAAAAGAAGCCCAATCTAAGGCTTATGATTTGGTAAACTCTGTATCATTTAATGGTGCTTTTTATAGAAAAGATATTGGATACAAGGGAATAAAGTGAGTTTTATTGATAACTTCATAAATGAATGTGATATTGCATTAAAAACTTTATCTTACAAAAAAAATGGTACAGGTAGAGAATACCCTGCAAAAAAAGGTACAGATCAACTTTCAAAAAAAGAGAAAAGCCTTTCTGCTCAACTCATGAGGGTTAATCTAGCTGGAGAAGTTGCTGCTCAAGCTCTTTATAGAGGCCAAGCCATGGTTTGCAAAGAACAAGAAATTAAAGAACACTTAATTCAGGCAGGAGAAGAGGAATCAGATCATTTGATTTGGTGTAAAAAACGGTTAGGAGATCTAAATGGAAGGCCATCTATTTTTAATCCAATTTGGTATGCAGGTTCATTTGCAATAGGTGTAATTTTTGGAAGTTTTGGTGAAAAAACAAGCCTAGGCTTTGTTGAGGAAACTGAGAAACAAGTGGTGGCTCATATTGATAAGCACTTAATGAAAATCTCACCTAAAGACAAAGAAACAATCGAGATTTTACAAACAATGCGTGAGGACGAAGACATTCATGCTCAGCAAGCTGGAGAGAGTGGTGGGGAAGAACTGAAGATACCAACAAAAAAAATAATGTCAGTAACTGCAAAGGTAATGACATCAACAAGTGCTTATATTTAAAATGATTTTTATTGCTTTGAATAAGGTATCTTAGTAATTATGTTTGATCAAATAACTAACGAAAAACTCGGATTTTATGTCTATGCGCTTATTGATCCTAGAAATGAACAGCCCTTTTATATTGGTAAAGGTAAAAATAATAGAGTTTATGAGCACGTTCAATTGGCAATTAAGAATGAAAAGGTATCTGACAAATTAGATAAAATAAGAAACATCAGGGATAGCGGAAAAAAAGTTAAACATATAGTCATCAGGCATGGTCTAACTGAAGATGAGGCATTTAAAATAGAATCTTCTCTGATTGATTTCATGAGATATTTTAAAAATACTCTAACCAATGAAGTTTTTGGGCATGATACTTTTAAATTTGGACTTATGACTGCGGATGAAATTATTTCAACATATAATGCCAAGCCCTTAAAAAAATTAAATCATAACGTTGTAATCATTAATATTAACAAGTCCTACGAACGAGCAAAGGGCGGCATTAGTATTTATGAGGCAACTCATGAGTCATGGGTAATAGCACAATATAGGCAAAAAACTCTGGAGTTTGCATTAAGTGAATACAGAGGGATTATTGTAGGTGTTTATAAGATTAATAACTGGTACCAAACAAATATTGGTTTTTCAGGAAAGAAGAAAGTCTCTACAAGGTGGGGATTTAATGGTGAAGAAGCTAAAAAAAATATAAAAGATTTATACCTTAATAAATCTATAAAACATACAAAAAAAAGAGGGGCCGCAAATCCAATTAAGTATGTTTTGTAATCGCAAGCTTTATTGATGTTAAGTAAAATTTCCTTTCATCAAGCTCTCACCAATTAAAAAAACATTCAAACCCTTTTCTTTTAAATAAATCATATCTTTTTGAGTTTTAATGCCCGATTCAGCAATAAAAATATTGTCTCCATTGAATTGGTTTTTTAATCTCACTGAATTATCAAGGTCTACTTCAAAAGTTTTTAAGTTTCTATTGTTAACACCTATCATTGCTTCCTGAAAATGCTCTACCCTTCTCAGCTCAACCTCATCATGAACCTCAATAAGATAGTCAAGCTCTAGATTTTCAGCCAAGGCAACAAACTCAGTTATTTGGAAATCAGAAAGAATGCTGGCAATCAATAGAATGCAATCTGCTCCAATTAATTTCGCTTCGTATATTTGATACTCATCGATCATGAAATCTTTTCTAAGAATTGGAAGTGATGTGATAGCTTTAACGTCTTTTAAATATTCAATGCAGCCTAAGAAGAAATCTTCTTCAGTCAATATAGATAAAGCCGCAGCCCCAAATGCTTCATAATCTTTTGCTTTTTGAATTGGATCAAAATTCTCTGAGATAACGCCTGCACTCGGTGAAGCTTTTTTTATCTCAGCAATAATCGCTTGATCTTTGTCGAGAAGATTAGCCTTAAATGCTCCCTTTGGAAGTTTTAATCTTGAAAGCTCAGATTTGATGTCTGCTAGTGGAGTTGCTAGTTTCTTTTCGGCAAGCTTCAGTGTTGTGTGTTTTACAATCTCTTTAAGAATACTCATGGGTTATTTGAAATCCTCACATAAGCAGCTAATTTATCTGCAGCCATACCGTTATTCATGAGTGTAAATGAAAGTTCAACGCCGTCAGTAATCGAGCTTACGGTCCCAGCCAAATACAAAGCAGCCCCAGCATTTAAAGCTATCATATCCTGAACAGCAGATTGCTCTCCTGCAAATGCCTCCCTCACCAATAATAGGCTGTCGTCAGAAGATTGAGCGGAGATCTCAGAAATGCTTGCTAAGGACAATCCAAAATCTTTTGGAGAAATTTGATAATGGATAATTTCTTTGTTTTTAAGTTCAGTGATGTAAGTTGAATCTGTAATGGTTATTTCGTCCAGGCCATCAAAACCATGAACAATTAAGGCATGCTCCATTGATAGTTTATTTGCAACTGAAGCAAACGCTGTTAAAAGATCTTTATGATAAACACCCAAAATTTGTCGTTTTGCCCCGCAAGGATTGGTATGCGGACCCAATAAATTAAAAATAGTTTTTTTGCCTATTCTTTGTCTTGCAGGCATGACATATTTCATTGATTCGTGATGCAGGGGTGCAAACAGAAAAATAAATCCCACTTTGTTAAAAATGCTTTCAAGTTTATTTCGATCATGTCCAATATCTGCTCCCGCAGCCATCAGAAAATCTGCGCTTCCTGATTTACTAGAGACTGCCTTATTTCCATGCTTAGTAACTGATGCTCCTCCGGCCGCAGCAACAAAAGAAGAAGCAGTAGAGCAATTAAAAGTATGGATACCAGTTCCTCCAGTACCGCAGGTATCTATATGTGATCCATCTCCAATCTTAAAAGTTAAAGATTTCTCTTTCATGACACTTGCAGCTGCAGTAATCTCAATTTCCTTAACGCCTTTTTTGTTTAAACTTATGAGAAAAGATTCAATTAAAAGATCGTCGACTTCTCCAGACATAATTGCCTCTAAAGTTGATTTCATAGAAAGAAAATCTAGATCTTCTTTGGCATTAAGCTGCTTGATAACTTCCTTAATCATAGTGTTAAAAAATTTTTAATCAGCTGCATACCATGTGCCGTTTCAATTGATTCTGGGTGAAACTGAACTCCAAAAATTGGTTTAGTAACATGTTCAATACCCATAATAAGACTTGGTTTATTTTGGATGGTGCAAGTTACCTTTAACTCATCCGGTAAAGTTTCGGGATCTATGATTAAGCTGTGGTATCTCACTACGGAACAAGGGTTTGTGATTCCATGAAATAATCTTTCACCGCAATGGTCGACTTTAGAAATTTTGCCATGGAAAATTTGAGGCGCTTTAATAATTTTTGCTCCAAATGCAGCACCAATTGACTGATGGCCTAAACAGACGCCCAGTAAAGGCACTGAAGTATTTTTTACCAGTTCAACTGAAATGCCGGCCTCATTAGGAGTGCAAGGTCCTGGAGAAATAACAATTTTGTCAGGATTAAGTATTTTAATCTCTTCTAGATTAATCTCATCATTTCTTTTAACGGCTACGTCTTCACCGCATGCTCCGATGTAATGCACGAGGTTGTAAGTAAAAGAATCATAGTTATCTATAACTAGAATCATGAAATCATCTCTATCGCATCTATAAAGACTTTTGATTTTTGCTGGCATTCTAGCCATTCATTCTCAGGAATAGAATCTGCAACAATTCCTGCACCAGCGCCTACATGAATGACATGATCTTTAATTACTGCTGTTCTTATTGCAATGGCTGTATCGATACTTCCAGTCCATGAAATATATCCAATAGCGCCTCCATAAATGCCTCTGGAACTTGGCTCAAGCTCATTAATAATTTCCATGGCTCTAATTTTTGGCGCACCAGATAAAGTTCCGGCAGGGAATGTAGCCTTAAGAACATCTATGAAGCTTAAGTCATCAGCAATGGTGCCTGTTACATTTGAGACAATATGCATAACATGAGAGTATTTTTCAATGGCCATCTTTTGAGTCACTGCAACTGTACCAATTTTTGATACTCGCCCAACATCATTCCGGCCCAGATCAATTAACATTAAATGCTCCGCAATCTCTTTTGGATCAGCCAGCAAGTCTTTGGCATTCATTTCATCTTCTTCTGGGGTATCTCCTCTTTTTCTTGTGCCTGCTAGAGGTCGCAAGGTTACTTCTTTTTCCTCGAGTCTCACCAAAATCTCTGGTGATGCTCCAACTACAGTGCATTCCTCAAAATTTAAAAAATACATATATGGCGAAGGGTTTAGCTGTCTAATGGCTCTATATAAAGCAAAAGAATCTCCTTTGAAGCCCATAGAAAAATCTTGCGCCAAAACGACTTGCATAACATCGCCTTCTCTAATGTAATTCTTTGCAAGGTTTACGGCATCTAAAAACTCTGTTTTCAAAAAATTTGAATTGAATTCTGTTTGACTGAGTGGCTTGGTAAAGCTATCTACTGGCACGTTAATTTCTTGCATAATTAACTTTTCAATTGCATCCAGTTCATTTTGCGCATCTTCATATAACAAATTTTCAAGGTTGGCATTAAAAATAATTTGCGTGGTCTGATTGAGGTTATCAAATACTATTAACTTTTCTGCCTTAACAAGAAGTATGTCTGGCATGTGCTCTTTAAATTTAGATGCTTTGCCAGGAAGGTTGGCGATCTTAATCTCTGCATATTGAGCACTTTCGTAGGCAAAAAAACCAACATATCCTCCATAAAATCTTGGCAATCCTGGAATGTCTGGAACAGAATGCTGATCTATAATTTCTTGGATGATATTTAAAGGATCATCGCAATCAAAGATTACTTTTTGATTGCCAACGCATTTTTCTACTGTGTTTCCTGAAATTTTGATTGAATCTATGCAGTCAAAACCAATGATAGAATATTGTGCCCACTTATCTTCTCCTTCCACCGACTCCAATAAAAATGTATTTTGCTGATCTGCTATTTTTAAGTACAAAGAAATAGGTGTATCCCCTGGAGCTTGAACCTCCCTGACAAGTGGAATAATTGAAAAACCTTCTTTGCTAAAGTTTATGTATGTTTTCTTATCAATCATGCAATGTGTGAGCTAAAAATCTATCTTGTCTCCAACGGTAATTTCATTCTTATTGAACCAACCAGCATGCACCTCTAATGCAATTCTCGTATTCATTTGAGAGCATACCGAGTCCTCAGAAAATGGTGCCATATCATATATTTCTTGAATGATTAAATCGTTAGATAGGTAGGCAACACTTAATGGCAATGGTGTATTTTTCATCCACATGCATTTTTTATCGCTTTCGGGCCATAAAAATAGCATGCCTTGATTGGCAGCTAACTTATTTCTATACATCAACCCCTGACGTCTTTTCACATCCGAATTTGCAACCTCGACGTCTAGCAATTTAGAGGTGCGCTCAAAATATACCTCTAGTGCAACAGCAGACGGACTGAAGATTAAAATAAGAAGTAGATTAAGAAATCTTTTGACGAAAATTTTGAATAGTTTCTGCATAATCTGCTGATCCAAAAATTGCTGATCCGGCAACAAATACATTTGCCCCTGCAGCAGCAACCTTGCCAATAGTGTCACGGTTAATGCCACCATCAACTTCTAAAAAAATATGATGGCTCTGACTCTCAATAAGTTTTTTTGCAGCATGAATCTTCTCAATCGTGCCTTCAATAAATTTTTGACCTCCAAATCCTGGATACACGCTCATTAATAAAATTAAATCTATATCTTGAATGATATCTTTAAGAACAGACAAAGGGGTGTCCGGATTGATTGCTATCCCAACTTTGCATCCAAAGCCCTTAATTAATTCTATAGTCTCATTAATGTTGTCAACGGCCTCTGGATGAAAACTGATAAGATCTGCTCCAGCCTCAGCGAAACTCTTGGCCAAATCATTTACAGGCTGAATCATTAGATGCACGTCAATAAAATCCTTAATCCCATCGTCTCTCAAGGACTTGCAGACCATCGGACCAATGGTTAAGTTTGGAACATAATGATTGTCCATGACATCAAAGTGGATCCAATCAGCTCCAGCTTTTATTGCTGAGTTTATTTCTTCTCCCAATCTGGCAAAGTTTGCAGACAGTATAGAGGGGGCAATAAGTAATGTAGAGTTCATCATTTACTAATTTTCATCTTTTAATCTTTCACGTGCAAGTTTCAGCCGCTCAACAGTGCCAACATCGATCCAAAAAGAATCATCAAGATGTGCTGTGACTTGTGATTTTTTAATCAGGGGTTTTAGAATGGTATGCCATAGGTCAAATGGATACAAAAGCTCGGCATGCTCTTTTAGAATTACTGGGTTGATTAATGATAGACCTGACCACGTTAGATCATTTTCTCCATCTTTTATAAAAATAGCTTCTTCTTTCAAAGAAAAATCCCCTTGTGCATTATGGTCGGGGTTTTTAGTGCCTATTAAGTGAGCGGCAGCAGTGTGCTCAGGAAGCTTTCCTAAGTCAGCATCAGAGATAATATCTGCATTGCATAATATAAAAGGTTCATCACCTAAAACACTAACTGCATTAAGCAAAGCTCCTCCGGTTCCATATGGAAAAGGTTCATCTAAAAATTGAATGTCTATTGTTTGATGATAACTCTCAAGCTGTTCTTTTATTTGCTCAGACAAATAGGAGACATTAATAACAAAATCACTTACGCCATGCTCTATAAGTTTATTTATTGCTCGCTCAATTAAAGAGTACTTTCCAACAGATAACGCAGGTTTTGGGGTGTCTTGTGTGACAGGATGAAGGCGAGCCCCTACTCCTGCAGCTAGAATCATTGCTTTCATATGGAGGTCAACTTTGTAGTCAACGCTGGAGAGACCTTATCTTTAAGAAATATTGCCAATGCTTTTTGGTTTAATGCTAAAGCCAAAGTTATTGTGTTCGCTAAGATTTGCGGAAGGTCTTTTATTCTAAATGGTCGATCAAACCTTAAATATAAATTTGTCAGCGTACCCATAATCCTAAGATTTCTTTGCAGGCCTCCCCAGCATGTTGCGCTATAAATTTCTTCTGCTGAAAGACCATAAGATGAAAGATTAGCGAAAGTATTGCAATGAACTTTCATCAACTCAAGATCGCAAGCAATATAATGGTCAACTAGAATGCCGGCTAAATCTATGCCGATGGGTCCAAAACATAAATCTTGAAAGTCCAAGAGAACCAACTCTCCGTTATTCATTTGATGAATATTCCGCCTTTCAAAATCAAAGTGACAATTTCCCCACTGCTGATTCATTAATTCTGGTCTCATTGCACCAAGGAAATCTTGAAATTCTTCAAACACCTCTATCTCTAAAAATTCTTTGCATAGAATCTTTGAGAACTTCTTTGTATGAGATTCCAAGCCAATAGAAAATGTTGAATCTATGCCTTTGAGTTCAGACTGATGCATTCTATTTAGCAGCTCTAAGGCTTTAGAAATAAGAGCTTTATTTTGGTAAAAAAATTCTTCATGAATCAAAGAATTATCCCCAATGTCTTCTTGAATGGTTAAGAAATTTATAGGATCATATTTTAATATTTCTGGAACCCTAACATTACTATTAGCCAATTGGCTGGATCTATCCACAAATACTGATTGCCCATTAATCTTTGAATCGTCATAACAAATAACATAGGACTGATCCTGGGCAAGGGCGCGATAATATCTCCTGCCACTGGCCTCCAACTTCAGGGGCTCAATATCTGTGACCCCTTTATCAAAATCTTTGGCAGATTTAAGTAATTGTTGTTGTGAAAATTCAGCTATTTTTGATCTCCATTGGAAGGGGTGTATCGTCTGGAAGAAAAAAATCAAGGGCTAATTCGGCATATGGAACATCGGCATACTTGGTGAAATCTCTTACGCCTTCTTCATAAAGAACTAAATCATCTATGCAAAAATTGCCTGTGTATGTTTCAGGATTTTTATTAAAAATTTCGTATGCTGCATCTGCCATAATTTCTGGCGTTCTGGATATGCTCATTAACTCTTCTCCGCCTAAAATATTTTTTACTGCAGCTGTTGCTATAGCTGTTCTTGGCCATAGGCCATTCACAGCAATTTTATCTTGCTTTAACTCTTCGGCCATTCCCAAGACGCACATGCTCATGGTAAATTTTGCCATGGTATAAGCTAAATGGGGACCAAACCATTTTGGTTTCATATCCAGCGGAGGTGCTAGATTAAGGATATGCGCATGGCTAGATTTTCTTAAATGTGGGATGCAGTATTTGCTGACAAGATACGTGCCTCTACCATTGATTTGATGCATAAGATCATAGCGTTTCATATCTGTATCAGGGGTATTGGTTAGAGAAATGGCAGACGCATTATTAACACAAATATCAATACCGCCAAAAGTGGCAACTGTTTCATCAACTGCAGCTCTTACATTAGATTCATCTCTGACATCTAGAATAATTGGCAGGGCTTCGCCTCCAGCAAGAATAATCTCTTCTGCTGCAGAATAAATTGTACCTGCAAGTTTTGGGTGAGGTTCTGCAGTCTTTGCTGCTAAAACCACTTTAGCTCCATCTTTTGCAGCTCGCTTACCTATTTCTAAACCAATACCACGACTTCCACCAGTAATAAATAAAACTTTTCCTTCTAAACTCATGCTTTTCTCCTGCAATTTTTTAATTATTGACTAAGCTTATTTTGATGCCATAGCCTTTTATGATAGTTGTTGCATTTTTATATTGATTGATGCAAGTTAAGTATTAATTATATGCTCTTGAAATGAGGACGACCATGGATGTAGATTTTATTTTTGACTTTGCAAGCCCCAATGCTTACCTATGTCATAAAGCAATTATTCATTTAGAAGAGAATCATGACATTAAATTTCATTATGTCCCCTGCCTTTTGGGGGGAATTATGAAGTTATCAAACAATCAACCTCCCATGATCGCATTTAGTGAAATTCCTAATAAAATGAATTATGAATTTGAAATAGCGTTCAACAGGTTTATGCGTGAATACAAAATTGATAAATTTAAAATGAATGAGCATTTTCCAGTAAACACTCTTTTGCTAGCTAGAGGAGCAATCGTGGCACAAGAAAAGAATTTTTTTAATGAATATGTTGAAATTGTTCTAAATGGAATGTGGGAAAAATCCTTGAAACTAGATAATGCAGAATCCTTGCATCAATTGCTAACTGAGCATGGTTGTCATGCTGATGAAGTAATAAAAGAGGTTGCCAAAGACGAAATTAAAACTAAATTGATTGCCAACACAAATAATGCTGTGAAAAAAGGGGCTTTTGGTATTCCAACATTCTTTATTGGCAAGGAGATGTTTTTTGGTAAAGAGAGCTTGAGAGAGATTAGAGACTTAACATCAAGGTAACTGAAACTTTTTAGATTTAATCTTTTCTAAATTCAAAATAGTACAATTTAGATTCATGAGAATTTTCATCACATTCTTGATAGTAATGGTTGCTGCCGCATCTATGAGCCTGCATGCAAAGAATTCATCTGATCTAGTGGAATCTAATCTTGATTTCACCATGCGCGGATGCGTGAATCCAAACTACCCAATTATTGCCGAGGGATTTAAATCTGGTGAGCTAAGTGCAAAAAGAATGAATATTAAATCTAATGGTGAAATAGAACTCAGAGAAAATGTTTACATCCCATTTGATGGAGGAAGAATAAAGGCGCTTAGTGCTCTGTATAAATCTAATGAAGAGGAGGTCCATGAGGTACTAGAAGGAAATATTTACTACTTAGATTCCTATTTTAAATTTATGAGTGGGTCTATAGGCAAAAAATCTCGGAGCTTAAAGTTAAATCATGGAAAAGCTTATCTTAATTCAAGGAATTTATTGATTGAGTATGAATCTTTGGATGGCAAATTAGGCTCAGAGTTAACATTTAGTAATGCTAGCTTAACTTCATGCAATAATATTGCCGAAGGCTGGCAAATTAATGCTGAAACTATTGCCGTTGATGAAATTTCTAAAAGGGGTTACATAAAAAATCTTGAGTTTAAGGTTCGCGACAAAACCATTGGAAAACTCCCATATCTGCCCTTTCCGGCTACAACTCAAAGATTAAGCGGCTTTCTTGAGCCTGATCTAAGTATTACCTCTGATGGGGTTGACCTATACCTTCCATATTTTTTAGTTCTTTCAGAAAGGTCTGATGTAACGATTGCGCCTAGAATATTGAACAATCGAGGCCAGGGCATTGAAACAAATTATCGGTACCTAACTCACAAGAAAGCAAAAAATTTTCTTGATGTACTATTTTTTCCGAGCGACAAGGAGTTTCAAAAAAAATATTTAGCATTAGATAATCAAAGGTGGGCTTTTAAGCTCAAGGATTCTAGAAAGTTTAAGAATTTTATGACTAAAGTAGAGTGGGCCAAAGCATCTGACGCAATGGTTTTACTAGACCTACCTTCCAACCTTACTAATATTGCCAATCAAAAAGAGCATTACCTTCCTCAGTCAATATTTATGACGGCAAGTTTTAAGAATCTTTTAGTGAATGCATCAAGGGAGGGTTATCAAAGCTTAAATCCATTTATTGGCAATGGTTACATTAAAAAGCCTCACATTGAATTAGATTATTCAATTTTTAATACTAAATTCTCTTATTTTGGAAAAATGCAATATTCAAATTTTGATTTAAATGGTGCATTTCTGAACAACCTAAGCGGGCAATCTATTCCTGTAACTGGCGCAAGAATAATTTCTGAGCTAGGTGCAGAAATTAATCAGAGCATTGGATTGGTGAATCTGAAGTTAAATGGATCGATTGTTTCAAAAAAGTATGATCTAAATAAAGTAGCATCCAAGATATCTTCAAAAAATATTCCTTCTTTGAGGCTAGGTATTTCTTCACTACATAAGCGCTCCTTATCTTCAGGTATTTCATTGATAACCTATAAATTGATCTATGGAAAAACAGAATATCAAGATCAAAGTCTAGATCCTATTTTTGAACTTCACCCTCGTGATTCAAGCAATTTAAATAATTTAAATCATGAATTTTTTTATGGCAAGGATAGAATTCCTGATCAAGAATTTTTAATGGGGAGCTTAAAATGGCAGGCTCGCTTTAAAGATCAAAGCAAAATATCTGTCAACCTAATTAAAAAAAATGAATTGCAGGCTAGTAGGGTGATAAATCAAATGCTGTCTAATGCTTTGGGTCGAGATAGTCAATTAGGCATAGATATTAAATGGGATAAAAAAAGTTTGGCAGCATTTATGAGCTCTAATTATTCTCAAAAAAGGAATCAGCTTAATTTTGGCAAGCTTGGATTAACAATTAATCTTCCTGCAACACAAATTGCTATCTCCAGAAATTTTCGTCGCCATATGCCTATGCTGGGAATGGGAAATGAACTAAATTATGCCGAGATATCAATTGATCATAATATATCTGGGGGATACAAATTAATTGGAGGAATAAGCAAGGATATTGAATCAAAGAAAAATCTAGAAAGTTATTTTGGTATTGGGTTTGAGAACTGCTGTCTAGCTTTTAAAGTTTTTGCCTCGGATAAAAGATTATCAAAATATGACCTTATAAATTTTACTTCCTTGAGTGGCTCCCTGTCTAACTGGGAAGAAATGATTACTATTGAAAATAAAAGTAGAATTAATTTTGAGTTTGAGTTGAAGGGGCTGACAGGTTCTAACAGACACTTAAATAAATTCTTTTCCAATGCCTTTGTGAACCTTTAATTAAGTACAATACCGTTTATGAAAAAAAATATATGCATTTTCCTATCGTTGTTGCTGGCTGTTTCAGTGGCAGCAAAAATTGAAATTCTTGATCGTGTGGCAATTATTGTTGGGGATGGGGTGGTGCTTGAGTCTCAGGTTCAAGACATGCTTAAATCCATTGAAGGTAGGTATGCAGAGCAAGAAACTGAGATGCCTCCTAAAGCAGTGATACTAGATCAAGTTCAAGAGAGACTGATTATTGAAGAACTACAACTACAAATGGGCAGACAGGCTGGAATTAGAATTGGAGATGGAGAGCTGAATCAAGCTTTCGAAGTTATTGCAGAGAATAATGGCATGACTATTGAGGCTTTTATTGAGACCTTGGCATCAGAAGGCGCATCTTATGAAGAGTTAAGAGCTCAAGTTAGGAAGGAAATGATCATTCAAAGGGTCCAGCGTGGAAAAGTTGGTAGACAGGTTCAGATTACAGAGCAAGAACTCGATGGTTTTTTAGCTACAGAAGGATCAGTAAAAGAGCTGTCTCCTGAGTTATTTATTAGACAAATTCTTGTATCTGATGAAAATGAGGCAAATATGATTATCTCAAAGATTAAAGCTGGAGAAGATTTTGCAAGTCTGGCTATAGAAAAATCTAAAAGCAGCAATGCTTCCTCTGGGGGTGAAATGGGCTGGAGAAACTTAATAGATTTACCAAGCTTATTTTCTAAGGCTATGAAGGGTCAGAAGAAAGGATATATTTCGGAGGCTCTAGAAAGCGGATCAGGTTTTTTTATTCTGAAGTTAGAGGATAAAAGAGGTGATTTAGTCCGATTTGAAGAACAGTGGCGCTCTCGTCATATATTGATGATGACTACTAAACTAAGGGATGAGAGTTTCACAAAAGCAGAGCTAGAAGATGTAAGAAATAGAGTATTGGCTGGGGAGGACTTTAGCTTGTTAGCTAAAGAATTCTCAGAAGATCCTGGTTCTGCTAGTAGAGGCGGAGATCTAGAGTGGCTGAGCCTTGGGAAAACTGCGCCAGAATTTGAAAAAATGATGATTAAATCCCCTATTGATGAAATCTCTCCTGTATTTAAATCAGAATTTGGTTTTCATTTTCTCCAAGTGCTTGAAAGGCGAACTGAGGATCTCACCGAAGAAGTCATCAAAGATCAAGCTTATGGGATATTGTTCTCTAGAAAGTATGATGAAGAGTTAGAAAATAGCCTCAGAACCATGCGCGCAGAAGCATTTGTAGAGTTCAAAGAATTAGATTGAGCCAGCTACTATATTCTCATGGAGAGCCAGCTGGGATAGGTGTTGATTTAATACTGCGACTTGCAAGCTTAAAATTCTGGGAAGAGATTAACATTCCTATTATTACTCTCGCTGATGGGGAGCTTCTAAAAGCCAGAGCAAATAATCTAAATATTAATATTCAGTTTATTGAGCTAACAAATCTAAAGCAGGCTAAAAAAAATAAAATCGGATTTCTTCAATTTTATTTCGTGAGTCCGTGTGAGGACTTCTCTCCTGGAAAGCTTAACCCTAAGAACGCTAAGTATGTTTTAACAAATCTAAATTTTGCTATAAAAAGTGCTTTAAAAAATAAAAAAATTGGCATAGTTACAGGGCCAATTCAAAAAAGTAACATTGTAAATGGTGGTTTCAAAAAATTTTATGGGCACACTGAATGGATTCAGAGTCAAACTAAATCAAAGAATGTGGTTATGTTGTTGGCTTCAAAAAAAATCAAGGTTGCCCTCGCGACGACTCATATTCCCCTTGCAGATGTAGCGAAAAGTATTAAGAAAGCTAAGCTGGTAGAGACCATTAAAATTGTTAATGCTGCTCTGAAAAAAAACTTTCAAATTAAGCGGCCAATTATCAAACTGCTAGGATTAAACCCCCATGCGGGCGAAAATGGAAAAATTGGAAATGAGGAATTAAAAATCATTAATCCTGCTGCTCGAATTTGTCAAAAAATAGGTATTAATGTCTCTGAATCAATCCCTGCAGATACAGCCTTTAACTCAGATCAGCTAAAAAATACTGATGCATATATTGCCATGTTCCATGATCAAGGTTTACCTGTTCTAAAAGCCTTAAGTTTTGGTGAATCTTTTAATATTACCTTAGGTGTACCAATTATTAGAACTTCGGTAGATCATGGAACTGCCTTAGAAATTGCTGGGAAATTAAAACCAAAACTGGGCTCTATTAAAGAAGCGTTTAAGCAAGCAGAAATGCAGCTCAAATGAATGATAGAAAACATCGACGCAAATTAGGTCAAAACTATCTTATAGATCCGGTCATTCTTTTTGAAATGGAACGCTCTATTAACCCTCAAGAGAATAACTTTTTTTTTGAAATTGGTCCTGGGACTGGCGCCCTTACAGAGTACCTAAGAGGAGAAAAGATTAAAATTATTGCAATGGATCTTGATTTACAAAATATTCACAAGCTTGAAAAGAAATTTCTTCACCCTAACCATGAATTTATTCATGGCGATGTTTTAAATGAATCGCTTGATTTTCTGTCTCATGGTAAATATAGACTTGCTGGCAATCTTCCATATAACATTTCTACCCAAATTATTATGAAGTTGATTAAGTTTTATGAAAATATCCATGACATGCATTTTTTAGTCCAACGGGAAGTTGCTTTAAGGATATGTGCTTTAAATGGTAGCCGTGATTGGGGAAGGCTAGGAATAAAGATTGGTGCTTTTTTTCAATCATCTATTTTATTTGAAGTTCCTCCTGAAGCATTTGATATAAAACCAAAAGTCCAATCAGCTTTTATTAGATTAATCCCTCATAGCAGACCAAAGATAGAGCTTGGTCAATTGAAAGATTTTTCTAGCTTTGTTGATCAAGCTTTCTCAAATAAACGAAAAAACATAAAAAATAATGTGAAGAAGTTAGATCTTGATCTTGATGCTTTGAAAATCAATCCGTTGGCGCGACCAGAAGAATTGCCCCTAGAGGACTTTATTACAATGTTCAAATCCATGAATAATTAAAATGAGTACTTATGTCGTTGGGGATGTTCATGGGTGTTTTAAGCAATTTCTAACATTGCTGAACAAGATTAAATATGATCCTCTAAAAGATAGAATTATCCTGACTGGTGACTTAGTAAATAGGGGCCCTGATTCTCTTGCAATGTTAAACTACTGCATAGCTAATCCAGGCATTGAAACTGTTCTCGGCAATCATGACCTCTATCTAATGTATCTATTGTCTATTGGAAAAGGGAAAGGAAGGCTAAAAAATATAATTGCAGCTAAAAATAATAGCAAGATTTTTAAATGGCTTCTCAATAGGCCGTTTTTAATTAAGGTTAAAGATCAGGCAAGCAAGAATATATTCTTTATCACTCATGCTGGGGTTCCAGAGATATGGTCACCAAGCAAAGCTCAAAAACTTGCCACGGAAGCTTCGCATAATCTTAAAAAAACTCCCATAAAAGTGCTGCAGTCTATGTGGGGCGATAATCCCAAAATATGGAATGACAAATTAACAGGGGAAGATCGACAAAGAATTATTATCAATTATTTTACTAGAATGCGTTTTTTAAGTGATGCCTCTAAGTTAGATTTAAAGAATACTGGATCTAAGAGCATAAATAATCTTCGCCCTTGGTTTAGATATACATCAAGTGATTACAAGAAAAAGAAACATTATTATATATTTGGTCATTGGGCTTCATTGAATGGTAAAACCCAAAATCAACATTTTATTGGCCTAGATACGGGGTGCGTCTGGAAGGGTAAACTAACTGCAGTAAGGTTAGAGGATTTAAAGAGAGTTTCAGTGCAATATTAATATGAAAGTATTTCAAGTTGGCGGATCAGTAAGAGATCAATTAATGGGCGTACAGCCCAAAGATAAAGATTGGGTTGTGGTGAATTCCAGCCCAGAGGAAATGGAAAAAAATGGCTTTAAGCCCATTGGAAAAGAGTTTCCGGTATTCTTGCACCCAGAAACAAATGAAGAATATGCTTTGGCTAGAACTGAAAAGAAATCAGGGGTTGGTTACAAAGGCTTTACATTTTATTTTGATTCAAGCGTTACTCTTGAGCAAGACCTAGAAAGAAGAGATTTCACAATAAACGCTATAGCAAAAAGCTCAGATGGAAAAATTATAGATCCTTTTAATGGGCAATTAGATATAAAGAATAAGATCTTTCGCCACACCTCCCCCGCTTTCTCAGAAGACCCACTTAGAGTATTGCGATTTGCACGATTTAAAACTTATGGGCATTTGCATGATTTTGATGTTGCTAAGAACACAGTTAAATTTTTTAAAAAGATCGTCAATTCGGGTGAACTAAGCACATTATCCTCTGATAGAGTATGGATGGAGACCCAAAGAGCGCTTTCAGGGGATCACACCAAAGAATTCTTTCAAACTTTAATTGAATACAATCTTAAGGACCCCTGGTTTAACGAGCTAAGTGAAATTGCTTGCAATGGTAATAGCCCTGAAAATAAATGGGCAGAAATGCAGTGCGTTAATCATTTTCAGCTATGCAGGAGTTTACCTATTCCTAATTATATGAAGAGGGTCACAAATTTACTCTCTCAAATCTTAGGCTTGCTTCAATGTAATTCAAAACAAGAAAAAATTAGAATCATTCAAACCTTAAATATCCCAAGAAACTCTAATGTGCTGAATAGCATTTTGCAAATTCAACCTTTAAGCAGAGATAAAGAGTATTTAGAAAAAATTATTTCTTGCATCCTGAGAATCGATTTCTCAATACTGGCAGGTTTAAGCGGATCTATTGTTTCAGAGAAAAAGCAATTCCTCTATGATGAAGCATTAAAAAAATTATTATGAAGAAAGTTATCTTGATTACAGGAGCTGCCAAAAGAATTGGCCGAGAAATAGCTTGGGCTTTCTTTAAAAAGGAATGGAATATAATTATTCATTTTAATACCTCTAAGGCTGATGCAAATTATCTTGCAAGTGAAATGAATGAAATTAGAGCTAATAGCGCTTCAATTATTCAAGCTAACCTAGAGCAAACTAAAGAGGTTGAGTTTCTAGCAAAACAAGCGCTAAAAAAATATAAGCGACTAGATGCCTTGATTAACAATGCTTCTACTTTTTACCCAACGCCAATTGAAAAATTTTCTGAAAATGATTGGGAAGCTCTTATGGGTAGTAATTTGAAAGCGCCTCTTTTTTTAATCCAAGCTCTCTATGAAGAATTAAGAAAGAATAATGGGTTTGTGATTAATGTGACTGATATAAATATTAATCAAACATTAAAAAATCATTCAATATATTTAGCTGCCAAATCTGGACTTAATACTATAACCAGAGCTCTTGCAAAAGACTTGGCGCCATACATTAGAGTAAATGCCATTGCTCCAGGCGCAATATTAGAACCGCCCAATGCTCAGTGGACAGATGATGAGAAGAGTAAAATTATAGATACAATTCCATTGGGCAAAATGGGCACTGAAGATGATATTGCCAAAGCAGCAATATTCTTAGCAGAGTCTAGTTATGTTACTGGACAAACATTAAATATAGATGGGGGGAAATCACTCTGATGAGTAATGAAAATGTAGATGACATATTTTCTGGTACTAAAGATGTTGCAGAAAATTTAAAGTTTGATGAGTTAAAACTTCAAGAATGGTTTGGAGATAAAATTCCTGAATCTGAGAAGATAACAAATATTTCTCAATTTAAAGGAGGTCAATCTAACCCAACATACAAAATATCAGCAGGAAATAAAGAGTTTGTTTTAAGAAGGAAGCCTCCTGGGATCTTACTTCCATCTGCTCATGCTGTTGATCGAGAATACAAAGTAATAACTGCGCTTGAAAATACCGCCGTTCCTGTGCCTAAAACTTATGGGTTGTGTGAAGATAAAGAGATTATTGGTACGGAATTTTTTGTAATGGATTTCTTAGATGGAAATATTTATTGGGATCTTTTGCTTACAGACAAATCTCCAGAAGAAAGAAAAGCAATATACATTAGCAAAAATAAAGTTATAGCTGAGCTACATAAAGTTGACTATAAAGCTGTTGGATTGTCAGGTTATGGCAAACCTGGAAACTATATTGCCAGACAAGTATCTCGATGGACCAAACAATATATTGCTTCAGAAACAAAAAATATTCCTGCTATGAATAATCTCATTGAATGGTTGCCAAGCAATATTCCTGATGAAGATGAAACCTCAATTGTCCATGGTGATTATCGTTTAGACAACATGGTTTTTGGATCTGACAATAAAGTGATTGGCGTTTTGGACTGGGAATTATCAACTTTAGGCCACCCTATTGCAGATTTTAGCTACCACTGCATGGGATGGCGCAATACTCCTCAGCTCAACGATGAAAAATTTTGTAAAGAAAATGGGATACCCACAGAAAAAGAATATAGAGACATGTATTCTGAAATTACTGAAAGAGCACTTGATGAACATTGGGAGTTTTATGCAATCTTTAACATTTTCAAGCTTGCTGGTATCTTACAGGGAATAATGGGCAGAGTCAGAGATGGAACTGCCGCGAGCAAGCATGCAGAAGAAAGAGGGAATCAAGTTATGCCCCTTGCTGAAGCAGCATGGGCATTAGTAGAGCAAAATTATAAGTAATTAGACTATCTCACTCAGTGGTTGTGATACAAATTCATACTTAGTGATCTCATCACTTTCAAATAATATTTCCTCTTTGTGATCAAGCTGAAGAATAATATCTATATCTAAAGAACGAGGACCAAACTTAGGAGCATTCCGTTTTCTCCCTGAGATATCTTCAATTTTTTTTAACTTTTTATTTAAATCTTTAAATCCCATATCAATATTTCCAGCAAAGACTAAATTTAAAAAATCATCCCCTTTAAAGCCCTCTGCTTGTGTTTGATAGATTGAAGAGCATTCAGAATTAGAAAAAATTTTATCTAATTCCAGTAAAGCCAAATCTATATTAGCTTGTGCATCAATATTGCTGCCAAGAGATAAATAGTATTTCATTATCTATGAATAATAATCCCAACGTCATCTGCATACCTTATGGCACCAGGCTTGGAAACTCTCAACTTCAATGATTTAACACCATGATTTGATTTAATTAGCTCAGCGATACCTTCTGCTAAAGATTCTTGGAGCTGGAATGATGAAGTTTCAACAAATTTGATTACGTCTTTAGTAATTTTCTTATAGTCAACTGTGTCTTCGATTGCATCAGTTGCAGCAGCCCTTTTGCAATCAAATGCTATCTCTAAGTCAATACTTACTTCTTGCCGTACTTCCCTTTCCCAGCCAAAAATACCAATAATAGTCTGAACTCTTAGGTCATTTATATAAATAATATCTTGCATTTAGCTATGCTCCTAAAGGCCAACGCGGCTTTGCATGAGAAGTTAAAGCGTATGAAGCGTCTTCTGCTTTCATACTTCCGAGATAAGCAATCATAGCTGCATTGTCTGTGCAATGCTCTAGAGGAGGATATAGAACAGTAATATTTAATTTATCTTTAAGGCTTGAAATTTTTGTTCTTAAAAGCTGATTTGCAGCAACCCCACCAGCTAAAACAATAGAATTTCGCCCAGTATCTTTAAGGGCAGAAGAGATTTTCTTAAGCAGCACTTCTGTCGCAGCGTGCTGAAATGAGGCGGCTATATCTGCTTGAATTTCTGCATTCATATGATCAATTTCTTGGACAGCGTATAAAACAGAAGTTTTTAAACCGCTAAAGCTAAAATCGTAGTCTTCGCTATAAAGCATTGGTTGGGGAAAATTAAATTTTTGAGCATTTCCATTCTTGGCAATTTTTTCAATTTCTGGACCGCCTGGATAACCTAACCCAATTAACTTTGCAACCTTATCAAAAGCTTCTCCAACTGCGTCATCTCTTGATTGGCCCAAAACTTTATATTGGTTGAAAGCAATTACGTCTATGATCAAGGAATGTCCGCCTGAAACCAAAAGAGTTAAAAATGGAAATTGAATTTTTTCTTTATCAAGGAAAGGTGCCATTAAATGAGCTTCAAGGTGATTAACCGGGATTAGTGGTTTATTTAAAGCCAAAGATAGGCCTTGAGCAAAATTTTCTCCAATTAAAAGTGCTCCTAGTAAACCAGGTCCTGCTGTATAAGCGATATTATCAATATCACATGGATCATTACTACCTAAAGCTTCTTTAAATATTTTAATTATTTTTTGACAATGGTCTCTTGAGGCCAGCTCGGGAATCACTCCGCCATATTCGCCATGAAGTTCTATTTGAGAAAAAACTGCTTCACCTATCAATCCTTTCTTTGAATCAAAGAGTGCAACTGCCGTCTCATCGCATGATGTTTCAATTCCCAGTGTAATCATAAAAAAGTTTTTGCATTCGCCTTGTAAAAAGAATAAACTACCCAGCAATTATGCCTTCTATAATAATAAAAGAAACAGAATACTTTGACGTTGGACTCCGAAAGTTTAAGCGTGCATGCGAGAAAGCTGCCATCGTTCCTGAGATTAGAAAAAGAGAATTCTATGAGAAGCCTACTGAAGTAAGAAAACGTAAAATGGCAGCAGCTATTAAGCGTGCTCATAAGACTAATAGGAAATTTAGTTTCTCAAGACAAAGATCATATCGTTAATTTGTCTCTCTTAGACACCATAAATCAAGATCTTAAGTCAGCAATGCTGAGCCAGGATGTTATGGTCCGCGATACAATTAGAATGCTTTTGTCTGATATTAAAAACTTTGAAATTAATGAAAGAGCTGAAGCTAACGATATAAATATATCAAACCTTATCAATAAGAATGTGAAGCAACGCCGAGACTCTATCGAACAATTTCAAAAAGGTGGTAGAGAGGATCTTGTTAGCAAAGAGCAAGAGCAGCTAGAAGTTATTCTTAAATACTTGCCTACGCAATTAGCAGATGATGAAATCAAAGATTTAGTTCAACAAGCAATAATAGAATTAGCCGCTGAAAATATGAAAGATATGGGAAAATTAATGGGCTTCTTAAAGCCTCAGCTAGAAGGTAAAGCTGATATGTCTGTGGTCAGCAATTTTATCAAAGAACAGCTTAGTTAAATCTTCAGCTAATGCTTATAAGATGAAGGTTTGTTGTCCTTGTTCATGTACCTTTCAGTTAGTTTAGACGATCTTGAAGTTAAGTCTTGTGTTTGCCCATTAATCAAAACTAATTTAGGGAATGATGAAGGTTCGAGCGGATCCGCATCCCAGATAACAATATCTGCAAAATTGCCTTTCTCTATTGATCCTCTTTTAACAAGCCCGAAAGTCTCAGCAACGCTTTTGGACATGCCTCTTATGGCGGATTCATATGACATTCCATAAGCAACAGCATTACCTGAGCCCTGCCTCATTAAATGATAGTTATGACTTCTCTGCGTACTGAACATCACCTTGATACCAGCATTATCCAATATTTTTCCAAGCTCTAAGCTTGAGCCAAGTTCATCAAATGAGTCAGGAATATTATCCATTGGATCAATAATGACCGGAATGTTACTGGCTTTTAGTTGCGCAATTACTAGCGGGGCTTCTTCGACACTTGCAAGGATTAAATTAAGATCATATTTCTTTTGTAGTGCTATGGCTTGCAGAATATCAACCGCTCTATTGGTCTCCAAAACAAAGGGTAGCTTCCCATTAACAACTTGAGCTAAAGCAATAATATCTTGAGATTGAAGTTCTAATTTATCTGCCAATCTCATTTCAAGAACTTCTTCTACTGGCATCTGTTTAGATTGTTGTCCCAATACTAAAAGAGACTCTAAAATAGAAAGATTTTCAGCCCTGGATCCATAAGAAGATCCAATACGCCCAAACATTGCTATGTCTTTTGAGCCTTGAATATCAATACTACCATCCAATATAAAATGAGAGCCAAGTCCAAATAGTGGAAAAGACGATGCACTCGGAGAGCTAATAGCGCTAGTAACGCCATTGCTTCTATTCCATGGGATGCCTGTTGAATGTGGGTTAAATGCATTGAAGATACTAAACCCTGATTTTAATAGCTCAGATTCATCATCTCTTGTTACGTCAAGAGCATTGATTTCTACAATCCCTATATTACTCATTGGTGAAATTAATCCTGGGGTTACAGGCAAGCCGTTAACCTCGATCACCTGGGTATTACCATCAATAACAAGATTGTTACCAATATCGGTGATAACTTTCCCTGTAATTAGTATGTCTTGTAATTGTGCCCTCTCTCCGGTTCCTGTATGCACCATTCCTCCTTTAATTAAGATGGAGTCTGCTACTATTTGAACAGATGCAAGGATAAATAAACTCAATAAAAAATTCTTCATATTATTGCACCCTAATTGTTTGAGGTTTGATAATGCCAAGATCAAAATCTGTTACAGGTTGGATTTTTGGATCATAGATATCAAATGCTATCGCGCCATCAATAAAAACCTTTTCCGCCCTTGTATAAACACTAAATGGGTTACCTGACCATAAAACAACATCTGCGTCCTTTCCAGGTTCAATGCTACCAGTTTGATCCAAGATACCCGCTGCTTTTGCTGGGTTACTTGTAATCCATCTCATTGCATGAGCCTTAGAGATTTTAAAGCCTGCTCGATTTCCAGCCGACATCGCCTTAGAGGCCTCCTGATTAAGATGTTGAATTCCAACCTCATCATCTGAATGAACTATCGCACATCCAGTTCCATTCCTAGCTTGATCGATGATTGCAATATTGGCTTGAACCATGTCATAGGCTTCATGCTTAAAACCCCACCAATCAGCCCACATTGCAGCGCAGATGCCTTCGTCAGCTAACAGATCAGCAATCTTATATGCTTCAACGGCATGATGAAAAGTTGTAATTTTATATCCAAATTCTTTTGACATTTCTATCATCATTGCCATTTCTTCTGCTCGGTAACAATGATTCTGAATTAAAATTTCTCCCTCCAAAACTCCCATCAACGTATCCAATGCTAAGTCACGTTTTGGATGCTTGTCAGCGTCAGATTCATCCATCCCTTCTTTGTAATCAATCGCGTCAATCCATGCACTTCTATAGCCAGCCATATTTCCCATTCTTGTTGAAGGTGATTGCCTTCTGTTGCCATACACTCTTTTAGGATTTTCACCGCATGCCATTTTTAAGGAATGAGGAGCATTTGGAAACTTCATAGCTTGAATAGTGTTTTGAGAAATATTTTTAAATGTTGCACCCCTTCCTCCGAATAGATTTGCTGAGCCAGGCAAAACATGGAATGAAGTGACTCCACCCTTTAATGCAAGAGCAAATTGTGGATCTTGTGTCCAAACTGAGTGCTCAGCCCAAACTTCTGCAGTTACTGGTGCGGTAGCCTCATTGCCATCAGAGCTGGTTGTCACACTGGGTGCAGAATAAACGCCCATATGGGAATGAATATCGATGATTCCAGGAGTAATCCATTTGTTTGAAGCATCAATAACTTCAATGCCTGGCTGAGAAAGGG
Organism: uncultured SAR86 cluster bacterium; assembly: GCA_964275585.1. Lineage (GTDB taxonomy): Bacteria > Pseudomonadota > Gammaproteobacteria > Magnimaribacterales > D2472 > D2472. Next base: position 125,639 of record CAXYCJ010000013.1, on the reverse strand, counting down.
ATGATCCCATCTCAATAATTTTGCCATCAGCAATAAGAAGATCGTAGTTTAAAAATTCTTGTCCAAGTCCATCATAAATATTAGCAGACCTAAACAAGACTGGCTGAGAATCCATGGGCATATAGGTAGATTCAAACGCATTCTCTTTTCGTCCATCATTTGATTTAGAATCCATTTTTCCAAAATTTAAGCCATCAGAGCAACTTATAATTAATAGAAGGGGTAAAGATATAAGTGAAATATTTTTCATGGTAGTTTTCCTCTCTTAAAGAATTATAGAACCATTTAAAGAGATATAATATCTTCATGACAAGAATCAATAATAGAGATGTAAATCAAATGAGGTCCATTGAGATAGAGCTCGGGGTTAACAAGCATGCTGAGGGCTCTGCTTTGGTAAAGTTTGGAGACACGCATGTTCTATGCACGGCAACCATTGAAAACCATGTGCCAAGATGGATGAGAGGATCTAATGAAGGGTGGATAACGGCAGAATATGGAATGTTGCCTAGGTCAACTCATACCAGAATGAACAGAGAGGCTGCTAGAGGCAAACAAAGTGGTAGAACCATGGAAATTCAAAGGCTAATTGGTAGATCTTTGAGGCAAGCTGTTGATTTAAAGTTTTTAAAAGATAAAACCATTAATATTGACTGCGATGTCATTCAGGCTGATGGTGGAACTAGAACTGCATCTATTTCAGGTGCATGCGTTGCATTATTTGAGGCAATTAAGAATTCTCATGATGATCATAGGGCAATTAAAGAATATATAGCTGCAGTTTCTATAGGCCTCAAAGATGGTGAACCTTTGCTTGACTTAAATTATGAAGAAGATAGTTCAGCAGACACAGATTTAAATGTAGTAATGACAGAGAATGGTGGAATCATAGAGATTCAAGGGACGGCTGAGATTAATCCATTCACCAAAGCGCAGCTAGATGCTATGCTTGAACTGGCATCAGTAGGCATAAAAGACATAATTAAGATTCAAAAATCATGTCTGAGCTAAAAGAATTCCAGCTAGCTTTTATCAACTTAGCCCTAGAATCAAAAGCATTAGAATTCGGTAACTTTACCTTAAAGTCTGGTCGAAACAGTCCTTACTTTTTTAATGCTGCAAAAATGCTAAATGGTTGCAACTTATATCAATTAGCTTCTTGTTACATGAAAGCTATTGCTGAAACTAATATAGAATTTGATAGCATCTATGGACCAGCCTACAAGGGTATTTTTCTTGGCTCAATGGTTGCAATGATGTTCAGCAAAGAAGGAAACTCCTACCCGCTATCTTTTAACCGAAAAGAAATTAAAGATCATGGTGAAGGCGGTAATATTATTGGGCCTGAGCCTCATGGTAATGTAATGATAATTGATGATGTCTTGTCTGCTGGCACGGCAGCCAGAGAGTCAATAATGCTAATCAACAGCTTCAATGCAACTCCTAAAGTATTTATTATCGGTCTGGATAGACAGGAAAAAGGAGCTAGTGATATATCTGCAAAAGCTGAGCTTGAGGAAGAATTTAATATAACAGTTACCTCAATCATCAATTTAGATGCATTAATCCAATTTTTAAAAAATAATGATGGGCTTAATTCATATCTTGGTCAGCTAGAAGAATATAGACATGTCTGGGGTGCATAATGTTTACAGGCATTGTGTCAGCTCAGGGTCAAATTCAAAAAATTCTTTTAAAGCCTAATTTTATTTCTCTGATAATCAAAGCACCTAAACATTTTTCAAAGAATCTAACCCGAGGAGCAAGCGTCGCTGTCAATGGAGTGTGCCTCACGGTAAAGAACAGTAATACAGATTTGCTAGAATTTGATGTGATTTCTGAATCATTAGATAAAACAAATTTAAAATTTATATCCTTAAAAGACAAAGTTAATCTCGAGAGGTCCATGAAAGCTAATTCAGAGATTGGTGGCCATTTAGTCTCAGGGCATATCCATGGAGTCGGGATAGTTAAAAAAATTGATGACCGAAAAGAAACCAAAGATCTTAGAATTCAAGTCTCTTCTTCGCTAATGCAGTATTTCTTTTATAAAGGATACGTTGCTTTGAATGGTTGCAGCCTAACAATAGGGAAAGTTATGAAATCATCGTTTAATATTCATTTAATTCCTGAGACTATAAAGGTTACAAATTTTAAGGGAATGAAAGAGGGAGATATTGTAAATATTGAGATTGATCAAACTACAATCAATACAGTAGAGACTATTAAAAAAATTATGCTTGAGAAAAAAGACTAGTTAAAACCGCCATCCTCATACCAACACCATTAAAAATTTGATTCTTAATTTTACAATTATCTAGCTCCGTCACTTCTTTGCTTAGTTCAATTCCAAAATTAACGGGTCCTGGGTGCAAAAGAATCATGTCTGGATCAGCAACCTGCAAAGCATCTACATTAATTTGATATCGCTCTACGTAGTCTGAAGCACTAATAGTTAACTTTTCAGTCATTCTTTCATTTTGGATACGAAGAGCCATAACCACATCAGCATCCTGTAAAGCAATATTGAGATCAGGTTCAAAATTTCCAATAGAATTTTCAAGGTAATTCTTACAAAGATCTGGATGTCCACAAAAAGTAATATTTTTGTAACCCATGATCTGTATTCCTTCTATAAACGAGCTTACTACTCTTGAATGATCTAGATCACCGATAATACTAATATTTAAATTTTCAAACTTATCTTTTGATTCCTGAATGGTCATTAAATCAAGTAATGCCTGCGATGGATGAGCAACAGACCCCTCGCCCGCATTAATAAATTGCATGCTAGAGAATTTCTCTGCTAACTCATGAATGGCAGACTCTGCATGGCGAAGAATACATAAATCAACCCCCATTAAAGCAATTGCCTCAATAGTATCTTCAAGTGTTTCACCCTTTTTGATTGAAGAATTTTCTAAATTGAAATCTAAGAATTGCGCACCAAGATTATGGGTTGCTATTTCAAAAGATAGTTTGGTGCGTGTACTTGGTTCAGAAAAAAGTGAAGCTACTTTTTTATCTGGAAAAATATTTTCATATCGATAATTCATCGCATCTTCTGACTTAAAAGTATTGGCCAAATCAATTAAATCACTTATTTCTTTTTGACTTAAGTTGGAAAGGTTGAGTAAGTTTTTTTGCATTAGACTTGCAAAGATAAAATTGCATCCATCTCTATGCTTACCCCCATGGGTAATTTAGAAATTTCAACTGTTGCCCTTGCTGGGAATGGTTCTGCAAAACGTTCAGTCATAATTTTATTCACCACTTCAAATCTAGATAAATCGGTCAAAAAAATGGTTAGTTTTAAAATATTATCAAGGCCTCCTCCTGTTTCTTTGCATATGGCTTCTAAGTTATCAAGCACTTGATAAGCCTCATCTTCAAAAGTAGCATTATTTAATTCGCCGCTTGATGGTATAAGGGGTATTTGACCAGAAACAAATACTACATCCCCCCATTGGATAGCTTGAGAGTATGGACCTAAAGCAGCTGGAGCTTTATTTGTAAAAATTGGTTTTTTCATTTTTTGTTTTTGCATCATTAATAATTCGAGAACAGCTTGTTAAAAGCTTGAGTGATCGCAATTTTATCATTAATTGATTGAGAGAATCAGTATTTAAAACATCAACTTCAACAATAAATTCTATAATCATTGTGTCAATATCTCTGCTTTGAATATTTACTATATTAAGATTGGACCTTGTAAAAACTGAGGCTATGTCAGCTAAAATACCAGGTCGATCTTCAGCGTGAAGCTTTAAATGGCCTCTGTAATGCCTTTCGGTCTGATCTGAGCCCCACATTGCTGGAAAATACCTTGACGATAGAACATCGCTTCGATGAGGCATTACTTGTCTGCAGCGAGCATGATGAATAACAACACCTCTATCTGTATCTGAATGAGCTGTAATAGGATCGCCATGAATAGGCATACAGCATTTAGCATAAACGACTGCTACTCCTTCAATTTGATGATCTGCTAAAACCATTGCCTTAAGTTGCGAAGGTTTATCTTTTTTAATTCCAAGCCCTTCGTAAAATCTCTCTACAACAAATGCTCCAGTTTTCTTTCCAGACCCAAGATCAGTCAATAACTCATTTAGTGATTTCACACCTATCATCTTTAAAATTCTAGATAGAGTACTTCCACGATATTGATCAAGAGAAACGCCGCCCCTTTTTAATTCTGTTTCAAGCATGAGCTTACCCGCCCTTCGAGACTGAGAAAGCTTCTGATGTCTCAGTGCAAAACGGATTGAAGAACGAGCTTTGCTTGTTACAACAAAATTAAGCCAGTCTGGACTAACCTCTTGTTGATCAGAGGTTATAATTTCAACTGACTGGCCATTCTCTAATAGAATATTTAAAGGGGCATATTTACGATTTATTTTACAGCCAACTGCACTGTTGCCTATCTCAATATGTATTGCATACGCAAGATCAATTGGAGTGGATCCAGATTTTAGTTTCATAATTCTGCCCTTTGGGGTAAAAACGTAGACTTCGTCATAAATTAAATCTGTTTTAATTGCCTCAACAAACTCCTGAGAATTAAGAGATGTGTTATTTAAATCCGTAAAACTCTCAATCCATTTTTTAGCTCCAATAGAGTCAGGACCTACTTCATCTTTAGTTTTATATGACCAATGAGCTGATATTCCTGTTTCAGCAATAATCTCCATACTTTTAGTTTGAATCTGCACTTCAATCGGAACACCATCTAGAGCAATTAAGGATGTATGTATTGCCTGATATCCATTTGTTTTAGGTATAGCAATATAGTCTTTAAATCTCTTACCTATAGGTTTATGTAGATTATGGATTATTCCAAGAGATCGATAGGCATCATCCACTGAATTTACAATTACACGAAAAGCATACACATCTAAGATTTCAGAGAAAGGTTTTTTCTTATTTTTAATTTTGTTATAAATGCTATAAAGTGATTTTTCCCTACCTTGTACAGTCGCTAAAATATCATTGTTTTTTAAATAGTACTTAAACTGCTTTCTTAGCTTTGAAATAATTCTTTTTCGTCCGCCAACTGCGTTCTTAATTGCCGATTCCAGCATCCTGGCCCTCATAGGATGCAGGCATCGAAAAGCTAAGTCCTCTAGTTCTACTCTAATATTTTGCATGCCAATTCTTATCGCAATTGGCCCATATAGCTCTAATGTTTCAATGGACTTTTTGATTTGCTTTTCTCTTGGAAGGAACTCAATTGTTCTCATGTTATGCAGGCGATCGCAGAGCTTTACAATAATAACTCTAATGTCCTTTGACATAGCTAAAGCCATTTTTTGAAGATTATTTGCGTTACGCTCTTCAATGCTATCGAAATCTAATTTATTTAAATTACTAACGCCATCTACAATTGCAACAGTTTCTTTGCCAAATAATTTTTCTAAATAAGATTTCTTGATAAAACTATCTTCCAAAACATCATGCATCAGACCGGCGCATACAGTCTGCGCATCTAAATGCAACTCAAGCAAAATAGCTGCAACTGCAATTGGGTGTGTAATGTATGGAGACCCTTCTTGACGAAACTGGTCTTTGTGAGCCTCAAAAGCAAGGTTATATGCTATTTGAAGTAAATCTAATTCTTTTTTAGAAAAATATATATCGGCTAGTTGAAAGAGATTTTTTGGAACAGATAATAATAATTTTTTATTAGAAAAATCTAATAAAGCTGGGTTAGGTAAAGCCCTGTCACTCAATCAAAAACTCCAGCGTTATCATTAACCGATGAGATCGTCTTGAGGCTTTTGTCTGTCAATTGCAAACTCATCTAACAATAAATCTTCCTCGAGAGTTTGATCTAAAATTTCTTTGGTAATTAGCCCTTCTTCTATTTCTCTTAATGCAACGATTGTAGGCTTATCATCCTCCCAATCTACCATTGGTTCTCTACTAGTGGTGGACAGCTGACGAGCGCGCCCTGATGCCAACAAAATCAATTCAAACCGACTTGCAACTTTATCCAAACAACCTTCTACTGTAATTCTTGCCATAGTGTTTTACTCCGAGGGCGTATTTTAGTGTTTATTTACCTAAGAAGACAATAGCTGAGCCAAAAACTCTTGAAGTTCTTCTCTGTTTGGCTGAATAATTGCCTTTTCTTGGGTAATAATCTGATACAAAATTTCTGATGCATCACCAAATGAGTCATTAATAATTAGATTGTTATATTCACTTGCACAAATTAATTCTTTCTTAGCATTTTCAAGTCGTAAATTTGTTGATGCAATATCATCATCGCCTCTCTTATTAATTCTGTCCTCCAGCGATTGCATGGACGGCGGCAGTATAAAGATTGATTCGCATTCCTTGGATAAATTTTTAATCTGTCTATAGCCCTGAACATCAATCTCTAGAATTAAGCTAATTCCTGCGTCTAACTTAGATTGAACAAATTCTATTGAGGTGCCATAGCAATTTCCATGCACTTCAGCATATTCAAGAAAGAAGTTAGATTCTTTCTTAACAGAGAACTCTTCAGAAGATACAAAGAAGTAATGATTGTTATCAGTCTCCCCAATTCGCGGAGTCCTGGTGGTATAAGAGATCGAAAGCTCCAAAGGAAATTCAGATTTATTCGCTCTATCTAAAACTGAGTTAATCAAAGTAGATTTTCCCGTGCCTGATGGAGCTGAGACCAAAAAAAGTTTAGGTTTTTTCATTTATTCTAGATTTTGTGCTTGTTCTCTTAATTCTTCCACCTTTAACTTCATCGTTAACGCCAAATCTTTCAGATCTGGTTTTTCAATTTTGACAGACAGTGTATTCACTTCACGAAATAACTCTTGCAGAATAAAGTCCATTTTCTTTCCATGAGCATTCTTAAACTTAAATAATTTTTGTAATGATTCAATGTGAAAACTAATTCTCTCAAGCTCTTCTGCAATATCATGCTTTAAAGCAATGCTAGATATTTCATTTGAAATCTCATCTTTACGAAGATTGATATTTTTTTGCATTAATTTTTTCTTAATCGATTTAAGCCTATGTTGAAGTAAAGCTGGGGCTGATCGCGTTAGTCTTAGATGAGCCTTCATTAAAAAAGATAGCTTGCCAGATACAATTTTTTCAATCTTTGTGCCTTCGACTGCCCTTGAGTTAAGTAAATTTTTTATCGCGATGTTTAAAGCTTTCTTACCTAAGCTAGAAATATCTTTTTTTGATGTCTTCACGGCTAATAAGCCTGGAATATCCTTTAAATCACTTAATCTTAAGTCGCTGCTATTGAAATCTTTCGTAGACTGGAGGGATTTCTTAAGATTTTTAAGGCTCAGTTTGTTTATCTCATAGACATGCTCCGATTGAAAATTATCATTTATTTTTATTTCAAACGAGCCTCGTAAGAACTTTTTCTTAATTTGAGATTTTATATATTCCTCAAACTCATTAGGCAGGCTGTAACCCCTAAAAGAAATCTCTACAAATCTATTATTCACGGATTTAATCTCACACAGAACCTCTAAATCCCTTGATGCTGCTGTTCCATTCCCGTAACCTGTCATACTGTAAAACATACTTTTCCTTTTTTTAGATATTATCCCATTAAACTACTTGCGATTAACTCCTGGCAGTTAAATGATTTACCGGAATAATTAGAGGGAATAAAAAAATCCTTAAAGTTTTTATTTGGATATTGCTCAAGAAATATTTGAGAAAAAGCTTTAGGAGGTTCGCTGCATATGAAAATACCAGAAAGCTGAGCTAGTTTTTTAATGGCAATGTAGTTAGAAATAATTGCTGCAAGGACATCACGATTAAATCTATTGGATTCTCTTGAAGCTAAAGGATATTGTTGCCCATCAAATCCGTCAACAAAATTCTGCATCCATTTCTGACTTGAGTCATATAACCCAGATGGCCTTAAAATTAGGGGTTCAACTTTAGATTGTGAGTCAATGATCTGCTCGTAGTCTAAAATCGTATGCCCACGAAAATCTTCTGGCTTCGGTGTAACTGTTTCAGTGATATCTCTTCCATTTGCATCTCCATAAACTCTTGTAGAGCTTACCAAAACTAGTTGCTGATAATCCAATTGCTGATTCAAGTTTTTCATAATGGTTTCAGCAGCTTCAAGATATCCAGTTTTGTAACCCTCTTCATCAAAAGAGGTAGGTTTGAGTATTACAACCACTGTTGAAATTTCTCTGCTGGATAACTCCAAAGGACTTCCTGAAAACCAATCCCATTGATGCCAGTCAGTATTGCTATGTTGAATGGTATTACTTCTAGAAACACCAATAATTTTATGCCCAGAAAGAGACTGTGAGATTCTGCGCCCAATGTCTCCGTAACCAATAATTAATATTTTTTTCATATATATATTTCTAAAGTGCATATATTAAAAGTATTATCGGTAGGTGGCTAATATTGAACTAAAACAATTAAAGGGTATTGGTCCCTCTATTGTTGAAAAACTAAACTCTTATGGGATCTTTAATCTCCGTGATCTTTGTTTTCATCTGCCATCAGGGTATCAAGATAGAACAAAGGTTACCCAGGTTATAGACTTAGGACCTGGAGATGAGCGACTTATTAGAGTTAAGGTGATCTCTTCTCAGTCTCTTTATAGACCAAGAAAAATGATGATTTTAAAATGCACAGATGAATCCTGCCCTATCAATGTAAGATTTTTTTACTTTCATCCTAACCAAGCAAGGCAACTAAAGGCTGGAGCAGAAATCATATGTTTTGGTAAAGTTAGCCTTAGTAGGTATGGGTTAGAAATGATTCATCCGGAATATGAATTAATAAAGCCCGATCATTCTCCAGAGCAAGAAACCTTGACTCCAATGTATAGAGTCCCAAAAGGTGTTGGGCAAAAAAAGATGAGAAATTTTATCTTAGCGGCTATGCAAAAACTTGATTTTGAAGATGATTTTCTTGATATAGAAAAATATGACCCTTCGCTAAACATGAACATCTTGGATGCTTTAAAAATTATTCATAACCCCACTCCAGCAACCAATATTGATGATATTCTGCCAGGCGGCTCACATCCTGCAAGGGTGCGACTGTTAAAAGAGGAAATGATTGCATTTCAAGCCGGCATGGCTTTCTTAAGAAGAAAGCAAAAAAGGCATCATGCATTTTCATTAACTTTAGAAGGCTCATGGTGCAATGAAGTAAAAGATAATTTTCCTTTTACACTGACTAATGCGCAAGAAAGAGTTATCACAGAAATCAAAGAGGACGTCTCTCAAGAAGTCCCAATGATGAGATTGGTTCAAGGAGACGTAGGCTCTGGTAAAACTGTTGTTGCAGCATTAGCAGCAGCATTAGCAATAGACTCCTCATTTCAAGTTGCATTCATGGCGCCCACAACCCTTCTCGCAGAGCAGCACTTTGTAAGCCTTAAAAGTTTTTTTGGCAAGGAGGCATCAAAGGTTGCCCTTCTAACCGGTAGCACATCTGTGAAAGCAAGAAAAAAACTACTGCAGGATATTGATGAAATGACTGTCAGCCTAGTTGTGGGAACTCATGCCTTGTTTCAAAAGGGAGTTAGCTTTCCTAATCTTGCGTTGATTATAATTGATGAACAACATCGTTTTGGCGTAAACCAAAGACTGGCTTTAAGAAAAAAAAATGACTCTGAAATCTCTGCTCCTCATCAGCTGACATTAACTGCAACCCCAATTCCCAGAACCCTCTCTATGAGTGTCTATGCGAACATGGATGTTTCTGTCATTGATGAGTTGCCGCCTGGCAGAAAACCGATACAAACTTCTTGTCTACCTTTAAATGGAAAAACTAAATTAATTGAAAGAATATTGGCCGCTACTAATAATGGAAGCAAAGCTTATTGGATTTGCCCTCTCATTGAGGAATCAGAAAACTTAGATTTAAATGCTGTCATGGAAACCTATGAAGATCTAAAAGAGTATTTTAGTGAAGAAAATGTTGGATGCCTACATGGCAAACTTTCTTCAAAAGAGAAGCAACGACAAATTCAAAAATTTAAAGACAGCGAAACATCTGTCCTGGTATCAACTACAGTTATTGAGGTTGGTGTAGATATTCCTGATGCAGACATCATGGTAATTGAAAATGCTGAAAGGTTTGGCCTTGCGCAACTCCATCAATTAAGAGGAAGAATTGGCAGAGGGAGCAAAGAAAGTTTTTGTATACTTTTGCACAAAGATAAAATAGGAGAAATTTCTTCTCAAAGACTGGATGTATTGGTAGATACACAGGATGGTTTTAAAATTGCTGAAAAGGATTTAGAGATCAGAGGTCCTGGAGAAATTATGGGCGCTCAGCAGACTGGAATTGTGCCAATGAAATATACGAATCTCGTAAGAGATAGTCAGTATCTCATGGGCACAAAAAAAGTAGCTGAGGTGATCTGCGATGAGGATCCCGAGCTTGCCAACCAGTTAATAAACAGATGGATATCAGGATCTATTGCATTTGCCGATGCATAAAAAACCCGCTTACGCGGGCTTTTAAAATTTACAGAGTAAGTATCTGCTTAAAGCATTCCATTCAATGTTAGTAAAGGAGCAATAACTAAACTCACAATAGCCATAACATTAATTAGAATGTTCATTGCTGGGCCAGATGTATCCTTAAAAGGATCTCCAACAGTATCACCCACCACTACAGCAGCGTGAGTATCAGAGCCTTTGCCACCTAGATTACCTTTCTCAACATATTTTTTTGCATTGTCCCAAGCCCCGCCAGCATTTGCCATAAATAATGCCAAAGCAACGCAACCCAATAATCCACCAGCTAACATTCCACCTAGTGCCATAGCTCCAAGCGTAAAACCGACTAATGGAGGCATTGCTACTGCAATAACACCAGGAAGTATCATTTTTTTTAATGCTGCTTTAGTTGCAATTTCAACACACTTTTCAGAATCAGGATCAGCAGTACCTTCCATCAAGCCATTAATTTCTCTGAATTGTCTTCTGATCTCATTGATCATTTCAAATGCTGCATCGCCTACAGCAGTCATAGTGATTGAAGAAATTAAAAATGGAATGCAGATTCCTATAAACATTCCAACAAGAACGATAGGCTGACCAAGAGATAAGGTAAAGTCATTTCCATATTTCATTGTAACTACTGCAGAGAATGCTGAAATAATTGCAAGAGCAGCCAGTGCAGCTGCTCCGATTGCAAAGCCCTTTCCAATGGCTGCTGTTGTATTGCCTAGTTCGTCCAAAGAGTCAGTGATTTCCCTAACATCTTCGCCCATGCCAGACATTTCTGCAATGCCGCCAGCGTTATCAGCAACCGGTCCATACGCATCGATTGCCATAGTTATGCCAACTGTTGCAAGCATCCCAACCGCTGCAATTCCAACCCCATAAACACCAGCGAGATTGGTAGAAATAAGAATGACAGTTGCCAAGATTAAAATTGGTATTACTACTGACTGCATGCCCACAGAAAGTCCTGAGATCATAACTGTAGCAGGACCTGTCTCACCAGACTCAGCAATTTTCTTGACTGGATTGCCGCCAGTATAATATTCAGTAATTAAACCAATTAGTACTCCGCCAACTGCACCACATATAACTGCCCACCACACGTACATTGGTGCCTCAGTTAAAACTATAGTACCACCTTCATTAGTAGGCAAAGTGCTAGCAATATCAAGACTAGATATAAAGAAATATGCCATAACTATAAAGATAACTGGAGCTAATAATGTTCCTGAACGCAAAGCACTCGCAGGAGCTTTGGCCGCCTGTAATTTTACAATAATAATTCCAACAATGGATGCTACTAAACCCATAGATGCTAGGGCCAATGGTAATATCATCATTTCTGCTGAGAGGTCGGGATAAGCCTTAGTAAAAGTATATGCAATAGCAATAGAAGCAATCATAGAACCACAATAAGATTCAAAGATATCAGAACCCATACCGGCAACATCGCCAACGTTATCACCAACGTTGTCTGCAATTACTCCTGGATTCCTAGGATCATCTTCAGGTATTCCTGCTTCAATCTTTCCTACTAAATCAGCCCCAACATCAGCACTCTTTGTAAAAATACCGCCTCCTACTCTTGAGAATAATGCTACAACAGATGCACCCATTCCAAAGCCTTCTAATGCATGTACATGGTCGCTGCTAAAAAAATAAAATAGTCCGCCTAAACCAATTAAGCCAAGGGAAGCAACGCATAGCCCCATAACTGAGCCACCGTAAAAGGATACAGATAATGCGGCTGCTGCTCCATCTTCTGAAGCTGCTGTAGCCGTTCTTACATTTGCTTTTGTTGCAGCATACATTCCTATGAAACCTGCCAAAGATGAACATGCTGCGCCAACAACTACAGCTATTGCAGTTTGAATAGGTAGTTTCCATGCTACTAATGCCACTAGAATTACTACAAAAATTAATAAGTAAGTGTATTCGGTTTTCATGAACTTCATTGCGCCTTTGTGAATTTCGTCACCAATCTTTTTTACCTGATCAGTTCCATCCGAATAGCGCATAACTAATCTAAAAACTATAAAAGCAACTATTAGGCCAACGACACCAAGGGCTGGTGCAATCAATATATTCATTCTCTCTCTCCTTTAAAAAAGTGATTCATATTAACAAAAAAAATGTAAATTTATTAGTGGTTATTTCTGTGAATTAAAAATGTTTTCATCCAATTGATTTTCAGATTTTGCAACGATGCAGGCTATCGCGGCATCACCCGTTACATTAACTGAGGTTCTAATCATGTCCAAAACCCTATCAACTGCCAATATTATTCCAATAGCTTCTAAAGGTAAATTAAATTGCTGCAATATAATGATTAGGGTTATTGTTCCAGCAGAGGGAACAGCTGCTGTCCCGATAGAAGTTGCAACTGCAAGAAGTACGACTTGAGCATATTGAAAAAGTGATAAGTCTATCCCAGACATTTGAGCAATAAAAACTGTTGCTAGTCCTTGCATAATGGCCGTGCCATCCATATTGATGGTTGCGCCTACAGGAACAACAAATGATGCAACATTTTGGTTCACGCCAAGGTCCTGATTAACTGTTTTAAGTGTTACTGGAATAGTTGCCGCACTGGATGATGTAGAGAATGCAAATAATGCTACATTTTTCATTTTTCTAAAAAATCTTAGGGGACTAAGCCCTCCAATAAATTTTAGAAAAAGTGAGTATGTAAAGAACGCATGAAACAATAGGAGTGAAATTAAAAGAACAACATAAGCCAGCACATCTTGAAAAATATCTAAGCCATCTGCTATTACAAATTTACCAATAAGACAGAAGACACCTAAGGGTGCAAAACTCATGACCATAACAATTAACTGCAAAAATACGGTGTTGAGTTTTGCAAAGGAATCACTAAAGTTTCCTGTTAGATGGTTTGTTTTATTCAAAGCTAATCCAAATAAAATGCTAAAGAACACTATTGCAAGCATTTGATTTTCTGCCATGGCCTGAATAATATTTGAAGGGAAAATACCAACAATTGTCGAATATATTCCTGCGCCTTGAGGTAGTGAAGCTGGGGCTGCAAGAGCAACGTCTCCTGTGTAATTTGAACCAGGCTGAAAGAAAGAGCCAGCCAGTAAAGCTATAGAGACTGCAATGGCAGTTGTTAGCAAGTAAAGTCCAACTGTCTTAAAAGTTAGCGCTCCCAAAGATTGCGCGCTTCCTAATGAAGATATACCGGTTACCAATGAAAAGAAAACTAATGGAACAACTAATAGCTTTAAGAGGTTCATGAAGATATCTCCGCCCATCTTGAAAATATATAACTCTATAAATGTATCTACTGTGCTTGGAACAATGTCTGTGTAAAAAAGAAAAGCTCCAACCGCAAAACCTAGTATCAGTCCGATAAGAATATTTCTAGTAAGATTTTTTGGCGTTTCTATCATTATATTTCTGTCATCTCAAAGTCTTCTTTGCCGACCCCGCAGTCTGGACATAACCAATCGTCAGGAACATCATCCCATGTTGTGCCTGGTGCAATGCCATCGTCTGGCCAACCCAACTCTTCATCGTATATTAAACCACATACGATACATTCCCATTTTTTATATTCCATTTTCTCTCTCTTAGTTAATTGGACTCAAAAAGTCTCATTTAATGAAAATTAAGCACGCTATAATATCAGATTTTAAGGATCTAATTCATGCGTGCAAAAAGAATCGGTAAATGGCTTTCAGGCTCTGCTTTAAAAATGCATTTAGAAGATGAGAGCATTCTTAATTGGCTCCATGAAGAAGGCTCAATAACTAGGAGAATTTCTACTAATGCCCGCTTTAAACTTGAAATTTTAAATGATGGTCTGGGCATGACTGAACAAGAGGATTATCTAGCTATAGATATTCCTTTTCAGGAAGTACGGATCAGAGAAGTTATTTTATACGGAGATAATAAGCCAATTGTTTATGCTAAAAGCATTATCCCCCCTCTCACTTCTAGTGAAGGTTACCCAGAGCTTGGAACCATTGGATCTAAGCCACTAGGAGATTTAATTTTTCAAAGTAAGTTATTCATTAGTACTAATAAATCTTTTGCAAAATTTGAAGCAAGCACTGGTGAGATTGTCTGGGGCAGAAAAATAAATTATTTAGTTAAGGGTTATCCATTTAGCATAATGGAGGTATTTTTATTGCCATGAACAAACTGAATGCTGCCATTGAACTCATGAGGCTGGATAAACCAATAGGGATTTATCTTCTCTTATGGCCTGCTTTATTAGCTTTAGTAGTGGGCACACATGGCAATTTTACTTTTGTGCAAGCTCTCATAGTAATCTCAGGAAGCATCCTCGTTCGATCAGCTGGCTGCGTCATCAATGATTTATGGGATAAAGACCTGGATGGAGGAGTGGAAAGGACCAGAATGAGACCAATTCCAAGTAAAAAACTAACTCCTGTTGAGGGATGGATCATTTTTATAACATTGGGTACGTTAAGTTTAGGATTATTGAGCCTAACAAATATTAATACTCTTCTTGTGAGCATTATTTTTGCAATTATGATAATAATTTACCCTCTTACCAAAAGATTTTTTATCGGACCTCAATTGTTTCTTGGGATTACCTTCAACCCAACAATTATTGTTTACGCATTAACTGAAAAATTATCTAATCCAACAATTTTTTATTTATATTTTGCTATTGCTGCTATGACCATTGCCTATGATTCGTTTTATGGCTTGTGCGATGAAGTAGATGATCGTCACCTTGGAATAAATTCAACTCCTCTATGGTGGGGGGAACATACTTTGAAAATTATTGCTCTCTTCCAAATTATTTCAATGAGTTTACTTGGGGTGGTTGGTTGGTTAGATGGATTAAGTTTTTATTGGTTTGTTGGGGTAATGTGTATGGGTGGGTTTTTTTTACACCAGCATAATCTTGCATCAAAGAAAAAATATCTGCTTGCATTTAAGAACAATCATTTGATGGTTTTATTTATTCTCATCATTGCGATTGCTTGCTATTCATTCTAGTGAATTTATTTAAATGAAATCTAAAATTGAAAAAATTGATCTAGGTAATTTAAAAACAATAGATCACACAATTTCAATCAACAGTCCTTTTGAAAACCTTGAGTACTTTCATGCCATGGAAAAAAGTGATTCTGCGTCTGAACAGACTGGGTGGATTCCAAACCATCTTGGCGAAATAGAGCATGGTAAATTAACTAGCTTTTTACCTCTTTATAAAAAATTTAATAGCTATGGAGAATTTGTTTTTGATCATCAGTGGGCACATGCCCTTCAAAATACTGGAAGAAATTATTATCCAAAACTTTTAACTGCTGTTCCATTCACCCCATGTGAAGGGGATAGGATTCTTGGAAATAATAAGGATAAGAAATTAGCACTAATTGAATCAGGTATTCAAAAATTAGAAGAGGAAGAAATTGAAAGTTGGCATATTTTATTTCCCAATGATGAAGGCAAAAGAATATTAAGACACAAAGATTTTATAGAAAGATTTAATTACCGGTTTGTTTGGGAGAATAATAATTTTTCAAGTTTTGATGACTTTCTCTCAATTTTTACTTCTCGTCAAAGAGCAACTCTGCGCAAAGAAAGAAAAAGTATTACTAAAGCCAATATTAAATTTTCTTGTAAAAAATTTGATGCTATAACAGATGAAGACTGGAATCAATTTTATATTTTCTATCAACAAACATATTATGAGAGAGGTCAAAGCCCATATCTAAGTAGAGATTTTTTTAGTAAAATTAATGCCGTAAATCAGTTAGTTAAGCCTATTATATTTTTTGCTTATTCTGAAGCAGAAGTAATAGCAGCCTCACTATGCTTTGAAGGTCAAGAAACATTGTACGGACGACATTGGGGGTCTTTAAGAAAGGTTAAGAACCTTCACTTTGAATGCTGTTATTACCAAGGAATAGATTACTGCATTGAAAATAATATTAAATTTTTTGATCCTGGCATTCAAGGTGAGCATAAGATTAGAAGAGGCTTTCAGCCAAAGCTTACATCCTCGTTTCACTATTTTTTAAGAGAAGATTTTAGCAATGCTGTTAAACGTTTCTGCAAGGACGAAAAAAAACAAATTGAAAATTATCTGGAAGCATGTAAATCCTATACACCTTTTAATAAAGATTATAAGATTAAGTAGATGAGAAAATCTTTAAAAACCAGCAATCATTTAAGTACGTGTGCTTCTAATTTTCTAAGGATTAAAAAGATCCTTGGTTCATTTGAAAATGATCATTATTCTTTTGATCTTTTCTATTCTGGGAAAAACAATCAAGCTGATTTTTTAGTAATCTGTAGAACACCTCATACCGTTACACTTGAAGCAAAATTATTAAGCGAAGATTCTTCTCTGATAGATTTGATATTAAGAATTAATATTTATGTTGATGCAAAACTAGCAGAGGTTGTTTCATATCAACAAGAAAAGCCCGTGCCTTTTTTTATTAAATCCCCGTTCTGTCAATCCGAAGATGAGAAGTATCAGCAGAATAGAATTTTGACTGAATGGCTAGAAAGTATTTTTACTAATGGGGCAGTTGAAAGAAAAGAGATAGACTTTTTAAGTGGCTAAAATTTTGTACTTACATGGTTTCGCATCATCTGCTAATTCCACAAAAGCATGTCAGTTAAATGAATATATTGTTAACAATACCAGTAAAACAAATATCTTTATTCCCAACCTAGAAAATAATATTATTGATGCTGTTGAACAGATAGATAATCTTATTAAGGAATCTTCTCCGAGCTCGTTGATGGGAAGTTCGCTGGGTGGTTTTTATGCGACCTACTTTTCTGAAAAATATAATTTGCAGTGTGTTGGGATTAATCCAGCAGTAATACCTCCTGCAGAAATGTCTTTTTATCTTGGAGAAAATAAAAACTATTCAACTGGAAAAAAATTTAATGTCGATCAATCTCAATTAGATCTTCTTAATCAAATGGGGGGAGAAATTAAGACCATTAAAAGGCCAAATAATTTTATGATCTTGCTTCAGTCTGGTGATGAATTGCTTGACTACAAAGCTGCTATTTCTTTCTACAAGGGAGCTAGTGTAGATGTGACTTTTGGTGGAAATCATGCATTTGATAAGTTTGATACTTATTTTGATAAAATAAAATTATTCTTAAATTTGCACTAATATTGTGCATTTAATTTTCATTGCTCTATAATAAATTATAATTTGCACATATATTGTGCGAATATATTGGCACATAAATTGCATAAATAATATTGCTACATAAATAAATTTGAGGAGAAATGTAATGGCAGATTATAAAACTTATGAATACATATGGTTAGATGGTTATCAACCTGAGCCTTCCATGCGGAGTAAAGTAAAAGCTACTGATGCTAGTGCCGCCCCTGACTGGTCTTTTGATGGGTCATCAACGCAACAAGCAGAGGGTGGAAGTTCTGATTGTTTGTTAATTCCAGTTCAAACTTATGAAAATCCAAATGGGCATGACCTAGTAATGACTCAGGTGCAATCTGCAGATCACACTACCCACCCATCAAATTTTAGAGCCGAAGCCGAGAAATTAGTTACTGATGAATGGTGGTTTGGCTTTGAACAGGAGTTCTTTTTTACAGACCCAGAAACTGGAGATCCGCTGGGATGGGAAAATGGAGAACCTAAAGCTCAGGGAGATTACTATTGTGGAGTTGGTGCAGGCAATGTAGTTGGTAGGGAAATTTCTGATGTTCATCTTCAAGCATGTCTTGATCTAGGTATAACTCTAACTGGAACCAATGCAGAAGTTGCTCTTGGCCAATGGGAATATCAATGCCTAGGGAAAGGCATCAAAGCTGCAGATGATCTATGGGTGAGTAGATATTTGCTTTATAAAATAGCTGAAGAGTTTGGAGTTGGAGTAAATATTCATCCCAAACCAAAAACCGGTGACTGGAATGGGTCAGGTATGCACACCAACTTCTCCAACGAAGAGATGAGATCGCGTGGCTCTGAAGAGCTATTCTCATCAATGTGTGAAAAGCTAGGCGAGGTTCATGCAGATGGAATTGCTGCGTATGGGTCTGATAATGATATGAGGCTAACTGGACTTCATGAAACTCAAAGCATTGACCAGTTTTCATATGGAGTAAGTGATAGAGGCGCCAGTATTAGAATCCCTATTTATACTGTTGAACATAACTGGAATGGTTATTTAGAAGATAGGAGGCCAGCTTCCAATGCTGATCCATATAAAATCCTTGCTCATCTAGTAGGCACACTAAATAAATGATCTTACATCTTGAGTGATCTCTCTAATGAGTTGCATGCGTAGCCTCCTCTTAAAAAAGGGGGCTATTTTTTATAAACAGCTTAAATAATATGAATACTCAAGAATTTGAAGCCTTTGATAGCCTTAATACTGAAATTATTATCCTTAATGCTGATGATTTCACTTTAACCTGGCTTAATGATTCTGCAAAAGCGGCAAATTGGATCGGAGATTCGACTAAATACCAAGGTAACGATATTTTTTCTCTGCTTGATGAAAAAGCTGCTAAACAAGTAAAAAAAATTCTTATCAAAACAAAGAGAAATTCTGGTTCAATTACGCGCAGAGATTTTGTGATTGCTCATAATGCTGGGTTAGCAAGAACCGTTGATCTAACTATTACTTACTCTGATAAAAAAAATTTAATTTTTATAGAAGCTGTCAGCATTGATAATCTAAATAAAATTATTGACTCAACAAGAAGCTTTTCAAGCCAAAAGATAGCTGCCGGTTTAGCAAGAACTCTAGCCCATGAAGTTAAAAACCCACTGTCTGGAATTAAAGGAAGTGCACAAATTCTAAAATCAAAGTATGTAGATGACTTTTCAAAAAAATTCTTAAAAATTATTGAAGAGGAAACAGATAGATTAAATGATATCGTTACAAAAATTCTTACTCCAGCAAAAAAACCAACATTTGCTTACTTTAATCTTCATGAGACTATACAAAGAGTTCTAGCCCTGACTGATGCTGAGTCAAAAGACAATCTAGTTATTGATAGAAACTATGATCCTAGCATTCCTGAAATTTATGGTGACAAGAATCTTTTTATACAGGCTTTAATCAATATCACTAAAAATGCTATTCATGCTGCTTCTGCTTTTGCAGAAAATCCTCAACTGGAAATTAAAACTCAAATTTCTTACCGACAACCAATCAATGGGACTGTTTTTAGCACGCTAGCTGAAATTATTATTAGCGACAATGGTCCTGGCATTGATCCTGAAATTGAAGATCAAATTTTTTTTCCGATGGTTTCTGGTAAGGAGAATGGTTCAGGAATCGGGCTATCTATTTCTCAAGATATCGTGAGAATCCATGGAGGAGCCATTTCATTTGATAGAAAAGATAATAGAACTGAATTCTCTATTTTGATACCTATTTCTAACCATAATACTCAAGGTGCAATCAGTGCATAAGATATGGATAGCAGATGATGATGAGGCTATTCGCATGGTTCTTGAGGAAGGTCTTAGTAGCCCTGATCTAGAGGTTACTACTTTTGCTAATGGTGAATCTTTGATTGAAGCGTTAAGTTTAGAAAAACCTGACTTGATAATTTCAGATATCAAGATGCCTGGGATGCATGGTTATGACCTCTTGAAACATATTAAAAATAATTATGATAAGTTGCCGGTAATTATTATGACTGCTTTTACTGACATGCAGGCTGCAATTGATGCTTACGGCGGCGGTGCTTTTGAATACATCCCTAAGCCCTTTGATTTAGATGAAGCAATTCAAACAGTAAATAGGGCCCTAGAAGAAAATAAAGAAATGGCTCCGAGAAAAACTTCTAAATCTGAAATTATTGGCTCAGCTCCATCCATGCAAATAGTTTTTAGGTCTATTGGTAAATTAGCAAATACAAATGCCACTGTTTTAATTGAAGGGGAATCTGGTACCGGAAAAGAATTAGTCTCAAAATCGTTACATAAAAATAGTCCTAGATTTGACATGCCATTTATTGCTTTAAATATGGCGGATATTCCAAAAGAACTTATAGAATCAGAATTATTTGGCCATGAGAAAGGGGCTTTTACTGGCGCTGTTGAGCAGCGTATTGGAAGATTTGAGCAAGCAAATGGGGGAACTCTTTTCCTTGATGAAATTGGAGACATGCCATTGGAAACACAAACTCGTTTACTGCGCGTACTATCAAACAAAGAATTCTTTAGGGTTGGTGGAGATAAACCAATTAAAGTAGATGTACGTATTCTTGCGGCCACTCATCAGAGCCTAGAATCATTAGTTGCTGCTGGAACTTTTAGGGAGGACTTGTATTACAGATTAAATGTTATCAGAATTGAAGTCCCTCCTCTTAGAGAAAGAAAAGAGGATATTGGAGATTTATCATCAGCATTTTTAAAGCGCCATGCAGAATCTTTAACGGAACAATTAAAAGTACTTTCTCCCGAGGCTCTTCAAGCTCTTGCACAATATGATTGGCCTGGAAATGTGAGACAGCTAGAAAATATTTGTTACTGGATTGCCCTTATGGCTCCTACTCAAAGCGTCAAGTTAGAAGACCTTCCAAATGATGTGATTCAAGAGTTGCCACTGGAAAATACAGATTCTAATTGGCAGACAGGCTATTCCCAATGGCTAGAAGAAATTTATCAAAGCAATCCAGAGAACATGCTGGAGTTAATTGAGCCAACTATAGATAAGTTAATGATAGATTTTGCACTAAATAAAACAGGTGGCAAAAAACAAGAAGCTGCAAAAATTCTAGGATTGGGGCGGAATACCCTTTCAAAAAAAATTAAAGCTCAAAAAAATTAAGACAAAGACTCCATCAGGCTACCCGCTTCGTGCAAAGCATGTAAATCGTCACATCCACCGATATGATCTTCATTAAACCAAATCTGGGGTACTGAAGTTTTGCCTGCTTTTTCTGCCATTTTTGCTCTCAGGCTTGGCTTTAAATCTACTGAGATTTCATTGAAAGCTATACCAAGATCTTTCAATAGCCCTTTTGCTTTGTAGCAATATGGGCATGTCATAGTTGTATAAATAGTTACTTGTTTCATAGAAAGAATTATAAATTATTTAAGTTTAATATTTTGAACTGCTCGTCCTTTAACATTAAATTTAGCTTGGTTGAAAGTTGGGGCAGCTAATGTGCCCATAGCATTATTTGAGAAACCAAATTGTTCTTTTGGGATACCAAGAAAATTTTTATCAAGTTTTTTATTTCCATTCACATCAATAAAAAGTGCGATGGCATAAAACCCATTAGGAATCTCGGTACTCAGTCGAGTTACCTCTTCGGGTTCAAGATATAATTCAAGCCCTTTAAACACCCCAGTCTCGGAACGCTTCTCATTCTTTACAGAACCCTGAAAGGATTCAGCATTTTGATATATTGCCAACATTAAAGTGCCAGCTTTTTCTTGATTAGAAAGGTTAATAATTAACTCTGATGCATTTATTTCAGATATAGCCACTAAGACTATAAGAAGAAAACTTCGGCTTATATTAATTGTCATAAAATCTAATTTAAATTTTTACAAGTGGCAGCCCTTCTTGCTGCCAAGTAGCTATGCCGCCTTTAAGAATATGCGTTTCTTCATACCCATGTTTTTGAAGTTTCTCTCCGGAGAGGCCAGCATTTCTACCCATGCCACATATAAGTATTATTGGTTTATCTTTAAATTTTAGAAGCTCGTCATGCCTAGCATCCAGCTCATCAAATGGGATATTGGTAGAACCAGCAATGGCTCCAATCTCGAATTCACTTTTAGGTCTAACATCTACCAGGCAAGCAGACTTCTTATTGGCAAGAATAGTTAATTGAGTACAGTCAACACGATTGCCGCCCCGACCACTTTCAGCACGAAACCATAATAATATAGAAAGAAATAAAGGCACTGAAAAGAACCAATAATCAATTAAAAACAAATTGAACTCTAGCATTTGCCTATTATCGCTTAAAATATATTTTCATGTGAGGTTTATACAATGAAAGAGCAAAATTTTTTAGTTTTAGTTAGGCATGGTCAGAGCGAGTGGAATGCAAAAAACTTATTTACCGGATGGAAAGATCCTGGTTTAACTCCTAAAGGAGAAGAGGAAGCTAAAAATGCTGGGGCTATTATTAATAAAAAAGAAATCCATTTTTCAGTAATGTTCACTTCTGTTTTAAAGCGAGCACAGATTACAGGGCAAGCAATCTTAGAGGGTATCAATCAAACTCAGATTCCAGTAATCAAGGATCAAGCACTAAACGAAAGAGATTATGGAGATCTGGCGGGGTTGAACAAGGATGAAGCAAGAAAAGAATGGGGTGAAGAACAAGTTCATATCTGGAGAAGATCTTATGACGTCCCACCTCCAGGCGGCGAAAGTCTCAAGAATACTGCTGAAAGAGTCTTGCCTTATTTTAATGAAGTGATCATGCCAAGATTAATGGAGGGTGAAAATATCCTAATTGCTGCTCACGGAAATTCTCTTCGCTCGCTGGTAATGCAACTTGATAAGCTTTCGAAAGAAGAGGTCTTAAGTCTAGAAATTCCAACCGGGGCGCCAATTCTTTATTCATTTACAGGCGAGCCCCTGCCATCTTCTAAGGAAAATCTTTTTTGAAACAAGACTTTAAAAAAATTTCTTCCCAAATTGTCAATTGGTATCTCCAAGATGGCAGGCATCATCTGCCCTGGAGAAAGAAAGTTACCCCATACAGAATTTGGATTTCTGAAATTATGTTGCAGCAAACTCAAGTAAAAACTGTTATTCCTTACTTTAATGCATTCATGAAAAAGTACCCTACCTTGCAAAAATTATCTTCGGCAAGCGAAGATGAAATTCTTGCAGCATGGTCAGGTTTGGGTTTCTACAGAAGAGCAAAGAATATATTTGCAGCCAAAGAAACTATTAAAAAAGATTATAAAAATAAATTTCCAAATAAATTTGAATCCATTATTGATTTACCTGGAATTGGAAGATCAACTGCAGGCGCATTAATGTCTTTGGCATTTCTTGTACCTCAGCCTATTTTAGATGGAAATGTAAAACGAGTTATTTCAAGGTTGATTAGAAAAAAAATTTCTTCTCTCAAAGAAAAAGACATGTGGGACCTATCTAAGAAATTGGTCAATACAGAAGATTGTTTTTCTTATACACAAGGAATCATGGATATTGGAGCAACGGTATGTACGAAAGCAAATCCTTCGTGTCAGGTATGCCCGCTGAACGAAGATTGCATGTCAGCATTTAATGTTGAGGTAGAGGTTAAAAATAATAATAAAAAGCCTAAAAAAATTATGATGATGGCTTTTGCAATCGTGCAAACAGAGCAATCGTTCCTTTTCAGAAAGAATGAAATGAATTCGATTTGGAGCAGTCTATGGCTGCCTTTTGATCAGCTGGCAATGAAATCTTATATGAAGGAATTGAAACTCACTCAAAATGAAAAGTTTAGGCACGAGTTGACGCACAGAAGCCTTGATCTCAATGTAAATGTTTATTTTTCATCCAAAGAGTTTGATCTAGATACAAATCAAAAATATGAATGGATAAAAAAGGATAGAATAGATAATTATGGAATGCCTAAACCTATTACCAAACTAATTCAGCAATTATGAGCAATACTATTTTCTGCAAAAAATATCAAAAAAATTTACCTGCAATGACTATTCCTCCCATGCCTGGTCCGAAAGGAAAAGAGCTGATGGAAACCGTTTCATTGGAGGCTTGGGAAGACTGGAAGTCCCATCAAACCACTTTAATTAATGAGAAACATTTAGATCTTTCTAAGTCCGAGGATCGCTCTTGGCTCTTAGAACAAATGGAAAGGTTTTTTAACAACGAAGATGTTGAACAAGCTTCTGGTTTTAAAGCTTTAGATTAACTATTCCACCAAGCAACATCTGAAAAAGCTCTCAGGTCTATTTCATGAGTCCAAGCTGATCTGTGTTGCTGCGCTAAGTGAAAATAGGTATCTGCAATTTTTTCTGGAAGAATTAATCCATCATGCTCCATGCCTCGAGATTTACGTAGTTGCTGAAATGCTTCTTCACCCAGCATTTTGCCAAGAGTATCGGGAGCATCTACCATCCCATCGACCACCACATGACCAACATGAATGCCTTTGGGGGCAAACTCAGCATTGAGTGTTTGGCATAACATTCTTCTCCCCCCCATTGCAGCGGCATGGGAATGTTGATTCTTATTGCCTCGCATTGCAGCTGTTGCAGAGGTTACAAGCAGTGTTCCAGCACCCCTTTCTTCCATGAGAGGCATAAGAACTTTTGCCGCTCGAAATAAACCCAGGTCTGCCATTCTCCACCCCCATTCAAACTCTTTTAAAGAGGTTTCATGAAGAAGCTTCATTCCACTTTGGGCACCCAAGTTATAAACCAAGACTTCGATAGGGCCTATGTCTTTTTCAACAGATGTGATTAGATCTTCAAGAACGTTGTCTTCGATGGCATTGATCAAATATCCAGTTGCGGTTCCTCCCTGCTCTTGAATATTTTTTACTAATTTATCTAGCCCCTCTTGATCGGATCGCCTACACAAACATGCATGATATCCCTCGTTGGCAAACTTTACGGCTACGGTTCCACCTATTCCGGCTCCAGCCCCTAAAACTAAACATACAGGTTTCATATTATTCTCTCAATGAATTAGTATTTATATTCTAACTAACTATTCTCCACCAAGTACAGTTCGGTTATAATTCTTGATTTCACATTGCCCAGATAGCTCAGTCGGTAGAGCAAAGGACTGAAAATCCTTGTGTCGGTGGTTCGATTCCACCTCTGGGCACCACCATATATTATTTTTTTGCATCCTTTTGATTTTTGCATCCTTTTAATTATGGAATATTGAGTAATACATTGTTTTTTAAATAACTGCTTCAATATTAATAATGTAAACTGAAATTACTAACTAAAACTAAAATGGTCTTTTCAAATAAAAAGAAATCTCTGATATCAGGCATTCGCTCAAAGTCAGTTGGCTCAAAAAGATTGCCTCAAGCCAAGGACATGCTTTTTGGGCAAGCTTTTACAGCTACTCTAGCTGGTGTTTCAGACTTTTTGCAGCCGTTAGGAAATCTAACATTCGTTCTGTTATTGATAAGTGTATTGGTCACATTAACTCTAACTGTCTTATATTTATTAAAAGATGCTCTAAGAGAAAAAATTGTTAAGTACTTTACCGTCAGCATCTCCTTAATGATCTTGACAGGATTGCTATACTCTTCTCAAGATGAAGCAAATTCTCAAAAGGGTGTATTGGCTAGTAATTTTCCTTCCATTGAATCTCTTCAATCAAGTCTTGGAGTAATAGAATCAGAATTATTGGAAATTAAACAATCAACTTTAAGAACTGAGGAATTGGTTGGAGATATTGCTGAAAATACAAAAGAAAATGTTGAGCAAACAAGGCAGCTTAATGAGACCATTGCAAATACTAGTGAGATTATTGCAAATAAACTTGATGATATTAATGAGTCTTTTAGTCAAATTTCTAAATTAGGAGGGTTAATTGCAAATCCTGAGAGACCTGAGGAGCATTACCATAACTTAAGAGTTTACGAAGACAAAGGAGATTACTTAAATGCTAGGAGAAGTTACAACCAATACTTCTCATTTAATCTAGATTACATTGACCCTCACTTACGATATCAAACTTTTCTTAAAATCCAAGAAGGAAGAGCAGGAGCGCGGGAAGTATATAACTCCTTTTTTGAAAACGATAAACGGGTAATCATTGAGTATCTTAAAATTCTTCTTTTTGATGCCCCAGCTCGAACCAACTTATTAAAAGATTTTATTTCCAAAAATCCAGATTTTGCTCCGGCCCAATATGAGTTAAGCAAAGATTTCTCCCCGTCTAGAACAGGCCAAGTCACGCTTGGGAACAAAATACTTGAGATAGAAGCTTTAGAGCAGTTTATTCGACTAAATAATGAAGGTAAGTTTGTTAGATATTTTCTAGATAAAGCATTGGCAGCAGAATGGATTAAATATGCTGAGGAGAGATTACAGATTCTTAATTCTGAATTAAATGAGATTAAAGAGACTTATTTCGATGATGGCACAATTTTCCAAGAAACAAATTATAGGAATGGAGTTAAAGAGGGAGAAGAATTGGTCTATAAGAATAAAAATGATCCTATAACTGTATTTGATGGAGTGATAGTTGATCACAAAAGCCAAGGAAGAAATATTAATATAAAAGTTAGTGACTTAAGCTGGTATGAGGATAAAAATATATTAACGAAAAGGAATTTCTATGATAATGGTGAGCTAGAAAGATCTGTAGATATTACTTATTACTCAACGGGTGAGATCTTGAATATTCAAACATCTACTCCCGCTTCAGAAAAATCATTAGCAAAACTAAGAAGTAAAATTGAAATGCAAAAAAGCCTCATCCAAAGTACTAAAGAATCGTCGCTACAATATCAAATAAATAAATGTGATGACAACGAAAATCGCAATAGCATAGAATGCATGGTCTCTTCGAGTGGCGGTTTTAGTGCTGATTGGAGTATTAAAGCTAAAGAAAAAGAGATTAAAAATTTAGAAGATCAAATGAATTATGCCATGGACATAAATGGCTTATACAAATTTTATTATAAAGATGGTCAAATAGAAGAAGAAGGTGTTCATGAAAATGGTGAAAAAAGTTCTTACAGTTTTTTTTCAAAGGATGGGATTTTAGAAGAAATAGGAAACATTAAAAACTATTTTTCAACTCTGGGGGGCACAGAATTTAGATTTCTTGACGGCCCTTATGAGAGATACCATAACAATGGCCAACTAATGATGAGTGGAAAATTTAACGAAGGCAACTTTTTGGCACCATATAAAGTTTATTACGATGATGGCTCGGTATATTTAGATAAAAATTCTAAAGGAGAGTATAAAAAATTTGATAGGACTAAACGTTTAATCTTAGAAATTGTGCCAACAAAATGTGAAAAGAAGAAAATCTATACCAAGGTATCTAATAGCAAGGGGTATGAAAAAGCTGCTTATGCATGCTTTATCAAGACATCAATAGATAGCGAAGGAAATGCTGAAAAAGAAACTATTTCAATCCGACCTTTTAGAAGCAGTGCAAACTGCTTAATACCAACTCATCGATGCCAAGGTGTTTCTCCAAATTTCATTGGTAATTTTTATGAGCAATGAGTAAACTTTGAAGCAGTGAATCAATATGGAAAATAATAATTTACATGACGTTGTTATAAGAAATGGCAAGATCGTAGATGGGTCCGGCAAAAAACCATTCATTGGCGACATTGCTATAGACGATGGAAAAATATCATCAGTTGGAGCGATTGAAGGGTCAGGTAAAAAAGAAATTGACGCAAAAGGCAAATTGGTAACCCCTGGATGGGTCGATATCCACACTCACTATGATGGGCAGGTTTGCTGGGATCCATATCTCACGCCTTCGAGCTGGCATGGGGTCACAACCGTGGTCATGGGGAATTGTGGGGTTGGCTTTGCTCCAGTAAAGCCTGGAGACGAAAATTTTCTTATTCAATTAATGGAGGGGGTGGAAGATATTCCTGGCTCAGCTTTAAATGAGGGGATTGAGTGGGATTGGGAAACATTCCCCGAATTTTTAGATGCAATTGAGAAAAAGGAATTCGTTATGGATCTCGGATTTATGATTGGTCATGGCCCTTTAAGAAGTTATGTGATGGGCTACGAAAGATGTCAAAATCAAGTTGATGCATCAGAAGCAGAGATCGGCAAGATGTCTGAACTGGTGACTGAAGCCATTGATTCTGGCGCCCTTGGATTCAGCACTTCAAGAACTATCCTTCATAGAGATATATATGGTAAATACGTTCCAGGAACTGAAGCGAGTTCTGAGGAAATGAGAGCTCTTGCTTTTGGCATAGACAAAGCTGGTGAAGGGACTTTAGAAATTACATCTGATTGGCTAGATGAAGAAATCGAGATGTCTTGGATGAAGGAATACATTAAAAAAAGTGATTGTGGGTTAACTTTTTTACAAACGAATGGAGATGCCGTAAAGACAATTTTATTTTCTGAGGAGCAGTTTTTAAAAGGAAAAAATATCCGTCCTCAGTTTCCAGGAAGAAATGTTGGGCTCATGTTTGGTCTAGAAAGCTCCTTGCATCCGTTTATTCAGTATCCAGCATACAAAGAAATTGCTGATCTGCCCTTAGATCAAAAATTTGAAATTATGAAAGACCCTAACTTTAAAAATAAATTGCTCAGCCAGCAACCTGATTTTGAATCAGAAATTAAAATTCAACTTGCTAATAATCCTAACAATAAAACGAAAGAAGAAATTGCAAAGGATGTAGAACTTCCAACAAAGCTGACATCCAATTATGAATCCCAATTTATTTTAGGTACTCCACCAAATTACGAGCCAGGAAAAGAAGACAGTATCGCTTCAATAGCGATAAATAGAGGAATCACAGAGCTTGAGGTTATGTATGACGAGATGATAAAAAATAATGGCGCCAATCTAATTTATGCTGCCTTTACGCCTTATGAAAATTACAAACTTGATTTTGTTGAGCAGGCATATGGATTAAAGTCTTCGGTTGCTGGTGGCAGTGATGGAGGGGCTCATTGCGGCCTAATATGTGATGCAAGTATGCCGACAACGAATTTATCTCATTGGGCCAGAGATCGTGAAGCTGGAAAAAAGTTTTCTCTTGAGATGCTGATCAGAAAACAAACAAAAGACACAGCTGAAACCTTCGGGCTGTTTGATCGCGGTGAAATAAAAGTAGGCATGTTAGGCGATATTAATATTATTGATTTTGAAAAGCTAAATGTAAGTCATCCTAAAATGATCCATGATCTGCCTTTGGGGGGAAGACGACTGGTTCAGGATGCTACAGGTTATGTGGCAACAATTAAAAGCGGTGAGATTATCAGTGAAAATGGAAGGGCTACAGGAGCACTTCCTGGAAACTTGATTAGAGGCAAACAGGTCTGTGAAGTAAAATCTGGAATAGAAAAGATTTCATTATTTGATAGAACTATTAGACTTTTACTAGTCAAGATAGCTCGTTTTGCATGGGGGTTGAGCAAAAAATCTATGAAAACAACTATCGTTTCCGAAGCTTAAATTTTATTTAAATCTAAATATCTCTATAAAACACATTGGTCAGCATAATAGTGATTATATTTCTTGAATTAGGGTTAATAAGATAGAGAAAAGATGCTATATTGTCAATATGGTTGACAATAATATTAAATTTTTAGATAAAAACCTTATGCGTCTAGCCATAGAGCTTGTGAAGTGGATGGAGTTAGAAATGATTGAGTTAAATAAATCTGCAAAATTTCAAGGATCTATTGCAGAAATAAAGTTATTTAATGCTATTAGAGGAGAGGAAAAATCTATTTCAGAGCTAGCCAGGCTGATGAATATTTCTCGACAAGCAGTTCACAAGACAGCTCATAAACTAGAAGATTTAGGTTTTTTAGAGCTAAGTACTCGTCATGACAATAAAAAAGATCGTGTAGTAAAAATTACTGAGCTTGGGCAAGAAATTAGAAAGCAAGGAGCCGAGCACATCATGGTGATTGAAGAGAAACTTGCTTGGAGCATAGGAGAAAGAAATCTTGAATTTATAAGGGTAATACTTGCGGGACATTCAAAAAAATTAAAGGCTTGCGACTAGGAATTCTTGTATTCGTTTTACTGTTAGATTCTAAGAATTGAAATATAATAATTTATCTAAAATATTTTCAAACTTATGGCCTCTTTCGACATTAAATCAGAAATCAACACTCATGAACTAACCAATGCTGTGGATCAAGCAAATAGAGTCTTGCAAAATAGGTTTGACTTTAAGGGAACCAATGCCTCTTTTGTGCTCAATGCTAAAGAAATTCTTTTGTCTGCAAAAGAAGATTTTCAAATCAAGCAGATGGAACCTGTGCTTCATGAAGCTATGGCTAAGCGCGGAATTGATTTAAAAACACTCCAACCTGGATCGATAGAATCAGCAACTGGTGAAGCTCGTCAATCGATTAGTCTCCAGGAAGGCATAGATAGAGAGCTAGCCAAAAAAATTACCATTTTAGTCAAACAATCCAAAGTGAAGGTGCAGGCATCAGTCCAAGGTGAAAGCGTTAGAATTAATGGTAAGAAAAGAGATGAGTTGCAACAAATAATTCAGCTTATTAAAGATCAAAAATATGACTTGCCTCTTCAATTTGATAACTTTAGAGACTAATTCTGTTTTTTCATGTTGACGGAATATTTTCATAACACTCAAAAAGATACAGGACATTACTCAAATGACTTGCGATATGTATTAAGTCTCCAAAATACAACTGCTGCTTTTGAGGAGATTAAAACCTGGGAAGGCTATTCTGTAACTCCACTGCATTCTCTGGATTCCTTGGCCTCTGACATTGGGATCAAAAATATTTACTACAAAGATGAAAGCTCTCGCTTTGGATTGGGTAGCTTCAAAGCCTTGGGTGGCACTTATGGAGTTTTGAAATTTATTCATCACGCCCTGAAAAAAGAAGTTGGAGATGAAGTGAGCATCAAAGATATTCATGCAGGGAAGTATTCAAAGCAAATTTCAAAGTACACAGTTACCACAGCAACGGATGGCAATCATGGTCGATCAGTGGCCTTTGGTGCAAAGCTATTTGGTTGCAAGTGTCAGATATATATTCACTCAGAAGTAAGTTCTGGTCGCCAAAAAGCAATGGAAGATCTTGAAGCAACTGTTATCCGGGTCTCTGGAAACTATGACGAGTCACTTCAAATCTGCATTGAAGATGCTGACAAGAATAACTGGTATGTGATTTCAGATACTTCTTATGAAGGTTACACAAAATATCCGCGATATATCATGGCTGGGTATAACGTTATGGCAGAAGAGATTGTTGAGCAAATAAAAAATGGGCCTCTCCCTACTCACATATTTTTACAAGGCGGTGTCGGCTCATTCCCTGGAGCGATATGTGGATATTTTTGGGAAAAATTTTCTAACAACAATATTAAATTTGTTATTGTTGAGTCCGAGCATGCGCCCTGCCTCATCCGAAGTGCTCAGAACAATCAAATGACTTCGGTAAATATCAAGCAAGAAACAATGATGGCTGGTCTATCTTGCGGCGAGCCTTCGCTATTAGGGTGGGAAATATTAAGATCGGGAGCCGATGATTTTATTACTATTAATGATTCCTCGATACCTGCATTGATGAGATTATTGGCTAAAAATAGTCATGAAATTGAAGCTGGAGAATCATCAGTTGCAGGCTTAGCTGGTCTCATAGAATCAATGAAAGATCAAAATATTTCAGAGGCTATGGGGCTGAATGATGAAAGCATTGTTTTATTATTTGGGACAGAGGGTGCTACAGATCCTGAGATTTACAGCTCTATTATTTCAGAATAATTTTCATCATTTTTAAAATTGTCATAAACTCTAGGTATGGCAATTAAACATTTAAAAGCTGATTCAAAAATCCAGCATATCCTAGAAGTTCTAGATCAAGATGCTGGATTAGTGATTGATGATGTTGTCTCAAGCAATGATCTTAAAAAAATTAAGAATGAGCTTGCCCCTTATCTCAAAAATAATCTTAAAGGGGACAATGAATTCACTGGATTTCAAACAAAAAGAGTGGGTGCATTAATGGCACGCTCTCCAACCTGCCGAGAGCTAGCTTTAAACCCTGTTATCAATCAAGTTTCACAAAAATTTTTAGAGCCTCATTGTGATGGTTATCAGTTGCATTTTACTTCTGCGATCTCAATTGGTCCCGGTGAATCTCAACAAGTGCTTCATAGGGACAGAGGAGTATGGGGTGGCTATGTTCCAAGAAAAATTGAGACTCAACTCAGTACTGTGTGGGCAATTACAGATTTTACAAAAGAGAATGGGGCAACCCAAGTAGTTCCGGGTTCACATAAATGGGATAAAAATCGATCTCCTCTTCCTGAAGAAGTAGAGTATGCAGAAATGTCAGCAGGCTCGGTATTTATTTACACAGGCTCAGTGATTCATGGCGGTGGAAATAACAATAGTGATGCCGAGCGTTTGGGCGTATTTTTACATTATGCTCCTAACTGGTTAAGGCAAGAAGAAAATCAGTATCTCTCATGCCCACCATCTATTGCTAAAGATTTGGACCCCGAGCTTAGAGATTTGATGGGGTATTCTCAAGGAGGCTATGTATTAGGCTTTTATACTGATCCTACCGATACTGAAGGTAAGCTAGAATCAGTTTCGCCTAAAAAGATTTTTGGAGACTTTGATGATCCATTTCAAATTAAAACATCAGAAGAGCTGGTAGACAGCTCATCCAAAAAAAAATAATCAAAACCCTATTTAATTATGGCAAACGAACAACTTAAATTGTATCCACCGATTGAGCCTTATGAACAAGGCTTTATCTCTGCAGGAGGACATGAAATATATTATGAGCAATGTGGAAATCCAGATGGCAAGCCAGCTGTATTCTTACATGGTGGTCCTGGAGGGGGTGGGAGCACAAATGTTAGAAGATTTTTTAATCCAGAGCTTTATAGAATCATAGTATTTGATCAACGCGGTTGTGGACGAAGTAAGCCCCATGCTTCTTTAGAGAATAATACTACTTGGGATTTGGTCTCTGATATTGAGCGCCTGAGAGAGAAGTTAAATATTCACAAGTGGCTTGTCTTTGGGGGTTCATGGGGAAGTACTTTAGCTTTAGCTTATGCACAGACACATCCAGCCTCAGTTAGCGAGATGGTTTTAAGAGGAATTTTTTTACTGCGTGAAAAAGAACTTAAGTGGTTTTATCAAGAAGGGGCAAGTCATATATTTCCTGAAGCTTGGGCTGACTTTGTCAAAATGATTGAGCCAGACAAACAATCAAATCTTATGCATGCATATCATGAAATCTTTACTGGCTCAGATCGGCAAAAAAGTTTGGATGCAGCCATTGCCTGGTCTCGTTGGGAAGCAGCATGTAGCAGCATGAATTACTCCTCAGCGAGAGTAGAAGAATTCTCAGATTCAGAGTTTGCCCTGGCGTTTGCGCTAATTGAAAATCATTACTTTATGAATAAAGGTTTTTTAGACAATGAAAATCAACTGCTTAACAACATAGATATTATTAGATATATTCCTGCTGTGATTGTGCAAGGACGTTATGACATGGTCTGCCCTGCTGAAACAGCCTATGAACTTTCAGAATGCTGGCCTGAGGCATCTTTAGTCATAGCTCCATTTTCAGGTCATACAGCTTTTGAAAAAGAAATTACGCATGAGCTAGTTTTAGCTACCAATGTATTTGCTCAGAGTCAGAATTAAATGAAATCATACATTTCATATCTTGAATGCTCCAAGAGCGGAGACATCTATTCTGCGAATGAAGTTCATAATCTTTCAAAAGATGGGATGCCTTTGTTGGCTAGGTATGATCTAGAAAAATTAAAAGCCGAGCAAGATAAGGATAGTTGGTATAAAAAATCAGCACCAGGGTTTTGGCGTTATCAGGCCCTATTACCGGTTTCTAATCCAGCCTCACGAATTTCTCTAGGAGAAGTCTTAACTCCACTTATCCCCTTGCAGGCTAGTGCTTTAATGTTGGGTGGGAAAAGAGGAAATATTATTGTTAAAGATGAAGGAAGACTGCCTACTGGATCATTTAAAGCAAGAGGCTTGGCACTTGCAGTCTCGATGGCACATCAATTTGGGCTTAAGCATCTTGCAATACCTACCAATGGAAATGCAGGCGCAGCAATGGCTGCCTATGCTAAACAGGCCAATTTAAAAGCTACGGTTTTTTGTCCCGATGACACACCCACAGTGAATGTCCAAGAAATTCAGCTACAAGGAGCAGATACATTTCTGGTTAATGGGCTAATCAATGATTGTGGAAAAATAGTCTTTGAAGGAAAAGAGGAGACTGGTTGGTTTGATGTATCAACGCTTAAAGAGCCTTATAGAATTGAAGGCAAAAAAACCATGGGATTTGAGCTTGCTGAGCAGATGAATTGGGATCTTCCAGATGCTATCTTCTATCCTACTGGGGGAGGAACAGGTTTAATCGCCATGTGGAAAGCCTTTGCTGAATTAAAAGAATTGGGTTGGTTGAAATGCAAGTTACCAAAAATGATAGCTATTCAATCTTCGGGATGCGCACCCATCGTAAATGCATTTAACAAGGGATTAGATCATGCTCCATTATGGGAAAATGCCAATACTGTTGCATCGGGCATCAGAGTTCCTGCTGCAATAGGTGATTTCCTAATCTTAGAGGCCCTCAAAGAATCAAATGGATGTGCTCTTGCTGTAGATGATGAACATATTATTCAAATAAGAGATATTGTCTCTCAAGAGGATGGTTTATTGCTCTGTCCGGAGGGCGCTGCAACTGCAGCTGGATATCAACTGGCCATTGAGAAAAAAATTATTAGCCCAGATGAAAAAGTGATGTTGTTTAATTGTGCGACTGGACTGAAATATCCAATGCCGCCTGCGATAAAAAGCATAGACAAAGATACATCAATTGATTATCAGCAGTTTCTTTAAATTTTACTAATTAAAATAGCTAGTGGTTCCACTAGGGTTCTCCGCCATAAACTTATGGACTTTAATTGCATCTTCAACATCGTACTTATGAATGCTGTTTAAATTATTTGCTGGGATGTTGGTGTATCGCATTAGGGCATTACGCGCTGCGACAAGCAATGGATTTGTCATATGATAAATAGCTGCCTGCATCATGGAGCGTCTTTGGATTTTCTTGGTGCGTTTACTTCGAATGGAATCATATGTTTTTTGAGCTTTAGCAAAGTCACAATTAGTTATTTTGCATAGTATTCCAAATGCATATGCATCTTCGATAGCCATGCATCCACCCTGTCCTATAAATGGAACCATTGGATGGGCTGCATCGCCAAGCAAAGTGATATTCTTAACTGTCATCGACTTCAGAGGAGGTCTAGTATAAATACCCCATTTGTATAGTTTTGTAGAATCGTCAAGTATTGGAAAAATTGATGGGTCATAGATTGAAAAGTCATCTAAGAAATCTTGATATGAGCCTTCTTTTCTCCAAGACTCGTCAAATTCATTTGGCTCTCTAAGAACACCAACAAAACTAACATCGCCCTCTTTGTTTAATGGGTAATTCACAATATGGCTGTTTGGCCCAAGAACAAAATGAACACATTTAAGCTCTGATTTACCCACGCCTCGCCATGCACTGTAGCCGCTGTATTTTGGTTTTTGATTAATGGTAAAAAATGTATCTCGAATTGATGAGCGGATTCCGTCACATGCCGCCAAATGATTGACGGTATATTGTGCATCGTTCTCAAATGTAATCTCTCTAGTGACTTGGTTAAAAGTTTTCAAAGAATGATCGTAAAGAATCTCTCCACCAAGACTAAGATACGTTTCTAAAAGACAATTGATTAATTCCTGCCTGCGCATAGCTAACCAGCCAAAGGGTGAACTGAATTCACATATAGCTTCTACCGGACCTTGCACTTCAACTTTCGAGTGAGTGAAAGAGCGATCTTGCAAATTATCTAAGACGTTTAACCTCTCCAATAAACACAAGGCATTTTTAGAAAGAGATATCCCAGCCCCGTATGAACTGACTTCGGATGACTGCTCAAAAATAATAGCGGGGATGCCATCTTGTAATAAAGTACAGCCCAGAGTGAGACCAGCTATTCCTCCTCCCACTATCCCAATGTTATCTAAATTTTTTTGCATAGAATTTTTAAGTTGTATTGCTCGCTTTCCACTTTCGGGCAGCTCTTTCATGAAGATATCCTATTGCATCTGAAAACTTCTGAGGAAAAAAGCGGGAGAAAATATCAATCACTATTGCATCAAAGCCAACCAACTGACGCTTACGATTTTTTAATATCCCTTTAATAATAATCTTTGCTGCTTTTTCGGGTGAAGTTCCTGCAATCTGATCAAATCGTTCAACCTTTTCTTTTTGGAGCTCTTCAGAATCATAGCTTCTAGAATTGCGAGCTATGTTAGTTTTGACTCCGCCAGGATGCACAGATGTAATATTTACAGCAGTGCCTCTTAATTCTTGTTGAAGGGTTTGATTTAAAGCCTTAACGGCATGCTTCGCACAGGCATAAGGGCCGTTAGTTGGAGTTGAAACAAAGCCATTGACACTTGAAATATTAACTATGTGTGCATCAGGGCGTTCTTTTAGATGAGGTAAAAAAGCTTTAGTACCATATAGAACTCCATAAAAAACTATATTAAAAACCCAATCAAAGTCTTCATAGTCAATTTCTTCAATGCTTGCCATTGTTGCCACGCCAGCATTGTTAATGATGCAATCGACATGGCCATGATGTTTAATTGTGTCTTCAGCCCAAGCGTATACTTGCTCGCGATTTGCGACATCAACCAGATAAGAACTGACCTTGATATCCTTGGATAATAATTCCTTGGTCTCTTTAAGTCCTTTTTCATCAATATCTGAAAGCGAGAGATCGCTTCCATACAGTGCTAATTGCATTGCAAGGCTGCGGCCAATGCCAGATCCTGCGCCTGTAATTGCTATGACTTTTCCCTTTAAATTTTTCATAATAAATTTTTAATTCTATTGCTTGACTTAAAGCATGCTCTAAGCTGTATAGTTCTTTGTATATATTACTATTGAATGCCTTCAGGGGAAAAAATGACTACAAATAAACAAATTACTTCTACCGTTACTGATCAAGGAAAACTTGAAATTGCTATTACTGAATCCGAGCGTCCTATACCAAAGGACAATGAGGTCTTAATTGAGATTCAAGCAACGCCAATTAATCCTTCTGATTTAGGTCTTTTGCTTGGGCCTGGTGATATCAATACTCTTAAGGCTGAAGACTCAAAAATTACAATGGATGTTCCAAAAGCAATTATGGGGGCCATGAAGCCAAGGCTGAATATTCCTATGCCAGTCGGAAACGAAGGCTCTGGGGTTGTTGTTGAGGCAGGGGCTGATGCTCAAGAATTAATGGGCAAGATTGTTAGCGTTGTTGGCGGTGGAATGTACTCGCAATATAGATGTCTGCCTGCTGCAAGTTGCATGGTTATGAATGAAGGCACAGAGCCTCGTGAATGTGCATCAAGTTTTGTGAATCCGTTGACTGCTCTTGGCATGGTAGAGACCATGAAAATGGAAGGACATACAGCACTGGTTCATACAGCTGCTGCCTCTAATTTAGGCCAAATGCTTGTCAAAATATGCGTAGATGATGGGGTTCAGCTTGTAAACATTGTTCGCAAGCAAGAACATGTTGATCTGTTGAAATCTATTGGTGCAGAGTTTGTTTGTAACTCATCTGATGATGACTTTATGGAGCAATTAACATCAGCTATCACTGAAACAAAAGCCACTCTTGCATTTGATGCGACTGGAGGTGGAGAATTGGCTGGAAAAATTCTTACTTGTATGGAAGTTGCAGCAAGAAAAAATGCGACAGAATACAGCCCATATGGGTCTACAGATCATAAACAAGTCTACATATATGGAGCGCTCAATCAGTCAGGGATTACGCTGCCTAATAATAGAACCTTTGGAATGTATTGGGGCATTGGTGGATTTTTATTAACACCGTTCCTTGGAAAAGTTGGATTTGAAAAGGTGGGTGAGCTTCAAACGCGAGTTGCAAATGAAATTAAAACCACTTTTGCAAGCGCCTACACTCAAGAAGTTTCTTTAGAAGGAGCTTTAACTCTTGAGGCTTTGATGGTGTATGCCAAACAAGCAACGGGTGAAAAATTCTTAATTAACCCTAACGGCTAAAAGATAACTAAAGATAATATTTTATCCAATAAAAAAGGGGGCAAAGCCCCCTTTTGTTTGTATAGCAATTGCTAAATCTTATATCAATGCTAGCGCCATCATAATTAATGAGACAATAGAACCAACCCATAGCAATGTTCTGACCAAGGCTATACCAGCGATATATGCAATCAAATGAGCAACTCTAAAAGCTAACCACCAACATGCTAGACCAGTTACAGCAGCCTCAGCCTCAACTCCTAACTGCATAGACAGTAAAGCCAATGCTAAAAAAGCTGGAAGGCTTTCTTGTAAATTTATACTTGCCCTACTCGCTCTGCCTCCCATAATTGAAAGCTCATTTGGCATTGGCTCATCTCTGTTTGAGCCTAACCAAGGAAAATTTTTCATGTTAAACGCCGCTGGCACAATCCAAATTTGGACCAAAGCTAGGATTAATGCATAAATAATATAAATAGCCATAAATTCTCTCCAAAATTATTTAAGTTTAAGTTTATATGATCGAAATCATTCCTTCAAAATAAACAACGCTTTTTCCAGCAATCAAAACGCGATCATTTTTTAACTTGCAATTTAGAGCCCCTCCTCGAGCTGAGAGTTGATGGGCTTGAAATTCAATTTTATCTAAATGCTTTGCCCAGTATGGAATTAGCATAGTGTGAGCCGAGCCAGTTACAGGGTCTTCATCAACACCCGTTTGGGGGTAAAAACATCGAGATACAAAATCAACTTGCGTTCCTGGGGCTGAGATTACAAGGCCTCGCGCTTTCAACTTTGCAAGCTGTTGAAAGTTTGGCTGCATGTTTTGAATCTGGGATTGATTTTCAAAAATAGCTAGGTAGTCATCTCTTCCTTTAAGCATTTCAATAGGCTTGTCGCCCAGAGCTTCAGAGAAGCATACATCGATTGCTATGTTTTCTGGGTCATTGACCGGAAAATCGAGGCAAAAGTAGTCTCCGTCCTTGGATGCTTTGAGGATTCCGCTTTTAGAGGTGAAGATAATTTCAGTGCCAGCTATTGCTGGGAAATACTGAAAAAGAACTGTTGCGCTTGCTAAGGTCGCATGCCCACACAAATCAACCTCATCACTTGGGGTAAACCATCTAATCGAGATTGGATTTTCAGAAATATTAATAAATGCTGTCTCAGACAGATTATTTTCTAAGGCAATTGATTGCATCTGACTGTCTTTAATTGCTGATTCTAGTATGACAACAGCAGCTGGATTGCCTGAAAATAATTTATCAGTAAATGCGTCTACTTGATACATCTTTAATTGCATAAAAGTTATTTTACCTTATTGATGTTTCGAGGCTAGAATGATTAAAAAGGATTAACTTGACCCCAGAAAAATTACCACTAAAAACTAAATTAGCTTTTGGCATTGGTGCAACTGGAGAAGCGGCAACAAATTGGCTTTTTGCAGGTTTAACATTCTTTTTCTACAATCAGGTTCTTGGTCTTTCTAGCTCACTAACTGGAACAGCAGTTTTAATTGCTATTATTTTTGATGCTGTTTCAGATCCAATCATGGGCTCTATTTCGGATCGCTTCCAATCAAAGCTTGGACGAAGACATCCTTTTATGTTTTTAGCGCCTTTCCCGACAGTCATTGCCATATGTCTCATGTTTTTTCCCCCAATCGGCCTGTCTGAGTATGAGCTTTTTGTTTGGCTGATTTTCTCTACAATAATTCTCCGCCTAAGCATCACCCTGTTTGCCGTTCCCCATCTGGCTTTAGGTGCCGAGCTTTCTGAAGATTATATTGAACGCAGTGTAGTGATGAGCTACAACAACCTTCTTGGATACATGGGTGTAATTATCATGCATGTGTTTGTATGGTTTCTTATTTTTCCAAGCTTTGCAGGAGACAAAATAGGGCAATTAAATCAAGATTCTTACACGCCCATCGTTATTTTCAGCACTTTGTTGATTGCTTTGTGCATCTTATCTTCTGCATACTTCACAAAAGATCGAATCCCTTACTTAAAACAACCCTCTAGAGGCTCTCCGAGATTGGGGCTAATAGATTTATTTAAAGATATCATTGGCGCTTTGAGTAACCGAAACTATCTTAGACTTGTACTTGGAATGTTCTTCCTAACTTTGTTAATTGGAACTCATGAGACTCTTGCGATTTATATGGGAACATTTTTCTGGGAACTCTCATCCCAGCAAATTGGATTGCTGATTATAAATAATATTCTTGGCTTTGGATTTGGCTTTATCGTCACAGCAAAACTGCATCAAAAATTTGATAAGCCAAGAATTATTGTGATCTCAGTCATAGGACTTAGTATTTTTTGGTCAGCTGCCGTAAACCTTAGATTGTTGGGTTTGGCACCGGAAAATAGTTCAATGGAACTTGTTATATTTCTAATTGCCCTGGGATCCATTGCATCAGTTAGTGCTTCCATCCTTAATATAAGCGTTATGTCTGCGTTGGCAGATATTGCAGATGAGCATGAGCTCAATACAGGAGTGAGACAAGAAGGTGTGTTTTATGCAGCTAGGACATTATTTAGCAAAACATCTAGTGGAATAGGACATTTTATTGCTGGAATAGCTCTAACTTATATAGAATTTCCTAAGCAAAGTTTGCCTGGAGAGATTCCTAGCGATGTTATTTATAACTTGGGTTTGGTCGATGGCCCCTTTGCAATGATATGGGGCTTAATTGCAGCATTTTTTTACGCTAGGTATAAAATCACCAAAAAATCACACGCTGAAATTAAAGAAAAGCTCGCAATAAAAAATGTCTAGAATTTACCTCTAGTAAACCTCATACGAATTGAATAGACCCTAACCAACGCAACAACGGTAAGAACAGATTGAGTAAAAATAGAAATTAATAATGTATTGGTCCAACCCCAGCTACCAATTGTTAACCAAAGCAAGAAGGTTTGAAGGGGGAAATTAATTACCATGCCCATCATCACCACTATTACACTTTCTCTAAAGGCTATTTTTTCAGTTTTATTCATATGATTCTCTACTTATTAATTAAACTAATCACTAATTCTTACTGCTGTCCCATATGCAATAACTTCTGATGCACCTGGGGCAATAGTTGAGGTCTGAAATCTAAAATTAATTACTGCATCAGCATTGGTCTCTTTGGCATTTGCAATCATCCTGTCCATTGCCTCTTCTCTAGCAGCCTCTAGTAAAATTGAATAGCTTTTTAACTCTCCACCTACTATATTTTTTAATGAAGCTAAAATATCAGTGCCTATGTGCCTTGCTCTAACCGTGCTTCCAATAACAATACCTAGATATTCTGATATATTTTTACCCTCTAGTGATGATGTGCTTGAAACTAACATAATTTGCTCCTGAAAATTGTTATGATTTAATTAGTGATATGAACAATATAAAACAAGAGCTGGTTGAAACAAAGTTTTCAATTGGTGCGATAGTCAAACATAGATTCCTAGATTTTCGTGGAGTCATTTTTGATGTTGATCCAGAGTTTAATAATACCGAAGAATGGTATCAATCGATTCCATCTTCTATTCGGCCAATCAAAACCCAACCCTTTTATCACTTGTTTGCAGAAAATGGTCATATTTACTATATCGCCTATGTTTCGGAACAAAACTTAATTAAGGATTTTTCAGATCAGATCCCAAAACATCCCGAAATAAAAAATTTATTTTCCCATCTTGAGGATGGAAAATTTGTGCCCATTTCTAGAGCAATAAACTAAACTATTCTTCGTGAGCAATCTTTAGAGACGTAATAAAGACCTCCATTGCATCTTTCAGATCATCGATTCCTAGAAAAGTTGGAGCCAATCGAATATTAGAGTCTTTAGGGTCCTTAAAATATGGAAATGTAGATCCCGCAGGTGTAATTAGAACTCCAGCTTCCTTGCAAAGTTCTATAACTCTTTTTGCAATAGGTTTCATGGTATCAAAAGAGATAAAATAACCGCCTGTAGGCTTCTGATAAGTTCCAATGTCTGGACTCAAGGCGTCGAGAGCATCAAAAGCTACTTCAAATTTAGGGCGAACAATTTCAGCATGTTTTTTCATATGCTCACGAACCCCCACTTTATTTTTTAAAAACTCAATATGCCGCATTTGATTTACTTTATCTGGGCAAACAATCATTGAGGCTCTTTGTCTGGATAACAAATCAAATAGTTTTTTTCCTGCTGCTGCAAAAGAAAGGCCACCACCGCCAAATGTCACTTTTGAAAATGAACAAAAGACTGCTATTTGATCCTCGATATCTAAATTCGTTGCTAGCTCCCAAACTGGAGTTTGGTTAGATGATGGCAAGAAGTCATGCAATAAGTAAGCATGATCAAATATACATAAGAACTCCTCTGAGTAGGCCTTCCCAGCTTCCATTATCGACGTAATGTTTTCATCGGTGTATATATCCCCTGTAGGATTAGAGTGTCGTGGAACACACATAATGCCTTTGATGTTTTCATGCTCTGCAAGCAATGCATGGAATGCATCTAGGTCCACTCCTGTTCCAGTCAATGGAATGGGCAGCATCTCAATACCAAAATCTTCTAACAACCTAAAGTGCCTGTCAAACCCTGGTACAGGACAAATAAATTTTAGGTTAGTCTGATCTTTCCAAGGAGTTTTCAAGCCAA
The DNA here is from genome assembly GCA_964275585.1 of uncultured SAR86 cluster bacterium. Classification (GTDB taxonomy): domain Bacteria; phylum Pseudomonadota; class Gammaproteobacteria; order Magnimaribacterales; family D2472; genus D2472. Next base: position 82,797 of record CAXYCJ010000013.1, on the reverse strand, counting down.
AAAGATAATTCGATAGTATCAATTGGTAAATTAACAAGAGGCTGGACTGCTCTCCCACCAAAGTGGTTTCTGCTTGGGCTGATAGCAGGCTAGCACCTAGTGCTCTTGCCTCAGAGATACCCAAAGGATCACCATAATTACGAACATCTGCACCACTCGGGGTGTGAGATGAAACCTCTGCTTTTAAAAGTGAATTAGATAGGTCTAACTGATCTGATCCAGGTTTTCCTCTGGTCAAGTCAATTTGAAAGCCTTTAGACTTTAAAGCAGCAAATGTAGATTCCAAAGATTTTTTCATAGTACCATTAGCTATATTGGTAAATATATTTTATAGGATAAAGTTATAAGTGGAATACATATACATCTTTTTGATCGTAATAGTCCTGCTTTTAGGAATCTTAATTTATTTAAATCTCAGAACTGATCCTGAAAAAGTAAGTTCTAAAGAATCTTTTAGGGACCTAGACAAAGCCGTAGAAAGACAAGAAGCTACGCTATCTGATTTAACCAAGGACATACAGTCTTTTCAAGATCCTCTAAGTAAACTCAACCGGTATCTGTCAGGTGGTGCGCTTGCTGGTAAATTTGGTGAATGGTCGTTAGAGGCAATCATCAATGATATCTTTCATTCCAATCAATTTATTGCAAACGCTGAAGTCATATCAGGCTCAGGCAAAAGAGTTGAGTTCGCCATCAAGTTACCAGAAGGTCTGCTCTTACCCATAGATGCAAAGTTTCCTTCTGGCTTATTTGATAGCTACCTCTCTGCAGTTGATAACAGTGACTCTCAGCTAATTAAAAGATCTGCTGATGATATTCGTAGACATGTCCAAAAAGATGCTCTAGATATTAATGGTAAATATATGCAGTCTGGCGTGACAGTAGATCTGGGCATCATGTATATACCTAGCGAGTCACTAATGCAGCTTATAGATTCTATAGATAATATCAGAGAACAAATCTTTAGAGATCATAGAGTTTTAATCATGGGTCCTAATTCTCTAGCAGCTTATTTGATAAGTGTTCATATGGGATTTAGAACTCTTGCCCTCAATGAGAGAGCTAGCGAGATCATGAAAGAGTTTGGAAAACTTAAAAAAGAGTTTGAAAATTTTGCCAGTTCTACTGAGGAACTAGAGAAAAAAACTAATGCGATGCTAAATGCTGTAAATGAGCATGCGACCAGAGAAAGACAGATGAATAAAGCAATTAAGAATATGGACCAACTAGACTCCTAGTTAATAATAAAAACGTCTCCACATATTTAGTCCAAACATCAGGGCTAAGAACCACAAGATAACTTCTATAATATTTGGATTGCTGTTGTAGCCAAAAAAGCCTTTAAGGAAAACTCCAATTGTTCCTTTGTCATGAAGAATATGTGATGTCTTGCCAGCGCCTGGGGTTACTTCGGTAGGCTCTAATACACTCCAAACTCGATAGATTTCAGATTTTTCCATTTTGCCTGATTTCACCAGGTACTCTTCTGCCTCATGGGTTCCGTAAGCAATCATTCCGGCCGAAAGAAAAACAAGTAAAAGAGTTGTGTATTTAAAAACACTTTTGAGATCAACCTTTCTGCCCTGCGCAACAATTAGGTAGCCAATTAAAATTGCAAGAACTGCACCAGAGAAAAATCCTAGATAAGAAAAAGTTCCAGTAATTGAGAAGCTTGATATTAAGAATATCGCGGTTTCAAAACCCTCTCTCAAGATCGCAAAAAATACTACAAAGAATATCCCCCATGAAGATAATTCCATTGCATTGAGCGCCTGGCCCTCCAACACTTTTTTATTGCTGACATTTTTTGAAAGCCAAAAAATAACGTACCAAATTAAGAATGCTGTTAAGTACAAGAACACCGCTTCAAATAGAGCCTGCGTAGAGTCGTTTCCCAAGGCATTTTTAGCCTGAATCACTAAATAACCAACTGCAATACTAGCTAAAACCGATGCAAATACTCCATACCAAAGCTGAGAAAAATGCTCATTCTGATTGGTTTTTTCAATCAAAAGATAAATAATTCCAACGACCAACGAAGCCTCTAGGACTTCCCTGAAAACAATAATAAATTCAGCCATTTTTTTCCTGTTTTGTTATATGTTGAGAATGATTCTCATTTAGAATAACATAAAGTTCTTTAAAAGTTAAAGCTCAGCTCATCCTAAATAGATTAAAATATTAGTATGTTTTCAGATCTAGTAATCAATAGATACAAATAATGATTCAACCCAATAATACTGCTCTGCACGCTTTGCATATTGATTTGGGTGCAAAAATGGTGAACTTCGCTCAATGGGAGATGCCAATTACATACTCCTCATTAATTAAAGAGCATCATGCTGTTCGAAAAACTGCAGGTATTTTTGACGTGTCTCACATGGCCGTGTTTGATTTTGATGGAGGGGATCAAATAGGTTTTTTTGAAAAAATTTTTGCTAATGATATTAAAAAAATTGCTAATGAAAATAAAGCTCTTTATGGGGTCATGCTGAATGAAGATGGTGGTATCTTAGACGATCTAATTGTTTATCATGCAGATGATAAATTTAGGTTGGTGTCTAATTGTTCAACTCGAGAACAAAATTTCGATTGGTATAAAAAACATGCAGTAGATTTTGGCGTGGAGGTTGTTGAAAGAAAGGATATGGGAATTTTAGCTATTCAAGGGCCTCAGGCAATGGAAAAAATACTGGCCATGAATGAAATTTCTCCATTGGTAAAAGATCTGGAGCCATTTGGGTGTATGTTTTCAAATGAGCATCTTTATGCACGCACAGGATATACAGGAGAGGATGGCCTTGAATTAATTGTTCCCAATGATGCCATAGTGAATCTTTGGGAGAAGGCTTTAGCCCAGGGATGTTCGCCCATCGGTCTAGGTGCAAGAGATACATTAAGGTTAGAAGCCGGGCTTAATCTCTATGGCAATGACATGACAATTAATAATCATCCTTACGAATCTAATCTAGCCTGGACTGTGGACATGAAGGATGAAGCAAGAGATTTTATTGGCAAAAATGCACTTCTGAAGGTTGATAGGGACGCAAGTCAAAAGATTATTGGGGTAGTTTTAAAAGATCGTGGAGTGCTTAGACCAGGTTATGAAATTACACATTCACAAGGCAAAGGCATCATCTTAAGCGGTACTTACTCACCTACTCTTGAGACCAGCATTGGTTTGGCGAGAGTTGACCAAGGGCATGGGGACACGGGTGAAGTAATGATTAGAAATAACACATTAAATGTTGATTTTGTATCGCCTAGATTCTTAAGACAAGGTAAAATCTAATTATGGGTGACATTCCAGGCGACTTAAAATTTCTTTCTTCACATGAGTGGGTTCGAGTAGAACCTGATGGAGCTGTCACAATAGGAATTAGCGATCATGCTCAAGACTTATTGGGAGATATTGTTTTTGTAGAACTCCCAGAAATAGGTCAGTCGATAGACGCTGAAACTGATGCTGCAATTGTAGAATCTGTAAAAGCGGCATCTGATGTCTACTCTCCCATTTCTGGCGAAGTAACAGAGGTCAACCCTATGCTTGAAGACCAGCCAGAGATTATTAATTCCTCGCCTTACGAAGATGGTTGGTTTTACAAAATGATTCCATCGGATCTAGGTGAGATAGAAAACCTTTTATCTCCAGAAGATTACGGCGAAGTCTGTGAAGATTAGTCCTGTTGAATAAGCAACTTGCTTAGAATTGTATAAATATTTATGGATAATTATAATAATTTTACCTTAAGGCATATTGGTTTAAATCAATCCGACGTCGATGGTCTGCTGGCTGAGCTGGGTTACAAAAACCTAGAAGACTTCTCGAAAGCTGTCTTGCCTGAAAATATTTTTATTGGGGAAGATCTTGATAGTGATGAGGCTATCTCAGAAGAAAAGGCTTTGCAAACGTTAAAAAAGATTGCTACAAAGAATAAGGTATTTAGATCCTTTTTAGGACAAGGCTACTTTGGCACTATTACTCCAAAAGTTATCTTAAGAAACGTGTTTGAAAATCCTGGATGGTACACCTCTTACACTCCCTATCAACCAGAAATTGCCCAGGGAAGATTGGAGGCATTGATTAACTTTCAAACCATGGTGGGAGACCTTACCGGTCTAGAGATTGCCAATGCTTCGCTGCTTGATGAATCAACTGCTGCAGCTGAGGCAATGACGCTTACTTCTCGAGTGGGAAAATCTAAATCTAAAAAATTTTTTATAGATGAAAATTGCTTTCCTCAAACTATTGCAGTGGTAAGTGCTAGGGCAAAACCAATAGGGATTGAAGTTGTGGTTGGAGACCCTAAAGTGCTTGAAAGCTTGTCTGAAGAAATCTATTTTGGGGCATTGATTCAGTATCCCAATAATCACGGAGAAATTTGTGATTTTACATCAGCTATTTCAAACCTTCACAGTCACAATGGACTGGTGATTATGGCCACTGATTTAATGGCGCTCACTCTAATAAAAAGTCCTGGGGATCTTGGGGCTGACATTGCTATTGGAAGTTCGCAAAGATTTGGTGTGCCTCTTGGATTTGGTGGGCCTCATGCAGCATTTATGGCAACCAAAGAAGTTTACAAGAGATCCTTGCCAGGCAGATTGGTCGGCGCCTCTATTGATGAGCACGGGAAAACAGCATATCGCTTAGCCCTTCAAACTAGAGAGCAACACATCAGAAGAGAGAAAGCCACAAGTAATATCTGTACAGCCCAAGCATTGCTGGCAATAATGGCTGGTTTTTATGCGGCTTATCATGGCCCCGAAGGTCTCAGGCAAATTGCTCAATCAATCAATGCAAATGCTGTACAGCTGGCTCAAAAAATTAATGAGCAAGGATTTGAAGTCACTCATAATGCATTTTTTGACACTATTTGTATCAATACTCAGAATTTTACAAAAAAAATTATTCAAGCTGCTCAAGCAAAAAAAATTAATATTAGATGTATTAACTCTAACTTAGTCAGTATTTCGTTGGATGAAACTTCATCAAAATTAGACATTGAAGAGTTGGCCAATTTGTTTGATAACTTCAAGGTCTCGGCCCCAAGCGATAATAAATATGGAATACCCAATCTGCTTGAGAGAACCTCGGGTTATTTAACTCATCCTGTTTTTCATTTATACAGAACTGAAACAGAAATGTTGCGTTACATAAAAAATCTTTGTGATAAAGATATTGCTCTGGATAGAGCAATGATCCCTCTCGGCTCTTGCACAATGAAACTTAATGCAACTTCAGAAATGATTCCTGTTGGATGGGAAGAATTTTCAAATATTCATCCATATGCACCAAATGAGCAAACTCAAGGGTATCAATTGCTTATTAGTGACCTTGAGAAGAAATTGGCAAAAATTACAGGTTATTCAGCCATATCATTGCAGCCAAATGCTGGCTCTCAAGGCGAGTATGCTGGTCTATTAGCCATCGATGCATTTCATAGAGCCAACGGTGAGGAACAACGAAAAATCTGCTTAATCCCCGATTCCGCTCACGGAACTAATCCAGCATCAGCGCAAATGGCTGGCATGAAAGTGATTCCAATAAGTTGCGATAAAAAAGGAAACATTGACCTTGCTGATCTGACAGATAAAGCTCAAAAATATTCTGATGAGTTAGCAGCTATCATGATTACCTACCCTTCCACACATGGAGTCTTTGAGACAACAGTTACAGATGTATGTGAGATTATTCATTCACATGGCGGTAAGGTTTACATAGACGGAGCGAATCTAAATGCAATGGTCGGCTTATGCAAGCCTGGAGAATTTGGTGGAGACGTTTCGCATTTAAATCTTCACAAAACTTTCTGCATTCCCCATGGAGGCGGTGGGCCAGGTGTTGGGCCAATTGGAGTAGTAAAAGATTTAGTCCCTCATATGCCTGCTGACCCACTTACCTATGACGCTTCGTCTGATAATGTTGGGCCTGTGTCTGGTACAAATTTTGGGAGTGCTTCTATCTTGCCAATTAGCTGGATGTATATTCAAATGATGGGTGCGACTGGCTTAAGAAGAGCCACTCAGATAGCAATTCTAAGTGCTAACTATATTGCTCAAAGACTGAGCCCGCATTATAAAGTTCTCTACACAGGGCAAAATGGGCTCATTGCTCATGAGTGTATTTTAGACATCAGGCCATTAAAAGAACTTTACGGGGTTGAAGTTGATGACATTGCCAAGCGTCTGATTGACTTTGGATTTCATGCTCCAACAATGTCCTTTCCAGTTCCTGGCACTTTAATGGTTGAGCCAACAGAGAGTGAATCACTTGTTGAGCTTGATCGCTTTATTGCAGCCATGATCCGCATTAGAGAGGAGATAAAAGAGATCGAAGACAAGATTTACTCCATAGAAGACAGCCCTCTTAGAAATGCTCCGCATTGTGCGCAGGTAGTCACCAGTGATCAATGGAAATATAAATATCCCCGCTCTGTTGCTGCATACCCAGCAAAAAGTAATGGTAGAAATAAATATTGGCCGCCGATTGGAAGAATTGATAATGTCTATGGAGATCGAAATTTGATGTGCACTTGCCCGTCAATGTCTGACTTCAAAGACGAAGCTTAAATTATTGGAAGATTAATAATTTCCCAGCCTCTTTCTAAAGAGATTTTTTCAAGCATAGCATCCGGATTAACAGCCCTTGGAACTTCCACTGCTTCTAAAAGAGGCAGATCATTGATTGAGTCTGAGTAAAAAGTCGTTCCTTTAAAATCATCATAACTATTTTTGGTCATCCATTGCCTAACAAGCTGAAGCTTGCCATCTCCCAATGCTAATGGGGGAATGTAATCTCCTGAACATTTGTCATCGTTAAAATTCACTTGGGTGCTAATCACATTTTGAATGTCTAATCTTTGGGCTATTGGACGAACAATGAGTTCATTAGTTGCGCTTGCAAGAAGAATGGTATCGCCGCGATCACCATGATCATGAATTATCTTGAGAGCAAAGACATTGATCATTGGTTCAATGACACTGGCTACAAAAGGTAAAATATGCTGGTTTATTTCTTCTAGAGTCATCCCAACATACGCGCTTAATGCAAATAAAGAATAGGCATTAAAATCTAACTGACCTTTTTTATAATCATCAATGAATGCTTGATTTTGTATTAAAGCACTCTCACCAAGAACATTGGTTTGCACTAGGTAATTAATCATCGAATAATCTGAATCACCGTTTAGAATGGTATTATCTAAATCAAAAATTACTAAAGCAGGCATACTCATAAGGAGTTAATCTAACATGAATGATAAATCTTACAGAAAAAATGTTGGCTTAATTGTGTTGAATCTAAAGAATGAATTATTAGTTTGCAGAAGAAAAGATCAGAAATCCTGGCAATTTCCTCAGGGTGGAATTGATAGCGGCGAATCTCCAAGAGTTGCAGCGTATAGAGAGCTATTTGAAGAGGTTGGGGTTAAACAAAAAGACGTTAAAATTATCCAAAAAAGCTCTCATTGGTATCACTATGATCTACCCCAGAAATATCAAAATAGATCTGACAGCATGAAAAAATTTAAGGGACAGACACAAAAATGGTTTATGTTTAAAGCGAATTCTGAGCTTGAAATTAACCTCTTAAATGAAATTCAGCAAGAATTTATTGAATACAAATGGGTAAGCTTCTGGTATCCACTCTCTCATATTGTTGCTTTTAAAAAGGATGTTTATCAGGATGTTCTAAATGAGTTCCTTCCAAAATACATTGAAGTAGCTAATGGTTGATATCTTAATTTTCTTGACCCTTGGTGGGGTTACTGGTTTGCTGGCTGGTATGTTTGGAATAGGTGGAGGCAGTTTACTAGTTCCAGCTCTTATATTTATTTTCCGTGGCATGGGCTTTGAAAGTGCAATAGTAATTTACATGGCAATTGGAACCTCATTAGCCAGTATCTTTTTTTCGGCGATTTCTTCGGCTTATTCGCATCACTCCAAAGGAAGTGTTGAATGGAATCTTGTTATGCCGTTATCTCTAGGTATGTTTGTTGGAGCACTTATTGGCTCTGGATATGCCACTTCTCTTGCTAATGATAATCTTAAATTAATAATTACCATCTTTCTTATAGTGATAGGGACGGAGATGATATTTGGCTACACAAAATTACTAGCTAATATGGGCCAAAAAAAAATATCTCTTTCAAAGTTTACGACTCCATTTCATGGAGCCTGGATTGGCGCCCTTTCAGCGATGATTGGTATTGGGGGCGGCTCATTTACTACCCCTCTGATGATTGGAGCCGGTTATAATATTAGAAAAGGTATTGGGACTGCTGCAGCCTGTGGCGTGCCTATAGCGATAGCTGGAGTATTGGGTTACATGTATTTTGGACAAACTTATTCCAATCTTCCAAGTGGTGCCACTGGATTTATTTTTTGGCCAGCAGTTATATGTATTTCTTGTGCGAGCATACTAACCGCTAGAGCAGGAGCTAATATAAGTCACTCTATTTCAGAGAAAAAACTCAAAGCATTATTTGGGCTCTTCTTAATTTTCATTGGTGTATTGGTGGTACTAAATTGATTATAGAATTATCAGACTTTTTTAATAACCCGAGTTTGATAGAATTTGGTTGGCTTCGAATCCAGTACTATGCAGTCACATGGGTATTATCAGCAGTTTTAATTTTCCAGTACTTAAAGAATCATAGAATTATTAAAGAATTAGGTTTAACAATTGATCAAACAAATGACCTAGTTTTTTTATATGGTTTAATGTTTGGAGCAATGCTTGGAGGCAGGGTTGGTTATATGTTTTTTTATGGCCTGGATCAATTGACTACAAACCCTTTAAGTTTATTTTTTATTTGGGAGGGTGGTTTAAGCTTTCATGGTGGTTTAGCTGGTGTCATTGTAAGCTTGTATGCTTTCTCCATTCGACAATCAATATCTTTTCTTAGGCTAGCTGATGCAATATGTATTGCCATACCTATAGGTTTAGGTCTTGTAAGGATTGGTAACTTTCTCAATGGAGAGCTCTACGGAAGAGCGACTGACGGAGGCTGGGGATTTATTTTCCCCACAGACCCTTATGGTTTAGTTCGGCACCCTTCTCAGCTATATGAAGCTTTTTTTGAAGGCATTGTTCTTTTTTTCATACTCATGTGGATTGGGTCCAGAAATCAAAAACCTGGAGTGCTTAGTGGAAGCTTTCTTGTTGGATATGGTCTCTTAAGGTTTGTAATTGAGTTCTTTAGGCAGCCAGATGCACACATGGGCTTTATTACATTACAATTAAGTATGGGTCAGTTATTGAGTATTCCTATGCTAATAATTGGATTAATATTACTCACAAAATCATTAAGAAAACATGAAGCAATATCTTGAGCTTTTAGAATATATTCTTGAAAACGGTGAAAGTCGAGATGACAGAACTGGCACAGGAGTTCTATCATCTTTTGGTCATCAAATTCGCTTTAATCTAGAGGATGGTTTTCCTGCTGTTACAACAAAAGCTCTTGCATGGAAGGGCGTTGTCTCTGAGTTACTTTGGTTTTTAGAGGGCTCAGATGATGAGCGTCGTCTAGCTGAAATTAGGTTTCAAAAAGATAGAGATGAACTTAAGGACCTTAATCAATTTTCCACTATTTGGACTGATAATGCGGATAATCAAGGGATAGAACTGGGTTATCAAAATTCTGAGACTGTAAAAAAGTTAGGTCCCATTTATGGTGTCCAATGGAGAGACTGGGATGGCATTGATCAAATTCATAACTTGATTGAGGGGTTGAGATCAAATCCAATGGGCAGAAGACATATTTTAAGTGCTTGGAACGTGGGGCAAATTGAATCTATGGCTCTACCACCTTGCCATGTAATGGCTCAATTTTATGTTTCTACTGATGGGTTCCTTTCGTGCCAAATGTATCAGCGGAGTGCTGATATGTTCTTAGGAGTCCCTTTTAATATTGCAAGTTATGCTCTGCTTCAATCAATACTGGCCAATATTTTAAAATTAAAGCCAGGGCATTTTGTACTTAGTTTTGGAGATGCTCATATATACAAAAATAGTATTGCTCAAGTTAAGGAGCAGCTAACTCGAAAGCCAAAGCAACTTCCTAGCTTACAGATGCCAAAGATTAATTCTCTAGAAGATTTACAGAGTTTTTCTTTGGATGATTTTATTCTTGATGGGTATGAATCCCATCCAGCGCTTAAAGTCAAAATGGCTATCTAGATTAAAATGGTTATCTCGCATCTCGTTGCTTTATCAGAGAATCTTGTTATTGGCGCAAATAATGACCTTCCCTGGAAGTTAAAAAAGGACATGCGGCACTTTAGCTCTTACACTCAAAAGAAAGCTATTGTCATGGGAAGAAAAACTTTTGAATCAATAGGTCAGGCTTTACCAAACAGAAAGAATATTGTTATTTCCGCAACCCTTGAACCGATGGAGGGAATAGAAATTACTAAAAGTCTTCAAGACGCAATGAACTGTGCTCATAACTGGAACCTAGAGCATAATTTAGAAGACGAAGTGGTTCTGATTGGGGGTGGCTATGTTTTCAAGGAGAGCATGCCCATAGTCAATAAATTAATACTGACAAGGGTAGATTGCACAATTGATGGAGATGTCTTTTATCCAAAGATAGATTTAAGTGATTGGAGGAAAGTTAGTGAGGAGTCTTACAGCAAGGATGCTGAAAATGAGTATGGTTTTTTAATACAGACTTATTATAAAAATTAAGAGGCTTTTTTTGACTTCTGAATAAAGTCTCTTCTCAAGGCAAGGTTCTTGACTCTTATCTCTTCATTTTCGGCGTACTTAATCCATGAATTAGCAGTCTTTTTAATTCGCTTATTTTTATCACGTGCTGCAGCTCTAAATTGTTTTTTGGCCTCAACAAAATTCTCAAGTTCGAAGTAAGCTTGACCTAATACTAATTGAGCTTGAGATCTACTTTTAACTTTAGGTTTCTTTAGTCCAGCTTCAATAGCCTTAATTGAATCCTGCATACGATCTTCAAATAGATATAAGTTACCAAGAAGAACATAGGTGTCTCCATCTTTGGACATCTTTGCTGCTTTTTCTAGAACTGGAATGGCTTTATCAATTTCTTGCGCCATTCTCCAAGAATCAGCCAGAAGTTTTAAATTCTTCTCGTTATCTTTGATCACAGGGATCACTTCCTCTTCACCTGTCTTTTCATCCTTGATGGTAATTTTTTTATTTTGACCGGCAACAAGAACTTGTGCAGCCCAGTAAGGGTTTTTATTCAAAAGAAGTAATTGAGCCAAGGCAAGATACTCGCCTTCTTTATCAAGTAGATCTTTATCATAAGCTGCCTTGAGGGTAATCATATAATCTATCTCTCTATCCATTTGAGCATATATTCCACCCAATTGAATGAAGTATATTTTTTTTGGATAGTAGTTAACTAAAATCTCTAAAAGTATAAGTTGCTGTTCAAGCGAATAGGATTCAGAGATAACTTTCTGATCTTTAAGCTCACTTAGACAAGCAACTAACAATGAATACCAGTTTTCTTTTGGTCTATATAATTCAACCTCTTCAGCCAGCCTGATAGCTTCTTCCATTGAGCTTCTTGCTCTGACGAAATCTTCCTTTTGATAATATGCCATGGCTAATAAAGAATAAGATTGCGCTGTCACTGTTTCAACTTCGTCCATCCACTGAAGAATTAACGCAATGCCTTTGTCATAATTTTCTTGAACAAGATTTAATTGAGCCAAGGTTAGAAGGGATGCTGTTCTAAGGGAGATTGTTGCCTCTGGCTCTAGTAATAATTGTTCATAGGCGTACATCGCTTTTTCATAATTCTCTGCACTAAAGTAAACATAGCCCCAATAATTCCACATTACTGACCTGTCATAACTTTTAAGCTCTGATCTTTTATTCAAGAGTTCAGTCAAAATTCTTTTAGCTAGAACCCAGTCAGGATCATCTTCTTCTTTTTCAATGAATTGACCCTTATTATCCGGATCAGGTACTTTGATAATTTTTTGTCTTTCTAAAGCCTCTGCGATCTTTACTATTTTTTTAGCAGTAGACGGCTGGAGAACTCTGGCTTTTTTATAGGTTCTTGTTTTACCAGATTTCTTTGAGCTCCCTCCAACAGAAGGCTCATCTCTATTGCTCTGAGCAGATAGGTCTAGCGAACCAAGGTTAAAGCCAATAAAGACTAGTAAGAAAAATATGCTGTGCGCTATTCTTTGAAGCATCATGATTCCTCCAAAATGAAAGTAAACTTGTGTGGAACATCATCAACACTAACAGCCTTACCATCAACGATTTTAGGTTTGTACTTTAATTTTAAAGCCGCTCTAGTAGCTGAAGAATTAAACATGGTACATTTTCTAAATACCGTTTCTGGATTAGTAGGATCGCCACAAAACCCTTCAAGTGGTTCTGCATTTTCTACTGTGCCTGTCTCGGTTATTGTAAAGGTAACAATTGCATACCCCATGGTCCCTCGTTCTTGCGCTCTTCTAGGGTATATTGGCGTTACTTTAAATAATGGTATGTATTCACCGTCTCGGAAGAATGATCCGCTTCCAGCAAAATTTGCTTTTGGTTTTGGTAAGCTCACCTCTACCCCAACAAGAGGGGCAAGGTCGAGTTCTGGCTGAGCAATATCTTCTGGCTGCTGATCTGGCTCTTCAGGCTTCTCAACATTATCGAACAGTGTGTCAATGTCTCTGTCAGGCATTATCACATCACCTAATTTACGAGAATTATCTTCTGGCAAGGAGCTGTCTCCGAGATTAATGAGAGCGACCATTAAGAAAAATAGGCCGAGAGTAATTAGTCCCGCAAAAGATACCCCAGCTAAGTACTTATTAAAATTGAATGCTTTGTAATATAGCGTTGCTATTGGCTGCCAGACTTTCCAGAAAACGCCAGCAGCAGAATTTAAAGTATTATCAGCTGTGCTCAATTTTTTCCTCTATTTAGGCTCAGATGCAAGTGAAATATTATAAACACCAGCCTCTCTTGCTCCATCCATAACTTTAATAATAGTATCAGCCATCGCTTTTTCATCCGCTTGGATAACAACAGATCCCTGAGGATTTTCTGCAAGCAATTTCACTACGTTGGCTTTAACTTGCCTTGCATCAATTCTCCTCCCATCCATCCAAATTTCTCCAGAAGCACCAATGGCAATTAAAATTGCAGCATTCTCTTGTGTTTCTGATGTATCAGAGTCAGGTCTATTAATCTCCAAGCCAGGCTCTTTAATAAAATTTGCTGTAACAATAAAAAAGATAAGCATGATGAATACAACGTCAAGCATAGGCGTCATATTAATTTCTGCTTCTTCGTCTTGTACTGCACTTGATATAGCGTTTCTTCTCAAGATATTCTCCTATTTAACTTTTAATTGTTTCTTTGATTGCATTTTCTTCTCTGTTTTTAGCTGAGTTTAGGTATATGGTAGCAAAAACTCCAGAAAGAGCTGTCGTCATACCGGCCATAGTAGGAAGTGTCGCTTTGGAAACTCCTCCAGCCATAGATCTGGCATCACCGCCTCCGGTAAAAGCCATCACCTGAAAAACCTCAATCATTCCTGTCACTGTTCCAAGCAGTCCAAAGAGTGGGGCCAAAGCAACGCATGTATTAATAAGGGGCAGATACCTGTTAACTTCAATCTTGGCTTGAGATGTAAGCTTATCTTTAATTTGCTGGGCTCTCCATGTTGTGTGATCGCCTACTGCTTCCCATTCAGTGCTGAGACCTTCCATATACACTTGGTGGCCCGCATTGAAGTACCAGATTCTCTCAAAAATTATTGCCCACATAAAGGCAGCAAGAAATGCAATTAGCCAAAGCACGCTTCCCCCAGCAGACATAAAGTCTCTGAGGGTATTAAATGCTTCTGTAATTGCGTAGAACATTATTTCTAATTACTTATCAGAATGTTCTGCTACGATTCCTGTGCTTTGTTCTTCAAGAACATTAATAATGCCTCTTGCTGAAGAATTAGCAAAAGAATGTAAAAGCGTTGTTGGAATTGCAACTACCAGACCTAAAACGGTCGTCACTAAGGCTTGGGAAATACCACCAGCCATGATTTTTGGATCGCCGGTTCCGAACAAAGTAATTTGTTGGAAAGTAACGATCATTCCTGTAACTGTTCCTAGAAGTCCAGCCAAAGGAGCAACAACTGAAATGATTTTGACAACATTAATGCCTCTCTCAATTGCTGGTCTTTCAGCCATAATGGCCTCAGCTAGTCTAAGCTCAAGTGTTTCAATGTCTTTGCTCATGTGCTTTTCACCAACTGCTAGAACTCTTCCCAGTGGGTTAGATTGATCATGAGTTTTTGATGTAGCTTGTTTTTTAACTGCTACGCCCATGGTATATAGCTGGAATAACTTCCAAAAAGCAATTCCAATACCGATTAAACCAACAAAAATAATAATGTACCCAACTTCTCTTCCTTGTTGAACTCTCTCCCATAAGCTAGGGGTCTGAATTAAGTTAGCTAAGAGGCTTCCTCCAACTGGTCCAGTAGGGTCAACACCAAATTTAATTATGTCGCCTGGCTCTGCATTTGATAACTTTTTAGCTGAGCTAACATAGCGCCCTTCTGGTTGCTTACCTAAAAATGCATATTGTCCTTTGCTGCCAATGTATTCTAGATATTTGCCATTACAAATAGCGCCATATAGACCAACTCTTGTAACTTTACAATCTTCGGATTCGCCATCTAGGTTAATAACGCTTGCGTTAAATGAAACAACTTCTGAACCGGCAACCATTTCTCTTTGGAGTTCATACCATAAGCCTTCCAACTCTTTAATGGTTGGTAGCTCCGTTGCGCTAGACATTTTTGATGAAAGGTTATTTAAGAATGTTTCACGCTCTCTTCCATATTGTGCTGAAGACAGTGAATCAGCGAAAAGCGAGCTCGCTTCTCCTGCAGAACTTTGTAAATGACCAAATAACTCAACCAAAGAGCCTAACTCTTTCTTGTATGCAGTTTCTTTGACTACAAGAATAGCATCATTCGCTTTATACTCAGCCTCAAGTCGATCGGCGATTTTTTCTTGTCTTGCAAGTTCGCGTTCTTCTGCATCTAACTTTGCTGCTTGCTTATTCTTATCAGCAAGAAAGTCTGCTTCTCTTTGGGTATTAACTGTTTGCTCAGAAGTTCTTCCCTCTGAAACAAGCTGCAATAAACCTTGAATAGTTGTGGGCTCGCCCTCTGCAGCGTCCTGTGCAAAAACAGAAATTGACGTAATTAATGCTAAAGATACTAAGTATTTATTTATGTTTTTCACGATGCATCTCCTTGATAGACGATCGGCAGCATCATAATATCCATTGGCGCTAATTTTTGAGCCATGCGGATACCATCTCTAACTTGCACCCTATAACCACCTGAAAGAGTTTCCCAAGTGCCAGTTTCGATGTCGTAATAACCTGTTTGTCTTTCATCTTTTGTTTGAAAAAACATGCCTAATCTTCCAACCCTAAGAATATTCACAACCATTTCCTGGCCATCAATGACGATTGTTTCATCATAAGCATCAAGCTTTCTTCCGTACTCAGCCTCAATATTATATGCTTCAAGAATTTGCCTTACTTGCTCTGAGGCAGTTACTTTTGGGTTAGATAGAGAGGCTCTAACAAGATCAAGTCTTTGCCTTCTTTCTTCTATGTGAAAAGGTGTGTCTAATTCGATATATTTTTCCAGACCTGCAAGCATTCTTTGGGCCAAAGGTGGAATCTGTCTTTGCATAATGACAACTTGATCCAATTGCTCATCATACTTATCCATAAGGTCCTCTTGGGCTTGAATTTGGATTCTTTTTTGTGCATTGTAAAGTTTCAGCCCTTCAACCTGCTTGGAAACAACCTTAAATTCATTAACTAGCTTATCAGTAGCTTGATCAGTAGAATCAATTTTTTGTTGCGAAGTAGCAGAAAGCTCAGTGTTGTCTCTTCCAACTTCTAACACTGGCTCCATTTCTGATGCAGCTACAAAAGTAGTCAGCATAGCTAAAACTAAGAGTTTTTTATTAAACATTTTTTTTCTCCCTAGAAAAATGGTCCACTAGTCTAACAGCGTAGTGAAAATTATCAAACTTCTTAAGGATGCAATTGTACCTAATTTGTTCCAAATGGTGTTACAAAATTACATCTTTTTATATGAGTTATTTAAAATGCTATTTTTAAGCTTTTGCTAGCAACCTTTGCTCTATTTAAAAAATCTTGGAATTAACTTAGGCGTTTCTTTTTGATAGGTTTGATACTCTTCAATATGACCCCATTTTTTATTACCTCTGTATTCCACCATCCTTACTCCACTGACGTAGTTCAGGAGCAAGTAGGTAAAAATTGGAGAGAAAAGCGCTATATAGTTCATGCCTTCAAAAGTAGATATGCCCATTACAGTAATGCCTGTCCATAAGGTGATTTCGCCGAAATAGTTTGGATGTCTGGATCTTGCCCATAACCCCTCATTTATAAATGAGTCCTTGTTCTCTGGAATTGCGCGAAATGCAGATTTTTGATTGTCAGCTATTATTTCAACTGCAAATCCTAAAATAAACAATGCAAGTCCTAATATAAATACACTATTTATATCGACGTTGTTCGCTGGGTTGGCAATTGCAACCAAAGCCGCGGATGAACATATAAACACCCACATGCCTTGCAAGGTCCATGTCATGAAAAATTGAGAGAAGGATGTTTTGATAGAATCGAATCGTCCATCTTTATTATCTTTACGAACTCTCATAAATAAAAATGAGCCCAGTCTTGCCGCCCAAATGATAATTGCAGCACCTATAATCAGACTGCCAGGATCAAGACTTTCAGAGTTATTGGTTGAATATAAAGCAAACAAAATAGCTGCTATATATGTAAGACTTCCTGTTAAATCATAAAATTTTTCAGTCTTAAATATAAAAGCTGGGATATATGCAATCCATTGAATAACAAAGATCATGACCAAAAGGTGACCAACCAAATTCACTCCTGATAGCTCAATGCTGTTAAAAGAAATTGCATCAGCGTAAAGCTTTGTAAAAATAAAAATTCCAGCAGCGATAGTTAAATTAGTTAAGTGTTTCATCATCCCTCCCATCCACAAGCACGGTCAGCATTTTGAATATCTAGCCAATCCTTAAGAGGCTTGTAATAATTCAACATTGATTTACCGCTAAGAGCGCGTGTCCCTGTAAGAGCCTCAAGAGCCACTTGCCACTCTTGGCTTTGTCCAAGAGAAAGCATTGCTCTTAACTTCTCACCTGCAAGATCATTGTCATAAATTGAGCACTCATGCAAAGGTCCCTCAAAGCCCATTTGATTACAAAGAGATTCATGAAATTGATATTGAAGAATTTTAGCTAAGTAATATCTCGTGTAAGGAGTGTTTCCAGGAATATGGTATTTTGCACCCGGATCAAATGCGTCTGCATCTCTTTCTCTTGGTGCTTCTATCCCTTGATAATACTCTCTTAGCTGCCACCAAGAATTATTTAGTTCTGCTTCAGAGGTTTCGCCTGAAAAAACTCCAGCCCTCCATTTATCAAGCATCAAGGTCCAAGGAACAGAAACTACCCCATCTAACGCTTGCTGCATAAGTAAGGATATTGGATCTGATTTTGCATCTTTAGCTTCAGCCTCTGAAATCAAACCAATTTTATTGTAATAGTCCGGAGTAATTGAAAGAGTTAACAAGTCCCCCACTGCCTCATGAAAACCATCATTGGCCCCACTCTGAAATACACTGGGCTGTGTGCTGTTATATGCTTGATAGTAAAAAATATGCCCAAGCTCATGGTGGATGGTTGAGAAATCCTCAGCACTTCTCTCAATGCACATTTTAACTCTAAGGTCATTTGCATCCGCATCAAGATTCCATGCAGATGCATGACAAACGACGCTATGATCTTGTGGCTTTAAAAAAAGAGATCTCTCCCAAAAAGTTTCAGGCAGTGATTGAAAGCCAAGCGAAATAAAAAAATTTTCTGCAATTTCCATCATTTTTATTTCATCAATATTTTGTTCTTCTAAGATTTTTGTTAAATCAATTCCGCTAGATGCGTCAGGATTGTCTGGCGTATAAACTAAATCATATACATTGGCCCAGGATTGGCCCCACATATTTCCTAAAACATGGGCAGGTAATGAGCCCTCTTTTGAAACAATCTCTTCGCCATAATGTTCCGAAAGTTCATTTCTTACATGGCAATGCAATGCTTCGTATAGAGGCTTGAGTTCGTCCCATACTCTATCAGTTTCAGCTAAAAATTCGTCTGCCGGCATGTCGTATTGACTAAACCATAGGTCGGTAAGACCTTCGTAGCCAAGGTCTTTCGCGCCTAGATTGCCAATTTCAACCATTCTTAAATACATGTCTTTCATGGGTGTGCCAATATTTCTCCAGCCCTCCCAAGCCTTTAAGAGCTCATCCGGATCTCTGGAATTATCAATGACAGCTTCAAATGCCTCTAAGTCATAGCAATCCCCCTCACCAAAACAATGTTCCCCCGTCCCATACATCGCATCAAGCTCTGCACTGATATTTGCAATCTCTCCAGCCAAGGCATCATCTAAGGGAGATGGCATGACAAAGGAATTTTTAATGAGATTAAGCTTTCTTCTGTTTTCGTCTGAGACCGCAACGTTATCGAAGGTAGATGCTTGTCTTGCGCGTTCTAGAGCCAGAAGTTGAAATCTTTTTCCGTAATCTGCAACTACTTTCTGAGAATCATAAGTGATAAAATTAGCTGCTAGCCAGTAAGCTGAGCTTGCTACGGGACCAAGAGTTTTGTCTTCTAGCTCAACTCTTTCAAGAAATGCTTCCACATCGGATTCATTTAAAGGTGAAGTTTGTTGGTTAGAACATGAAGAAATAACAACAATAGATAGTAATAAAGTAGATAATAATAATTTATGCATCAGCGAAAACCCCTTTTAAAATAGAAGAGGAAAGTAAATCACACAATGAAAATATCAACAAGTCAATTTAAGAACGGTCTTAAAATTATTATTAATAACCAGCCGTGTTCAATCATCGAGCATGAATTCCATAAACCTGGCAAGGGTCAAGCTGTGATGAGGGTAAAATTTAGAAACCTAATCACTGATAAAGTGATAGATAAAACTTATAAGTCTGGTGAGTCAGTTGAAGAAGCGGATGTAATGACGGTTGAGATGAGCTACCTATACTCAGATGGTGAATTTTGGCATTTCATGAATTCTGTAACATTTGAACAGATTGGGATTTCAGAGACTGTCATTGCAGATACTAAAAAATGGATTATAGGACAAGAAAATTGCGAGGTGGTGATTTGGAACGATGAGCCAATATCAGTTGAGGCGCCTCCATTTGTTGAACTAATAATCTCAAAATCAGATCCTGGAATTAAAGGGGATACTGTATCTGGGGCAACCAAACCTGCAGAATTAGAGACTGGGGTGACCATTCAGGTCCCTCTATTTGTAGAAGAAGGAGAGAAAATTAAAGTGGATACTAGAACTGGGGCATATTCGGGGCGCGCTTAACTTTTGTTTGATCAAATATTATTAGCGCTAAATAATTTTATTCAAGATGATCTTGGGTTTGCTAGCGACCAAAAAAAAATTTTAGAAAGCAAGCATAAGCTCACCCTTGCTGACTCATTGGATAAGGGTCATTGGACAACAAATCTATGCTTAGTTGCATCCAACCTTGCAAAACAAAACCCAAAAGAATTAGCATCAAGGCTTGTCCCAATATTAATGCAGTTAAATGGAGTTAAAGAAATAGAGATTGCTGGTCCAGGCTTTATAAATATTTTCTTAACTCAAGAGGCATTTTTAAAACAGACCAATGATATAAATGTATTGCCTACTATTTCTAAAAAAGATGAGCAAAAAATCCAAATTGAGTTTGTATCGGCAAACCCAACTGGGCCCTTGCATGTTGGTCATGGTCGAGGTGCAGCCTATGGAGATGCCATAGGGCGAATTCTTTCAAGTCTTGGTCATAAAATATCGAGAGAATATTATGTCAATGATGCTGGAAGGCAAATAGATATTTTAGCGTGTAGTATTTTCTTAAGAAAATTCTCTTGCTTCGATGACAGTAGTTTTCCTAATTCAGCATACAAGGGTGAATACGTTAAAGAAATTGCAGAGTCAATTTGTAGCAATTCTGTTGTTGATGCTGAGGGGAAAAACCTGTTACAAAGTGACCTACCAAAAGAAGATGAACATCAAATTGATGAGTTGATTGATCGCATTAAAACGGTTTACACACAGGACTGGGCGCTAATAAGGGAACATGGGCTAAATCATGTAATTAAATCAATTAAAGATGACTTAACTGAGTTTAAGGTTGAATTTGATCAGTGGTTTTATGAATCATCATTGGGAGATCTTTCAGATAATCAATCAGAGATTTCTCAATCACTGAAAAAGGTGAAGCAAAAACATGCATACGAAAAAGATGGAGCTATTTGGCTGGAATCTACTAAATTTGGTGACGATAAAGATCGTGTAATCATTAGAGATGATGGCAGAGGAACCTATCTATCTGCTGACTTGGCATACCATAAGAATAAGTTAGATCGAGGATTTAATAAAATTATCAATGTTTGGGGTTCAGACCATCACGGCTACATTAAGAGGATTGAGGCGACTATCGAAGCGATGGG
The DNA here is from genome assembly GCA_964275585.1 of uncultured SAR86 cluster bacterium. GTDB lineage: Bacteria > Pseudomonadota > Gammaproteobacteria > Magnimaribacterales > D2472 > D2472. The sequence continues at coordinate 62,172 of CAXYCJ010000013.1, read as the reverse complement.
TTACAACAAAGATCAAATGCAGGTTCAACTCGTTCAATTTGCAAATTTATTAGAGGACGGGACAAAAATTAAAATGTCTACACGGAGTGGAAATTTCTATACTCTCAAGAAATTGATTGATGATATTGGACCAGATGCTTCAAGATTTTTCTATCTCTCAAAACAGGCTGATCAACATTTAGATTTTGACATTGGGATTGCTCGATCTAATTCAAAGGATAACCTTTATTATTACATCCAATATGCGCACGCAAGAATTTGTTCAATTGAAAAAAAATACCTTGCCCAACAGAAATCTCTTCCTGATGATTTTAATAAAGCTAATAACTTTAAAAGTTGTGATGAATTAATGCAGCTTGCGCTTAACTATAAATTTATTGTTAAAAGTGCTGGTGATAATCTTCAGCCCCATCTTATTGTTTATTACCTTCGCGATTTAGCTCAGAGCTTTCATCATTTTTATAATGATGTAAATATCTTAAATGCGCCCAAAGCTGACCAAGAAAATATGATGCGAGCTTTGGCAATAGTAAAATCTGTTATAGCCTCATCACTTGAGTTGCTAGGAATTGAACCGCTTGAAAAAATGTAATTAATTTGAAAGACTTTGCAAAAAAACATCCTGTTAATAAATCTGATCGTACAAGAACTAAAACCTCTTTGCGGGCTAAACGACAACTAAATCAGCCCCTAAAAATTAAACACTTTTTTATTATTGCTGGTATGGCAGTTTTGCTAATTTTTTCATCACAATTTATTCTGAAAACAGATGTTGTTAATCTATTTGGAGGGGTGACAAATCCTACGATTGAATTTCAATACCCAATTGATTTAGAAAAAGATACTGTGCTGGTCGACCTTCAAGGAATTGCAATAATAGAAAACTGTGAATATCGTCTTCAAATTGAATCTTATGGAAAGCGTATTTATGCCCAAGAGCAATTAAGTGCCATGCTTGCTTTAGGATTAGAGGCATATGTGGAGAGGACATTTAGCTCTTCTCGTCCTGAAAAACCATTGTTTAAAGTAATGTCTGGACCATATAAAACTAGGTCTGAAGTGAATAATGCTAATGAGCTTTTAAGAAAAAATAATCGACAGCCTTTAATTTATAAAAAATGCATCAAGACATAGAATTACGTCTAAATAAAGTATTGGGCGATATTCACCTTGCATGTAAAAAAATTAATAAGCCAAATGATTGTGTAAAACTAATTGCTGTTTCTAAGCTTCAGTCCAGCGAAGTGATCAATGAAGCATATGATTTAGGTCTAAGAGATTTTGGTGAAAACTATGCACAGGAACTCTCTCAGAAGTCTCTTTCATGCCCAAAAGATATTATTTGGCACTTTATGGGACCAATTCAAACAAATAAAATTAAAACAATAGCTAAGCATGCAGCCTGGGTTCATTCTCTGGATAGAACTAAAGTTGCTATGAAGCTAGACGCTGAATGTAAATCTTTAAAAAAAACTATTTCTGTTTTAATTCAAGTTAATATCGACAATGAGCCCACTAAATCGGGTGTTCAGCCCCAAGATGTGATAAGTTTTGCAAAAGAATTACAGGGAAATTACCCCAATCTGAAGTTAGAGGGGTTAATGTTTATGCCTAAGATTAATGCAAACGTAAAAGATAAAGTGGAAACCTATAAAAATATTATTTCTCTTCAAGGGTCTTTGCTTAAAGTTTTGCCAGATTGTGCTCAACTTTCTTTAGGCACTTCGAGTGATTATGAAGATGCGATTATTGCAGGTTCTACAATGATTAGACTGGGTGAAGTTTTACTTGGGCAAAGATCATGAAAATTTGTTTTTATGGAGCGGGCAATATTGCCCAAGCAATCATTGAAGGTTTGCTAAAAGCTAATTTTGGTTCCCATAATATTGCCTGCATAGAAAGAAATCCTGAAAAAATAGAATCTCTTCAATTAAAAAATATAAGGGTTTTATCAAAGGAGGAGTTATCTGACAATAGGTTTGATTTCATTATTCTTGCGGTGAAACCAAAGGACGCAATAAGAGGGGCAAGTGATATTCTCAGCATAACTCCAAATGCAAATATTCTGAGTGTTGTTGCAGGCATAACGCTTGAAAAGTATTCAGACCCAACTCGGATTATTCGCTCTATGCCCAATACAGCCTCTGCATTTAACAAAGGTATTACAGCCTTGTACTCTGAGAATCAAGAAGACCCTGTATTTAGGTCTGCCGTAAATCTTTTTAAGAATGTAGGTCATGTAATTGAATTAAAAAAAGAGGATGATATTCATTCTTTTACTAGTATTATTGGCAGCGGCCAAGCATTCTTATTTAGGGTTCTAAAAATATATCTAGAAGAACTTAAGCAACTAAATAAAAATCAAGATGAGACTGCATCAGAAATGTTTAAGGACTTTGTTGGTAGCCTTGGAGATTTATTTGAACAAGAGCCTGATTTTGATATGTTAATAGGTAAAATTAGATCTCCTGGTGGAACTACAGAGGCTGGGTTGAATTCTCTTGAGTCGAATAACATAGATTCAATTTTTAAAGCAGCCTTTCAGGCTGCATCGGATAGATCAACTCAAATAAGCAATGAAAATTAATATTTTTACAGCATCATTATGATCGGAGCACTTGCAATATTTTTGGGTTTTTTAAGTTACGCATTTGTAATCCTGGCCATATTCAGACTTTTCAAAATTAATTATTTCAATCCAATTGTAAAAATCTTTACAACATACTTAGAGCCAGCATCAAGGTCTGTTTTATTTTTCTTAAGCCCTTTAATGGCTGCCTTGGTTCTTGCGTTGGCTTTAAAGTTTATTTCTTTTTATCTGGCCTTTTCTTCTGGTAATGAGGCTTTAACATTGTTTTACTTATCAATTATGGAAGTGCTCCAATTTGGATTTGAAATTTTATTTTGGAGTCTCATTGGTTCAGTAATTCTTAGTTGGGTGGCACCGGGAAACAATCACCCGCTGTTGCAGATAGTTGAAGAGATTGCTTCAAATATCTTGGGGCCGATCAGAAAATTTGTGCCGCCAATGGGGGGGCTAGATTTCACACCGATTATTGGCATTTTGGCTCTAAATGCTATCAACACGTCCTTAATAAAAATTATCGCTTCGATGTTATGAAGACTTTAACAAAAAAACTAACCTTTGATACTCCTCTCCATCTTAAATGTGGGGGGGCACTTAAAAGTTTTGACCTAATGATTGAGACTTATGGTGAACTTAATCAAAAGAAAGACAATGCTGTTCTGGTTTGCCATGCTTTTTCTGGCAACCATCATGCTGCTGGAGTTACAGAGACTGGAGAGAAACCGGGTTGGTGGGATCAAATAATTGGAGAAGATAAAACCATTGATACATCTAAGTATTTTGTTGTGTCTTTAAATAATATTGGTGGTTGTCACGGCTCTTCGGGTCCAACATCAATATCGCCGGAAACCAATGAGCTTTATGGATCGTCATTCCCAGAGATTACTGTTGAGGATTGGGTGCATGCGCAAAAAATCTTAACCGATCATCTTGGAATTGATTCGTGGGAAATGGTTGCAGGTGGGAGTTTGGGAGGTATGCAGGCTTTACAATGGGCAATTTCTTACCCAAATAAAATTAAAAAAGCAGCAATCATAGCTGCCTCATCTAAAATTAGCTCTCAAAATATTGCACTGAACGAGGTTGCAAGAGAGATTATTAGAAAGGATGAAAATTTCTGGGAAGGGAATTACCTAGTAAAAAACACAAAGCCAAAGAAAGGGCTGAAGGCCGCGCGCATGCTTGGTCACATTACCTATCTGTCAGAGGCTAACATGAGCAAAAGATTTGGTAGAAAATTACAAAATCCTGATACTAAAATAGATGAACAGATTAACTATGAGGTTGAAAATTACTTGCAATATAAAGGAGAACAATTTGCTGAATCTTTTGATGCTAACAGTTATATTTTAATGACTAAGGCTATGGACAGCTTTGATCCTGCAAAAGATTTTAACAACGACCTGATTGAATGCTTTAGACAAATTCAAGCAAAGCTGTTGATTGCTTCTTTTGATTCAGACTGGCTGTTTCCGAAGGAATATGGGATGGATCTCCAAATAACTGCAATAAAGGCTGGGCTTAATAGCTCTTATATTGAACTTGATGGTGATTATGGTCACGACAGCTTTTTATTTTATTCGAATGAATATTCAACTAGTTTAAAGAACTTTCTAGAGAGCAATGAATAAACCTTTAGAGAACATTGTGGTGGATTGGGTCCCTGATAATGCAAAGGTAATAGATTTTGGTTGTGGGAATGGATCTTTATTAAGAGCCTTGATTAATCAGAAATCAATTACAGGCTATGGCGTTGAAAATGATCCCTTAAAAATTCAAGACTGCATTGAAAATGGTATTTCTGTGATTCAACAAGATATTGATCAGGGGATACAGGGATATAAAAATATGGGCTTTGATATGGCTATTATGGCAAGCTCTATTCAGTGCCTAAGAAAGCCTAAAGATGCACTTCAAAATATACTGGAGGTTGCAAGTCAATGTGTTATCACTTTGCCTAATTTTGGTAATTGGGAGTTGCGCGCTGGCCTTTTTTTACAAGGAAAGATGCCCTCTTCATCTCAATTACCTGCTGGGTGGCATGAAACAGAGAATATTCATTTGTGTACCATCTCTGACTTTGAGGAGCTCTGTCAATCTGAAAAATTTAATATTCAAAAAAGTATCTACCTAGATAGCAAAGGAAAATCATCTTGGTTTGCAAATAGTTTTCCTAATTTGTTTGCAGCTGAAGCGGTCTACCTCATTGGAAAATAAAGAAAAGCTGTTAATTGCTACAAGTAATTCAGGCAAGCTTAAAGAGTTTGCAATCCTTCTTCCTGAGTTTGAGGTGCTTTCTCAAGATTCTCTTGGCATAACTCCAGAAAAAGAAACTGGCCGTACATTTTTTGAGAATAGTTTGCACAAGGCTAGAGTTGCTTCAAAAGCATCAGATCTTTCTGCCTTGGGAGATGATTCGGGGTTGATAGTGCCAGCATTAAATAACTTGCCTGGGCTGCATTCAGCTAGATATGCAAAAGAAAATGCAACTGATGAAGAGAATAGAGCGCATCTTAAAAATGAATTAAAAAAGCTTAATATGGAAGAGGCTAAGGCTTATTTTGTATGTGTGCTTGTGATGGTAAGAAATATTTCAGATCCTTTTCCCTATGTATCAACTGGGTTACTTGGTGGGTCCGTTAGAATAAAATCTAAGGGCAGTCAAGGGTTTGGTTACGATCAAATGTTCTACCCAGAGAACCATGACCGCTCTCTTGCAGAGATAAGCTCTTCTGAAAAAGCAGATTTAAGTCATCGTGGAAAAGCTATTGAAAGCCTAAGACAAAAAATTGCACAATTCTCATCTAAATAAAACACCTCTAAGCCTTTATGTTCATCTTCCCTGGTGCGAAACGCAGTGCCCTTATTGTGATTTTTCTATTACAACCGACCCTGTGAATGGCAATGATCTTAAGTTAGCTAACGCAATAGTCCAAGATATTAATAACTCTGCTGAGCTAATAGATAGTAGAAAATTTAAAAGCATCTATTTTGGCGGAGGCACGCCCTCTCTTGCCTCTGTTGAGGCAATAAAATACATCTTAGATTCTGTTAAAGATAGTTTTTTAAATGCTGAGATTGAAGTAACTCTAGAAATGAACCCTAATGATGTTTCTGAAAAAAAAATAAAAAATTTATTGGACGCTGGGATAAATCGAATGTCTTTAGGCATTCAAAGTTATGACGATATAGAGCTAAAAGGTTTGGGCAGAAATCATGATTACTCTTCTGCAATCAAAGCCACCCAGCTCCTTGCAGGAACAAATACAACCATTGATTTGATGTATGGGATTGAAAGCCAAACGCTCGATTCTTTTACTTCAAGCATCAATCAATTTCTTAAATCAGATATGAAACATCTATCTTTATATCAATTAACAGTTGAGCCCAATACTATTTATTATAAAAAAGAATTGCATTTACCAGATGAAGAAACTATTGAAGAAATGGAATGTGTTGCCAGGAAGCTCTTAGAAAAAAATGGTTTTGAGCAGTATGAAATTTCCTCTTGGTCAAAGACTGGATGCAAAAGTCAGCACAACTTAAATTATTGGCAATTTGGTGATTTTTTGGGCGTTGGGCCAGGCTCTCACAGTAAAATTACCGCAACAAACGAGATAACAAGATTTCGTAAAATTAAGCCCCTTGATGGGTATATTAAAAATCAAAAAATAACTGATAAGAGCCTTCTTACCGGTGATGATCTGGATATGGATCTCGCAATGAATTTGCTTAGAATTAAAGGTGGGATTTTTAAAGAAGACATTGCTACAGAGCTACCAATCTCTTTTTTAAAAAAGTATGAGCATGGGGTATTAGAGGGTTTGTTATTAAAAGATAGGATTGGTGCAACAGATACCGGCTATAAATACCTCAATGAAACGATTAAGTTATTTTTTTAAAGTTTTTAATAGAAAAGTATGTATTTCTCTGCCTTCGTTGATGGCTCTTTGTTGAAAGCGAGTAATGGGCATTCCTTCGGTAGAAATTTTTTTACATTCAAAACTGTCAGCTATTTTTTCAATTTCTTCTTGAATAGATTCTGCATAATTTTCCCAGTCTGTAGAAATATATATTGTTCCATTTTTTTTCAGAACTCTATGAAGCAAGATTAAAAAATCATGCTTAATTAATCTTCTTTTATGATGTCTAGCTTTTGGCCAAGGATCAGGGCAAATTATATAAACCTCATCAAAAAGATCATTTTGGATTTTCAATAAAAGCTCGCGCGCATCATCATCAAAAATTTTGATGTTGGTACTAGAGTTTAGGGAGATAGCATTGAGCAGGCTCCCTATCCCAGATAAATAAACTTCAGACGCAATAATTAATGCGTCAGGATTTTTAGAAGCAAGAAAAACAGTGCTCTCCCCATTGCCAAAACCAATTTCTAAAATAATTTTTTTATAATTCTTGGCTTCATCAAGCAAGTCCTCAACACCAGACAAATGATGGTCTTTAAGAGATTCTAATGCGCTTCTTTGAGATTCCGTGATACGTCCGAGCCTTTTTACAAAGCTGGTTAGATAAGGTTTGTCTTGATTGATTTAAATTGCCTTGCTAGGCAGCATTAGACATGGCCGCTTTAAGTTTCTTCAAAGCTCCATTTTCAATTTGTCTAACTCTTTCTGCTGAAATGCTGTATTCATCTGCAAGATCATGCAGGGTCTCTTTCTTGTCAGCAAGATATCTTCTTGCAATAATATCTTTGCTGCGATCATCCAACTCTGCTAAAGCCATAGTGAGTTCTTTAGAGTTGTGGTCGGCAACCTCTTGTTCTTCAACTAAAATTTCTGGGCTAAAAGATCTGTCTTCCAAGAACTGTGAAGGAGAAAGAATATCACTCTCATCGTCACTTCCAACTGGCCCATCAAAGGAGGCGTCATGAGAGGTAAGTCGTCCTTCCATGTGAAGCACATCTTTTACCTCAACATTTAAGTCTTTTGCAATTTTTTCTGCCTCTTCTGGAGTTAACCAATCTAATGTTTTTTTCTTGCTTCTGAGATTGAAAAATAATTTTCTTTGAGCCTTGGTTGTAGCAATCTTAACCATTCTCCAATTTTTAAGAATGTATTCATGAATCTCTGCTTTGATCCAATGAACAGCAAAAGATACCACTTTCACACCTCTGTTTGGATCAAATCGGTCAACCGCTTTCATGAGACCAACGTTGCCTTCTTGAATAATGTCGGCCAAAGGGAGTCCGTACCCTGAATAAGATCTTGCTATATGAATAACAAACCTCAAATGAGAGAGTACTAATTGGCGGGCTGCCTCCAAATCATTGTTTTCATAGAGTTTATAAGCCAACTCTTTTTCCTGCTCTGGTGTAAGAATGGGAATTGCATGAACACAAGACAAATAGGACTCAATGTCCTTGCCTGGAGTTGAAAGCGTTATTGTTTGTAGATCTGTTCCCATAATATAAATTTGACTAATAATTAATTATAATTATTAGTTATCTCAACAAATAATTATAGCAAATTTTTACTAAAATCACCTATTAAAGACAAAATTGCCTTTTTTTCGTTCATGTCACTTATCGCAATGAACATAGGGTTTAATATGCTATCTTTTTTACCATATTCAAGGGGTTTAAGGTTTTCTATCTGGAAAATACCTCCACCCTTGGACCTAAGTACTGCATCGGCTGCCGCTATGTCCCACTCTGAAGTGAGCCCAAATCTAGGGTAAATATCAGCTTTGTTGTCTGCCAAGGCACAAATTTTTAAAGAACTGCCTTTATTAACGATCTTTAACTTCTTATCACGTGTATCTAAGAAGCTCAAGAAAGCTGTATCTAAAACTGTTTTATGGTTCTTACTCATAACAATTCTTAGCGTTTTAGAAGTTTTTTTAGCAATGCTGCTAGTTTTTGATATTTGATTTGCATAGCCTGACCAGATTTTATCCAAAACTGGTGCTCCAACCACTCCTAGGACTGGGCGCCCCTCCTGAATTAAGGCAATGTTGGTTGTAAATTCACCTGTATGATTCACAAACCCTTTTGTTCCATCAATGGGATCAATTAACCAAAATTCTTTGGCTGGTTTGTAATTTTTCTGCACAAAGCTCTCTTCTGAAACAATTGGGATGTTTGAATAGTTTTTTTCTAAAAATTTAATGATGGCTCTATGGGCTACCATGTCTGCTTCTGTCACAGGCGAGCCATCTTTCTTATGCTCGGTCTTAAAATGTGGGTCTTTATAAATTGCTAAAATCTCAGGAAATAAACTTCGAGTTAAGCTCTCTAATTGGGGGATAATAGTTTCTAAATTGTCAGACAGCATATTTATTTAATGAAAAAATTTAATTCTACCACCGCTATCCTCTCGGATCTTGATGGGGTAATTTTAGATCTTAAGTATGACATTAAATTCTGGCAGGTATGGTTACCAGAGACTCTAGCAGCAAAGTCAAAAAAATCCATAGATATTCTAAAAGAAGAGCTGTCTCTGCTGATGAAGAATCAAGAAGCAACTTTGCAATGGTATGACTTAAACTATTGGGATGAACTTCTTGACGTTGACTGTTTGGAAATTATCAAAACTCAAAAAGAAAAATGCTCTTTCCTGGATGGCTCACTAGAGGCATTAAACAGATTATCAAAACTACCAAATCCTAAATTTATTTTAACCAACGGAGATCCCAGGCTTTTTGAATACAAGGCTAAATCAGAGAAATTTCTACAATTTTTTGAGTCTTATTTATGCAGCATGGAAGTTGGCTACGCTAAAGAGCAAAAAGAATTTTGGCCTCTGGCAAGCCTTAACTTGGAAGTAGACTTAAAGAATTCAATATTTATTGATGATAATTTTAAGGTGGTTAAAGCGGCTGTAAATGCTGGGGTTGGAACAGTTTACTGGATCAATCCTGGTCGACATAAGATTTTAGGCAATGGGATAGAAACATACCCCAGCCTCTCTGCTTTAGTCGATGCAATTATTTGAATCAAGATTCTCGTAATTTAAGGCCTGTAATATTCGGTCAAAAATCTCAGTATTATCCATGACTCCAGAAAATAACTCTGCGCCTGGTCCATAAGCATAAATATTAATTGGCGATATATCATGGCTTGTGGTTGTCCATTGGGCTCTTATGCTTGAACCTTTTGGTTTTTGTAAAACCAAACCTCCAGTTGCATGATCTGCGGTAACCAAAATTAAAGTATGTTTATCATTCTTTGCAAATTCTATTGCAGCTGCAACCGAATCGTCAAAGTCCCTGAACTCAGAGAGCATGTACTGAACATTATTATCGTGGCCAGCCCAATCTATTTGGCTGCCCTCAGACATTAAAAAAAAGCCAGAGCAATTTGATGATTTCTTATCTAAAAAATCTAATGCTTTCTCTGTCATTTTGAGTTGCGTTGGAGGAGCTAATCTTCTATCCAATCCATCTTCAGCGAATAACCCAAGAACTCTTGAGTGCTTGATGAGATTATCTTGATCTAAAGAATTGCCATTATCAATGAAGTGTATTTGTTTGTCTGATAAAGGCAGTTTAAAAAATTCGGATCCTCCGCCCAAAGCAATAGCAACATCTGACTCGACTAGCATTTGCGCAATTTTCTTGTGCTTGGAGCGACTTTTAATGTGAGCATAAAAAGCTGCTGGAGTAGCATGGGTTATAGAAGAGGTTGCAACTAAGCCTGTGAGATAGCCCTTGGTGCTTAGTAGCTCTGGAATGGTTGGTAGAAATTTCTTCTCAGGATCAACAGAGAGATAGCCATTTTTTGTCTTAACTCCGGCAGCCCATGCGGTCGCAGCTGCAGCTGAGTCTGTATAAAGATTTTGAGCTGAGTGATTAAAGACAATGCCTGTTATTGGAAAATTTTCAAATGATAGTCGATGGTTTGTGCCGCCTATAGACAATCTCGCTAAAGAAACCTGGCTCGGCCCCATGCCATCGCCAATAAATAAAATAACATTCTTAGCTTTGTTGTTAAAATTTTGCTCTAACGTTGCGGCTACCTTGGTTTCTGTCCCTATTAATACAGCCTCTTCAACTAAAGCTCCATCTTGACAAGATGTAAGAGTGACAATACCAAAAAGTAGTAAGTATTTGTTCATAAGTTATCTTGATGGTTGGAGAGAGTTTAAGCGGATTGCATGAACATCATCTGGGGACAAAGAATAATCAAAATTATACAAAGAGCCTTCCCAATCACCATAGGCAATGTTTTGTAGCAAAAACCATTTATTACCCCAGTATTCAGAATAATCAGTAACTATGTCTTGTCTTTTTTCTGGCGCTAAGTTGTTATCTTTTGCATCAACAAAATCACCAAGATTATCTCCAATAACTAGCAATACCCTGTGTTGATCTCCAACCAATCTTCGTCTAGATCCCTTGTCACTTCCCCAATCATTTTCTCCTCGCATCAAAATCGTTGCCTTCGATTGATCCCATGGTATTCCAAGTTTTGTTAAGTTTTCTTGAGTTGCATTTTTTAACTCAACAACCCTATTGGTAATGTAAAAAATTGCCACTCCTTTTGAATTAGCATAGTTTAAAAATTCTTTCGCTCCGGGGACCTCCGTTGCAGCTATTTCTTTGCCCCATTCAATCCAGCCCGTTGGGTAACTGGTTCCATCTAAAATCATTCGAGCTTCATAGGCTGTGTTATCCAAAACTGTCTCATCAACATCGAGAATAATTGCGGGCTGTTTATTTTGATATTTTGTTTGTCCTGGCAATGCGCTCCATGTTGGGTCTGCCAAAGCTTGATCTAATGCTTTCCTAGCAACTGTAAATGTTTGGATGCTTCCTGCTAGACGTTCTGCCGATGTTTGCTGAAATAAAACAGACATGATGTTCTGCTCTTTCAGCGCCCTAAGGTCTTTGTTTGCCTCGCTTGATAGGATACATGTGCTGCAAAAAAGTGCATTAGTTATAAATAAAGTTTGTAAGAGACGTGCTTTCATACATTCAAGCCATTATAATTTTTTGTAAACATAACCTATTGTAGCTATGAGCAAAGAAATAATCAGTAAATTAGATGAGTTAGATAACGGTCTTAAAAAATTAAGCACCGACAGAAAAGTCGTCTTGTCACATCATAAAACTTTTGAATTGGTTGATGACCTAAGGGAAATTGTAAAAGACCTTAAAGATGGTGCTGGTTCAAATGAGTAAGTACACATGTTTTGATGTGAGCGTAAAAGATCACGTGGCCCATGTGGTCATGAACCGTCCCGATGAATTCAATTCAATGACAAGACTCTTCTGGAAAGAGTTGCCCGAAATTATTAAAGAGCTAGATAAAAATGCAGCCGCAAGAGTTATTTTGCTCAAAGGCGAAGGCAAACATTTTAATGCAGGAATGGACTTAGCTAATTTTGCTCCAGCCAAAAAAGATGGTGTTAAAAAAGACCCAGCCCGTATGAGAGAAACTTTTTACCACGAAGTGTTAGAGCTGCAAGATACATTTACAGCGTTAGAAGAATGTAGAATGCCAACGATTGCGTCAATTCAGGGTGCTTGCGTTGGGGGTGGGATTGATATGGTTGCAGCTTGCGACATCAGACATTGCTCATCCGATGCTTTCTTTAAAATTGCAGAAGTAGACATTGGTCTTGCTGCAGATGTGGGGACGCTCCAAAGATTGCCAACATTAATACCAATTGGTGTTGTCAGAGAATTGGCCTACACCGGTAGAAAATTTCTTCCAGATGAGGCTCGCGAATTAGGCTTTATCAATAAAGTATTTGATTCTCTTGAAGATCTCGAACAAGGCTCATTGACTTTGGCACAAGAAATTGCATCCAAGTCACCGCTAATAACTAGGGTAATTAAGAAACAAATAAATTATGCGCGTGATCACAGCGTGAAAGAATCTCTTGATTATCATGCAGCTTGGAATTCATCTTTGATTAGTGGTCAAGACATGGAAGCAGCAATGAAAGCTATGATGGAAAAATCACAAGCTGAATATGATGACCTTGAGCCAACGCACTCATTTTGGGAAAAAGACGGGTTAGTCCCTTAAAAATACTGGCTCTTCAGGGGTTGAATGCTTTTTAGAGTATTGGTAGCCCTCTTCTTTAAATTTCACTAAATCTTTTGCAGAGGTTACTTTGTTCTTAATAATCCAGTTGCTCATGTAGCCTCTGGCTTTTTTTGCATAAAAACTAATAAGTTTATATTCACCATTTTTTAGGTCTTTAAATACCGGAGCAACCACTTCAATGTTTTCTGGCAAAGGCCCAACAGCACCAAAGTATTCTTTGGAAGCTAGATTCACTATCAGTTCGGATTTATTGGCTTTGAGTTCTTTTAATAGATTTTCTTGAATCTTGTTGCCCCAAAATTCATACAAATTTTTACCCTTGCTGGTTGGCAGCTTGGTTCCCATTTCTAACCGATAGGGTTTGATAACATCCAGCGGCCTAAGTTCTCCGTATAAACCTGAGAGAATGCGCAAATGTTTTTGAGCAAAAGCTATGTCTTTTTTATTAAACGTATCAGCTTTAAGTCCTTGGTAAACATCTCCCTGAAAAACAAACAGTGCTGGTTTGCTATCACTGCTCATGGACTTAGCTGCTCTCCATGATTGATAACGATCAAAATTTAACGTTGCAAGGTTATCGCTTAGGCCCATTAAGGTTGCAATGTCTTTCGGTTCTTTTGTTTTTAATTCCTTGATTAGCTTTGAAGAATCCGACAAGAATGCAGGTACAGTAGCCTTTACATCATAATCTTTGGAGTAATCAAGGGTCTTAGCTGGTGATAATAAAATTAACATATTTCTTATTTTAAACAATTCTCTTTAATATACATAGCATGAATGATTTCTTTGGACGATTTTTTGCACGTTTGCTGCCAGTATTGCTTTTGTTGGTAATAATCGTCGTTGTCAGTAGATATTTTTTTGCCTTGGGTCGAGCCGATATCCAAGAGTTAGCCTTGTATGTGCATGCTTTGATTTTCTTGGGTTGTGCCGGTTGGGCGTACACATCGGATGAACACGTCAGGGTGGATATTTTTTATCGTAGCGCTTCACCCAAGTATCGAAAGCTTGTTAATACTTTCGGAGTGCTTTTTTTATTGGCTCCTATGGTTGGAATTATTGGTTACTATTCGATAGATTTTATTTCAACGTCTTGGGCTGTAAAAGAGGTTTCAACTGAACCAGGCGGATTGAGCACCGTCTACATACAAAAGTCTTTAATCTTTTTGTTGCCAACCGTTCTCGGTATCGCCGGAATAAAGGAGCTTTATAAGCTATGGAAATAATTCCTATTATTTTAATTCTCATGGTTTGCATGACTTTGCTGCTTGGTTATCCGGTAGCTTTTACTCTTGCGGGAACTTCAATTTTATTTGCACTCTTGGGAACTTCACTGGGTTTCTTTGATCCTAATTTATTTAAAACAATCCCCTTGAGGATTTTTGGGATCATGAACAATCAAACTCTGTTAGCGGTTCCCTTATTTGTCTTTATGGGTGTTGTCCTTGAGAGATCGGGAATTGCAGCCAAGATGTTAAAAGACATGGCGCTGGTCTTTAAAAATACAAATTCTGGCTTAAGTGTTTCTATTATTATTGTTGGGGCACTTTTGGCTGCAAGCACAGGCATCGTTGGTGCAACGGTTGTAACGATGGGGTTAATGTCCTTGCCAGCAATGCTCAAGCAAGGATATAGCAAGGAGTTCTCTTCTGGATTAGTAGCTGCAACTGGAACTTTAGGTCAAATCATTCCTCCCTCTATTGCATTAGTGCTTCTTGGGGATGTAATGTCGAACGCCTATCAAAGAGCCCAAAATAACATGGGTATATTTTCTCAAGAGACAGTCTCGGTGGGTGATTTATTTGTGGGCGCAATTGTTCCTGGAATCTTAATAGTTTTAGGTTACTTAACTTATGCAATTTTTATTAATCGAAATAAACAATTCGCGCCGCTAGAAGGCATTGAAGGCGAAGCAAATATTTTTAAAACTCTTCTACCTCCAGCAACTCTTATATTTGTTGTCTTGGGCTCAATCATTGCTGGCATCGCAACTCCCACCGAAGCAGCCGGGGTGGGTGCTTTTGGGGCACTAATTATTACCAGTCTCAACGGAAGCTTTAATTATGATCTTTTAAGAGAGACGAGTTACAAAGCGGCGACTGTCACCACTATGATCTTTTGTATCTTGATTGGCGCATCGATTTTTTCTTTAATCTTTAGGGGTGTTGGGGGCGATCTATTGGTTGATCAAATTTTTGAGATGATGCCTGGTGGAAAATACACAGCCCTTCTGTTTGTCTTATTAGCTATTTTCCTTTTTGGATTTATTCTAGATTTCATAGAAATCTGCTATGTGATTATTCCACTGGTTGCCCCGCCACTTTTAATGATGGGATTTGATCCAGTTTGGCTGGGAATACTTATGGCCATTAATCTTCAAACCTCATTCTTAACGCCGCCCTTTGGTTTCTCTCTCTTCTATTTAAGAGGAGTAGCTGATGAAAGTATTATGACTACAGATATTTATAAAGGGGTAGCTCCATTTATTATTATTCAATTAGTGGTACTTTTAGCAGTCATCATATTTCCTGCTTTTGTTCTTTAATCAGAGGCTTTAAAATAATTAAATGTTGAACTCTAACTCTTTGCTATTTGCCTTTGGTGCTATTACCTTCTTGGTTTCTTTCTCTTGGTTTAAATATGCAGCCATGGAAGTCTTCAAGAAAGAACTTAAATCAGATCAAAGCGATCAGGGTGTTTGGTCAAAATTGTTTAAAGTTTTTTTAGTGGATTGGATGATCTGTGTTCTTGGCGTTCTAGGAACAGGGGTATTGTTTGTCGTGATCTTTAACTTTGCGCATTAACAGAAGAAAGGCCTGCGTTATTTTTCTCTAATGCTCTTTCGGCTCTGTAACTGGATCGAACCATTGGTCCTGATACAACCTCTAGAAAACCTTTAGCCAATCCAATAACTCTGTACCTCTCAAATTCCTTTGGAGTAACCCACCTCTCCACAGGTAAATGATTGAGTGTTGGTCTTAGGTATTGACCCAGCGTTAAGATGTCTACTTTGTTGGCAATCAAATCATCCATGGTCTCTTCTATTTCTGCATCTGTTTCACCTAAACCTAAAATCAAACTTGTTTTGGTTAGGACTTTTGGGTTGATTCTTTTTGACTCGGCCAGCACTTCAAGAGTTTGTTCGTAACTTGCTCTAATATCTCTGACCGGATGAGTTAGTCTTTTAACTGTCTCTACGTTTTGGGCAAAAACTTCTAGCCCACAATTAACCAAAGTGTCGATAGAAGAAGCGAGGCCTTTAAAATCTGGAGTTAAAGCTTCAACTGCGGTATCTGGATTGAGCTCTTTAATCGCTTTAACGGTTTGTGCATAGTGCTCTGCCCCGCCATCCTCTAAATCATCCCTATTAACTGAAGTTAAAACAACGTATTTAAGGCCCATGGTTTTGACAGCTTTAGCCGTATGCATCGGCTCATCAAGATCTAACCAGCCCTTTGGGTTGCCTGTATCCACGGAGCAAAATTTACAAGCTCTGGTGCAGACCGATCCCATCAACATAAAAGTTGCTGTTCCAGCAGACCAACATTCTGAGATGTTTGGGCACATAGCCTCTTCGCATACAGTGTTGAGGCGTTTGTCTTGAACTTGTTTTTTGACCGCTTGAAAATTTGCATCAAAGGTGGCTTTAACTCTAATCCAATCTGGTTTTTTTTGATTGGGAATAGAAGAATACTGATTGGCTTTCTGGCCATTTTTTACAGCCTTAATGCCATCGCGATTAACAATTTTTTGAGTGGGGATAATTTCCATTACTTAAATAATTTTTGTAACTCATCTGTTGCGACTGATTTTACCTTGTCCATGGTGATATTTGAATCAAAATGACTAATTTGCGTAACTTCCAGGCCCTCATACCCGCAAGGGTTAATTCTGCTAAAAGGCTCTAGGTCCATGTCCACGTTTAAACTAATGCCGTGATAACTTCTACCTTTTGATATTCGTAAACCAATGGATGCTATCTTTTTTTCCTCTACATAAACTCCAGGCGCGCCTTCGACAAAGGAGCTCTCTATTGAGTAGTGTTTGAGAATATTCTGAATAAGATTTTGTAAATTTGCGACCAGCGCCTTGGGTCCTATTTTTTTTGTTTTAATATCCAAAAGAAAATAAATGACCAGTTGTCCTGGGCCGTGAAAGGTTACCTCGCCACCCCTGTCGGTTTGAACTATGGGAATATTTCCAGGATTTAAGATATTTGAGGGATCAGCTGCAGTTCCAAGCGTAAAAACTGCATCATGCTCAAGCAACCATATTTCATCATCAAAGGAATCTGCTTTGACCAATGAGCGCATTTTCTCATAAGTATCTGCATAGGCTTGATTACCTAACTGAATGAACTTAGGAGTCGCCGTCACTGTTTGTTCGAGCTTCCACAAAAGCATCCTCAGCAATAGCGTGGAATCCTTTAACCTCTGCTAAGAAAGTTTTAAAAGAGTCGTAGACTTTTTTAACATCAGGATCATTTGCCGCTGAGCTTTCTAAAATATCTTCGGAGATTATTCTAAACTCATTAATGACATCTTTTGGCAGCTCTCTAAGTTGTACATTGTGGTTTTGAATTAAGTCTTGCAAGGCTCTATTGTTGGAAGCTGTATATTCATCTAATAAATCTTGATTAACAGCCTTGGCTGCTGTGGTAACTATTGCCTGCAAATGCGGAGGCAAAGTCTCCCAAGCATCAATATTAATAGTGAATTCAAGCATTGAACCTGGCTCATGCCATCCAGGATAATAGTAGTATTTTGCTACCTGCTGAAAACCAAAGGCTAGATCATTGTATGGGCCTACCCACTCAACTGCATCGATGGTGCCAGTTTGCATGGCAGTGAAAAGTTCTCCACCAGGAATATTTACAGGGATGCCACCGGCTCTTTTAAAGACCTCTCCGCCAAAGCCAGGAAAGCGCATCTTTAAACCTTGTATATCATCCAGTGAATTTATTTCCTTATTAAACCAACCAAACATTTGGGTGCCTGTATTGCCTCCGGGCAAAGGCTTTAAATTAAAAGGGCGATAAAGCTCTTCCCACAACTCCAATCCACCGCCTCTGTTGACCCAAGCATTGATTTCGTCAGCTGTAAAACCAAAAGGCACTCCTGCAAAAAATTGTGCAGCAGGAACCTTCCCCTTCCAGTAATAAGCTCCACCGTGACCCATTTCAACTGAGCCTGATGAGACGGCATCGAACACGCCCATTGCCGGCACCAATTCACCAGCACCATAAACCTGAACTTTTAATTGCCCTCGAGACATTTTTTCAACCAGCTTACTAAAACGCTCTGGAGCCATTCCAAGCCCTGGATAATTTTTTGGCCAAGTGGTGACTAATTTCCATGAATAATTCTTTTCTTTGTCAGCGCCTAGGGTGTTTTGCTCAACTTGCCCACAAGCCATTAGCAAACTTAAAGCCAATCCAGTAATTAAAAAATTTTTCATCCTAACATCTCCAATTTTGCAAAAGCTAACACCAACCATTTGCTCCCAGCTTTTTCAAAATTAATCTGAACTCTAGCTGATTCTCCCGATCCTTCATAGTTTAAAACGACACCAAGCCCAAAGGTAGGATGAACCACTTTTTGTCCTAATCCTACCCCAACCTCATCTTTAAAATCCATTATAGATTTTTTAGTTTTTCTAACATAGGGCATCCTGGCTGATGCCCTTGGTCTAATTTCTTCTATAAATACAGCAGGTATTTCTTTTAAAAAACGTGAGGGTGGGTTAAAAACATCTGAGCCATGCAGTCTTCTTGATTCTGCATGAGTTAAATATAATTTTTTCATGGCTCTGGTTATGCCTACATAACAAAGCCTTCGTTCCTCTTCTAATTGAGAGGGTGATTCAATCGATCTGCCATGTGGGAAAAGTGTTTCTTCAAGGCCGGTAATAAAAACCAAAGGGAATTCTAGGCCTTTAGCAGAATGCAAAGTCATAAGCTGGACAGCATCTTGAAACTCATCTGCTTGGGTGTCTCCAGAATCCAATGAAACAGTATCAAGAAAAATTTCAGCTATCTCTTTGTGAGATTTTTCTTTTTCAAATGATTGCTCAAAATTCTTTGCAGAGGTAACAAGCTCTTCTAAATTTTCAATGCGGGTTTTGCCTTTTTCTCCAGCTTCTTTTTTATGGTATTGGTATAGCCCTGATTTTTGAATAATAGTTTCCATTAACTCAGATAAAGGCATTGTGTCCAGTAAACCAATGCATTCAGATATGAGCCCAAGATATCCATTAAGCCCCTGACCTGCCTTGCCTCCCATTTTTCCTTCATTGAGCAATTTAGCAGCAGCCTTGATGTAGGAGAGATTATAGGCCTTTGCCTCATCTCTAATCTTAGCCTGTGATTTGATTCCAATGCCTCGGGTAGGATTTGCGATAGAGCGTTCAAAAGCAGGATTATCATGAGGGTTAAAAATAACCTTTAAGTAACTCATGGCATTTTTAATCTCCATGCGCTCATAAAACCTAAGACCTCCATAAATACGATAGGGAATGCTGATTCTAAGAAGCGCTTCCTCTAGAGCTCTTGATTGAGCGTTAGATCGATAAACAATCCCAACATCTTGAAAAAGTTCGCCTCCCTCCATCCAACTTTTAATTACCCCTGCTATAAATCTCGCCTCGTCTTGCTCGTTGTATGCTTGGTAAAGGGTTATGGGTTCACCCTCTAAAGAGTCAGTCCATAGATTTTTTCCTAAACGCGATTGGTTGTTATTAATCAAGGCATTAGCAGCACTTAAAATCACGCTTGTTGAGCGATAATTTTGCTCAAGACGAATAACTTTCGATTCCTCAAAGCTAGTTTCAAAGGATGCAATATTTTCTACTTTAGCCCCTCTCCATCCGTATATAGACTGATCATCGTCACCAACAGCTGTAATCGTTGCAGATTCTGATGCAATTTCCTTGAGCCAATTATACTGAATGGTATTGGTGTCTTGAAACTCATCAACAAGAACAGCCTTAAATCTATTGTGAAAAAACTCTTTAACGGTTTTATTGGTTTTAACTAATTCATATGCCCTAAGCAAAAGCTCAGCAAAATCTACGAGACTGTCGTTGGCACAGGCTTGTTCATAATGCTTATAAATGCCTTTGACTGTTTGGGCGTAAAAATCTCCGTTGTCGGCAACCTTGTCTGCTCTTATACCTTCATCTTTCCAACCATTGATTTGCCATTGAATCTGCTTAGGTGGCCATGCGGCATCGTCAAGACCTGCTTCTTTGGTTAAACGCTTAACAATGCGCAGTTGGTCATCGCTGTCTAAGATGGTAAAACCTGAAATTAAACCAGCTTCTTTGTAAAATCTTTTTAAAGTTCTGTGCGCCAAACCATGAAAGGTTCCACACCACATATCTCCTCCTGGAGACTGCAGTAATTCCTGAATGCGTGATTGCATCTCTTTGGCTGCTTTGTTTGTAAAAGTAACTGCAATAATTGATGAGGGATTAATGCCCATAGCCTCAACATTCCAAGCAATACGATGAACTAAAACTCTGGTCTTCCCAGAACCAGCGCCCGCAAGAACTAGAAGGCTTTTGTCTTCTGAGGTTACAGCTTCTCGCTGAGGATCGTTTAAGTGTTCAAGTATGTGAGAAACATCCATTGGGGGTTCATTTTTTAATCTAAGAAGCCTATTCTAACCTTATGCAAACTAAATTATTGAGAGAAATTAAAAATGCTTTGCCTAGCCTTAGAAAATCAGAAGTAAAGGTAGCAGAATTTGTTTTAAATGAGCCAAGTAAAATTATTGAGCTTACAACAGCTCAGGCTTCCAGCGAGATAGGCGTCAGCGAGCCAACGCTAATAAGGTTTTGTCAGGCGCTTAATCTTGAAGGCTTCCAAAAATTTAAACTTACTCTTGCGCAGCAACTCGCTGCCGATGATTACTTCCATTCTTATGAAATTAACCCTGAAGACAGCATCCAAGAACTGACAGAAAAAGTATTTGACACCACCATTAGCGAAATTTTAAATGTTCGTTCTCAATTAAGTCAGGAAGTCTTAGAAGAGGCGATTGAGACTCTGGCTAATGCAAAAAGGGTAGAATTTTATGCTTTCGGTGGCTCAGTGCCGGTAGCGATGGATGCTCAACATAAATTTTTTAGACTTAAAATACCTTCCTCTTGTATTTCAGATCCGCACATACAATTTATGTCAGCAAATTCTCTTAATAAAAAAGATGTGGTGGTTGCCATTTCTCAATCTGGAACAACAGCTGCATTAGTTGAGAGCATTAAAACAGTAAAAAGTTTTGGAGTGATAGTTATAGGTTTAATGCCTTCGGGTACACCCCTTTCAAGGATCTGCGATATAGCTCTAGATATTGATGTTGGAGAAAATGCTCGCCTGACTCGACCCTTAACTTCCAGGCTCGCTTACATGGCAATCATTGATGTTTTGGCAGTTGGTGTGGCTCAGTTAAAACCAGAAGCTCAAGATCATTTATATAATATTGTTACCAGCCAAAGCTCTCTTAAACTTAAGTAATTAATAGCGGAGGTTTTGTCTAAACCAAAGATTTACCATCCATTTTTCACCCTTTATTACCGGCATGCCACCATGCAGTGATTTTGGATGAATTTTTGGATGAGAAGACGCCGTATTAAGCAAAGTATTGTGGAAAACGACAACATCCCCTTTCTTTGGGCTTACGGTCACATCTAACTCAGGGAAGCCGGTTCCGCCGCCTTCTTCAACATTATTGAGATATGCGATAACTGTGATCATGCGCTGACCTCCAGGCTCCCAATTTTTTTTTCCATCCTCTGTTTCATAATCGAAAGAATCAAAATGGGGTTTATATTGTGCACCTTCTGCATAATAAACAAGTTGGTATTGTTCAGCATTTCTAATAGGCATTTGTACCAATATAGAAAACCTCTTACTAACTTCATGGACAATTTCGTTGGCATCATGCTCTATCCAACAGTTCTCACTTGTTCTGCTCTCATGTTGGATGTGTTTATCAGGGCTTATAACTGTAGATGGCTCTAGCTTGCCTTGCGAGGCTTCTACGAAGGCATTGCACTCATCATTGCTTAAAAAATCATTTACAACATAGAGAATTGGATCTCCTGAATGCATGGTGACATTATCAGCAATTTTTTTAGGATATTCCTTATTCATGACTAAAATAATTGTATGCTAACCAAGTATAGAACGCATACAAAATGAGTATATTTATTTCAATAGCATCGTACCAAGACCCTTTGTTAGTATCTACAATCTTTGGTGCCTATAACAATGCTCAAAATAAAAGTGAACTTGTGTTTAGCATCTGTGATCAATCTGATAGCGGTATACCAGCTGAAGACTTCACCTTTGCCAGTCAGATTCATTACGAACATGTTGATCCATTATTCTCAAAAGGGCCCTGCTGGGCAAGACATAGAGCTCAAACTTTTTTTAAAGATGAAGATTATTTTCTTCAGATAGACTCTCATACTCAATTTTCTCTTGATTGGGATGTTAAATTTATTGAGCAGCTAAAAAAAATAGAAGCAGTCTCGTCAGAGAATGATTATCATAAAAAGCCTATTATCACTTCTTACCCTAGAAGCTTTAAAGTCTTAGATTTTGATCAGGGTCTCTTTGAGCTCAATACAGGCGATAAGCACACTCAGATAATTACCTATAGAGAAGATAGCCTATTCTTAAAGGGTTCTTTTTCACGGCAAATTGGTATACCAACTAAATGCTCAAATATTACTCATGCTTATCTAATGGCCGCTGGGTGTATTTTTACCAGAGGAGCATTTGTAAGGGAGATTCCATATGATCCAAATTATTATTTTTATGGTGAAGAATTATCAATGGCTTTAAGAGCTTTTACTCATGGGTTTTCATTTTTTCATATACCGGATGTTCCGTTATTTCATCTCTATACCGATGTTAGCAACTTGCCAAGAAAACTACATTGGGATCCTGAGGATGATCAGAAAAGAGCCATAAAATGGAATGAACTTGAACGCAAAAGCCTTGAAAGGCTTGATGATTTATTTGCTATGAATGTTGAGTCGCCATTAAATCTTGGTTCGGTGAGATCCCTGGATGAGTATATTGCAATTAGTGGTGTAGACCTTAAAAATAAAAAAGTATTAGATTTAGAAAAAGCCACTAAGCCTCATTTTCTTGAGTCTCTCGATTGGGAAATGAATCCACTTAAATAATAAAAATAGGAGAATAAAATGAGTGATGAAGCACGGAATTTTTTAAATAGTTATGGTAGCTTTGTTACCAAGGTTACAAGCGAGCCCAGTTTAGATCAATCAAGCTTGGATGAGCGGATGAAGGAGATTGATTCTTCGTCTCCCATTGAATCTGCCAGGCTTCTGACAGCTGCCCTAGGGCTTGGCAGCGAGACTGGGGAATTTGTTGAAATAGTAAAAAAAATGTTCCTTCAAGGCAAACCTGCAAATGAAGATAATATCTATCATATGAAAAGAGAACTTGGGGATATTATGTGGTACTGGGCCACGGCATGCATGGCATTAAAACTTGACCCCTACGAGGTTATCAAAGAGAACCAAGACAAGCTTGAGGCTAGATATGGAGAAAAATTTGAGGTTGATCGAAGTGAGCACCGAAAGGATGGAGATTTATAATTGGCGAGGATCAGTCTTTTATTTGTTACATTTTTTTTATTTTCATGTGCTGAAAAAATATCCATGGTAAATTTTGAAATAGAAAGGATGGGTGAAATTATCTCGCCAGAATTATCCGAAGAACTGGGTCATAACATTAATGGTCCATCTCTCATTAAGGTTCCAGATTTTGTTGATAAAAAGCTTGGTAATTATTATCTCTACTTTGCTGATCACAAAGGCACGGAAATAAAAATGGCATAGCCATTGCCAAACTAAATAATGCTTAAGTTAGTAAGTAGATTTTTGTTTTAAATCTTCAACGGCATCTTTATATTCTTCCGTTAACTGATCTACCAAGGTTTGGACAGTGGGAGAATCTTTTATAGAGCCTATGCCTTGACCTGAACCCCAAATATCTTTCCAAGCTTTAGCATCTGTATTACCACCAGAGCCAAAATTCATTGAAGATTTATCTGCTTCGGGTAAGTCGTTAGGGTTTAATCCAGCATTCACGACCGAACCCTTTAAGTAATTCCCATGAACACCTGTGAACAAAGAAGAATAAATAATGTCATCAGCAACACTCTCAATCAGCATATCTTTATAGTCCTGTTCAGCATTAGCCTCTTCTGTGGCAATAAACCTTGTGCCCATGTATGCAAGATCGGCGCCTAGAGCCAAACTCGATGCAACTGCACTTCCAGAGCTAATAGAACCGGATAGAATAATAGTACCTTCAAAAAATTCCCTTACTTCTCTAACCAATGCAAATGGCGAAAGAGTGCCAGCATGCCCACCGGCACCTGCACAAACTAAAATTAATCCATCGACGCCCTGCTCTGCTGCTTTGCGAGCATGTTTTACGCTAATGACATCGTGATACACCAGACCGCCATATGAATGTGCTGCTGTAACAATCTCTTCAGGGGGTCTTAGTGAGGTAATGATAATTGGGACCTCATGCTTTACACATGACTCCATGTCTGCCATTAATCGATCGTTAGACCCATGGCAAATTTGATTGACTGCATATGGGGCTATTGGCCGTTCAGGGTTCTCTACTTTAGCTGCTGCAAGCTCTTCCTTAATTCTTATCAGCCACTCATCTAAAATATGTTGCGGTCTTGCATTTAATGCTGGAAATGAACCAACTATCCCAGCTTTGCATTGCGCAATGACCAGCTCGGGACCAGAAACTAAAAATAAAGGCGCTCCAATCACTGGAATTGAGAGGTTGTTCTGAAGTATTTTTGGAAGTGGCATGTGCAATCCTTGATTTTAAAAAGCTATAGCTTACACGAAGATAAAAGTTAATTAAATGTGCGGTTTCTAATTATTTAATCTCGTCAGCAACCCAGCTAATTGACCAGTTGTGACCCAGTCTATGTCCCTGATAAGTGTCTGGCAATATTGTCACCGAACTACCTAATATTTCTATATTTTGGGGGTTCTCTTCAAGGTCTTTAAATGCGCTATCTAAGTGTTGCTGGGTTCTCCACTCATAAAGATTAGCCCTGGGCTTTAAGTTAATTATTGGCTCATATCCACACACGGTATTTAATACAGTATTGCCTTGAAGTGGAGAGGCAATAATGTGAGCATCAAATACAACTGAGTTTTTCCAGTGATTTAAAAGATGGCTTACTAATATTCCGCCATAGCTGTGACCGATAATGGTAACTTTTTGAATTTGGTAATTTTGATTAAGAAGATTTTCTAATTCTAGAATTAACTTATCTCCTGATTCTTTATAACATCCATTGTCTGGCCATCTATAAAAATATACTTCATTGGTTGGTGCGTCTAGAGTCTTTAAGGGGTATACCCATTCATACCCTTCGCTGCCACCGCCATGGACCCCTATTGTAATTTCATTGGCATTTAATAAGTTAGATTCCAGTTGCTGCATTCCCATGGGTAAGCTAATTAGGCGTTCGCCTGATATTTTTACTGAAACACCATCTTTAAAATCAATAAGCTTTACTTCCGATGGAGCAGATCCACTGCAGGCCCCCAGGGCTAGAAGTAAGATTGGAAAGTATGTTAAAAATTTCATATAAAATTATTTTATAAAGTAAGCAACACTGTGATCATGAAAATCTTTTGTCCCAACTTGGTCAAAGCCCATTTTCTCATGAAAGTTTAATGAAGGTTGATTCAAGGGCTCTGTATTAACCTCAAGAGCGATTGGCAGAATATCTTGTTTGGCTTCTAAAAAAATATTCTCATAAATTTTTTTTCCTAGGCCGGCTCTTCTGTAATCTTTATGAATTGCCACTCGATCAACGTATAAAAATTTTTTTAATTTGCTTAAAAAGAATTTATAGTTTTCTGATCCATAGCTTGCGCCCTCCCTGAGGCAAACTATAAAACCAACAACAGCACCTTGATCGATAGCCACTAAATTATATGAGCTCAAGGAGATAAGATTTTCAAGCTCCTGGATTGAATCAAGAGAGCCTACTTCTGGGGTATTGGCTTGATTAATATCATAGATTTCTTTCAGCCATTGATTATTTTTTTCAGTGGTATTAAATATTTCTAATTTAGGCTGCATGCTTGCTTCTAGAACTCTAAGAGTTAACCCATCAACTCTAGGAAATATAAAATGATGTTAATAATGTCTAAGTACATGCTGAAAGCAAAATAAATAGCAGTATCCCAATCATTTAAACCTTGCTGTGTTGTAACCTCAACAAGACTGATGCTGCTTAATAGCATCATTGAAAAAATAGCAATTCCAGCAATAGCCTTGATTTTGACCGCCCTTCTGGAGAAGGAAAAAAATAAAGAGATGATTTCAGCTAATAATAAAAAAAGCACTAAGAGCATAAGTACGCCTACAAATACTGGGTTAGCAAAATTTATTCCAGATGAAGCTTCTAATACAAACATAGCTACTGTAGTTAAAGTAGCTAATTTTAATCCTGTCATGCCATCATTCTCATCCATATCCATGATAATAAATCCTATCAATGACCCATAGCCTATTGCGCTTAAGGTCATGAATGAAACTTCAATTAAAGGATTTGACCAAGGCATAATAATTGCTCCTGTCCATAAAGAAACTACAGCAAAAATT
The DNA here is from genome assembly GCA_964275585.1 of uncultured SAR86 cluster bacterium. Taxonomy (GTDB): domain Bacteria; phylum Pseudomonadota; class Gammaproteobacteria; order Magnimaribacterales; family D2472; genus D2472. The sequence goes on along the minus strand of CAXYCJ010000013.1, from coordinate 35,880 downwards.
ATTAAATAGAAAAAGAACAGGGTTGTTTTTTTGGTTTGCACAATGGCTATATCGGTTTGTTTGTTTGCATTGACCGCTTCAGCAAATGCAATACCTAGGAAGGTTGTTTGAGAATAAAATGCTTTCTTGCATTTCTGGATGATCCAAAATGCGCACCCATATAAAACGATCAGCTCAAACGAAAGAATTAAATAAACTTTAAAAGGTAAACTTGTGAAATCCATATTTGTTACTAGTTGCTTGAACCTGCGGCAATAATTTCAACATAAGTTTTTATACCGTTTACAAAATCATCTGCATCTATACTCTCGTTGGTTCCATGAAATCCAGTCATGTCTTCGGGAACGATGCTGAATGGATTAAATCTAAAAGAATTATCTGCAACTTTTGAGTAATGACGGGAGTCAGATGCGGCGATCATAATCCCAGGAACAGAGACAACTTCTCCGTAAACTTTATTTAATGAGGCGGTGATGATTTCATATCCTGGAGACTGCCACTCTGAAATGCCTGAAGCCTCCATTCCACCTAAAAGCCTAACCTCTACCTGCTCTGATTCAACCACATTCCTTACATGCTCGGTCACACTCTCAATTGAATCTCTAGGATGAAGCCTAAAATTGATCAGTGCAGTTGCTTCGATCGGCAAAACATTGCTCTTAATGCTGCCTTGCAACATCGTGGGTGCAGTTGTTGTTCTAATCATTGCATTAATGACTGGTGTAGCAGACATTAAGCTTTCTAGCGGGCCACCAAACAACCAGCGGTTTGCAAAAAGAAAACGGTACCCAAATGGCATATGTTTGCTGACCCCATCAAACATAACTGCGCTCAAACCTTCGAGACTTCCTGGTAGCGGCTCTTTTTCTAGTTTAATCAGCGCGTCTGCGAGAATGGTTACAGCTGTCTGTTTAGGGGGCGTTGAAGAATGCCCGCCTTGAGCTTTAGCAACAATTAGTAAGTTCATTATTCCCTTTTCTGCCACATTAATCGGTGCAACTAATTTATCAACTCCAGGGAAAAAACCTTTATTAACAAAAGAGCCTTCATCTAAAGACCAATAGAGTTGAACTCCTTCACTTTTTAATTTTTTTACGACAAGCGCGGCTCCTCCGCCACCAATCTCTTCGTTATGACCGAAACTAAAGTAAATTGTTCTTTTTGGCTGATGGTTTTTTTTTATTAAGTAAGTCGCAGCCTCATACATTCCTATCACGCCACTTTTATCATCCAGAGCACCTCTTCCCCATATTCTGTTGTTAGAGATTGCTCCAGCAAATGGGTCCTGTTCCCATATTTCTTCTGTGCCTGGGATAACCGGGACCACGTCATAGTGTCCTGTTAAAAGAATGGGGGCTAGGCTTGGATCAGAGCCCTGCCATTTGTAAAGCAATGTATATTCCAGCTGCTCTTGTTGCATTTGTGAATGAAATTCAGGGTAAGTTACAGATGCCCATTTAATGAATGCATTGAACTCTTCTTTTACAAAATCCTTTGGGTCTTGATGTGAAATAGTTTTAAACCTAATCGAAGCTGCAAGATTATTGCTCACATTTATTTTGTCTATTTGCACTTCAGATCTCTCAACTGAATCAAGCTGAGGTGCAACATGCATAAATGTGCGAACAAGAGCAATGGAAATTAATATAAGAACTAATGCCAACGAAAGGAGTAATAATTTTTTTAACATCTTGCCTCCCTGTTAAAAATTTTAGGTGGGGTTATGAAAGTTCTGGGCGCTTACCTGAAAAATTAGAAAAGTAGTTACTAATATTTTCTAAATCTTTTTCTATGTCGCCACTTGGAGTAAAAAATTCACCGAGTTGAATTGTTTTATTAGAGAAATCAATCCCAGCTAGCATAATCTTGCTGTTAGTTTGTTTGGCAATTCTTAGAAACCCTGTTTTAAGTCTTGCAACTTTTTTTCTGGTGCCCTCAGGCGCCATCCCGATAATAAACCCTTGATATTCAGCTGCAATTGCTTGGATTTCATCCATTAAATCTTGAGGGTTGGTTCGGTTAACAGGGATGCCTCCCAGGGATTTTAAAAGACGTCGAAAACCTTTTTTAAAAATTGAGTCCTTGCCAAGCCAATGGATATGAATGTCCCAGCTCAAAACGGCTGACATGGCCAAAACAAAATCCCAATTAGAGGTATGAGGCCCAACAACCAAAACAACCCTCTCATCCTTAGGAAAATGACCTAGGGTTTTCCAGCCAGTAATTCTCATAACTAATTTACCAAAAAATTTTAGAAATTTTGGCCTGTGCGCAATAAGATGGTCTGGAATAAATGTTTTGTACTTGCTCATTGGGATTAGTCTATAGGTTTTTACTCGTTAGTTCTAATCTGTGAAACAGGATCAGCAATTTCCTAAGGGGCTGTTAGGTTTTCGTATTTTTTAATTGCATCTGTGATTTTCTGTATTACATCACCTTGAGCAAAATGTTTTGTATGTACATAAAATGGATGTGGTAGAGAAGATAATTCTGCAGCCTTTTCCATGACCCTGTCCATAAACTTATCTTCTGAAACAACCTCATCAATGTAGCCAACTGCAATAGAGTCTTTCATGGAATATGCATCCGAATGATAGACGGCAGGATAAAAATAATTTTTATTTACTCTGGCTTTTAATATTTCCATTATTTGAGTTGGAATATCCATATTGTTCCTAACTTCATTGGCCTGGCATATGTATTGTCCATCTATCGCAATCCTATAATCTGCACAACAAGTTACAAATAAACCAAGCGCAATTGAGTGTCCAGAAACTGCAGCAATAATAGGTCTATCAAAACCATAAAGATCTAACAAAGTTTTATAACCTAAAATGACCATCTTGCGAATTTTTTCCATGTCACCGGTAGCAAGAGTCTTAAGATCAAAGCCGCCTGAAAATAACCCGTCTCTACCGGTAATTATCAATGAGCCTGAATCTCTTGGAACCTCTGCAAGTAGTTCATTAAACCTGCTAAGCATTTCATAGGAAAATGCATTCGCTTTTCCATCATCAAGTCTAATAATTGAAACATTATTTTCTTGGCTTAAAGTTGCGATTTCTGAAGTCATAATGTGCCCCTGTTTTATGGATTGGTGGAGTATATATTAACAAGAATAACCCCATTTATTATTAAGAGTATTCCTAGAATGGACTGCCAGCTTAGGCTCTGCCCGTAAATAAAATAAGATAGGATAGCTATCGCCATAATGCCCACCCCGCTCCAACACGCATAAACTATTGCCAAGGGGATTGTTTTTAGAGCCAGAGTTAAAAAATAAAATGATGCAATATAGCTAGCGCTCATAACAATAGTAGGAATGGTGGCTGTAAACTCTTTTGTGGCTGGCAGCAATAAAGTTCCCATGACCTCAAATATAATGGCTCCAAGCAGTGCTAGATATGAAGACATGATTTACCTCTATTGCACTTCTAAAGAATTAAGATACGTTGATACTTTTAACTTAGCATTTTCTCTAATGTCCATGTAAAAAAGAGCATAGTCTAAACCATGGTAATTTCCGCCTGATCCGCTAAATGTTTGAAATGTTGTGCCTGTTTGATCTGAGGCAAATAGTGCTCCATCTTTGCATTGAGCCTGAACATATTTTTTTACAGGAGCCTCTAAAGGAGTAAATGTCTGATCTGTTGGCCCATCATCCCCAGAGAATCCTAGTAAAAATTTTCCTGAAACATATACAGCACCTTTTGCATCTTTGAGTTCTGACAGAGAGCCTTCATTTTTCCATGTAATGGGGTTAACGCATATGTTGTTTTGATATATAGGCATTTCTTTGTTTATTTGGGTAACATTTAACGTGTCCCAGTGAACCAAACACCCAACCTGTTCAGCGCTCTCACATACCTCAATATTTACCATATTATTCATCCAGTCTTTAGATATCATGCCCCCAATAATATAAGCCCCTACCATTCTTGGATATAGGTCTGACGAGTCGATCTCCTCAGCCAATAAGCGAATTGAATGATGTGTCCCCTGACTGTGACTGGCAATAATAAATGGTCGACCATTGCTAAGGTTCTTAACAAAATACTCGAATGATTTTTTAACATCTTGATAAACAAAATCATGGACCTCTGCTCTAAGCTCGTCAGAACCAAAATAACTATAAATTGATGCTTGGCGATAATGGGGAGCATAGACACTGCAACATCCATTGTAAGCACTTGCCTGGTTGGCCATCATCCATTGAGTGTTCTCCTTGGTTGCTGATTTTTCTTCTAGTGGATCTGTCCAGTTATCACCTTTCAAGTAACCAGTTGGATGGACAAAAAATACATCGACCGGAGCATCATTTTGATCTATGCCGCTCTCACCTTTGGGAATCATGTCTGCCTCGTCTTTCATTGATGGCAAAGCTGCCCATGAGCTAGTTTGTGAGTAGTCTAGTTGCTCAACCGCTAGACTTGAGTCAAAAGCATGATCAGGCCCACTAAAAAAATAATCGTAAGCAATGTCCATGGTTAGGCCCTGATCCCTTAAATCATCAAAGTACGGATAAACCCATATTCCGATTGCAGACAAAAGAACAGCAATAGTGACAATAATTTTTTTCATAGTATTAATTTATTTTATTTAAAATCCAAAAACCCAGCCACGTACTTACAATCGCTTTAACTGTTTGGACTATGACCACCGGAAGAGAAAAAATAAAATCCAGATAAGGATTCCAAAGCCAAGTGTATAACCAATCGACAACAAGCATAAAAACGGTGAAGTGGTTTTTAAAAAACTCTATGTGTGACAAGGACAAGATTCCAAAATCTGTCGTGCTTACTATCCAAAGCCCCCATAGGACGATTCCAATTTGAAGGGGTGTTGTGCCAATGCAAAAATATGCAATAATTCTAAGAAAAGTGTTCATGGTAATTTATCTCTTAAATAATCATAGAGCGTTTATAGGAGAAATAAAAATGCATGCAAAATTAAAAATATTTTCTTTAGTAGCAGTTGTAATGTCGCTAAGTCTTTCTGCCGCGCAACCATACGGCCCTCACACTTCTGACAAGTGGCAAATTTGGGCCTATTCCAGTGCCGCTCCTACGTTTATTGGCAATAATGCTGCAATCATAGGTGCGGGTGGAAAAGTTCTCAGAGAGGGCAGCAATGGCTGGACATGTCAATCTGGAAATCCAAGACCTTATCCAAAAAAAGGCTGGAAGAACCCACATGAAGCGATGGCAGCTTGCCATGATGATGAAGGCATGAAATGGATGATGGCATACATGCAAGGTGTAAAACCAAAGATGGAAAGAGATACTTACATGTGGATGCTCAATGGAGATATGGGAGAAGATAACACTAAGGCTGGGGTCTTTAATAAGGAGGATTCAACTCCTGGCGAATGGATTGAGTCTGGACCACATTTAATGTTGATGCCAAAAGATCCAACTACCATCGAAAAATTTTCTACTAATTTTATGATCGGAGCGCCGTATGTAATGTTTGCGGGGACTGATTATGCGCACTTGATGATTCCTGTAGAAGGCTATTACAAATACACCAAGTAGTTAGTTTGCAAACGATGCTTGTTTAATAAAAAGGGGTTTCTACTTAGAACCGCTTTGCCAGGCAAGTATTGAAAATGGAATTGTTAGCAAATAAATCAAGGCTAAAATATTCATAGTGATCCACAGGAAATTAATCATGCCTAATGCAGTCACAGAAAACAGGACAAAAAATATAAGCCTTGATTGAACAAATAACTGTTTTCTTTTAATTGAAAAAGTTGGGATTCTGCTTACCAACAAACCGCTGATTAAAATTATATATCCAGCAACAAAGCTCAGATTTTCATAAGCCCAGTTATAGCCCATGAATGAATGGGTTAAAGGCAGGAGAATTAAAACTGCTCCTACGGGTGTTGGTATTCCAGTAAAAAAGTGCTCAGGCGCTCCATCAGCTGCCTTGGATTCTTCAAGACGAACATTGTATAGCGCCAGCCTGAAGCAGGAAAAAATAATGAAGACCAGGCAAGCAAAAGCACCTATGCTGCTTTCCTGATTAAAAATAGACATGTACACAAGCAGCCCTGGAGCAACGCCAAAGCTTAGGAAATCTGAAAGAGAATCTAATTGAGCCCCAAGATCTGATTCGCTATGCAGATGTCTAGCCAGCATTCCATCTAACACGTCGCAAACTCCGGCAAGTAAAATGCAAACAATTGCTAAATTAAAGTCTGACTCAAGGGCAAATCTTATGGAACTTAAACCAAAACTGAGCCCAGAGAGGGTGATGATATTTGGAAGCAGAACCTTAAAATCTATTCTTTTCATCTATCTTATTTTAAAGAAGCCAGCGCTGACTCCCCAGCAGTTACTTTGTCTCCAACCATGCATTTTGTAACTGCATCGAGTGGCATGTAAATATCAACCCTTGAGCCAAATCTTATGAGTCCAAACCTCTCGCCCTGAGCAAGGTTATGATTTATAGAGATGAATCCAAGAATTCTTCTAGCAATTAAGCCTGCTATTTGTACAACAATAATTTTCGTTCCGCTATCAGAATTAATAATCAGGCTACTCCTTTCATTTTTATCGCTGGCCTTATCCAAGCTTGCATTTAAGAATTGTCCTTTTTTGTAAACAATATCTTCAGCTTCTCCTGCAATCGGGCTTCGGTTTACGTGAACATTAAATACATTCATAAAAACGCAGATTCGCTTCATCTTTTGAGAATCCATTGAAAGCTCCTCTGGTGGGTAAGCTTCATCTATTAAGCAAACTTTTCCATCTGCTGAGCTAATAATTAAATTTGCGTCTTGAGGGGTATTTCTTTCTGGGTCACGAAAAAACCAAAGGGTAAAAAGAGTAAGCAAGAAACCTATAGCTGCAAGAGGCACCCAAAGCATCAATGCGGCCATTGAAGTAACAAAAAATATTCCTGCAAACTTCCATCCCTCGGGATGGATAAAAGGTCTGTTGGTGGTTGATTTACTCATTTAACTTATCCTTAATTTAGCCCAAGCATTTTATGTCATAAAGAGTGTTTTTAAAAATCTGAGCCTAACTAAAACCAATTATCTGGCTAAATAAAATTAACATTGCCATTGAAAGTTGAAGAATGAGAGTTATCCAAAGTATTAGTTTGGTTATGAGCTTGGGCTGCAACTCCTTGCTGAGCCTACTTGTTAAATATAAAGCACCAATATTAATAATTGGAAGTCCAAGGGCGGCCCATATGCCAGCAATTAAAAGCAGTGTCATTGGGTTCGGTAGCAAGAAATAAGCGATAGCTGAAAACATTGGAATCACAAATGCCGTAATTTTAATCAACGAGCTACGCGTATCTTCTTGTTCTGCTACCAGGCCCATGGATATTAAATAATCTGAAATTGTTCGTGTAAAAGCTGCTGTACCAGAAAGTAAGGTTGAAAAGAGCACAAAAAAAGCTAGGGGAATAAAAAACCATTTTGCCCAACTTCCTAGGATTGTTGTAAAGATACTTAACAAGGTTTGAATAATGTCACCGCCTGGCGGAGGATAAAGCCCAAGGGTATGTAAAACGGCTGCTCCTAAAAGGAAGAATGGCAGCGTTCCAATAGTTACAAAAAATACCGTGGCCCAAACATCTGTTTGCATAACCTTAATCCAAGCTTTTTTCTCGTCTTTGTTGTCGCCGTGATTTGCATACCCTTTTTCTAAGCACCAGTAAGTGTATGCCATGATTTCTCCATAGCTTATACCTGTGAAACCAAAGACCGCTAGAGCCAATGCTGCATGTTCAAATGGAAATGAGAATGAAAGCCCTACAAGTATTTGTTCGCTGGTAATTGCATAAGTTGTTGATTGCATGGATATGGCAATAATTAATGTGACCACCGAGAAAAAGAAAACCATGGCCAATAAGATTTTTTCCAGAGATTGGTATGAACCGATATAAAGAATAAGCCAGGTAATAAAACAAGAGGCTATGACCCAGGCTTCAACGCTTAAAAGAGGAATCATCATGTGCCCTGCGTCTGCAACTGCCCCAGCAAGACCTCCCATTCCAGCTATTGAGGGAACAACTCCTATAAACATAAACCAAACCAGCCAAGAGGCCTTTTTGCCCTGAATGTTTGTCTTAGGTCCGGGCATGTCAGAGAAAGCTTCTAGAAATGTTTGATTGGTCGAAATCACATATCTACTAATTTCAGCTTGAATTAAGGGCTTGCTCCAAAGGCTTAAAAGGAGCCACCAAAGCAAAGTGAAACCTGTTGCCGCTCCAAGCAAGGGAGCCAGGACTATAGCGCCACTACCCACCACGCTGCCAGTCACAACAACGCTTGGGCCTATAAACTTAAGTCTTTGTAGGAATGAAATGGGAGCTTTATTCATTTGATTTTTGTAGCAAAACTATGTCCTTTGATGCAATCTCATAATGCCAATTTCGCTGTGAGGCTATGACCTCAAAAGTTTTTTCACAATAAAACGTGACATGCGTTGGGTCTCTTCTATAGTACCAACTTTCAAAGGCTTCGTCTGTTGTTAGAAAGCATGTCATGATCCCAAGCCATCCACCAGGCACCAATAGATTATCAAGAGTATTAAATTCTTGATAAGGATTATGAAAGTGCTCCGCTGTTTCCGTGCAGGTAATAAAATTATATTTTTTAGAAAATATTTTTTTGTCTGGAAAGAAAAATGGATCGTATAGATCAACCTGAAACCCATCTATCTGAAGCATATCTGCTAATGCTGGCCCATGGCCGCATCCAAAATCAAGGCCTTTATCGCCAACAGAGATTTTGTTTTGAAGTGGATTGGCTAATCTTGATAGAAAGGATCTATAGGCTTCATCATCAACCCTATTGTCGTGTTCTAGATAGCGCTTTTTTTCAATGCTAGATTCTATATAGAGGCTTGGATCTAAAAATTTTGCTAAACAGTATTTACACTCCCAATATGTTCTAGTGTCAGAGGTTTGAAAACTTTTTGATGCTTCGTGATTACAAACAATACAGTTCATAAATTATTTGTTTTAAAGAATTTTTTTTATGCCTTCGATTGAAACTAACATTCCCTGGTGGATGCTGTCTGTGAATATCTCAGGTTCAATTTCCGTTGTCCACTCAAGAGAGCAACTTGAATTATTGTTAGGAAGAATTTTCATTGTAGCTAGATGATGTTCAATAGGAGCTGGCGTGTCTATTGCTGAATATTGCAGGGTCATCTTCTCATCATCCTTCAAGAGTATTTTTTCTGTAATTGTCCCCATGCCTTCCATATCAAATAACCTGCAGTCGCCATCAAGGGTTATCTTGTCTATGGTGGGCACCCAATCACATCTGCCAACATCAGATAATATGCTCCAAAGGTATGTGGCAGAACAATCAAGCTCCACTCTTTCGACAAGTGTTTTCATATTCAAACCTAGTGTAAAAATTTTATTTTACAACAACCCCTATTTTTTTGTATTTAACTAAATCTCTGTAAATTTTTTGCTAGTTTCTTGGCAAGTCTTTTAAAAGTCTTTAATGCATGATGTATTTCTTTTTCATCAATCTTTTCTGCTAGAGAGTAACCGTCCCAATAAGAGATAATATACCCGTCGTCTTGTTCAATTATTTCTAGGGACGCAGCATCAACATTTGTACTATCTTCATGGCGGATAGAAACCAGTTTATTGCCAAGCTCAATCGACGTGCTGCCAACCTCTGTAAAAATAGACTTGTACAGATTCTCAATCTTGATTAGATTTCCTTCAATGCTGTTTCTAGAAGAATGGTCTTTCATTTTGCGTATGCACTTTTAATCATGCTTATTTTCAAACTTCTCTTAAGGTCAGCATGGGTGAGGTGTAAATTGTTTTTCTAATAGAAATAATTCCAGCCAAAAATATAAACATTACTCCGGACAGGAAGCCAAACCCAAGAATATTTAGATTGGGTGAATAGCTTATTTCTAAGACCTGGCTAAAAATGATTGCTGATAAAAGGGTTGCAGAAATAACCGCCGTTAAAGCAGATAGAATTCCTAAAACTAAAAATTCTGAAGCTGCGGCTTGAAAAATAATAGACCTCTTGGCTCCAATTGCATGCAAAATAGCCGCCTCTTTTTTCCGTTGGTCAGTGTTAGAAAAAATGGAAGCAATTAAAGCAAGAATACCTGCCGCTAAAGCTAGAACAAAGATGTATTGAACAGCCAATGAAGCGCTTGAAATTGTACTTTGAACTTGTTTAATTACTGAGCCAATATCAATATTTGTAATAGTCGGAAAGCGCTCAATAAAGTCTTTAATAGTGCTGCTATTTTCTGGGATTTTAATGCTTGTAATGTAGGAGTTCGGAAGCGTTCTGCCTATGCTTGGTGAGAGTATAAAAAAGAAGTTTGGAGAAAAACTTTCCCATTCCACTTCTCTAAAACTTGTAACCGTGGCATAAAAGTTAGTTCCCCCAGCTGAGAAATAAAGCTCATCTCCTAAGACCAAGTTCATTGACTTAGCAACTCTGTCATCAACAGAAACTTCGGCTTCGGCAATACCCTCTTTCCACCAAAAGCCTTTAATGATTTCATTGCTTTCGGGCAACTCTTCCTTCCAAGTTAGATTGGCCTCTCGCTCCATAATATTTTCTGAGTCCAGAGACTCTGAGCCTAAGCGCTTAACAGAAAGAAGCCTTCCTCTTATTAAGGGTGTAAATGTTGGAAATATTTTGGCCTTGGTATTGAGATACTCAGAGACATTCGCAAGATCATATTCTTGAATATTAAATAGAAAGTTATTTGGGGTATCTTCTTGCAACGTATCAGTCCAAGAGTCCACGAGATCCGTCCTTGTCTCAGCAAGTACAAGCAAAAAAACCAATGATAGTCCAAAAATAATAATTTGCAGGATGCTTTCATTTCCTCGATGAACAATATTTTTTAAGCCCAATTTCCAACCTATGCCTGATGATAATTTGAAAAAAGATAAGAAATAAATTAAAGCTTTGCCAATTATAAATAGCGCTGCGGTTAGGCCAATCAAAGCGCCAACTATATAAAAAATTAGTTCAATGTTTTTAAAAACAATAATTAGGAAAACAAACATGGTAATTGCAGCTACCAGGTAAATCATGGCATTTCTTGTTACGCCTATGTTGAAATCATTTCTCAATATTCTAATTGGCTGTGACTCACTAAGTATTTTTAAATACGGAGATGCTACTCCAAATACCACACAAAATGATGTGACAAAGCCTAAGATGACCGGAGTTAGAGATGGAGGCGGCAAATCTGTTGTAATAATGCCTTGAAGAGCACCTATTAAAAGCGACTGCAATAAATATCCAAATCCTAATCCAGCTAAAGTTGCTAAGACAACCATTAGAGTGAGCTGCATCATTTGAGACCCAAGAATAAACTTCTTTGAAGCGCCGAATACTTTCATCAAAGAAGTTTGGAGAAGGTTGCGTTCTGCATATCTTCGAACCGCCACCATTGACGAAATTACAGAAATGATAATAGTGAACAGGCTAGCAAGATTAAAAAATGTTGTGGAGCTCTCAAGAGCCTCTCCCATATCCTCCCCGACATCTTCTGATTTTTGGGATCTAATTTCCGATGGCATATCTTGGATTTGAGCCAGAAAATTATTTATATCTTTTTTTGTTCCAGAAAATAAATTTCTATATACAACCCTGCTGCCTGTTTGAATAATCCCCATTGCATCAAGGTCATCCAGATTGACTATGACGGTTGGATAAAATCCAAAGAATCCTGAATTGCGATCGGGAAAATCTTTTATTATCCCGTCAATAACAAAAGTTTTGTTGCCAACGATTAACTCGCCATTTTGCTTTAAATCGAGTGCTTCTGATATTTTTTCTTCAACCCAGAGATGGCCGGACGGCGGAGAACCCTTTTGAGTAATTAATTCGCCACTGAACTTGGATATTACCAGGTTGCCCTTTAAAGGGTAGGACTGAGTGGTTGCTTTAATTGAGCTTAATAAATTATCTTCATTTGCTATTGCCATGCTCAAAAAAGATACAGTTTCCGCAGTCTCTAAGCCTTGAGTGTTTGCTAGTGAGAGATAGTCTGGGCCAAGCGTTGAAGCTGAGCGAAGAGTCAGGTCAGCGCCAAGTATTACAGAAGCTTGCTCCTTCATTGAAGATTGCAGGCGATCGCCTAAAAAACCAACACTTGAAATTGCTGTAACAGCCAATGCAATAGATAAAAACAGTATTAATAGATCGCCGCTTGTGACCTCAAACCAGAATTTTTTTATCCCATAGACCAAGCCTCTGATCATAAAAGCCTGCCCTCAGATAATTCATAGACTTTTTCACATTTTTCCGCCAGCACTAAGTCATGGGTTACCAAGACCAATGTCGTTTGCATCTGCTCATTCACTGAAAAGAGAAGGTCCGTAATTGCGCTGGAGCTTTTTTTATCTAGGTTGCCTGTTGGCTCATCTGCAAATAAAATTTTTGGTTCATTTACCATGGCTCTAGCTATAGCAACTCGTTGCTTTTCACCACCACTAAGTTGGGTTGGGAAGTGCTGAACTCTTTTTTCTAGACCAACTTTTATCAGCGCTTCTTTTGCTTTGCTCTTCGCCTCATCAGAGCCAGAAATTTCTAATGGCAGCATGACGTTATCTAGCGCAGATAACTTAGGCATTAGGTGAAAAGACTGAAAAACAAAGCCAACATCCTTTCCTCTGATTTGAGCCCTCTTGTCTTCATCAAGAGAGGTAATCTCAGATCCCAAGAGAGTGACAGAGCCTTGGCTTGGCAAATCCAAGCCTGCCATTATTGCAAGCAGTGTTGTCTTTCCAGATCCAGATGGACCAACCAAGGAGACCAGTTCACCCTCTGCAATTGATAAATTAACATCTTGAACTATTGTCAAAGCACCCTCTGGGCTGTTAACTTCTTTTGTAATGTTTGTAACTTCTAAAATTAAATCTTTCAATGTTTACCTTTTGGTGGTTTTGGTCATTTTACTGACACTTATAGTACCAGTAAATTCTTCGAACAAGATCGACCCCCCTGCTAATACTATTGTGGTTTTAGGTGATAGTTTAAGTGCTGGGTACGGTGTAAAACTAGAAAAAGCTTGGCCTTCATTGTTAGAAAAGAGCATCATCGACAATGGTCTGAATTTCAAAGTGCTTAATGCCGGAATAAGTGGAGATACTACCTCTGGAGGCTTGTATCGCTTGCCAAAATTATTGAGCAAGCATAAGCCTCAAATTGTTATTTTGGAGCTTGGGGGCAACGATGGCCTGCGTGGCATGTCTTTAAAAAAAGTAGTTAAAAAAAATCTTAGCTCAATGATTGAGATGGTTCACGCATCTGGTGGAATTGTTGTGATGGTTGGGGTTGAGCTGCCACCAAATTATGGAGAAATTTACACCAGCAATTTTCAAAAGATATTTGTTGATCTGGCTTCCGAATATGATCTTACTCTTATAAACGGATCAATAAAAGATATGACTGAAATGGGTCTTATGCAATCTGATGGAATCCATCCAAATCAAGATGGGCATAAACTAATAGAGCAAGAAGTTTGGTTAAGTCTGTATCCTTTGTTAAATAGACTGTCTGCTGATTAGCCTTCTAATCTTGCTCTGCTTGGAGCATCACATCACGGGGGATGCTAAGGGCGGTTCTATCTAAATGCCAAGATTGCGATATTTTCTTTGTGCTGAGCTGACCATAAAGATGGGCAAATTTCCCCCCTCTTTTTTCTGAATATTCATAGGTGAGGTCAGTGGCAATTTCACTCTCTTTAATTTGCAGGAGCACCACTTTTTCTTCTTGAGAGAAATAAAGCGCTAGAGTTACATTTAATTGAGAGGCTGATGAGAGGTGAATGAAGCCATCTTTTTGATCTAGCTCGGTGATTACCAGACCAGTTTTGGAAGCTCCCTCCCATTCCTGCAAAGTCAGCACTTTGTAAACCGATGTTTCTAAATCAGACATGATGTTTATTATTTTTTTGTGTGTGTATTAGGCGGGCCAAAAGCAGAGTAAAAAATGGAGGTCAGGTTGTTTGCATTTTTGATGTCTTGAAGAATTGAGGACCAAGCCATAAACGTTATTTTAGCCGGATTAAAAGTATTTACGTTGTTCACCAATCCATATGTAACTGGTTCTGTTTCTTTTTGAAAAGTACCAAAAATCCTATCCCAGATGATGAATAGATTGCCATAATTCTTATCAATGTATTGCTCATTGGAGCCGTGATGAACTCTGTGATGAGATGGGGTGTTAAAAATCCATTCAAGCGGTCCAAGTTTCCCTACTATTTGGGTATGTCCAACTATGCCCCACAAGGTGCTGATAACCCCTGCGACTGCAATGATGGTCGGGTCTAATCCGAGCAATGGTAAAGTCATGAAAAAAGGAATTTTGGATATTGGTCCGAACCAAGCTTGCCTAAACGATACTGCAAAGTTCATTTCTTCGCTTGAATGATGGCTCATGTGGATAGCCCAAAGAAACCTGACTCTATGTGATATACGATGGTAAATATAAAAAATAAAATCAATTAAAATAAATGTGCTTGCCCACATTGCCCAAAGCGGGATAAGGCTTGCCAAATCAATCAACCGGAACTGATATAAGTAAAAGTGGAGAGCCAAAGCAAAACCCTTAATCGCAAAAGCCATTGCGATATTCCCAGTCAATAGGCCTAGGGTGCAAAGGGTGTCTCCTTTGTTATAGTAGTTTTTATTTTGCCAGTTAGAAATCAATATCTCTAAAAAAATCATTGTTAGAACAATGGGTGCTCCTATGGCATAGATCTCTGTTACCGTTAAATTTGTCAAGGCTTTCTACAAAGTAAAATTAGGTTAATGCTTGAGATATACATTTTTGCCTTTTATTAATCCAAAGATGATTAGATTCTTAAAGTCTTTCATTTAACTATTTAATTTATGTTATGGATGATTCGTTATAACGAGCATGGATATAGCAACTATGTACCATGCAATAGACACCAATAATCAATTTTCTTTTATACGGTCCAGTATGGATCCAGGTTCATATCCTCAGTTGGATTAAAATAAGTATGACAACGCACAATTCTGCCACAATCACCTATCCAATAGATTTCGATTGATTCTAGGTCAAAAATATTACCGTCCAAATTCCCATGATTAATAAGATGTACAGCTACTTGATCAACATTAATTGACATAAAGACAAGCTCGCAATTCCAACTATGACCTGGTTGGAAACCATTATCCCAGGTATTTTCTACAGCAGTTATTCCATGCTTCTCCTTTCCGCCGACTGGGTCTTGAAAGACACAGTCAGGATGCCAAGCAGTTAGCCATTTATCTCTATCCCCATAACTGGGGCTGTTTGCATTCCAGCCATTTAAATGCGTGTATACAGCTGTTTCAATTGGTTCTTTCATAATATTTTTTATATGTCTTTAGATAATAAGATAACATAACTCCTTCTGTGAGGAGATAGTTAAGCCAGCAGAAAAAATATTTAGATTTTGATAGGTTTGGTTTTTAGGCATTCCCTGAAGCAATAAAGATGATCAAGAGTTGGTATTTTTCAGTCTCTCTTTGAAATCAAGCACGGTAGCATTTATACAATATCTTGAGGAACCATTAGGCCCATCGGGAAAGACATGGCCAAGATGAATGTCAGAAGTTGTAGATCTTATTTCAGTCCTTCTCATGCCATAACTATTATCAGGTTTGGTATAAACAGACCCATCTATTGGTTTTGTAAATGACAGCCAGCCAGTAGAAGAATTGAATCGATCTCTTGTATCAAACAATGGGGCTCCACTGAGCTTATCTATAAATAAACCATCGGGTGTATTTTTAAAAATTTCATACTCCTTGCAAAATCTTGCGTCCGTTCCATCGTTAAAAGCCACCCTGTATGCCTCTGAGTTTCCGAGCTTAAAGAATCCAAGCGCTTCGTAAAATTCCTTGGGTGACATGTAGCCTTGATGTCCAAACACTTCTTTCCCATCTTCAAGAAATAAAATTGTTGGAGTGGCCCAAGTTGGAGATTCAACCGTCAACCCTTCTAACTGAGTAGCCAGTCGAAAACTAAAAGGAATATTACCCATATAGTCTTTTGCGACCGTGGCTTTAAATTTTTCACAATAAGGGCAGTACCCCTCTGGCTCAATCACCACTATGCTTTTTCCCTTTGAAATAATTGCATTGTTAGGTGCGTCTTGAGGATCGGCTGTAATAAATTTAATCCCTGTTGAGTGATCAGGGCAATACCCATTAGGATTTTTTTTAATGTAGTCTTGGTGATATTTCTCAGCTTTATAAAACTTTTTAATTGGCTTTATCTCTGTTGCAACCTTTCCATAGCCAGCATTTAAAAGAAGTATTTGATAATCAGAGACAACTTTTTGAATGACTAGTCTTTGCTCTTCGTTTGAATATAAAATTGTTGATCTGTACTGAGTGCCTATGTCATTTCCCTGCCTGTTTACTTGAGTGGGGTCATGCGATTCAAAGTAATGCATTAAAAGCTTTTGGGTTGAGATAATATTTTTGTTGTAAGTTACTTCTACAACTTCTGCATGGTTATTTGCATTGAATTTATTTTTTAGTTTCGTAATCTCTCGGTAAGAAGGCTTAACGCCCTCCCCGTCTGCATAACCGGAGACTGCATCAATAACACCTGGCAATACTTCATACCCTTTTTCAGCACCCCAAAAACAACCCGAACCTAAGACAATTGTTTCTGAGTGGACGGTTGCTTTATCAATACCGGGTGCTGCAAATAGATTTAAAAAAGAAATCAAAAAGATTGATAAAAAGAAAGCGGTTTTTCTCATGTTTAACAGGATTATTTATTTAATAGGTTGGTGCCCATGATACATAAACAAACAATGGAGCCAAACCAAACCCAGCTCCTTAGAGGCTGCGCAACGTAACCAGATTCGTTGACTGGCTTTGTATTAAAACCAGAAATATATAAGGCCACGAAAACCAGTCTGAGAGAGAGCCATATTGAAGCAATGGCAACATTAGCTTGAATTTCCATAACAATGGACAAAACAGCAAATGTATAAAAGACTAGCAAAGATTCTCTAAGATTGTGCGCTGCTTTTCTAGCTCTATCTACCCCTACTTCCCCAAGCTTAGACTTAACCATATTGGGCATTATGATTTGTGCAAAATATAAAATTGACGTGTAGATAATTAGTTCTATCATTTTTTTTCCTTTTAATTAAAGGTCCTGGACCGCTGCCCACCGTAACAGATTATATTAGATCGCGCGCTCATTTTATCTAAGAAAATGAGTAAGGTGCAAATAAAAACATTTCGGGCATTGAGCAAGGATATCTTTTTTTATTTAGTCTATGAGAGCATTCGCGTGGAACTGTATATGCTCATCAATAAAAGTGGCTATAAAAAAGTAGGTATGATCATACCCTGGCTGTATTCTAATTTGCATAGGAAAGTTAGTTGCGGCAGCTGTATCCTCAAGTAATTGGGTATTGAGCTGTTCATCTAGAAAATTATCAGCCTCTCCCTGGTCTATAAGCACAGGCAAAGACTCCCTTGTGTCATTTAAGGAGGTTTTAATCAACTCTACAGTATCATGCTGTGCCCACTGGCTATAGTTATCTGTTGCATTGCCACCAATATATTGCCCTAGTGCTTTTTGCCCCCAAGGACACTGTATCGGAGCACAAATTGGCGAGAAGGCTGACACTGAAGAATAACGTTCAGGATTTTTTAGAGCGATAGTAAGTGCGCCATGTCCGCCCATAGAATGCCCGGAAATAGATATTTTGCTCCCGTTAACTGGAAATTGAGAGTTGATCAGTGATGGTAATTCATCAACAACATAATCATACATTCTGTAGTGTTTGGCCCAAGGTAACTCGGTTGCATTAACATAGAATCCAGCACCAAGCCCAAAATCATAGGCGCCCTCAGGATCATCGGGCACACCCTCTCCTCGGGGGCTAGTGTCAGGACAGATAATAGCAATTCCATGCTTCGCAGCATGCCGCTGTGCTCCTGCTTTGGTAACAAAGTTTTCGTCAGTGCAAGTTAAGCCAGAGAGCCAGTAAAGAACAGGAACATTACTCTGCTTAGCTTGAGGCGGCAGATAGATAGAAAAAGTCATTTCACAGTCAAGAACAGTCGACCGATGTCGATAGCGTAATTGCTGGCCTCCAAAACTCTGGTTGGAGCTAATCTGCTCTAAGTTAGGATCTTGTCCCATTTAGAATTCCACCACCGATCTAATACTTTTACCAGCATGCATAAGATCGAACGCTTTATTGATATCTTCTAGTGGCATCTTATGTGTAATAAGATCATCGATATTAATTTTGCCATCCATATACCAATCAACAATTCTTGGAACATCAGTTCGACCTCGCGCCCCACCAAATGCAGTGCCCCGCCAAGAACGACCAGTTACAAGTTGGAATGGACGTGTTGAAATTTCTTTGCCTGCACCAGCCACTCCCACTATACAACTTTCCCCCCAGCCCTTATGACAACACTCTAGTGCTTGCCTCATAACATCAACATTACCAATGCATTCAAAACTATAATCAACTCCGCCTCCAGTCATGTCGATAATTTGGTCGACAACATTCTCCGTTTTATTGGGATTAATAAAATCTGTCATCCCAAACTGAGTTGCTAGAGGAATACGCGCAGGATTAAGATCAATGCCAATAATTCTTGTCGCACCTACCATTTTGGCACCCTGCACAACATTTAAACCAATTCCGCCCAAACCGAATACCGCTACCGTAGAACCAGCCTCAACCCTCATTGTGAATGCCACCGCGCCAATACCAGTTGTGACCCCACAGCCTACATAACAGATTTTGTCAAAAGGAGCATCCTTTCGAACTTTCGCCAAGGAAATCTCTGGCAACACTGAATAGTTAGAAAATGTTGAACACCCCATGTAATGCAGTATTGGCTTGCCCTCAAGGGAAAATCGACTCGTACCATCAGGCATAACACCTCTGCCCTGTGTTGCTCTAACTGCTTGACACAAATTAGTCTTTGGATTTAGGCAAAAATCACACTCTCTACATTCTGCAGTGTAGAGTGGGATAACATGGTCGCCAGGCTTTAGCGTTTTAACGCCTAAACCAACTTCAACAACAACACCTGCACCTTCATGACCTAAGATAGCTGGGAATACACCCTCTGGATCATCCCCTGAGAGAGTGAACGCATCTGTGTGACATATTCCAGTGGCTTTCATTTCAACCAAAACTTCGCCAGCTTTTGGCCCCTCAAGATCTAGTTCAACAATTTCTAATGGTTTGCCTGCTTCAAAGGCTATAGCTGCACGTGTTTTCATATTAATGCTCCTAGAGATTTCAATATCATTATTCTAATTCACTGTTCGAACTTACTCGACAGTGGCCGAGTTGAATTGGTTGTACTAGTTCTCAATATTTCCTAATTTTTTGATTAACTCATCATCTTTTAACGAATCTGAATAATCTAATGCGCCTAAATTATCTTTTAACTGGTCTGTATTTGATGCGCCTAAGATTACAGTTGATACATTTTTGTTAAGTAGGCACCAAGCTATAGCAAGCTTTGAAGGGCTAAGGTCATAAGCACCGGCTAACTTTATAAAATTAGCGACCTTTTTCATTCTATCTTGACCTCTATCTGATTCAACCATATGCTTTTTTAGCCACTCATATCCCTCTAAAGATGCTCTTGAGCCTTTAGGAATGCCTGTTAAGTATTTGCCGGTTAATGCTCCTGATGCTAAGGGTGACCATGTTGTAGTACCCATGCCATATTTTTTAAAGATAGGCTCATACTCAACTTCAAATCTGTCTCTGTCTAATAGGTTGTATTGAGGCTGCTCCATTGAAGGGGGGGTTAAATGGTTTTCTATAGCAAAGGTATATGCCTGATCAACCTCGTCTGCTGTCCATTCAGAAGTTCCCCAATATAATATCTTTCCTTGGGTAACTAAATTATGCATAGCCCAAACCGTTTCACCAATAGGAGTATCTGGATCTGCTCTATGACAGAAATAAAGATCAAGGTACTCAACTTGAAGTCTTTTTAGGGCTTGATGACATGCTTCAGTAATGTGTTTTCTGCTTAAGCCCATTTGAGTTGGAGAAGGATTTTCATGAGCTCCAAAGAAAACTTTTGAGCTAACGCAATAAGAGTCTCTTGGATTATTTAAGTTATTTAGTGCCTCTCCCATAACAACTTCTGACAAACCTCTTTCATACCCTTCTGCGTTATCGAAAAAATTGACGCCTGTATCCAGGCAAATTCCAAACATTTCTTCTGCTAATTTTGAATTAACTTGTTTATTAAATGTTACCCAGGATCCAAAGGAAAGTTCAGAGAGCTTGAGACCTGATTTGCCAAGATTTCTATACTTCATATTTTTATTCCTTGATTCTCATGTGCAATATTATGCAATTATACTCTTCTCCTCTATCTTGTTAATTATGATGTAGTAAAGAGGCGCCAACAGAGCATTATAAATCATTACCTCAGGGCCAATTAACTCAAAAAGACTAAAAACCGTTATTCCTGCAACAAAAATAAAAAATAACTCCCAATAACTTTTAATAAACCCTTCTTGAAATGCTGCTCTGATAATTAAATAATTGACGGGAAGATAGAGCAATACTGCCGTAATAGCACCTGGACTAAAGTCATAAAAATAAAAACTAAAGAAAACATGAAATAACGCATTAACAACTTGTGTTGTCATTAAGAAGAATAAAACAAGAAAGGCACTGCCTCTGTTATTCTTGATTAAATGAATAAAAACAACTATTAGCAGAAGCGAGATGAGCCTTATAAGAACTTCTTCTGTGGCAATAGGATTGTTGTCATAAAAGTAGCTTAATCGCCACTCTCTAAAATTGAATATTATATGCTCCTCAAAATGATGAATTGCATATATCAAAGGACCTAAAACAATTAGATTTTTAAACTGATTCATCTAAGACTACTCCATCGTGACTGATTAGAATCATAATTTTTCGACAATTTTTTTTATTTCTTTTATATGATCAATTGTTGTTCTGCAGCACCCACCAATTACAGACGCTCCATTGTTGATCCATTCCATAACAAAATCTTTATACTCAACATGATTAATAGGTTGTTGATTGTGATAATGCCATTCATCAGAATCACTAATGAAGCCCTCAAGTTTATTTTTTTTGTATATTGAAGAGTTAGCATATATTCCAAAACTTTTTTCTTTTTTAAGTTTCTCAATTGCCATGCTTGCAGTATCTGCATGAACACAATTAACTAATTGACAATCAACATCTAATTTCAAACCTTCGCTAATTGCAAGGTCTAATAGCTCAGTGCTTGGAAGTCTGTTAAGTTTATTTCCTCTTGTTGTCCAACTTAACCAAACTTTGTTAGAAAAATTTTTTGCAGTTGATGCGGCAATTGTGCCTTCATAAATTGATGCCATTGTCTCGCAAATAATTATGTCAACTTCATCTTGATAAATTTCACCCAGTGTCTTATAAAACTTTATTAGTTTTTTTTCTTTTGAACTTAAATCTGGTCTGAAAGTAACATGAATTGGAGGGTAGCATCCTGCAATTTTGGTTTGTGTCCCAGTTTCAATTATTGCTTCTTTGCACAATTCTAGTGATCGTTTTGCTAAATCTTCATATGAAGGCGCAGATGGCTCTCGTTTTAATAATTCTGGAGTGGCTTGATAGTTTGATGTGGTAATTACATCTGCACCAGCCTCTATATTATCAATATGTATTTGTTTAATTACTTCTGGATTATGTATTAAGGAATATGCTGACCATATAGATGTTTTAAAACTTGGAAGGTACTCGCCACGCCTCTCAAGTTCGGTGCCAAGTGCCGAATCTAGTATTAGGGGTTTCATGTGATGTTACTGTAATTAATTAGGCTTCTTTGTTTGGGTCCCATAAAATTAAATTCTTAGTCTTGAGCCTATTCACAACCAATTTGTATCTTGATTGTTCCTGACGCCACTCCTTTAACCAGTTCTCACCATCTCTTTCAGCATCTACAAAAACTGCATTAGTAAAAGCTATCGGGATTAGTATTGCTGAGTGAACTAAGATGCTTGCAAGAATACTATACTCAATAAACCCTAACCAAAAGATTGCTATAAATCCAAAAGCTACACTCCAAACAGTAAATAGCACTAACATGAAGTAGGTTTGCAGGCTTGGATCAGGTATGTATTTTAATGGGTTGTATCTCACATCCATGACAGCTCTCCAGCTGTCTACTATGAACATTACTGTTCGTCTAAATATATTCGGTTTTTTTATTATTGGTTTCATTTTATCCTGCTGACCTTTTTGTTGATTTAATATATCTTGTACTGATTCTTAAATACGCATCATAGACTAATCTAATGTTAATGAGCATATCTGCATAAACAAATTGTCTCAGTCTATTAACCTTTATATCTCATCTATAAATTCAATTGGTGAATCAACTCCACCGTGATTGGGTGTTTTGCAACAGTAAATGAACCATAGCCTTAGTCGATATAACTACAAACCTGATTTAGCATTGACAACATCATGGTATTTGGAGAGGGGTATTTCCAGTTTTTATTTTCTGATGCCTCTTGCTCAGCATCTCCCCTGCCCATATTTCTTTTGAACCAAACATAGCTTAATGTTTTAATACGCTTTTTGTTGCAATCCCCTTGACTATAAACCTGCCCTGAAAGATCGCCGTATTCAGTTGGCACAAGATAATCACCCATCGTCCAGTAATAAACAAAACCGTCGGCTTTTTTAATGGTATCCATTTCGATATAGGCAGTGCCTCCATCTTTGTATGTGCCTGCCTCAACCCACTCTGCAGCAACATTAGAGGTGAAGCCAATTGTCAATGTAATGAAAATAGTTATTAAATAATTCATTGTTTTATTCTGCTCCATAGTGATTGAGTAGATTTGTTTGGTGCATTACTCTTCTTTGTAATCCTCTTCGAGAACTCCTTTTTCTTTTAGGGTTTTTATAAGTTTTTCTACCTTTGTTGTCAATATAATTACAGATACAAGTGCTCCAATTCCTATCATGCTCATAGCAAATGCCGTAACCGTTAATCCTTCCATTATTATCTCCTTTTAATGCACCATTCTTTTCTACTCGACGGTTACGGAGTGTTTTATAGTTACGGAGTGTTTTATAACAGTGAAGAAGGTTCTATGCATTTTTCCAAAATTCTAATGTTTCTTTATTAATATGATTATTATTTTCAATTAATTCTATAACGCTTACATAAAATCTGCTTGCTTCGTTGTCTGAAACCAGCAACCTCAATGACTTTATAATTCTAGTTATTCTTAAGTGATTATGATCGTGCTTTCTGTTCCAGTAGCTGTTCCTTTTGAGAAAAGACAAAAACCATTTAGATGATTTAATAATATTTTCTTTTGCTTGTGTGTTTTGTTTTACCTTTTGCAGAATTTCGTCACTGTCTAAATAATGCCCATGAAAAACAGATTGGCTGGGTTCATTTAGTGGAAAAATTATTTGTATGAAGTCGTGGATGCTTTCTATTTCTTGATCAGAAAAATTCCAGATTTCTTCTAAAGATCTGCCCTTAAAATCTTTCTCTTCACTGGTTAGAAATTTTTTATAATTCACCTGTTCATAATTTCCTAAATCTTTGGTAAAGAGAAATTACTCCATAGAAAAACCATACGACGACAACTCCCCACCACAATACAAAAAACCAATCATTTTTGTTTGTTCCGTTCCATTCTAACCATTCAAAAACAAAGCCTTCAACAAATAAATCAAATGATAAAAGAACGAAAAAACCAAAAATCCAAATTAAAAAAAAGGATAGATTGTTCGGGCTCATCATAAACTGTTAGTTACAATTCTATTCCACCGTCACTGATTAAGTTTAAACAGTGATTTACATATCTAGTAGTGGATTTCTTCCCCATTTATTTTCTTACCCTTTTTAACTTTTTAGAATCTACTTATTAACAATACATTGCAACCCTGTTCCTCCCTGAAAGATTGTAAATTTTTTAAATTTAAATTTACTTACCATTTTATTTAATTTTTTGGCAGTAACCATTCTTTTGTAGTGATCAGTATTTTTATCATGAGTATCCAGTTTAGAAAGCTCATAGTGCTGATCTTTGTTAAGATCAAACATTCCATAATAAAAGCTGATTGGGCTAATTCTCCTAAGTAAATATTGAACTAAAGAATATTTTCTAAATATCCAATGAATAGGAAAAAAAATTGATGTTAAAAAATTGGTAACTTTTAGTTGTAAATTTTTTGGTAGTTGCTTAATAATAAGCCAATATACTAAGTATAGAGACGTATAATGTCCTATATGCTTTTGATAATGGTCAAAACTTATTATGCCATTAGCCTTTGTTACTCTAGATATCTCATTCAAACTCGAATCAAAATTTCGAGTATGCTGCATAACTCCTAAGCAAAGCGAGACATCAAAAAAATTATCTTTAAATGGGATATTTTCAACATCTGCCTGAAAAATAGTTAAGTTTTTATGAGGCATATTATTTGCATAATTAGCTAAAACAGCATCACTTAAATCGAAAGAATGGACTATGGCTCCATACTTTAAGAGTATTTCTGTAAATCTACCTGCGCCTGAACCTACCTCCAATATTCTCAATCCTTTGATCGATTCCAATGGCATTGGTATAGCTGTCTTAACTCTGCCCTCAGACATATTAGTATTAGTATAAGAATCTAATTGAACTTTTCTAAAGGTATTCCATTGCAAGCCAAATGAAGATGCAAAACTTTCACTTGGCACAAATCTAGGAATATCTTCCTTCAATTCGTATTCTTCATTAGAAAAATTTTTTAAATCCATAAACTATTTAGCCTTAAGCATGTATACAAAAATATTCAACTGTAATATCAGCAGTTTAGCATTTCTGCTCTATATTTGATTTGTAAATTCTAACCTTAAATAAAATGTATTGTTACTTATGAAGTGTGATAGTTGTTGTTCTGGTGCTTTATCGAATAGTAAATTGTTACTAGTAAAGCTAATTATGAATGTTAAATGATATGCTTTTTGTAAATCTAATTCACTGTTATGTTCTACTCCACAGTGACTGACTTGGCTAAGTTCCTTGGTTGGTCAAGGTCTGTTCCACGCTGACAAGCAACTTGATAGGCTAGTATTTGAAGAGGAATAGTATAGATAATAGGTGCCAATAACTCACTGCACTCTGGCATTTGAATAAAGGCTCCTCTATCAATATTAATTTTAGAATTACCGCCACCAAATACATACAGGGTTCCACCTCTGGCTTTAACTTCTTCTAAATTAGAGACTAGTTTTTCTGTCAGAGTATCCTCTGGAGACAATGCTATCACTGGAATTTGATCATCCACCAGAGCCAGTGGGCCATGCTTTAGCTCTCCTGCTGGATAGGCTTCTGCGTGAATATAGGAAATTTCTTTTAACTTTAATGCGCCCTCTTGAACAATTGGAAAGAACATTCCTCTGCCTAAAAATAGAGCATTGTGCTTATCGGCAATATTTGGAACAATTTTTGAAATTTCATCTGAAAGCTCCAGTGTCTCTTTGATCACTTCAGGCAAAGCTCTTAGCTCATTGGCTAAATTTTTTCTTAGCCCTTTGTCTTGGTCTAAACTTTTTGCAATAGACATAGCTAATAACATGAGTCCGGCAAGCTGAGTAGTGAAGGCCTTGGTTGAAGCAACGCCTATTTCCGGACCAGCATTTGTGAATAACACATGCTCTGATTCCCTGGCAAGAGAGCTGGTTGGCACGTTACAAATTGAAAGTGTGCTTAAGTATTCTTTTTCTTGGGCGTACCTTAGAGCTGCAAGGGTGTCCGCGGTTTCTCCAGACTGAGAGATAGTAACAAACAATGTGCCCTCTTCTACCAAAGGGTCTCGATAACGGTACTCACTGGCAAAATCAACATAACAAGGAATTTTGGCAATTTTTTCAAACCAAAATCTGCCAACTTTTCCAGCATGAAGGCTTGTTCCACATGCAACGAACTGTATGCGCTTAATTTTACTGAAGACCTCTGAGGAGCCTAGTCCAAAAATGTTATCTAGAACGTCATCATCGCCAAGCTTGCCATTAATAGTATTGCCGACTGCCTCTGGTTGTTCATAAATTTCTTTTTCCATGAAATGAGAATATGAGCCCTTCGTCACAGCATTAACCGCAATATCAATTTCGGTGATGTCTCTTGTTACCTTAGAATTTTTAGATGTATAAATTTGATAAGTCTCTTTGTCTATTTCCGCAACGTCACCGTCTTCTAAGAATACAAATTGATTGGTAAGTTGGGATAAAGCTAAAGGATCAGAGGCTGCAAAATTTTCCTCTATACCAACACCGATTAATAGTGGGCTTTTATTTCTTGCGACTATAAGTCTATTCTTGTCATCTATGTGAATGGCAGCGATAGCATAAGCCCCATCTAGCTCTTTAATTGCTTCATGCATTGCATCCAATAAGTTTCCTGAAACTTTGAAGTGCTGGTGCAGCAAATGAGCAATCACTTCTGAGTCAGTCTCAGAAGAAAATTCATATCCATTAGCAATGAGCTTTTCTGTTAGCTCTTGATAGTTTTCAATAATACCGTTATGGACAATATGAATCTCTCCACTTGAAGCATGGGGATGGGCATTTTCTTGAGATGGTTTGCCGTGCGTAGCCCAACGAGTGTGGGCAATGCCAAGCTTACTTTTTGGACGCTCTTGGATCATTCCCTCTTCAAGCAAATTAACTTTGCCAAGGGTCCTAAGGTTAAAAATACTATCTTTTTGATGGAGGGCTATACCAGCTGAGTCATAGCCTCGATATTCCATTTTATGAAGCCCTTGGACCAGCAACTTTCCAACGTTACGAGATGAGGCTGCACCTATAATTCCACACATATTATTTTTTGTCTTTTGCCCAGTCTTCTTTGATGACTTGTTTGCCTCTTGCCACTGCCAGAGATTCATCTGGAACATCTTTTGTTATTACAGAGCCGGCACCAACGTAGGCGCCCTTGCCAATGTTCACAGGTGCCACTAAAGAGGAATTTGTACCAATAAAACTGTTGTCGCCTATGGTTGTTTCATGTTTGTCTTTGCCATCATAGTTGCAGGTAATGGTTCCAGCGCCAATATTAGCGTTATCTCCGATGTTCGCATCACCAAGGTAGGCTAGATGGTTGGCCTTGGCGCCATCGCCAAATTTTGTTTTTTTAGTTTCTACAAAGTTACCAATTTTGGCATTGTTTCCAATTTCAGAGCCCTCTCTTAGCCTCGCATAAGGTCCTATGGTGCAGCTTGATCCAACAGCAGCAGAAGATAAGTGAGAAAAAGCCTCAATAACTGAATTATCTCCAATGGTTACATTTCGTAAAATAACATTAGATTTAATGGTTACATTATCTCCAAGGGTTATATTGCCTTCTAAAATTACATTCACATCAATACTGCAGTCTTTGCCAGCCGTTACTTCGCCGCGAAGATCAACTCGAGATGAATCCAAAAGGGTGATTCCTTGGTCTAGTAGTTGTTTAGATTTCATATTTCTTAAAATAGACTCAAGCTCGTGGAGTTCTTTTTTGTTATTCGCCCCCACAACCTCGTTGGGGTTAGCTTGAATACAGTTTATTTTAACCCCTTTTGAAGAAAGTATCTCTACTAGGTCTGTTAGGTAGTATTCGCTTGCAGCATTGTTGTTTTTAATTTCTTTTAATGCTTCGATAAGAAGCTTGCCTTGAACGGTCATAATTCCAGTAAAAACTTCTTTTATTTTTTTTTCCTCGTCTGTGGCATCCTTTTGTTCCGTAATTTTAATTGCATTGCCGGCATTGTTTTTTATAACCTTCCCATAAGGGGTTGGATCATACGGCTTCATGGATAGAAGACAGCAATCGCTTGGATCAGATATTAATGCTTGAATTGTAGTTTCAGATATTAATGGAACATCGCCATAAAGAATTAAAGTTTTTTGATTGGCTTCAATTAAATGTGCAGCTTGCTGAACTGCATGACCAGTTCCAAGCTGATCATCTTGGTCTACTGTATTAATGCTTGGGTAAGAATTAGCAATGTATTTTTTTAAGATATCTTTTTCGTATCCTGCGACCAAAGTGATTTCATTGCTTATTTTTTGCGCAGTATTGATAACGTGAGAAATAATGTTAGAACCACCCAGTGGTTGCATAACCTTGGGAAGTTTGGTGTTCATTCTTGTGCCTTTGCCGGCCGCAAGGATAATTGTATGAATATTCAACGGACTAAAAATTTAAAGTTGATACAAGTACCTTACTTGTTTTTTCTTAATTTTTGAATGGTTTTGATTCTAGCAGCAGCTTCTGCTAGTTGGGCTGCGGCCTTAGTGTAATCAAGTGTTGACTCTTTATCATGCATGTTTTTTTCAGCTTGTTCTTGGGCTTTTATTGCCTCTGCTTCATCCATAGAGTCAGCTCTTTCGGCTCGATCAGATAAAAAAGTAACGATGTCAGGTTGGACTTCAATAAAGCCGCCTGAACAAAAAAAAGTTTGTTCATCGTCTCCATTTTGAATTCGAACCGGCCCCGGTGCTAAGCCTGTAAGAAGTGGTGTGTGCCCAGGAGCTATTCCAATCTCTCCAAGTGAGCCGGTTGCAAACACCATAGTGCCTTCGCCAGAATAAATTTCTTCACTTGATGAAACTATGCTGACTTTAATTGTGGACATTTTTTATTAGTTATAAAGTTTTAGCTTTTTCAACTGCTTCTTCAATAGAGCCAACCATGTAAAAGGCTTGTTCAGGAAGATCATCATAATCTCCAGCTAAAATTCCTTTAAACGATTTAATGGTGTCTTCTAATTTCACGTATTTCCCAGGAGAGCCTGTGAATACCTCTGCCACTGTAAAGGGTTGTGATAGAAATCTCTCTACCTTTCTTGCTCTTGATACAGCTAGTTTGTCTTCTTCGGA
The DNA here is from genome assembly GCA_964275585.1 of uncultured SAR86 cluster bacterium. GTDB lineage: Bacteria > Pseudomonadota > Gammaproteobacteria > Magnimaribacterales > D2472 > D2472. The sequence goes on along the minus strand of CAXYCJ010000013.1, from coordinate 6,972 downwards.
TAATTCATCCATCCCTAAAATAGCAATAATATCCTTTAGCTCTTTGTATTTTTGTAAAACACCTTGAACGCCTTGGGCTACATTGTAATGTTCTTCACCAACAACCAATGGATCAAGCTGTCTACTTGTTGAGTCTAGCGGATCCACAGCTGGATAAATTCCTAACTCAGCAATTTGTCTTGAGAGAACAACTGTTGCATCCAAATGCGCAAATGTTGTTGCTGGAGATGGGTCTGTTAAATCATCTGCAGGAACATAGACAGCCTGAATGGATGTTATAGAGCCGTCTTTTGTTGAGGTAATTCTTTCCTGAAGCGCGCCCATTTCTTCGGCAAGTGTGGGCTGATATCCCACAGCTGATGGCATTCTTCCAAGCAAAGCTGATACTTCCACACCAGCAAGAGTGTATCTATAGATATTGTCAATAAACAAAAGGACGTCTCTTCCCTCGTCTCTAAATTTTTCAGCCATTGTCAGGCCGGTCAAAGCGACTCTTAATCTGTTTCCAGGGGGCTCATTCATTTGGCCATAAACCATGGCAACTTTTGATTCGCTTGGTGTTTCTACGTTCACAACACCAGATTCTTGCATTTCATAGTAGAAATCGTTTCCTTCTCTGGTTCTTTCGCCAACACCAGCAAATACAGATAGGCCTGAGTGTTCAGTAGCAATATTATTAATAAGCTCCATCATGTTTACTGTCTTTCCAACTCCCGCACCACCAAACAACCCGACCTTTCCTCCCTTAGCAAAAGGACAGATTAGATCGATAACTTTAATTCCCGTTTCCAGTAAATCATCTGAAAGAGATTGATCCATGTAACTTGGAGGCTTTCTGTGAATTGGCATAGTTTCTTCGGCACCAATAGGACCACACTCATCAATAGGGTTGCCTAAAACGTCCATAATTCTACCAAGTGTTTTTTCTCCAACAGGAACTGAGATAGGTGCATTGGTTCTTGTGACTGAAAGCCCTCTTTTAAGCCCTTCAGTTGTTCCCATGGCAATGGCTCTAACGATTCCATCTCCAAGTTGCTGTTGAACTTCAAGCACTGTTCCAGTATCTGAGATTTCTATGGCCTCATAGACTTTGGGGATGTTAGTTTTTTCAAATTCAACATCGATAACCGCTCCGATAATTTGTGTTATTAAACCGTTGCTCATTTTTTTCTCCTTAAACCGCAGCTGCTCCGCCAACTATCTCAGATAATTCTTGAGTAATGGCTGCTTGTCTTACATTGTTATATAAAAGTTCTAATTCTTTAATCAAATCCCCTGCATTCTCAGTAGCATTTTTCATTGCCAGCATCTTTGCCGCTTGTTCACATGCATTATTTTCTACAACAGCATGATAAATAAGAGACTCAATATATCTTGTCATTAAGCCTTCCAGTAATTCCTTTGCCTCAGGCTCATAGATATAATCCCAGTGAGTCGAGGTTAACCCTTCGTCTTCTATCGCTGGAAGAGGAATAAGTTGCTGAACACCCGGTTGTTGAGTCATGGTATTTATAAACTTGTTGCTGCAAATATATACCTGATCTATTTCGTTATTTTTATGGAGATCAAGCACGGTTTTTGTTAGGCCGATTAACATATCTGGATCAGGCTTATCTCCGAGCTTTTGAACATTAGCCACCACATTTCCACCGACGGCCTTAAAGAAACTGGCAGCTTTTACTCCAATTAAGGCAAAGCTAGATTCAACGCCTTGATTATTAAGCTCAGCAGCCTTTTGAATAACACTCTTAAACAAGTTGATATTTAATCCGCCACACAAACCCTTGTCTGAACTAACTACTATAAAGCAGGCTTTTTTTGCTTCTCTGTTTTCATAGAAAGGATGTGAGTACTCTGAGCTTGAGGTTGCGATATGCGCAATAACCTCTTTGATCTTCTCAGAATAAGGTCTTCCCAACTGCATTTCACTTTGAGTTTTTCTAATTTTACTAGCAGCAACCATTTCCATAGCAGCAGTGATCTTCTGCGTGCTTTTTATGCTCGCAATCTGCTTTCTAACTTCTTTGGTATTTGCCATTATCTGTCTAAATTAAAATGTTTGGGTTTTTTTAAATTGTTCTACAACTTCTGTAAATTGCTTCTCAATATCATCATTCCAATCACCTGTATCGTTGATGCTTTTTTCTAGATCAGGTTTTTCAGAGGTAAAGAAGCTATGAAGAGCTTCTTCAAAACTTCCTATTTTCTCTACTTCTACATCATCCATAAAGCCTTTATCAGCTGCAAAAATGCTCAAAGATTGTTGGGCAACGCTCATGGGTGCATATTGTTTTTGTTTAATGAGCTCGGTGATTCTTTGGCCTCTAGCTAACTGAGCCTTGGTTGCTTCATCTAGGTCTGATGCAAACTGTGAGAAAGCAGCAAGTTCTCTGTATTGAGCCAGAGCTGTTCTCACTCCACCACTTAATTTTTTCATGATTTTGGTTTGAGCCGCTCCACCAACCCGGGAAACAGAGATGCCAGGGTTAATCGCAGGCCTTACTCCAGAATTAAATAGGTCTGTTTCTAAAAATATTTGTCCGTCTGTAATAGAAATTACATTTGTTGGAACGAATGCTGAAACATCTCCAGCTTGCGTTTCAATAATCGGCAAAGCAGTTAGTGAGCCGGTTTTGCCTTTAACCTTTCCATTGGTTACTTTTTCCACATAGTCTGCGTTTACTCTTGCAGCTCTTTCTAACAACCTTGAGTGAAGATAGAACACATCTCCTGGATAAGCTTCTCTTCCTGGAGGTCTTTTAAGTAATAATGAGACCTGTCTATACGCAACCGCTTGTTTGGATAGATCGTCATATACAATCAAAGCGTCTTCGCCCTTGTCTCTAAAGTATTCACCCATTGAGCAGCCTGAATATGCAGATAAATATTGCATGGGAGCTGGATCGGATGCTGAAGCAGAAACAATAATTGTATGCTCTAAAGCTCCATGCTCTTCTAGTTTTTTAACTACATTTACAACCGTAGATTGTTTTTGTCCGATAGCGACATAAATGCATTTAATGCCTGTACCTTTTTGATTAATGATGGCATCAATTGCAACAGCTGTTTTTCCAGTCTGTCTATCACCAATAATAAGCTCTCGTTGACCTCGGCCGATTGGCACCATGGCATCAACAGCTTTTAACCCAATTTGAACAGGTTGATCCACTGATTGTCTTGCGATTACGCCTGGTGCAACAACCTCAACCGGTGCTGTTTCGTCTGTTTTAATCTCACCTTTGCCATCAATTGGAGCTCCTAATGCATCAACCACTCGCCCTAACAAAGCCTCCCCAACCGGAACCTCTAAAATTCTACCTGTACATACAGCTTTTTGGCCTTCGACTAAACCCAGGTAATCTCCTAAAACAACAGCGCCCACAGAATCTTGCTCTAAGTTAAGGGCCAGTCCGAGAACACCATTCTCAAACTCAATAAGCTCCCCATACATAACGTCGCCCATTCCATGGATTCTAACAATACCGTCAGATACGCTAACGATAATGCCCTCATTTTTTCTTTCTGCTGAAAGATCCAGTCCTGCAATCTTTTCTTTTAAAACGCTGGATATTTCTGACGGATTTAATTGGCTCATTTTTTCACCTTAAAAATTTAATTGGTTTACTAATTTTTTGACTTTACCTCGAATGGAGAGATCTAGTGTTTCATCTCCAATCTTTATAGAAAGCCCACCCATAATGGATGAGTCTTCTGAAAACTCTATATTCGAACCTTCACCGTAGGAAGCAGAAAGTTTTTCTACTATCGTTGCTTTGTTTTCATCTGAAGGTTGGTTCGCAACATTCACAACGATTGAGCTTGTTTTGTTGTATTCCTCTAAAAGCTCTTGGTAGCTTGAATAGATTGCTTCAATTAGATTTAGCCTTTTGTTTTCTGCAAGCAGCTCTATCATCTTTACAGAAATCTTACCCATTTCATCTTCTAGAAGACCAACTATTGTTTCTGCAATTTTAACTTTTGAGAGCTCTGGATCCGCAATTAGGCTTGTCACTTCTGTGGTTTGCGCAATTAAAGAGAGGGTGAACAGCTCTTTGGCTACCTCATCTTGTTTGCCTAAGTCTAGAGCCGCAGAAAATACAGCTTTAGCATAAGGTCGGGCAAGTGGGGAGAGCTCAATCATTTTTTATAGTTCTGATGCAGCTTTTGCAAGCAGCTCTTGATGTTTGTCAGGTGTTATTTCCTCGCCCAGTATTTTTTCTGAGGTTTCTATAATTAACTCTGACATTTTTTGTCTTAACTCTTCTTTAGCTTTATTGACATCGTTTTCAATAGTTTTAGAAGCAGAGGTTAGTATTTTTTCTGCCTCTGTTTCAGCTTTAGAGGTTGCATCATTGACTATTTGTGATGCCCTGGTGTTGGCTTTTTCTAAAATTTCTGCGGCCTGTATTTTAGCTTTATTCATCTCTTGATCAAAAGCAAGTTGTGCTTCTTCTAAAGAGTCATTAGCTTTTTTTGCCGCCTCTAAGCCGTCAGCAATACGCTTTTCTCTCTCTTCCATAATCGCAATGATTGGAGGCCATACATACTTCCAGCAAATTGCTATAAAAATAACAAATGCCACAGTTTGACCAAGGAGTGTTGCGTTTATATTCATGCTTTATTAAGCAGCAAACATTAAGTAAAGACCTAGTCCAACACCAATCATTGGAACAGCGTCAACAAGACCCATAACAATAAAAAGCTGGGTTCTTAGCATAGGAATTAACTCGGGTTGACGAGCAGCTCCTTCTAAAAATTTTCCACCTAAAACTCCCACGCCAATCGCAGCACCTACTGCGCCAAGACCGATCATTAGCCCTGAGGCTATATATATAAGTGATTGTTCCATTCTATTCTCCTAAAAATAAAGACCTAATGGTCTTCGGTTTCATGCGCCATTGCTAAATAAACAATGGTAAGCACCATAAAAATAAATGCCTGTAAGGCTAAAATCAATATATGAAAAAGAGCCCATATTAAATGCAGACCCACTCCAAGTAAACCCACTGAAATTGAGCTAAAAGTTAGCATGAGCGCTATCAAAATAAATATCATCTCTCCAGCATACAAATTCCCAAATAATCTTAATCCCAGTGAAATGGGTTTTGCAATAAGGTTCACACCCTCTAATACCAAATTAACAGGAAGCATGTATTTACCAAACGGGTGAAGTGTTAATTCTGCAAGAAATCCTTTTAAGCCTTTGATTTTAATGCTGTAAAAAATTATAAGTATAAAAACTGCTAAAGCCATTCCAAGCGTTATATTGGGATCTGTGGTCGGAACCACTTTAAAATATTCAAGGCCAACACCTTTCGCTAACTCAGGAAGATAATCCACAGGGATTAAATCCATTAAATTCATTAAAAACACCCAAACCAAGACGGTGAGAGCCATAGGCCCAATAAGGTTGTTTTTTGCAGATGTAAAAATACTTTGTACGTTTTCATTCACAAACTCAACACACATCTCAACAAAATTTTGCAAGCCTGATGGGGCCTCTGCAGAAGATGAAAGTTTAGGTATGCTAAAACGAAATAGGACAACAAATACAGCGCCAAGAAACACAGACCAACCCAATGAGTCTACGTGAAAAGCCCAAAAACCCATTTCATTTACATAATGAGGATCGCAAGTCCAGCCGTGAGTTTCAGTTTTTCCACACACTAAGTTTGTCAGGTGATGTTGAATATATTCCTGGCTGGTAATTTGTTCGTGCGCTTCAGTAGCCATAGTTAAGCAGTAACCGTTTTTGGGTTAAAGGTTGAGTTTAAGTATACAAGCAGAAACACTGCAATAAGAGGGTTATTTGGTATATATACCAAAGAGAGAATAGAGAAAATAATAAATATTGACCAGCGCGATATAAAAGCTACATATAGGTTTATAGCTGCATTTTTATTTTTAGTTGAAATATATATAGCACCAGAAAGCGCTAAAAGATAACCAAAGAAAATGGGTTGAATGTAAATAGGAAATATCGCTAAAGCAGTCAATAAACCGCAAAAAGTTAACCAATTATTTTTAAGAGTTTTTATATTCGTTTTTAAAGTTTTACAACGGCGTGATTATAAAAATTTATGCTCTGAAGAACAAGTCTAATTATTCTTTAATTGTAATAATTTGGCGATTATTGCCTCTCGTTCATCTTTTGATGAGTAAGAGATAGTAATTTTTCCCCTTGACGTTGTTTTTTGCTCTATAAGAGTTTTGTGTCCTATGTTTTCAGACAGCTCTTGCTCAAGAATTTCAGTGTCTCTGTTTTTAGGTTTTGTTTGAGTTTGAGGTGATGTTTTGGGCTTTTTGGTTGCTGCGGTGTCCTTTACAGTCATTCCTAATAACACAATTTTTTTAGCAAGCTCTTCTGCTTCAGAGGGCTCCATAGAGGCTAAAATTTTAGCATGTCCTTTTTCAAGATCACCAGAATATAAGAGTTCTATAATAGATTGGGGTAGGTTTAACAATCTCATGGCATTAGCAACCGAGCTTCGAGCCTTCCCTGTCACTTCAGAAATATTGTCTTGAGTTAAATTAAACTCTCTTTTTAATCTGTCATACCCTCTAGCTTCTTCAATTGGATTTAGATCCTCTCTTTGGAGGTTTTCAATTAACGCAAGCTCAAGAGAAGTTTGATCTTCCGCAGAATCGACCAAACAGGGTAATGTTTGAAGACCTGCTTTTTTGGCAGCCCTTAAACGCCTTTCTCCAGCAATTAACTCATAACCACCCGCCCCTGTTTCTCTAACTAAGATTGGGGATAAAACTCCATGTTTCGCTATGGATAGTGATAGTTCATTAATTTTATCTTCATTGAAAGATTGTCTAGGTTGGAATCTATTAGGTTTGATTTGACTAAGATCTAGCTCTTTAATGGTTTGTTGGTTGACCTCAACCACACCACCTAATAAAGCCTCTAGGCCAGTATTTAATATTTTATCTGCCACTGTTTATTCTCCTAATAAGCTCCCCTGC
>CAXYCJ010000012.1:0-83228 GCA_964275585.1 uncultured SAR86 cluster bacterium | reverse complement strand
GATGTCGGATGCGATCTTGTTTTGCATTGCAATGGTGAACTGGGCGAAATGCGCGATATCACAGACTCCATAGGTGAAATGAGTGCTACGGCTCAACTGCGCGCGCACAAAGTTATGGCCTTGCATAACTCTTTGTCTGGCATCAAAGTAGATCTAGCGCAGGCGCACGCGCAGCTTAAGACAAGATGATCTAGCCGAGGCGGAATGACACAACTCGATAGCCCGATGAATGAGACACTGGACGTTGGTGAACGTTTGGACGCAGAAGCTCTTATTGTGGACGTTGATGGATTTGAAGGACCGCTTGATCTTTTGCTCAGCCTGAGCAGGACGCAAAAAGTTGACCTGTTGAAAATATCAGTTCTTGATCTGGCGCGGCAATATCTTGCGTTCATTGAACGCGCAAAAGAACTGCGTATCGAATTGGCGGCAGACTATCTTGTCATGGCTGCGTGGCTAGCATTTTTAAAGTCCCGTCTTCTGCTGCCGCCTGATCCAACCGAAGAAGGCCCTTCGGGCGAAGAACTGGCTGCGCGGCTGGCTTTTCAGCTAGAGCGGTTGCAGGCGATGCGCAATGCCGCTGCAAAGCTGATGGCGCGTGATCAAAAGGGTCGTGATTTCTTTATCCGCGGCATTCCTGAAAAGCTTGAAATGGTGCGGCGCGTCACATATTCCGCAACTCTGCTTGATCTAATGCAAGGGTATTCGCGCATCCGAACAAAGGATGAATTCCGTCCGTTTCTGATAGATCGAAACAACGTCTTTACTATGGAAGAGGCGCTGACCAAAATGCGCGGACTGATCGGTTTTGCCGGTGATTGGACGGATCTTGCAAGCTATCTTCCCGAAGATTGGCGCACAGATCCAGTGCGCCGCCGTGCTGCGACAGCTGCGAATTTTGCTGCGTCTTTAGAATTGGCCAAAGCCGGTCAGATTGAATTGCGCCAAAGCGGTACTTTTGAGCCCATTGAATTAAAAAGAAGGGGTGATTGATGAGTGATCCTGAACAACAGGATAACAATTCTGAACAGAGTTTGTTTGAGGCTCCTCCGATCAACGAACAGGAGCGGATGATTGAGGCAATTTTATTTGCCACTGCTGAGCCGATTACTGTAAGGGCTTTGAATGAGCGGATGCCGCATGGCTGTGACGCGGCAGAAGCGCTGGTTCACCTACGTAAACGCTATATAGGGCGCGGTGTTAATGTTATGAAAGTAGGCGACGCCTGGGCTATTAGAACGGCCTCTAATCTGAGTTTCTTGATGCAAAAAGAGCTTGTGGAAACGCGCAAACTAAGCCGTGCTGCAATCGAGACGCTTGCCATTATAGCCTATCACCAACCCGTAACACGGTTGGAAATTGAAGAAATTCGTGGTGTAAGTGTTTCTCGTGGGACAGTGGACCAGCTTATTGAAATGGAGTGGATCAGGTTTGGCCGGCGTAAACTGACCCCAGGTCGGCCTGTCACTTTTGTGGTGACACAAAACTTTCTTGATCACTTTGGATTGGAAAGCGCACGTGATCTTCCTGGTCTCAAAGAGTTGCGTGCCGCCGGGCTTTTGGAAAGCCAGCCCGCCATGGGTCCGTTTATTAGTGAACCGGACCTAGACGAGGAAATTATTAACGAGGATCAAAGTGAATTATTCGAAGACTGATAAACTAACACAAGCTTTATTCAATTTTATACAAACCTAAAAGTAGATGTAAGAGGTGTAACTAGAGTTTGGTTCCCTAATATAAATAAAACTCCATTAAAGGGTAAGAATAGGGATGTAATCAGGCGGAAAGTGCATTGGTAGAGGATAAATGGCGCTTTTGGTGCAATATCTCAGTGCAAGGCAAATAAAGAAGGACATAGTGATCAAAAAAATCGTTCTCGGGTCAAAGGCAAAATGCTAAAAAAGTCAAAGAGGCACTCTACATTTGGTCTAAAATCAATCGGTTTTAAAGTGTTTGGAGAGTTTGAGGCCCTGGCCTTGGTAATTTGAGGCAATTTCTGATCCGTAAAGGCGCTCCGGCTCTTCACTCATTTTCTCGTAGACTAAGCGACCCACGATTTGAGCATGTTCAAGCACAAACGGAGCTTCGTGGCAGCGTACTTCGAGTACACCACGCGATCCTGTACCTGATGTGGAATAGCCAAACCCCGGATCAAAAAAACCGGCGTAATGTACCCGAAACTCACCCACCATTGCAAGGTAAGGTGCCATTTCTGCTGCGCAGTGTGGGGGGATACTGATAGCTTCTCTACTGACCAAAATATAAAATGCGCCGGGGTCAAGTATGATGCGTTCCTCGGATGTCCGCACTTCCTCCCAGTAATCTGCCGGATTATAATGTTTAATTTTATCAAGAGCGATGACCCCTGTATGTGGTTTTGCCCGATATCCCACCAAGTCGCTAAGACGCGGTTTAAGATCGACGGAAAATCTCAAGCCCTCCGAGATAACAGCATTGCCGGATACAATAGGTGTTTGTTTATGCAATTGGCGCAAGTCTTCGTCGCAATAATGGTTTTGCCAGCCCGAAAAATAATTTGGTTTAGCATTTGCCCCATACGGGCAACAACGGAAAAAGAGCGCGGACAAATCTCGACATAGAGGTCGCCGCGATAGCCTGCGGGGATGCGGTCAAATTCCACTCCACTATCCGTTATAACACGCGTGAGAAGATCGAGCCGTCCGATTGATGATTTTGCAGATGCGGCAGCATTCATATCATTAGGTAGATCCAAAGACTCAAGCAATGGTACCACATAAACGCAGCCTTTTTCCAAAACTGCCCCCTCGCTCAAATCCATTTCGTGCATTTTGAAGATCCCAAGCCGATCTGAAACGCTGGCGTTTTTGCCGCTTAGAAAAGAGGCGCGCACGCGGTAAGCAACGGATCCAAGGCGCAAATCAAGCGATGCAGGCTGAATTTGTCTGGCATTGATAGGTTGGGATGCCGATATTTGGCCAGCCTTGATCATTTGGGTCATCTGTCGGTCGGATAAAACGCCTGTCGGAAATGTGCTCATAGTCTCAATTACCTGCCGTTATGCATAAAACGCCCGCTGCATCATCTGCAAGCGGACGTTTTATGATTGGTCGGGCTAGCAGGACTCGAACCTGCGACCTCCCGTCCCCCAGACGGACGCGCTACCAGGCTGCGCTATAGCCCGACTAGTACTCTGCGTTGATACCACTGCTTTAAGCAGTGGTATCAACGCAGAGTACTCTTTTCTTAGATTCTTGATCATACATAACCATGAATCCACCCCCACCTATATTTCCTGCTCTCGGCAATACAACAGCTAGAGCAAAGGCTACAGCAATAGATGCATCATAAGCATTGCCTCCAGACTCAAGAATAGAATGCCCAACATCAGTCGCAAGATAATGCTGTGATACCACCATACCATTTTGACCAACCTCAGGATGAATTATTGATTGGGAGCTAAAAGTTGCGGTTTCAGCGCTGGTAATAAAAAGGAGGAGAAAAGAAAGTAAGAATTTCATACCTAAGTTAGAAGGCCTCCATCAACCCTTAAATCTATTCCATTAATGTGAATGGCATCACTTGAAGCAAGAAATGCTATTGTGCTAGCAACATCGTCCGGAGATCTGTTTACCCCATCAATCGGCATAATTTTCTTTAATAACCTAGTATCTATATCTTTTGGGAGATTAGGATTTGATGACATAGGAGTTTCAATAGAAGCAGGGCATACACAATTTACATTTAATCCTTTCATTCCATACTCTACAGCTAATGTTTTAGAAAATGCACTAATACCCCCTTTGGAGGCGCTATATGCAGCAGTCCAAGCATGAGATCCTAGTGCAGCTGAAGAGGAGACATTAACGATTGAACCCTTTGATTTTAATAACATAGGTAAGCCCAAGTTACACATAAAAAAAGTTCCTGTTAAATTTACTTCTAATATTTTATTCCAATCCTTAGGTTGAACCTCATGAGAGTTATCAAACCTTAAAATCCCAGCAACATTAATTAATGAATCTAGTTTCTTAAATTCATCCTCTATTTCTTGAAAAACAACTCTTGCATCTTTTATTTTTGATATGTCTACAACCTTAGCAACTGATTTTTTATTTGATAATAATTTTTTTGTTTCAATTAGGTGCTTTTGATTGATATCTGCAATAATCAGATTTGCTCCTTCTTGGTCCAGTCTTAGAGCAGTTGCCTTGCCGATGCCTGATCCTGCACCAGTAACTAGAACAGTTTTATTAGTAAATCTTTTCAATTGTTTTATTTATTTTATGATTGACTCAGTATAGGGAGTTTTTTGCTTAGGCTAAGTTTTCTTCGGCAAAAGATTTAGCCCATTTATAATTAGCCTTTCCATTAGGTGCTCTTTGAATAATCTCTGAAAATATAATTTTTTTTGGAAGTTTATAACCAGCCAATCTTTCTCTAACATTGTTAATTAATTCAACTTCTGCCATTTCTTTATTATCAACAGTTGATACAACGGCAATAATTTTTTCTCCGAATCGTTCATCAGGCAAGCCTATTACCAAACAATCCAATACAAGAGGATCTTTCTTTAATGCTTCCTCTACTTCCTCGGGATAAATTTTTTCACCTGCAGAATTAATACAGTTACTTCCTCGACCTAGCAACGTGATAGAGCCATCCGCTTCAATTTTTGCATAATCACCAGGAAAGCTATATCGCGTTCCCTTATATTCTCTAAATGTTTCAGCCGTTTTCTTTTCATCTTTGTAATAACCTATAGGTATCATCGCTGTATCGCCACTGATTCCAAGTAATCCAGTATCATCAGAGCCTGGACTTACAAGACCTCCATCATCTTTGAGCACAATCATGCCTGGGTTAAGGGTAAATTTTGCTGTTTCTGGTGTATTTTCTCTTGTGCTAAGAGATGCTCCCATTCCGCCTTCAGTAGACCCAAAGGTGTCCATGAGCCTCATGTCATGATGCTCAAGTAGCGCGCTTTTAACTTCTGAGCTCCACATAACGCCACTTGAAGTTATTTGCTCAAGGGAACTTAGATTATATGGTGTGCCATTTAATTTGGCGTCATTAAGTGCATCTAGCATCGGCCTTGCGAAGGCATCACCCACTATTACTATATTTGTTATTTCTAGTCTTGAGCATTCTTGCCATATTTTATCTGGATCAAACCCTAGCCCTGGAATGGTAGCCACTGTGCCACCTAAATTATGCGGCACAAAGCAGCCCAGCCACATTCCTGTCCCATGCATTAAAGGGCATCCCACTAGACTTGCTGGCAATGCATTATTTGTATCTAGATCTAATATGTAATCATTGATTTGATCCATGTCTTTAGGTAGCTCATAACCCATCGCCCTTAAAGTTCTAAACATTCCAATAATAAATTCAGCTTGGTTATACATAACGCCTTTTGGCATACCAGTCGTGCCGCCTGTATAAAGCATGTAAACAATATCTTCCGGTCTTTCCCATCGATCCATTGGAGCGCATTTTTCAAGCAAATCCTCATATTGCTCAGACTCTTCAACTTCCGAGGTCGAACCATCAGCAACCTCTATCCACATTTTAATCTTAGGCAACGAATGTTTTATTTTATTTATCTGATCTGCATAACATGCTTGATAGAAGAGGGCTTCACAATCTGAGTTATCTAAAAGATACAAGAGCTCTTCTGCTTTATAGCGATAGTTAACATTAATTGGAGTTCCTCCAATTTTAAAAATTGCAAATTGAGATTCTAAATATTCATTTGAATTATGTAAATATAAGCCAGCCTTAGAATATGTTTTTAATCCAGAATCTATCAATGCAGTTGCAAGCCTTGACGCAGCATCATCATATTGCTTCCATGTTTTTTTGTCCTCTCCGCATACAATAGCTATTTTATTTGGAATAAGATTAGCTGTATTTTCCCAAATGCTCGCAAAATTTAAGTTCATTTTCTTTCCTTTATTATTTTATAGGTTCTGACCAATCCGTCTGCCAGAAAAAATACAATCAGCAACAGAAAGCCCAGAAACATATATATTTGAACAAATACCAATCGCTGTTCTTCCAGCAGCATACAAACCAGGGATCTCTTTATTGTCTTGGTTTAATACCTCACCAGTTTCCTCATTAACCATTAGACCACCCAAGGTTAAGCAGGGCAGAGGCGCTAATGTCGAATCAATAGATATATCCATAATATAAAAGGGTGATTTTATTTCTTGCATATCTTTAGCGCTTTTACCAAACTCACATTCTTTATCTCCACGTGCTGCTGAGTTATAGCGATCAATTGCGTTAACTAAATTGCTAGTGGATATTCCATATATTTTTGCAAGCCCATCAATAGTATTTCTTTTTTTAGCATTAAAATACATCATGAGCCTTGCAGAATCTCTTTGAAAAGGAAGCGCAGCAGAGGCTTGTATTTTTGCCTTTGCGAATAGTTCCTTGTCTAGAACTAAATAAGCTTTCCCATCTTGATTTTCACACATAGCATCACCAAGGGTTGCAGCATAGACCATCTCATTTCCAAATCTAATACCATCCTTGTTCACAACCAAGCCTTCAGAAAATGAGATTGGAGGATTAATCATTCTCCATGCAGTCACTCTATTCATGTGATCTGTTTTGCCCCCAACACTTTGACCAAGTCTTATTCCAGATCCGGTATCATGTGATGTGCCCAATGGCATTCCATCAATATACTTTGGTGCATACTCTTGAATCATTTCCCGATTAAATATAAAGCCTCCAGTAGATAGACATACTCCTTTATTTGCTTTGATATAAATGACCTCTCGATGATTGAGCTCTATTTTTTCTGCTCGATTTAGATATAACTGGCCAATAGATTGAAATACTTTTGCTCCAGGCATATTTTGAGGCATTAACATTTGAAATAGCTCAGCTTTTGCCATAAGTTTTTGGTGTTTCTCAGATACTTTCCCTGATGGCAGCATTAATGTTTTGACACCTATAACTCTTCCCTCAGTATTAATGACTAGAGACTTAGCTTCTGTTTGCGGAAAGACTTTTAGACCTTTTGAGATGGCAGATTTTTTTAATGGATAGAAAATTGTGCCACCAACCCCAATTGGTTTAAATGGACCTTCTTCATAACCTCTGTGCCCTCTGGGAGCAGGTTTTGCATTTTTCATATACGTTGGCACCAAAGAATTATCTGGGTGGTATAAGAAGTATCCAGCACCCGGATAACCAGTCTTAGTTTTATAGTATGACGAATTGAACCGAACACCATTATTAATAAGCCATTCCGTGCTCTCAGCTGAGGTTTCACAGAATTTTCTTAGCGTACTTTCTTTAACAATATCACCTGTTTCTTGTATTAGATAATTGAACATATTTTCTGGTGAATCTTCTACTCCAGCTTCTTTCTGAATAGAGGTTCCACCTCCTGCATAAAAAATACCACCGCTTCTTGCAGTAGCTCCACCTCCCGAGGTTTTATCAATAGCAATCACAGAGCTTCCATTGTCTAGAGCTTCGTTGGCAGCTGCAACGCCAGCACCACCGAGGCCTACCACCACTAAATCAGCTTCATCATTCCAATTAATAAGGTTAGGGTTAGCTACAATTTGCGGTGCCTCAATGTTTGAAAACCATTTCTCATCATTTGGGTTTATTTCAGTTTCCAGCATTTAAGTCTCCTGTTTTCCCACCATCAACAATTAAACTAGTTGCTGTAATAAAAGATGCATCTGAGCTCAGTAAAAACGCAATAGGCTTAGCTAATTCAATAGGATCAGCAATGCGCTTAAGTGGAATCGTATTTATTGTCTCATCCATCATCTGTTTATCGGGTATTGCTCTTTTTGTTGCGGGTGTTAACACCGCGCCAGGAATCAAGCAATTAACCCTAACGTGAGGAGCAGCTTCAATTGCTGAGGCCTTAGAAAAATTAATTAACCCAGCTTTTGCAGCACCATAGGCTGACATATATGGAACGCCTTTTAGACCAACAACAGAGGCAATATTTACAATAGATCCTTTTTTTGCATCCATCATCCATGGCAAAACTTTTTTTGTGGTTAAAAAAACAGCATCTAAGTTAGCCTTAAAATTTGTCTTCCATGCTGCAAAGTCTAAGTCTATGATTTTTCCAGTATGAATTGACGGTGCATTATTAACCAAACCATCAATTTTGCCGCATGATTTATATACAGTATCTAATGACTCTATAATTTCAGATTCATTACTCACATCTAAGTTGTGTGCAATAACTGCGGGAGAAATATCTAAAAGTTCAGCTTCAGCTTTTTGTAGATTTTTAGTATTTCTACCTGTAATAACTACTGTTGCACCTTTTTGTAGGCAAAGTTTGGCTGTCGCAAACCCAATGCCCGCACTTGCCCCAGTTATATAAATAACCTCATCTTTAAAAGATAACTCCAACTCCTGCTCCATCATATTTTATTTAAATCTTAATATTGAAACCTAATGACGCGTACCAATAATCTTGCATTAATTTAATATGATAAGGGTCTGATTTATAGCCCATAGTAAAACCAAGACCAATATTTTTATAAGATGTTGAGTATTCTGCTTTTGAGTTTATTTCTCTTCCACTTGGATCTAAATCAAATCCAAAAGAATTAAATATGACATTTTTTTCTTTTGTTCTGTATACGGGAATGCTTAAATTTAGCTTACCTGATTCAACGCGAATTGGTTGGTCAATAGTCAGGATGAATTGATCGCCTAAAGTAAACACAGAAGTTTTTAAAAACCCTAGGCCAAAAGCAGAAGACTCCAAATCTGAAAATGAGCTTATCATCCCATCTTGGTTAGAAATTCCAGGCGATCTGCCCCAGTAAACAGAACCAAATAGTTTCCCGCCCAGAAGATTTATAGAGTTAGATAACCCAGCAAAAGAAGTCATTTCATTATTGTTGCTATTAAAAGCACCTGAACCACTTAAGCCTAAACTTGTGCTATTTTCTTTCAGGAGTCCAAATTGAATTGAGGGCAGGGATGACCTCGGTTGAAATTCAACCACGGCAACGGTACTCGAATTTGCTTCAGAAAAAATTTCATTAGCTTGAAATTTTTTTCTTCCAGAGGAGACTGTAAATGCCATATCAAGATTGGAGCTTAGGTTCATTATTGTTCCTAGCGAGGTTCCTGAGGCACTGAAATTAAACCAAGGATTGCTAAATTTAGATCTTAATTGATTCTTAATCCTTAATTCTGAGTCTTGAAAAATTCCCAAGGCCCAACTTCCATTAATCCCATGACTAATAAAATTATTTTTAGATTGATTAAAGTATGTAAAAAATTCATTACGGTCCTTATAAGCATCCAGTAAGTAAATTGGATTAATTAATTCTTGAGCAAGATTTTGATTTTTGTAACTTCCAATTTCAAAGACTCCTTCATCTTTATATATTGCTCTTGGAATAGGTTGTTGCATGCCATGGAAACCATCTAGATTAACTATTTGGTTTCTATAGTCTGAAGTTAGGCTTTCCAAGGAACTCCTAAACGGAGCTCCTAGTTCATCAAAAAATATAATAGTTTGATTGGCAATTCCATTAGAGACAGCATCCCCAAACGAAGGGCTGGTAAGCTGAATGCTTGTAAAAGAGGCTGAAACCATTGGACCATTTAAATTTTGACTTAACATGGCTGTTACTTGGCCCACCGGAGCCGTTGCAGCATTTAAATCCATTAAACCTTGTCCGTAAATTGCTTTATCTCCATACACCCCTTTTTTGTTAGCAGTACTGAATAGGCGAGTCACAATTTCCGTGTTTCCTAACTGACCCTCAAAATAGTCCGCTATGACTGCTAGCCCACCCGAGACAAATGGAGCTGCAAAGGAGGTTCCACTAGTTACAGCAAAACAAGAATTATCTTGAATGCAAGAATTATAATTATCATCATTTGGGTTGCCTATATATATCCCTGTATCAGAGCTTGAGGTTGGATAAGCAGCCGTAACTTGCCCTCCTGGTGCAGAAATACAATAGTCCTGCGCTACTCCACATCTACTAGAGAAACTGCTGATAGAACCATTTTCATCTACAGATGCAACAGCGATAGAATGCCCTTGAATTTCAGGTATGTAATGGGCCATTCCTGGCAGGAGTTCTGGACTAGAATAGTCAACACCTTGATCAGCATAACCACCTGCATTACCAGCTGCCCAAACATAAATAGTTTTTTCAGCATCCGGAGTTTCTGCCTGCGACATTTCTAAAATAGTCTTTGGAAAGGCATATCTAACTTGAGCCTCAGTATAATCAATAATATTGCCAGAATAGCCGTAACTATTATTTACAATATCCACATCATAGTCGTTGTAAATTTCAAATAACTGACTAAAGAAATTATCAATTCCAGTAAAATCTGGAGCATCAGTCACAGTGCCTGAGCCATCATCACTACCTAAATCAACAGGATCATAGTCAGGATCTGGTTCGGCTAACTGAATTGCTACAAATAAAACATTTGCTTCAAAAGCTACACCATGCATTGGTGTAATCTCTGTTTTATCTTGCTTGCCTGCTGCAACTGAGGCGACCATAGTCCCATGTCTTTTCTGACTTGTGCTTGGTGAATAATTTGAATATGAAAGAGCGCTATCTCCTGAGACTCTACTTATACTTATCTCTGTGTGAGTATCATCTAACCCTGAATCAGTTATACCAATAGTGACACCTAGACCAGTTGCCCCCCTGGCATAGGCTGACGAGGCATTAATAATATCTAAACCCCATTGGCTTTGGTACTCATAGTAACCTTCATATTGATCTTTTAATTCATCGTATGAAAGTGCTGGTGGCGGAGTGGGCGGAGTGGGTGGTTGGGAAACTATTGGAGTACTTTTTGCGCCCCCACCTCCGCCTCCACCACAAGAAATAAAGGTAAATAAAAGCAACATCATAGTTATGTTTTTGTTCATAATAGTTTAGGATTATTTTTAATAGCTTAATTAATAATATGTCTGACAAATATAACGAAATTTTTGCAAATCTAACAGCATCTGATCAAATTTTTGCATTTGAAGAAGCTTGTCATTCCTCAGGTATTTCTTACAGGGAATTCACTAACACCCCAAAAACACTAGCTAATTATTTTGAATTTGGCTTACTGTTTCCTGAATGGGAATTTATTGTCTTTGAAGGCGAGAGATTTACTTTTCAAGAAATATATAAAAAAGCAGCCCAAACGGCAAATGCTTTAAAACAATTTGGTATCAAGAAAGGAGATCGTGTCGCCATATGCATGGCTAATAATCCTGAATATATTATTTTATTTATGGCTATTACCTCTATGGGGGGCGTATGTGTTTTATTGAATTCATGGTGGGTTCCTGATGAGATAAGCTATGGATTAGAGGATTCAGAAGCTAAGATATTAATTGGTGATGAAAGGCGCCTAAAAGGATTGGACAAATTTCGTGACTTGAAAAAAATCATTGTAAGATCTGAAAGTACTTCAGAATTTATTCATTTTAATGATTTTATAGAACAGCATGCAGATACTTATCCTGAGACAGATCTAGACACAAATGACAATGTAACAATCTTTTATACTTCTGGATCAACTGGATTTCCAAAAGGTGTTTTATCAACACACAGAAATATTCTAACAACTATTTTTAGCTGGGCATTGGTCACAACATTAAAAAGAGAGGTTGATGCTGCAGAAGAAAATCTTGAGATGGGCTCTACCTCAGGAGAACCTACCACCCCGATCAATCAATCGGCTATTCTCCACTGTGTTCCACTATTCCACGTAACAGGAAGTCATTCTGGCTTTTTGATGAGCATTATAGCTGGTAGAAAAATGGTCATGATGACTAAATGGGATCCAGGTATAGCCCTAAAATTAATTCAAGATGAAAAGATTGGTGCAATCACCGGTGTTCCAACTCAGACATGGGACCTTTTAACCCATCCAGATAGAGATAAGTATGATCTTTCAACATTCAAAGAACTGAGTGGCGGCGGAGCGCCTAGACCACCAGAGCATGTTAAAAAACTAAAAGATGGTTTCAAGGACAGCGAGCCTTCCATTGGTTATGGCTTAACCGAAACTAATGCGGCTGGGACTTTGAATTTAGGCAAGGATTATTTAACACACCCCGGAAGTTGTGGAAGAGCTATTCCACCTGTTACAGATGTAGCGATTATTGATGAAAATTGGAATTTTCTAGATGCGTCTAAGGCGGTAGGTGAAATTGTAATTAAGAGCCCAGCAAATATGGTTGGTTATTGGAATAATGAAGAAGCTACTAATGAAGTTTTTAATGATGATGGATGGTTTAAATCAGGAGATCTGGGGTATATAGAAGATGGTTTTGTTTTTATTGTAGATCGGGTGAAGGATTTAGTGATTAGGGGTGGAGAAAATATCTCTTGCATAGAGGTCGAGTCTGCAATCTATCTACATCCTTCAGTTCAAGAGGTAGCTGTCTTTGGTATTCCAGAGGAAAGGCTAGGTGAGACCCTCTGTGCCGCTATTGTTTTAAAGACATCCATGTCTCTATCTAAAGAACTTTTACAGGCATTCTTAAAAGATAAATTGGCTGCCTACAAAATACCCTCAGTGGTTCAGATGCGATCGGAAGCATTGCCTAGAATTGCTTCAGGGAAGTTTTCTAAAAAACAACTTCGTGATGAGTTCTTATTAATCGAGATAAAAGCATCGTAAATACATTAACTCTTTTTATAAAGTAGGGTATAAAGGGTTGTTAAATATTTAAAAAAGTATGTCAGAACGCATTTTAATTATTGAAGACGAGCCGGATATTCGCAAAACCATAGATTACAATCTTTCGAAGGAATCTTTCTTAGTAGTGCAGGCCGCTTCATTGGCTGAAGGTGAAAAAATTATTTCAAAGGGGAATGTGGACTTAGTTATTCTAGATTTAATGTTGCCCGATGGGTCAGGTTTAACCTTGTGTCGAGACATTAAATCAGATCCTAAAACAAAAAAAATACCAGTAATTATCCTAACCGCCAAGGCTGACGAAGTTGATCGAGTGGTAGGCTTTGAGCTTGGAGCAGATGACTATGTCACTAAACCATTTAGCGTTAGAGAGCTAATCTTAAGAGTTAAAGCAATTCTTAAAAGAAGTGATTCTAGCGGACAAGGCTCTGAAGAATCCTATTCATTTGGGGGCTTAACCCTAAACTTAGATGCACACCAAGTCTTCGTTGATAATCAGGAAATTGTGCTTACGGCACTAGAATTTAGACTGCTGCAACACTTGATTGATCGTCGAGGAAGAGTGCAGACAAGAGACCAATTACTTGAAGACGTTTGGGGTTACAGCTCTAATGTCACCACTCGAACCGTTGACACTCACATAAAACGCCTTAGAGAAAAACTTGGCTCTATAGGCGATTACATTCAAACTATCAGAGGGGTCGGGTATCGTTTTTCTAGAAATCCTGAAAAATAATTAATGGGCATTCGTACCCGAATTTTTTTTATTGTTTCATGCTTATTTTTTATAGGTATTTCATTAACATTTATTATTGCTGAAAGAGATCTCAGCAATGGTTTTGAGACTCAGGTTCGTGGAGAACTTTCTAAGCAAGCCAATATTTTAAAACAAGCATTAAAGCCTTACCTATATCAAAAGACCAATGAACAGCTCAAAGTAATTGTCGATGAGTATGCTGGGGCAGCTCAGTCAAGAATTACTATTATTAATGGGAAAGGCGAGGTAATCGCTGACTCAACATTTTCGAACAGTGAATTACTTGAGTTAGATAACCACCAAAACAGACCAGAGATTATCCAGGCTCTTTCAAGTGGAGAGGCCTCTATTAAAAGGTTTAGTGCTTCAACTCAGCAGGAGATGCTTTATTTTGCAACCACAGATCAGTCCATTTATGGAATTAGTATTATTAGAATATCAGTACCTTACGAATATGTTGATAATATCCTAGGAACCCTTGATAACTCTATAACATTAATAGTTGTGGTTAGCTTAATCGTTGCAATTATCGCTAGTTTACTCGCAGGGGATTACACACGTGAAAGTTTAGTTGAATTAGAAAACGTAGTATCAAAAATTTCCAGGGGTACTTATAAGAAAAAAAATATTAACTCCCTTCCAGTAGAGCGTAAAGATGAAATTGGTTCAATGGCTAGGAATATTTCTTCCATCTCCTTGGATTTAAAAAATCAAATATCACTTATTGCAAAACAAAGAGATCAGTTTGGGGCCGTCCTTGATGATTTAGGTGAAGGTATTATGGTTATATCTAACGAAGGCATTATTACATTTTGTAACGATCAGATTCTTGAAATTTTTAATCTCAAGGAAGCAATAGGCAAGTCTATTAAAGATTTAAAGATTCAGCCTTTAAATAGCCTCCTTAAACAAGCTGACTCCCGAGGAAAACATGATGTGGAGTTTGAGCTTGAGACCCAAGCTGATGATACTCGATGGATATTAGCTCATATGAATAAATCCAAAACAACAAAAGAACTTATTTTAGTTGTCCACGAAACCACCCATCTTCGTCAGATGGATTCAATGCGACGAGATTTTATTTCAAATCTTTCTCATGAATTAAGAACTCCTGTGAGTGTTATAAAAGCAAATTCAGAGACACTGCTTGATGGCGCGCTAAATAACAGCAAAGATGCTAAGACATTTTCTAAAGCAATTTTACATAATGCTGATCGTTTGAGTGAAATGGTTTCTTCTTTGATTGACCTCTCACGAATTGAATATGGAGAGTTAAAATTTGTAATGGAGTCAGTTGTTTTAAATGACTTAATAGAAACAGTCATTTCTTCTTATACCAATATGGCAAAAAGAAAAAATATTGAACTTAAGTTTGATCGCCGTTCTGACACAATTATTAAAACAGATGCCCAAGCAATAGAGAGGATTTTGAATAACCTTATAGACAATGCTTTTAAGTACAGTCCAACTGATTCTCAGATTGAAATACAGGTTGAAAAACAAGGTGAATCTATGCGAATTAATGTTTTGGATGAGGGAGACGGAATTCTTGAAGAAGACCAGAAATTAGTGTTCCGAAGATTCTACAGAACAGCAAAAGCGCGAGCCAATACCCAGCAGGGAAGCGGTCTTGGCCTAGCAATTGTTAAAAACTTAGTTAACAATCTTCAAGGAGATGTTGGCGTTGAGTCAAGAAAAGACGGGGGCTCTGAATTTTGGTTTACCGTTCCCATTCATTAATAAATATTTTAATAATACACACCTAAGTGAGGAAAAATAAAATGAAAAAATGGGCTACACTATCTAGCTCACTACTTACTTATGAATATAAATTATATTTTTTTTAAAAGAATACTAATCGCTTGCCTTTGGTTGCTTGTATTTTATTTTTTACTTTATTTAATCCTAGCAGTATTGTCGAAACCTCAAGAGATTGAAATAAATTTTCCAACTATTTCAGGAATTTCATACAGCCCCTCGATAGAACAAAATATATCTAATTCTTCAGCTTCTTCAAATTTTGATTATAAATTGATTGGGTATAGAGCAGGAATAAATAGAGCTTCTGTGCATGTTAAAAAAAACAATAAAACTTTTGTTGTGCAGCAAGGAAGTCTATTAGAGAATAAATATAAATTAACAAGTGTTAACTCTGAATTTGCTATCTTTGAATATGGTGGCAATACTTTTCAATTAAGTACAAACTTAAACTTAGATAATTGAAATAATGAATAAAAGAATACACACATTACTTATGCTGCTTGCAATCATGTCTTCTTTGCAAGTGAAATCTCAAGAGACATTCCTCTTAAATTATCAAGATGTAGATATAGCGAAAGTAACTCAAGATATTTCTAAATTCTCTAAAAAGACTTTAATTCTAGATCCAAGGGTTAAGGGTAAAATCTCAATATTTTCTGATTCAATTCTCTCTGCTGATCAGGTATGGGATGTCTATTTGCGCACAATTCAAGTTCATGGTTTTGCAGCCCTTTCGGATGGGGGTGTTGTTAGGATCGTCCCAGAAAACGAAGCAACCAGAGACTCGAATGAGTCATTGGGACAATCTTCTATTCAAACCAAAATATTTACTCTCAAGAATAGGTCGGCTGGAGAACTCCTAGCTCAAATTAAACCTATTACTGGTAGACAATCTCATCTTTCAAGCATTCCATCGATCAATTCAATCCTGTTGGTTGACAAGAAATCAAACATTGAAAGAATTGCAGCACTTCTCAAAAGAATTGATCAAAACGATAGTGCGGCTATCAAGATTATTAAATTAAATAACTTGTCCTCTGTTGAGGCGGTAAGAATTCTAGATCGGCTTAAAGCACAAAATAACCCAACCATTAACAACTTTATTGCAGTTCCATTTACACCATCTAATTCAGTTATTTTATCAGCAAATCAGTTAGTTACTAGTAATATTACAGAAACTCTCAAGGCTCTTGATACAGATGCACTGAGCGGAGGATCTATAGCAGTTCTCTATCTTAAATATGCAAAAGCAGAGGAAGTCGCTACAATTATTAATACTGTTTCATCTAGGTTTGCCGGAGAAGACAATGAGAAGCCAATTGTTACACATCACCGAGAAACAAATTCCTTAATTGTTTCTTCTGAGGCAACTAATTTAGAGGTGATTAGAAATTTAGTCTCTAAACTAGACATTAGAAGGGCGCAAGTTTTAGTTGAAGCAATTATAGTTGAGCTTTCAGAAACAGCTGCTAAAAATCTTGGAGTGGAAACAATCTTTGCAGGCAGTCAAGATGGCAATATCCCAGTTGGAATTACAAGATTTCCAAATAGCTCGAACCCAGATTTAGTCGCTTTCGCAGGTTCATTAATTGAAGATGGAAATAATGCCACCTTAAATAATGTTGCTTCATCTTCTTTGTTAAATTCATCAGGATTAGTTGCAGGATTTGGAGACTTGAGTGGTGGAGATAGCTTTGCTGGAATCATTAATGCTGTTGCAGACGATCAAAACTCAGATATTTTATCTACTCATACTGTTATTGCCATGGATAATGAACCAGCACATTTAGTTATTGGACAAGAAATACCCATTACCACAGGAGAAAGTCTTGGTTCTAATAATGCAAATCCTTTCAGGACGACATCAAGGCAAGAAGTTGGGATTAAACTTTCCATTACGCCTCAAATTAATGAAGGAAATTCTGTTATTCTTGAGATTAAGCAAGAAGTTTCTGGTGTTGTTGGTCCATTAACTGGAACAGCTGACCTTATAACTAACAAGAGAAGTATCGAAACAACTGTCTTGGTTGATAATAACCAAATGATTGTCCTGGGTGGGTTGAACGAGGATGACTTGCAGGAAAGTGTTTCCAAGGTTCCATTACTAGGTTCAATTCCATTAATAGGAAGGTTATTTAGATCTTCTGCCGAATCTAGAGTGCAAAGAAACCTTATGGTTTTCTTGCGGCCAACTATTCTAATGGATTCTGCTGATGTATCTTCTCTTTCAGGTCAGAAATATAACTACATTAATGCTGAAAGAATGTTACGGAATCCAGACGAAACTTCAATGCTAGATCTCACAGAGCAAATATATGATCAATGAAGAGGATAAAATATCACACAGTCCATTACTTCCATATGATTTTGCAAAAACACAGAGAGTTTTAGCTTATAAAGAGAATAGTATTTCTTATGTGATTTCAGAAAGAAACTTAAATACACCTCTTTACCAAGAGCTCTCTAGGTTTCTTTGTTCTGATTTCTCGTCAACAGTATGTTCCGCTTCTGAATTTGATAGATTATTAACCGAGCACTATTCGGTTAAAGACGATGCATCAATAAATTCAGGCCTATCAGATGATTTTGACCTCCAATCTTTTGCTAACACCCTAGCACCAACAGAAGATTTGCTGAGTGGCGCTAATGATGCTCCTATCATCAAGCTTATTAATGGAGTTATCAGTCAAGCTATCAAAGCTAGAGCTTCGGATATCCATTTTGAACCTTATGAAGATAATTTTATTATTAGATATAGAGTGGATGGAATTTTACATGAGGTACTTGCACATGACTCACGCTTATCTGCACCAATTATTTCTCGTCTGAAAATTATTGCAAGATTAGATATAGCCGAAAGGAGAAAACCTCAAGATGGGAGGGTGTCCCTTTCATTAGGTGCAAAAAAAATTGACGTTAGAGTTTCTACTCTTCCTTCCTCCTATGGAGAGAGGGTTGTGTTGAGGTTGCTCGATAAACAGTCTGCACAAATAAATATTGCTGATTTAGGCTTACCAAATTCTATTTTAGAGACTTATAAAAATGCATTGCACTTTTCTGAAGGAATTATTCTTGTAACAGGGCCAACTGGCTCTGGTAAAACAACCACACTATATTCTGGCCTGCGTCATATAAGCGATGCTTCACAAAATATTTTGACAGTTGAAGATCCGATTGAATATACCCTTTCCGGAATTGGACAAACACAAGTGAATGCAAAAGCAGGCTATGACTTTGCGTCAGGTCTTAGGTCAATCTTACGTCAAGATCCAGACATAGTTATGGTTGGTGAAATCAGAGATATAGAAACAGCAAAAATTGCGATTCAAGCAAGTTTAACTGGCCATTTAGTTCTATCAACGGTTCATACAAATAGCGCTATTGGTGCTATAGCAAGATTAAGAGACATGGGCATAGAATCATATTTATTAGCCTCTAGTATTTGCTTGGTGGTTTCACAACGATTAGTCAGAAGGCTTTGTGAAGACTGCAAACAAAAAATTAACCCTCCACTTTCCATTCAAAAGAAATTTTTACTTGATCCAGAAATATCAATTTATCAACCTAATGGTTGCTTTGAGTGTAATCTGTCTGGCTATAAGGGAAGAGTTGCTCTCGCTGAATGCATAAGCATCTCAGATGAATTAAAGGTACTTATTCATGATGAAGCGTCTGAAGCTAAATTAAGTGAGTGTGCTTTTAAAGATAATATATCAATTGACGCTTCCTCAACTCAACTGTTAATAGATGGAATTACATCTTATGCAGAGCTGTTAAGAATTCAAAATCACCAAGATGCCAACATATAAATACTCTGCTATTAACGAAACTGGAAAAAAAGTTAGTGGCATTTTAAGCGCACAATCAGAACGAGTAGCAAGACACCAAATTAAGGCAACAAACCTTACCCCACTTTCGCTAAAAATTTCAAAGAATAGTAAGCTTCTAAGAGTCAGGGTTTCACATAAGCAATTATTATTTGCAACCCGTCAGATCGCCACACTTCTTGATTCAGGCATCTCAATTGACGAAACTTTAAAATCAATTGCTTTAGAGGTTGAAGATAAATCTTTATCTACAGCACTTCATTCAGTAAGAGATGAGGTCTTGCAAGGCTCTAGAATTGCGAAAGCAATGTCATCCCATGGTTCAATTTTCAATGAAACTTATCGGTCATTGGTTGCGGCTGGTGATGCAGCAGGAAATTTGCACATTGCATTTAGTAACTTAGCAGATTACTTAGAGGAATCTGCCTTGGTAAGGCAGCAAGTCATATCAGCACTTACATACCCAATAATATTGATGGTATTTTCTATCGGAGTTGTTTTTGCGCTGCTAACATTTGTAATGCCTCAAGTGGTTGATCAGTTTATTAGATCCGGCACTCCACTTCCTGCTTTAACTTCAGGGCTAATGGTTATCTCGAACTATGCTTGGCTAATTGTAATAGGAAGTTTCTTTTTGATTATTGGAAGTTATTTTTATTACAAAAAATTAATTCAAAGCAATGTAACAGCTATTTCAATACACAAAAGATTTTTACAAATCCCTTTAATTGGAACTTTTCTTTTAAATGCAGAGGTGGAACGTTTTTCAAGGGTTATGCATCTAATGATGAGATCTGGATTAAATCTAGATATTGCGATGCAACAAGCTCAGGTTGTTATTGGAAATAGATATATCGCTCAATCAATTGAAATTGCAAGAGGAGACTTAGTGGAAGGTAAAGATTTTATAATTTCATTAAAAGAAGCCAATGTTTTCCCCTCATTATTTGTTCAACTTCTCTCCAGTGGTTATAAATCTGGAAATTTAACTTTTATGTTTGAAAAAGTTACCCAATACATGAAAGGAGAGATTGAAAGTAAGAGATCGACCGTTTTATCATTATTAGAACCTTTGGTTATAATTTTTGGAGGGGGTATTATTTTGTTGATTGTTTTGGCAATCTTATTACCCATAATGCAAATGAACAGTATGGCCATAGGATGAATATGAAAAAAAATAAACCTGGATTTACATTAATTGAATTAATGGCAGTTATTGTCATTTTAGGAATCTTAGCGACCATTGTTGCTATTAATGTCTCACCTTTTTTACAAAGAGCGAATCTTGAAAAAATGAGAGCCGATATTTCTCAGGTTGGAAAAGCACTCGAACTATATAAATTCAATGAATTATCCTATCCCACAACAGATCAGGGCCTGCGAGCACTCGTAATGCCTCACAATGAATTAAAAAGACCTTACCTTTACCCAACAGATGGCTATCTTAGCTCGGCTCCAAAAGACCCATGGGGAAGAGACTACATATATATTCATCCTGGACAAAAATCAAAAAAATATGACGTCTACAGTCTTGGTGCTGATGGGCTTGAGGGCGGCGTTGGAGACAATGCTGATATAGGTAATTGGATTTCAGAAAATTAACCCTGGATAAAGGCTTCACTCTATTAGAACTTTTAATCGTGTTGATTTTAATGGGTTTAATTTCTACCATCGTTATTACCAATTCATCCTTTCTTGGTAGATATAGTTCAGATAAAGTTGAGTCATACAGGGAATTTATACAATTTCTCTCCGAGGAAAGCGCTCTAACTAAAAAAACGATCGCATGGTTTATTGGCAGTAAGGCACAGTCAATCTACTATCTTAAAAATAATACATGGCATCCACAAAATTTTGACTCTAGCTATTTTCCACTAATTCAAAGTAACACCGTGTTCAAAGATGCTAATGGCCGCACTTTTATGTGGGAAGAGGACGCAGAAACTCCATTTTTAATTTTCTACCCATCCGGTCAATCATCAGGCGGCTCCATTAAGTTTAATGGTATTGACCAGCAAACAACATTGCTTATAGATAATTTTGCGTCCATGACAACTAATAAATAATAATGTTTACGCAAAAAGGCTTTAGTCTCCTTGAAGTTGGTGTCGCACTGCTAATCTTGGGCATAGCTGTCACATCAATTTTTCAATTTATAAGCTCAACGACATTATCAGTCTACGATCTTGAAAATAGGACATTCGCAAGACAAGTTGCAAATAATAGAATGGCTTTAGTTCAAACTTTAGAGCCTATGATGGACGCCTCTAAAAAATTTGGCCAAACAGATTTTGGAGGAAAAACATTTTTTTGGTCTCAAATTTTAACTTCTAGCTCACCAGAATTTAATGAAATTGTTATCTCTGTAGGTTTAGATAATAAAATAATATTGTATGAATCGAGGGCTTTCATTGAAAAGAAATAATTCAACAAGCAGGGGGTTTACTTTAATAGAGGTTCTTGTCTCGATTGTTATCTTGAGTGTTATAGCGGTAATAACTTTTAATTTTCTGCAATCTTCCATTCAATCAAAGGAGATTGTTTTTAGAAAATCACATGAAATACTTCAGCTCAATCTTTTGAGCAACACTTTGCAAGAAGATTTTATTAATGCTGTAAATACCCCATTGAAGGATTTTAGGGGAGAGCCAGAGCGTGGAACTTTAATTGGCGGAGTTAATGCCAATAGCTTTTCTTTTGTGACCAAAGCAGCTTCAAAATACAAGACATCAAAATCTTTAGTAAGGGTTCAATATCTTTTGGAGAACAACTCTTTTCTTAGGCGGCAATATTATGCTGCAGCACCATCTAACCCCAATGAATATATAGAAACCGTATTATTAAATAATATTAAAGACTTTAATTTAGAATTTGCTGATAATGCTAATTGGTATTATTTTTGGCCTCAAGGGGATTTAACTGTAAGAAAAATTCCAACTCTAATTAAAGTAAGTATTAGAAATAATCAGAACCAATCATTTACCTGGATTGTTAAACCAAACCTTCCCAATGCATATGAATAAGCCAGGGGTTATTTTAATCTCCACATTGTTAGTTGTAATGATGATGTCAATTATCAGCATTCAAATAAGTAAAAAATTTTTTGTTTCAATTCAAAGAGAAGCTTATCTGGATTTTAAAAATCATAGCTATGAGATGCTCTTAAGTTCCGAAGCTCAAGCAATTAAATCTATTGAAAAGCAAATCATTGGATATCAAAACAAATTAACACACAGAAACCCAATTCTAAATAATAGTTTTTTTTACACCAACGATCTGGCAACGATTGAGATCAAGGTTCGTGATGGATCAAATTGCTTCAATTTAAATAGTATTTTTAAAAAAAGTAAAAATGGAAGGAAGGTTCATCAAGCTAATCGCGAATGGTTAGAAAGAATCTTAAGACTGAAGCGTCTTCAGGAGTCAGATATAGAATCATTTTTAGATCAACTAATTGATTGGGTTGATATTGACAATCAACCATTGAACTTTGGTGCAGAAAACTACTTTTACACTGGACCACTGTCCCCCATCAATCAATTTACCCCTAAAAGGTTACTATTGGATCTCTCTGAGCTTAGAAATTTTCCAGTAGTAGATACGTTGAATTTTGAAGGCTTTTCTCAAAATCTTTGTGTCCTTCCCGGAAGAACCAATCAACTGATTAATGTGAACACACTAAGTTCAAATCATACAATTTTAATGGCTGCATTCTTTGATGAGGAGAATTTAGAGTTTATCGAAAGTCAGATTATAGATATCCCGAAGGAGGGCTATGATTCGACAGACTTTTTTGTTAACAAAATCACACAATCAAAAGACTTTCCGTTACAAGTACTCAGCACAAATTCAAAAAACTTCATTCTTAAAGGTCAAATTTATAATGAAAGTTTTTCCAATGAATTAGAAAGTCTTGTTATATTAGATATCTCAAATTCTGCAAGGGTTTTAAATAGAAGTTTTAATTATTAATACACTATGACTTATTTTATTCAATTCAATGACTTAAAGTTAGAATCAATTAATGTCCATGCTTATGAAGAGGGTTCTGAGAGCAGCATCAACACTTTGCAGCTCAATGACATACATGACAGTATAAATCCTGGTAGTGATATTTATGTCATGCTGCCCTCGTCAGCACTTGGTTATAAAAAATTTGAGAACTCTCACGGTCTAAAAAAAGACGTATTAAGAGCAAATATTTTGAGCGAGTCTGAGGACCAGCTGATAAGTGACATTTCCACTTTAAAATTTTTTTATCATCCTGAATTAAATCTTGCCTCATGGATTGATTCCCATCTCTTCAATCGAATTTCCGATCAATTAACTGAGCTAGATGGAGAGATTTATATTTTTCCTGAACATTTTTTATTGCATGATCAAACTAATATTTTATATATTACTCATGATTCATTTATTTGCTCATTCTCTGACTTAACTGGTTTCAGCGGTTCCCATAAGTTTCTTTCTTCTTATTTAGAGATATTACAGGCAGATAATTTTGATCTTCAATCATTTAAGATTCTAAGAGAGGACGAGTCGATTACTTTGAAAGAATTTGATCAGCCAGGTTCTCAAGTTACCAAGTTCAAAGCATTGCATCTTAATTTTTTAGAAACAAATCGCTTTAAAAACTCTAATTATTTTAAAAGAAGCCTTTCACTAAAATATCTAAAATTTAAGTTTAAAATTAGCTCCCTAGAATCTTGGGCTATTTCCGTTTCTTTATTACTTCTGCTAGTTATGCCTTTCCTTATTTCTTCAATAATTAACTCTTCTGCCAAAGACTATCAAGAAAAAACCATTCAAATTTTTCAGCAACTTAATCCAAATTTTAACAGGTTGGTTAATGCGCGAGCACAAATTGATGATTTAACAAGAGATATTCCAAGACAAAATTCCTTTTCAAATCAGGACCTAGGAATGCTTCAATACTTGGAGCAATTAAATGATAATTCTGTAAAAAAAATAAGAATTGATTTGCAGGCAGGTTTAATTGCAATCTCTTTAGAAGGCCTCCCAACTTACAAGCTTGAATTATTGCAGCAGCTATTTCAGTCAGAACCTTTAACTTTTGAAGTATCAGGATTGGTTGAAAAAGATAAAGCTATGTTCGGAAAATTATTGGTGAGCTATGAATCTTGAGAAATTACTCAACTTCTGGACCTCGCTTCAAACAAGAGAAAGACTGTTACTTAAAATAGTAGGCATATTAATTATCATTTCATTTTCGATCTCGTATGTTTTTCAGTCAGCGGTTACAGTCAACCAAAGCAATGATAATCTCGAAGCCGTTAAAAAGGATTTTGAATATGTTTATAATAAAGCAAACAACTTTCTTATTTACTCTAAATCCCAAAACACATTAAATGAGTTTACAACTTCTAATGAATTTCTTTTATCTGAAGCTAAGATCTACAATTTATTAACCTTCAGACTGGTTGAGGAAGATGGTCAAAATATCCTTCTTTTCTCTGACTCATCAATTGAAAATGTGACACGCTTTTTACAAAGCGTTATTTCTAACCCATCGATATCAATTGCCTCTGTTTTGATTGAACCAGGTCTAGGGAACTACAATTTTAAGATCTTTTTAACTAATAATTAGATCTTATTGTTGAATATATTAATCTTGTTTGAGTAAAGTTCATGGAATAGCTTAACGGCAATTGAATCTGATATTCCCCATTTTGTTGAAGTAATAATTTCTACCCTTAGATGTTTTGCAATAAACTGAAATATTTTAAGCGCATGGTCTATTACATCAGCGCGATCAGGTGAAAAGTTAAATTTAGAAATTTTTTCCTCAGTTCTTAATTTTTTTAATTCCTCGATCTTTTTCTCAAACTCCTTAATTTTTAATTCTTTTTTCGTGCTTGCTTCAATGAGGGATCTAATATTCCCACCTATGCCAATTAATTTTTTTTTTGGTTTGATTGAATGTAACCATTCCTCCATTCTTTTCCATTCTTCAGGCTCATCCTTTTTTAACATATTTCTTACAGCCCCCAATTGAAATGATCTTATTTCTATCCCATGATCGTTTCTGATAAAGAATTCTGTGCTTCCCCCTCCTAGATCTACAAATAATTTCCTATTGCCTGTATTGCTCTTAGGGTGAAATCGCATAAGCTTAGCTTCTTCAAGACCAGAGATAATTTTTAAAGGATGATTAATTGCAGTTTCTACATATCTTCTAGCATCCTCAGAATTCGAGGTATCTCTAAATGCTGAAGTGGCTACTATTTCATAGTGCGAAATAGAGTTTTCTTTAAAAATACCCTCATATTCTTTAATAGTCTCTATCACTTGGTCTAACTTTTGTTGGCTGAGCTTGCCATGATGAAAAACTTCACTCCCCAGTCTAATTGGAGATCTAATGCCCTGAATAAATTCTATGGAGGTAGGAGTGGTTTTGAAAATCTTTGATTTAATTGCATTAGTGCCTATGTCAATAGATGCTATTTTCATTTACTCATCATCCATGTACTTGCTTAAAATCATATATTGATCGTAGTCTAAATTATTAAACTCAACTTCTTCCAGCAACACCCTGTAGTTATTAATTTTTTTAGACCAAGTTAATGGCTTTAGCAATTTCTTATTTTCATAATCTGTTTGGTTTAACAAGAATCGCAGGGCAGTTAATCTGGCAATCATTTTATTATTTGCATTGATGGCAATCCAAGGCGAAAATTTCTCTGATGTTTTTGCAAACATTTGCTCTTTATATAAAGTAAAAGCATCCCATTTGGTAACGATGCGTTCATCGTTAGGCGAAAGCTTCCAGTATTTAAGTTCAGATTGTTTGCGTGCTTTCATTCTTCTTTTTTGCTGATCTTGAGATAATGAAAAGTAAAACTTAATAATTTCAACGCCATCATTGATGAGGTCTTGCTCCCAAGGTAGAACGCGATTCATAAAATCCCTGTATTGTTTTTCATTGCAATAACCCATTACAGGCTCGGTTAATGCTCTGGTGTACCAAGATCTATCTAAGAAGGCTATTTCTCCTTTTTTTGGTATTACTTTCTTCCAGCGCTGAAACCAATGAGTTGACTCCCATTTTGTAGGGATACCAAGATTTACGTACTTGAAATTTTTGGGAATTAAGTATTGAGCAAAAAACTTAAATGCTGAGCTTTTCCCGGCAGTATCTCTGCCCTCAAATACAATGCAGATTTTCCTTTGGTTTTTAATCACATCTTCTTGAAGTTTTAATAGTTCAATTTGTAATCTGCGCTTTTCAAGTTGATAAGATTTATCATTAAGTTTTTGATATTCTTTTTGATCAAAGGAAATAATCATTTTATTTTAAATCTGCTGTTCGACAGTTAAGGAGTTACCCTAGTATTATAGTAGGTAATTAATAATAATTTCTTTTAGATTTTTTTTTAAAATATAATATTTATATGTCAGATAACTTAGAAGATAGAATTCAATTGCTTGAAGATACTTTAGCAATTCAAACCTTAAAATACACCTACCTTAATGCCTGCGATGCTAAGGATGTAGCAAAAATTATCTCAACTTTTGTAACCTCAGGCTGCATGATAGATTATGGTCCAGTGGGCTCTTTTACAGACAGCAGAGACCTTGCAGAAGTTTTTCAAGAAATTGCTTGCCATGATTATATGCTTGAATCTCACCATGCTCATAATCCTATAATTAATATTATTGATCAATTCAGTGCATCTGGTCATTGGTCCTTAACTTACAATCTCATCAATACGAGCAACTCAACCATCAGCACCCTTCAAGGCCAGTACCATGATCTTTATCAAAAGGTAGATAATTGTTGGTTGATTAAAGAAACTACTTTTAAAGCAAGCTCATCGCTTAATCTTGAAATAGAAAAGAACCTTCTTAAGGTTATTTTTGCAGGTAAGGGCTAGGCAGGAGTTGCAATACAGCTAATGAGGTATGCATTCGTTGCACGAACAGCTTCATTTAAACCAACATCAGTTAGCTCATCATTTTCTTTAGTATTGAGAGATAAGATAGCAAAAATAATCTGTGCAATCACCAAGAACACTCCTGATTTATTGAACATACTTGGAAGACCTAAAGATTTTTCAATGTGCTTTAGCATAGTATCTGCAATTACATATAAATATTTGCTTGGGATAGGAGGGGTAACAGTATTTTCTAAGATCAGCTTTTTAGCACCTGGATTATCTTGAAAGAAGTCAATAATAACTATCACGCAATTTTTAAGGCAGCTAGAATAATCAGAGTTTGCATTAGTTTCTAGGTTTTGAATCAGGGCTTGATTGCAATTTTGGATATACCTTTGAATGAGAGCATTCTTAATATCTTCAGAAGTCTCAAAAAATTTATATGTTGATGTTCGCTTTAGCTCTGCAGCAGTTGATATCTTCGCGATTGTTAAGGCAGTAAGAGGCTCTTCGTTTAAAATGATCTCAGCAGTGTCTAAGATTTTATTAATTCTATTCTCACTTCTTTTTTGCTTAGGTTTTTGTATCATTTAGTTATTATCGACATTTGTTCTAAAAAAAACAATTCTTTCTAGTATATTTAGTCACTTTGGTGTATTGTGTCATTTGCGTGACATTAAAGTGTCACATCAGAAACGAGCTTATTATGAATACAAAAAAGATATTGAAAAACCAAGGTTTAATACCTAAAACCTCTCAATCGAATGACATGCATATCTTTGGCTTTTTTTCTATGTGGATTGTTTTAAGTGCAGTAGTGTATTTTTCATAAACCAGGGCTATATCAAAAAGTCATTATTTCTCACCTCTAGAAAAAATAAATTTTTATAGATCTCTTTTTCCCCCAAGCCTTATTCCAGTTTTAATAACCTCTGCTTCATGAGAATGTTGCATAAAGGTTTGAATCTAGTTGCGTAAATGCAATGGTATCTCCATGTATCTTTAGTTTAATTTAAGCCATAACTAATCAACTTTATTAAATAACATGGAAAGTCTCTTTCTAGACCCTTACTACATTCTAATCTTAGCTGGTGTCATTGGTTTCTTTATGGCTTTTGGTATTGGTGCAAACGATGTGGCAAATTCTATGGGAACATCAGTTGGTAGTAAGGCCATAACCTTAAAACAAGCAATTATTATTGCAGCCATCTTTGAATTCTTGGGAGCATTCCTTGCAGGTGGTGAAGTGACCTCAACAATCCGCAAGGGGATTGTTGATCCAAATATGTATGCAGACGATATCAATATATTCGTTATTGGGATGATGTCTGCATTACTAGCTGGTGGGACTTGGTTATATATCGCCAGCCTTAGAGGCTGGCCTGTTTCAACAACTCATTCAATCGTAGGTGCTATTATTGGTTTTGTGCTAATCACGAAAGGTGCTGATGCGGTATCTTGGGGTAAGGTAGGTAACATCGCCATGAGCTGGGTAACGTCTCCATTGTTCTCTGGAGCTCTAGCATTTGGACTTTACATATCAGCAAAGAGATTAATATTAGATCGATCTGAACCTGAAAAAGCTGCAATCACATATATCCCTTTTTACAGCTTTCTTGTGGCTGTTGTTATTTCTCTTGTTACAGCCAGAAAAGGGCTTAAACATGTTGGAATAGAGTGGTCTGATAATGAAATTTATTTCTTTATTTTCATTTTTAGCAGCATCGTCGCTCTTGGTACGGCATTTTTCTTACGCACAAATCAAGAGAAAATTATGAGAGATGGTGGCATTGAATTTGCATTTGGATTGCTTATGATTGTCTCTGCTAGTGCCATGGCCTTTGCCCATGGTTCAAATGATGTAGCAAATGCTATTGGGCCATTGGCTGCTATTGTAAGTGTTGTTGATACTGGCTCAATTGGTTCCAAAGCTGCAATAAGCCCATGGGTATTATTTATTGGGGGCATTGGTATTGTTTTTGGATTAGCTACGCTAGGCTCCAGAGTTATCTCAACAGTTGGAAAAAAAATAACCACCCTCACTCCAAGCCTTGGCTTCTCTGCGGAAATGGCCACAGCCTCTACAGTAGTAGCAGCCTCATATCTTGGATTTCCAATCTCAACCACACATACACTAGTTGGAGGGGTTATAGGTGTTGGATTAGCAAAAGGTGCAGAGCATTTAGATTTTGCATCTATTAAAAGAATTATTGCTTCTTGGTTAGTTACAATCCCAGCTGGCGCAGCATTTACTATTCTATTTTACGTGTTACTTAGAATTATTTTTAATATTTAAATTATTAACTCCAATGTTATGAAATTATTGATTATTTCTAAGAATCAAATTTTATGCATAGGGTTTTTTATTTGTATCCATGTTGATGCTTCTTTAAATTTTTATACTAGAGTTGCAATTGATTCTAGGTCCATCTCAACAGTAAACAATGGTACCAAAACAGATATTGCTAGCAATGAATCTAAATTTGGTCTTAATGGCCAGTTGTTATTAGATCAAACCTCTAAAACAAAATTTATTTTTCAGATAGAGTATGGCTTTGATCCGGTCGATGGAAAAGCAAGAGGACAAGATGGTACTTTTAAGCCACGAAACACTTTCATAGCCCTCGAAAATAACTTGGGAACCTTATTTTTTGGCACACATGATTCAGCATTAAAAAAATCTCAACTCAATATAGATCTTTTTAATGATCTTGCCCCTGATATAAAACATATTCTGCATGGCGAAAATCGACTAGAAGACTTCATCGGTTATACAACTCCTAAGATGCAAGGAGTTTTTGTAACCATCAACAGTATAAAAAACCCATTTCTATCTGGCAAAAGCTATAAATCATATTCAGTGAATTATAGTGGGGATAATTTTCAAGTGGCTTTTGCATTGGATGATGCTATGAAAGGATATGACAGCAGTAGACTTTCATTCCTTTATCCCTTTGAGAATTCTAAGTTAGGTTTAATTCTTCAGAAAACAACTATACTCTCCACAGGAGATGATGAGAGCGGTGAAGTTGTCAGCTTTGCTAAAAAGTTTAAGTCCAAGGGAACCTTTAAAATTCAATATGCTTCTTCCAGCATGAAAGTTAAATCTGGCAAGCATGTAACTATTGGCTATGATTATCAGATAAAAAATAACCTTAAACTTTTTACTTATTATTCTTTGATGAGCTCTGAGGTTAAGAGCAAAGACAAAAATATTTTTTCCCTTGGATTTGAATACAAATTTTAAGTATATTTTTTTATTCTTCTTAGATTAGAGTTACAATTTGCATGATGATTAACTTTCGTATCTTAACCTTCGTATTTCTTTTCTTGCTAATATCAGCATGCTCTCAAGAGACCTCAATCTATGCTGTTGCAGAAACTGAGCCAGTAACTTCAAGTGGTGATGCTGCAGATGACCCAGCTTTAATTATCAATTTCAAGAATTCTAGAGAGTCATTAATACTTGGGACAGATAAAACAGCTGGAGTTTATTTGTATAATCTTGCAGGTCAAAAATTAGCTTTTGCTGCAATGGGTGAGATTAATAACATAGATGTGAGGCAGCAAAATGATGCTATATATATTGCAGCTTCCAACAGAAGCTCTCAGTCTATAGAGTTCTGGGTCTTAGATCAGAACACATTTTTTAAAAAACATACTCGATCTGATCAAATTTTTTCTTCGGCGATTAGGTCCTATACAATCGCTTCAAATATAGATGTCTATGGTATCTGCATTGGTATGATTGAAGGAACTCCTATTGCATTTGCAACCGAGGATAGAGGTCCAAGAGTTGAGATGTGGACGCTTGAAAATCAAAAACTTGTTGGAACATTTGATAATGGTGGAGAGTCAGAGGGTTGTGTTTTTGACGATGAGAATAAAACCTTATTCATTTCAGAAGAAGAAACTAATGGGGTTTTAAAGGCCTATGATTTAAATAAAGAATATCCTTTTGCTGAACCAGCAATTGTAGATTCTCGAGAAGGAAATATTGGCGGTGATCCTGAGGGAGTAGCAATCTACAAAACCTCCAAAACAGAAGGGTACATTCTTCTATCTTCACAAGGAGATAACAAATATAACGTTTACAACAGACAGAAGCCTTATCAATTTATTTCTAGCTTTACCGTTGATGATAATCCTAGAGGCATTGATGGCACATCTGAAACTGATGGCATCTCAGTTTCTAGTCATAATTTTGGTGGTAAATTTTACAAAGGAATCATGATTGCTCAGGATGGCTATAACTACGACGGCGAAGAGCTAAAAAATCAGAATTT
The DNA here is from genome assembly GCA_964275585.1 of uncultured SAR86 cluster bacterium. Classification (GTDB taxonomy): domain Bacteria; phylum Pseudomonadota; class Gammaproteobacteria; order Magnimaribacterales; family D2472; genus D2472. The sequence goes on along the minus strand of CAXYCJ010000012.1, from coordinate 52,027 downwards.
TAAAATTATCCCATTCACCAAAATTATAAAACTCATAAATCAAAACAAGCAGTTAGACAGTTAATTCGCTTGAATAGCTTTTATAGACTTCAATAAATTCTGGATGCGTTAAGATCCAAAATTCGTTATCTTCAATTTTTTTAAAGACTATCGTAGCCAAGTCTTCTGTGGTCATCCCATCTTTCACTCCATCGGCAAGCCACTGAGCATTGTTTTTAGCACTCTCGTGCTGATCAATGGACGATTCATCTATATCTAGTCCTAAGTGATCTCTCTCTATGATATTGGTTTGAACCAGGCCTGGGCACATAACAGATACTCCAACCTTATCATTGTCAACAAGATCCTCATGAAGTGTTCTGGTTAGGCCTACAACGGCATGTTTGGTGGTTGTATAAGGCGCTAAAGCCGGCCCAACGATGATCCCTGCCATGGAAGATGTATTTATAACATGACAACGTTCATTGCTCGCTATCATCTCATCCACAAAGAGATTTAACCCATAGATAACACTCATTAAATTCACATCAATAATTCTCTTCCAATTCTTTTGATCGGCTTTCCAAGCTCGGCCCTCTAAAAATATTCCAGCGTTGTTAAAAAGAAAATGCACCACACCAAATTGCGTATCTATCTTTTCTTTGCATTGAGTGAATTCTTCAAGGTTAGACACATCACATTTTAACAAAAGAGAAGGGGAGTCCTCGATAAGAGATTGCGTTTCAGATAAGCCTTCTTCGTTTAAGTCCATCAAGACGACATTCATTCCAAGACCAGCAGCATGAATGGCTAAGCCACGACCAATCCCACTGGCAGCACCAGTGATGAGAGCAGTTTTTTTATTAAAAATATCAGCTTGCAAGATAGCCGCCATCGACAGGATGATAAGACCCTGTAATGTATGAAGCCTCTGAGGATGCAAGAAAATAAATAAGATTGGCAACTTCATCCGAAGAAGCAACGCGCTTTAAAGGAATTCTTCCAAGCATGTATTGCATAACATTTTCATCTTTCATTAATTCTGTATTCATAGGAGTATCAATGACCCCTGGGCCAACAGCATTCGCACGAATATTTAAATGAGCATAGTCTTGGGCAATGGATTTAGTGAGGCCTACAACCGCATGTTTGGATGCAGCATAAGATGCTTGAGCTGCGCTGGCTCTCACTCCCATGATTGAAGCCACGTTAATAATAGAACCATCGGATTCATTATTCTTCATTGCAAGATCAAGAAACTCTCGGCAAGCATAAAAGGTTCCATGCAGGTTAATATCAATGGCACGATGCCATTCTTCTACAGGGTACTCATGCAATGCATTTAAAGCCGGGCTAATACCGGCGCAATTTACCAGCACTTGTGCGCATTTATTTTGGTCGCCAAGTCCTTGGAATATAGCGGCGACTTGCTCATGTTTGGTGATATCACAGTAAGCAAAATCTGAATTATAACCATTTGATTTAAGGTTTTTTATTTCTTTTTCACCAGCTTCTTTATTTGCATCAATTATTAAAACTGCATACCCTTCTTTTGCAAAGCGCTTGGTGCAACTTAATCCAATGCCGGAAGCTCCTCCAGTGATGACGGCTAATTTTTGAGCTGTGTTTTGTGAATCCATAATTTTTAAAGTCTCTTCATGTTAAATGACACGTAATCCACTATAACTAAAGTCTATTTCTCAAACAACATTGACAAAATAAAAGCTACTGATACTCGTTGATTATTTGTTTTGTTTATACGATAGTTAAAAATAATTTAAGTTATGCATACAGATAAATACATACAAGCCTTGGTTTCAGATCAAGAATTTTTTCAGATACATCGTGAGAAAGTTCTTGGATCAGAGATGGACGTTTTTAAAAATCGCCCTAGATCACTGGTAGATTTTTTAGAGCTTTCTAAAAATCATGGTGACCAACCATATCTCATCTACCAAGATAAGATTATTACTTTTGCTGAGCATCTAAAGCTGGTTAAAAAAGCAGCATACATTCTAAAGAATGAGTATGGAGTAATGCCAGGTGATAGGGTGGCTATATATGCAGCCAATTGCCCTGAGTGGGTTATTTTCTTTTGGGCTACTGTAAGCATTGGTGGTATTGCTTGCGGTTTGAATGGTTGGTGGAAGGGTTCTGAGGCTATGAAAGCGATTGATGATGCTGACCCTAAATTGATTGTTGCTGATCAAAAACGATTCGATCGCATATCGGGTGAGCCGACACATCCTGTATTGATTTTTGAAGAGATGGATTTACCTAATAAATCTGAGATGATGGATTCATTTATTCGTCTCGATGAAGATGAGTGTGCTTGTTTGCTATACACCTCAGGGACAACTGGTTCACCAAAGGGTGTTATGACTTCTCATCGCTCTATGATTGCAAACTCGACTTTGTCGATGCTGCAAGGTGCTGCAGTATCTCAAGATTCATCCTCCAAGGGAATTGACTGGGCTAAACATAAGCCTACTAGTCTTTTAACCTCTCCTTTATTTCATGTATCAGGACTCTCGGCCGGTGTGGTGACGAGCCTATTGGCTGGCTCAACAACTCTTGTTTATGAAGGAAAATTTTCTGCCCATAAAATATTAGAACTTATTGATAAATTTAACGTTACTTCTTGGGGTGGAGCTGTGCCTACAGCGTTAAAAAGAATTCTCGATGTTGCAGAAGAATCTAATATAAGCCTTTCATCCGTGCTGGTAGTTGGCGGTGGCGGCGCCCCAATGCCTCCTGCTTTGATTGAAAGAACCAAGGAAGTATTTCCTAGCTCTAAATATAGTTTTGGGTATGGCTATGGTCTAACTGAATCAGGCGCTATCACCATTATCAACTGGGGTGAAAACCTAAAGAGCAATCCAACCTCCCCAGGACAGATGATGCCAACCGTTCATGTAGAGCTTAGAAATGAAGATGGACAAGTCATTTTGGATGACAATAAAGAGGGAGAAATTTTTGTCAGGAGTCCTTCAGTCATGCTGGGCTATTTCAATAACCCCGAAGCTTCCAGCAAATCTTTGTTAGTAGATCGATGGTTAAAAACCGGAGACTGGGGTTTTAAAGAAGGTCATTTATTTTTTATCTCCGCCAGACGAACCGATCTCATTTTACGAGGTGCTGAAAATGTTTATCCTCAAGAGATTGAACTTGTTCTTGATTTACATCCCATGGTTGAAGAATCAGCAATCATTGGCTTGCCTCATGAAGATTTAGGACAAGAAGTCACAGCGGTTATAAAGTCAACGAACTCAGATATTAATGAAGAAGACCTATCAACCTGGGTTGCATTAAAGCTTGCAGACTTTAAAGTGCCTTCTAAATGGATTTTTTCTGATCAACCGTTACCAAGAAATGCTTCCGGAAAATTAATGAAACATGTTTTAATAGACTCATCAAAAAATACCATGGTAGAAGAAAATGAATAACAGCAAGGCTAATGTATTAAAAGCGTCTTTTGAGCTTTCGTATAAATATAAACGCTCTAGCGGTCCTGTTATGTCTAAGTTCTTTGAAGGCTTATCACAAAAAAAAATTCTTGGAACTAAAAGCAAAGCTCAAAAAGTTTTTGCTCCAGCAGCTGAATACGATCCAGATACAAGAGAAGCTTTGACTGAGTTTGTTGAAGTTGGTCCTAGCGGAACTATTGAGTCCTGGAGCTGGGTGAATGCTCCTCGACCTCATCACCTCTTACAATCACCTTTTGCATTTGCTCTCATTAAATTAGATGGTGCTGATACAGCTATGCTGCATATGATTTCTGATTGCGATGAATCTGACCTCGGTGTTGGAAAAAAAGTTTTACCTGTTTGGTCTGAGAATCCAACAGAATCGATAACAGACATTAATTATTTTATTTTACAAATATGAGTGACGATCAAGCACCCAAAGATTACAAAGAATCCTTGATTCATCTTGAGTATCAATACACAGCTGGCTCAGCAACCACCACTTTTCTTAACCAAGTAAAAGAGGGCAGATTAGTTGGACAAGCATGCCCTAAATGTAAAGCTGTTTATGTCCCACCCCGAGGAAGTTGTCCTAGAGATGGTATCGCAACATCAATTGAAGTGCCTCTAACAGACAAAGGCTGCATAGAATCCTTTACTGTGGTTCACATACCTATTCCAGGCAATCCAATAGTGCCTCCATATGTTTGCGCCATGATTCGACTCGATCAAGCTGATATTTCTTTTTTGCATTTGGTGCAGGATATTGAAATTGACCAAATTAGAATTGGCATGCGGGTTCAGGCAGTCTGGAAGCCAAAAGATGAATGGACCCATTCATTGGAGAATATTAAATGGTTCGCTCCTGTTGATGAGCCAGATGTCGATGTAACCACTTTAAGGTTCAAACCATCATGAAAAAAGTTGCAGTAGTAGGTTATGCACAGCACAAGATTTTGTCTAATGCAGGTGCTTTGAATGAAGTTGAACTTATTATGCCGGTTGTCCATAAGGTTTTTAAAGACCTGGGTATATCGCAAGATGACATTGGTTTTACTTGTTCTGGAAGTTGTGATTATCTTCAAGGTGCAGCTTTCGCCTTTGTCGAAGGGTTATCTGCTATCCAAACAAACCCTCCTATCAAAGAATCACACGTTGAGATGGATGCTGCTTGGGCTCTCTATGAATCAATGTTAAAAATTAGAATGGGCGACGCAGACACCGCATTAATATATGGCTTTGGAAAATCTTCTCCAGGCAATCTTGATTCCATTATTTCCTTGCAGATGGACCCTTACTATATTTCTCCGCTTTGGCCAGATCGCGTCAGCTTGGCTGCTTTGCAAGCTCAAATATTATTACAGAAAAAAATTATTACGCATGATGAAATGATGGCAACAGTTATTGAAGCCAGGAACAATGCAGCACATAATCCAAATGCACTTTTAACGGATCATTTAAATGAAGATCTTTATCGTGCAGATTCATTAATTTCATCTCCTCTCAGAGGTTTTGATTGCCCACCTATCTCTGATGGTGCATCTGCAATGGTTATTGCCTCAGAGGATAAAGCTTTTGATTTTACCGATAATCCTATTTGGATAGAGGGCATTGATCACAGTATTGAATCTTCAAATCTAGGTTCAAGAGATCTAGCAACGTCCCCAACGATCCAGAATTCAATTACTAATTTGAAGCTAGATAATATTAACTTTGATGTCGCTGAGCTCCACACCCAATTTAGTCATGAAGTTCCATTTTTAAGAAAACTTTTAAACCTAAGCAACATTCCAACAAATTTATCTGGAGGTCCATTGGTTGGAAATGTGATGATGTGTGCTGGCTTAGATGCTATTGGTAAAACTTTTCAATCTCTAACAAACGATCAATTAGATCATGGTCTTGCTCATGCATCTTCCGGTCCTTGCCTTCAGCACAACATGGTTGTCCATTTGGAGAGACATAAATGATTCAAGCAGGCGTCATAGGTGTAGGCCAAACTAACTACGATTCAAAGAGAAGAGATGTATCCATGGCAGGATTGGTTCGTGAGGCCATAGACAAAGCTATGCTTGCAGCAGACATAGAATGGGATGCTGTTGATGCAGTTATTCTTGGCAAAGCCCCTGATATGTTTGAAGGAGTCGTCATGCCAGAGCTTTACCTTGCTGATGCAATTGGCGCAGTAGGTAAGCCTGTTCTCAGAGTTCATACAGCAGGCAGTGTTGGTGGCAGTACTGCAGTTATTGCAGCTTCGCATGTTTGCTCTGGTCAATTTAAAACAGTTTTGACTGTTACGTTTGAGAAACAATCAGAGTCAAATGCAACTTGGGCGTTATCACCACGATATCCATACTCACCTCATATTAATGCAGGTGCTGGAGGCTACTTTGCTCCTTTTATTCGCGAGTATATTCGTCGATATAAACCCCCTGAGCATATTGGATGGAAAGTTGCAGCCAAAGATCGCCAAAATGCTTTAAAAAACCCACTTGCTCATCTACAAATTCCTGGTATCGATGAAAAAATGGTTAGCGATACGCCTATGTTATGGGAACCTTTGCGTTACTTAGAAAGCTGCCCATCTTCAGACGGAGCTTGTGCCATGGTGATAACGTCAAAAGATACTGTTGGTCATAGAAAAGTTGCATGGATTAAAGGTATGGCTGTCAGATCAGAGGGAACCCTTTCGGCAGGTCGAGATGAAGTTAATCCTCAAGGTGGTATAGATTGTGCTAAAGATATTTATCAACAAGCTGGAATACTTAACCCAAGAGAAGAAATAGATTGTGCAGAAATATATGTTCCATTTTCTTGGTATGAACCTATGTGGCTTGAAAATTTAGGTTTTTGCGAATTAGGTGAAGGCTGGAAGTTAACAGATCAAGGTGCTACTGCTCTAAATGGCGACATGCCTATTAATATGTCTGGAGGAGTTCTTTCATCAAATCCAATTGGTGCTTCAGGTATGATTCGTTTTGGAGAAGCCGCGCTTCAGGTAATGGGTTTGGCAGAAGATCATCAAATAGAGGATGCTAAAATTGCCATGGGTCATGCCTATGGAGGTGCTGCACAATTTTTTGCAATGTGGATAGTATCTTCATCACCAGATTAAACGGAGAATAAAATGAACACAGACCATGCGATAGTCGAAGAAAAAGGTCACATCTTAGTTATCACACTTAATCGGCCTGAAAAGAGAAATGCTTTAAGTCCAGGAATGCTTGTGACAGTCTATGAGGCCTGGAGAAAGTTAGATGAAGATACAAACCTTAGGTGTGCTGTCCTAACAGGATCTGGTGGGACATTTTGCTCTGGAGCTGACTTAAGTGCTATGAAAGACGGCAATGAAGATGCGGAGATGATGGAAAAACTAAAGACTATACCAGACCTTCATTGGCAATCTTTGTTAAGACATAATCGTCCAAATAAACCAATTATTGCTGCTGTTGAAGGTTTTGCTTTGGCTGGCGGAACTGAAATTCTTCAAGGGACAGACATTAGAGTTGCTGGGAAAAGTGCTGTCTTTGGGTTATCAGAACCATTGAGAGGGCTCTTTCCACTGGGTGGTTCAACAGTAAGATTAAGACGCCAAATTCCATACACCTTAGCTGCTGAAGCCTTGTTAACAGGGCGAAGGATAACTGCAGATGAGGCATTAAGATTTGGGCTAATTGGCCATGTGGTTGAAGATGGCGATGCTTTATCTCATGCAATGCAGATAGCAGAAACTGTTAGTGAAAACGCACCTCTTTCAATTCAAGCTATTGTTAAATCATTACGCGAGCTTGATGAAAGCTATCCTGAGAGCGAAGCATTGGCAAAAGAATTAGAAATTGGTCAACCCATTTTTTCAACTGAAGACATGATGGAAGGTTTAACTGCTTTTGCTGAAAAACGAAAACCTAATTTTAAAGGCAAATGAGCAAACTCTTAATAGAGACCAATAATCAGGTCCAACTTTTTACGCTTAATCGACCTGAAACAAAAAATGCTTTTGATGCAGAATTGTGGGCCTTGCTTGGAGATGCTCTCAATCATGCAAACGAAAATCCTGAGATTAATTCAGTGATTGTTACGGGTTCAGATAATACTTTTTCTTCAGGCGTGGACTTATCGAGCATGATTGGAGAGGGTGGGGCTGAATATGAGAAGCCTTTTGAAACTTGTATAGACGCCCTTATAGATTTTAGAAAGCCGTTAATAGGTGCAGTTGATGGAATAGCAATTGGAGGAGGGGCAACAATACTTCTTCATTTTGATGCAGTTTTTATATCCTCAAAAGCTAAGCTTAAATATCCTTTTTCTGACTTAGGATTGGCTCCAGAAGTTGGAAGTTCTTTTTTACTCTTTCAATCACTTGGCTATCAAAAAACTGCTCAATTGCTTTTTGAGTCAAACTGGATAAGTGGGTCTGAATATTTTGATTTAGGTTTAGCTAAATATGTTGGAGATGATTTTTTTGAACAAGCATTTTCATATGCTTATATGCTCAACGATCAATCTTTAGGTTCTATTATTGAGACAAAAGCTATTTTAAAATCATTCATCATTCAAGACATTCAAGATGCTAGAGAGTTGGAGAATCTTGCAATGAAAAGATTGTTTGGTTCAAAAGATAACCTGATGGCGATAGATAAATTCTTTTCTAAGAAAAAATAATTATATGCCATTTGAGAAACTTCAACTATTTCTAGAATCCAATCCCGAGTATGGTTGGATTTTAGTTTTTTGCTTTGGCTTCATGGAATCCATGATTATTACCGGTAGTTTTATGCCAAGCGCTATTTTGTTTTCTTTGTGCATTTATTTATACAACACCGAAATACTAACCTTGCCATGGATTTGTGGCGTTGCATTCTTGGGATCTCATGTAGGAGATATATGTGGCTTTTTACTTGGAAAATCATTTGGCCCAACTTTTATGTCATCGCAGTTCATTCAAAAGAGACAAAAAGGTATCTTACGAACTCAAAAATTTTTAGACCGCTTTGGTCCCTACACAGTAGTCGTTGGTAGATTTATTCCTGCTATAAGACCTTTGGTTCCTTTTATGCTTGGAATTACTGATCTTAAATTAAAAAGGTTTTATCTAGCTGATATATTGGCATGTCTAGCTTGGGCATTTGCTTTAGCCTTGCTTGTTATTTCTGTAGGCTCTATATTTAAATAATTATGATTACCTTAATAATTTTATTTCTCTCCATCGTTGCTTTGCTCTTCTTGGTTCAGCAACTGCTCAATAATTCACCGGAAGGGCTATTTTTAAAATCATTAAGAGATTTATTAGCAATTATTTTGGCTTTAGGTATATCCATAGGTGTTTTTTATATTGGATTTAGGATGATTAGATTTTTACTTTAATTCCATGGATACGCTATTTACTAAAATAATCAATAAAGAGATTCCTGCTGATATTCTTTACGAAGATGATCTTTCTTTGGTCTTCAAAGATATCCAACCTCAAGCTCCAACTCATTTACTTATTATCCCTAAAAAACCAATTCCCAAGCTATCGGATGCCACCGAATCAGACAAAGAGCTGCTCGGTCATTTAATGTGGGTTGCAGGAGAAGTTGCAAGACAGCTAGATCTTGATGAAACCTTTAGGCTGGTTACAAATAATGGCGCCAAAGCGGGCCAAAGTGTTTTCCATCTTCACTTGCATTTATTAAGTGGTCGACCACTTCAATGGCCACCAGGGTAAGCATGAAGATTGAAGAAAGGCTTGATCGCTTAGAATCACTTGATGAAATTCGACAGCTTGCTGCAAAGTACTCAGTCACTCTTGATATGCGTGATATGGACATGCATGTGAATCTGTTTGTTCCAGATGTTCGGGTTAGCAAAGATAAAATGGGCAGACAGGCTCTTAAGGAGTGGGCTGATGCAACGTTTAGAGATCAATTCAAGGGAACATCACATCACATCGGAAATCATATTATTGATTTTAATTCTCCCGATTCTGCGATTGGACTTGTCTACTCTAAAAATGAGCATGAAACTGATTCAGAATGGATAATTATGCAGATGCTGTATTGGGATACATACATCAGAGTGAATGGTAGATGGCTATTTAAAAAAAGATTACCCATGTATTGGTATGCTTCTGATATCAATAACCCACCTTTGGGCGATCAGAAAATGCGCTGGCCTAATCAGCAACCATATGATGGTTTTTTTCATGATCTTTTTCCATCCTGGAAAGAGTTTTGGGATAGTGAGTATGTCCGAGATAATGATGTCTCTGAGCCGGTCGAAGTCAATGCTTTTCTCAAGGCTCTTCGGCGGGGCACTGAACCTGGAAAGATTAAAGTGAAGTAAACAAATAGGCTACAATGCCTATTATAAAAATCAATCCACCTATGCCCAAAATAAATAACCCTAAGTTTATAATAGTTCTTGTATCTTCATTCATAAGATAAGTATAAACATCAATTATTTCATCAAGCAATCATGAATTCTGAAACAAAGCTAATATTTCCAATTGATGTGGCACCCAAGCCAGGTAGTTTGGAAGTGCTTAATGAGCATGTGCGTTGGATCAGAATGCCTTTACCTATGTCGCTAAACCATATAAATTTATGGGCATTGGGCTTGCAAGATAACTTAACCTTAGTTGATACAGGCATGCACTTAGATGATACAAAAAATGCTTGGAAGAATTTAATTCAATCAGAAAATCTTATCATTAATGATGTTGTAGTAACTCACATGCATCCAGATCATATTGGCATGGCTGGATGGTTTGTTGAAAAATATAAAACTTCTTTTAGTATGAGCAGAACTGACTATTTGCAGTGTCGAATGCTATCTGCTGATACGGGTGATAATGTCCCGCATGACGCAATTGATTTTTATACTAAAGCTGGAATGACAGAAGGCCAAATAACCTCATTTATAAAAAAATTTGGTTTTTTTGGATCAATTATTCATCCATTGCCACATTCATACACCCGACTAAAAGAACATGATCACCTCGATATTAATGGGATTAAATGGGTTGCAATTGAGGGACAGGGACATACTTTAGAGCACCTGTGCTTTTTTTCAGAAGAGTTAAATATGTTTATTAGTGGAGACCAGCTTTTACCAACCATTAGCTCGCATGTTGGAATTTTTCCCACCGAACCAGAGGCAAATCCTGTAGAAGACTGGATTAACAGCTGCCATAAATTGATTAATGTTTTACCTGAAGATGTGCTGGTATTACCTGCACACGGTCGACCATTTCTAGGTGCCCATAAGCGACTTACAGCCTTGATTAATCATCATGAAACCTCGTTATCAAAACTTTTTGATGCTTTGAAAGAACCCAAAAGAGCAATTGATGTATTTGATATTTTATTTAAAAGAGAGATAGACGACGGAAATTTAATTATGGCTACCGGAGAATCTCTTGGACACTTAAATTGTTTAATTCATCGAAACCAAGCTGTTAAATACGTTGAAAATAATCAGTGCTGGTATGAGCAAAAATAGATTATCTTCTGAGGCTAAGGCTTGGATTCTTTATGATGGAGGTAACTCAGCATTTGCAACAACTGTTATAGCTGCCTTTTTCCCTATTTTTTTTAAAGAATACTGGGCTTCCGACCTCTCTAATGTGGTGTCAACATCTTATTTGGGTTGGGGCCTCACCATTTCAAATTTAGTTCTTCTCTTTACAGCTCCCTTTATTGGAGCGGTAACAGATATTTCTAGATCCACTAAACTTTTATTTAGTGGGTTTGCCTTTGTATCGATTATTTGTGTGGCTGCCCTTTATGTAATTCCAAAAGGTTCGTGGCTTTCTGCATTAATATTTTTTGGAATCGCAAACTATTGTTTTGCAGCTGGGAATACCCTGTATGACAAAATGTTATTACAAGTATCTGATCAATCCAATATTGCAAAAATCTCGAGTTACGGCTTTGCATTTGGTTATTTTGGAGGAGGCTTGCTCTTTGTTGTTAATGCCCTCATGACTTTGAAGCCTGAGTTTTTTGGTCTGAGTGGTAGTGAAGAGGCTGTGAAATGGTCGTTTTTATCTGTTTCAGTTTGGTGGACCTTGTTCTTAATCCCAATCATGCTAAAGATTAAAGATGAAGGTACTCACCTTCCTGGAAATCATTTTCTTATGGCTTTTCAAAAAGTTATCAAGACCATCAAAACCGTCTCTTCCCAAAAAAATATTTTTATTTTTTTAATTGCTTTCTTTCTTTACATTGATGGCGTTCATACCATCATGGCTATGGCAACTGATTTTGCATTAAATATTGGATTGGAGACTCCGGACATTATTACTGCGCTTGTTTTGGTTCAGTTTGTTGCTTTTCCAACTACACTGATGTGGTCAAAACTAGCTTATAAGTTCGGAGATAAGAATATTTTATTATTTACTATTGCCTTATACTTGATTATTCTTGCTTATACAGCCTTCCTCTCAAATGCTATCGAATTTTACGTTCTAGCATCAATGGTTGGTGCTGTTCAAGGCGGCATTCAATCGATCTCTAGAAGCTACTATGCGACTCTCATTCCTGCAGGTGATGCAGGTGAATACTTTGGCTTTTACAATATGTTTGGTCGTGCAGGAGCTTTTTTAGGACCAGCCCTTGTTGCCATATTTGTGACCATATTTAAAGATCCTACATATGGCTTGATCCCCATTGCAGCTCTCTTTATCATGGGCGGCATTATCTTGTTAAATGTAAGAAATTACAATGAATCTGTTTAGCCGTAACTCCATTTTTCTCTATAGTTTATTAGGCTTGGTTAGCCTATTTCTTGCAGGCTTTATTAGAGATTTCCTTGAGTTGGATACTTGGGCTGAGCTTATTATTACCTCTTGTATTATTATCCCAATGTATATGTTTGCAAGAAAAATCTTTAGAAGGTTCCTTCAAAATTAATGGATAAGTCTATTAAAGAATTGAGAGATTACTGCGCACCTCTAAGGATAAAAAGAGATGACGAAACAACTCCTGACTACTTAAATTATATCAGTGATGCTATTGATCAAGCTCACAGAGATATTCTGCAGTTCAGCCCATATAGCAAAATTCTTTCAATCTTTGAAAATAAAAAACCTCTCGGGTTGGATGATATTAATACCATTCACAAAGAAGTTAAAAGGCTTAGCATCACATAACAGATACTGACCTATACGACTAATTGTTCTAATTCTTGGACTGTGCGAAACTAATTCATTATTAATTTGAAGACTAGGGAATACATAAGATGAATTGGTACAGAATTAAGACATCATTTACTGGTCTAAAGAGACTAGCAACACTTTCAGCAGAGGATAAGCAAGCATGTATTGATGCTTATAAATTCTTTCAACGCATGCAGGATGGGGAGAAAACTGAAACAGCAGATGAGACTAAGGCAGTCGCAGCATATTACAAGGTTTTAAATAACATGCTGTCAGTTTTCGATCTAGAAAAGCTTTATATTCCCCCGCAGTTTGATGCTTCAAAGGGTTTGTATGACAATCAATTGCTTTGCGAACAAGCCCTGTTACAAAATTTAAATCTAAAGAGTCCAGATGCATCACATCTTTTAGATATGGGATGTGGCAGAGGAAGAATTGCTCATTATTTAGCCACAATGACAGGTGGCGAAGTTTCTGGTTATAACATTGACCCGAATCAGATTGAAAATGCCATTGATTGGGCTGAAGAAACCAAGATGAGTGATAAACTTCATTTTAAGGTGGGTAATCACCATGACCCTTTGGATTATGAATCTAACTCTTTCGATGGATGTTTTTCCATTCAAGCAGTTTGGCCATTTTTTAAGAAAGAAGAGCTAGATGATTGTGCCAAGGAAATGTTCCGAGTTATGAAGCCTGGTGCTCGGTATGCTTGCTCAGAGTACTTGCTCTCTCCTTATTTTGATTGGGATAATCAAGACCATGCTTCACTTCATCGCACCTATCTACCAACTTTAGCTGCTACACAATCAATGTATCCCGCAGATGTTTGTGCTGCACTAGAAAGAGCAGGATTTAAAATTCTTATATCCTCTCCTTCCAAATGCCCAGCTTGGCCCATATGTGAACAAAAACGTAATCTAATTTTTGGTATAAGAAAAGTGATCAGAATCCTTGAGAAAATTAGAATTCTTCCACCATGGGTGGAGGAATCGCTTGAATTACTTCAAACAGGCGGTCAGGCCTGGACGGATGCTGAGAAAGCTAAAATTGCAGATTTAAATTGGAATATTGTCGCTGAAAAGCCTTCATCTTAAGTTTTAACAAGCAAACCTTTTAGCACGCTTGGTGTATCTGTAATAATTCCATCAACACCTAGTTTGATAAGTTCCTTCATTGTTACTTCATCATTAATGGTCCAAACCATTATTTTTAGACCTTTATTGTGGGCATGATTAACAAATTTTTGAGTTACTAATTTCAATCCATATTGATAGATAGGAATTTGCAAACAGTTTCCAGGAATTTCTTTGTTATAAAGTTTAAAACTTGATAAAAGTAATTTTAAGACTTCTTTCGGGCCCATGGAAAGGCACACCTCGGGATATAAATCGCTTACCATTTTTAATCTGCCGCTATTAAAGCTTGCTATACAAACCCTATCCATTGCATTGCATTTTTTAATAATCTCTAACGCCGGTTTAGCAACATCATCAGTTTTTATATCAATTTGAAATAAAGCTTCTGGAAATTTAAGAAGAGCAGCCTCTAGCGTTGGAATATTGTATTTTTGAAATAACATTAATTTATCTATTTCAGAACTTTGCAAAGAATGAAATAGAATTTCTTTTTTTAGCATTCTCTTTAAATCATCATCATGAAATATATAGGGAATTCCATCTAATGAAAGTTGAACGTCAGTTTCAATGTATTCACACCCTAGATCCAAAGCATATTGAAATGCTTCAATTGTGTTTTCTGGAGCTTCAAGGCTCCCACCTCTGTGAGCAGAGATTGCTATTCCAGGAACACTGAGATAACGGTGGCATGACATTTCATTATTGTACTTAGATTGGTGTAAAATCATATCTTGTCTTTTATTCTGGGTGGCAATGACACCAGGAGATTTAATTATAATGGTAGTGCAAGATACATTAATTCAATCAGGGATTAACCTTCTTTTTAGCGGCATGACGGTCGTTTTTATTTTTTTATTGCTATTAATTGTTTCTATTTATACTTTAAGAACAATCTTTTCTATGACTTCAATTCAACATGCAAAAGTTGATTTGGTAAATGAACCAGGAGAATCTCCTTCTGATAATAAGCATCATCAAATTATTAAAGAAGTTCTGGAGAACATTAGGTCATGACGGAATTAAATAAAATTGGAATTACTGAAGTTGTGTTAAGGGACGCCCATCAGTCCTTGCTTGCTACAAGATTTAGATATAAAGACATGGAGGCTTCACTTCGTGGGCTAGATGAGGTTGGGTTTTGGTCTGTTGAATCATGGGGAGGAGCAATATTCGATTCCTGTATTAGATACCTTGGAGAAGACCCTTGGGAAAGAATTAGAAAAATTAAATCTATGATGCCCAATACGCCACAGCAAATGCTTTTAAGAGGGCAAAATTTATTAGGCTATAAACATTATTCAGATGATGTCGTAGATAAATTTGTAGAGTGCTCAAAGATCAATGGTGTAGATGTTTTTAGAATTTTTGATGCGCTTAATGACCCACGTAATATGCATCAAGCAATGCGATCTGTTATTGCAGTGGAGGGTCATGCACAGGGAACTATCTCATATACCACTAGCCCAGTTCATACAATTGATTCCTGGGTTGATTTAGCTAAATCGATTCAAGATATGGGCGCTCATTCTCTTGCAATTAAAGATATGGCTGGGTTGCTCAAACCATACATCGCTTTTGAATTAGTCTCTAAGTTAAAAGAAGCTTTAGAAATTCCAATTCATATGCATTGCCATGCCACAACCGGTATGTCAGTTGCAACTGGAATCAAGGCAATCGAAGCTGGATTAGACAACATAGATACTTCTATCTCTTCAATGAGCATGACTTATGGCCATTCACCAACGGAGACAATGATTAGCATCCTTGATGGCACAAATCGAGAGACAGGCATCAATCTTGAAAAACTCATTCCAATTGCGGAGCATTTTCAAGCAGTGCGCAAAAAATATAAAAATTTTGAGGGTTCGTTGCGTGGCGTCGATGCAAGAATTCTTTCCTCTCAGGTTCCAGGTGGAATGCTAACAAATCTAGAGAATCAGCTTAAAGCCCAAGATTCTATCGATAGATTTGATGAGGTTATAAATGAAATACCTAAAGTGAGAGAGGATTTGGGATACATCCCCTTGGTTACTCCTACCTCTCAGATTGTTGGAACACAAGCGGTAATCAATGTTCTTTCAGGCTCTAGGTACTCGACAATCACCAATGAAACTAAATCCTTGCTGAAAGGGGAATACGGAGCCACTCCAGCACCAGTAAACAAAGATTTGCAGCAAAGAGGGATTGGAGATAGCGCTATTATTTCTTGCAGACCTGCAGATTTGCTAACTGATAATTTTCAAATCATTAAGGATAGTTTCTTGAAAATTATTTCAGAACAAACGGTTGATATTGATATATCCAATGAGAACATTCTTACCTATGCAATGTTCCCAGAAATTGGACTGTCTTTTTTAAAGAATATCAATAACACTGATTTTTTTGAATCAGAGCCCTTGGATATCAAAGAGCTAACCGATGAATCGTATTTAGTTAAGGTTGATAATAAAGAGTATTCGGTAATGGTAAAGCCTGATAACTCAGTCCATATTAACAAAGGTACGAATCAAGCATTAGCACCAGCCCCAGCCACTCAACCATCTCTCAATACTGGGTCTGGTGAAATTATTCATGCTCCCTTAGGCGGAAATATTTTTAAAGTTGTTGTAGATCAAGGCTCATCTATTAAAGTTGATTCAACAGTCTTAATTCTTGAGGCAATGAAAATGGAAACAGAAATAAAAGCACCAATAGCAGGAATAATTTCTAATATTTTTGTTCAAACCGGAGACTCAGTTAAGCCTGGAGCTCCTTTGTTTGAAGTGTCACCATTATGAATTTAAGTACTATTTTTTCTAATCTAGGTATTTTTAGTCTCACTAGCGGGCAGCTAATAATGTTGCTAGTTGGAATAGTTATTTTATTCTTAGCAATTAACAAAAAATTTGAGCCATTGCTTTTACTTCCTATTGGTTTTGGAGCAATTTTAACAAATATCCCTGAAATAGGCTTAGCCCTTAGCCCGATAGAAAAATTACTTTATGAAGCAAATTCAGGAGAGTTAGCAGGTGCAATATCATTAATTTCTATTAATGAATCTGAGACGATTTCTAATTTTCTTAAGACGGCATCTCACTCTCAATTATGGATGCTTAATGAGTATGCATTAGAGCTAGGCTACAAGGCAGGTATTTTAAATACTTTTTATGAAGTCGCTATAGGTTCAGGTGTTGCTCCATTGATTATCTTTATGGGTGTTGGAGCAATGACAGACTTTGGCCCCATGCTAGCTAATCCTAAAACCCTTATTTTGGGAGCAGCTGCTCAGTTTGGAATTTTTGCAACTGTATTAGGAGCATTACTACTAAACCATCTAGGGCTTGTATCTTTCACTCTGAAACAAGCAGCAGCAACCGGAATAATCGGGGGCGCAGATGGACCAACAGCAATTTACGTATCTTCTATTCTAGCGCCAGAGCTTCTAGGAGCAATTGCCGTTGCCGCATATTCTTACATGGCTTTAGTCCCGTTAATACAACCTCCAATTATGCGACTCCTTACAACACAATCGGAAAGAACAATTCGAATGATCCAACTAAGAGAAGTCTCTCAGACAGAAAAAATTATTTTTCCTTTAATTTTAATTTTACTAGTTGGCATGCTTTTACCCAGCGCTGCTCCTTTAATAGGAATGTTTTGCTTTGGAAATCTTATGCGTGAATCTTTAGTAGTAGAGCGGTTAAGTGAAGTTGTTCAAAATTCATTAATTAACACTGTAACTATATTTTTAGGATTGGCTGTAGGTTCAAAACTAGCAGCTGAACAGTTCCTGACCCCTGAAACCTTAGGAATTTTAACACTAGGTATAATTGCTTTTTCTATTGGCACAGCTTCAGGAGTTTTAATGGCAAAACTAATGAACCTGCTAAGCACCAATAAAATTAATCCACTTATAGGTGCTGCAGGCGTTTCTGCAGTTCCAATGGCTGCTAGGGTAGTGAATAAAGTTGGCCTTGAAAATGATTCTCAAAATTTTCTGCTCATGCATGCAATGGGCCCTAATGTTGCTGGTGTAATTGGTTCGGCAGTTGCTGCAGGCGTTATGATTCAGCTACTAAGCTAACCTATGGATCAATTTTCTGAGATCAGACCCTATCTGGACCAAGAGGTTGAGGGGGTTTTAGAAAAATTAATTGGCAATCCAGAAGTCTTAAGGGCATTAATGGGATTACGCTATCCTAAATACCTTTCAAGAATACCTTTCATAAAATCTTTAGTTAAATATAGGCTTAAATCTCAATCAAAAAGTATTAAAACTGTTGACGAATATCAGGGCGTATTCAAAATTTTAATGGATGGGATGATTCAAGAGACCATTTCTAATTTTTCCGTAAGTGGCGTTAGTGATCTTGATCCAGGGAGCAGTTATCTTTTTATTTCCAATCATCGAGACATTGCCCTTGACGCAGCATTGCTTAATGTTTCTTTGTATGAGTCTAAGCATAAAACTTTTAATATGGCTGTAGGCAATAATTTGATGCAGGAGAAGTGGGCATCAGACTTAATGCGCTTAAATAAAAGTTTTATTATTCAGCGGTCTGGAACAAAAAAAGAGATTTACACCGGGCTGTCATTAGCATCTAAATTTATTCAACATACAATTTTTGAGTCCAATGAATCTGTATGGATTGCTCAAAAGCAAGGAAGAGCAAAAAATGGCATTGATAAAACAGATCCTGCCGTACTCAAAATGATTCACTTAACCGAAAGAAAGACTCAGCCAATAAACAAATATTTTAATAGCTTAAAAATTGTACCCGTATCAATATCTTATGAATTTGACCCCAACGATTGTTTAAAGGCAATAGAGCTTAGCGCAACAGAGGATCATCAGCATTACCAAAAAGAAAAAAATGAAGATTTAAACAGCATTGCCAATGGCATCAAAGGACAAAAAGGCAATGTATTTATTAATGTTGCCAAGCCTTTGAATTTCTCTAATGAAGATGACTATGAAGATACAGCAGATCAAATTACCAAATCAATTATATCCATGTATAAATTGCAGCCTACAAATTATGCTGCAGCTGAAATGCTGGGGATAGCGAGTGAAATTACCCCAGATTTTAGCAATCAAGAAATTCAACACGCAAAAGAATTATTAGAGCAACGAATGATTAAATTGGATGCCGGCGCAAGGTCTAAATTTTTAGAGCAATACGCCAATCCTGTTGTTCAAAAACATAGGTTAAATCAAACCTAGCTAGCGTGATATCCAGTTTCGTTATGCTCAGTATGATCTAGCCCCTCGTCCTCACTTTGTTCGTCCACTCTTAATGGAGTAATGAGTGAAGTTACTCTTAAAGCAACCCAAGAGAATATCAAAGTCCACAAGCAAATCACACCAACTCCTTGGAGTTGGATTATAAATTGTTCCCAAACACTAGGTTCAAATCCACTCGAACCAATACCCAAGAATCCGTCAGGTTTTCCAAGAAAAGCTAACATCAATATACCTAAGATTCCGCCAACGCCATGTACTGGAAAAACATCTAACGAATCATCAATTTTAAAATATCCCTTAATTATCTGAGTTGCATAAAAACAAACTAAGCCAGCAGAAAAACCTATTAGCAATGCACCTTGTGGCCCAACTGTTCCTGATGCAGGGGTAATGGTTGCCAACCCTGCAACCATGCCGGTGGCTATACCTATCACAGTAGGCTTGCCAGTTTTAATCCATTCAATTGACATCCATGTAAGCGCGCCTACTGCTGCGCTAATGTGCGTTACTAAAATAGCCATTGCAGCATTTCCATCTGCAGCAACTGCACTCCCTCCATTAAAACCAAACCAGCCAACCCATAGCATTGCAGCACCCATAACAACCATAGGTCTGTTATGGGGAACTAAAGCAGATCCTGGAAAACCTTTTCTTGGTCCAATCACCATTGCAGTAACCAATGCCCCAATTCCACAAGTAGCATGAACTACAAGTCCACCTGCAAAATCTATTACCCCAAGTCCAGCAAGATATCCTCCACCCCACACCATGTGGCAAGCTGGGAGGTATACGAGCGTTACCCATAAGATAGTAAATATGCACACCGCACTAAATCGCATTCTTTCAGCAAATGCACCCACCACTAGAGCAGGAGTAATAATTGCAAAGGTCATCTGAAAAATTACAAATAAGCTCTCAGGAAGCGTGCCAGAAGCCGCATCTCTTAAGATAGTCCCAAGAAATATAGCCTCACTCCCACCAATAAATTGCCCAGTGCCGGTAAACGCTAAACTATAACCATAAACTACCCAGATAATTGAAACGATACATGCGATTGCAAAACATTGCATAAGCACAGAGATAACATTTTGAGTTCTTACCAAACCCCCATAAAACAGTGCTAGGCCAGGTAAAGTCATAAATAATACTAATGCTGTAGCAGTTAATATCCACGCAGTATCTCCAGAATTAATATCTGCAGCAAAAAGGGCAGGTGATGCCACCATCACCAATATAGTTAAGCTTAAATTAAATAATTTCATTTTGTATCTCCTAATTAAATTGCGTCATTGCCAGTTTCGCCAGTTCTTATTCTTATCACTTCATCAATATTAGTTATAAATATTTTTCCATCACCTATTTTTCCAGTTCCCGCAGAAGCAATAATTATTTCTAAAGTTGAGTTTAAATTTTCTTCTGGTACAAGAATTTCTAATTTAATTTTTGGGAGTGTATCAACGGTATATTCTGCTCCTCTGTACATTTCAGTGTGACCTTTTTGTCGACCATAACCCTTTACTTCAGTAATGGTTAGGCCTTCGACACCAGATGAAATAAGAGCTTCGCGAACTTCTTGAAGTTTAAAAGGTTTAATAATTGCTGTTATTAATTTCATGATTACAGACTCGCAGAAATTGAGAAATAAATACCATCTTCATCTATACCGCTATATCCTTTATCAGCAAAATCATATGCTGTAATTCCGCAATCATAAGAACCGCAGCTAAAGCTCCAGCTAGCGGTTGAATTATTTCCCATGTCATCATACTGCCCATGGGTAAATGAGAAGGCTCCAATCGCATACGAGAATTGAAAATAATCAGTGGCAGAGTCCTGGCCTGCAGAATATAAAAATCCTAAGTCTCCAAAACTTAGGCCAATATAAATTTCCTCCATTTGAGCATCAGGAGTTGAGTCAGGAAAATCATATATAAGAAAACCAACATCCATTTCAACATTTTCAGTTACATCAAAAACATATCCAGCATAGTAATCAAGTTCAGCTCCATTACCGTCTCCAAAATTTACATTCGAGCCCCAAATTCCAGCATAAAATCCAGCCTCAGATTTGTAATCAAAACCGCCTTGCATTGCAGAACCATCTGTTTGTGTCATTCCTCTCCAAATATAATCTGTGGTGAATGAGACGTTGGCACTAACAGCCGCAAAGGAGGGGACAGCAAGCATGCCAACAAGTAATAATAATCTCTTCATAATGGCTCCTATTAAATAATATGAAAGTTACATCTATAGTAGAAGCAATTCTCATGCCAATTAAAAGAACACAGCTTTTAATCAAATGATTTATCAAAATTATAGGTATAATCATCGTTCAAATTTAAAGTAAAATTAACTACGTTAATTAGGAGAATAGGAATGGAACTCAAAGATAAAGTTGTTGCAATTACTGGCGGTGCATCAGGACTGGGGGAGGCATCTACTAGGCATTTTGTTGCTCATGGAGCAAAGGTCATGATTCTTGATATCAACGACGATAATGCCAAGGCTATTTGCCAAGAATTAGGTGAAGGTAGTGTGAAATATATCAATACAAACATTATGGAAGAACAGCCAGTTATAGAAGCCATGACATTTATTAAAGAATCTTTTGGAAGACTGGATGTTGCCATTAATTGTGCAGGAACTGGTTATGGAGCAAGGATTATAGGAAAAGATGCTCCCCATCCATTAGACCACTTTAAATTTATTATTGATTTAAATCTTGTCGGCACATTTAACGTTATGCGATTAGCTGCTGAATTAATGGATAAGAATGAGGCCGGCGAGGACGGTGAGAAAGGTGTGATTATTAATACTGCCTCTATTGCTGGATACGAAGGTCAGATTGGTCAGTCTGCATATAGCGCAT
The DNA here is from genome assembly GCA_964275585.1 of uncultured SAR86 cluster bacterium. Classification (GTDB taxonomy): domain Bacteria; phylum Pseudomonadota; class Gammaproteobacteria; order Magnimaribacterales; family D2472; genus D2472. The sequence continues at coordinate 30,210 of CAXYCJ010000012.1, read as the reverse complement.
CTAAGGCAGGGGTTATTGGTCTGACTCTAACAGCAGCCAGAGATCTTGCAAGACATGGTGTCCGTGTTAATACCATAGCACCAGGTATCTTTGATACACCTTTAATGAAAATGGCTCCAGAAAAGGTTCGAGATCCCTTATTAGAATCTACACAATTTCCCCATAGATTTGGGAATCCTTCGGAATTTGCAAATCTTGCGGCACATATTGTTGAGAACACATACTTAAATGGTGAAACCATTAGGTTAGACTCCGCTATGAGAATGAAACCTAGGTAATGAAGTATTCAGCTTATTATATTCAAGAGTCCGATGGAAAGTTCTTAGCTTCTATAGCTGAATTGGATTTAATTAAGCCTGAGCAGGGATTTGTGCAGATCCAAGTTTCTCACTCATCTCTAAATTACAAAGATGCCTTATCAGCAACTGGTGTAAAAGGTGTTACAAGGAATTATCCTTTTGTTCCAGGTATCGATGCGGCAGGTGTGGTTACAGATTCGGATTCAACATTATTTGCTGAAGGCGATGAGGTTATAGTTACTGGTTATGATTTAGGAATGAATACTCCTGGAGGGTTTGGAGAGTTTATCTCTGTTCCAGAGAGATGGGTTGTTAAAAAACCTCATAATTTATCAGCGTTAGACGCAATGTCAATTGGAACCGCTGGCTTAACTGCTGCAGCATGTGTTTTAAAAATTTTAGAATCATCTCCACAAGCTGATCTTCCTTCTCTTGTCTCAGGGGCAACAGGTGGGGTGGGTTCTATTGCTGTAATGCTTCTTTCTAAGCTTGATTTTACAGTCACTGCTTTAACTGGAAAAACATCAGCAGCAGAATTCTTAACCAATATAGGTGCAACTCAAATTCTCATTCGAGATGAGTATCTCAATTCACCCAATAAAGCTATTGATAAACCCTTATTTTCAAATGCGGTTGATACTGTTGGTGGAAATATTTTGAGTAAAATGTTATCTCAAATACATCCCCATGGATTAGTTGCTTGTTGTGGAAATGTAGCTGGAATTGAAATTAATACTACAGTATTTCCTTTTATCTTAAGAGGGATAAGTCTTAGCGGAGTTGACTCAGCCGAAGCCCCAATAGAATTCAAGGCAAATCTTTGGAATAAACTTGCAAATGAATGGAAGCTAGATCTTACTCCCATCATCAAGGAAGTAACAAAAGACCAACTAAACAATGAAATTCAGCTTATATTAAAAGGCGGTCAACAAGGCAGAGTGGTTTTAAACCACAGGGAGTAAATATGTCAGATAAATCAAATGAATACTATCAATCAGAAGAAGCGAATGAAGATAGTAAAACCGATGCTATTGTTGCATTAGTGGTTGTATTAGTTGCAGTTATTGCAGCTGTGTTTTGGGTTTCGGGTCAGTAAGCAATCTATTCAGAGAGATATTTCTCTGCATCTAATGCAGCCATGCACCCAAATCCTGCAGAAGTTATTGCCTGTCGATAGATTTGATCGGAAACATCCCCTGCGGCAAATACTCCCGGTACGCTTGTTGAGGTTGCTAAGCCTTCAGTTCCAGATTTAATGATGATGTAATCGTTTTTCATTTCAAGTTGGCCTTTAAAAATATCAGTATTGGGATGATGGCCAATGGCTATAAATACTCCCATTAATTCAAGTATTTTTATTTGATCATCATGAGAAATTTCTATTGAATGAACCCCTTTTGCATCGCCAAGCACTTGATGCAGTTGTGAGTTCCAATGCATTTGAATTTTCCCCTCATCTACAGCAGATGCAATTCTGTCTTGAAGAATTTTTTCAGCTCTAAGTTGATCTCTTCTGTGAACTAAGTGCACTTTTGAACAGATTCTTGAAAGATACAAAGCCTCTTCAGCAGCAGTATTACCTCCACCGATAACAGCTACTTCCTGATTCTTATAAAAAAAACCATCACAAGTTGCACACGCAGACACACCCCTGCCTAAAAATTCTTTTTCAGAAGGGAGACCTAAGTACTTTGCACTGGCTCCAGTAGAAATAATCAATGAATCCGCAGACCAATTTTGACTGCCATAAAGCTTGAGAGGTTTCTGAGATAAGTCTGTTTTATGTATATGATCATTTATAATCTGAACATCAAACATTTCAGCGTGTTTACGCATTCTCTGCATGAGGTCAGGGCCTTGGAGTCCATCAGAATCACCTGGCCAGTTTTCAACATCTGTGGTCGTGGTTAATTGACCGCCTTCTTCTGCTCCAGTCAGCAACAAAGGGTTAAGTCCTGCTCTAGCAGCATAAATGCTTGCAGCGTAACCAGCCGGCCCAGATCCTAGGATAATAAGTTTATGATGTTGATATTCCATGCATGAATTATAAGATAGACAGAAAAGAAATTGTTATCTTTTCTAACTAAATAAGATATATCTCAATATAATAATAAAAAAAGGAGACAATCATCGTTAAAAAAACCGAAGATTCTAATTTGTCTGCAGGCACATTGAAAAACGTTTTAGCATTTTTATGTTTGGGCGCAGTCCTGTATATTTTTATTTCTTTGGTTTCATACTCCACTCTAGATCCAAGCCTCTCATCGGTTAACTCAACATCAGGACCTATCAATAATTTAGGTGGTCCTTTTGGCGCCTATCTCTCTGATGGTCTATTTGCTCTGGCTGGAATAGGCGCATACCTCATGCTATTAATCCTATCCTTTGTGTCCATAAGACTGCTTTTCTTTTTTCAACCTAAAAGCAACAAACATAAATTAATTAAACTTGCTTCAGCCGCCATATTGGTAACTTCTTTTTCCTCAATATGCGAATACTATTTTACTGGTGATTACTTTCCACAAGGATCTTCCGGGGGAATACTTGGCTCAATTGTTTTTAGTAATCTTTCTAATGTTTTTGGAGTTGCTGGATCACTTATTTTTATTGTGATATTTTTTTTAGCATCGATCTCATTAACTTTTTCATTTTCTTGGTTAATTATGATTGATGGAATCGGCTCATTTGCAATTTTTTCTTTATCTCAAGGATTTTTAAAGCTTAAACAATTTATTGCACACGTATCTAATTCTCTCCGGTTAATTAATTTGAAAAAATTTAAACAACCCAAAGAAAAAGTTACAGGTAGTGTTACTGCAGAGGTTAAACCCCGTGAGCTTAATCTTCCAAAATCCTCAGATTCTCAAAATACTCAAGATGATAATCACTCGGAAACCCCGCTCAGTAATTCTAAGCAAGATGCTCCAAAATCTGATTCAGTATCAGCAAGCTCAACGGTTTATAAAGCTAAAGAAAAAATTGCTAAAACTGAGATGCCATCAACAGATTTGCTAGATCGAGTTCTAGATGATGGATCTTCGCTTAGCAAGGAAGAACTTGAGAGAGTTGCCGATGATTTGGAAATTAAACTCCAAGAGTTTGGCGTTGAAGCGAAGGTTGTTTCAGTAATCCCAGGCCCCGTTGTCACAAGATTTGAAATCCAACCTGCGCCGGGTACCAAGGCAAGTAAAATCACTAATATTGCACAAGACATAGCCAGATCTTTAAAAGTTATGAGTGTTAGAGTTGTTGAGGTTATACCAGGTAAATCAGTTGTTGGTATAGAGATACCTAATAAAAATAGAAAGATGGTCAGGTTGACTGAAATTTTATCTTCTGAACAATTTAATAAATCTGTATCTCCTCTATCAATGGCCCTAGGTCATGATATAGCTGGCAAGCCTATTGTTGTTGATTTGGCTAAAATGCCACATTTACTTGTAGCGGGAACAACAGGGTCTGGTAAATCAGTCGGAATTAATGCCATGATTCTTAGTCTTCTGTTTAAATCAGATCCAGAAGATGTTCGCCTTATTATGATTGACCCTAAGATGCTTGAACTTTCTGTTTATGAAGGCATACCTCATTTACTAACCCCAGTTATTACAGACATGACAGATGCAGCCAATGGCCTGAGGTGGTGTGTTGCCGAGATGGACAGAAGATACAAGTTAATGTCGCAAATGGGTGTGAGAAATTTAGCTGGTTTCAATCAAAAAGTTGCAGATGCCAATGCAGCAGGTGTCCCGCTTCTTGATCCATTCAAAGAGGATGAAGAATTAGCATTGGAAGAGTTACCATCTATTGTAGTAGTGGTAGATGAGTTTGCAGACATGATGATGTTGGTTGGTAAAAAAGTTGAACATTTAATTGCAAGAATTGCCCAAAAGGCTAGGGCTGCAGGCATTCATTTAATTCTTGCTACACAAAGACCTTCTGTTGACGTTATAACTGGACTGATAAAAGCTAATGTACCAACAAGAATTGCTTTTCAGGTTTCATCTAAAATTGATTCTAGGACTATTTTAGACCAAGGTGGAGCAGAACAACTCCTTGGTGCAGGAGATATGCTTTATTTGCCTGCTGGTCAGGGTGTACCAGAACGGGTTCATGGAGCGTTTGTCGGGGATGATGAAGTGCATAGAGTTGTTGATAGCTGGAAACAAAAAGCTGAGCCAAACTATCTAGATGAAATAACCTCTGAACTTCAAGCAACCGGTCCAATCCCTGGATGGTCAGACGCTGAAAGCTCTGAATCATCTGACGAGGATGATGAGCTCTATGACGAAGCTGTTAATTTTGTTATTGAATCGCGTAGAGCTTCTATTTCAGCCGTTCAGAGAAAATTAAGAATTGGTTATAACAGAGCTGCAAGAATAATTGAAGCGATGGAAATGGCTGGATTAGTTTCTGAAATGAGTAGCAATGGAAGCAGGGAAGTGCTTGTTCCTAAACAACAATGATTAATAGGTTTGTATTTTTTATCATTTTGTTATCGGCGCCCATATATGGAAAGGATACATTGTCTCTGGACATGCTTAATAAAGCTCTTACAAAGAACTATTCTTTTGTGGAAAGATCTCTCAACCAATCCAACATAGAAATAGAAGAGTCCTCAGGAGAAATTTTTTTTGAAAACTTAGGCTTGACTGTAAATATCAATACTCCATTTAAAGAACGTTATAGAGTGTTAGAGGATGTTATAGAAATTTATGATATTGATCTTGAGCAAACCAGGACTGTAAGATTGGATGACATGAATAATGTCTTTATTTCGGCCTTGGTATACGGAGTCCAAGAGCAATCTTCGGACTATGAGATCAACTATCATGATGGCCAAACACTAGAACTTCTGCCAATCGATAGCAGTCCAGGAATTAAATTTTTCTTCAACTCAGAGCAGCTAAAGCTTATTCGTTATACTGATGCAGTTGGTGTTGAGCATGGAATTGAACTGACGGAATTATGATTAAGATTTTATTTATTGCATTTGGTGGCGGGGTAGGGGCTTCTTCAAGATATTTGTTAAATGAAGCTTTAAAAAACACCATGTTGTTTTCGTTGCCTGTTGGGATAATGGGGGTCAATTTTCTTGGATGCTTTTGTATTGGAATTGCAATGGCACAACTTTCTGATTTGAAATCAAACCTTTATTTCTTTTTAATTATTGGTTTTTTGGGCTCATTCACCACTATGTCTGCATTCTCTCAGCAAGCAATAGAAATGCTATACAATGGAAGGGATTTTAATGCCTTGATATATATTTTGGCTTCTATTGGCTCATGCTTGATAGGAACTTACGTAGCTTATTTTTTATTTAAAACAGTTTAAAAATGATTGATACCAGCTTAATTAAATTAGATTCTCAAGTAGTTTCTGAAAACCTTAAATTAAAAAATTATAAGTTAGACATTAAAACTTTTAATGTGCTTGAGGCTGATAGAAAAAAATATCAGACTGAAACCGAAGACCTTCAAGCAAGCCGCAACCTTCTTTCTAAGGAATACGGACTACTTAAAAAAAATGGCAAAGAAGATACTTCTTTAACCAGAGAATTGAAAAGGTTAAAACAGACCTGGAGATTTGCTCAGAGAAACTATTAAAAGTCCAAAATTTATTAAAAGATTTTCTTTTAGATATTCCAAATATACCGGCATCATCTGCTCCGAATGGAGCCAATGAAAGTGCAAATATCAAGATTAGGGAGTTTGGGCAGCCCACTATCTCCGGTGGCAAAGATCATTTAGATATTACCGCCCTGATTGATACTGACTTAGCAAATACATTAGCTGGCTCACGTTTTGCTGTATTGAGTGGCAAAGTAGCTAAACTTCAAAGGGCATTAATTGCTTTTATGCTAGACAAAGCCTCAGACAATGGATATGAAGAGCATTATTTACCAATGATAGCCAACACTGAATCTTTACTTTCTACAGGCCAACTTCCAAAATTTGCAGATGATTTATTCCAATTAAATGATAATTATTTTTTAATTCCCACTGCCGAAGTTCCATTAACCAATATATTTAGAGATCAAATTATTCAGGCTGATAAATTCCCATATAAATTAACTGCTCATACCAGTTGCTTTAGATCAGAAGCAGGGAGTTATGGCAAGGATACAAGAGGCTTAATTCGCCAACATCAATTTGAAAAAGTTGAATTGGTTCAGATTTGTCACCCCAATGACTCATACATGGCATTAGAAAGCCTTACCTCACACGCTGAAATGATTTTACAAGAATTAAACCTTCCCTATCAGGTTGTTGAATTATGCACTGGAGACCTAGGCTTCTCATCTGCTAAAACTTACGATATAGAGGCATGGATCCCAAGCCAAGAAACCTTTAGGGAGATTTCATCTTGCTCTAATTGCACAGATTTTCAGGCACGTAGAGCTAGAATTAGATTTAAAGAGGATGGTAAGACTTATTTTGCTCATACCTTAAATGGCTCAGCTTTAGCAGCAGGTAGAACCCTTATAGCAATCATTGAGAATTACTATGATCAAAAAAGCACCATCACTATCCCAGAAGTTCTGCAGGACTATGTAAAATTTAAAACCATTGAAGTTTAGATTAAATAATCTTTAATGTTGTTCAATTGTTTCTTTTAATCGAGGCAAAACAGGTATAGAATTATTTCAACGTCTTATTTTAATTTTTTAGAGGGAAATTATGAAATCTTTGCGTAACTTATTCTTTGTTGCTGCGTTATTAGCTATGCCAGCTTTTGCACAGGAACTTACTTCAGATATCACTGGTGTTGTTACAAACTCAGCTGGCGCTCCTGTGAGTGGTGCTAATGTAACTGTTACATACACGCCAACCAATAAAAGCATTACCAGAACAACTAGTGCTAACGGTCGATTTAATGCTGGTGGTCTTAAACCTGGCGGACCTTATGATGTAAGCGTTCAGTCTGGAGCCTATAACTCTGAAACTTCTGCAGGAATTACTTTGGTTGTTGGAGACACTCGCAGATTAAACTTTGTACTAGAGTCCATCGATGAAGTAGTTGTTGTGGCAACAAGAGGAACAACCCTAGATACAGGGTATGGTTTTGGAACAGCCTTAACAGCTCAAGATATAGCACAAAATGCTTCAGTTAACAGAGATCTTAAAGACTTTGTTAGATTAAACCCGTTAGTTTCTTTGGATGATGCTGAAGATAATTATGAGGCTATTTCTATTGCAGGTGCGCATCCAAGAACAAATGACTTAAGAGTTGATGGTGTTTCTTTTAACGATGACTTTGGTTTAAATGCCAATGGTTACCCAGCCCAAAGAAGTCCGATTTCACTTAACGCGATTGAGCAGCTTTCTGTAAAAGTTGCCCCAGCTTCAGTAGAGTATTCAGGTTTTAGAGGCGGAGTTATTGAGGTTATTACTAAATCCGGTACCAATGAATTTTCTGGTGAACTTTTCTCATATGATAGAGGTGACTCACTCATGGGAGATGAATCCAATGGAGATGAATATAGTTTTGATCTAGAAGATACTTCAGAAGGGTTTGCTTTTGGTGGACCTATAATCAAGGATAGGGCTTACTTCTTTGTTACGTATGAGACTGCAGAGGTTAATAAGCCTATTACCCACGGACCAGCAGGCTCAGGTCTTCCAAATGTTCAGGGTATTACTGTTGCTGAAGTAGATCAGATTAGAAATATTACTAAGACCAAGTATGGTTTTGATCCACTTGGATACACTTCAAGTAACTTGTCAGAACAAGAGTACATGACAGCAAGATTTGATATCAATATTACTGACAATCATCGCCTAACATTCAATCATAAAGAAGTTGAAAGCTCTAAATTAAATGGAGCTAATAGCTCTTATGGAAACTTTAACTTTTCATCGGGTGAATATCAAAAAGGTGAAAATACAACAACTGATGGATTCTTGCTTGTCTCTAACTGGTCAGATGATTTAATTACAGAGATCAGCTATTCAACCAAAGAGCAAAAAACTTCTCAGATGTCCCCAGTTGGTCAAAACCTTCCTCAGTTCACTATTGAGAATTGTGGAGCTGCTGAAATTAATTGTAATTTAGGTCCAGACATATACAGAAGTGCTAACGCGCTTGAAACAGAAAATACTTTCTTTAAAGCTAAGCTAACTTACTATGATGACAATCATAAATGGACTGCAGGATATGAAACCAAAGAATGGGATATTTACAACGTATTTATCGTTGCTCAAAATGGATCTTATGACTTTGACGGTATTTCTGGTTTCGAAAGTCAAACAGCCACTGGATTCTTTCATAATAATTCAAGAGATTTAACAGAGAAAGGCGGAGCTGCTGTCTTTAAATACAATCTTACTTCTATGTACATTCAGGATGAGATTGAAATATCTGATAAGTTAAATGTATTAGTTGGTTTAAGATATGACGAATTCGATTCAGATGATGCACCCTCATTAAATCAAGGCTTTAAAGATGCTTATGGTTTTGCTAATGGCGGAATAGCTGGAACTGATCTTTTAAACTACAGATTAAGTTTTGAGTATGAAATTGATGAAGTAAGTTCATTAAAAGGCTTATATGGAACATTCTCATCCAAGCTACCAACGGTATGGATTTCAAATGCTTATACCAATGATGGTGTAAGAATTGCTGCATACAACGGTGCAAATGCTCCTGGATGCGATCCTTTAACCGGTGTAACCGGAACCTTGCCAGCATGTGTTGGCACAGCAATTCAAAATGCTCCTTTGACTGATGCGGTTATTAACTTTATTGCACCAAGCTTTGAGTGGCCTGAGACTACAACTTTTAATTTGACTTATGACAGACAAATAGGAGATTGGACGTTTACTGGTACCTACCTTCATGCAGACCAAGAAGAAGCATTATATAAAATTATTGATGGCTCACCTTTAAAGGGTGATCAACCCTTAACTCCTACTTTACAGGCACCTGATGGCAGACCGATTTACAACCAAACCGGTAGAAATACATACAAAGGTGGTCTTTATAATCAGAGTGGTGGCGAGAGAGAGGTTTTCTCATTAGCTTTCTCAAGATATTTTAATGACGGTGATGGGTCTTTCTCTATTGGTTACACCCATCAAGACAGTGATGAGTTAAGTGGAATGGCTTCTACTACCGCTAACTCTAGCTATGGTAAATATGCTGCTTCTGACTACAACAACAGAACTGCGCAGCGCTCTATCTATGAAACTGAGCATAGATTGTTTGCCACGATGTCATCTACTCACTACTTCTTTGGAGCTGACAAACCAACGACCTTTAATGTTTATTTTGAAAGAAAGTCAGGACTGCCTGGAACGTATTCTTGGGATACCTATACCTCAAGAAACTATGGTGGCACTGCTTATCAGCGAGAAGCTTTTGGGTACGAGAAGAATCTTAATGATGATAGCTCACATTTAATCTACGTTCCCTCAGGAATTAATGATCCGAATGTTTGTTGGGGCTCTTGCACAGGCGCTCCTGATCTAGCAATTGCTAATCAAGTGTTAGACATGCTATATAACCAGCTGGGCTTATCTGGTTACGCTGGTAGAATTGTAGAAAATGGAGTCTATGAATACCCATGGAGAACATCTTTAGATCTTAAGATTACTCAAATTCTTCCAGGCTTTAGAGCTGAAGATGAATTTGTAATTAGCTTGGGTATTATGAATCTTCTTAATTTGATAGATTCTGATAGAGGTGAAGCAAAATATGGCCCTTACAATGGTAAAATGGCTGTATTGGATATGTTTATGAATGATGATTTCTCTAAGTACATCTATCCTAATTATAAAGGAAGAGGCTACCCAGATTGGGCTTATGGTTTCAACCAAAATAATCCAAAGGGTATTAGAAAATCAGCTGTGAACAGTATATGGAGAGCTCAATTAGGTTTTACATATAAATTTTCATTCTAAGATAAGTTAATTTTAAAAAGGGCGGTATTAACCGCCCTTTTTTTTGCTAAAATAAATAATGTCTTTTAATTCAATACCTGAATTTTCTTTTTCTCTAATTGATAATCGAGATCCCGACACTATTTCTGCTTTAGAGTACGCTTTGATGACGCATGGATTTTTTACAATCACCGACCATGGTATTGATGATGATTTATTATCTTCAAGTTACTCTATGAGTAAGAAATTCTTTGCATTAGCAGAGGACAAGAAAAATATATATGCGCATCCAGAGATGGGCGGGGCAAGGGGCTATACTCCTTTTGGAAAAGAAACTGCTTTGGGTGAGACCACTCCAGACCTTAAAGAATTCTGGCACCATGGACCAATTATAGATAATTCATATGATCCAAGAATTGAGTCAAACATCAGTGTTGTTGAGATGCCTGAATTTAACTCTCAATTTGACGAATTATTCAATGATTTAAACCTTCTCGGCATGAAGGTTTTAAGTGCCATAGCAATCATTTTAAACAAAGATCTAAATTTCTTTGATAACTGGGTTATCAAAGGAAACTCACTTCTTCGGTTGCTTCATTATCCACCGGTTTCAGACACATCGAATATCTATAGAGCTAGAGCCCATGCTGATATTAATTTGATTACCTTGCTCGTTGGTGCAGAAGAATCAGGCCTTGAAGTAAAAAACCCTGATGGAGACTGGATTCCCATTGATGCACAAAGTAAGTCTATCGTATGCAATATTGGTGACATGATGCAGCTAGTCACTAGAAAAAAACTTAAAAGCACTCCCCATAGGGTTGTTGATCATAATGCAAGTGGATCCTCCAGGTACAGCATGCCATTTTTTTTACATCCATCACCAGAAGTACAACTATCATCTATTGTTGATGATTCGCCTGAAAGCATCAGTGCGCATGATTTTCTAGAAGAAAGATTGAAAGCAATTAAGCTATACTAAGGAATGACAGTCACAGCTATTTTACAAATTTTCGTTGGTTTTATTGGATTGGTTTGTATAGCAATTCCATTCTCTCAAAACCGACCTTCAATTAACTACAGATATATTTTTGTAGCTATTATTTTTCAAATAATGCTTGCCTACGCTTTATTAAAAATACCATTTATTATTCAGATATTTGCCTATCTATCTGAAGGGGTGTCTGCTTTGCAAGCTGCAACTCAAGAAGGTGCTGAATTTGTCTTTGGGTACCTAAGTAATTCTTCAAACTCACCATTTGAAAGTTCTGGAATGGGCAATTCTATGATTTTTGCATTTCAAATATTACCATTGATAATTGTAATTTCTAGTTTGTCCGCCCTGTTGTGGTTCTGGAATATTCTGCCTTTAATTATTAGTGCTATTTCAAAGATATTTGAAAAACTCTTTAATATTGGTGGCCCGATTGGCTTAGGAGCTACTGCCAATATTATTATGGGTCAAGTTGAAGCGCCTCTATTGGTTCGTCCATACCTTTCAAGAATGAGTGAAAAAGAACTGTTAATTTTAATGACAGCTGGGATGTCTACAGTCTCAGGTTCAATTATGATTGCATTGGTTTCAATGCTCCAACCACAATTTCCAGAGTTAAACTTAATTCAGCATCTCGTCTCGGCCTCCATCCTTTCTATTCCAGCAGCAATTATGTATGCAAATATCATGATCCCATCTGGAGATGTTACTAATTTTGATGGCAATGCAATTCCTAAAGTCTACGACAGTTCAATGGATGCTATTACTAGAGGTACTCGGGATGGTTTAGATATCTGTCTTAATGTTGGTGCTATTCTAATTGCTTTTATTGCATTGGTTTCTTTGCTTAACTCTATTTTAGGTATTGCAGGGGGATGGTTTGGAATTAATGATCTTTCGCTGCAATTAATATTAGGCTACATGTTTTTTCCAATTGTGTGGCTTATGGGAATTCCCTTATCAGAAACTCTAGCTGCTGCTGAATTACTTGGCTTAAAAACTGCCCTTAATGAGTTTGTTGCATACGGCGCATTGGCTAATATCGAGCCGGGTGTTTTATCAGAGAGATCTAAGTTAATTACTCTTTATGGTTTATGTGGGTTCGCTAATTTCTCTTCAGTCGGCATTCTAGTTTCAGGCATAAGCGCCATGGCACCAGAGCGAAAAAATGATCTTATTAAGGTTTCTTTAAAAGCTCTAGTCGGAGCAACACTTGCATCTTGTATGACAGGACTAGTAATAGGAATTTTTCTAGTTTAGGAAGACGATCGAAGCATTTAAGAATGCAGCAAAGGCAAGCCATAGGACATATGGTAAATACAGCCAATATAATAAACCATATTCATTTTTTAGAATCATTAAGATCTTTTGATTTAAAAAAATAAGTACAGATATATTAATTAATGCAAGTAAAGGGGCATGCATAAAGAAGAAAATCCAAGACCAAGTGGCATTAAGTATTAATTGAGGGATAAAGAGTTTCCAAATTTTATCTGCTGACCTAAACGAAACAAAAGCCATTAGCAGATAAAGAATTGGCCAAACAATACCAAAGATAAAACCTGGTGGATTCAATGGACTTTTAACCAGTTCGTCATACCAGCCATCAGATGAAATAAAAATATTGCCTAAATAGCCAATTACAGAGGTTGCGATTACAAGAAGAGGCAGTAAATATTTCATAGAAATATTTTAGGCACGTTCAACTAATATAGAGCATATGGAATAACCAGCTCCAAAAGAACAAATAATACCTTTTTGCCCAAGCTCTAGATCATTGTATTTATGAAATGACACCAAGGATCCAGCAGAACCCGTATTACCAAATTCCTCTAATACATTTGGAGCTCTCTCAGGTGGAAAATTATCACCGAGTAATTTTTTTACAACGTAAGTGTTCATATTAATATTTGCTTGGTGCAACCAATACTGCTGAATCTCTTCAGGCGATAAGTTATTTTCACTTAAGTGATCTGCAATAAGTGAAGCAACCATAGGCATAACTTCTTTAAAAACACTTCTACCATTTTGAACAAATAAGAGTTCAGCTTCTGTGTAATCTTTGGTTTCTATTGCATTCATAAAACCAAAATTATTACGAATATTATTAGAGTATTGAGTTTTTAGCTTAGAGCTTAAGATTTTAAACTTATTTGGAGCCACAGAATCTTTTTCAATTATGGCGGCTGTACAAACATCACCAAAGATGAAATGGCTATCTCTGTTCTTGTAATTATTATGTGCGGTGGTAATTTCTGGGTTGATAGTCAGAATTTTAGACGCTTTGCCCGAGACTATATCTGCATATGCATTGCTAATTGCAAAGGTAGTTGAAGAGCATCCAACCATCATGTCATAGGCATATCCATCTATTCCAAGCTCATGTTGCACTTCAATGGCTATAGCTGGATAAGCTCTTTGTAGATTAGCTGTAGAAACTATTACGGCATCAATTTCATGAGCCTCAAGTTCAGCATTTTGAAGGGCCTCTTTGGCTGCTATGACGCTAATTTCTGCTGATACAGAAAGCTCATCATCTGCTCGCGCTTCAATCATGGGTTTCATAATCTCGGGATTAAGCAATGAATCTTTTTCAATGACATACCTATTCTGAATACCAGATGCTTTTGAGATAAATTCTACGGATGATGATTCTAGAGCTATCAATGAACCAGATAATATCTCTTGTTCGTGTTCGATGTTGTAAAGTCTTACATACTCGTTAAATGATGTAACAAGCTCTTCATTTGAAACTTTATGGGGAGGGATCCATAGACCTGTTCCAGAAATATATATATCGGGCATGATTTTTCCTTGTTACATGTTATTTTATATTCTTATGCAGATAATACCATTAGATAATAGCTCCTCAGTAAAATTGGATTTTGCATTGTATGAATCACAAAAGGATTTAAGCCTTGGTGTTGTACAAATTTCACATGGCATGGCCGAGCATATAGGCAGATATGAGCACTTTATTAATTATATAAATGAAGAAGGGTTCCATGTAATTATTCATAATCATAGAGGGCACGGAGACAGACTGGTTGATGGCAGAATGGGTTTTTTTGCCTCAGCAAATGGCTGGAATTTTCTTGTAGATGATTTAGTCGCTATTCATGATTGGGCAGTTGCACAATACCCAGAATTACCTCATATTTTATTAGGTCATAGCATGGGCTCATGGGTTGCAATGTCAGCTCTTCAAAAAGGTGCCGATTTTGATTTAGCTCTAATTTCTGGATCTTCTAAGCCTAAAGTTCTTGAGAGTTTTGTGCAAAAATTACTGGTTAGGTTTGAAACAATGAGACTTGGCGGGGCTGGGTATAGCAACTTTCTTCACAAAACTATTTTTGGAAATTTTAATGCAAAGTTTAAGGATGCAGAAACCCCTAATGATTGGCTCTCAAGAGATAAAATAAGTGTAGAAAACTATACTAATGATCCCCTGTGTGGATTTGTGGTGACAAATCAACTTTGGCTGGATGTCATACAAGGCGTCTCATCTGTATTCATTCAATCTAACTTACACTTAATTTCTAAAGATATACCCGTATTAGTTTTTTCTGGCAGCGAAGATCCGGTTGGTGGTATGGGTAAGGGAACCACCGAGCTTCATAATTGCCTCGTTGAATCTGGCTGCAAGAGTACGTTATTATTAATCAAGGGCGCTAGGCATGAAACTCTAAATGAAACTGATAAAATGGATACATATAAATACATAATTAACTTTTTAAAAAATAATTTACCTGGACTTTAGTATGGACTTGGAAGGAAAAATTTCACTTGTTACCGGCGCAGGCCAAGGTATTGGCGAAGGCATCGCCAAAGTTCTTGCAGCTCAAGGATCTCAAGTAATTCTAGTTGATTTGAATGGAGAGTCTGCAAAGAAAGTTTCTGATGAGATAAATTTAAAATTTCCTGATTCAGCATTTAGTTTTGAAGCAGATCTTACAGACGAGAATGCAATTAACTCAATGATAGAGTTTATCGATCAGAAATTTAAACGCCTAGATTGTATTTGTAACAATGCAGCTGCATCTAAAGGTATTGGTCCAGTTGAAACATACTCCCTGGAAGATGTTCAGGCTACCTTGGATTTAACCTTCATTTCTTTGTGGAAGTGCTTAGCCGCTGAAATAAAATACTTAAAAAATCAATCAAGCCCAGCATCTATAGTGAATATTTCTTCAAATTCTGCATTAAAAGGCTATGCATTTAACTCTATGTATGCAGCCAGCAAGGCTGCCGTTAATAATATAACTCAATCTGTCGCCAAAGAAGTTGCGAGACTGCACATAAGGATGAATGCTGTCTCTCCAGGAACAATAAACACACCTGGGGTTATAAAATATTTTGAACAAGAGCCAAACGCCAAAGAGGTACTGGAAAGATCTTCTTTGTTGCGCAGAATAGGAGAGCCTGAAGAAATTGGTGAAATGGTTGCTTTCTTACTATCAGAACGATCTTCATATATCACTGGTCAAATAATTTCAGTTGATGGTGGCTCTTCAATTAATTAAGAAGCAAGATGATTACTAATAAATTTACATATCCAGAACTAGTGCGTATTGAGAAAAATAATGTTCGGTATTATAAAGACTCTAAAGAAAATTTAGTCCCTTCAGTTACCACAATATTATCTGCAACAGGCGATCATTCTGGAATTGATGCTTGGAAAAGAAGGGTGGGACCAAAAACAGCTCAAGAGGTTGTTACTGAAGCCACAACCATTGGTACAGCAGTTCATTTAGCAATTGAAAATTATCTTAATGGTCATGATTGGCAAAATTTTACAGATGATACGCTAGGATTAATGGCCCATCAGATTGCTAAAAGATTTATGGATGATTGTCTTGTTGATATTGATGAAGTCTGGGCTCTTGAATCCGGTTTAGTGGTTGACGGTTTATATGCAGGTACCGCTGATTGCATTGGAATCTTTAAAGGCAGACCAACAATAATAGATTTTAAAACTGCTAAGAAAATAAAAAGAAAAGAATGGATTGAAGATTACTTTCTACAAGGTGCCGCATACGCAAATGCACATAATGTTATGTTTGAAACTGATATAGATTCCATTGCGATCTTGATGGTTGATAGAGATCTTTTATTTAAAGAATTCTTTGTTGAAAAAAAGGAATTTAATAGTTTCACAGGCCGCTGGAAGCAAAGAATTGTAGAGTATTACAAAACACATGAAATTTTAGGGAGAGAATAAATGAACGATTTAAAAGATAGGGTTGTAATGATTACGGGTGCAAGCTCAGGATTTGGAAGAGAAGCAGCAAGAATGCTTGTGGGCCTTGGTGCTAAAGTAGTTTTAGGAGCTCGAAGAGAGGAAAACTTAAAGAAATTATGTGATGAACTGGGATCCGATGCCTCAACCTATAAAGTAACCGATGTAACATCTAAAGAGCAAATGCATGCATTAGCTCAGCATGGGATAAAGTTTTTTGGTCACATAGATTCATTGGTCAATAATGCTGGAGTGATGCCACTATCTTTGATTGAGAAAGGCAGGACAGATGAATGGGATCAAATGATTGACGTGAACATAAAAGGTGTTTTATATGGAATTGATTCAGTTTACTCTCACATGCTTGAAAGAGAATCAGGTCAGATAATCAATATATCGTCAGTGGCCGGCAAACGAGTTATGCCTGGTAGTGCTGTTTATTCTGGAACTAAATATGCAGTTAGAGCTATCTCAGAAGGCCTTCGCCTGGAGTCTTCAGGAAAAATTCAAGTTACATGCATTTATCCAGGAGCATTCATGACTGAACTTGCCTTTACTATCAAGGATGAATCAATGATGGAAGCTCTGATAAGTAGAGGTTTAGGTGATATTGCACAGCCAGCAGAGAGAGTTGCTGAATCTATAGTCTATGCATTGCAACAAGATCCAGGAGTATCTGTTAATGAGATAGTAATAAGACCTACAGCTCAGGAAGCCTAGTAAGCTTTATAAGTCATGAACTATAAAAGTATACTGACCTCGATATTTTTTTTCTTATTTTCCATTGCTGTTAAAGCAGAATGTATTCCAACTGATCTAGTTCTGATAAATGGAACTGTCTATACGGGTAATGCCACTCAACCCGCAGCACAAACTATCATAATTAAAGATCAATTTATTCAGTATGTTGGAAACGACACTTTTACCAAAGAATCATTTTGTGGTGATCCTAAAATTCTTGATTTAACTGGGCTCTATATTTTTCCTGGATTTGTAGACGCACATGGTCACCTCAAAGGCATTGGTTACAGGGAGCTAACTTTAAATCTCCAAGGCATAAATTCCTTAAAGGAGACACTAGAAACTGTTAAGTCATACATTCTTAAAACAGACTCTGGTGAATGGGTTATTGGAAGAGGCTGGATAGACAAGCTTTGGCCCGAAAAACGTTTTCCAACAAGACAAGATATAGATAAGTTTTCTCAAAACAATCCTGTGGTTCTAGAAAGAGCAGATGGCCATGCAGTTGTTATTAATACTTTAGCTTTAGATTTAGCAAAAATAACCTCTGATACTCCTGATCCCCATGGAGGATTTATCGAAAGAGATGCATTTGGCGAGCCCACTGGTTTGCTGGTTGATATGGCTATGAATTTAATTTCAGATTTAATCCCCAAGCCAACACTGAAAATGGATGAGGAAGCATTTATAAAGGGTTTAGAAAGGAATGTAAGTCTTGGTTGGACTCAGATACATACCCCAGGAGCAACTTACAATGACATCTCAATATTAAAAAAAATTAAATCTCAGGGAGATTTATTGCAAAGAGTCTATGTGATGGTTGACGATGGATTAGCTGCAAAAAGATTACTTACTGAAGGTCCATTACTAGACCCAGATCATTTTCTTATAGTCAGGACAATAAAAATGTATTCAGATGGAGCTCTTGGCTCAAGGGGTGCAGCTCTCTTGGAAAAATACAATGATTATGATGGAAAAGGACATTTTATTTTTACTGAAAATGAAACTAAACCTAAGTTATTAAAAGCTTTAAAATCAGGCATTCAAATAGCTACTCATGCAATTGGTGATCATGCCAATAGAATTGTTTTGGATTGGTATGAGGAGGCTTTTAATACAGTTAATAATGATAGAGCTGTTGCAGAGCCTAGGTGGCGCATTGAGCATTCGCAGAACATTACACCAATTGATCAGAAACGCTTTCTTCAACTTGGAATTATTCCTTCGATGCAACCCTCGCATGCAATTGGAGATCTTCATTTTGCAGTTGACAGACTTGGTTTAGATAGAATTGATAATGCTTATGCGTGGAGAGACTTGATTGATCTAGGTTTGATCATTCCTGGCGGCACAGATGCGCCAGTTGAGATAGGTGACCCTCGTATTGAATTCTATGCAGCCGTTACCAGAAAAGATACAGATGGATTTTATGCAGAAGGTTGGAACCTCCACCAGCGTTTAACAAGGGAGGAGGCGCTGAAAATGTTTACTATTTGGCCAGCTATTGCATCTTTCCAAGAAGATGTAAAAGGAACCATAGAAAAAGGAAAACTTGCTGACCTAAGTGTTTTTAATAAAAATTTGATGACCATTCCAGATTATGAAATTCTAGAATCAAAGAATGTATTAACTATTGTTGGTGGCCGAGAAGTGTTTAGCACTCTTGATCAATAAATAATCATTAAAATTTAAATCTTCTCTAAGATAAATTCAGCACATTTTGCGCCGATGGCATTGCATGTTGCATTTGTATTACCTGAAATTATGGTTGGGAAAATAGAAGCATCTGCAACCCTCAATGATTTAATTCCTTTCACACACAATCTTTCATCTACAACACAATCTATCTCATCCCCCATCTTACATGTGCCAACAGGATGATAGACCGATAAGCATTCTTGCCTTATAAGTTCTTCGATTGACTTATCGTCTTGGTGATTTAAACTCGGAATCATTTCCTGGGGATTAAATGCTTGAATACCAGAACTTTGAAAAATCTCCCTTACTTTTTTAATTGCCTCAACCATAGTTGTTATATCAGCCTTTTCTGAAAGATAATTTGCAAATATCTTAGGTGCTTCATAAGGATCACATGAATTTAGCTCAATATGACCCTTGCTCAGAGGTCTAAGATTGCAAACAGAGGCTGTTATTCCAGAAATAGGTTTCATAGCACCATTTTTGTTATATTTTCCTGCTCCAGGAGCAAAGTGAATTTGCGCATTTGGTGTATCAACAACCTGATTTGTTTTGAAAAACACTCCAATGTCAGATGCAGGATACGTGAGCAACCCATCACGCTTAATAAAATATTGATATAAATTTCTTATCATCTGAATGGGCTTCATGAGCTCACCAAAAGTATCTAAACCCTTAACGTTATAGCTAATATTTACAGTAAGATGGTCCTGAAGATTTTGTCCCACTCCTGGCAGGTCATGAGCGCACGAGATATTTATTTTCTTTAATAGCTTCTCAGATCCTATACCTGACAACATCAAAATTTGGGGAGAATTAATAGCACCACCACATAAAATAATTTCAGATTTAGCAGTAATCACATTAGTCCCGCTTCGATTCTTAATCTGAACACCAACAGCTTTTTTATTGTTAATAATAATTTTTAAAACAGTAGTATTGGTAAGTAACTCAAGATTTGATCTATTTAAAATAGGCTTAAGAAATGCATCTGATGCGCTGTATCTCTGACCGTTCTTTATGTTGACTTGATAGGCCCCAAAACCTTCTTGGGTATCTCCATTAAAGTCATTATTTTCGTTTAAACCTGATTCAGCACAAGCATTTTTAAAGACCATTGAAGCTTCCAAGCTTGAGTTAAAAGTTTCAACCCAGAGCGGTCCAAAATTGCCATGATATTGATCTTGATGATTTTGATTATTTTCCAAGCTAATAAAATGCTTCATCAAATCTCTGTAGCCCCAGCCACTATTACCTGCATTCTCCCAGGCCTCATAATCTTCAGCTTGACCTCTAATATAAACCATCCCATTGATAGAGCTGCTGCCCCCTAAGGTCTTGCCTCGGGGCCAGTTAATTAACCTGCCTTTAAGATTTGGTTCCGGCTCTGTTTCATAACACCAGCCATATTTCTTATTTTTAAATAGTGAGCTAGCACCTAAAGGCATTTTAATTGCTGAGTAACTATCAATAGGGCCAGCCTCGATCAAGAGAACTGAATTATCTGGGTTAGATGATAATTTATTTGCTAAAACACAGCCTGCACTTCCTGCTCCAACAATGATATATTTATGGCTAAATTTCATATGTGTAATATTACTTAAGGTTTAATATGCGTCAAGTTATAGCAATCGGTGGAGGTGGCTTTGGTAGAACCCAAGCTTCAAATTTAATTGAACAATATATTTTAGATCAGAGCAATAAAGGCTCTCCAAACATTTGTTTTATCCCAACAGCAACAGGTGATCTTGATCCCTACGTAGTAAATTTTTACAACGTCTTCTCAAAGCTTGATTGTAATCCCACTCACATCAGTTTTTTCAAGAGAACCATTGATCTTGATAAACTTATTGCCAACCAAGATATTATTTTTGTTGGAGGGGGTAACACCAAAAGCATGCTAGCCGTATGGAGGGAATGGAATCTAGACAAGATACTAAAGACAGCTTATGACCGTGGCGTTATTATGAGTGGAGTTAGTGCCGGTGCTATTTGCTGGTTTGAGAGCGGCTTAACAGATTCCTGGGCTGATGAGTTAAGGATGATGCCATGTATGAATTTTATTTCCGGAAGTTGTGCACCTCATTATGATGAGGAGCCAGAGAGGCGACCAGCAACAAAAAATCTTCTTGAACAGAATATTATCAATGCAATGTATGGAATAGAGGGTGGGGCAGCACTTCATTTTATTGATGGAGTTGCCGACTCAACAATTAGATTTGCCCTTAACAAGAATGCGTATAAGGTCACCTTGCATAAAGAAAAGATATTTGAAGAGCCATACAAGATTAAGGATTTAATAAAATGAATGTTTGGCGAATCATCAATCCCATAGTTGCATTTATTTCTCGATCACCAATTCATTTTCTTGTAAGCTCCCAGATACTCGTTACTCAATTTAATGGCAGGAAATCAGGAAAAAAATACCGTGTTCCAGTTAGCTATCATTCAAACAATAATACCTACACATGCGTCACCTTAAGATCAAACTTATGGTGGAAAAATCTCATAGGTTTAGAGACAACAAATATCTGGCTAAAAGGAAAGCTTACCAATGTTCAAGTGGAGCTTGAGTACAAGAATGATGAAGTCGTAAAAACCAATTTAAGACATTTAATTTCAGGCAATGCTATTGATGCTTTTTTCGCAAAAGTAAAATTAAATAAAGATGGTAGCCCTGATCAGCAAGGCTTGGACGATGCAGCTAAGCTTCATGCAGTATTAAAATTCAGGAGATAACTAGATAACTAGCTTTGTACTTTTATCTGTTTCTCAGTTCTAATTTCCATTTGAGTTTTACCTTCATGTTCTGAAATCAAACCTTTCACACATACTGTTTTTCTTTTAAGAAATTTTTCAGGTTTATATGAAAAATAATTTGAAAATCTACCGAACCAGATTAATCCTGTCATTTGTTGATTTGGATAATCTCGACCAAAGTTTAAGAAGATTGGTCCCCCAGAGGATCTTTTTAGATACTTAGTAGAAACAATTCTGCCGCAAACAATTTTAGTCTCACCTACATACTTATAAGCTTCTTTTACTTTTATGGATTGTTCTGATTGAGCAGATATTAGGCTTGAAAATACAAAAAACCCTATAAACAGAAGATAGAGTCTTGAATTGTTAAAAAAATATTTCATTAGTTAATATTAATATATATTTCAATTTTAGTCCGAATAAGTTAATTTAATAAGTAATTAAATTAATATTTAGAGAAAATTAGCCTATGTTTACAAGAATGGACCAAAGCACACAGAAGGAGTGGGAGCATATTAGTGAACAGCATATGCCTCATATTTTTGATATGCCTAAGAGAATTCTGGGTATGCTGCGACAATTAGAAGCCCTGACTTTAGGTTTTTCTACAGACCAATTACATCATGCGCTTCAAACAGCAACGATGGCTCGAAGAGCTGGGGCAGAGGATGAAATGATTCTTATAAGCTTAATCCATGATATTGGAAAGGTAATTAGCGTTCCAAATCATGGCCAAATCGCAGCAGAAATGATTAAACCTTATGTTAGCGACGATGCCTATCAAATTATAAGAACACACCAAGACTTTCAGGGCGAGCATTACTACCATTACATGGGCAAACCACAAGATTTGCGGAATCAATACAAAGATGAATCTTGGTATGCCAAAGCAACTGAATTTACTGATGACTGGGATCAAGCTGCATTTGATCCAAAGTACAAGGTAGATTCATTAGAATCTTTTGAATCATTGATTAATAAGTTTTTTGCAGCCCCCAATTTTATATAAATTGATTGACAGAAATTTTTTAATAATTGCCTTTGTATCAAGCACATTAATTTCTTCGTGCTCAACAACACAATTGAAATCTCAGGCTGCCTCTAAATCAAACCCAAGCCTTTGTTACAGTATGATTTATCAAAAAGACTCTATCTCGAATGAATATTTTACAATTATGTTGCAAGAAGCCCTTAACAGGAACCTAAATTGTAAGGACATTGCAAAAGAGATTATAGACTTTAAGAAGAAACTTACTGGTAGCGATAACTCAGGAAGTCCAGGGCACTCTAATGAAGCGTCCTCTAACGATCATTCCAATGAAGGAGTGAATTGGGTAACCGGTCAAAGTCGATCTACTTAATCTTTTAGAATAGACAGCTCAGCATTAATTGTGTGAATACTTTTTTCATCTGGTTTTTGATTAAGCGTGGATACAGGGATAGCTGTTCTTATTTTATTAGCGCTATCAATTATGCAGACCTCACTACTTGCAAGAGGACCTGAGGCGAACCTATCTGTTTCCATGCCTTCTTGAACAAAATTAATTAACTTCGTATCCTCATTATTAACTTGTCTATTTATTCTCCAATTTAAATATCTTGCAGCTTTTGCCTCTCTTCGATCATCTGGGAGCGCATATGCTATTTCTCTAATCATTGTTGATGTCGAATTAATTGGGATAAATTGCATAAAATCCATCTGCTCAGGATATATATCAAACGCAAGATTAGGCCATAGTCGATAGTAAAGCCAGTACCTTTGCTTATCCTTGTCTAGATGAT
The DNA here is from genome assembly GCA_964275585.1 of uncultured SAR86 cluster bacterium. Lineage (GTDB taxonomy): Bacteria > Pseudomonadota > Gammaproteobacteria > Magnimaribacterales > D2472 > D2472. The sequence continues at coordinate 6,819 of CAXYCJ010000012.1, read as the reverse complement.
CCATGTTAGGTAAAAAGTGATCGTAAAGTCGATTTGAGAGATTGCTTTTTCTAATTTTTCTTCCGTCACCCCACATTTTGTGAATTACCCCGTTATTTGAGCTGACCTCTAAACCATAACTCTTGCCAACCAAAGCAGATAATCCAGGGTGCGCTACAGGAATATGCAGCGCATCAACATAATTATCAGCTATTTGTTTCCAATTTACGCTTCTTGGTCTCATAGTAATCCTTCCAAGAGGCTCCATCTCATCTAGCCTGTAGTTTTTTATCTCTTCTATGTAGGGTTTAAATTGATCGGCCACACTGGGTCCACCAGATGGAATAACCCGCACAAATATGAAACCTTGAAAAATTTCCATTTCCACACTTTGAAGGTTATGTTCTGATTTATCCAAATCAATAAATTTATCTTCGTATGGTATTTTCGATAATTTACCCTCAAGATTGTAACCCCAGGCGTGATAAGGGCATGTGATGCGTTCACTGCAATTTCCAGAAACTTCGTCTAGTAACTTTGTTGCTCGATGAGAGCATACATTATGAAAAGTACGAATCTTTAAATCCTCACCCCTTATTGCAAAAATGCGTTCATTGAAAATTTCAAAAGTAAAATAATCTCCAGGATTCGGAATATTGGAAATGTGACAAATGAGCTGCCAGTTACAAAGAAAAAGATTGCGTTTTTCAAGATCAAAAAATGCATCACTGGTATAAACCCAGCCTGGTAAACTTTTAAATGAATTGCTCATACTTGTATTCTTTTTAACGGCCTTGTTAGACAAGTGGGCCCACCTTCTCCTTTGCGACTAATTTCCATTCCTTTATATGTCCTAATCTTGCAACCTAATTTTTTTAAACTACTTTCTACAATTGGAAGGTTTTCTAACATAATTATAGACCTGGGCGCAGTTGCTAGAACATTACACCCCATTAAAGGGTATTCTTTATTTGAGACATCAACAAATTTCATGCCCAAACTTTCAAGCCATAAAATAAAAGAAGAGGGCATGAAAGGGCGATATATTACAGCTAAATCTTTATCTAGCGGTGAAATAATAGACATCAAATGGAGGACATCATCAGGATGATCTGGTTTAGGTAGATCTACAATATGCAAGTCGACACCTTTGCCTAAAATATGCCTAAGTTGGTTGATACCTTCTTCATTTGTTCTTGGACCCAATCCAATAGCAGCGTGCTTATCGTCTATCCAGATGAAATCTCCGCCCTCTAAGGTACCAGGAGCTATTATTTCTCCAGCGATTGCATGACCTGATAATTTAAGTGACTGATAATTTTCTTTTGCTTCAGGGGTACGAGTACTTCTTCCCATATTACATAGAATTAAACCTTTGGAACTTACCAATATACTATCTCTTGTATAAATACTGTCGATGGTCAGGTTTCGATTAGATGGAAGATCGATAATATCCACTCCATCATCCTTAAGTAGATCTCTGAAGTCTTTAAACTCTTTAATAGCCTCTTCAAACTCAGGCTTTGAATGAAAGCGAAGAGACTCCCATTCATTTGATAATTTTTGCTCGTTAATAAATGCACTTAAAGGATTGCGAATAGCTACTTGGGCTAGAGCTGAAAACTCATTCAAAATAGTCATATTAGTTCCTAATTAATGCGTAGATTGGCATTCCAATTAAAATCAACATGAAGGAATAAAACACTATTTCCATACCAGCACCCCATATTGCAAAAAAAGCATATAAAAATGTTGCAGATGTTAGCAATATTGCTGTTGTTCTTTGTGTATCTTTTTTGTCGCTTTTGAGGAATTTAAGCTCTGCCATAGCACAAAAAGCATAAGCAATGAGAGTTGAGAGAGTAGATAGCATTGCCATGAATATAAATGCATTAACCAATCCTTTTGTATAATTCATTAGTAACAATAAACTTACAAACGATCCAGCAAGTAGAAATGAAAACTTTGGCGTTCCTGAATCAGATAGAGTTAAAAATTTCTTAGGCAGGAGCTTATCTCTCGCTGCAGCTAGAGTTATATTCCCTGCGGTTAAAGTATTTGCATTCAATGAACCAAGGGTAGAGATTAGCGCCCCAAAAGTTATGACCGCACCTCCGGAGGCACCTAAAATTTTTGTGGCAGCCAATGCAAATGGAGCAGATGAATTAACCAACTCATCTGCAGGAACAATTACAGCAATTGAAATGCTGACTAAAATATATATAGCTAAAACAGTTAAAACAGATGCCATTAAAACTTTTGGAATTGTTTTTTCTGGATTAATCACATTATCCGCAGGAACAGTAGCAGTTTCAATACCAATGAATGACCACATGACTAAAGTTGTTACCGTGGCTAGCAATGTAAATGGATTAGCATTAGTTGGATTTAATTCAGGTAAATTATCAGTAGTGAAATTTGTAAATCCAAGATAGATCATAAAAATTAGAGGCAGCAATTTTATCAAGGTGGACGCAACCTGAAATTTTGCACTATTTTCTATGCTGTTTATATTTAATAGCACAATTGTCCATACAAGAATCAACGAAGCGAGCAAAGAAAGTATAGGAGAAGTACTTATAGCTGGTAAAAAGAAACCAAGATAACCAACAAAAGCTATGGATATACCAGCAACAGCGGCAATACATGCAATCCAATACGTCCAGGCAATAATAAATCCAGCAAAATGCCCAAGGCCTTCATGGGCATACGCATAAGGTCCCCCAGTTTTAGGAATTCTTCGAACCAATCGTGACATTGTTAAAGCAACTAAGATTGAACCGCCACCAGCAATTATCCAGCCTCCAAAACCAAGAAGCCCAAATGGAGCAAGTAGAGTAGGCATCATAAAAATACCTGAACCAATGGCGCAACCAACTGCAATAGACCAGCCTCGCCAGAAACCTATAATCTTAGGATTTACCGTATTCATTGGTTGATAATACACTGAAGCAATAGGCATGACATGCATTGCCTGTCAAAGAATCATGCAAAATTTTTTAGTGATAATATATATATTTATATTTATTAAAAGCTCGATTCTCATCGAGTTGTCTGGAGGTTATATGTTTCATTTATTTATTAAAAGGGCTTTGATTGGTTGTTTCTTATTTATAGCACCTATTTATTCTGAGGTTCCCAGTAAACAAATGCCCTTTGGTAACAAAGCATTTGAAATATATAAAACTGCTGTTGAACTTCGGACAGCTAAAGGTCACAATCAAGTGCCAAAATTAGCAAATTATCTAGCTTCTGAATTTGAACAAGGAGGCTTTGACAGTGAGGATATTCATGTTTTGAAAATGGGTGAGACAGCTGCTTTGGTTGTGAGGTATAGGGGTGATGATTCTCTAAATAAAAAACCAATTAGCATATCTGCTCACATGGATGTTGTTGATGCAATGAGAGACGACTGGAGCAGAGATCCATTTACTTTAGTGGAAGAAGATGGCTATTTTTTTGGCCGCGGCACAGGCGATGATAAATTAGGCATGACGGCTGTTGTCGTAGCTTTTTTAAGATTGAAATCAGAGGGGTGGGTGCCTGGTCGAGACTTAATTATTGCTTTTTCAGGAGATGAAGAAACGGGCATGGTAACAACCCAAGCTCTGGTTAATGAATATCGCCATCTGACTGATAGTGAATTTGTCTTAAATGCTGATTCTGGAGGTGCAACGATTCCTGAAGATGGAGGAACTCCTTCCAGTTTTGGTATGCAAGCTGCTGAAAAAACTTATATTACTTGGGAGATTACTGCTCGTAATCCCGGCGGTCATAGCAGCCGACCAAGAAAAGATAATGCTATTTATGATTTAGCCGATGCAATTAATGCAATTCAAGATTATCAATTTCCTGTAAGTCACAATGATTTAACTCGGACCTTTTTCAAAGGCACTGGGAAGAAAACCGATGGTGAACTTGGTAAAGCAATGCGAACATTTGCAAAATATCCAAATAATAAATCAGCCATTAACATGCTCAGATCGTCTAGCACATATATAGGAACCCTAGGTACTACATGTGTGGCTACCATGTTGCGAGCAGGACACGCTGAAAATGCTCTGCCTCAATCTGCAACAGCAACTATTAATTGTAGAATATTCCCAGGTACTGGGGTAGAAAATACTCTTGCTCAGCTTAAACAGGCTATTAACAATCCACAGATTGAATTTTCTATGTTGGGTGTTCCAACTGAAACAGATCCATCTCCTTTAAGAGAAGATGTAACTTTGGCCCTTCAAAAGGCAATTGATATTAAATATCCAGGATTAGAGATTATTCCAAGTATGTCATCTGGAGGAACAGATGGTATGCACTTTAGGGCTGCAGGAATACCAAGCTACGGTGTCAATGGCGGTTATGGTAAAGCCAGTGATAGTTTTGCTCATGGTTTAAATGAAAGAATATTGGTCCAAAGTTTTTATGATAATTTAGCGCATTGGTATGTTTTGTTGCAGGCAATAGCTAGCCCAGAATAGAAAGAACTTATCTATATTTTGGACGCAGTATTTAAATAATCCTCAATCCCAGTCACAAGTATACTTAATATCATACGGATCAAATCTGTCGGCTTGGTAACTTGGGCCAATAGATAATTTTCCTAAAACTCTTCCATCTGTAGATAAAATAATAGGCGGGCTTGACGCTCCGTCATTGAAGACTGATGTGCTGGAATAACTATTTCCATATTTAGACGAAGTGTTAAAAATACTATTTGAGGAATAAGAAGTGCTATAAGAAGACGAGGAATTAAAAATAGAATCAGAATTATAGCTGGGACCCACTCTACCTAAATAATCTCCATCCTCACCGATAATCTTAGCCCCTTCAAACGAACTGCATTCCCACGAGTTCATTTCGCCTCCATGAACCATTGGTGACAGCAGCAGAAGAGCAACTAGTTTTTTACACAGGTTCATGCATTAATAACGGCCACCATTAGCATTATTGGTAATCCAATAACAATAGCAGCTGCCAAAACAGCAAAATTAAATTTAATTACAAATGTAACTAAACTTCCAAAAGGAATATCACAATCTATTATACGTACATTATTCATCTCTATTCTCCAAATTTTATGCTATTAAATATAGCACTATTAGTTAAACGTAAGCGAACACTTATAACAAACACACACCGAGGGTTGCGATTTCTATTTTTTCTTAGATTATGGGAAACTAAATTAAACTTATTTTGAATGAGAGATTATGAATATTTTTTTAGGAATTGTGACCATAGTTTTTTTAGGACTTTTTATTAAACGTAACTATGAACGCTATGTTTTAAAAACTGGAGAGGATGATAGTCAATGGATGCTCTTATATTTTGCTCTCGCATCTGCATATGGTGGTTATTGGATATAGACTGGCTTACTAATATGAAAAAACTAATCGCCCTATCGATTAGGGGTTAAGTATATAAATGAAAAGCTTATATTTTTTTATAACTATTTTTTTCTGCTTGGTTGTTAGAGCCGAAGATAGCCTCAAAATCCATTTAAACTCTCCTATTGATAGACAGAAACCAAGCGCTGATTGTTTAGATGAGATATGTACCTCACTTCTATCAATGATCACAAATTCTAGATCCTCGATTGATTTTGCAATCTATGGTCTAAGAGGACAATTATCTATTCTTGAAGCTTTGGATGATGCTGAAAAAAGAGGAGTTCATGTTAGAGGAGTTATTGATAAAGACGTGTATGGCGATAGTTATTACTCAGATACTCATTTGCTAGAGAAGACTTTAAAAAATATAAGATCTGATTTTTCTGCCGATCTTAGAAGAAAAGAATATTTAGAGAGAGATGACAGGGAGTATGAAGACAGCACAGAATGTACAAGACCAATTTTTACAGATGGCCCTCTGCAATGCTTTGAAGATAAAGGTTATGCAAGTAAACATGAAATTTATTTTTCTGGCGATATTATGCACAACAAGTTTTTTATTGTTGATAAGCAATTTATATGGACTGGATCAACAAATATTAGCGACACTGGGATTGGTGGGTATAACGCTAATTTAGCCGCTGAAATAGATTCAAAGTCTATAGCGTCACTTTATACGGAAGAATTCAATCAAATGTTTGAGCTTGATTTATACCACAAAGAAAAATTTAAACGTAATAAAAATATAGCTAAGATGAATATAGGCCAATCAATTGTCTCGTTATTTTTTTCACCCCAAGATAATGCAATGGATGATGGAGTCATTCGTTTGATTGATGAAGCTGAAGAGAGCATAAATGTTACAATTTTTTTCCTAACGCATAATGAGTTATCTAAGGCTTTAGCTAAAGCAAAGGCACGAGGAGTAAACGTGAGGGTAATTCTTGATGCCACAGCTGCAACAAATGGATATAGCAAGCATGAATATCTTCGCAAGAAAGGTATACCCTTAAAAGTTGAGAGTTGGGGTGGAAAAATGCACATGAAAGCAGCTGTAATTGATCAAAAACATATAATCATTGGCTCAATGAATTGGACTAAGGCTGGAGGTAGAAAAAATGATGAAAATACGCTCGTTGTAAGAAACGACCATCAAAATGCTAAGTTAATGAATGAGTTTTTTGATAAGCTATGGAATTCAATACCGGAAAAGTTTTTAACGAAAGACCCTTTGCCTGAATCCATAGACTCAGGAGGATCGTGTTTTGATGGAATAGATAATGATTTCGATAAGAAGATTGATGAAGAAGATTTTTTTGGATGCTTTTCATTTTAATCAGATGTCTGTAAATAACAGATTTTCAGAAAAATTAGGTTAATTCGCACCCCAATGTCCTTCTAGTTACAGGCTTCAAAAACCCATGTCATGTCCACTAATGCACTGGCTTATCAG
>CAXYCJ010000011.1:0-91569 GCA_964275585.1 uncultured SAR86 cluster bacterium | reverse complement strand
AGTTGCTCTGCTTAATGCAGAATCGCTAAACGTTGATGTTACAGCTTTTGTGTCGATCCGAACAAACCATCATAGTGCGGCTTGGTTTGAAAAATTTTCAGCGGCGGTTTCCTCTTTTTCCGAGGTAGTTGAATTTTACAGAATGAGTGGTGATGTTGATTACCTGCTTCGCGTCGTTGTACCGGATATAGCATCATATGATGAATTTTATAAAAGGTTGATAGAGTACGTTGATCTGACCGATGTGAGTTCAAGTTTTGCAATGGAACAAATTAAGTATACCACTGCCCTGCCGCTCGACTATGCAGTGACTTAGCCGCGGCACAGATAGTATCTAGTTTCGGGCCCCCTGATCAAATACACCCACTATCAGAAACGCGAAGATAATTTATGTAGCTCCCTTAGCAGGCCGGCTGACGCGCTTTCAATAAGATTGAGGACGTCGTCAAAGCCGCTAAGGTCACCATAATAGGGATCAGGAACATCCTCGATTGTTGTTTTAGGATCGTAATCCAAGAGCAGTCGAAGAACCGCGCTGCAATTTTCTGGAGCCTGATCTTCCAAAGTTTGTAAATGCGAGCGATCAAGGGCGATTAGGAAGTCAAAAATTTGAAAATCGTCTTCATGAAGTTGGCGTGCCCGTATACTGCTGAGATCGATGCCCTTACTTTTAGCGGCCTTTTGTGAGCGCGGGTCAGGGCTCTCACCAATATGAAAGGCTATAGTACCGGCGGAGTCGATATGGATGTGCTTCCCTAGGCCGGCATTTTCAACCATATGGCGGAACACACCTTCTGCTGTGGGAGACCGGCATATATTTCCAGTACAAACAAATAAAACGCTGATTTTTTTTGTCTTTAAAGACATCCTCGGCAACCTCTTTTGAAGGGGATCATACTGCCGTGTGTTGTCTTAAACGAGCCAATAGTTTGGCTTGTGGTATACACGGGGTGGAAACAGCGATAATAGTCTGTAGAACCTTCTAAATCTCGATATAGATGTGTTTTAGAAGGATGGAGAAGTCGCCATCGCCCCGAAAAATTTATACTTTTTCGATAAAAAACTTAAAGCCGTTCAGAGAAGATCATTGCAAGTAGGACTAGTGGTTTTGGCAGGACATCAACTATGGAGTTCCGCAGGTGCATCCATATTTCGTTGGTAAAGGGGGGAGGCCTTGAGCCGATTATCTCATCTAATGACCGTTTTCGAAGCGATGCCGGGGTCAACTAGGGGTATCCTGTGGATGATCTTTGCTACAGCGAACTACGCAGCGACGTATGCGGTGGTTCGGCATTTATCTAGTGACTTCAGCATTTTTCAGCTCGTATTTTTTCGTTCAGTCCTTGGTGTGATTCTGATGGCGCCGTGGTTGTTCAAGGTCGGCGCAGGCATTCTTAAAACAGATCATCTCGGTTCTTATGTGTATCGATCCATCCTCAATTACGGTGGTATGGTTCTTTTAATTTTTGCACTGGCAAATCTTCCGCTGCAGGATGTCACAGGGTTGATGTTTACGTCGCCACTCTTCACAGTTTTGTTTGTAGTTTTGTTTCTTGGTGAGCGACCTGGAATTCGCCGATGGGTTGCTCTTTTGATCGGATTTGGAGGTGTAATGATCATTATTCGCCCGGGATTCCAGGAACTTACTTGGGCAGCGATTGGTGTCGTGGTCACCAGTTGTGCGTACGCGTTAATAAATGTTTCAACGAAACAATTGGCAAAATTAGATAGCTCTAACAAAATTATTTACTACGATTTGTTTCTTTTGTCGGCAATTGGTTTAGTCCCAGCGGTTGTTTATTGGAATGAGGTTCGCGCCGAACACTTGGGCTGGATATTTGCGGTCGGTATTTTTAGTGCGCTTGCAAGACAAGGAATTATTCGGGCGCTATCTGTTGGTGAAGCCTCGGTAGTCATGCCTTTTAATTTCTTGAAGCTACCCTTCACAGTTTGTCTCGGCGTTATTTTCTTTCATGAAAATCCTGATATTTGGACCGGCGCAGGCGCATTAGTCATCTTCGGCAGTGGTTATTATATAGCGCGCCGGGAGGCTGCTCTTAAAGCAATGGAAGCAGCAAAACCAATGCCCCCACCCGCATAGAAAGTGAGAGATAATTTCCCTAGCCCCGTTTTCCCTTCGTTTCATCACGTGCAATATACAGCGTCGCAATTATGATTATCAGGGCGCCTGCGTAGGTCCAGTAGTCGGGGACTTCACCAAAAATTGAGTATCCTAAGATCCCGGCATAAATTAGGCGGACATACTCCATAGGTCCTACGGCATTTGCCTCACCTACTGAGAACGCTCGAATAAAACCAGTCATGCCAATGGTTGTCATAATGCCAATCCCGGCAAGCAGGGTCCATTCGATTCCTGCTGGATCCTGCCACAGGGTGATTGTTGGAATTAGGAAGATGATTGCGCCGCCTGCGTGGTAGTAAAATAGTATACGGTTTGGTGGCTCGGTCGTTGACATCAACCTTATTAATATATTAGCGATCGCAAACGTACAGGCACTTATAAGTGCGACAACTGTGACGATATCAAATCCATCATGACCAGGTCTCACCATAATTAGGACGCCTATGAATCCCGCGGCTGTAGCCACCCAACGGCGTTTGGATACAAGTTCAGACAAAAGAAAAACAGCAATTATGGTAGTGAAAAGCGGGCGCGAGAAGGCTATCGCGGTGGCATCGGCAAGGTATAGGTGGATAACAGAATAGAAGACGCCGAGCTGCGCTATACAGGCTATTATTAACCGTACAAAGTGAATACCAGGTCGTCTGGTCTTAAGCCCAGAAACCCCCATCTGAAAAAAGACCGGGGATAGAATAATTAGACCGATGGAATATCGGCAGAACGCTAGTTCCATCGGCCCAAACTTTTTGCCGAGCAATTTGACCAGCACGTCATTTAAGGCAAACGCAACTGTACCTAACGTTATCCAAAGTATTCCGCGGAGGTTTCCCGACATCCGAGCCCACGCATTTTGCCATCGGGCCAATACGGGTGGAAGATTAGTCACGTCTGTGTTGCTGCCTTGCGGGCTTCGTCCCGGGCAATATAGATGGCGCTGGCAACGATCAGGGCCGCACCAACACCTGTCCAAATAGAGGGTATTTCACTGAATAGAAAATATCCGAAGAGGGCGGCATAAATCAGTCGGACGTATTCAATGGGTCCTACGGCGTTTGCTTCACCTGCGGAGAAGGCTCGGACGAAACAGGTCATACCGATTGTCGTCAACACAGCTATTGAAATTAGCATACCCCACTCAATTCCTACTGGCATCGTCCATGACCAGATAGCGGGACCGGTGAAGACTAATATACCTCCAATATGGTAATAGAAGAGTATACGATTTGGCGGCTCCGTTTTAGATAAAACTCGGATTAGGACATTTGCTGTCGCGAATGCGAAGGCGGAACCTACACCGATCAACGCAATTGGGTTTATGGTCTCCGCTCCCGGCTGAATCATTATGACAACCCCAATAAACCCAACAATTGTTGCAATCCAACGTCGACCGTTAACGATTTCGGCAATAAAAATGACGGCAACAACTGTAGTGAATAGCGGTTTGGAGAAGAAGATAGCTGTAGCGTCGGCAAGCGGCATGTTAATTACGGTAATAAAAATGCCTAGTTGCGCGATCATCGCGAGTGACATTCGAAAAATATGCATGCCTAAACGTGTTGTCTTCAACTCTGCTAGGCCCATTTTTATGAAAATGGGGGCTAGTATGATCATGCCAATGCCATAGCGAAATAATGCTAGCTCAGTAGGATCAAATTTGCGGCCGAGTTGCTTGACAATTACATCAGTAATCGAGAACAAGAATGCGCCAATGCTCAGCCATAGAATCCCACGAATATTTCCTGGCATTTTGAGCCATGCGCCAGTTATTTGGCTTAAAATTGGCGGTGATGTCACGACAGCAACCTGGCTCCTATCGACGTCTCAGCCGGACGCAAAAACTTTAATGAATAAAATTAAATTCAGTTACAACTGAAACGTGCGAGAAATACAAGAAATACAAATATTTAATCTGAGGTAAACGGGTTTGACTCAGTTTAAATGTTCTGACTTTGATATATATTAAACGAAACAAATTAAGAGATTTCCGTGAAGCCACCGCCACTAGATATTTGCACCCCGACTGCAGTTTCCGAAGCGTTGTCATTGCTTTCGGAGTATGGCACGGATGCGAGACTCTTGGCAGGAGGGCAGAGTTTGGTACCACTTCTTAATTTTCGGCTCAGTCGGCCGGAAATCTTGATTGACCTCAATCGAGTAGCAGGGCTGTCTTTCATTAAGGATATTGGTGATCATTTAGAGATCGGTGCTATGACACGCGAGCGTGAGATTGAAAACAGTGAATTGATTGGTGAGCACGCTCCCTTGTTGCAGGAGGCAACAACTTATATAGCGCATTTGCCAATCCGTAGCCGCGGTACAATTGGTGGCAGCCTCGCTAATGCTGACCCTGCCGCTGAGTACCCTGCTGTGGCACTTGCGCTAGACTTTGTATTCGTTGCGCAAAGCGTTCGCGGCGAACGGAAGATAAAGGCCACCGAATTTTTTGAGGATATTTTGACGACCACTCTAAGACCTGACGAGATATTGACCAAAATCATAGTCCCTAAAATTCCAAATAATAGTGGTACAGCTTTTGTAGAGATTGCCAGGCGGCATGGTGATTTTGCGCTCGCCGGTGCAGCGGCACAAATCAGTTTTAAAAACCACCATCCCTATGAGGCTCGTCTTTCTGTCTGTGGTGCCGGGCCGACTGCTATAAGATTGTTAGCGGCAGAAAAGATAATCCTTAGAGATGGGGTTAGCCAAAATTCAATAAAAGCAGCGGCCGCGGCGGCCTCTGCGGCCGCAGATCCAATGGCCGATCCCCATGCAAGCACATCTTATCGTCGCCGGTTAATTGGGGTCGTGGTGTCACGCGCAATTGCAAAAGCTGCAGAGCGTGCTGGGGAAAACCGGTGACCGCCCCACGCCCAATCTCACTCACCGTGAATGGTGAGCGCCTGAAAGGCGAAGCGTTGCCCCGTATGTTGCTTGTCGATTTTTTACGTGATGTTCTCGGGAAAACAGGGACGCATGTGGGCTGTGAACACGGGGTTTGTGGTGCCTGCACGGTCATTGTCGACGGAATGGCGACCCGGTCTTGTCTGATGTTTGCTGTCCAAGCCCAAGGAGTAGAAATTTTAACCGTTGAGGGTTTGGCTGACGGCGAAGCGTTGCACCCTCTTCAGAAATTATTCTCCGAACATCGCGCATTGCAGTGCGGTTTTTGTACTCCAGGTATGTTAATGACCGCAATTGATTTAGTAGAGAATAATAATTCTCTGACCGAAGACGATATAAAAATAGGTATGTCGGCGGCTCTTTGCCGCTGCACCGGCTATGAAGGCATCATCAAGGCGGTGACCTCTTATGCCGAACAGGTTTATGACAAGCCTGCAAGAGGGAAAGAGAATAATGGCTGATACGATGCCGTCTTACATTGGCCGCTCGGTCACTCGACGCGAAGATAACCGTCTCATAAGGGGTGAAGGGTCATTTGTCGGCGATATAAAGTTGGAAGGAATGCTCCACGTTGCTATCGTTCGCAGCCAACTAGCACACGCATCAATAGAAGGCGTTAATCTTGATGCAGCGCGGAACGTTAAAGGCGCGGTACTCGCGTTGTCAGGTGCTGATCTAAAAGATGTTTTGCCGCCGATTAGTGGCATGCAGGTTACCGCTCCGAAGACCTGGCGCGATGGTATGGATCCACAAATTGAAATACCCGATCAAGCTCTTATGGCATATGACAAACTTCGCTACGTAGGTGAACCGTATGCGCTTGTCGTCGCAGAAAATCGTTACATCGCCGAAGATGCAGCGGAATTGATCGATGGTCAATTTAAGCCCCTATCGCCAGTAGCGAGTGCCGAGGCGGCTCGCGTGGATGGAGCAGCGTTAGTTCACGAAAATCTACCTGGAAACGTAGCGGCCTCTCTGCATGCTAAAACTGGTGAGGGTGCGGCGGCTCTTGAGTTGGCGCCGCACCGGTTGAAGCGGCGTTATTATCATCACCGGTATGCTGCAATGCCAATGGAATGCCGCGGCGTTATCGCGGAATTTGATTCCCGGACGGGCGGTATTACTGTCTGGTCGTCAACGCAGGTAGTCCACTGGGTTCGGCGTGAAGTGGCCAATGCGCTTGATATGCCTGAAGAGCGAGTACGCGTCATCGCCCCTGATGTAGGCGGGGGATTTGGAGGTAAAGGCCATGTCTATCCAGAGGATATATTGGTCGCTTATTTGGCTAAAAAATTGGGCCGTCCCGTTAAGTGGCTAGAGGATCGTCACGAGCATTTGCTGAATGCCGCCCACTCGCGCGATAATCTTTTCGATATAGAGGTCGGTTTTGACGATGAGGGGAAGATTAGCGCAATAAAAAACTATTTCATCGTCGATTCAGGCGCCTACTCCCCGGTTGGGGCAGCGATCGCTGGAAACTCTATCGCGCATTTTATGGGACCGTACGATATTCCGCATTATGAGGCTGATTGCAAGGTTATGATGACTAACCGCACGCCAAATGCACCCTATCGCGGTGCGGGGCGCCCTGAAGTTGCATTCGCGATGGAACGCTCTATTGATCTTGTTGCCAATGAGTTAGGAATTGATCCTGCGGAAGTGCGGTTCCGAAATATGATCCAGCCCGAGCAAATGCCATATGCCGTCGGGTTGCCTTACCGGGACGGCGTAATGATCGAATATGATAGCGGCGATTATCCGGAAGCATTACGTAAGGCATTAGAAGGTATTGGGGGTCTAGAGGCATTTCGGAAGCGGCAAAAAGTTGCGCTCGCTGAAGGTCTTTATCTCGGCCTCGGGATCGGTTGTTATGTTGAAGGGACGGGGATCGGTCCGTTTGAGGGAGCAACCGTTAAAATTGACTCCTCAGGTAAGGTTATGGTCGCGACAGGTGCCTGCCCTCAAGGTCAGGGTCATGAGACAGCATTCGCCCAGGTCGCCGCCGATATTTGGGGCGTCAAAATGGAGGACGTTGTGGTGACGCTGGCTGACACATCGCATGTGACGATGGGCTACGGCACAATTGCTAGCCGCAGCGCTGTTACCGCATCCGGTGCAATCCAGAAGTCTAGTGACAAGGTCAAGGAAAAGGTTTTTGCCATTGCGGCAAATATTCTTGAAGCATCAGAGTCCGATCTCGAGTTACGTGGCGGCTCTGTTGGTGTCAAAGGTGTACCAGAAATGTCAGTGACGTTAAAAGAAGTTGCCAATGCTGCGCAGCCAGGATGGATGCATCAGCGCCCCGAAGGCGTTGACGCGGGGTTGGAAGACACCGCTTATTACGAGCCACCAACGGTAACCTGGGCCTATGCAGCTAATGCAGCAATTGTCGAAATTGAAGTTGAAACTGGTGAAATCAAGATCGAAAAATATGTCGAGGTGCATGATGCGGGTACATTAATCAATCCCGGGATTGCCGATGGTCAGGTTAAGGGCGGTCTAGTTCAGGGTATAGGAGGAGCACTTTTTGAAGAGCTAAGATATGATGAACATGGCCAACTAATGACTGGCAGCTTCATTGATTATTTGTTGCCGACAGCATCAGATGTTCCTCCCATCGACGTGATCCATAGTGAAACTCCGTCCCCAAGAAATGCGTTTGGTTTCAAGGGGCTCGGTGAGGGCGGCGCTATAGCCCCACCGGCGGTGGTTGCCAATGGAGTTTGCGATGCGCTCAGACCATTCGGAGCGGAACTAAATAGTACCCCTGTGCGTGCCGAGGAGGTCCTTGGAATTATTGAAAGAGGTACCAGAGTTTCAGAATAGCGAGAATCAATTAAAGCTTAATCCGCCATCGGGCTCGAAAATTTGACCGGTCATGTAGGCGGCTTCTTCGGAACACAGAAACAGCATCGGTTTTGCAAGATCATCAATCGTGGTCATACGCGGCAGGCACTGCCGTTGGGTAAACATTTCAAATACTTCATCAGTTGCTGATGGCCGGTTTACTTCGGTTTTGGTTATCCCGGGCCAAAATGTGTTCACCGTGATATTTGAAGCCCCAAGCTCCCGGGCCATGGAACGGGTCATACCGATTACGGCTGACTTCGATGTAATATAATGGAGATAATTGGCTGAGCCTAGTTGGACCGTGCCGGAAGTGACATTGACGATGCGTCCCCATTTTGCCCTCCGCATTGTCGGCACTACAGCGCGTGCACAGTAATAGCTACCGGTGACATTGACATTCATAGCGCTATCCCACTCGTCAAGTGGGAGTTCCCAAAAAGGCGCCATAGTGATACGAGAGAAGACGGCAGCGTTATTGATCAAAATATCTATGCGACCAAATTTCTCGATGACTTGATTAACCATTGTGGTGACGGATTCCATTGAGGCGACATCCGTTTGGATCGCTAGCGCCTCGAAACCCTTTTCTTTGATTTCACGCTGAACGGAGACAGCATTATCACCATTTAACTCTGCGATAATAGGAATGGCGCCCTGGGCCGCGAAATGGTGGGCGTATCCGCGACCAATGCCCTGGCCGCCCCCGGTAATGATTACGACACGACCCTCTAAACTTTTGTAATGCGCTGTAACGGCCACATCAATGCTCATACCCCCATCCCCAGTCCTATTGATTGTTATGATGCGAGCATCTCCGATTTTCCCGCAATCTGCAAAAGGTTTCCAGGCTCTGGCTGTCTAAATATTTAATTCTAAAGAAATTAGAGGAATCCCCCAATTTCTCATAAAGAACTCTGACCCATTAAAAAGGAGCGTCGCCGAGCGTCGAAGTTCGGTGAATTCGTCTGATATCATTCATGTCATAACCACCGCAGGCACGGTGGTTAACGCTGCGATTGTCCCAAATGACCAGATCATCGACCCGCCATTTGTGAAGATAGATATTTTCTGGTTTGACCTGGTGTGCGAATAGTTTGTCGAGCAGCGGTTGAGCTTCGGTATCCTCCATATTTTCGATACCGATTGTAAAACGCGGTGAAACGTAAAGTGACTTGCGCCCACTAACCGGGTGTTTACGGACTATAGGGTGAGCTTCACTCGGTATACTGTTTTGTTTCTTATAATATTCCACACCATTTGGCCGCGTAACTTTGACCCGGTGATTACGTAGTTTACTAATGCAATGTATGCCCTTGAGGTTTGCAATTTGCTCTTTCATTTCCTCCGCTAGCGTATCGTATGCTTTGAACATGTCTGCGAACTCTGTATCGCCCCCCCGCTTGGGCAATTTTCGGGCATAAAGAAGTGTTGCAAGGCCGGGCGTCTTGCTTGGCGATAGATCTGAATGCCAGTAGTCTCCTGCTGCTACTACACCGATATGTTTTCCATCCACCTGTTCATTAGACAGAACAACCACTTCCGGGCAGTCCGGTATTCGGTGTTCTTCGGCATAGAGTTTCTGGACAGGACCAAAATGTTTGCTCAGCGCCAGTTGATGTTTTGGTTTGATTTGTTGATTGTGAAAGATCAAAAGTTGATGGTCGACAAAGGCTTGTTTAAGGATATTAAGATTAGAATTAGAAAAGGATTCCTTAAGGTCAATTTCGGAAATTACCGCACCAAATGCACCATAAAGTTTCTCTATTTTCATTCTGGTAAACCCATATCGCGCAGGTTGTTCAGGATAGTTTCACATCTTGTAACAACCGTGATAATTTTAATAAGATAAAAACATACTTAAAGAGGTTTTGCGCCATGTCCATAAAAGTTAACCCACTCTCCAGTGCTTGTGGTGCTGAGATTATAGGCGTTGATTTGCGCGAACCAATCAGCGAGGCAACCGCAAAAGAGATCGAAGACGCCTTTCATGAGCATGTGATTGTTGTGTTCCGTGGCCAGGACATAACCGAGGAAGAGCAGATGGCTTTTGCTAATACCTTTGGCGGTCTTGGCGAACGCCGGCGTTCGCCCAACGGCTCAACACCAGGCGGGAGCTACGACACACCTTTTATGTTTGTCACAAACATTAAGGACGAGAAGACCGGCGAACCTATCGGTGCTTTCGGTGACGGGGAGATGTGGTTTCATCATGATACCAGCTACTATGAGACGCCTCACAAGGCGACGCTACTCTATTCCATCACCTTGCCGAGTTGGGGTGGTAATACATGTTTTTCAAACATGTATAAGGCTTATGAAAATATTCCAGGCGGTCTCAAAGAAAAGCTTGAGGGCCGGAAAAGTTCTCCAGATTCATGATTACAAACGCCGAGAGCGCATCAATATTTATGACTCCGATATCTCTGGCATGCTGCAATATGAGCAGCCTATATTTGTGACCCATCCAGCGACCGGCCGCAAAGCACTTTATATCAGCCGGCTAATGTCGGCGCGCATTGAAGGTTTAGCACCCAGACGAAAACGAGGAAATTCTGGAGCAGCTCTTCACGATTTCAGAAGACCCGGCGGTCGTGTTTGAGCATGAATGGAAACTGGGCGATATGGTTATGTGGGACAATTACGCCTCTATCCATATGCGGAAGGATTTCCCGCGCGATGAGTCGCGTCTCATGCGCCGTTTGACGCTGAAGGGATATGGGGCGCTGACCTGAGGAGATGGTTGAAGAAAATATTAAGACATGGGTGGCTTGATTGAGTCTCTTCCTCCGCCCCCCTCCTCAATGTTAGATTATGAAAAAAGGAAATTGGGATGCCTCAGTCAGGCAAAATAAAATCAACGTTTCTAGTCAATAAGTCCAAAGAAAATCCATTTATCAGCGGAGGCCTCCGGAGCTATCGCGAGTATCGCGATTTTGGCATTGCCGATATCACCGAGGGCAAGGTTCATGTCCATCTGATTAAGACGACGGCGGCGTGCCCGGAAGGGGGCAGCGGGTTACACTATCACGATCTTGAGTTTCAAATGGTTTATTGCCTAGAGGGCCGGTCAACGGTGTGGTTTGAGGGGCACGGCGAACAGCATTTTGAGGAAGGCGATTGCTGGGTTCAGCCTCCCTGCATTAAACACAACGTATTAGACTATTCGGACGATTATCTGTTGATGGAAATGACTATACCCGCTGAGTACGAAACAATTCAATGTGATGACGGGGATGATTAAAGTTCTCGGTCCATTCGCTGGACCCTTCGTAATTCTGGAAAAGCAAACCAGCAGATAGCCGCCACAACGAAGCAACCGATCCCACCGAATAAAACAGCAGGAACGGTGCCGATTGCAGCCGCCATCATGCCCGCGCGAAATTCACCAATCTCGTTTGAAGCGCCAGTAAAAACTGAATTTACTGCGCTGACGCGCCCACGCATATCGTCTGGTGTAGCAATCTGGATAAGCGTGACACGGATATATACGCTGACCATATCGCCGATGCCAAGAATCACCATGGCTGCAAGTGAAAGCCAAAGGACAGTGGAGATCCCAAACAGTATGGTCGCACCGCCAAATACAAAAATACTGATATAAAGCGTTGAGCCTACAGCTCGGGTCATGCTGATGCGGGTCAACGCGATCCCAGTCGCCAACGAACCAGCAGCGATGGCACCTCTAAGCAATCCCGCACCGGCAGGTCCGACATCCAGGATATCCTTAGCAAAGACAGGTAATAGTGCGGTGACACCCCCAAGCAACACCACAAATAAATCAAGCGTAATAGCGCCCAAAATTATTTTCTTGTCATAAACATAACGCAGGCCGGCAAAGAGCACTCTCCAGCTGGTGGGTTCCTTCCCAGCGCGGCTCGTCTTGGTTTTTATAAAGAAACTCGTGATCGTGCCTATCGCTAGACCCCCGGCTGAAATGGCATACACATACTCCGGCCCTGCAAGATAGACCAAGCCACCCAGCATTGGCCCGACAGTTTGCGCAATCTTATTGGTACTTGTGTGCCAGGCAACGGCGTTCGGAAATATCTCTGGTGGGACTAGGTTAGGCAGCAACGAGTTTGCAGCTGGATGATAAAAGGCCCTTCCAGTTCCGAGCACGAGCAAAATTACAAAGACTGGCCAAACTTCAGCACGGTCTCCCAATGACCACATGAGGAATAAAATTGCGGAAAAGCTAACAATAGCATAGCAAGTGCCGACGACTAGCCTACGGTCAAATAGATCGGCGACGTATCCGGTTATTAGAGATAGCCCGATTGCGGGCGCAAAGGTTGCTAAGCCGATATAGGCAAGATTTTCAACTTTTCCGGTGATATCATAAACCTGGTAGCCGATGGCGGTCAGGACCATATAAAGCGGTATCCAGCCTAAAACCTTGCCAACAATCAGCAACTGTAAGTCGCGATAGCGGAGGGCGGCCATTCCGGTCAATGGTCCTGTGCTGCTTTGCCCTGGGGGAGACTGGTCGGTCAAAGTTTTTCCGGTGTTGAAATGAAAAGACCCAGAGTGAAATCTGGGAAAACTAGTATAGAGCTTAGTTTATCACTTTACGATTGGTGCGCCAAAATCATATCGGAAGCTTTCTCGGCGATCATGATCGTGGGTGCGTTAGTATTTCCCCCCACTAATGTCGGCATGACCGAGGCATCAACGACCCGTAATCCGGTTGCACCGCGTACCTTTAATCCCCCGTCGAGCACAGCGGCCTTATCGGTCCCCATGCGACAGGTGCCGACGGGGTGATAGACCGTACTTGCAGCACTGGAAATAAAATCATCTATCTCATCATCGGTTTGTATGTCGGGACCGGGCCAAATTTCACCCTTGCTGTATTCGGCAAAAGCAGGCTGAGACAAAAGGTTTCTAGCAATTCTAAAACCAGCGCGCATGACCTGACGGTCATATTCGACGGATAAATAGTTTGGTTCCATGATTGGTGAAATTTCCGGGTCAGCAGTTCGTAATGATATTTCCCCACGACTTTGCGGACGTAACTGGCAGGCATGACACATAAAAGCATCTGGCCGTGTATGGTCAGTTGCTGGTTTGGCAAATGGTTTCCGATGGATTGACATTAAATTGCCGGGGCTAAAATGGATTTGGATGTCCGGCATTTCCAGGTCAGGGGACGTTTTCAGAAATGCACCGCCCGCTAGGGGAAAACCCGCTGCCGGCCCGTTACGAAAAAGGACGGCACGGATGACGGCAAAAATGCCCCGCTCAAATTTACTTAACTCGTCGGTGATCGTAGGAATTTTTGATTGATGCATGACCCTGATCGATAGGTGGTCTTGAAGATTTTTGCCAACATCGGGTCGGTTTATAACTGTGCTGATTCCAAGAGCCTTGAGCGCGGTTGTGTCACCGATCCCTGATAGCATTAGGAGTTGGGGGGAATTGATGGCGCCGCCTGAGAGAATGATCTCTCGATGGGCTATAGCTTCTTTAACGCTACCTTTATGTTTGTATATGACACTAGTTGCACGCGTGCCCTGAAAGGTTATGCGTTGAGTTTTAGCGTCGGTCTCAATGATCAAATTTCGCCGTGATTTCGCAGGTCTTAAATAAGCGGCCGCGGTACTCCACCGCCGGGCGTTTTTTATTGTAAACTGAAAGCGGCCAATACCCTCCTGTTCGTCACCATTAAAATCATCGTTGAGTGGATACCCTGCCTCCTTCCCAGCGGATATAAAGTTATCGTATAAGGCGTGGTTTTGGCCACCTTCCGTAACATTTAGTGGGCCATTTATGCCATGAAAGTCATCATTTCCCCGTTCATTGTGCTCTGCTTTTTTAAAGTAGGGCAGGACATCTTCATAGGCCCAACCTTTGAGACCACGCTGCGCCCACAGATCATAGTCTATGGAATGGCCGCGGATGTAGACCATGCCATTTAGAGATGACGAGCCGCCCAACGTTTTACCTCTTGTCCATGCGATTTTGCGTCCGCCAAGATTGGCTTGTGGTTCGGTTTCATAGCACCAGTCATATTTCGGATCGTTTATGACCCTGGCGGGCCCAACCGGTAAATGGATTAAGGGATTGCGGTCAGCGGGCCCCGCTTCCAGAAGTAAGATGCGGTTTTTAGGGTCAGTACTCAATCGGTTTGCAAGAACGCAACCCGCCGAACCTGCCCCAACGATAATATAGTCGAATTCCTGAAGATTTTCCGACATTATCAGCCCTCCTGTATGAATTATTTAGTATTGCGCCATCCGGATTGATAGTCACCCGCCCGAAATCTGATTTTGGATCGCATTTTTTGAATTCTATGGGGGTCCTAGTTGGTTTTTGCGATTGGTAGAAAGCAAGGAACTTCTTTTTGCTTCCGCGCGAACGACATAAATGCTCGCAGCAAAAATTATAGTGCCACCGGCCCATGTCCATCCATCAAGGCCTTCTTCAAAAATTAAATAACCAAAAGCAACTGCAATAAGGAGCCTTACAAACTCAAATGGTAGAACCACTGTTGCATCGGCTGCTGCGTAAGCGCGTGCAACCGAACGCTGAAAACCTGTCGCCAGCCCCCCAAGCAAAATTAACCATAGCAATTGTTCTAAGGTGGGTGTTTGCCAATCGATAATTGCGGGAATGGCTGACCCTAATGTCATAACGAGTAGCGTATAGGCAACGATGCGATCGGGTGGCTCGGTGCGGGTCATTAGCTTGACGGAAATTGTTGTAAAAGCTCCTGCCGCCATCGCACCTAGAGCGAATAAGACACCAATATTCCATTCTGTAAAACCAGGCCGGATGATCATTAGCATGCCGATAAAACCAATTAAAAGCGCGTGCCACCGGGAACCGTACATGACCTCACGCAAAATTAGCGCGGCTGCCAGGGACGCAAAAATTGGTTTGCTATATTGAATGGCTACGACATCGGCTAACGGGAGAAGAGCAACTGCGAAAAAGACACAATAGAGGCCAATAAGGGTATTGATACCGCGCGCAACCAAAAGTATCGGTCTTCTAGTAGCTAGTCCTAAAAGTCCGACGCGGGCAATCCAAGGTATAATGAAAAGCACACCAAACACACACCTGAAAAAGGTAATCATCGGTACCGAGAGTTCTGCAATCAGATATTTACCAATCGCTGTAAAGGCGACGACGCAAAATGATGCGATTATAGTCCAAATTATTCCCTGCGTTGCAGGTGACAGATGGCTTAGTCCTATGCGGGTCTGAGGTCGAGTTGGCATGAGTTTTACACTATGCTCTTGACACTGACCGGGCTAGGGTCCGGCTGAACTCGACGTGTTGAAAGTTAGCCTGCGTACTAGGTAGCAAAGGAGAAGTCTTAAATTGAGTACAAAGTTGTGGCAGCCCGAGCCTAGTAAAATCGCAGCTAGTAACCTGAAGTACTCTGCGTTGATACCACTGCTTTCGATAGGGTGAACGTCAATACCAGGGTCATTCATATCTACCAAGAAAACACTGATTCCTTTGTGTTTAGGAGCCTCGGAATCTGTCCTTGCAGCTAGCCAATACCAATCAGCAACATGACCTGAGGAAGTCCATATCTTTTGACCATTAATTAGCCACCCATTATCCTTGCGTTCAGCTTTTAATTTTAATGAGGCAAGATCTGATCCAGCCCCTGGTTCACTGTAACCTAGGGCAAAATCTATCTCTCCAGCAAGAATTTTAGGCAAGAACTCATCTTTAACTTTTTGAGATCCGTGGTGGATAATAGTTTGACCAATAGATCCAACGCCTTTTCCAGGGGAAGGGGCACCAACTCGGCACAGTTCCTCGTTCAGTATGTAATCATAAATACCATCCTTTTCTTGACCTCCATATTGTTTTGGCCAAGACATACCAAGATAACCTTTCTTTGATAAAGTTTTCATGAATTCACGTCTAGCAGGGCTATCAATTTTAGTTTGAGCGTCTGCCTCTCTGTTTGGAGCAAATACATCATCTGCGTTAGGCTTTAATTTTTCCTTATCTATGAAGGCTTTAATCTCTTCAATAAATATTTCCTCTTCAGGGGTAAAATCAAAGTTCATATAATTAATCTCCAGGTGCTAAGACTTTATCTCTGTTACCACTCTCATGGTCAACCCTTAGATTTCTTTTTACAATCATCCAATTCCCATCAAACAACTCCCATTTATCTTGGTATTCACCATACATTTCATAGAACTCATGTTCATTTGGAGCTAGTCCTACATGATAAGCTCTGACGTAACATTCGCTTGTTGCTAACGTTGTGTTTATATTAATTCTAAAATTGCCAAGTAAGTGTTGGGTTGTTCCACATCCGCCAAGACTATCTTTGCACATCTGCAGAATTTCATCTTTCGACTTAGTCTCGATCAGAAAATTAATATTTTTATTACCATAAGTTGCAACAGCATGCTCATGAAAAATATCATTTAAATGATTCCAAGTTCTTGTATCCAAAGCAAATGCGTACTGAATAAGTTTATTTTTTATTATTTCTTTAGAATTATCTGTCATCTTTATATATTGCCTAACCTTTAGTCTAAGTTTAATATAAAAACACATATTTTTTACAATCGAGCACTAGAAACATATCTAATGGAATTAAATTTCAATGAAGAACAAAATATCCTCAGGGGAACCGTAGAAGGTATATGTAAGAATTTTTCAAACCTTAAAACCTTACGGGAAATTGAGGGCACTAAATCTGGTTACTCAGATGATTTCTGGAATCAATTAATTGCTTTAGGTCTTACCGGTATCGCAATACCTGAAAAGTATGGAGGTTCAAATATGGGATTGCTTGATATTGCAATAGTATTTGAGGAGTTTGGTAAATCATTGGCCTTGTCTCCACTTTTTATAAGCTCAATTATGTCTGCTTCTCTTGTAAATTCCATGGGTACCCCATCTCAAAAAGAAAAAATTCTTCCTGATATCGCATCAGGCAAATCAATCTATACCATAGGTTTGTTAGAAAGAGGTTCTAGCTTTGCTAAATCAGGGGTTAATATAGAGATAGTAAATAAGAGTAATTCTCTTATTTTAAATGGTTGCAAACAAATGGTTCCATATGCATCTATGGCACAAAAAATCATTGTTATTTGCAAGTATAAAAATTCCATTGCGGCCGCTATTGTCTCAATGAATCAAACCGGGGTAAATCATACCTATCAATCCAATCATGCAAAAACAAGTATGTACGAGGTAGAATTCAGTGATGTTCAAGTTGATAAATCTATGTTAATTGAAGAAGATGATTTCTGGTCACTATGGGAGCTAGTAAGTTACAAATGTCAGATATTAATGGCTGCTGAAGCTGCCGGAGGATCGGAAAAATCTTTATACCTAGGGAGAGATTATGCTCTTGAAAGAGAGGCATTTGGACAAAAAATTGGTTCTTTTCAATCCATAGCCCACTATCTAGCAGATGGTCTAGTTGAAGTTGAGGCAAATAAATTAATGACATATCAAGCAGCCTGGGCTCATGATATTAAAAGAGACGTTTCAAATTTATCTGCTATGGCAAAATTACAATCCTGCAAATCTTTTAGAGAAATTTCTGCAACAACGATACAAATTTTTGGCGGCATGGGTTTTACGGTTGAAGCGGATCCTCAGCTTTATTTTAGACGAGCCAAGCATTTACAAAATTCTCTATGGGACGAAGGATACTTAGAAAATCAACTAGAACAGAACTTTTTTAACTAAGAGGTTAGCGCATTGAATTACTCAACAATTGATTATCAGGTTAATGATGGTGTTGCTACACTTTTGCTTAACCGGCCTGAGCAATTAAATGCAGTTAACAGTCGTATGTCTCAAGAACTACCAGATGCTTGGAATAAGTTTAACAACGATGATTCGGCAATCGTTGCAATTATCTCAGGCTCCGGTGATAAATCTTTTTGTACGGGTGCTGATTTAGCCGATCTTCCTGATATGAACGATAATCCTGGTGAAGCAACAATTGAATCTATTAAATGGACTTCCTTGCAGAATCAAATATGGAAACCTGTTATTTGCGCGGTTAACGGAATGTGTTGTGGTGGAGGTCTCCACTTTGTTGCAGATAGCGATATTGTTATTGCTTCTGAGCATTCAACCTTTTTTGATACACATGTAAAGGTTGGTCTAGTAGCTGGTCTAGAGCCAGTAGGGTTGAGTAGAAAGATTCCCCTTGAAAGCGTTTTAAGAATGTCTTTAATTGGTGGTGGTGAGCGATTGGGTGTAGATCAAGCGCTAAATATTGGATTGATTAGTGAAATAATAGCGCATGAAGAACTCCTAATCAGAGCAAATGAAATTGCCAATATGATAAAAGTTCACTCTCCATCAGCTTTATCAAAAACAAAAAAAGCAATCTGGCATTCTAAGGAAACTGGCTTAACAGATGCGTTGAATTATGCATGGAATTTAATTTCAGAACAAAATGTACATGCTGATTTTAAAGAAGGCACAACGGCATTCATTGAAAAAAGATCTCCTAAATGGAAACCCTACTCAGACAATTAAATGTATTACGAGCACATTATCTACCATGAGGAGAATACCCTTGCAAAAATCTACCTAAACAGACCAAACAAGCTAAATGCTTATACTCCAGATATGGGAGATGAAATTATCCATGCTTTCAGGCACGCAAATATAAACGCCGACATCTCCAGCATTGCGTTCTTAGGCAAAGGTCAATCTTTTTGTGCTGGCGCTGATAGAGAATATTTATCAGGAGATAAACTTAGTAAGTTAGGCTTAAGAATTGGAGAGGATGAATTTATTTCATCTTTTGTTACTGAGCTTTCTTCTTCTGAAAAAATACTTATCGCTGGTTTGAAAGGCTCTTGTGTGGGTATTGGAATCACTATGGTTCTTCCTTTTGATATAAGAGTTGCTGAAACAAATGCTTTACTGTCCTTTCCCTTTGTAAAGCTCGGGATTTTGCCAGGTCTCGCAAGTACTTATTTTTTACCTGCATTAGTTGGCGCTAATAAAGCTAAAGAAATCATTTTAAACAATGCCAAATTAAGTGCGGACGAGGCCAAGGAAATTGGTTTGGTTAATGAAGTTGTGGATCTAGATAATTTAGAGACTAGAATTAATGAACTTGCCTCTGCCATGGGTGAGATGAATCAAAAAGTTCTGTTTGCTGCAAAAAAAGCTTTCCAGGTTAATTTGGAAGAAGAAGTGCAAAGTGCTATAAAGAGAGAGAAAAATCTATTAAAAAACATTAAATAAAGCGTTGTTATATAAGGGGGTAAGACGTCATGGAGATTAAATCATTGGGTTATATTGGGTTTGGGGCTAAGAATCCATTGGAGTGGTTAGAATTTGGTACTGAGATACTAGGAATGATGCCAGCAAGAGCCGTGCCCGGAGAAAGCTGGGGATTTCCACAAGATCCAAATTTTAAAATTGCCAGTGGCGGCAAGGGAATTGCTGATGATGGATCTGTATATTTAAAACTTGATGAATACCAATGGCGGATTGGAATTCATCAAGATGATGCCAATCATGGAATTTTATACATAGGTTTTGAAGTTGATAATGTATCAAAGCTTTCCGAAGCAAAGGAGCATCTAATTAGCAATAAGATAGATGTTCTCGATGGTTCCTCGGAAGAAGCTCAAGCAAGAGGTGTAGGAGGGTTAATAAAATTTAGTGACCCCTCAGGGAACCCTATAGAAATATATCATGAACCAACGTTAGATTATAAGTTTTTATCACCCGTTCCTAATCAAACTTTTGTGGCTAGTAATTTAGGACTTGGCCATTTAATGATTTTGTCTGCAAATAGAGAGCAAACTTATGATTTTTATACAAAAATTCTTGGTTTTAAGCTAACCGATTATATAAGCTTTGAAGGCGGTGATGGAGCTTGGTTTATGAGATGTAATGCTAGGCACCACAGCATGGCCTTATCAAAATTTGGAGAAGCCAATGGAATGCATCACATAATGTTTCAGGTAGATTCAATAGATAGCGTCGGAAGAGCTCTTGACAGAATCAATGCTGCTGGTGTGAAAATTAGTTCTACCCTTGGCAAGCACATTAATGATCTTACAACTAGCGTTTACATTAAAGGACCTAACGGATGGGATGTTGAAATAGGAGCAGAAACTGTCAATATTCACGATGATGACAAGTGGATACCAAAGCAGTTTGTAGAAGGCGATATATGGGGTCATCAGGGAATAATGGATTCAGTTGCTGAGGTAAGCGCAGATTTAGCTAAGGATAATGATGGCAAAAATTAAATTCACATCAGATGCTATTGATATAGGAATAGTAACTACAAATAACATTGAGATGCTTAATTTCTATCAAAATATATTAGGACTGGAAAAAGATGTGGAAATACCGTTTCCGGGACTTGGACATGTTAACAAGCTCTCATTTGGTTGTGGGTATATAAAAATTCTTGTTCTAGAAAATGATCCAGCTAATATAAATCCAACTGGTGACTTTTCAACATCTAATGGCATTAGATACATCACTATCAATCTTAGTAATTTGGATGAAATTCTCGAATCTTGTAATTTACATAATATAAATATTATTAACTCTGGGACTGTTATTCGTCCAGGTGTAACCGTTGCTATTATCCAAGATCCTGATGGTAATTTGCTAGAATTAATGCAATCTGAATAATGTCTAAAGTAGATCTTGAATACACGCTTGATGATAAATATCTTTTGGATGAAGGAAAGGTTTTTTTATCAGGAACTCAAGCGTTAGTTAAACTTCCGCTTATTCAAAAAAAAGTAGATGAACTAAATGGTCTAAATACAGCTGGCTTTATTTCGGGTTACCCAGGTTCACCTTTGGGGGGTTATGATCATGCTTTGCATCAAGCCTCTAGCTTCCTAAAAAAAAATGAAATTGTATTTCAACCTGGTATAAACGAAGACCTTGCAGCTACTGCACTTCATGGGTCACAACAAACAACCTTAGTGGAGAATCCAAAATATGATGGTGTATTTGGTTTATGGTTCGGCAAGGGTCCTGGAGTTGATAGATCTGGAGATGCATTAAAGCATGGAAATTATGCTGGATCTTCTAAACATGGAGGGGTCTTAGCTCTCGCTGGTGATGATCATTCCGCTAAGTCATCTACTACAGCCCACCAAAGTGACCATGCCTTTATACACTTTGGCATGCCCATCCTGAACCCAGCAACAGTTCAGGATTATATTGATTTTGGACTTATGGGAATTGCAATGTCTAGGTATTCAGGCTGCTGGGTTGGAATGAAGTGCATAACTGATACCGTTGAAAGCGCTGCTTCTGTAGATATTGGATTCGATAGATTTAATCCAAAACTACCAGAGAAAACATTAGAAGATGAAGACCTGCATCTCCAGTGGGGATATATACCTGCTTTATCTGAAAGTAGGTTGTATCAAAAAAGACTTCCTGCCGCACAAGCTTTTGCAAAACTAAATTCTTTAGACAAAGTCATATTCCAGGGAGAAAGGAAACTTGCAATTGTAACAAGTGGAAAAGCTTATTTGGATGTAAGGCAAGCTCTTGATGAGCTCGGATTGGATGAAGCTACATGCATAAAAATTGGTGTTTCTTTATACAAGGTTGGAATGGTATGGCCTCTCGAGCCAGATAATATTATTGATTTTGTTAATGGCAATGATGAGGTTCTTGTTATTGAAGAAAAAAGATCCATTGTTGAAGATCAACTGATGAAATATCTTTTTAATTATGACAAGAGACCCTTGGTTATTGGTAAAAAAGATGAGAATGGTAAATATCTTATTCCCTCTGAAGGTGAATTATCACCAAGCTCATTGTCTTTAATAATTGCAAATAGAATTCAAAAGCTATCATTAGACATTGACTTATCTCAAAGAATTCAAGAGATAGATAATTTGATTTCAAATATTAATTCTGCCCCAGTATCTGATTTATTTAGATTGCCAAGTTTCTGTGCTGGCTGCCCACACAATACATCGACAAAAGTTCCTGAGGATAGCTTTGCTTTCGGTGGGATTGGTTGTCATGGCATGGCGACTTTTATGCCTGAGAGACATACATACAATTTAGGACAAATGGGCGGAGAAGGTGTTATGTGGACAGGGATTGCACCATTTACAGAAACTAAACATATTTTTCAAAACCTTGGTGATGGTACTTATTATCACTCAGGCATATTAGCTATTCGTGCGGCTATAGCTTCTAAAGCTAACATTACATTTAAAATTTTAGTTAATGATTCAATTGCAATGACAGGTGGTCAAGATATTAGCGGAAAGGTACAAGTTGATAGTTTAAGCTGGCAAGTACACTCAGAAGGTGCAAATAAAATTGTTGTAATGACGGACTATCCTGAAAAATATCCATCTAATAGTTCATTCGCACCAGGTGTAAAGATTTATCAAAGAGATGATTTGGATAAGGTTCAAAAACAATTACGTGAAATCAAAGGTGTAACGGTCATTATTTATGATCAATACTGTGCCACGGAGCTAAGAAGACGAAGAAAAAGAGGGCTTGCAGATGAACCAGATAAAAGAATATTTATTAACCCATTAGTGTGTGAAGGATGCGGTGATTGCGGATCACAATCTAACTGCATAGCTATTGAACCTCACGAAACAAAATTTGGTAGAAAGAGAGAAATCAACCAATCAGCTTGTAATAAAGACTATTCTTGCACCAAAGGATACTGCCCAAGCTTCTTAACGGTCACTGGAGGTTCTCTTAAGAAAAAGGGGGCAAAGACTAGTAATCAAAATACAGCCTCCAATTACTTACATAATGATCTACCAAGTCCTGTGGTAACTGATTTAAATAAACCTTTTAATATTCTTTTGACAGGAATAGGTGGCTCTGGAGTTATTACCTTGGGAGCAATAATTGGCACAGCGGCTCATCTAGAAGGAAAGGGAGCCTCAACATTAGATGTTGCCGGGCTAGCACAAAGAAACGGACCTGTTACCAGCCACTTAAGGGTCGCAAATTCACCATCAGAGCTTCATGCAACAAGAATAGCAACCGGTACAGCTGACTTAATCGTTGGATGTGACATTGTCGTCACAACTGGAATTGAGTCACTTTCTAAAATTAATAAAGATAAGACTAATATGGTTATCAATAGCCACGTTGCCCCAACAAGCACCTTTACAACCAATCCAAATCTTGACCTATCTTCCGCAAGAATGATTAAAGGATTAAAGGAGGTTGGCTCTAACGAATTAATACATTTGGTTAATGCGACTAAATATGCAACCTCCCTGATGGGAAATGCAATAGCTGCAAACCTATTTTTAGTTGGTTTCGCAATACAAAAAGGTTTGTTCCCAATTTCATTGGCTGCAGTGGAAAGGGCAATTGAATTAAATGGTGTTTCCGTTGCAATGAATAAAGAAAGTATATATTGGGGTAGACTTGCTGCTGTTGATATTAAAAAAGTCGATTCAATAGCTTTTATAGGCAATGAAACGATCAATGCAGTTGAGACAGTGGAGTCAATTATTGACGATCGATATGATTTCTTGGTTGGCTATCAAAATATCAAATATGCTGAAAAATATAAATCTTTAGTTCTGCAAATGGTTGCAGTTGATAAGAGTATTTCAAATCAACGAGAAGATCTCTCTATTGCCGTTGCAAAATTTTATTTTAAATTGATGGCATATAAAGATGAATATGAGGTAGCAAGACTCCATACGGGGGATGAAATTAAAAAATATATTGGAGACAGACTAGAGGGTAACTATAAGATTGAATACTCATTAGCTCCTCCAGTGTTTGGTGGCAGGGATAAGCAAACTGGCAGATACCCTAAGCGCAAACTTCCTTCTATTACATACTACCTTTTTGCGATAATGAAACACTTTAAATTTCTCAGGGGCACGGTTTTTGATATATTTGGAATCTCTTCTCATAGAAAAACTGAGAGGGCATTGATTGGTGAATATGAAGAAATGATGGGTGAGGTGATTGCTAAGATTAATGCCAATAACTATGATACTGCAATTAAAATAGCCTCATTACCAGATCATATAAAAGGCTATGATGTCGTAAAAGACTTGAATATAGAGAAAGCGAAATTATTAAAGCATCAATACTTCAATGAGCTGAGTGGCAAAAATATTGAGATTGTTAATAAGTTTCCTAAGGCTGCAGGTGATCAATCATGAGTGATGATGTGTATATCCTAGGTATTGATATGATTAAATTTGGAAGATTTCCAGATAAAACAGTTCCTGAACTTGCTGCTGAATCTATTTTATTGGCTCTCGACGACGCTAATTTAAACATGGGGGACATAGAAGCTTTCTATTGTGGGAATATTAAAGAAGTGAACAGAATGGTGGGTCAAAAAACTCTGCAACTTATAGGTCAAACAGGAATTCCAATCGTAAATTGTACAAATGCTTGCGCAACGGGTGCTACAGCATTCAGAGAAGGGTGGATGTCTATTAAAGCTGGTTTGTATGATGTGGTTCTTGTTTCAGGAGTTGAAAAAATGGGTACAGGCCTACTTGGAGGAGACTCAGGTGAGCAAGGAATTCCTCTTGAAGGATTACTTGGATCTCAAACAATGCCAGCAATATTTTCTGAAGCAGGGATGGAGCACGCCAGAAATTACGGAACTACCTTTGAGCAATTTGCAAAAATATCAGTAAAAAATCATCACCATTCAACCATGAATCCAAAATCAAGATATCAAATTGAAACTCCTTTAGATCAAGTCATGGAGTCAGAGATGATCGCTTACCCTAATACGAAGCTCATGTGCTCTGCAAATGTTGATGGCTCTGCGGCGGCTGTATTAATTTCAGACAAAAAGGCTAAAGAACTCGGAATGGGCCGCACTGTTAAAGTTAAGGCATCTATTTTAACCAGTGATCCTTATGACGATCGCAATCAAGCAATGCCAAATATTAATACGCTAACTAGAAATGCAGTTAAACAAGCATATGAAATGGCCTCCTTGGGTCCCGATGATCTTGATTTAGTTGAATTGCATGATTGCTTTGCCTCTGCTGAGATGCTCCATTATGGCAATTTAGGTTTATGCAAAGATGAAGATTCAGGAAGATTAGTTGATGATGGTTATTTTGAGATAGGTGGAACACTTCCGGTTAATTTATCTGGTGGATTATTAGCCAAAGGTCATCCAACAGGCGCAACGGGAGTGGCAAATCTTTATGAAATATGCACTCAGCTAAGAGGCGAAGCTGGAGCAAGGCAGGTATCAAATGCAAGAATTGGTCTTGCACATGTTATTGGTCTCGGCAGCGCATGTGGAATTCATATACTGGAAAAGGTCTAATTATACTAGAGAGCAAAAACACTCTTAACTATCCAAATATGAGATTTTTTATATTATTGTTCGCTCTTTCATTTGTATTTTCATGTTCTGAAACCGATTTTGATTTGTTAATTCTTAATGGCTCTATTGTTGATGGGTCTGGCGATAACCAATATATAGCTGATATAGCAATTATTGGTGATCAAATTGTTAGAATAGGTGCGTTATCAGATTTTAAATCAAGGCACACTATAGATGCTACTGACTTGATAGTATCTCCGGGCTTTATAGACTCCCACACTCATGCCATCAGAGGTATCTTTGATGTACCAACTGCTGAAAGCTCATTGCTTCAGGGTATTACAACTCTAACAGATGGAAATGATGGAACTTCTCCTTTTCCCATCGGCGCACATTACAGAAAGATAGAAAAAACTAAGATTAGTCCAAATTGGGCTGTATTTGTTGGCCAAGGAACTGTTCGAAAAAATGTCATGGGTTTAGGGAACCGTAGTCCAACGTCTGATGAATTATCTAAGATGAAAACTATGGTTGCTAATGCGATGAAAGATGGAGCACTGGGCATATCCACAGGTTTATTTTATGTGCCTGGAAGTTTTTCTACCACCGAAGAGATCGTTGAGTTATCTCAAGAAGCTGCTAATTATGGGGGTATTTATATTTCCCATATGAGAGAAGAGGCCGTTGATGTCTTAAAATCAGTTAATGAAACTATAAATATAGGCATTGAAGCAAATATTCCTGTTCAAATTACTCATCACAAAATAATAGGTAAGGGTAATTGGGGTCTTTCTTCCGAAACTTTAAAGCTAGTTGATATCGCTATAAGCAAGGGAGTAAAGGTTAGCATCGATCAATATCCATACACAGCGTCACAAACCTCGATTACAGCTCTAATACCTCAATGGGCTCAAGCTGGTGGCAGGAAAGAACTCTTAAAGCGAATAGATTCTTCTGAAACTCGTCAAATCTTGGTAGATGGAATTGTTGAGAGAATATTATTTGATAGAGGTGGCGGCCATCCTAAAAATGTTTTTATTTCTAAAAATACATGGGACACCTCGATGGAAGGTAAAAACCTAGCTGATTTGTGTATTGAAAGGGGTTTAGATCCAACCCCACACAATGCTGCGATGGTAGTTTTTGATATTATTAAAGGAGGTGGAGCTTCTGCTGTATACCATGCTATCGACTCTGATGATGTTGATTTAATTATGCAGCATCCTATGACTTCTATAGCTTCTGATGGACCTTTAACAGTTTTTGGGGTTGGCTCTCCTCATCCTAGAACATATGGTACTTTTGCCCGCGTATTAGGGAGTTACGTCCGAGAACGTAATATTTTAAGTTTAGAAGAAGCTATAAGAAAAATGACTAGCTTGCCAGCTCAAATATTATCTATAAAGAAAAGGGGCCTTATTAGAGAAGGCTATTATGCTGATATTGCTATATTTAACCCCAATACTATTATTGACAAAGCAACCTTTAAAGACCCTCATCAATATGCAGTAGGTGTTAACTCAGTAATAGTAAATGGTTCAATAGTGGTTGAAAATGGAGTTCATAATGGAAGCAGACCCGGAAGAGTTCTTCGTGGTCCAGGATACAAAAAGACTAATTAGATGACCTTGAATACTGAAACCCATGTTAAAAAAAACGAAGATGCAATCATCTATGTGAATGGAAAGTTTCTTCATAAAAAAGATGCAACAGTGTCAGTCTTTGATAGTGGATTTATGATGGGAGATGGAGTCTGGGAAGGTCTAAGATTGGTTAATAACAATTGGTTATTTTTAGATGAGCATTTAGATAGATTATTTGAAGCTGCTAAAGCAATTGATCTAGATATAGGCTTATCACGACAAGAAATAACTACAGCTCTTAAACAAACCCAGTCTGCCAATCGAATGACAGATCAAGCTCATGCACGTCTCATGATAACCAGGGGAGTTAAAAACAAACCATTTCAAAGGCCTTCATACTCAGTGTATGGTCCTACTATTGTAATTATTATGGAGCACTCCGATGATTCTATTCAGAATGATCCTATCACTCTTGCAACTGTTCCACAGATAAGAGGAACACCTATGATGCAAGATCCAAAACTAAACAGCCATTCAAAACTAAATTGTATATTAGCTTGTATTCAAGCTGAAAAAGCAGGAGCAGATGAAGCTTTAATGCTAGATCCATTAGGTTTTGTAAATACTACCAATTCGTGTAACTTTTTCATTGTTAAGAATGGTGAAGTGTGGACAAGTACCGGCGACTATTGCATGAATGGGATAACAAGAAAGAAAATTATAAGTTTATGTAAAGATAATAATGTACCGATTTTTCAAAAAAACTTCTCTTTGGTAGATACGTATGATGCAGATGAAGCTTTTGTTACAGGAACTCTTGGTTCATTAACACCTGTTAAGGAAATTGATGGTAGGAAAATTGAAGATAAACGTAATCTGAAGGTAACTAAAAAACTTCAAGACCTATACTTTCTATTAACCTCAAGTGGCTAATAGAATTAACATTGCAATGTGGTCTGGACCACGAAATTTATCAACTGCATTAATGAGAAGTTTCGGGAATAGAAAGGATATTCGTGATGTATTCGATGAGCCATTTTATGCAGCTTACTTAAAAGCAACAAAGAAAGAGCACCCAATGTTTCAGGACGTGATAGATAGCCAAGAAACAGATTGGAGAAAAGTTATAGAAAACTGTGTTAGAACTGAGGATGATGGTATCTGCTACCAGAAACACATGGTCCATCATCTCCTGCCAAATTTTGATAAAGAATGGGTTTTAAAATGCACAAATTGCTTTTTAATCAGAAAGCCAGAGCAAGTAATATCCAGTTTTTTAGAAAAATGGCCAGAAGCGAAACTTGAAGATTTTGGCTTTCATGAGCAAATTAATCTATTCAACTTTATTGCCAACCAAACAGGGGAGGTACCAGTTGTTATTGATGCAACAGACTTATGCAATCATCCCGAGCGCAGTCTAAGAAGATTGTGCAATAAATTAAAGATTAGCTGGGATCCTAATATGCTTCAATGGGAAGGCTGGTCTCAAACCATATGATGGAGTTTGGGCCACTCACTGGTATCCATCGGTTAAGTCCTCGACTAACTTCAAAAAAGAGAGCGGTGAGAATTATTACTCACAATTAGTTTTAAGTTTTGCAGATCAAGCTTACGATATATATTCCGAGCTCTTAAAACATAAACTTTAGCTTTAATTGCAACAACAATTCTTAGACAACTAAGAGCTTAACGAAGAGCTTTAGACAGACAACTCTTAAAGACTGTCATCGTCTCCAGCAGTCTCTTGGTCTCTGAGTTGATCAAGAAGGTCACTCCATCTTGGAGATTCATAGATCAATTGTATATACCCCTTACCTCTGCTCACACCCTTAATCTTCAAAGTTATCGTACCATCCATGCCCTCAATCCAGTAGACCGTATGATTGCCGCATGATTGATAATTCAAACATTCATAAAACTCATCTGAATCTTTGTATAGCTCTGTAGCCTCCCACTCATAGGTGTTTGTGGGCGCACCATACTTTTTCGTTAACGAAGTCTTTAATGCCTCATATTGGGCCTTTCCGTCCGATCCATATGGGTCATCTGTAATATCCTTTCCGAGC
This sequence comes from uncultured SAR86 cluster bacterium, assembly GCA_964275585.1. Classification (GTDB taxonomy): domain Bacteria; phylum Pseudomonadota; class Gammaproteobacteria; order Magnimaribacterales; family D2472; genus D2472. The sequence goes on along the minus strand of CAXYCJ010000011.1, from coordinate 62,763 downwards.
ATTGTAACTTTCTGAAGACCCTCACCAGGAACAAAAAAACCCTGGAAAAAATCCGCCTTGGAGAACTTCTTTGGCGAGGCACTGAATTTACATATTCTAATTGGAAGGTCTGTTGCATCACTGCATGTAGAATCAAAGCCTTTTGCCCGAAGGTCCGATACTTTTTGATCCCACTTAAATCCAAAGGGTGCTTGCACCTCTGTGGCTGCAAATGAAGTTGAAGTAAATACTGCACATAAGAATATAATTAAAAATTTTTGTATTCTCGCAAAAGTAGGATGTTTTAAATTAAAAATTCCAGATCCCATAATAGTCTCCTCTAAATATTATTTACTTTACTGAGATATTATTCACTTAATTAATTTTTTTCGCAAGATAATATAAGTAATTTATATATTGATATATCTATGATTGCCAGGCTAGTATGTATATATGAATTGTTTAATGCGTACCTTAATTATTGTTCCTCTTTTTCTATCAGCTCAAGAGTCTGTTTCTGGCTTTCATGAAGGTGATACAACAGGAATTATTGGTGATAAATCTGTGCAGCTTTATGGGTGGGGTGATGGAGACATCACCGGAAGCATAGGAGAGGACGAAGTTAATCTATATGACTGGGGCGATGGAACAATTACAGGAACAATAGGCGATGAAGATGTAAACCTTAAAGATTGGGGTGATGGAGATATTTGGGGAACAATAGGGGAGAAGGATGTCACTCTCTATGACTGGAATGATGGTGATGTCACTGGTACGATTGGTGACGAAGACGTTAATCTATATCAATGGCCTGATTAACCTTCAATATTATAATTGAGAAGATCTGCTCACTCTCTCAATATGCTTCATTTGCTAACACTTGCTAAATAAATAAATATTAGTTATTTTTAGATGCATAGAGTCGTTATATTAGTGACGTTTATATATTCTTACATCGGAGATAAATAATGAATAATTATAAAGTTGTAGTTTCACTTTTTTTCATCTCTTTATTAACTGCATGTGGGGGCCCAGTTAATATTGAAGGGGATGTATTTTTAGTTAAGGGAGATGGTAAACCCCAACCGGCTGCAGCCAAACAGGTTATTTTTATTGAAGGTGAATCTCTTGAGAGCATTCTGATAGATGCGTATCTAAGTTCCATTGAAGAGTTAGCAGAAAAGAATTCGACTATAATACGCGGGCTTTGCAAAAATTCATCGAATAATTGGATCGCCGCCCTAGATGAAGGGCAAGATACTATTGATCAAGCAATTGAATCAGCAAAAACAAATGGAATAACAGATCCAGATGGAAGTTGCTCGATTATAGATTTAAATGCAGAAGACTCTAAAGTGATAGCCCAAGCGAAGCAAAATAGTTTTCTTAGCTTAATTAACCAAGAACAGGTAAAAATCGACCAGGCAACTATTAGCTTGTCAAATCTAAATAAAATACTAAACACCAAAATTTCTGAGCGCGAGAATGAGCTTTATGAAAATTTTGCAAAAGGAATAGAGATCACTTTTTCTTACAAGAATGCTACAGGTTCAAATAGGGGTAAGGGGTTTAAGGCTGATGTGATTGTTAGTAATAATACACAATACAACATTAGACTAAATGATCCCATATATCTTGAAACTTATAACGTTGAAGGTGATCCTGTGGGATCTCATTATCCTTCTGGTCTTTATGAGTGCTGGTATAACCCAGGAAGTATGATACAACACCTTGAAATCGCACCTAGCGGCATTAATAAATCATTTGGTGTTGATGAATTCGGATTTGCTAAAAGCAGTTTTCTCCCAACGGGCTCTTCTGCTGTGGCCTCTCCGAACAACTATTATTGTAATGGAAAGAGCCTTACATCATCACAACGTCTCAAAATGTCCAAAAAATATGGTAACAATGAAAGTGATTGGCCTAATCTAGATGTGCCAGATCTATCAAAGGACTATAAAATTCTACCTAACTCTGGTCGCTTTATTCCCGTTTTGCCTGAAGTGAGAACTGAAACTGGCGATGTAGTGACTTACGAGAGCATGGAGGTTAGCTTTAGGGCTATTGCTGCCCAACAAAATTGGGCAGAAACCGAGCTTATTGATATAGAGGAAAAGATAATCAATAAAGCCAGAAAGGAAATTATAAGAATTAGATCTCAGTTAGCAAAAAACCCGTTGATTGCAACCATGCAAAACGATAAACGTGCTGCAGATAGCTGCTTAGCTCATCAAGAAGAAATAATTGCTCAAAACGAAACGCAAGCTTTCGCAAACCAAAAATTGGATTCGGTGAATTCGTGTGACGTAAATAATCTGAGTATTATGGACGATTTATTATTAACAGATGATTTAGATTTTGAAAAAAAATATCGTATTTTGGAATTTGACTATGCAAGTGATGCCAGCCTATCAGCCATGAGCATATTTGCTAACGCCAAATACAAAGCATCAACAAATATTGCTGGACATTATGTAATGAATGAGTTGCCAAGAGGTCAATATATTGTGATATCAAGCTATGCTGATAATTTTCTAGAAGGTATTTTTTTGGCCAATGAAATCATAGATGCAGATAGGTCTTTAGATTTAAACAACTCTCAATATTTCTCAATTCCCTCCATACGCACTCTTATTGATAGCTTTTATGCTCAATGTTCATATGAGCTCTGCACAAAAGAAACTCTTAAACATTCATTAGATCTGCAATCAATTGCAGACTATTATGACTAAAGCTAGAAAGACTAAAAAGCCTCAGCCCTTTTAAAAACGTCGAGTGAAAGGGCATAGAGATGAATAAATTCAATAAATGGCTTAATTAACTTCGCATAATAACTACTTAAGTAAATTAAACTAATTTTATATTTCTAATTAAGGTTATCTAAACTATTGACATTATATATGTCAATAGTTTATGTTGTTATAATTATTTATAAGAGGTTTAAAATGAATAAGTTAATTTCAATTTTATTTTTCATCACAATTTTTTGCATAGGGATCTTTCAATACTCAAGAAATTCAGAAGTTAACGTTAACTATGATAGGTTTAATTTAGTTGCTCCAGGCATATTAAGAACACCAGAGAAACGTTTTATAGATCTAAAAGATTACCCATTTGAAGAGAATTATTTAACTATCGGTGATACTCGCATTCATTATTTAGATGAAGGCCCTAAAGATGGAGAAATTATATTTTTACTTCATGGCGAGCCTGCTTGGAGTTATTTATTTAGAAAAATGATTCCTACTCTTACGGAAGCAGGGTATAGGGTGATAGCTCCTGACATGGTTGGATTTGGAAAATCTGACAAATACATCTCAATAGAAGATTATTCGCATCAAATGCATGTAGATAAGATGACTCAATTAATCGTTGAACTCGATTTGCAGAATATTACTGCTCATATTCATGATTGGGGTGGAATGGTTGGACTGAGAGTCATAGCAGAGGAGCCAGATAGGTTTGCAAGAGTGATAGCATCAAACACTGGTTTAATGGCCCTTGGTAGGGGTTTTTTTAATGATTTAAGAAGTTTTGTTATGGGGCCTATATTTAAACTTACTATATGGTTGCAAGGTCCAGCCACATGGGAAGAATTTGTTGGTGGCAATAGTTTTACTAGCTGGATTAGATATTCTAGATATGCAGATAATATCGATGTTGGAGGAGTTATGCAGACACTAGGATCTGTATCTGATGCTGAAAAGGCAGCTTATGAAGCGCCATATCCTAATGCAACATATAAAGCTGGAGCACAAATTTTTCCGTATTTAATTCCAAGTGAATTAAGAAAAAATGAAAAAGCTTTTAGAGAGGTTTTAGAAAAATGGGATAAACCATTTTTAATTGCAAACAGTGATAATGACCCCGTTACTGGGAACAATCCTCGATTGGTCAAAATATTAAAAAGAATTCCAACTGCTCAAGAAATTGTTATTAAAGGCCCAGGTCATTTTTTGCAGGAAGAAGCTGGTCCTGAATATGCCGGACTTATAATTGACTTTATTAATGGCAATCCTAGGGGATTTTCTAAAGAGCAAAAAGTCATTTTTAAAATGGATAAGAAGCTGGTCCAGAATATGCCGGACTTATAATTGATTTCATAAATGGTCATTCTAAAGGCTTCACTATTGAAAAAACAGTTATTGATAGCAAAGGATATTTTATAGATCTATTAAGAGGGTGAGGGCTAGTCAAAACATATATTACTTCGCATAATATTTAGCTCGTTAATTGTCCCAAAGATCTCTGAAGTTCCTGGTGGTGCTGTAGTTCCAGGATCACAAAAATATAACTTTAAAGCCTTAAATCAAAGTATAAAGGCTTCTGTTAAGCTAATCTTTAATTTTGAGCATATCAAAAAACTAGGTAATCCTTATGATATTTATAATCGATATATATGGTTAATTTCGTTAAATTTGCGCGCATATACATTTGACAATTCTCGAAAACGCAATAAAGATAAGATTATGAAAAAACACTACCTAACAGCACTAATAATTCTTTTTTATGTAGGCGATGCAGCTGCCTTGCCTGACTGCCCGTCATCTGGTTACTTTGATAATTGTTATGGTGCTTATGAATGGGACAGTGGCTCAAAATACGTGGGTGAATGGAAAGACGATAAAAGACACGGACAGGGCATATATATTTATGGTCCAAAAAGCCAATGGGCTGGAGATAAATACGTCGGTGAGTACAAAGACGGCAAGATGCATGGACAGGGCACTTACACCTTTCCTGATGGTGAGAAATACGTCGGTGAATGGAAAGACGGCAAGAAACATGGCCAAGGCACTTACAGTTATGACGATGGCGAAAAATACGTTGGCGAATGGAAAGACGGCAATAAAAATGGTCAGGCCACATATATTTTTGGTTCAGAAAGCCAGTGGACTGGAGACAAATTCGTGGGTGAGTACAAAGACGACAAGAAACATGGTCAGGGCGCTTACTATCATGCCAGTGGCGATAAATTCATCGGTGAGTACAAAGACGGCAAGAAAGATGGTCTAGGAACCTACACCTGGGCTGATGGATCAAGTCAAACTGGGTATTATCTAAATGGTGAGTTTGTCCCTAAAATCTGCGAAGACATGGGTCTGACAAAAGGCTCTGATGGATTTGCCCAATGTGTTCTCAAACTCATGGATGATTGAGCATCAAAAGGGGAGCAAAAACTTGGTACACCTTTTGATATCTATAAGGCCTTTATAAAAGTACTAATTAACACGTTTGTTGTTTTAACACCATGCAACAAAGGGCATAGAGAGTGGATAATATGAAGAAAGAACATAATTAACTTCGCATAATATATATTATGTTAAATTATAGATATATTAATTGATGTATATATGCTCAATCCATTGGTATTTAAGTTAAAATGTGATCATGGCCAAAGAAGATAATTTAGAATTCGAAGGGGAAGTTATAGAGACTCTCCCTAATACAACCTTTAAAGTTAAATTAGAGAACGATCATATTATCGAGGCCCACATATCCGGCAAGATGCGCAAGCATTACATCAGGATATTAACAGGCGACAAAGTTAAAGTTGAAATGACTCCGTATGACCTAACCAAAGGCAGGATAACTTTTAGAGGTCGTTAAGCCCTAGACTTAACTATCTTCTTTTTAGCGCTAAAATTGATCTCATTCTTGTTAAGATCTACCTTAATCTGACCGCCTTTACTCAAATCACCAAATAACACTTTATCAACAAGCGGTTTTTTTATCTTATTTGTTATAAACCTTTCCATTGGTCTTGCGCCCATTTCTTTGTTGTATCCATTTTTAGCTATCCAATTGAGGACCTTTTTAGAATATATAAGTTCCACATTTCTTGCATCAAGTTGAGCTTGAAGTTTGGTAAGGAATTTATCAACAATTGAAAGGATTACCTCAATCGGTAGATAATTGAATTGAATTATCTCATCTAGCCTATTTCTAAACTCTGGTGAGAAAAGTTTCTTCAGTGACAGCAATGCATCAGATTCATTTGATTGGTCGCTAAAACCAATTGTTTTCTTTTCTAGCAACTCAGCACCCGCGTTAGTAGTCATAACGACTATTACATTCCTAAAATCAGCCTTTCTGCCATTATTATCTGTCAAAACACCTGAGTCCATGATTTGTAGCAGAAGATTGAAAATATCAGGGTGCGCTTTTTCAATTTCATCCAAAAGTAAAACACAGTGTGGATTCTGAACAACCGCTTCAGTTAATAAGCCGCCTTGATCAAAACCAACGTAACCAGGAGGAGCGCCGATTAGCCTAGACACTGTGTGTCTCTCCATATACTCTGACATATCAAATCTAACAAGTTCAATCCCCATCATTGTTGCAAGTTGGGTTGTAATTTCTGTTTTACCTACTCCAGTTGGACCTGCGAATAAAAAGGATCCAATTGTTTTGTTATCATCTCTAAGCCCTGCCCTAGAAAGTTTGATTGCATTAACCAAGCTAAGAATTGCTGGATCTTGACCAAAGATTACAGTTTTTAAATCAGACTCAAGTTTTTGTAAATTAATTGATTCCTGGCTAGAAATTGTTTGTTCTGGAATTTTAGAAATCTTAGATATAGTTTTTTCAATGTCAGTTTGTTTAACGGTAATTTTCTTTGAATTTTTTCGAGAAATATTCATTAAAGCTCCTGTTTCATCAATCAAATCAATTGCTTTATCTGGAAGAAACCTATCATTCAAAAATCTCTTAGAAAGATTGACTGCAGAATTTATAGATTCATTTGAGTACTTAACGTTGTGATGATCCTCATAATTACCTTTGAGGCCATCTAAAATTAATATACAGTCCTCTACCGAAGGTTCTACAACATCAATTTTTTGAAATCTCCGCGATAATGCTTGATTTTGGTTAAAAACACCTCGATATTCTTGGAATGTAGTCGATCCAATGCAGCGTAATTTTCCTTTACCGAGGGCTGGTTTTAATAAATTAGAAACATCTAAACTTCCACCCGACGCAGAGCCTGCTCCTATGATTGTATGAATTTCATCAATAAACAAAATTGGGTTAGTTTGATCGTCTAAGTACTTTAATACCGATTTAAGACGTTTTTCAAAGTCACCTCGATATTTTGTTCCTGCAATTAATGCGCCAATATCGAGAGAAAACAGTGTTGATTCATGAAGAAAATCTGGAATAGCTTTATCATTCAATAAGTGCGCCAACCCTTCTGCTATAGCAGTCTTCCCTACCCCGGATTCACCTACTAGCAATGGATTATTTTTAGTTCTTCGAGCAAGAATCTGAACAATTCGCTCTATCTCATCAGACCTACCAATTAATTTATCAATTTTTTTAGATGCTGCTAATTCATTAAGATTAATCAAGAACTCTAGATCACTTCTTGGAGTATCTTCATCTTGAGGAATATTTTGATCAAGACTTGCTTCTGACTCTTGTGGGGCTGAAGTTTGGCCATGCGAAATATAAGAAACAATATCAAGCCTTCCAATACCTTGCTTGGAGAGCAAGTACACTGAATGAGATTCTTTTTCAGAGAATATAGCTACCAATAAATTTATAGGCTTTACAACGCCCTTGCCAGAAGATTGAACGTGAAATACAGCTCTTTGGAGAACTCGCTGGAAACCAAGGGTTGGTTGAACAGGCTTCTTTGATTCAACCTTAACTGGAGTATTGTCTCGAACATGTTCTTCTAGATTACTTCGTAAAGTAGATAAATTTACATCGTTACTTTCAAGGGCTTGCATTACATCGTAATCAGAAAGGAGCATAAGTAGCAAATGCTCAATGGTTAGGTATTCTAGATTTTGATCTTGTGCCTGATCAAATAAATTTGCGATGGATTGTTCTAATTCTTTACTAAACATTAGTCTGTTAAGGGCTCTATCTCACTAATTAAAGGATGTTCATGGGATTTTGCTAATTCATTTATTTCATGTGATTTCATTTCTGCGATCTCCTTAGGGAATATACCACAGACCCCTTTCCCAGTTGTATGGACAGCAAGCATTATTTGTGTTGATCGTTCATACTCATAACCAAAAATAGATTGTAGAATGAAGACAACAAACTCCATTGGTGTGAAGTCATCATTGAGTAACACAACCTGATACATTGCAGGTTCTTTTAAATCAGGCTTATCTTCAACAACTATGGTACCTAAATCAGTTGAAGAATCTGCACCGGCTCCTGAAGATTGAACAATCCTCACATTCTTTTGATCATTTCCCTAGCAAAACCAGAGCAAGAGACTAAGTTTGCATCGTCCATTAATCTTTCAAAATCATAAGTAACCATTTTATCGTTAATAGCTGCTTCCATTGAGGATATAATTAGATCTGCTGCTTCAATCCAACCAAGATGTCTAAGCATCATTTCAGCAGATAAAATGAGTGATCCTGGATTAACTTTATCTTGCCCTGCATATTTAGGAGCGGTCCCATGGGTTGCTTCAAATAAAGCTGAGTCATCCCCTATATTTGCACCAGGCGCTATACCAATACCCCCAACACATGCTGCAAGTGCATCAGAGACATAATCACCATTTAGATTCATAGTAGCGATAACGTCATATTCTTTTGGTCGAGTAAGTATTTGTTGTAAAAAGGCATCACAGATAACATCTTTAATAACAATGTTTTCTCCATTGTTAGGATTTTTAATTGTTACCCAAGGGCCTCCATCAAATAACTCTCCTCCATATGAATTCATACTAAGTTCATACCCCCAATCTCTGAAAGCACCCTCCGTAAATTTCATAATATTACCCTTGTGAACAAGTGTTACCGAGGAGCGATTATTTTTAATTGCGTAATCTATCGCTTGTTTTACAAGCCGTTCAGTGCCTTGTTTTGAAATTGGCTTAACACCTAACCCAACATTTGAAGGAAAACGAATTTGAGTTACGCCAAACTGTTCCTGCAATACCTTTACCATTGCATCTGCTTCCGGTGAACCAGCCTCAAACTCAACGCCAGCATAGATATCTTCTGAGTTTTCTCTGAAAATTATCATATCTACGTGCGATGGATTTTTTACTGGACTCGGGACACCTGAAAAGTACCTGATAGGCCTAAGGCAAACATATAAGTCTAGAATCTGTCTTAGAGATACATTTAAAGACCTAATGCCACCACCAACTGGGGTGGTAAGTGGCCCCTTGATGCTCACTATGTATTCTTTTAAAGCTTCAATAGTTTCATCAGGCAGCCAAGTATCTTCATCATAAACATTAGTAGATTTTTCACCACAAAAAACTTCCATCCATGATATTTTTTTCGATCCTTTATAAGCAACTTTTACAGCGCTATCCACTACATCAATCATAGCTGGAGTAATATCCACACCAATACCATCACCTTCAATGTAAGGGATGATTGGATTATCTGGAACCACTAGAGACCCATTTTCTAGTGAAATTTTAGTGCCTTCTGTAGGAATATTGATATGTTTATAACTCATTGCTGTCCTCTTACGATTAAACGCTTATATAATATAAATCGGTGAGAATTATACTCTAAAAATTCCTTTAAATAGACGGCTAAAAGATAATTTATGTTAAATAATGTGGGTAAAAAAGTTGTTGTGGGTATGTCAGGTGGCGTGGACTCATCTGTGGCTGCTTTTCTATTGAAACAACAAGGCTATGATGTTCAGGGTCTATTCATGCAAAATTGGCAGAACGAACCAGGAGAGGTTTGCACATCAGAAGTAGATTTTACAGATGCTTCCAAAGTATGTGATTTATTAGATATTCCATTGCATAGAGCAAATTTTAGTGATGAGTACTGGGACAGGGTTTTTAAAGAATTTTTATCAGAGCACGAGAAAGGAAGAACCCCCAATCCAGATGTTTTGTGTAACAGAGAAATAAAGTTTAAATCCTTTCTTGATTATGCTTTTAAAATTGGTGCTGACCATATTGCAACAGGTCACTATGCGCGGCTTACAAAAGAAAATGGAAAAACAATGCTAATGAGAGCAGGTGATTTAAATAAAGATCAAACTTACTTTTTGCATGAGGTTAAGGAGTCAGAATTTGCAAAGTGTTTGTTTCCTCTGCAGGATTTAGAAAAGAATCATGTGAGAAAGATTGCAGAAGAAAATAATTTCATAAACTACAATAAAAAAGATTCCGTCGGTATTTGTTTTGTGGGAGAAAGAAATTTAAGAGATTTTTTGAAGAGATTTATATCATTTAAACCTGGTGATATCAAAGACTCCGATGGGTTTATTCTCGGAAAGCATCCCGGCGCCCTTCTATTTACTCAAGGTCAACGCCAAGGATTGAATATTGGAGGGGTTAAAAATAAATCAGAATTACCTTGGTATGTTTACGATAAAAGCATTGAATTAAATGAGGTATATGTCTGTCAAGGTGTATCAAACCCTCTGCTGATGAGTTCTGGCTTAATAATGGAACCAATGAAGTGGATCAATAATTCGAAAGAACCAAGCTCGTTAGATTGCGATGTCCAGGTGAGACATAGGGGAAAGCCGGTTAAATGTAATGCTGTCTTTAAGAAAAATAAAGTTGAGATTTATTTTGAAGAACCTATTAGAGCAATAGCACCTGGTCAATCTGCCGTTCTGTATTCCAATAATCAATGTTTAGGTGGAGGTATCATAGCTAAATCGATACAACTCTAGCTATAATCACTCTATGAAAATTGAACAGCTAATTTCACCTCTAGACAATAGATACAATAACAAGATTACAGATCTGGCTATAAATTTCTCTGAATCTAATCTAAACAAAGTTCGGTTCGAAATTGAAATTGAATGGCTAATATTTCTCTGCTCAAAAGGCGGAAAGAGTTTTCCCTCATTATCTAAAACTAATATTACAAACCTAAAGACACTGAAGAATAGCTTTGATGATAAAGCAGCTAAAAGAATAAAATCTATTGAAAAGAAAATAAACCATGATGTAAAAGCTGTTGAATACTTTATTCGCGAAGAGTTAAAAAAATCGTCAGTTCTAAAAAGGTATGAACACTTGGTCCATTTTGCTTTGACTAGCGAAGATATTAATTCACTCAGTTACGCTATATTGCTAAGGGATGCTCAATTAATTTATGTGAAACAGCTTGATGCCATTATCAAAGAGCTCAATAAAAAAGCTAGGTCTTGGTCGTCGATCCCTATGCTAGCAAGAACTCACGGTCAAGCTGCCTCACCCTCCACTCTTGGAAAAGAGATGAAGGTTTTTGTCGAACGCCTAAAACGCCAGAGAGATAACTTAGTCAGCATGAAGCCCTTAGCTAAATTTGGTGGCGCCACAGGGAATTTTCATACGCTTTTAATTAGTGATCCAAAAGTAAACTGGATAACTCAAACAAAGAAATTTTTATCATTATTTAAAGTTGAACAAAATTCTATTACAACTCAAATTGAACCTCACGATGCCATAGCCGAAGTTGCGCATTGCATTCAGCGAATTAACAATATCCTAATTGATTTCAATCAAGATGTTTGGCTTTATATTGCCAATGACATTTTTAAGCTAAAGCTCAATGAAAATGAAGTTGGTTCATCTACAATGCCGCATAAAGTTAACCCTATTGATTTTGAAAATTCTGAAGGCAATTTAGGGCTCTCAAATGCGATGATGGAATTCTTCGCAAATAAACTTACAAAATCTAGATTGCAAAGAGATTTATCAGACTCTACTGTATTAAGAAACCTGGGTGTTGGGTTTGGTCATTCATATGTTGGCTTTTCATCGATTCTAAACGGGTTAACTAAACTCCAGCCAAATAAGACTCAAGCTATCAATGAGCTTGAGAATAATTGGCAAATTTTAGCTGAGGCAGTGCAAATCGTTATGAAGCTTGAGGGTCTTGATAATGCTTATGAGATTATAAAACTTAAAACACGGGGGGTTAGTTTAGATAAAAATTCCTATGCTGAGTTGGTTGGAGGTTTAAACATTTCATCTAATGCCAAAGAAAAGCTGAAAAAACTTACTCCAACTAACTATCTTGGCGCTGCTGAAAAACTAGCAAAATCGTAACTTTTGTAGTTAAGCTACATTAATACTTAGAACTAAACACTATATCTACGGTCTTTTAATATTTATTGACAATTTAGTCTATATAAATTCCAATGCACTACATATAAACGTAAACTATCTGGAGTTATGAAATGAGCAAACTAAAACTATCATCAGAAGTTGAAAGACTAAAGGCAATACCCCACTTCAAAGGGACTAATTGGGGCTCTATTAAGCCGCAGTATGCTGCAAGAATGGCGATACAAAATCAGTTTAAAACTGGTATTGATGTTGCTAAATATACAGCCTCAATTATGCGAAAAGATATGGAGGCATATGACAACGATACAACTTCTTATACTCAATCTTTGGGATGCTGGCATGGATTTATTGGACAGCAAAAACTTATATCTATAAAAAAACATTTTGGAACTACTGATAAGAAGTACTTATACCTATCTGGATGGATGGTAGCAGCACTGAGATCGGAATTTGGCCCTCTTCCAGATCAGTCTATGCATGAAAAGACTTCTGTTGCCAGTCTTATTGGAGAGCTCTATACATTCCTGAGGCAAGCTGATGCAAGGGAACTTGCTGCCTTGTTCAGGGAACTTGACAAAGCGCCTAAGGACCAGCAGCAATCCATTCAGGACAAAATAGATAATTTTGAGACTCATATAGTGCCAATCATTGCTGATATTGATGCAGGCTTTGGTAATGAAGAGGCAACTTATTTGATGGCTAAGCAGATGATTGAGGCTGGAGCCTGCTGTATTCAGATTGAAAATCAAGTCTCCGATGAAAAACAATGTGGCCACCAGGATGGAAAAGTAACTGTACCTCATTCAGATTTTTTAGCAAAAATTAATGCTGTTAGGTATGCATTCTTAGAATTAGGTGTGGATGATGGTGTAATAGTTGCTAGAACAGATTCACTGGGTGCTGGGTTAACGAAACAAATTGCTATTACCAATGAAGCAGGTGATTTAGGAGATCAATACAATTCATTTCTAGATGTTGAGGAAGTTGCTACCGAAGAAATGAATCATGGAGATGTACTCATCAACCAAAATGGAAAACTTGTTAGACCTAAGAGATTGCCAAGCAATCTTTACCAATTTAAAAAAGGCACAGGTGAAGCTCGTTGCATATTAGATTCAATCACCAGCCTCCAAAATGGTGCGGATCTTATATGGATTGAAACAGAAAGACCACATATTGGCCAGATTGGAGCTATGATGGATGAGATTAAGAAGGTAGTACCAAATGCCAAGCTAGTCTATAACAACAGCCCATCTTTTAACTGGACATTAAACTTCAGACAGCAAGTGTTTGATTTAATGTCAGAAGATGGTCAAGATACTTCATCGTATGAAAGAGAAAATCTCATGGATGAATCCTACGATTCCAGTGAATTAGCTATTGAGGCTGACAAAAAAATCCAAACATTTCAAGCAGATGCTGCCCGTGATGCGGGTATTTTCCATCATCTTATTACACTTCCCACTTATCATACTGCAGCTTTATCTACAGACAACTTAGCTAAGGAATATTTTGGAGACAAAGGCATGCTTGGTTATGTTAAAGGTGTTCAAAGAAAAGAGATTCGTCAAGGTATAGCATGTGTAAAACATCAAAATATGGCTGGTTCTGACATGGGAGATGATCATAAAGAATATTTTGCTGGAGAAGCTGCACTTAAGGCATCTGGTGACGATAACACCATGAATCAGTTCTAGGTATCGCATCCCTCTGAAGAGGTTCGTCCACAAATGTTACAGGATGAACCTTTTTCAAGATTTGCAAGTCCCCCACAACTTCCAGAGATGGGCTTATCTTTGGCGAGAACCCCAACAGCAATTGCACAAAATGAAATTGCGATTACAGAAAATACTAAGAAAAATTCGAACATTAATGATTCCAGTAACTAGATTTTAAAAATCTAACTTCGTTATTTTCATTAATTATATACAAAACGGAGATTTGATGTTTTTCTGCAAGTTGAAGTCCTTTTTCTACACCTATGACATTAAGTAAAGTTGCCCATGCATCAGCCAACATTGCAGATTGGTTTGATGTCACAGTAACGGATAAGACATTATTTTTAATTGATTCTGAGGTGAATGGATCAAAGGTATGACTTGTTTTAACCCCAGTGTCGTCTATAAGGTAATTTCTGTACTCTCCAGATGTGGCAATTGCTAAAAAATTGACACTTAAAATATTTTTAATTGTTTGATTGTTGTATTCAGTTGGATCTTGAATACCAACAACCCAAGGGTCGCCATGTTTAGAACCGTTAACAATTAATTCTCCACCAACATCAAATAGAAAATTAGGCTTATTAATATCAATAAGTAGATTATGAATGCTATCAACAGCATAACCTTTAGCAATGGAGGAAAGATCAAAGAGAAATTGATTATATTTCTCAAGGTACATATCACCTGAGATTGAAAACCTATCGTAAGACTTAGGATCATAGGTTTCGTGTGTAATGTCTGGGCCAAAGCCACCCTTAATAACAATAGATCCTAAGGTGACATCATAAGCTCCTTCGCTAATCTTATTGAGATCTTCTGCAAGGGATAACAAGGTATGAAGATCTCTGGAAATCTTAATTTTTGTATTTACAGGAGCAGCATTGACACGGGAGAGCTCAGATTCGATTTTATAATTTGAGGCAATCAAATCTATTCTATTCAGTTCATCGGTAATAGATTTTTTCGTGATGTCAGAAATATAGTTTGTTGAAACAAGTTTCCAGTATGTACCATAAATCCTTCCACCAATCTCGTAGGTAGAAGATTTATTGTGCTCATAAGCAAGGAATATACAAAAAAGACCAACCGAGATGGCAAGTATTTTAGATGCAATTAATCGATTCAATAAGCTAAGTTAACCACCAAAGTCATCAAGCATAATATTTTCAGGCTCAACACCAAGATTAATTAACATATCTGTGACAGCCTTGTTCATCATTGGTGGGCCACACATGTAGAATTCACAGTCCTCGGGTGCCTCATGAGACCCAAGATATTTATCAAATAAAACTTGGTGAATAAATCCTGTAAGACCATTCCAGTCGTCTTCAGGTTGAGGGTCTGAAAGTGCGACATGCCAGTTGAAATTCTCATTATCGGCTGCAAGTTTATTAAATTCCTCAACATAGAACATCTCTTTAAGACTTCTAGCTCCATACCAGAATGTTATTTTTCTATCAGCATGTATTCTTAGTAATTGATCAAAAATATGAGCTCTCATAGGTGCCATGCCGGCTCCCCCGCCCACAAACACCATTTCAGATTTTGTTTCTTTAGCAAAGAATTCTCCAAAAGGTCCAAATACTCTTACTTTATCACCTGGCTTAAGATTAAAGGTCCATGAAGACATCAGTCCCGGAGGAACATCAGAAGAACCTGGAGGCGGAGATGCAACTCTTATATTAAATTTCAAGATACCTTTTTCATCAGGGTAATTAGCCATTGAGTATGCTCGAATAATAGATTCCTGATTATTTGCCACATTGTCCCAAATCTTAAATTTATCCCAGTCTTCTCTGTACTCATCGCCAACATCAAATGATGTATAGTTCAAATTTTCATAGGCAGGAGCTTCCAGCTGAACATAACCACCTGCTTTAAAGTTCACTTCCTCACCATCAGGAAGTTTTAATATCAACTCCTTAATGAAAGTAGCCACATTATCGTTAGAAACAACTTCACATTCCCATTCCTTAACTCCGAATACTTCTTCTGGAATGGTAATCTTTAAATCATTTTTAACAGAAACCTGACAAGAAAGCCTCCAGCCATCTTTCTTTTCCCTCGAATTAAAATGTGACTCTTCGGTAGGAAGAATTGAGCCACCGCCTTCAGATATCTGGCATTTACATTGACTGCACGTTCCTCCACCGCCGCAGGCTGATGATAGAAATATTTTATTTTCAGCAAGAGTTTGGAGTAGTTTACTTCCAGAAGGCACCTTAATTGCATTCGCACTATCTCCATTGATTTCAATAGAGACCTCACCAGAACTTACCAGCTGGCTTCTTGCCATAATAATAATTGCAACCAACAATAAAACGATTCCAGTAAAAGAGAAAACACCTAAAAATAAATCTATTTCCATAAAAAACCTCCTTAAAGAGAAATTCCACCAAAAGACATAAATCCAAAACTCATCAAACCAACAATAAGAAAGGTCACACCTAGGCCCTGAAGACCGTCTGGAATATCTGAGTATTTTAACTTCTCTCTAATTCCAGCCAATACAACAATGGCCATTGCCCAGCCAACACCGGCGCCAAGACCATAGACAACACTTTCACCAAATTTTAAATCTTTCTCAACCATGAATAAGGTTGCGCCAAGAATGGCACAGTTTACTGTTATGAGAGGTAGAAAAACACCGAGAGTATTGTACAAAGCCGGTACAAACCTATCAAGAAACATTTCTAAGATCTGCACTGCTGCTGCTATTACACCTATGTAACTTATTAATCCAACAAATTGCAGATTGACATCAGGCATTCCAGCCCACGCCAAAGCGCCATCTTTTAATATTGCATTGTAAATAAAGTTATTTAAAGGAACAGTAATTAGACAAACTACTATTACGGCTACACCTAAGCCAAACGCAGCATCAATCTTTTTAGATATTGCGATAAAAGTACACATGCCCAAGAAAACAGATAAAGCTATATTCTCAATAAATACAGTTGTAATAAAAATACTTAGATAATGTTCAAGCATTTAATTCCCTCTTAGTTAAATCTGGTGCTGTAGCGTGCTGAGATAATTTAAATTCATTAACCTCAACTTGATCGCTCTTATAACTTCTAATGCCCCAGATCATTAAACCGATTAAGATAAAGGAGCTTGGGGGGAGTAATAAAAGGTTGTTGGCAGGATACCAGCCACCGTTCGAAACTAATGGAAGAATTTCATAACCCATTAGGGTGCCAGTTCCAAAAAGCTCCCTAACTACAGCGACAGCAATTAAGATGACGCTGTAGCCTAAACCATTACCAAGGCCATCAATAAAGCTAATAAAAGGTTTTTCTTTCATTGCAAATGCTTCTGCCCTACCCATCACAATACAATTTGTAATAATTAAGCCCACAAAAACTGTCAGCTTTTTGCTTGTTTCGTAGTCATAAGCTTTTAGCAACTCATCAACCACTATTACCAAAGAGGCGATGATGGTCATTTGCACGATAATTCTAACGCTACTAGGAATATAGTTTCTAATAACGGAAATAAAAAGATTTGAGAAAGAAACAACACTTGTAAGAGCAACACACATAACCAGAGTTACCGATAAGTTACTGGTTACTGCTAGAGCTGAACAAATACCCAGTATTTGTAATGTAATAGGGTTTTCTTCAATTAGAGGCTTGATTAGAACTTCTTTGTATCGTTTAACTGTCATAATTTATTTTAGTTAGAATTTCGCGGTAACCGCTCTCACTAAACCAGAAGGCCAGCATGTTAGTAACACCGCGACTGGTTAGAGTTGCCCCTGAAAGACCATCGACCTGGTAATCAGACATTTTATTTGATAGATCAACTTTACCCTTGATAACAGTAATTTTAATTTCTCCGTCTTTGTATATCTTTTTTCCATTCCATAGAGCTTTCCATTTAGGATTATCCACCTCACCACCCAGGCCTGGAGTTTCTTTGTGCTCGTAGAACTCAAGCCCTCTAATAGTGTTTAAATCTTTATCAATTGCAATGTACCCAAATAACGTTCCCCAGAGACCATAACCTCGAATAGGTAAAATAATCTTTTCAAGTTCGTTATTTTCGTCCTTAAGTAGGTATATCTTTCCTAGCTTTTCCTTATTTTTAACAACTGCAATATCCAGATCTGCAGGAATGGGAGTAGAGAAGCCAGCTTGTTTTGAAAAATATACAGGGTCATAAGTTTCCAAATCCAAGCCATCAAACTCATCTAATAAAAGACCGTTACTGAAATCCACAAATTTGGGAGTTAATCGAGTAAATTGATTTTCTATCAATTCAGTCGGGTCATAAATAGCCGCTGTCTTTAAAATCTTCATTTTTTGATCATTCAATTTATTGAGATTTTGAGCATCTCTTAAGCTCACAGCAGCGAAAGAAACTATTAACGAGCAGAATAGGCAAACAGCAAAAGACACCGTTAATGTTTTTAGTATCGAATCATTCATATGAAAGAGCCCTTTTACGTTTTGCAATATTGCGAGAAACAACCACATGGTCAATCACTGGAGCAAAAAGATTAGCAAATAAGATAGCAAGCATCATCCCCTCGGGAAAGGCTGGATTAACAACTCTAATTAAAACAACCGTGACTCCAATCAAGCCACCATAAATCCAGCGACCGGCATCTGTACCCGAACCTGAAACTGGCTCAGTAGCCATGAAAACTAAGCCAAAAGCAAAACTACCAATGACAAAATGCCAATACCAAGGAACTTGGAACATTGGATTCGTATCAGAACCAATAATATTAAGAATGGAGCTCATTACCATCATGCCAAAAATTGTGCCCAGTATTATTCTATACGAAGCAACCTTAGTAACCAAAAGAATGACGGCTGCTATACCAATTGCAATTATTGATGTTTCTCCGACAGATCCAGGAATATGACCTAAGAATGCATCAAACCATAAGAAATTATCAGTTAATCCAGTTAATCCATCTTCTGCAGCATATCCCAGTGGCGTTGCTCCACTGAAACCTTCTGGTGTAATACCATTATCTGAAAGTCCAGCTATCCAGACCTTATCTCCTGAGAGCTGAGATGGATAAGCAAAATAAAGAAAGGCTCTACCAGTCAATGCAGGATTAAGGAAATTTTTTCCTGTGCCGCCAAATACTTCTTTACCAATAACTATTCCAAATGTAATACCCATGGCTGCTTGCCATAAAGGTAAATCAGGAGGACAAGTAAGCGCGAAGAGAATTGATGATACAAATAAACCTTCATTGATTTCATGCTTTCGAACTACTGCAAATAAGATTTCCCAAAGTAACCCTACAGCAAAAGTCACTGCGTAAATAGGGATAAAATAAACAGCCCCAATCCACATCTTGCTAATAAAACTGTCTTGAGAGTAACCAACTAAATTAATAATAATGTGATGCCAATCATTCGAATTGGTGCTACCAATCCAACTCAAATACTCTAGAGTTTGATTGCCAATGTTATACATTCCAAAAAACATAGCTGGGAAGGCAGCCAACCAAACGGTTACCATAATTCGTTGGATATCAATGGCATCTCTAACATGAATAGGGTTTGTAGTTTTGTTGGTAGAAGAAAATATAAAATTTTCTATAGCATCGTAAACAGGAAACCATTTTACCTTTGAGCCACCTGGCATAAAGTTAGGTTTGATCTTATTATTAATAGATCGAAGCCAAGTTTTCATTTAAATTCCTCGAACATTTTCTCAAGATTGTTATCCAGGATTGATTGATAGTCATATTTACTAGGGCAAACATAACTCACTAAGCCTAGGTCCTCGGGTGCCAACTCTAAAGCTCCAAGTTTCTCAGCGAGCTCAATATCAAAAGTAACAAGACTCTTTAGAAGTTGGGTTGTCAATATATTTAAAGGCATGACTTGTTGATATGAAGGAATCGGAACAATGGCCCTATCGCCGCCATTCATGGAAACATTAAAAATAAATTTTTTAGGTTTGAACCAAGAAGATATGAAAGCAGGAAGTTTCGAATGAAGCTTTAATCCTGGCATGGCCCAGTTAAAAAGAATGTCATTTACTTCATCGGGTACCACAGACACTTGATTGTCGTATGCACCTAAATAGTTCATAACACTTTCTGCTGTTCTTCCATTTAATATTGAGCCAGATATTTTTCTTGAGGGTTCTTTAATAGTCCCAGCTGTCAATTCTGAGATATTAGA
Organism: uncultured SAR86 cluster bacterium; assembly: GCA_964275585.1. Lineage (GTDB taxonomy): Bacteria > Pseudomonadota > Gammaproteobacteria > Magnimaribacterales > D2472 > D2472. The sequence continues at coordinate 42,880 of CAXYCJ010000011.1, read as the reverse complement.
TCCATATCGAACATTTAATACTTTGGGCTCATGAACATTCGGACCACCTAGAGCAACAAATTTGTTAGATCGTAATTTATTATTTTTAATAAGATAGCCTATAGAAATAACCTCTTGCCAAGAAATAGTCCAAACAGTCCTATTTTGACCAACTGGGTATAGAAAATGAATGTGCGTTCCAACCAAACCAGATGGATGCGGGCCATTAAATTGATTGTAGCTGATGCCTGAAACTGACTGATCAAAATCGCTATTCTGGAAAGCACAGAAGGTTTTTGAATTAGGGCTGATTGAAGAGATGAAGCTCAAGCCTGTATTAAATAATTCTTGTTCTTTTTGAATCAAGCTATGAGGGTCAATAGCCAAAGGATTGGTATCACATGCATTGACGAAAATTGCGTCTGGTAAATCATTGATGCCTGGAATTCTATTGTATGGACGAGTTTTAAAATAAGAAAGTGAGCCTGAATCTGCTAAAAAACTCAAAGGAGAGTCGTAATCAGAAGGACTGAATGTTTGCGAATCTATTGAGTCATCTACTTCAATAATTAAGGATAGAAAGCGCCTCTTTTCACCTCGGTTAATTGACTGAACAGTTCCAGAGGATGGTGCTGTGATAAAAATACCTGGATTTTTTTTATCTTCAAAGAGTTTTTGACCGCTTGCAACAGTATCTCCTTCTTTAACCAGCATGGTTGGTTTAAGCCCCACATAATCCGGGCCTAATAAAGCAATTGTGTTAATTGTAGTTGAGGAGTCGATGTCCGAGCTAGGAGCTCCGGAGATTGGTAAATCAAGTCCTTGTTTGGTTTTAATCACGCCTACCCTTCAGTAAAAGATGTGTGAATTATAAAGGTAAAGATCAGTCGTTTCTATACTGAATCATCAATTGCTAATGGAAATCTTGGGAGCTGTATAGAAGCCACTTTTTTAGTCAAATTTAGAACTTGTTTAGAATAGCCATACTCATTGTCATACCAACAATATAGAGTCACTTGATTGCCTTCAGCAATGGTTGCTTGGGAATCAATAATTGTTGCAAAAGGACTAGAGTAGAAATCAGTTGAAACTGCTTCGGGCGAGTTTGTGTATCCAATAATTTCTCTATATTTGCTAGTAAAAGCTGAAGTTTTCAAAAATTGATTTAAGCCATCTTTATTAACTTTATTTTGTAAATTTAAAACCAGAACTGCAAGACTGACATTGGGGGTGGGCACTCTGATTGCATTACCAGTTAACTTATCTTTTAACTCAGGAATAGCTTTTGCAACAGCTTTAACTGCTCCTGTTGATGTAATGACCATATTCAGAGGAGCGCTTCGACCTCTCCTATCTCCAGTATGATAATTATCAATGAGGTTTTGGTCATTTGTATATGAATGGACTGTTTCAATGTGACCGTTCTCAATTCCAAAATTATCACTGATTATTTTCAATACAGGAACTATTGCATTGGTTGTGCATGAAGCAGCTGAAATAATTCTATCTGATTGGGTTAATGCCTCATCGTTGACCCCAAAAACAATATTTCGTATATCACCCTTAGCAGGCGCAGTTAAAATTACATTGGAAGCTCCGCAATCAATATGCTTGGAGAGAGTCTGTTCATCTCTCCAGATACCAGTATTATCTATGACAATCGGATTGTTTATTCCAAATTTCTGATATTCAACTTCGGAGGGACTAGCCGCATATATAAATTTTACAGGGTTGCCGTTTACAACTAAGAGCTCATTCTCTAAATCAACTCTAATTGTGCCTATGAACCTTCCATGCACTGAGTCTCTTCTAAGTAGACTTGCTCGCTTAACTAAGTCATTGTCACTTCCTTTCCTTACAACAACAGCCCGTAAACGAAAGTAATTTCCTGGCCCAGTAGTTTGAACAAGCATCCTTGCTAATAATCTTCCAATGCGACCAAAACCATACAAAACTATATCTTTGGGTTCACTGGGTCTTTTTGAGGTAATACCCGTGAGATCTAGTTGGTCAATGAGGTATTGGTCTATGGTGTCAGGGTTTTCTGGAAGGTCATCAAAAAATGGGCAGCGCATAGTCAGCTCGCCTAGATCAATTTCACAATCTGGTAAATCCATAGAGCTTAATCTATCAAGCAAAGGAAAGGTTTCTAGCTCACTAAGCTCATTACCCTCGATTTGGCGAACAAATCTATGAGCTTTCATTATCTCAATTGGAGACGCGTTAACTAGGGATTGGCCATAAACCATTATGTGAACACCGTGACGGTACAAACGACCAACAATGGGTACCATGAGCTCTGACAAGCCTTCTCTCCACTTCCAGTCTCCGAAGTAATCGTCTACCTTCTCTCTTGATCTAAGGTCGGGATTTTTAGTTAAGTCGCTCATGGGTCTTTAATTAAAGTGTAAGGTATTTATTAATATGATGTTGTGTATTTCCAAACATCGAATCTATGACTGTGAAACGCTTTAGATAGTGGCCAATAGACATCTCGTTACTGACACCCATGCCACCATGCAATTGAACGGCTTGCTGGCCAATATATTTACCAGCTTTACCAACTTGCACTTTAAGAGCAGAAATTGTTTTAGAGGTTTCTGCGTCATTAGAGTCTAGCTGTAATGTAGCCTTAATCAATAATGACTTAGTTATTTCTGTTTCAATAAACATATCAACCATTCTATGTTGAAGAACTTGAAAGTTACTAATAGGCTGTGCAAATTGCTCTCTTTCTTTGGTGTACTGAACAGTTTTTTGATAAGCGCTAGTCATTGCTCCAACAGCCTCAGCGCTAATGCAGAGGATTGATACATCCAACATCTTATTAAATAATGCTTCGGCATCCTTGCCTGAAGCAAGAATTGAATCTTCGGGTAATATAATATTTTCAAATGTAAGTTCGCCACAAGTCTGGCCATCTAGCGTTTTAAAACTTTGGGTTGATAGGCCTTCGGCTGATTTATCTAGCATTACTAGTACTAGCTTCATCATTATGCTTTGCCAGTACAATGAATTGATCTGAGTTTGCAGCATTTAAAACTAGAGACTTGGAGCCATTCAAAATCAAGCTATCAGATTCATTTGTAATGGATGTGACACAATCTAAGAAGTTGTAACCTATATTAGCTTCGGCATAGGCAACTGCTACTTGATGTTCACCGGAAATAATAGTCTGGATAATTGAGACTTTTTCAGGGTGGCTTGAACCCTCAAGTATAGTTCCGCTCATAACAACAGAACTTAGATAAGGTTCCACAACTAAAGCCTTACCAAATTCTTCAAATAGAACAGTTAACTCTATTGGGCCAAAATTAAAACCACCGTTATCTTCCTTAAAAGGAATTGCAAGCCAGCCGAGCTCAGCAAATTGTTTCCAGTGATCTGAGCTGTATCCTGTTTCAGAAATTAGAATTTTTTCGCGATCAATAAAGTCATAACTTGATTCACAAAACTTAATAACTTGGTCTCTAAGCATATTTTGTTCATCAGAATAATGTAAGTTCATCTTTATACTCCTAGTATCGCTTTGGCTATAATATTTTTCTGAATCTCATTGCTGCCACCGTAGATCGAAGTCTTTCTATAGTTTAGGTATTGAGCAACGGATGCACTTGCATAGTCTGGTCCAGCCGGCGTCATATTGGAGTCAAATCCATCAGGGCCCTCGTAAGGAAGAATATACTGACCTGCCGCTTCTACAAATAGCTCGGTGAGTCTTTGTTGAATTTCAGTACCACGAATTTTTAAGATAGATGATTCGGCACCAGGGTGACCACCATCAGCAATAGCAGCTAATGATCTCATCTCGGTAAATTCAAGAGCCATTAAATCAATTTCTAACTCAGCAATCTTTTTATTTAAATCTACATCATTGTATTGAGCTGTTATTTCTTTTAATTCATTTAATTGCACTTTACCTGCTGGAACAGCTGCAATTCCAAATCTTTCGTGAGCAAGGAGGAATTTTGCATAAGTCCACCCCTTGCCTTCTTCACCTATCAGTTGATCTGCAGGTACTTTTACATCAGTAAAGAATACTGAGTTCACTTCGTGATCACCATCAATGGTAATAATAGGTTTTACTTCAATGCCTGGGGTTTTCATATCTATCAGTAAAAATGAAATACCTTCTTGTTTTTTTTGTGTTGTTTCAGTTCGGACCAAGCAAAAGATCCAATCAGCATTTTGAGCTAGAGTAGTCCAGGTTTTTGAACCGTTGACTACGTAATGATCTCCATCTAAAACAGCTTTTGTTTTAAGCGAAGCTAAATCTGAGCCGGAGCCTGGCTCTGAATAACCCTGGCACCACCATGTATTAAACTGAAGAATATCAGGTAGAAAACGATCTTTTTGCTCTTGATTGCCAAATGTATAAATCACTGGACCCACCATGCTTAAACCAAATGGTAAAATATTTGGACATTTAGCTAATGCTAGTTCATTTAAGAATAGATAAATTTGAACAGGTGACCATCCAGTACCGCCGTACTCAACAGGCCAGTTATATGCCATCCACCCTTTTTCATAGATAAATTTGTGGAAATCAATGATGTCAGATTTTGACAATGAAGAGCCCTTCTCTTGTTTCTCTCTTACATGCGCGGGGAAGTCGCTTGCAATACCGGCTCTAATTTCTTCTTGAAATTGCAGATCTTGTTCTGAAAAACTTATATCCATGTTAGTGTTCCTGTTTTTGAGTAAATTCTTTGGCAAAATTATACTTCACGACATGAGAGAACAACAAGATCATTTTGAAGCTTTTGAGTTAGCGCAGTCTATTAAAAAGCAGAATCATAAGATTTTATATTTGTGTAATTCAGATAAAGATGCCCGATTGCTTAAACATGAGCTGGAATTATATTTCTTAGAATCTGAAATCTCATACTACCCCGAAAGAGAAATACTTCCTTACGATCGTTTCTCTACATCACAATCAATCATTCAAGCTAGAATTGCGTTATTAAATTCTAATAAAGAACACTTTAAAATAATTGTGACCAGTGGTTTAAATTTATTTGAAAAGCTCCCTTCTAAGAAATTTTTTACATCTCGCAAATTATTTAATACAGGAGATAAATTAACTATTAAGGAGCTTGGAGAGAATTTATTGGCTTTGGGGTATGAAAGAGTTGATAAAGTTGAATCTATCAACCAATTCACTATTAGAGGCGGTGTGGTGGATCTTTATTCAACCTTTTACTCAACCCCAATTAGGGTAGATTTTTTTGGAGATGAAATTGATGAAATAAGACGATTTGATGTTGACTCGCAAGCCATGACAGAAAAGCTTCACTCTATTCAATTATTTCACGGATCTGAAATTGCATTAGATGATATTTCTATCAAAAGATTTAAAGATAATTGGAGGAATTACTTCCAGAAATATGATGAAAGATATTGTGAGCTTTTTCAATCTATTTCTTCAGGCCTTTTGCCCGATGGCTATGAAATATATATGACTCTGCTGCAAGATAAGAATTCTAATTTAATTGATTATTTTGATGGGTTTAAATTGATGCATGGACCAAATTTCAAACAATCCATGCAGAATTACGCATCTTATGTATCTGAAAGGTATTCTGAGGAAGCAATAGATGCATTAAGACCAGTTCTAAAACCAGAAGATTACTTTTTTTTATTGGATTCATTAAATGTATATCTTGATAATGCTAATGATATTAAAAGAGATCAATCCAATGGTGATCTTGATCAAAACCTTGAATCTGATGAACAATTAAAAAGATTGATAACCAAGTGCAAAAACAATGAAATTAAAACATTGTTAGTTACAACATCTGAGCAAACTAAATTAGATAAATTAAATAAAAAATATGAATTCAAAAAAGCTGAATTTCCATTTACATCAACAAATGGAATGTTTAGTTGTTTGCATAAACCAACTCGATTTTTAGTTGATACCAAGAAATCGTATACATATTTCAATGTAGATAATTATCTAGGTCAAGATGTGGTCTTCCACCATAAATCTTCACCTCAAGCTTCTTTAATCACTAAATTTCAAAACCCTTTCCTGGATGATGAGTTTGTTATTCATGTAGATTATGGAGTGGGAATTTACAAAGGTCTTACTTTGCTCAAAACTAATACCAATGAAGAAGAATTTATACAAATAGAGTACTTGGATAAAGAATTATTATATGTACCGATTCGCCAAGCATATCTCATCTCAAAATACCAAGTATCACATGTTGAAAATATGCACCTGGATTCACTTTCCTCTACAAAATGGAGGCAAAAAAAGGACAAAGCTGAAGCAAAGGCCAAAGACCATGCTGCTGAATTACTTGACATCGAATCAAGGCGAGCCATCTCTTCATCCTATCAGCTGATATGTCATCCGGATGAATACAAAAAATTTATAAGTGATTTCCCCTACATTCCAACTAAGGATCAAGTTAGCTGCATTGACGATGTTTTAAAAGATATTTCTCTTATAAAACCAATGAACAGAGTCATTTGTGGGGATGTGGGTTTCGGAAAAACAGAAATTGCCATGCGAGCTGCCTTTGTTTGCGTACAAGCAAAAAAACAAGCAATGATTTTAGCGCCCAGTACTGTTTTATCTAAACAGCATTTAGAAAGCTTTACAAAGCGTTTTATAAATTTTCCAGTCAATATATCTCTCTTAACTAGACATACAGCACCCAAAGCTAGGCTTAAATTATATGAAGACTTTAAAACTGGAAGAATAGATATCCTTATAGGAACTCATGCGCTTTTAAATAATGAGATTGAACTATCTAATCTGGGTCTATTGGTTATAGATGAAGAACATAGGTTTGGTACCAAGCAAAAAGAAATCATTAAATCAAGGCAGACGACTACACATATCTTATATATGTCCGCAACTCCAATTCCAAGAACATTAAATCTAGTTTACTCAGGCCTTAAGGATTTTTCGTACCTTTACACCCCACCACTAGAGCGCTTAAGTGTTAAAACCTTTTTAAATGTTCAGAATAATCAGATCATAAAAAATTCTATTGATCGAGAAATTTCACGTGGTGGACAAATATTTATAGTTCAAAACAATATTGGAAAGATGGAGAATTTAAAAAATAATATGCAGGAACTTCATCCATCAGCAAAAATTGGCATAGCTCATGGCAAACTGAATAAAAATGAAATATCTCAAACCATGGATTCATTTAATAATAATTCTATCGATATTTTGATATGTACAACCATCGTTGAGATGGGTCTCGACATACCAAATGCAAATACCATTATAGTTCTAGATGCTCAAAACTTTGGTCTATCTCAATTACATCAATTAAGAGGTAGGGTTGGCAGGTCATTGCGTCAATCATATTGCTACTTACTTATTCCCATTCTTGATATTAAAAAAAATGCTAAAGCAAAACTTGAATCCTTGGTGAGATATTCAGACCTGGGCTCGGGTTATTTTATAGCTCAAGAAGATTTAGAAATTAGAGGTGCGGGTGACTTCTTGGGTATTAAACAAAGCGGTCACATAGAAGTAATTGGCTTGTCTATGTATCTATCTATGCTAAAAAATGCTGTGAATGATTTAAAAGGAATTAAAACAGAAATTGCATTAGATTCAGAAATCAACTTCAATGATCGCGCTCTCATTCCTACCGAGTATATGCCTGTAGCCAACGAAAGATTGAAGGTCTATAGAGCCTTGAATGATGCTAGCAATGAAACTGAGATTAATCTTATATTAAGCGATCTGATGGACCGCTGTGGTAAACCCTCACTTGATGTATTGAATTTAGTTGAAAACTCGAAGTTAAGAATCTTGGCCAATAACATTGGGATTAAGAAAATATATAGCAATAAAGAAAATGCCCTGCTAACCTTTTATAACTCTCTCAGTGATGAGGTGTATAGAAAACTAATAGCAATGATTCAAACAAGCTCAAATAAAATTAAACTTATTGATGAAAATAAATTAAGCATTGATATGGCGGCCTATGAAAATAAAAGAGAAGCTTTATCCAGTCTTTTACATGAACTGTCATAAATTATTTCTTTGCATTTTCTACCTCATAGTACCTCTCACGTCCTATGGCCAAGACAAAGAAATTAAAGAATATATAATCGAGGTCATTGTTTTTGAGCAATTGGAGCTAGAAACCGAAGAAGCACTTAATCCATTTGAACTTGATATTACGAGTAAAAATTTAATATCTTTGAGTACAGAGGAACAGCTCACCCTTAATACTGATGCTATAGATAAATCATTTGCATTTGATCAAATAGATGTTTTTAAACCCATAGATACTCAAGTTGAAGTAAATAAGAAACCATCAGTCGATACAATCATTAACAAGCCTCATCCAATTATACAAATGAAACGAGATAAGTGGTTCGTTATGAACTCAGAGCTAAATCAACTCTCAAATATTCATTCAAGACTTAAGAGAAGAAAAGAATATAAAATTTTGCATAAAGTCTCATGGTTACAACCTGCTCTTTCAATGGCTGAGGCGCCCTATATTCACGAACAATTTAATAAAAATGGTTTAATTCTTAAGTTATATCAGAGCAGATATCTTCATCTTGACCTGATTGGTTATATTAATGGGAACCTTCAGAGCAATCCAAACACAGAAGTGATTAGTCGGATTAAGTTAGAGTCCTTAATACAGTCCATTCCAAAAGATATAACGATGCATGACATTTCATTTAACCCAGAGATCTTGTATGGAATAGATTTAGGTGAGCCAATCTTGGAAGAGCCAAACCAACCAAATCAAAAGGAAATACGAAAGGGCATGGTTGAGTTTATTTTAAAAGAGGACAGAAGAATTTTTAAGAATGAGTCACATTATTTTGATCATCCGAAGATGGGAATTATTGTAGCTGTTTACGATTCGTCTTTGTAAAAAGCATTTTCATCCATTGAGTGATCTGTCATATCTTTAACGCCAGAGAGCTCTGGGAGCTTTTCAAGCAATGTTTTTTCAATACCATCCTTCAGGGTTACATCAACCATCCCACAACCTTGGCATCCTCCACCAAATTGAAGAATTGCAAACATGTCTTCGGTTATCTCAGATAAGCTAACAACACCACCATGAGATTCAAGCATGGGATTAATTTCATTGTAGATAATGTAGTTGACTCTATCTTCAAGCGGGCTGTCATCGGAAACATTAGGCAAACGGGCATTGGGTGCTTTAATGGTTAATTGACCACCAAAATTATCAATATCATAGTTTACTTCTGCGTCTTCAAGGAATGGGATACTGCGTTCTTCAACATAAACAGAGAGTTTGGGCATTGAAATTAATACATCTGAAGGAACAACTTCATCAGGTTTGCAATAAGCCAAACAGGTTTCTGCATTAGGTGTACCTGGATCAGAAATAAAAACTCTAACGGCTGTACCGGGTTCATTTTTTTCAGCTATGAGGTTTGATAGATAATCCTCAGCAGTATTTGTTATTGTGATAATCTGACTTTTCATATTATGTGGATCAAAAGAATATTAGCTTCGTTATTAGGTGTGCGTAAATCTAGTGATTTGGAAGTTGACTTAAACAAGTTAACCGTCACTAAATTTATCATTCTATTTATATGCCTCAACGTAACGTTTATTTTATTTATTATACTCGCTATTAATTTGATATAAATGAATAAGTTTTCTCAATTCTGTGCAGATCTAGTTAAACATACAGATTTAAAGCCTTTGATATATACCTCACCTGCCTCTGGTTATCGAGCAAGAAGTGAGTTTGGCTTTTCAAAAGATTCTTACACAATGATAAGGGATGGTAGGAAAGTCTTTATGAATAGCTACGATATTACACACCTAAGTATTCAGAAAGTCATGAACGAACTGCTTCTTCTTATACGTTCTAACGACATAATTAAGCAAAAATTATTCCAAGTAAATTTTAGAACATCAGGCACAAACGTTCTAGCGTCTTTGATTTACCACAGGCAATTGGACGACGAATGGATAGCCGAAGCAAAGAAAATTCAGAATGCTCTATCAAATATATCGATTATCGGTCGCAGCAAAAAAACTAATGTTTTGATTGGTCGAGAAAACCTTGAAATAACTTACGTGATCAATAACTCAAGTTTTAAAATTCTACAAAATGACTTAGTATTCTTTCAGCCTAACATCTATCTTTACCCGCTAATGATGAAATTTATTTTAGATCAGCTTGAGGAGCCAAAAGATTTACTGGAGCTCTATTGTGGTTGCGGTGGGTTCACCCTGGCTCTAGCATCACAATTTAATAAAATTTTTGCTACAGAAAATAATCGCCACTCTATAAGACTTCTTAAGGAATCAATAGAACTAAACTCTATATCTAATATTAAGATAGGTCGTTTATCAGGTGATGAAACTGCATCTGCTCTGGCAAAAGATCGACCTTTTCGCAGGTTAGAAAATATAGACCTAGACTCTTATAATTTCAGCCACATCTTAGTTGATCCCCCGAGAGCTGGCCTCAGTGAGGAAACTATTAACTTGTCAGCACAATTTAAAAACATGATCTATATATCGTGCAATCCAGATACCTTTATAAGAGACCTAAAAGAGTTAAATAGAGAGATTAAATCAATAGCTATATTTGATCAGTTTGCCAATACACAGCATCTTGAGATTATTGCCTTAATAAAATAAATTTTTAATGAATTTTATCAATCACTTACCCAACCACAATTACCTGCAGAGCAGTCCTTCCATCCGCCATGATTGTCTATAGGTATAAAAAGAGCCGTGCCTTCATTTCTTAGTGTGAGCTGTCTAATAAAATTTGGATAAGTGATTAAATTGGCATGGGCCTGACCCGCAAAAACAATGCCATGAATTCTAGCCTTCCTTTTACCAGAGAATTGATCGGTATTAATTTTATCAATTTGATTGATAGTAAGATCAACGCTTGATGACATCAAGTCATCCCCAAGCAAATAAATACTTATTTTTCTTCCTTCGATATAATGATTTTTTATTGCAGTGGTTATACCTTTTACAGGGTTGCTCATAGATCGATCTCTCCAGCTACTTCGATTTTGAAGTAATTCTAAAATACCATTTCTGGTTGACAATGTATCCGGTATCCACTGACCTTTTCCTGCCCTGCTCTTCATAAGATAATACCCTTGATCATTCATTACTTGAATTCCTTTGATTGTAGGGTGTATATCCATAATATTCTTCATTTCATTGATAACATATCTCCAAGGAGACTCCATGCTGCCGGAGTTATCAATAACAAAGATAATATATTCACTATCAACTGGTATACCACCCACCTCATCATCTCTATCATTGCCTTCGATTATTCTATTCATTTCATCTGTTAGGGTTTGTTGCGCAATATTTAGCTGCTCTTGAATAGAGGCCACTATTGATTTCTGCTTCTCTACAGATTTAATTTCTTCAAGAATGTCAATCTCTTGATCTATTTTAAGAGTGAGTGATTCTTCTAAATTATTGATTATTAGAGTTAGCTCAGCAACTTCCTCATCTAAAAGTTTCTTTTTATCTTGAAGGGTAAATAAATTATTTATAGAGGTATTATTAACTAATGCATTAGTATTTGGATCATTTGGTTTCACAATCAATAGAAGTAAAACAATTGCCCCAAATCCACAAGCAATAATATCTAGAAAAGATAAGCTAAATATATCGGCTCCTCTTCTCTTTTGTCTGCTCATCAAGGCCAATCTCTTGAAGGGCTAATTGTCATACCTCCAGACTGCAATGCAAGATTCCAGTAATCAGAAGCAGCTCTTTGATCGCCTTGAAGTGGAAGTAATATAGTGGATGTCTTTATAATTTTTCCATTGAGATATTTCTCCTTAGCCTTTTCAAAAATAACATGTCTACACTGAGAAGTAATTCTCCCTCTAGGCTTTAGACAGTCTCTTGTCTTTAGAGCTGTGCTCAACTTACTAAGCGGCTCTCCAATAGTCGGAAGCCCATCAGTAATAATGTACACACCATCAGGGGGTGGGTTCATTCTCTTAATAGCTATAAGTGCTTTTTCTAGGTTTGTTCCATTTTGTGGTATTTCTTGAAGTGCGCTATCTAAAGCATTAGAAACATCTGAAGGATTTCCAGCATCTGCCCATGTTTCTAAAGAATGGAATGTTACAACTTCATTAAATGTTAAAATTGTAAATTGACTGTCCTGGGGAAGTCTTGCCACCAACCAAGTTAAAATACTTTTAGCTCTCTTCCATTTATGTGAGCTATTTTTTTGCTGATCACTCATGAATGAAAGTCGAAATATTTTTTGAACATTTTCATCAAGCATGCTTGCCGAAGTATCAAGCAAATAAACAATTCTTTTACCCTCTATTTTTAGACCAGTAAGATATTGCCTTTCTCCGTCTCCAGATTTACTTATAATGTCTGGTAGGAAATTTTCTATTTTGTTTGAGTTTTGCTGTATTTTTTTATTTTCCTCAATCAGAGAGTTTTTTAATGTTTTTTTAGCATCTAATATATTAAGAGCATCATCTATAGTTTCATTTTGTTGAAGTATCTTAGATTGAAGTATTGCAATAGAGCCTTGCTTAGAGTCAATGTCAGTTGAGGTTTTTGCTATAGAACTTTCTATGTCGTAGATATTTTTTTCTAAAAGCTTAGTTTGATCTGGAGAAATTATGTCTCCATGCTTTAGGATTAAAAAAATTAATATTACAGCACCTAGCCCGCAGGACATAATATCAAGAAATGATAAGTTAAAAGGACTGAAAGACCTTGAGCTAGAATTCTTCCTGCGCATTAATCTTTAAGAATTATCGTAACTTGCCAAGTAAATGCTTATTGCAATATTCATGTGAATCTAACACAAGTAGATCTTGCATTAATTGAAGTTGATGTAAAAAAAACATCAGGAAAATACTCACCACCAGTGCAACATAAGTAGAATTAAATGCTACCCCCAAACTAGCAGTCATTCCTGCAATATCACCTTCTACAGCTATATGAGCCTGAGAAAGAGCTTCACCAATTCCACGAACAGTGCCTATAAAACCAATTGAAGGTATTGCCCAAATTATATATCTAATCATTGAAAGTTCAGACTCCATCCTATCAGCCTCTTGATCGCATACCATATGCGCTGATGAAGAAGCTTCCTGAACATTTTTAGAGATTTGAAAACTATGCATGCCAGCAAGAAGAGCGTTGACGATTAAACCTTTATCATGTAATTCTAAATCTGGTTGGAGCAGAGCTATATTCTCTGATGTTACATAATCATTTGGCTCAACATTTAAAATATTTGAGGATAGGAGTGCCGTTTGTTCTTTTGCACCCTTCCACTTAATGTAGATAATTGATAAAGCCCAAAGAGCCAGCATGATGCAAGTTTCCTGTTCAAAATCTTTTAGAATTATTGAGAGAGTTCGATCAGGAGCTCTGTTTTCGCTATCAGCCAGAGCAACTTGCATAGCGGCTGATGGGTCAATAAATAATAAGTAAATTGTATGAACAACGATAATTGAGATAAAGAGAGAGACTATTTGAAATAAAAAGTCTTTTGGAAAATCTGCTTGTTTAATTATCTTATTCATTATAAATCCTATATATTTGTTGGGAAATCTTCATCACCGCTTGGGGGGACTTCAATTACTGGTGAAGCATTATTTGTTTCAATTTCTGCTATTACAAACAATGCAGTGAATATTACTATCAATAACAATAATATTTTCTTACTAACTTTCATTATCCTTTCCAATTAACCATCTTGCTATCCTAAAACCTGTCGCATCATCTCCTACAGAAGACTCGTCTCGATAAGAATATCTTAATTCAGTTACACTAGAAGACTTCCAATTTGAACCTTTGGCAACATGACCTCTTCCTTTCAATGGACCAATTAAGTCTGTATAGGTTACTTTAGAATCAATCATAATTGAATAAAAGTCATTAACATACTCACTGACATTGCCTCCTAAGTCATATATACCCTTATCATTTGGATTAAAGCTGCCTACTGAAGCTAGAGCGGAAAATCCATCCGAGTAATTAGGAATATAAGATTGAGATGTACCTTTAGCACTCTCGTCTGCAAAATTCCCTGCGCCATCAGGAACCGGCATACTGTCACCCCAAGGAAAAACCAGGTACTTGCCTTGTTTTGATTTTATGCTTCTTGCTGCCCACGACCATTCTGCTTCTGTGGGCATCCTATAACCCTCTGAAGCTATATTAAATCCTGTAACTTTGGTGTTAGTCACTTGGTAGAAATTACTTAATCCTTCTTTTTGACTTAACCAGTTACAATATAAAGCGGCATCATTCCAAGAAATATTAACCACCGGTAGGTTCTCTGTAGTTACTCCATTATTCATTGAGTACTTTTGTGTATACAAAGAAAATTGAGAGTTTGTAACCTCATGGATAGATAGATAAAAAGGCTTGGTTAAGTTAACCCTGCGAATTGTTTCATTTGCTCTTTGTCCTATCTGGCTTCTTCTTGCGCCCATCTCAATCAATCCTGGTTCCAGTAAGACCATTTGATTTTTTCCTTTTGTCGTATATTTATCAGGAGATTCCTTAAGACGAGCTTTTTCTTCGGTAATTAAAAATGCAGAAATTGTTGTTTCAAATTCTATAGTCGGTTTTATTGTATTTATGTAAGTTCGATAGCCTTGTTTTTGTATGCTTATTTCTTGTTTAATAGCATGCAAAGTCCCGTGATATGGAGTGACCTGAAGGAAATCACCATCAACATATATATCAGCTGGGAGGTTTGAATCTATTGAAATTTTTCCAAGCACTGGTTCTAGATTAAATTGAAGAGTGGAATTATTATTTGATTCGAGAATAATTGATTTCTGGGCTTTTTTATATCCATCTAATTCAACGGATATGATATTTTTTTTATTGGGAGCTAACTTACTGTTAATGGGTGTAAGTCCAGCAAAACTATTATTGATTAGAACCCTTGCTTTAGTAGGATCTGAGTCTATCGATAACATTGCCGGTAACAGAGAAAGATTTACTGTATCTATAACCCTAGAGATTCCTGTCACTATTTCTTCTATGGTAATTAAATCAACGTAACCATTTTTCTTATAAATAATTTCATGGAGTCCTGCAACGATATTTTTCTTTAGCGGCGTGTCTCCTAAATAATGATCTGAGAGGTATACCCCAGCTCCACCAGGAAAAGAATTAAACTCAACTGCTGCCCAATTAGGTATAAGTTCAATAAATAAGTCTTCCTCTTCATTCATCCCAAGAATTGATATTTCAGATTTATGGGTGATGTATAAAGGATTTTTTATTTCTAGTGAATGCTGCCCCGCATCAATTAAATATAAGCTTGATTGAGATGTTACTAACTTCTCATCAATATAAATATCAGAATCAATTATAGGTATTAAATTGAATGTAATTTTTCCAGGCAGCTTACTTAATTCAACTGTGTAGGTATCACTCGATGCATCTACAGAAAAGGCTAATTGTTGATCATAGAAGCCTGGCGACTCTATTAAAACTTTCTTATTGCCGGGGAAGAAAATGAACCTATTTGAAAGTTTGAAACCAATTCCTTCTTCTATTGTTAAGTTGGCATTTACAGAAGCTTTATTTGGCAAGATGACTATATTTATGCCCTTTGCAAAAATATAAAAGATAATAATCAAAAAGGTAATTAGGGCTAAGAAAATTTTTGTTAAATTTTTAAAATTTATATTCATTATATTTTCTTATTACAAGCTAATCTCAAGGAAGATGTTTCTGTTAAATTAATAACTTCTCTAACTGTAATATATCCTTTTCTTTTGCCAATAAGAGTATAAGTACCTGGAAATAATTTCATTTCTCTAGAAGTAAAAGAACCTAGGTTACTGCCATTTACAATAGAAATATTTGTTTTGTTGTCTGAGGATATAGTTAACTTGATCAATTGGGAATATTCATTTAAAAGAGCTATTAATGAATTTTTCATAGCCAGCAATCTTTCTCGTAATTCATATGAACTGCTGAAAGTAATTAGCCTCTGAGCTTCATTATAAACAGCTGAGCTAGATAGTCTTTCTGGATTATTCAGGTACCTATTAATATTTTTTTCGAGTGCAATGAAGTTATTAGCCTCTCTTAACCCAAGAACCGCAAAACTAATACTTTTGTCTATACCTAATATATTTTTATAATGAGTTGCAGATTTTGAAAAGTCTTCTAAATTAAAGGATTCTTGAGCCAAAGCCCTTTCCTGTCTTATTTTAGCTCTCTTTATTCCTTCTGCGACTTCAATTAACCCAATTTTTGCCGGTTCTGATGTTTGGTCTATGGACAAGGCTTGATTAAAATTAATGGCAGCTTCTTTGAACTTTTCTTTTTTAAGTAAATTGTACCCACGACGGATTGCAATCTCTAAATCTCTTTCTCTGATTAATTGATTAACTTTTAATTTAGCATCTTGAACTTGAATATTCTCATCGTCTAAATTAAAAGCTTTGAGAATAACTTCCTTGGCTTCATCTAGGGAATTAATTTTAATTCGCAATCTTGCTTCATCTAAATAAATTAAGATTTGCTCGAGAACCAAAGACCTCGACAAACCTTTGTTTGCAAGGATGTGATTGGGATCAATAAGTAGAGCCGATCTAAAAGAATATTCTGCCTCTTGCCACTCATTTAGTAATAATTGCTTATAACCATTCTGGATAGAGTCTTTAATTGAGATATTGGCTGCTTCTATTAACCCTTGAGATGCTAAAATAGCTTCAAGGTAAATATTGTTAGATTTAGCAAAGAACTCTTCACTGAATAAAGCATCTCCTTCAGCAACTAATTTCTGTAAATCATTAAATTCATCAAGCGCCCATAGCTCTGTATTGTTGTCAATAAGTTCAACTTTTAACTCTTGCAAAAGCTTCATGTTTTCTAATGCTAGATCTCTATCTTTGCATAAAGGTATTTTTAAATCGTTTTCTATGCAGTCTAGACTAGATAGCTGGTCGACAATTGGCAGTGAAGAAGTCTGATTATTTAGAGAAGTTTGAATATTAGAAACAAAAGCAAACCATAAAAAAGCAAGCAAGGTTGAGGATACTATTACAGTCCATATTTTCTGAGATTGTGATAGATTTGCTAAGAATTTAATAATATCCAATTATATGCAAGGACTAATTTAAAATAAAAAATTATTATAGGAAGGTTTTTGTTTTCTCGGTTTCGGCGTTATATATCTTTATAAGAATTTCTTTCCATTGAGCAGTTTGCTCATCAGCAGTTCCGGTTATAGTTACGGTCATGTCTTCCATTTCTATAACGCTAGGAGATAAACTACCATCAATCGATTCAGATATCTCATTTAATGTGTCACGGTGAATTTTTGCTTCTGAGCTACTTTTAAAACTGCTGTTAAATAATGATCCTGCAACTGCTCCACCAACAATAGCTGTATTTCTTGCGCCCTCATATGAGTCAGAATCTCCAGCAGCAGAAACAGTAGCTGCTAAAACAACTGCACCTGCAACACCTTGCCAAAATGCAGCGCTAGCTGCTTCTCTAGCTGACTTAGATTCAGCAAAGGACTGTTCTTGCCAAATCTTATAACTAAGGCTCATATCGGAAGCAAAGCTATTATAGTGAATTTGCATGTTATCTATAAACATCTGGTCACGGTATTGGATATTTTTTATTCTTAGCATCATAGGGTCGTCTGGATCAGGTTTTCCATTCAGTTTATAGCTATTATTTCTTTTGCTAAGAATATCGGTAAATGCATCTGGTGAAAAATTCTGAGCATAACGAATATCTGTAACAGTGTTTATTAAATCAGCTTTTTTTGTCTTTACATTTCTTTTAATATATTTGGCAATATCTGAATTAATTTTTTGATAAATTGGTTCGTAAGGATCTAACAGTAAGACCCCTTTGGAATTTTTATTTCTGGGGTTGTTAAATGTAATGGGTTTTTACTCTGTGCGAATATTTTTTTGAAATCCATGTCTTGCCTGTTGAATCAATTACCTTAATTTTGATAGCAACATCTTCACCATTTGATTGAATTATCTGAGCACTGATGTATACATCAGAGCTAGATAATAGATTTGGTACAACCCTTACCGCCCCATAGGATTCAGATTTTGCAAGAACATCTCTTAAATGCACAGCCATATACATAGATTCAGCTCGTCTTAATTCAGGCCAAACACCCTTTTCACCGTATGATGATTGGTCTGATAATCCGGGGGTCAAAAATGGCAATAGCAACATCAAAAGGTTCTGCATTTTCAATTACCACCTTTTCACCTCCAGACTGATATTGTGGGCCAACGCCAGATGTCGTGGAACAACTAGCGACAAATGCTAAGAGAATTAATGTTAAGTATTTGGGATTCATGATTTTAATAATTTGCTTTATATGCTTAAAGATTAATATAGTAATTTCTATTAAGCAATTAATTACTATCCATCATTCTTTTGCGCTCCTTTGTATTTCCTGTATCCGTCAAAATATAACTCCCGTAGCTTAGGATCTTTGGTAGCATTAGCTTCATCCCAAAGTTGCCTTGCTGTTCTATCATCACTAGGATCGTAAGGTGTATCAGATGGAATTGAGCCATTGTCTCCAGGAATATCTTCTATGGGTACTGAAGTATTATTTATAGAATTTTGATCAGGAGCAGTATTGAGAGGTTGTTCTTGAGTTGTGATTGGCTCATTGCCTGATGCGGTATTACTAGCGATTGATGAGGAGGAATTACTATTATTAGACTTTGAGGAGTCGCTTGAAGATGTAGATTTATTCAAAGTATCAAAACATCTATCAAATTGATTTAAGGCAGCCATCAATTCTTGATTTAACCTTGCCACACGCTCTTCTTCAGTCTCTGCGTATTCTGGTTTATCAATCTCAAAATTTGTATTGTCACATCCTTCGGAGTTATTAGATGTGGAATCTAGTCCTAAGGCTCCAAAGCTCCCAAAGACCATCAACATGAGGAGGATGTTTTTCATTTATATTTAGACATACCCTATTTTATTTTCATCATATCTGACCTGCTATTTGGATTGTTCTTTTCTGCAGCCTGCTTTAATTGTGCTTCAGCAAGCATCCAGTTAACTATCTTGTCCTCTTGGTCTTTTGTTCTTGCTTGCAAAAGTTTTTGATGAAGGAAATCCATTGTTCGGGAGTAACTAGCCATGACTAAATAATACACCAAGATATTGAATTGAGAATACAAAATGAGATACTACTAGTTGAGATGTTAATACAACTAAATACAAAACAAGCTAAATTAAAAGCAGAACTTCAAGAATACTTTGAAGGCTTATTAACGCCTGCACTAAGAACAGAGTTAAATAATCCCAAACACTTTGAAGGCGGCGGGCCTGAATTTAAAAAGGCTATGCGTACCATGGGTGCAGATGGTTGGATAGGCTTGAGTTGGAAAAAAGAATTGGGTGGTAAAGAATTAAGTCCTATAGAGCAATACATCTTTGTAGAGACTGTGATGCGAACCGGTTTCCCCTTCCCTTTTCTAACAACTGAATCAGTCGGTCCCATGATTGCAGAACACGGATCTGATTGGGCTAAAGAGGAAATAGCCACCAAGATTCTTCGAGGCGAACTTATTTTTGGCATTGGCTATTCAGAACCTAACTCAGGAACAGATTTGGCTTCGCTGCAAACCAAAGCAATCAAAGAGCCCGATGGCTATTTAATTAACGGTCAAAAAATGTGGACCAGCTTGGCAAACTTCTCGGACTATATTTGGCTGGCAGCAAGAACAGATTTTGAAGCCAAGAATCACAAAGGCATTTCAATGTTCATCGTGCCAACCGACGACCCTGGTTTTTCAATGTCAGCAATTAATACCTTAGGCGATGTAAGAACCAACGCTACTTTTTACGACAACATTCGTGTTCCAGATTCAAACCTTGTTGGCGAAATCAATCACGGCTGGTCGCTTATAACCAGTCAGCTTAATTTAGAGCGTTTGGCTTTAGTTAATCACGGTCCAGTTGAAGAGCTTTACAGAAACGTACTTAAGCTTGCAGAGACCACCAAGATTAATAATGATCAGTCTTTAGCAGATCTCTCGTGGGTCAAACATAACTTTGCACAGGTTTATGCTGGAGTTGAAGCCTTAAAGCTTATTTGTTGGAAACAAACATGGATCATGGAATCAGGTCAACTAAACATGGCTGAAGCCTCTGTTGCTAAGGTGTACGGCTCTGAATTTTTTATAGAAGCATACAGGCTGTTAATGGAGATAATGGGAGAGCTTAGTCTGTTAAAAAATGACTCCGAGCTGTCTGTATTAAATGCAAAACTCGAGAGAATGTACAGGACTGCATCTATCCTTACCTTTGGCGGTGGCACTAACGAAGTTCAAAGAGATATTATTGCCATGGCCGGCTTGCTCATGCCTAGGACTCGATAATGGATTTTTCAGAACTCACTCATCAAAGTGAAATTAGAGACTCTTTAGATAAGATCTTACTCGAGCAATGTACTCCAGAAAAACTCAAAGAGTTTGATGTTGATTTTAAACACGATGAGCAACTACTCTCGTTGCTAGCCAGAAATGGTTACCTTGGACTTGGTATTAATGAGGAATACGGTGGCAGCGGAGAGAACCTTTATGACCTTGGAATTCTATTTGAGAGACTTGGTTACCACGCTGCACCTTTAAGTTTGGTTGGGTGCTTGGTTGACGTAGCCCAAACGATACAGAAGTTTAGTGAAGAAAAAACTCACCTTGCTTTAATAGGTGCAATCATTAGTGGCGAGATTCATACTTCTGCAATTTTAGAGCCCTTGAATCAAGACCCTGAAAATCCTCTTACCAGAGCTGAGATTAGTGGAGATAATTTAATCATTACGGGAACTAAGTATCTGTCTGAACTTACATCTAAATCAAAGAGCATTTTGATTTCAGTTAATTCAAACGAAGGCGTGTTATTGGTCCTTGTAGATTCAAATAAAGTTAGTATCTCTGAACTTGCAACCACAGCTAACTCCCCTGCTTTTAAAGTAGATCTCGATTCTGTGAACGTAGATAGATCAGCTATTATTCATGCGGATGGTCGAGGCTTAGAAGCTTTAAAATACCTCCTTCAGATTAATATGGTCATGAGAAGTTATCTGGCTCTAGGGATCACTGAAAAAATGACTTCATTGGTTGCTAGCTACACTTCTGAAAGGGAACAATTCGGTCGAGTGATAGGGTCATTCCAAGCTGTTTCTCATAGAGCTGCTGACTGCTTTATTGATCTAGAGTGCTTACGACTTGTTAATCAACAAGCGGCGGTTAACCTTAATACCAATCTAGATTGTGAAAACGATGCTTTGGTTTCAAAAATTTGGGCAGGAAATGCTTGTCACAGAATTAGTTATTCAGCGCAGCACCTCCATGGTGGCACGGGTGTGGATAAGGATTATGTGCTTTGGCGCTATTGTTTGCTGGCCAAAGAATGCGAGCTAATCAATGGTTCAGCTAGTCAAAATATTGACAAACTGGGTTTAAATATTACTTCAAATCAGTAGTTTAAAGTTTTTCTGATAGCTCAGGTAAAGCATCAAACAAATCAGCAACCAATCCATAGTCTGCAACTTGGAATATAGGTGCATCTTCATCTTTGTTGATGGCAACAATCACTTTTGAATCTTTCATTCCAGCTAAATGCTGAATAGCTCCACTGATACCTACTGCTATATATAAATCTGGGGCAACAATTTTACCTGTTTGACCGACCTGATAATCATTAGGAACAAAGCCTGCATCAACTGCAGCTCTAGAAGCTCCAACCGCAGCACCAAGTTTGTCTGCAATAGTTTCTAATAAATGGAAGTTTTCACCTGATTGCATTCCTCTTCCACCAGAAATAACAATACTTGCTGCTGTGAGTTCTGGTCTATCGCTTTTTGCAATCTCTTCTCCAACGAAGGATGAAAGATCAGATACACCCTCAGGGGCAATAGTTTCAATAGAAGCCGATCCACCGGAATCACTAACTGGATCAAACGCAGTTGCTCTTACGGTAATTACTTTGGTTGCATCGTTAGATTTAACTGTCGCAATACAGCTTCCTGCATAAATAGGTCTTTTGAAAGTGTCTGCAGATACAACTTCTGTAATCTCTGAAATCTGCTGGACGTCGAGCAATGCACTTAGTCTTGGTAAGACATTTTTACCAAAGGTAGTTGCAGGTGCAAGAATATACGAATAATCAGCAGCAACTGATTTAATAAGATTCGATGTGCTCTCTGCTAATTGATTTGCATAAGCAACATCATCAGCCAAGAGAACCTTTTCAACACCTTCAACTATAGCGCATGCATCTGCAACGCCTTGACAGGAACTTCCAGCTACAAGCAAATGCACTGAGTCTCCGATCTCCTTGGCCGCGGCCACAGTATTAAGTGTCGACGGCTTAAGACTAGAATTATCGTGTTCTGCTATTACTAATATGCTCATGAAATCACCTTCGCTTCATTTTTTAATTTACTAACTAGTTCTTCAACTGATTCAACTATAATTCCTTCTGCTCTTGTAGCTGGTGGCTCTACCGACACAAGCTCTAAGCGAGGCGCTATATCTATACCAAGACTATCAACGGGCTGAACATCCATTTCTTTTTTCTTGGCTTTCATAATATTAGGTAATGAAGCATACCTAGGCTCATTCAAGCGAAGGTCGGTCGTAACGATTGCAGGCAAAGATACTTTAATCGTCTGAAGTCCACCGTCAATCTCACGAGTAACAGAAGCCGAGTCGCCTTCAATGGATATTTCTGAAGCAAAAGTTGCCTGCGCATAATTTAGCAAAGCTGCAAGCATTTGACCTGTTTGGTTGTTGTCGCCATCAATTGCTTGTTTACCAAGGATAACTAGTTGGGGAGACTCTTTTTCTATAACCTTAGACAAAGCTTTGGAAATAGCCAAAGGTTCTAATAATACTTCTGTCTCAATTAAAATTGCTCTATCTGCGCCAAGGGCTAAAGCTGTTCTTAATTGCTCTTGTGAAGCTGAGGTTCCAACTGTAACTGCTATGACTTCGGTAGCTGTTCCAGCCTCTTTAAGTCTTACAGCTTCTTCAATAGCAATTTCACAAAATGGGTTCATTGCCATCTTTACGTTATTGAGATCAACATTTGACTGGTCGCTAAGGGGTCTAACCTTAACGTTATAATCAACAACTCGTTTTACAGGTACTATAATTTTCATAAATTCAATCTCGTTTAGTTAAACTATTATATTTAGTTATAATTTATTATCAATTTTTTATATAATAATATTCGTTCAATGGTTTCGTATGGGATATGATTGTAATGTTTTTTTACTACTAAAAAAAGAGGGAGACAGATCATGGAAAGAGAAGTAATGCAATACGATGTAGTGATCGTAGGTGGAGGTCCATCTGGTTTAAGCGCAGCAATTAAACTTGCTCAACTGGCCAAAGAAAATGATCAACCTTTGGAGATATGTTTGCTAGAAAAAGGGTCGGAAATTGGTGCACATATTCTTTCTGGTAATGTTTTTCAACCAACTGCCCTAAACGAACTTATCCCAGATTGGAAAGATAAAAACTGCCCTCTTACTGTCCCAGTAAAAAAAGATAAATTAATGTTCTTGTTTAAAAATTTTGGTATGCCTATCCCCTCTTTTGTCATGCCGCCTATGAATAATCATGGTAATTATGTTGCAAGTCTAGCAAACCTATGTAGATGGCTAGCAACCCAAGCAGAAGATCTGGGTATAGAAATATTTCCAGGGTTTCCAGCCAGCGAGATTCTTTATGAAAACGATAAAGTAATTGGGGTTAGAACTGGAGACATGGGGGTAAGTTTGAAGGGAGAACAAAAACCTGGTTTTGAAGCAGGGATAGATATTAAGGCTAAATATACTATTTTTGGTGAAGGATGCAGAGGGCACTTAGGCAAAGAGCTCATTGCAAAATATGAACTGGATAAAGGTAAAGACCCTCAACATTATGGCATCGGTTTTAAGGAGGTTTGGAAGATTAAAGACGAGAACCATGAGGAAGGATTGGTTATACATACCAATGGTTGGCCAAGTGCTAAGAACACTCCTGCTGGCTCATATCTTTACCACGCTGATAACAACGAAGTCTATTTAGGCTATGTAGTTCCATTGGATTATGAAAATCCTTACCTCAGCCCATTTGAAGAATTTCAAACTTGGAAAACCCATCCTTCCATTCGACCATACCTAGAAGGCGGAGAACGATTGACTTATGGAGCACGAGCCTTGATTAAAGGTGGACTTCAGTCTTTGCCCAGCATGGAATTTCCAGGCGGTGTTTTGGTTGGCGATAATGCAGGAACTTTGGTTTTCTCTAAAATTAAAGGTTCTCATACAGCTATGAAATCTGGAATGCTTGCAGCCGAAGCAATATTTAGTAATATAAATTCAGATGGGGACCTACAATTTAATGAATTAGTACAATCAAGCTGGATATATTCAGAATTGTATAAATCTAGAAACTTTGGTCCTATGTTCCATAAATTTGGTGCCTTAATTGGTGCTGCATTAAATGCGATAGATCAGTTAATTTTTAGAGGCAAGCTACCTTTCACCCTTCGTCATACTACGCCAGATTATGCTTGCATGAAACCTGCAGCTGATATGCCTAAAATTGAATACCCTAAACCTGATGGTAAAGTTAGTTTTGATAAGCTCAGTTCTGTATTTCTTTCAAATACAACCCACGAAGAAGATCAACCATGTCATCTAACTCTCAAGGATGCCTCTATTCCTATTTTACAAAATCTGCCAATGTACGATGAGCCTGCGCAAAGATATTGTCCAGCCGGTGTCTACGAAGTTGTTGAGAGTGATGGGGGGCCAAAATTTGTAATCAACGGTCAGAATTGTGTGCATTGCAAGACCTGTGATATTAAAGATCCCTCTCAAAACATCACTTGGGTTACGCCAGAAGGTAGTGGTGGTCCCAATTATCCAAATATGTAATGAATAATATTAAATATTTAGCTTTAATTTTACTGCTGACTGGTTGCTCACAACAATCAACAGAGACTGCGTTTGAAGAACTTATGGATTCTGAGTGGTCTAAGATAGTTGCAGACAATCCTGTTTATGCCTCAAGTATGGGTGATCTTAGATTTAATACCGAGTGGTCAGATAATTCTATTGGTAAAATAAATGAAGATCATCAACATGATCAATCTGTTCTCAATCTTTTGAATAACATGGATACCAATGACTTTGATGAGCTCAATACCATCAACTACAAATTATTTAAAAAGCAATATGAGAATTCTGTAGAAAGTTTTGATTATCAAACTTACCTGATGCCATTTAGTCATCGTGGAGGAATCCAGCTTGAGCACGAGACAGTTAATATCCTGCCCTTAAGAAAAGCTGAACATTACCTTGATTGGATCGAGCGCCTAAACAAGCTTGAAGTTCTTGTAGATGCTGAAATTCAAAAAGCTAAAATGGGAATAGAAACAGGAATTGTTCCTCCCCGCTTTTTAATGCAGAAAGTTTTTGAGCAAATTAAACTGCAAGCATTCGTGTCTCCAGACGCCAGTCCATTTTTCCGTGCGTTTGAGTCCTTTGATAGATCAATTAGTCAGGATGATATAGAAGCTATTCAAACTAAAGCAAAAGAGGTCATCAGAAGTAAAGTCATACCTGCGTATCTTAAGCTGCATCAGTTTTTTAAAGAAGAATATCTTCCAGCTTGCAGAACTTCTATAGGCATCAAAGATATTAATAATGGAAAGCAGTATTATGAGTATTTAGCTCGAAAGTTCACAACCACCTCATTAACCCCCCAAGAAATTCATAACATTGGTTTACAAGAAGTGGCACGCATTAGATCTGAAATGGAAGGCATCATCAAAGAAGTTCAATGGCAGGGAACTTTTAAAGGTTTTTTAGATGATCTGCGATCAAACCCTAAATTTTATTATAAAACCTCAGAAGAACTCTTTGAGGCTTACTTAGCAACTTCTAAAAGAATAGACCCAGAATTGGTTAATATATTTAAAGTCCTGCCTTCAATGCCATACGGTCTTAAACCTATTCCAATAGAGAGTGCTCCTGACACAACCACAGCATATTATCAACGACCTGCTGCAGATGGTTCTAGGGCTGGTTACTACTACGTCAATCTTTATAGACCTGAAGTAAGGCCTAAATATGAAATTGAAGTATTGAGTGTTCATGAGGCTGTTCCAGGACATCATTTGCAAATAGCTTTGGCTATGGAATTAGATCTCCCTAACTTTAGAAAGTATGGAGGCATAACAGCATTTGTTGAGGGCTGGGGACTCTACAGTGAAAGTCTTGGCTATGATCTTGGGCTTTATAAAGATCCGTACTCACAATTTGGTCAGCTTACTTATGACATGTGGAGAGCTATAAGGTTAGTGGTTGATACCGGGATGCATTACTTTGATTGGAGTAGGCAAGATGCAATTAATTATTTTTTAGACAATTCAGCTAAAACTAAACAAGACGTAATGAACGAGGTCGATAGATATATTAATTGGCCGGGCCAAGCTTTGGCTTATAAAATTGGTCAATTAAAAATTCAAGAGCTGAAAGATCGATCAAAAGATCAGCTAGGCGATAGCTTTAATATTAAAGACTTCCATCATGAGGTCCTCAAAAGAGGTGCCCTGCCCTTGGATATTCTCGAGCAATACATTGATCAGTGGATATTAGACGTTAAAAACTCAGACTAGACCCTATGAGATTGGCCCCAAGCTAAAATTCTGCCCGTAACTAGATAACATCAATTCTGTTTCAGAATTTTGCTCTTGCGTTAAGGCTAGTTCAACCAAACTATAAAACACTGAACGAGAAATAAATCCCTCTAGGTCATCTCTAATTTTTACAAAGGGAATTGACTCTTTTTGAATCAATCGGAGCTCAATAGGATGATTCTCATCCAGCGAAAAGTTGTAATCTAGATTCGTTTTTAAAAGAATATTTTTTTGCTCTTCGTCTACCTCGAAATCAACAACCATATAAGGTGCAATATCTACTTTAACAATAACCTTCTCCACAGGGGTTACCAAATAGTAATTTCCATTTTCAAATTTTAAAATCCTAGAAAATAATATTTTAAGTTTGTCTCTGCCAATAATCGAGTTTTGATAATACCAATTGCCTTCTCGATCTATTCGCATTTCAACGCCTTCACATAACTCAGGATTCCATAGGTGCACTGGTGGATAAGTGTCCTCTAGCGAATTGATTGATTTTAAAAGCTCAGAGAATTCCATAAGTTGTTTGTACAAGAATTAACAAACCCAGTAACAATATAAATGTTGACGAGGCAAATTGAATTTTATGATTGTATTGATTAAATATATCACCTAATGCGTCATGAGTAAGAGCATAAGAAACAAAACTAAACCAAGCTGCCGTAATGACTGGAAAATAGAACAAATAAATCCAAGACATTAATGAATTAGGCTGAAGGTTTATAAATGAGAATAAAGACACGGTAAATAAGAATGCTTTAATATTCAAGATATTGGTAATCAGTCCAATTAAAAATGGGTGAGTGAATACAGCTGTGGTTGTCTTTATATCTGATTCATCTTGTTGCAACAAAGATTGAAATCCAACGTAAACCAAATAAGAGGCTCCAAAAATTTTAATAACAAACCTGGCCTCTTCGGTGCTATACAAAAGAATTGAGATACCTGAAATTGCTAAGAGGCAATGTAAAAAAATACCAAAGCCAATCCCTAGTGCTGTTAGAATTCCTGCCGATCGACCTTTACCAAAAGATTGCTGGAAAATAATAGCAGTATCAGGTCCCGGTGACATCACCGCCAGTAGATGAGCGATAGCAGCAGATAAAAACATCTAAGATCCCAGTATTTCCGGTTCAATATCAAGATCTACTCCATAGAGACGTTTCACTTCAGTCTGAATGTCTTTTAAGAGTTTTATGATTTCTGCAAAGACAGCACCTCCCCTGTTAATTAATACCAGTGAGTGCTTTTCATAAAAGCCAAGGCTGGGCGGAATACTTATCGAGGGCATTACCAGCTCAAGCAGCCTGGCTGCACTTAACTTAGTGAGCCCCTCTGATTCATTCCATCTATGACCTTCGAGGAAATCTAATGCAATAGAATTAGAATCAACAATTGGATTTTTAAATATACTCCCAACATTTGGCGTGTCTTTGGGTGATGGGAGTTTAGATTCTCTTATAGCCTGAATGATTGTTGAGAGCTCCCTTGGAGAGATGGAATGATGATTGATATTCTTTTTTTCAAGAAATTCAAGCAAAGATGGGTAGGATAAATTTGGTTTGAATAACTTACTAAACCTAAATTGAACGCTCAAAATTAAATACTTCTTAGTTTGAAAAATAGACTTTCTATAAGAAAAATTGCAATCAACATTTTGTAGAATTTCAATTTTTCCACTTTGGAAGTTATAACAAGTGACTGTCTCAATAACAGAGGAAACTTCTACCCCATAGGCTCCAATATTTTGAACTGGCGCTGCGCCTACCAAGCCAGGAATTAAAGTAAGGTTTTCTATGCCGTAAAGTTCATGGTCTAAACAATAACTAATTAACTTATCCCACGGAAGTCCAGCCCCGACTGAAGTAATGCCGTTAGAGGCTTGCTCAATCTCGTTCATGGAAACATTAATAATGGTGCCATCATATAGCTCATTCATAATTATGTTGGTTACCGAACCAATGACTAGATAACTACCTGCCTCTAGGGCATCAAGACTTTTGGTATCTTCAAGAACATCAATTGAAATGACTCGTTTGGCTGTAACATTTAAGTTGAAAGCGTTGGCTATAGACGACTTATTCATGAATCTTAGAAAACTCAATGGCTCTCTCAAGATCAGCCGGTGTATCTATTCCTATAGGAGGCTCGCAATTATAATCTTCTACAAATATATTATAGCCGTGGTCTAGAAATCTAAGTTGTTCTAATTTTTCTAGTAATTCGTTTTTTGTTGGTTTCAATGCAGTTAACTCTTGAAGAGTTTTATTCTCATAAGCATAAATACCTAAATGTTTTAAATAACCCTTATAACTTGAAGTGAACTCATAAGGGATTACAGATCTTGAAAAGTACATTGCACGCTTAGAAAGTGACCTAACAACTTTCACTTCGTTTGGGCTATCAATTCCCTTGAAGTCGTTCAATCGAATACAGGCAGTTGCAATACGTGATTCTTGAGATAATTTGCTAGTGAGATTATTGATAATATCAAGGGGCATAAAAGGCTCATCTCCCTGGAGATTAAGAATTCGCGTTTCGGCTGATAATCCTAATATATTAGCGGCTTCAGCAATTCTATCTAATCCTGAAATATGATGATTTGATGTCAGAAGAACCTCAGCACCAAATGACTCTGCATGGTCTTTAATGGCTTCATTATCTGTTGCGATGAATGTAGCTATTGCATTAGAGGATTGGGCCAGTTCAAATACTCTGGTCAATAAAGATTTACCGTTAATCTCTAAAAGAGGTTTATTTGGGAGTCGAGACGAACCTGCTCTAGCTGGAACGATTATTACAAAATCATTAGCCATCTAGGGAAAAAATACTCTCCTCAAGCATATGAGGGATATCATCTTTGATTGGGTAGCCAATATTACATTGTGAACATTTTAAATGCTCACCTTCATCAGTAAGACCTGATTGACATTTAATACATGCCATAAGTTTTAATATTTCATTATCAATCATGTAATTTTTCCTCAAGTCTATCTATAAATTGAGACTCTACTGTTGCTTCGATACTAAGATACCAAATTTTAGAATTATTGAAGTGCTTGCATTTAGAAGAATCTTTTTCTGTCATTAGGATTGGTAGATGATCTAAGTAAAATAAATCTCTTTTATTGTACTTGTGATGATCTGGAAAAGGGGTTTTATCAAACTCAAACCCAAGTCTTGAGAGCAAATCAAAGAATCTATTTGGATTGCCCACACCTGCAACTGCGTGGACTTTTTTATGCATAGGCCAATTATCAATCGAATATTGTTTTCCAGAATTTAAATGAACAAATTTGGCCGGGGTCAATGTCATTAATATCTCATCGCCTTCTGTCGGGCCACCATTGTTAACAATAAAGTCTACTTCTTTAAGTCTGCTTTTGGGCTCTCTTAAGGGGCCGGCTGGAAAAGCTAAACCATTTCCCAGTCTTCTTGCCCCATCAATAACTGCTATTTCTACCTCCCTACCCATAGCATAATGCTGAAGACCATCATCAGAAATGATGACGTCACAATCATATTTTTCCTGCAAAGATCTAGCGGCTCTAGATCTATTCTTATCAAGAAAAAAAGGTAGTTGCAGTTTAGCTAGCAATTGAGCTTCATCGCCTGTTTGTTTGTATGTGACATCTGGAGTAACTTCTAGCGTGCCTGGAAACTTTCCACCATAGCCCCGACTAATTAGACCAGGCTTATAACCTCTATCCTTTAGCTCGGATGCAATATGCTTAACAAGCGGAGTTTTACCGGTCCCACCCATAGAAATATTCCCGACCACTACAATAGGAACATCAGAGTTCCATATTTTTTTTGGGTTCTTTAAATAGGAATTTTTTCTTAATCTAACTAGTCCTGAAAATAATATGGTTAAAGGAGTCAGAAGATAAAGCCAGAAGCTCTTTTTATACCAAGCATCAATGAGATACCCTTGTTGTGTTGGCTCTTCTGTAAATACAGGTAAATAATCTTGAGGTTTATTTGATCGTTTTTTTGATGACCCACTTACAGAATCTTGAAATTTATTTTGATATAGCCCCTTATAAATTCCATCTTTAGCTAACAAATCAGAATGAGATCCTGATTCTGCAACCGTACCATCCTCTAGCACTAAAATAGTAGTTGCATTCTCAATAGTGGATAGTCGATGAGCTATAACAATCGTTGTTCTGTTGTTAATTAATTTCTCAATAGCCTCTTGAACAATTAATTCAGATTCATTGTCCAAGGCTGAGGTTGCTTCATCCAATATGATAATTGGGGAATCTTTATAAAAAGCTCTCGCAATAGCTATGCGCTGTCGCTGACCACCAGACAATAAGACGCCATCATCACCAATTTCGGATTTATACCCTTCTGGCAATTTATCAATAAACTCAATACACCCAGATATTGCTGCAGCTTCTTTTAATTTATCTTCATTAATTTCATTTTCTCCATAGGCTATATTTTTTTCAATGGTGTCATTGAATAATGTTGGAGATTGGTTGACGATTGAAATTGACTCACGTAAATAATTTAGCTGGTAGTCCATGATGCTGACTCCATCTATTAAAATATCACCAGAATAATTAGAATAAAATCGGGATAAAAGGTTTGCAATGGTTGATTTGCCTGAGCCTGATTTTCCAACAATAGCAACCGTTTCATTTTTACTGATTGCAAAATTTAAATTATTTAAAACCAGTTCATTTGGGCTGTATGAAAAATTAACATCGGAAAATTGAATATTTCCTATAATCGGAGATTTCACATCGCCTGAGTCTTCTTCCTCAGTAGAATCAAGTTGGTCAAATATTTCAATTGCTGCAGCCAATCCTTTTTGAATAACTGCATTAATATTTGAAAGCTGTCTGATCGGCTTAGCCATTAATCCGGCAGCGGTAATAAATGCAACAAACTCATCTGCTCTAAGTTCAATACCTAACTGAGAACCCAAGGCGAAGTAAGCAACAATAGACAGAGAGACAGATACTAGTAATTGAATAATTGGAGTGGCTAGATTGCTTGTAGCCTCTAGCTTTAAATTCTGATTCTTATTTGAAGCATTTGCAGCAAGAAATCTATCAGTTTCATAGCCCTCAGCATTAAAAGATTTAATTTCAAGGTTTCCATCTACAGCCTCAGAGGCTAGATGAGTAACATCACCCATTGCTGTTTGAATAGTTTTAGCTAACTTACGAAGTCGACGACCAGCTATAAAAACAATAAAAGCTATGAATGGCGTGGTGATTAAAAGTAGCAGAGTTAATTTCCAATTTAGTGAGAGCATATAGGCCAATAGACCTATTAAAAGAAAACCTTCTCGGATAAAAGTTTTAATAGCATTGGATGCTGCTCCGGAAACTTGAGTTGTTGTAAAAGTAATTCGATTTATTAGCTGACCTGATTGATTTGTATCGAAATAAATTTTGGGAAGGTTGATGAGTTTAGTGAAAAGCTCAGCCCTTAAGTCATGAACAATTCCAAACCCAACCCTAGACATAAAATAGTTACCAATAAAAAATCCTATGCCGCGGCCCATGGCTATAAATATTAAAGCTAAAACTAAGTAAATGCTGAAATCAGATTCGCCTGAGTTTATGTAAGCAATTATTCTCCTAATCCACTCAACTGCTGCAATATCTGCAGATGCAAACACCAGAAAACCTAAGATGCTCAACAGGAATGACAGCTTAAATCTTAATGTATAAGAAAATAATCTTTTTAATGGGCTCATAGCTAATTAGTATAGGTTTTAATCTGGATGTTTTGAAACCCTGCGTCCTGCAATGCATCCATCAAAGAGATAACCCACTCGTGATAAGCCTTATTCTCAATAGAGAGAATCACAACCTCTGAATTAACAAATGTAGCTTTTATAGCAATGATAATTTCATCAATCTTGGAGATATTAAATTCTTGGTTATTGATTATAAAAACCCCGGTATCTAATAAAACAATATTCTGAGCAGAATTAGTTATTGACGAGGAAAACGAATTTGTCGAAGGTAAATCAAGTCTTAAATACTGATTTGTTTCAATTTTAGATGTAACAACAAAGAAGATAACAAGCAAAAAAACAATATCGATTAAAGGGGTAATCTCTATACTTAGCACTCGTTCTTTATTTGAGTAAAATTTCATTTTTTATATAAAAAATCTAAAAATATTGAAGCATTGGCTTGAAGAATAGACATTAAAGTCATAGTCTTTTGTTCAAAAAATCTATAAAAAACAATTGCCGGAACAGCAATAATTAAACCAAAAGCAGTGGTGATGAGAGCTTCTGATATGCCCGCAGCTAGTAAATCAGAGTTAGCTGGGCCGTTAACATTGATATTTCCAAAGACAGCGATCATGCCAACTACTGTCCCCAATAAACCCAACAAAGGGCTAATGCTTGCAATTGTACTAAGCATAGAAAGGTTTCTTTCAAGAGTTAGTGATATTTCTGATGCTTTTTCTTCAGCTTTAGTTTCAATTAACTCCCTAGTTTCAAGTTTATATTGATAGCAATGAGTTAGAAGATCGCCCAGTTGTGATGTAGAAGAAATTTCCATTTGGTGCTCAGCATTAAATGCATCTTTGTTAATTAAATTTTGTATTTGTCGTTGCAACCCTTTGGGCGCAACAAGACGTCTTTGAAGAAACCACAGGCGCTCAATAACAATTGAAATTAGCAGTATGGAGCAAACCAATAAGGGCCAAACAAACCATCCGCCTGAAATTAAAATGTTATCCATGATCTAGTTCTTTTAATTTTCCATTTTCAATTTTGTATACGACATCAAGTTTTCTTGCATAACTTTTATCATGTGTAGCAACTATTATGCCCATATTAAACTTTTTCGATAAATTTAATGTTAATTCTTGGATGATCGCAGCATTATCTCCATCAAGATTACCTGTGGGCTCATCCATAAGTAGAAACCTTGGCCGATGAACAATAGCTCGGGCTATAGCTGCACGTTGTCTCTCGCCACCAGACAATGTATGTGGATAGTTATCTTTTAATGGAAGTATGCCCAATTCATCCAATGTAGAAAGGATTATGTCGTTATTTTGTTTGTGATTTTGAGATTTCAGTATCTGAAATGCAATTTTGCAATTCTCATAAAGAGATAAATCTTCTAAAAGATAGTGGAACTGATAAACATAGCCAAAAAGATGCTGTCTCATTTGAGAAAATGCTTGATTATTATTTTTAGATAGATTTACCTCATTAAAGCTTATGCTTCCGTTTGATGGCGTCTCTAGACCTGCAAGAATTTGTAGAAAGGTTGTTTTACCACACCCAGAGGATCCAATAATTCCAATTGACTGTCCCTCATTTAAGGTCAAAGAGATATTTTGCAATACATCAACGGAATGCTTTTCATTCTTATAGGTCATTGAGATACTTTCTGCTGTAAGCTTATTCATGGCGTAAAATTGTTACAGGGTTGAGCTTTGCTGCTTTTGATGCAGGAAAGTAAGAAAAAATTAAGCTTAAGAAGATGCATGACAAACTGATCTGTATTAATTGAGCGGATCTAAATTCATAGGGAAAATAATTAATAAAATAACTATCCATTAAATTCCTGTTTATAAGGCTTTCGATAAAATGAATTAATGTATCTATATTAGGTGTGATCATTAAACCCATAACTAAGCCAATAATAATCCCAAGAAATCCAATAATCATTCCCAGTGTTAAGAAGATCCCAATAAGTTGTAATCTGCTACACCCCATGGTTTTAAGAATAGCAATCTCTCTCTCCTTAGATTTAACAGTCATGACTAAAGTAGAAAGAATATTAAAAGCCGCAACGGTAATAATAAGAAATAACATTAAACTAATAAGTGTTTTTTCTAATTGAATAGCTTGGAATAAAGTGCCATGTGTTCTCTGCCAGGAACTGAAATAATAATCACCATTAATAAGAGGTTTTGAGTCAAGCAAGTTAGAGCCTATTAAGTTTGCTTTAAATAAATCATTAGTTTTAATTCTTATTCCTTGGGTCTGACCATTAGATAAATTTAAGAGGTTTGCCGCAAGATCATGATGAATAAGGACAAGGGATTGATCTAACTCAGCCTTAAGTTCAAATATACCCTCTACCCTTAAAGTAAGAGATCGAGGAAAGGATCCAAGAACAGAAGAACGTATATTGGGAGTAGTAATATTAATGGTATCGCCAATCTCCACGCCAAGGTACCTACTTAGCCAGCCACCAATCACAACTCCCTGTTTTGATGTTAATTCACTTAATGAGCCTGAAACAATATAGTTAGGCAAAATTGACATCGAAGATTCTAACTCTGGTTTAATCCCAGTTAAAAAAACGCCTCTAGCTCTATTTTTTGAGCTCATTAATCCCTGAGTTTCAATGTATGGGCTAGCAGCCATCACATCACTAGATTGGCTTAATTCTTCAATTAATTCATTATAATTTTGTATATTTCCATCTTTCCTGATAATGAGTTGCGGAACAACTCCAAGGATGCGAGTCTGTAATTCTCTTTCAAATCCATTCATGACTGACAGAACGATGACCAGTGCAGCCACACCCAAAGCAAGACCTGAGATAGCCATAATAGATGTAAAGGATGCAAAAGCACCTTTTTTGGATCGAAAATACTTGTAACCCAAGTAAATGGGCAGAGAAGTCATAGCTACTTGGCTATCTGCTTAAGAATTTTCTCTATATCACCAGTATACGGAGGTCTAATTGCAGCTATAAGCTTGTCAAAGCGAGAACCAATTTGTTTGTATACGGCTCTAGGGTTACTGAAATTCTTAAATCCTTCTTCACCGTGATAATTTCCAGTTCCTGAGGGGCCTACACCCCCAAAAGGCAGATCTTCTTGTTGAATATGGCCCAAGACATCATTAACCGTTACGCCACCAGAAGAGGTTCTATTAAGCACATGAGTCTCCTCCTCTTTATTTGAACCGAAATAATATAATCCAAGAGGTTTATCATTTGAATTAACGTATGAAATTGTTTCATTTACATCTGTAAATTCTTTTATAGGTAACAGTGGACCAAAAATCTCTTCCTGCATTATTTCCATATCATCACTAGGATTCATAACAAGTGTTGGAGGTATTTTAAAAGCTTCTTGTTGGGAAAAATCTTCATTTGCAGGATTGATCTCATCAATTGTTGCACCCTTATCCTTGGCATCTTGAAGCAAGGCGTGAAGACGGTCAAAATGTTTTTCGTTAATAATAGAGGTGTAATCATCGTTATGCTTTAGATCTGGATAAAAAGAGGATACGGCTGATTTCATTTCTGTGACCAGTTCATCTTTTTTATCTGAGTGAACCATGATGTAGTCCGGAGCTAGGCATATCTGCCCAGCATTCATTGTTTTACCCAGCATAATCCTTTTTGCAGCGCTAACGCTTTCAGCTGAATTACTAACAATTACCGGAGATTTTCCACCCAATTCAAGTGTGACTGGAACCAGATTCTCAGCAGCAGCTTTCATTATGTGTTTTGCAACTGCGCCACTTCCTGTATATAGCAGATGATCAAATTTAAGTTGAGTAAAGGATGCGCCAACATCTGGCCCTCCTAATACTGTTGCAAATTCATGCTCATCATAAGCTTGATCGCAAAGCTCTTTTAAAAGATTGGAAGTTTGCTCTGTATATTCACTAGGTTTATGCATGACTTGATTGCCTGCGGCAAAAATAGAAGACAATGGAGCAAAAGTTAGGTAGACAGGAAAATTCCAAGGAGAGATCATTCCCACGGTTCCTAGTGGCTGATAGCTAACATTGGCTTTGGCGCCAAGCAAACCTAATGGAAAATTAGGTTTTCTTTTTGAGGCTGCCATCCATTTTTTTAAATTTCTTTTTGCATACTCTATACCAGGAACTATTGTATAAACGTCTGTTGCCATAGACTGATTTTTTGATCGAACACCAAAATCTTCGTTCAATGCATCAACCAGCTTATATCTGTTGTCCATAATCAAAGCTTTCATTCTATTTAATCTGTCAATCCTAAGGTCATACGATGGAGCACCTTCTTTTATAAAATGTGCTTTTTGCATATCTAGAATTTTTTGCATGTTGTTAGTTTCCATGTTCATCTCCCCTATCAATTATGTTGATCTTTTTTGTTTATCGGCATCGTTTGTTTTTTTAATCATACCTCTTATTTCAGCCCAATCATCATCAGACAGTTTGGATAGCTGAGAAAAGGTCCCTCCACCCGAAAGGTACTGAGCTCCGTCAATAGCTATGGTCTGACCAGTAAGGTAGTCACAGCCATCAGACATAAGAAAAGTGGCTAGGTTTTGAAGCTCATTCATTTCACCCATCCTGCCCATGGGGATTGTATTATCTGAATCTTTTTGCATATCGCCTTTTGGGCTTAATCTTGCTGTCATGCCTTCTGTGGGGAAAGGGCCAGGTGCGATTGCATTTACTCTAATACCGTAAGGACCCCATTCGACGGCAAGAGACTTAGTCATTGTGTTAAGAGCAGATTTTGACATTGCTGATGGAACAACGAATGGAGAGCCAGTCCAAACCCAGGTTGCTAAAATTGAGATAATAGATCCTTTAATTTGATGCTCAAGCCATTTTTTCCCTACTGCATGGGTAACATAAAAAGTTCCATGAAAGACTATATTCGCAATGGCATCAAATCCTTTTGCGGAAAGATCCTTTGTGGGAGAAATAAAATTCCCTGCCGCATTATTTACAAGTCCATGTAGAGGACCTTCTTGAAATATGGTATCAATAAAATCGTCTACGTCTTGAGCAGAGCGAATATCCAAAGGCTGATAACGAACTATAGAACCATATTTTTCTTTAAACTCTGCAGCTGTTTCAGCTAAAACGCTCTCGCGTCTTCCGCAAATTACAAGCTCCGCTCCATGCTGAATATAATGCTCAGTCATTTCCTTTCCTAAGCCAGTTCCGCCACCTGTAACTAGAATTTTTTTTCCTTCTAAGACATTTTCTTTAAACATATTTCATCTCATTTAGAATTAACAATTTGTATAATAGCTTGAACCCATGCATCTGAGAAATTTAAAGATTCTACAAAATCAAGTTTTAGACCCCCATTAGCTATAAAAAGTTCTTTGTATTCATGGCCTATTTCAATAATTGTTTCCAAGCAATCTGCTGTAAAGGCGGGCGAAAATACTAGCACTTTCTTAATACCAGATGATGGAAAATCTTTTAATACTTCATCTGAAAATGGTTCTAGCCAATTGTTTGTTAGCCTAGACTGAAATGAAACTTGGTATTTAGAAGAAGGAATATTAAGACGATGAGCAATTAATTTTGATGTTTCGTAGACTGTTGCTTTGTAGCAAAAATAATTTTCTGAATTTATCTCGTGCTCACACTTCTTCCCATCACACTGGTTGTCTTTATAAACTTTATTGACTTGAGATATTGGAAGACCATGATAACTAAATAAGACCATGTCGTAGTCATCGATCTTATGTTTCTGTGCTGCATCAACCCAAGCATCTATAAATGCTGGATGGTCGTAAAATTGAGAAATAAATTTAAAATTTGGAATAATCCATTCTTTTGATAGTTCTTTAGCCACTTCCTGGTAAACACTCCCAGACGTAGCAGATGCATAATGAGGAAATAGCGGCAATACAACCAAGTTGGAAGGATTTGTTTTTTGAATTTCTTGCAACTTGGATTTAATGCTAGGACTTTGGTACCTCATGGCATAGTGCACATCATAATTGCTTTGAGCATGATTAAGTTTTTGCGCTAACTCTTTTGTGTTTTTAAGCAAAGGAGACTCGCCGCCAGATAGCTCCCATAATTGTTTGTATATTTTTCCTGAGCTAAAGGAGCGAATAGGACAAATAATTAAAGTCACGAGAATGAATCTAAAAAATACAGGTATGTCTATTACTCGTGCATCCATTAAGAACTCACGCAAATATTTAAAAACATTAAAATACGATGGTGAATCAGGGGTGCCTAAGTTAACTAATAGTAATGCTGGTTTGTTCATGATATCTAAGTAATGGATGGGCTATTATAAATAATAAAGCAATAAAACAAAGAACTGCACTAAAAAAATATAAGTATGTTGGATCGAACTGATAGATAGGCATCGCTACCAGTGGGGTAAGAATATGCCCTATGGGCATAACCGATCCTAGAAACCCTGCAGCTGTGCCCTGGTTGTCTGGGGTTTGAGCTAACGACAAGGCTGAAGCATTAGCTGGTCTGACCATTCCTGAGCCCAACCCATTAATCATCATAGCAAGATAGAATAATGCCACAGAGGTAGATAACGCTGCTTGAATATATGAAATACATAGCAAAAAGGAGCCATATATCAATAGTTTATTGTTAGTAATAGGTTTTAAATCTGTGAATATATATTGACTTACAACAGTTGAAATTGAAAGAACAACAAACGTCAAGCTAATAACTAAGGGAAGATCTTTTTCATAAAAAAAAGTATCTGTCACAAAAAAACCAATGGATTGGAGTAACGATGCTTGGCATAGAGAAAAAAGAGAGGCTACAGCCAGAAATGGCCAAATCGAACTATCACGAAAAGAGAGATTAGACTTAATGGTGTTAGAAGATTTTTGCTCAATATTTTTTGGGAAAGTAATGAGAATGCCTATGGCTGCAATTCCTCCGCATAAAGCAAAAATATAAAATGGTAATGTTTTAGAATATAAAAATAAAAAACCTCCTATCATTGGGCCCATTATTGTTCCAACAAGGAAGCTAGATTCTAGTCTGGCAAACTTTTTAGTACGCTTTGATCTATCTGATATATCAGCCATGTATGCAAATGCAGCCGGTCTAGTAGCTGAACCTATTAAGCCATTAATCAATCTTCCTAGAACCAATAATGGCAAAAGATAAACAAAATCTAAAATATTTTTTTCAACTAAAAATAATGGGGTTATTAACGCAATAATTGATATCGAATACCCAATTAATCCAATCATGGCAATATTTCTTCTACCATATTTATCTGAAGCTCTGCCCCATGAAGCGCTTGTAATTGCCCAGGCAATAGCTGATATTGAGAAGATACTTGAAGTCTCTATGACTGATAAGCCAAGGTCTCTAGCAAGAGGAGGAACTAATACAAACGCAAAAGATTGACCTAATCCAACTGAAAATAAACCAAATTTTAACCAAGCGGTTGGGCTATTCAATTTTAGAGATTCCCACAATATCCCGTAGTTTTTTAATTAGTTCTTGGGCCTGTGGTCTTACTTTGTTAGCGCCATCTGCAAACAAATCATTAAGTAAGTTTGGTTTGTTAGCTAAATCAAAATATTTATCTCTTATTGGTGAAAGCTCATTATTAATTACTGTAAATAATAATTTTTTAACATCACCCCATCCGATTCCGTCCTCATAAGAAAGTTTAAGAGAATCAATTTGTGATGGTGTTCCAAAGAATGAGTAAAGTTTAAATAAATTACACTCTTTTGGATCCTTGGTATCTCCAGGCTCTAAAGAGTTAGTAATGATTTTAGAAATAGATTTTTGAAGTGTTTTTTCATCACATAAAAAGGGAATAATATTATTGTAAGATTTGCTCATTTTCCTACCATCATTCCCTGGGACTGATAACTCACTTTGTATAATGGCTTCAGGCAAGGTAAATACATCCGAATAAGTGTGGTTAAATTTGCCAGCAATATCCCTTGCCATCTCTAAATGTTGGTTTTGATCGGGACCTACTGGGACATGTGTGGCATTAAATATTAAAATATCTGCTGCCATTAAAACTGGGTATGAAAATAAACCCATGTTAATCGCTTTATCCTCATCAAATTGATTCTCTAGATTATCTGCGGTAACTGCCTTATAGGCATGAGCTCGGTTCAGCAATCCCTTTGCTGCACTACAAGCAAGAATCCAAGTGAGTTCATGAACTTCTGGGATATCTGACTGCCTATAAAAGTGGGAATTATTAACATCAAGCCCAGAAGCAAGCCAAGCTAAAGCAACATCTTTAACGCTGTTCTCAATTAAACTTGGATCTGTTTGCTTAATAAGAGCATGATAATCTGCAAGAAAAAAATAAGAATCAGAATTTGGTCCTGCCAAATCTAGAGCTGGTTTAATAGCTCCTAAATAATTTCCTATATGAGGAGTACCAGTTGTCGTAATTCCTGTTAAAATTCTTTTTTTCATTTAGATAATTATAAACTTCATACAGAAACTATTGTGGAAACTCATAAAATATTATTCGAATCTTTAGAGAAAGCAGAAAAGCATTTTGAAGCTGGTGAAATTCGTGTTGCTCAAAAAATAGTAAATGAAGTATCACGCAACATTAGAGCTGAAGGTAAGGTGTCTAATAAGTTAAGGCATAGATTTAATTTTATGTCTGCCCAATCAAGATATTTTAATGATATTTCATCTTTTGCAACAAACCCTAAAAGAAATGAAATCATTAAAGAGGTTGAGTTATTGATTACAGCACCAATTGACAATCCTAAAAAACAAGCTAATGCCATTCACTCGCTTCAAACTAAGTGGCAACTCCTTGATCAAACTTCTAAACCTGCTGGAAGAGAGCAATGGAATACATTTAAAGACTTGACCGATAAAGCATGGAAAC
Source organism: uncultured SAR86 cluster bacterium (assembly GCA_964275585.1). Taxonomy (GTDB): domain Bacteria; phylum Pseudomonadota; class Gammaproteobacteria; order Magnimaribacterales; family D2472; genus D2472. The sequence goes on along the minus strand of CAXYCJ010000011.1, from coordinate 1,633 downwards.
CTTGCGCTCAATATTATGAAGAACTCAAGGCAGTTAAACTTTTAAATGCCAAAGAAAGACAAAAAATTATTGACAGCATTGTTGCATATACTAATGAGCGGTCATCAAAATGGCCTAACTTAATTGAGCTATCAAAGTACTTAAGTAAAAACTTTCAACTTTGGCAAAATTTTGCACCTGTTTTAGATGAAGATTTTAATGATTTAAAATTAGCATATCAAAATGCAAGAAAACCGATTAGCGATGAGATTCGTTCCCAGGAAAGTAAAAACTATAAATTAAAAGATGAAATTATCGAGAAAGTAAAATTAATTAAAAATGATGATAATCAGATATGCATTCAGCAATTTCAAAAACTAAAACGCGATTATCAAAATATTGGACCCGCCGGGAAGAAAAATGAACCCACCTTATGGAAAATACTGCATGAAAATGCTGATAAGTTCTATGAGGCAGAAAAATCAGTTGCCAATGAAGAATTGAATATAATTCAAGAATTGCATGATGAGATTGCAAAGGAAGGCTCATCTATAAAAGAAGTTAAAGAGAGATTGCGTGATCTAACAAAAACTAGAAAGACTCCTGAATTTATTAAACTCCAAAAAGCAATCAAAGGATTTGAGGCTAAGAAAGCAGAAGAAACTATAAATAATAAAATTACATTATATTCAAATTTAATAAGTTTTATTGAATCTGAGAGTTCTGATGACGTGAGTATTCACAAGGAAATTAGAAAAGCTATATCAAAACCAGACTATGATGCAAATCTAGATAAATTAATTGAAACTGTTGTCATGATTGAGTTATTGGCTGGAATTGAACCACCCTCAGAAGATAAAGATATAAAGCAGAAATTGACGTTACAAATGCTGCAGAATAAATTCTCATCATCCAGCAATGAAAATGATCAACTAAAAGATTTATTAATCGTGTTTATTCACAATATTAAATCAAAAAAATTAAATGCTAAAGAATTAAAATTATGGTCAAGAATTCAAGTTTGCTTAACCGCTCTCTCTAAGACTCTTCCTTAACTTTCAAAACAGTCATCCATTTATCTGATCTAAATCTTGCGACATACAAGAAACCTTTGACAATATAATCTGCAACTAAAGTAGAAAAAATAATCTCAATACTTGCATCTAATATGTAAAAGATCATTGCCAAGGAAACTCTTATAAATAAAAGACATGTAAGGGTTATGATGAGAGGTGTTTTTGTGTCTCCTGCTCCTCGCAATGCCCCACCAAGAGAAAATTCAATTGCCATGAGAGGCTGCATAGAGCCAAGTAGCCATATAAAAATAACCGCAAGTCGAACAACTTCATCATTATCAATCATGAAACGAGCTAGTGGTTCGGCAAATACGGATATTAGAATACCAAAGAATGTCATTGAGATAATAGAAAGTCTCATAGCTCCCCAACCAGCCCTTCTTGCTTGGTCTTTGTCCCCGGCACCTAAATGTTGGCCAACAAGAGTTGCCCCTGCGATTGAAAAACCAAATCCTATAACAAAAGCAAATGATAAAATTTGCACTCCAATGCCATAGGCTGCATAAGCTTCAGTTCCGTAATAGGCTACTAAAATAAGAAAAGCAGTAATACCAACTTGAAAAACAACTTGCTCAAGC
>CAXYCJ010000010.1:0-24333 GCA_964275585.1 uncultured SAR86 cluster bacterium | reverse complement strand
CTGTGTTAGCAATATTACCGAAACCAAAAAAACTCAAGATTCCTGTGAAGCCAATTAGCAGCCATATAAACATGAAAAGATATAGCGCGATAGGTAGATTGTATCTACGCATTTTTTGATCTAGCTCCAAGATAAAACAATACCCCAGTAGCCCATAAATAGAACCACTTAATCCGCCAAAAAGGTAATGTCCAGTCCATATAAATTCACCAGCATTACTTGCTATTCCTGAGATCAAAAAAATTAATAAAAATGTAGCTTTCCCATCAAGGGGCCTCTATTCTAGAACCAAGGATGAAGACCCATAAACAATTAAAAGCAAGATGTGTGATTGAGAAATGGAGAAAAACTGGGGTAATCAAACGCCACCATTCATGATTGATTAAGTAAGTATTTTCAAGTGAAAGATTTGGACTGCCGAGATCTGCTTTAAGAAAAAGAACGTCTCGCCATGAAGCATTCAGACCAAAACTAGTTAAAAACGCAGGGAAAACCACCAACATAAGAGTTACAGCAACAGATATAAAAATAATATATGGGTATGATTTTTGAAAATCCAAAATGCTTAAGTTTTTTTAGACGTAATATCAAGGCTCCATCCTAGTTTTTCTCTACAAGCCTCATAAAAATCATTGTTAGCAGGGTGAATAATCTTGAGTGCAGAATCTTTTTTTCTTACAATGATCGAATCGTTATATTGAACAGGCACGTCTTGCTGCCCATCTACACATACCATTGCATTCTCAAGAGGCCCCTGAATCAGCTGAATCTCAAGAGATTTATTATTTGAGACTATTAAGGGTCTTGAAGAGAGACTTTGAGACATCATCGGGATAATATTCCACAGATCAAGCTCTGGATGAATGATTGAGCCGCCTGCAGATAATGCGTAAGCTGTAGATCCAGTCGGAGTTGCAATAATCAATCCATCAGACCTTTGCTCATAAACCATTTTGCCATCAATCAATAGTCTGTATCTCATTAACTGAGCATATGACCCAGAATGGATCAATATTTCATTTAATCCAAAAACATTCTCTGTACCAAAACTAGCCTCTACTAAGCTACGTTCTTCAAGCACATAATCGCCATCAAAGATATCTGCAATGATTGACTCAAAATCATCTATGCTAATGTCTGTCAAAAAGCCCAAGGTTCCTAAATTCAGTCCTAGCAATGGCACATCCTCATTCACAAACTTTCGTGCAGCGCCTAGCAATGTTCCGTCACCTCCGCAAACAATTAATAGGTTGATTGAGCTTTTGAAATTCTCTTCTTTTAACTCTTCAATATCCAATGAAGATATGCTGCTGCTCTCTTCGGTATAAATATTTTCTGCATGCTCCTTCAGAGTGCTAAGCAATGCATCTACCACAGATAGATCATCCGCAGATGGATTTTTTTTAACAATAATGCCTACATTTTTAAACATAGGAAGAATTATACTCTTTGATAAGTAATAAATTAAAAACCTGAAAGAGAAAAGTTAGAGAATTATCCTATTGCTTAGTCATGAATTAGTGCGGCTCTACCTAAAATTTTTCCATCTTTTAGATCCTGAAGCGTTTGATTTGCTTCAGCAGCAGGTCTTTTTTCTACTGGAATAGGATCCACTTTTCCAGCGCGAACAAGCTCCATTAATTCATGCATATCTGATGGGCTGCCTGTGTAAGATCCTTGAATCTGTCTTTCCATAATTGGGATTAATGGAAGGGGTAATTTTAGTTCTCCACCGTAAAGGCCAACAATAATATATTTTCCACCTTTTCTTAAAAGATTAATTCCAAAGGCTGTGGACTGCTCTGAACCAACAAAATCAATTGCAACTGAGGCATTTCCGCCAGTTAATTCAAATATTTTCATAAATGCATCTTCGTGAGTAGGATTGATTGCAGCTACAGCTCCATTCTCCATCGCTAGCTTTAATTTATCTTCATCTACATCCACTACAATTGGGTTACAATTAAATGCAGCTTTGGCAATTTGTAAGCCCATCATTCCAACACCGCCAATCCCAATAATTATTAAGCAATTTTCTCTTGCGTATGGAGCGCCTTTTTTTAAGGCACTAAATGCAGTCAATCCTGAGCATGCGTAACTCCCTGCTAAATGATCAGGCGTATTCCCAGCATCATGAAGATATTTAGAATCTGGAACAAGGACATGATCGCCAAAGCCTCCCGGTTGCATCACACCAATCACTGGACCTGAGTTACATAAATGTTCTTCTCCTGAGCTGCAAATATCACAGTCTCCACAACCTATCCATGGATAAATAATTCTCTTATCTCCAATCTTAATATTTGATGTGTCTGGTCCAACTGCCACCACTTCTCCAAAGATCTCATGCCCGAGGATAAATGGGTTTGGAAGCGGGATGGGAAGTAGATTGCCGCCCCCTAGATCAAAAGCACCAGAGTGAATATGGACATCTGAGTGACATACGCCGCATGCAATAGTTTTTACAAGCACCTCTCTGCCAGTAGGCTCAGGAGTTTGAGTTTCAACAAGTTCAAGAGGCTGTCCTGGTTCAGGAACGAGGTAGGATTTCATGCGTTAAGTTACCCAAAATTTATTTATCTGATTATAATATCTGTTCTTGAAATTACCGCAAGTGGTCAAAAAATATGGAAAGCTTAGAATCATTTAGACAGGAAGTCAGGGAATGGCTTGAAGAGAATTGTCCCCCTACTATGAGAACTCCCTTGGTTCCGGAAGAAGAAGTATGGGGCGGAAGAAATGCTAAATATATTAATCCTGAGTCTAAATTATGGCTTGATAGGATGGGTAAAAAAGGATGGACAGCACCAGAACTTCCAACGGAATATGGTGGCGGTGGTCTTAATCGAGATCAAACAAAAGTATTACATCAAGAGCTTTTTAGAATTAAAGCAAGGCCTGCTCTAAATAGCTTTGGGATTTGGATGCTTGCTCCCTGTATTATTGAATTTGGAAATGAAGAGCAAAAACGCGAACATCTTCCAAAAATTATTAAAGGTGAAATTAGATGGTGCCAAGGATATTCAGAGCCTGGCTCAGGGTCAGACCTAGCTAGTCTTTCAACAAAAGCAGAAGATATGGGAGATCATTACTTGGTTAATGGCCAAAAAGTTTGGACATCTTACGCAGATCAAGCTGATTGGATTTTTGCATTAGTAAGAACTGGTCCCAAAGAACCAAAGCATAATGGAATTAGCTTTTTATTAATTGATATGGCCTCTGATGGAGTTAGTACTAAGCCTATTACCTTAATTAGTGGCAAGTCCCCTTTCTGCGAAACGTTCTTTGACAGCGTGAAAGCACCAAAGGAAAATTTAGTCGGCATAGAGAATTCTGGCTGGACCATTGCTAAGAAGCTTCTTCAGCATGAAAGAAATTTTATTTCAAACTTTGGACTTGCAGGCGGGGGAACTGGCTCAGGTGCAGATGTGGTAAATATTGCAAAAAAATATCTCGGTGAAAAAAATGGCCATATCGCTCACCCAGTTCATAGAGAGAATATTACTCTTCATAAAATGAAGGAGCATGCCTTTGGTTTAACCTTGCAAAGATCAAGTGACGAAGGCGGTAAAGCTTCAGCAGCTTCTTCGATGTTTAAATACTACGGAACTGAGCACAACAAAGATCGTTATGAGCTTATGATCTCTGCTATGGGAAATAAAGGCCTGGGCTGGGCTGGTGAAGGTTTTTCTGATGAGGAGCAAGCAATTACTAAGGCTTGGTTAAGAACCAAAGCTAATTCAATTGAAGGCGGAACTTCAGAAGTTCAGTTGAATGTTATTTCTAGACGTGTTCTAGAACTACCTAACTAAGGAAAAAATGAAATTAATACTTACAGAAGAGCAACAATTTTTAAAGGATACTGCTCTAAGCTTTGCTAGAGAGAAGACTCCCGTCAAACACTTTAGAGAGCTAAGAGATTCTGAGAATGAGCAGTGCTGGGATAATTCTATTTGGCAGGAAATGGTTAATTTGGGGTGGTCGGGAATCCTAGTCCCTGAAGCCTTTGGAGGATCTGACTTTGGTGTCGCTGGAATTAGCGTGATCATGCAAGAGCTTGGCAAAACACTCACACCCTCTCCTTTATTGGCTACTGCAGTATTAGGAGTCTCCACTATCAATATGCTTGGCTCAGAAGAACAAAAAAATAATTACTTGCCTAAAATCGTCTCTGGTGAAGTAACAACTGCTCTGGCGATAGATGAAGGCAATCATCATAATCCCCTTGAGATTGAGGTTACTGCTAAGCTTGATGGGGAGAGTTGGGTTCTTAATGGAAATAAAGTCTTTGTGATGGATGGATCTAGTGCAAATACTATCTTGATAGTTGCACGAACCTCTGGAAAGAGTGGTGAAGTCAATGGCTTATCTGTTTTTCTAGCTGACAAGAATGCAACTGGATTAAACATTTCAAAAATTTTTACAGCTGATTCAAGGAATTACGCAAATATTGAAATATCAGAACTAAAGCTTGGGCAAGAATCATTACTAGGAGAGAAAGATGCTGCTGGCGAAGTGATTCAAAAAGTTCTGGACATAGGAAGAATAGTCATTTCTGCAGAAATGCTAGGAAATACCGAAGAGGCTTTTGAGGTAACCGTTAACTATCTTAAAGAAAGAAAGCAATTTGGTGTTGCCATTGGTTCTTTTCAAGCACTGCAACATAGAGCAGCAGAAATGTTCTGCGAAATTGAATTAACAAAATCAGCAGTAATAGCAGCAATGCATGCTGCAGATGAAAACTCAAACGAGCTTGAAAGACTTTCAAGCCTTGCAAAATTTCAAGCTGGTGAGACTCTGCATTTAGTTAGTAATGAAGCCATACAAATGCATGGAGGAATTGGGGTAACTGATGAATATGATATTGGGTTTTATTTAAAAAGAGCTAGGGTTGCGGAGCAAATCTTTGGTACTTCTGAATATCATCAGTCTAGGTATGCAGATATAAGCGGTTTTTAGAATGTCTTCCATTCCGTCCTTGCTCGAAACAATGCTGAAACTTCGAGACCAGGATACAGGATGTCCATGGGACATAGAACAGACCTTTGAATCATTGTCAAACTGTATGGTTGAAGAAGCCTATGAGGTTGTAGATGCAATCTCTCGAAAGGATTATGAGAATCTAAAAGAAGAATTAGGGGATGTGCTTCTTCAGGTAATTTTTCACTCTCAAATCGCCAATGAACTAGGTCTATTTAATTTTGAAGAAGTTACAAAAACATTAAATCAAAAACTCATTAGGCGTCATCCCCATGTATTTAGCGGAGCTTTAAAGCCTCTATCGTCAGCAGAACAAACTAAGGTTTGGGATGCAATCAAAAAAGAAGAAAAAAAAGATACCTTAACTGAATCTATTTTTGATGATGTGCCGGCTTCAATGCCACCAAGCTTAAGAGCAGAAAAAATACAAAAGAAAGTTTCAAAAAAAGGATTTGATTGGCAGTCCACTAATGAGGTAATGGAGAAGGTTGAGGAGGAATTAAACGAGCTAAAACTAGCTATTAATCTTCAGAATATAGATAACACTAAAGAAGAAATGGGAGATTTACTATTTTCAATTATCAATCTAAGTCGACACCTAAGTATTAACTCTAATGACTCATTGGTCCTAGCAAATCAGAAATTTATCAACCGCTTCAATTTAGTAGAAAAACAACTAGAAAGTGAAAATAAACTGATGGAAAATGTCTCTCCAGAAGATTTAGAAAAAATTTGGGTTAAAGTTAAGTCCTATGAATAAGATTAAAAAATACCTTATTGGTGTTCTTACCTTTATTTCAATTCTAGGGATTTTGTCGATTGGAGTAACGTTTCTAACCATTCTTAACGTACCTAGGCTTATCCCCAGCAAAAGATGGAAACAAATACTAGGCTCTATCTCCAATAATACTGGCAGCATCATAGTGGCCACAATAACTGGTTCTCTGAAAATTTTACATAATTTAGAATGGGAATTTAACTTACCTAATGCACTTGATACAAGTACTTGGTATATAGCAATGAGTAATCATCAATCATGGGCTGACATTTTTATTCTTCTAGCCGCAGGTCATAAAAAAGTACCCTTACTGAAATTTTTTATGAAAAAAGAATTGCAATGGATTCCTATTATTTACTTAGTGCATAAAACCATAGACATGCCCTTTGTAAATCGTCATACAAAAGACCAAATCCAAGCCAACCCTAGATTAAAAAAATTAGACTACGATAATGCAAAAACAGCAGCTAAAAGATTTTCTAGAAACCCTGCAACTGCATTTAGTTTTGCTGAAGGAACAAGATACACTGTGGCAAAACACCGGAATCAACGCTCGCCATATAAAAACTTTTTAAAACCTAAGGTTGGGGCGCTAGCAATTGCTTTATCAGGAATGCCGCAAGTAGATTCGTTGCTTGATTTTACAGTTATATACTCCTCTAGCAAGAGATCAACTTGGGACTTTCTTTGCGGAGAACTAAGGAAAGCTAGAGTTGAAGTGAGGGTTTATGAAATTCCAGATCACCTAAAAAATAAAGCTTTTGAGGAACAGGAAGAGTACAGAAAGAATTTTCAAGAGTTCGTTGATGGTATCTGGGCAGAAAAACAGAAACTATATTCTAATTTAGAAGTCTAATTTTCTGTCAGCAACCAGCCAACCATTGCTATCTATGTATATCCATTTCCCTGGATATATAACAGTGCTACCAAATGAAACCATTACATCTTCAAAGCCATGATTGCTTTTCTTCGTTTTTATAGGCACTGTGCCTTTAGCAAAGATCCCTATTGGAAGATTCTTTAATTCCTCAACATCTCTCACATATCCATTAACTATAATTCCAACCCAGTTATGCTTGACTGCAGATGCTGCAATTTGATCCCCAATCATAGAAGCATGGGAGACCCCGGAAGCATCAATTACTAAAATCTTATTGCCTCCATCTCTAGAAAGGACTGATTTAACTATGGAATTATCATCCGCGCATGCAACCGTATGCACCTCTCCTGCAATTGAAGATTTTCCGCCAAAAGAAATAAGCTTTAACTTCCCTGCCTGAATAAGGTCTGGAAATTCATCAGCCATATCTGGAAGCGTTTTCATAATTGCGTTTTTAAGGCATAAATTAATTCCTTGGTTATCTCTGGATCACCTGAAAAAATAGATGGAGCTATTCTTGCAGCAATATTGCCATATCGATTAAAAATTTCATTTGATACCTCAGATGGTGTTCCTGTTACAGCAATACATTCAAGCATCTCATCTGTGATAAGGGCTGCAATATCTTGCCATAGACCTTTTTTAGTCAGCTGGTTTAACTCAAGCTGAATCCCTTCCCAGCCATGTTGCTCTAGAACAACTTTATAAGCTGGAGTGGAGCCATAAAATCCAATCTGGGCTTTGCAAGCATCTCTGGCTTGTGATATCTCCTCATCATTCATTCCAGTTGCAATCATTACCCCGACAGAAACATCAAATTGTTTCTTAGCGCTCAGGCTTAAACCCTTCTCAAGAGATGGGGTGGTGACATTTTTAAGAAATGTAGTGGTATGAAAAGGATGAACAAGAAAACCATCCGCAGACTCTGCTGCTGCTTGTGTCATCAATGGGCCAACTCCTGCAACATAAATTTTTGGTAACCCAAATGGGTTTTGTCCTGGGTTAAAGAATGGAGTCATCAAAGTGTGTTTGTAGAACTCTCCTTGAAAATTTAATTCCTTGCCATCATGCCAGGAGCTCCAAATTGCCTTAATAGCATGAACCATTTCTTGCATCCTCTTGGCTGGAGAAGACCATGGCATGGAGTATCTTTTTTCAATATGAGGCTTAATCTGGGAACCTAAGCCAAGTGTAAATCTACCTTGAGACATCAACTGTAAATCATACCCAAGATTAGCCAAAGTCATTGGATTTCTTGAGAATGCTACTGCAATTGAAGTTAATAATTCTAATTTTTTAGTAGCGACAGCTGCAGCTGCAAGAGGTAAAAATGGTTCATGAGGGCCTTCGAATGTATAAGCTCCATCATAACCCAGATCCTCCAGCCGCTTGCTTGCTTCACCTGCTTCGGCAGGATCTCTTGTAATCATTGCGCAATCAATTTTAATTTTTGACATATTTAAAAAGTTTTTTAATACAGAAAATGATTATGCTCGATGTATTTCATTTTGTGTATCCTGAGTGCTAATATAATGTTGAAATTATTACTCAGAGAATAAAAAATGAACTCAAAAATTTGCGAACTTCTTGATATTGAATTTCCTTTAGTAGCATTTACCCACTGCAGAGATGTTGTTGTTGCTGTGTCAAAAGCTGGTGGTTGTGGTGTTTTAGGTGCAGTAGGAATGACGCCAGCGCAATTAGAAGAAGAGCTTAAGTGGATTGACGATCATATTGATGGCTTGCCTTATGGTGTAGATGTATTAATCCCAAATAAGATGGCTGGTAAAGATCAGAAATTTGACTCCGAAAAGCTAATATCCATGATTCCCCAAGAATATGCTGATTTTCGAGCAGATCTCCTTGAGAAGCATGGAATTGAGGCATCTGAATTAAGAACCATTAAATCTTCAGCAACCTATATGGCAGAAAATACTAAAGCTGACGGAGCTAAGGCGCTTCTAGATGTTGCTTTTTCTCACCCCATTAAACTCATAGCAAATGCTTTAGGCGTTCCTCCAGACTGGATGCTTCAAATGGGAAAAGATAATGATGTTAAAGTTGCTGCCCTGCTTGGCACCGCACAACATGCTATTAATCAAGTTAAGGCTGGAGTTGATATCCTGGTTGTCTCAGGCACTGAGGCAGGAGGTCACTGTGGTAGCGTTCCAACGATGGTATTAATACCTGAAGTTCATGAAGCAATTCAACCTTATGGGGATGTTCCAATTCTTGCGGCGGGCGGGATTGTTACCGGTAAACAGATGGCTGCTGCCATGACCATGGGCGCTGCAGGAGCTTGGTGTGGATCAGTATGGTTAACTACCGCAGAATCTGAAGTTCCTCCAGCGATAAAAGAAAAAATGATTGCAGCTAACTCAAGTCAAACAATCAGATCAAGAAGCAGAACAGGCAAACACTCTAGGCAACTTGTCTCTGCCTGGACTAATGCATGGGAAGCAAAGGATGCACCTGAACCACTGCCGTTGCCACTGCAGCCCATGGTGGCTGAGCCAGCGTTAGCAAAAGTAACTAAACTAGCTGAAAGTGGTCATGAGGGCGCAAAGGAACTTTCAACCTACTGGGTGGGTCAAGGCGTTGGACTAATGAATCAAACTATTTCTGCTAGTGATGTGGTGCAAGAATTCAAAGAAGACTTTATTGAAGCATATGAGAGGCTAACGGACTTTGTAGAAGGTTGATTACTCCGGATTGATGTAGCAATTAGCGATAGGAGAAGGTTTTCAAAATACTGTAATGCGTTTAGGCATTTAAATTTATCTTAATAGGTAAGATTATATCTATTTAACTATCATTCTGGTGGGCCCACAATTTCTGAAGGATGCCTTATTAATATAGCTCTTTGAAAACAAGGTCTTTCAAACAACATATCTGTCCAACGCTTAATATTGGGTTTAAATGCTTCTTCAATTTGAAGTGTTTTAGCTAAATAGATTGCATAACTTACGCAAATATCTGCAATAGTAAATCTATCTGAGCATAAAAACTCTCTTGATTCTAATGATTGCTCTAGCAACTTCAATCTTGCAACAAACCATCTTCTATATCCATCTGCCGCTTTATCCGCAACACCAACCTCTTGGAGGGAATATCTTAAGACAACCGTTTGAGGAAAAGTTAAAGTTGCATCTGAGTGAGCCAACCAATTTAAGTAATGATGATAATCGGGCTCATCAGGACTAACTTTTAAGTCTGTAGGGCCGTACTTATCAACTAAATATTGACACATCGCCACAGATTCTGTCATTTCAACTTTTCCATCAATTAAGTATGGAATAGTGCCTAAAATATTCACATCCATATATTCTTTATGCAGGAATCGAGGAGGAAAAGGCATCATCTCTGACTCATATTCTAGACCCATTTCTTCGGCAGTCCACATTGGTCTGACTCCACGAGAATCATTGCAGCTATATATCTTAATACCCATTTTTTTCTTCCTTAGTTACAAAATTATTAATTAATTTTAAATTAAATACCAAAAATGGTAATAATATGTATATTATATTACCACTCAAATTAATGAAAAAGAAATGCCTAGAAAGAATATAGCACCAGAACTAAAAACCAATATTGATATCAATGGAGCTGATTTCATTCATAACAAAGATGTAATGTTGAAGAAGATTAATTTTCTTGATGAGTTACTTGATCAGGCAGAACTGGGTGGCGGCACATATCATCATGAAAGGCTGGCTAAAAGAGGAAAAATGCCAGTAAGAGAAAGAGTATTTAATTTGTTAGATCCTGATACCCCTTTCTTAGAAATCTCTCCTTTTGCTGCTTATGGAACAGACTTTGCAGTTGGTGGAGGTTGTGTATCAGGTATTGGTATTGTGGCAGGGACGGAATGTGTGATCTTCGCCAATGATCCTTCTGTATTGGCTGGAGCAATGACAGTCTATGTCGGTAAAAAATGGGATAGAGCAATGGAAATAGCTCGTGATAATCGGCTGCCTTATATTAATTTTGTGGAGTCTGCAGGTGGAGATCTTAGAATGGGAACTGGAAAAAAAGGTGATAAACCACCTATCGCACCAACCATTGGGAATACTCATTTTGCTGCAACAGGTAGATTTTTCTATGACATGACTGAGCTTTCAAAAATGAGAATTCCTGTTATATCTGTTGTTTTTGGCTCCTCTACTGCTGGAGGTGCATATCAGCCTGGAATGTCTGATTACAATATTTTTATCAAGGATCAAGCAAAAGTATTTTTAGCAGGTCCTCCATTGGTAAAAATGGCAACTGGAGAGATATCAGATGATGAAACTCTTGGTGGAGCAAAAATGCATTCAGAGGTTTCTGGTCTATCAGATTACTTGGCAGAGGATGAGATGGATGCACTTAGGTTATGCAGAAATGTTGTTTCTCACCTTCACTGGCAAAAAGAAGGACCCTCCCCGCTAGCAAATGCTGATCAACCTATGTTGTCGCAAGAAGAACTTCTTGGGCTAGTTGATGAAGAGTTAAAAAGTCCGCTTGATATTAGAGAGGTTATAGCAAGAATTGTTGACGGTTCAAGGTTTGAAGAATTTAAACCTTTGTATGGCAAAACTATGATTTGCGGATGGTCTATGCTTCATGGTTACCCTGTAGGGATCCTAGGTAACAATGGGCCCATCTACCCAGAAAGTGCAGAAAAGGCTTCAAGTTTTATTCAGCTTTGTAATAAGAGAAATATTCCTATTATTTTCTTACAAAATGTAACTGGCTTCTTGGTTGGAAAAGACTTTGAGAGACAAGCCATTATTAAAAAAGGCTCACAACTAATTAATGCTGTTTCTAATTCAAATGTGCCTCACATTACGATCATTATTGGAGCTTCATATGGAGCGGGAACTTATGCAATGTCAGGAAAAGCCTATAACAATAGATTTACTTTTCTTTGGCCAACAGCAAAAATTTCAGTTATGGGTTCAAAGCAAATAGCAGGAGTAATGTCTATTGTAAGAAGAGGTCAATCAGCTCGAAAAGGTGAAAAATTTGATGAAACACTTGATGCTCAAATAGTTAAGGCTGTTGAAAAAGCTGCTGAGCAAATGTCAGAAGGTCTTGTAGCTAGCAGCATGCTTACTGATGATGGGATAATTGATCCTAGGGACACAAGAGATGTTTTAGGCTTTTGCCTTTCAATCGTCTGTAACTCTTCTATTGATGGTGCAACTGAGTATGGGGTATTTAGACTATGAGCTTTGATTCAATTCTTATTGCAAATCGCGGGGAAATTGCCTGTCGGATTATGCAGACTGCTCAAAATATGGGGATTAAGTGCATAGCTGTCTATGTAGATGCTGATTCAGATGCTCCATTTGTTAAAATGGCAGATGAGGCCGTCAGGCTTTCTTCAAACTATATGGATAGTGAGTCTATTATTTTAGCTGCAAAGCAAACTGGTGCTCAGGCAGTGCATCCTGGTTATGGCTTTCTATCTGAAAATGCTGCGTTTGCTAGAAAGGTAAAAACCAACAAACTGGTTTGGATTGGGCCTTCTCCTCATGTCATAAAAGTAATGGGGGACAAGCTAAAAGCAAAAGAATTGGCTGAAAAATCAGGAGTGCCTACTTTGCCAATGGCTTCAGATGTCAAGGATGCTAAAAATCTTGGGTACCCTCTTCTGGTTAAAGCTGCTGCAGGTGGTGGTGGAAAAGGGATGCGCATTGTCGATAGTCCAAAAGAGCTAAAAGAAGCAATTGTGAGTGCAAAACGAGAGGCTTTGTCAGGTTTTGGAGACGATAGAATCTTTATTGAGAGATATGTAAAAAAATCCCGTCATATTGAAATCCAAATTTTAGGCGATGAATATGGAAATATTGTTCATTTGGGAGAGCGAGAATGCTCAATACAAAGAAGGCACCAAAAAATTATTGAAGAGTCTCCATCACCAAGGGTTGATCCATTCCTTCGAGAGCAAATGGGAGAAGCTGCAATTAAACTTGCAAAAAGAATTAAGTATTTTTCTGCGGGTACAGTTGAGTTCTTGATGGATGATAAAACTGGAGAATTCTGGTTCTTAGAAGTAAATACCCGTTTACAAGTAGAGCATCCTGTAACTGAGGAAGTTACTGGAATTGATTTGGTCTATGAGCAAATTAAAATTGCCAGAGGTGATGAGCTTGAATTCACACAAGAGGATATTCACTGGCATGGACATGCAATTGAAGCAAGATTATATGCAGAAGATCCAGGAAATAGTTTTTTGCCGGAGATAGGCACTCTGCTTGCATATGATACTACTATGGCTAGTGACATCAGATGGGACTCGGGCGTAGAGCAAGGCTACAAAGTTGGTACAGATTTTGACCCAATGCTGTCAAAAGTAATTGCTTGGGCGCCAAATAGAATAGATGCTGCAAATAAGCTAGCTCGTGGTCTTGAAAAAGCTCACTTTGGAGGGGTAAAAACTAATCGTGATTTTTTAATATCTTGCTTAAGAAATGAAAGTTTTATAAATGGTAAAACTACAACTGATTTTATTGCTAGAGAAAAACCAAGCAGTGAACAAGAGTTATCTGAAAATCAGCTCCTCGAATCTTCAGTAGCAATTGCTTTATGGACAGCAATGCAGAATAGAGCTTCTGATCCAGTCACTAGTTTTATGCCATCAAATTGGACAAACGGAAGGATGCCTAATCAAAGGATAAAATTACTAATTCAAAAAAATGAAATTGAAGTGACCTATCGACTACAAAGAAATGGGTTATTTTCAGTCATGGGCTTAATTAGCAAAATCCATGCGTATGATGAATCGGGCATTGATCTTGAGATAGGTTCTCATAGATTTTTTGCTCAAATAACTCGCGCAGATGATCGAATCCTTATTAATATGCCATTTGGTGATCTGGATGCAAAGATTATTAAAAGATTTGCTGAACCAGGAAATGAAGTTCCAGAAGGTGGTTTAGTTGCTCCCATGCCTGGGAAGGTGATTGAAGTAAAAGTAAAAAAAGGCGATAGAGTTAAAGCTGGAGATACCTTGGTTATTATTGAAGCCATGAAAATGGAACATTCAATTAAAGCAATCAAAAATGGAAAAGTCACTAAGCTAATGGTAGTTCTAAATCAACAAGTAGATAACGGCGCCACATTGTTGGTATTAGATAGCTAAGATGAAATCACACACCTCTATTGTAAATACCTCTCCAAGTCTTGGAAAAAGGCATGTCGAAGTGATGGATGAGCTTGAGAGAATGCTGGATCAGGGCGAATCATTTTCAACGATGTCTGAGCTTGCAAAAACTTTAAAAATTTCTCTTAGGACTTTATATGAAATTGCTCCAAGTAAAGAGGAATTAATTGTTACTACGGTTGATAGGGTTTTAAAAAAACATGGAAAAATTGCCATGGATGCAATTAAAGATCACCCATCTCCAATTAAAAAATTAGAAAGCTTCTTGGTAGTTGCTAATCAAGCTGTTGGACCTAGGTTTGAGAAATTTACATCCTCTTTAAGCAATCTCTCAGCTTCAAAATCCATGGTTGACTACCATGAACAATTCATCACTAGTTTTATTAAAAGCCTTTTAGATGAAGCGAAAAGCAAGAATGAAATTAAAGACATAGACACGCAAGCCACTGCAATTCTTTTGGGTGGGTTAGGTAGATACTTTCAAACAAAAAAATTACTTAAGGATTTAAAGCAAACGCCTGAAAAAACTAGCAACTTTTTAACTGAAATAATAATCAGCGGCATCAAATTGGAGAATTAGTGAGCGAAGAAATAATTAGAATCGGAAATTGCAGTGGTTATTACGGAGATAAGTTATCTGCAGCGCAAGAAATGGTTGAGGGTGGCCCGTTAGATGTTCTAACTGGGGACTACTTAGCAGAACTAACAATGACAATTCTTTTCAATCAAAAGATGCAGCGCGGAGAAGATAAAGGATATGTAGGCACCTTTCTTAAACAAGTCAAAGCAGTAGCTGAAACTTGTAAAAACAAGAATATTAAGATCGTTACAAATGCTGGAGGTCTTAACCCCTCCTCCATGGCAAATGAGATAGAAAAGATTCTGGGAGAACTAGGTATTTCATTAAAAGTTGCATACATCACCGGAGATGATTTGATGCCCAGGATGGATGCTCTCACAAAAGATGGAGAATCTTTTTTAAACATTGATAAACAAATACCAATAATGGACTCTGGCTGCCAAACTCTTACAGCTAATGCCTACCTAGGAGCATGGGGAATTAAAGAAGCGTTAGATGCAGGTGCTGACATAGTGGTCTGTCCCAGAGTGACTGATGCGGCCGTTGTAATTGGTCCAGCTGCATGGAAATTTAATTGGAAAAGAAATGATTATGATGCGTTAGCTGGGGCTTTAGCTGCTGGACATATCATTGAGTGCGGATGCCAAGCAACTGGAGGAAATTACTCATTTTTTAAAGAAGTATCTAGTTTTGATAATATGGGTTACCCGATAGCTGAAATTAAATCAGATGGAAGTTTTTATATCACCAAACATCCAAATACAGGTGGGCTAGTTTCAACTGGGACTGTAACAGCTCAATTATTATATGAGATTAGCTCTCCTGCATACCTAAACCCAGATGTAATTGCCCATTTTGATACTTTAAAAATAGAAGAAGACTCGAAAGATAGGGTTTATATTTCTGGATGCAGAGGAAGCTCTCCTACACAATCTCATAAAGTATGTATAAATCTAGCAGGTGGGTATAGAAATGGCATGGAGTTCATTCTTACTGGCTTGGATATTGAAGATAAAGCAAAAACAATAACTGAAGCTTTCTTCAATTCCGTAGGAGGTAAAAATCAATTTGATGAAGTCTCTATATTGCTTGATAGGACTGATAAAGAGGATCCAAACTCTAACGAGGAAGCAATGGCATCGCTAAGAATTGCTGTAAAATCAAAAAATGCTGATTTGGTTGGAAGAATGTTTAGCGCAAAGATGATTGAACTGGCTTTGGCAAACTACCCAGGTTTTTTTACTGGTGGCGGGGTAAGATCAGGTGGACCTGTTTTAGTCTACTGGCCTGCTTTAATAGACAGCAAACATATTAAAGAAACTGTTCATGTTGATGGGAAAGAGATAGAAATTTTACCAACAAATCAATTGGGTCTAGAAGAAATCTATTATCAAAAACAACCTATTGACCTCCAGCCTGCTCCATCTGATGATCCACTAAGAAGACCTCTGGGTGAAATATTTGGAGCAAGATCTGGAGATAAAGGTGGGTGTGCAAATATTGGTGTGTGGGCCAAAACAGAAAATTCCTTTTCATTCTTAAATGAATGCCTGACTGTTGCGAGACTAAAAGAATTAATGCCTGACTTAGCTGCATTTGAAATTGATCGATATGAATTACCTAATATTCTTTCTATAAATTTTTATATTCATGGAATCTTACAAGATGGGGTATCTTCAAATACTAGAAAAGATGGTCAAGCAAAATCTCTTGGGGAATACTTAAGGGCGAAATACGTAGAAATACCTAAGTCATTATTAGAGGAATCAGCATGAATCAAGAAAAATTACTATTAGAAGGTTTAGAATTTCAAGCAACAAAAATTAATATTAAAAATAAAATTTTAACTATTACTTTAAACCGACCTGAGAAAAAAAATGCCTTAAATAACGTCATGATGAATGAGCTGAACTATGCTCTCGCTTATGCTAAGCAAGAAAGCGAAATAAGGGTTGTGATCATTGGTGCTACAGGAGATATT
Organism: uncultured SAR86 cluster bacterium; assembly: GCA_964275585.1. Lineage (GTDB taxonomy): Bacteria > Pseudomonadota > Gammaproteobacteria > Magnimaribacterales > D2472 > D2472. Next base: position 7,984 of record CAXYCJ010000010.1, on the reverse strand, counting down.
TTCTGTGCGGGCGCAGATCTAAGGAGATCAAAAGATGAATCCAATGTTCCAAAACTGGAAGGTGCAGATGATATTAGTTTTTCTCTTAGACGCTTGCACAAACCTGTTATTTGTAAAATTCAAGGTTCGGTATTGGCTGGAGCTCTATTAATGGTTACAAATGCGACGCATGCAATAGCAGCAAAGGAAGCAAAATTTTCAGCTCCAGAGATTCATAGGGGCCTTTGGCCATTTATGGTAATGGCTGGTTTATTTAGAGTGATGCCTAAAAGAGCTGGGTTAGACTTTATCATGAGAGGTCAATCCATTGATGCAACTAAAGCAGAGCAATGGGGTTTAATCAATCAATCTGTTCCAGCAAATGAACTAGATAAAGTAGTTGATGAATTAGCTGATGAGTTAGCAAGCCTAGCACCTGGAACCATGCAATTTGGTCTAGCAGCATATGAAAAACAAGATGCTTTAGCCTTCGATGAAGCGCTACCATATTTACAAGAGCAAATTGCTAAGTGCTTCCAAGGCGAAGATGCTAAAGAAGGCATATCAGCCTTTCTAGAAAAAAGAAAACCTAACTGGAAATAAGAGAGGAGAATTATGGATTTAGAATACGGCCCTGAGTACCAGGAATTTACTAAGGAAGTTCAGGCTTTCTGCAAAAAATATCATGGTCTGTCTTTTAAAGATGGTCTGAACAATCCATTAGGCGCAAAAGGTGGGTCCGGAGGGCCGGTAATTACTCGCTCAGAATGGCAAAAGGTTTTAATAGAATCTGGGTATTTTGCTCGTTCAGTTCCCAAAGAATATGGAGGCTATGGCGGCGAGGCAGATATCCTTAAAAGCAGAATCATTGCATCAGAATTTTCAAAATCTAAGACCCCTGCTCCTATGGGAGGACAAGGGATTGATATGTTGGTTCCAACGCTCCTTGAAATGGGTACGGAAGAACAGAAACAAGCATATGTTAAACCTACACTCCATGGAGAGATGATTTGGTGTCAAGGATATTCAGAACCAAATGCAGGAAGTGATCTTGCAAGCCTTCAAACAAAAGGAGAGCTTATTAAAGATCAGTGGGTTATCAACGGTCAAAAAATTTGGACTAGTACTGCTCAATACGCTCAAATGTGTTTTTGCCTTGTAAGAACTGAGCCAGATGCTCCTAAACATGCTGGCATTAGTTATTTAATTATTCCTATGGATGCTAAAGGAATCGAAGTTAGACCTCTGGTTGATATGACTTTAAAGGCTGGGTTTAATGAAGTTTTTTTTACTGATGTAAAGATCCCTGCAACTAATATTGTTGGTAAGCGTGGGGAAGGATGGGCTGTAGCTAACGCCACTTTAGGTCATGAAAGAGGTTCGCTCGCCCCACCAGATGCAACGATGAATCGTGTAAATATGTTGATGCATTTAATGAAGAAAGAAACGCTTGATGGGAAAGCGCTAATTGAGCATCCAGTCTACAGAGATAGATTAATGCAAATTCAGGGCAAAGTACTAGCTCAACAATCTCATGCGTTGAGATTGCTTTCTGCAAAATTAAACCCTGGGGTAGACGTTAAGATTGGTAAAATGATTCAAAAGCTTGTTGGAACAGAACTAAGACATGAGCTGGAGGGGCTGGCGATAGATGTAATGGGTGAAATTGGAACTTTATATGAGCAAAGTCCTCATGTGAAGAATGAGGGTACGTGGCAATTTATTTATATGTACTTCCTTGGACTTATTATTGGTGGCGGCACAAGTCAAATTCAAAAAAACATTATCGCTGAAAGAGGCCTTGGCATGCCAAAAGAACCCAAAGTTCAAGGAGGATAAAATGCATTTCGGATTATCAGAAGAACAGTCTTTTTTTAAAGACAATGTAAAGAAATATCTAGAAGATAACGCAACCCTAGATAATATAAGACACATCGCCAATGGTGATGAAAATAATTACAGCAAAGAGATTCATGATGGGTTATTAAACTTAGGTATAAATGGTTTATTGGTCCCCGAAGAATTTGGTGGCTTAGGATTAGACCTCTTGTTTGCTGCAGTTGTTTCTGAATCTCTTGGAGGCGGTGCCAGCCCTACTCCTTTTATAGCTCCGTATGTTATGGCCCCAAAAGCAATTCTTGAGGCTGGAAGCCATGATCAAAAAGAGAGGTATCTTTCACAAATCGCATCAAATGAAATTACTTTTGGCGTTGGTTTTAGTGAGTTTGTGGGCAAAAGAAATGATGCTGGATTAACTATTACGGATGCAGGCCTCAATGGAAGGTCTATGTTTGTTTTGGATGCTAAAAATGCAACGCACCTATTATTAGCAACTGAATCAGGTCAAATTTTTGTTGTGGATGCGAATTCATCAAATATAGAAATTATTACCCTCACAACCATTGATAAAACAAGATCCTATACTGAAGTGGTATGCAAAGATCTTAAAGCAGAATTGCTAGAGAAATCCAAGAATTCAAAAGAACATATTATCAAAGCAATAAACGCTGGAAGAATTATGTTATCTGCGGATACCCTTGGAGCTGCGCAAACAATGATTGATAAGGCGGTCGATTATGCAAAAGAAAGAAAACAATTTGGAAGAGCCATTGGATCATTCCAAGCTGTTAAACATATGTGCGCTGAAATGGCAGCAGACTTAGAACCTTGCTATGCACTGGTATGGCATGCAGCCCATTGTCATGATCATTCACCAGAAGAGGCAAAATTAATGGCCTGTCATGCAAAATCACATCTTTCAGAAGTAGGCAAAGAGATTGCAAAAAAAGCGACTGAAGTGCATGGAGGAATGGGGTTTACTGATTTACTTGGCTTGCACTATTGGTTTAAAAGAATTGGTGTGAATCGTCAGATATTAGGATCACCTGAACTGGTTAGAGAAGAGGCCATGCGATCTCAACTTTAAATTACTTTTTTGATGATTGCTTCTTCTAAAAGGTGCAGGCGATCATTGCCAAAAAACATTTTATTATGATAGAAGAATGTTGGGGATCCGAAGCCCCCTCTGTTCATTAATTCTTGTGAGTTTTTAATTAATAATTCTTTTGCCTCCTGAGAGGCAATATATTCCTTAAATTCAGCAGTTTCTAAACCTAGTTTTTCTGCAATATCTATTAAAATCCATTCATCACTTATGTCGTATCCAAGTTTCCAATAAACTTCAAAAATTCTTTTAGCAAAGGGTACTAGGCAATCTTTTTTCTTGGCAAATAAGCATCCCCGCATAGCTTTAACAGAATTAACAGGAAAAATTTTTGGCATTGAAATCTCGATAGATCGTACTTTTGCCCATAAATTTAAGTCATTATTTGAGTAATTAAGTTTTAATGGGTTTGGATTTTTTCTAAATGCATAGACATCTTTATTAACACTATTAAATACTCCGCCCACTAATACTGGCTTCCAAATAATTTCTAAGTTATGTCTCTGAGATAATGGTAAAATTCCTACAAATGCTAAATAAGTCCAGGGACTTGAACAGTCAAAGTAAAATTCGATATAGTTAGAACTCTTCATTAAAATTATTGTAAATTAATTATCTTGCGTAAACATCAACAAGCGATCAGCTTTCTACTTATTTTATGTTTTAGTTTTATTGCTGAAGCTAGAATTAATATAACAATCTCCCCAGACAAGGATCTTCTTAGCAAAGAGATATTCTTAAAAATAAGCAATGAGCATTTTTTTAAAAATAAAAGTAAAGAAGACATTAATGCTAGGTTATTGAATGCATTATTAAAAAAATTAGATTCTGAGAAAATTTACTTTACTAAAAATGAAATCGCTTTATTCAGAAAGAATTTTAGTACCTCTTCGAAGGAAGTTGACATAAATTCAAGTTATGAGTTAGTTAACTTATATTTTAATCGGCTAATTGAGGTAACAAACTATCAACTCAAAGAAGTAAAAAGAAAAAGGTTTAATTTTGAAAAAAATGATTTCATACGGATCAATGAAGACCCTAAGCAATGGCAGAATAACAAGTTAATGCTTCGTCAAACATGGAAAAAACTAGCAAAGAATGATGTTCTAACATCAATCCTGGCAGACCAAAATTTAGATGAAGCAACGGAAACTATCCAAAAAAGATACAACAATAGACTGAGGAGGATTTCTCAAAGAAATGAGGAGGATGTATTCTCCATAATAATGAATAGTCTTACTGGTCTTTATGATCCTCACTCTTCATATTTCTCACCAAAATCTGCTGAAGATTTTGAAATGACAATGAGCTTAAAACTTGAAGGAATAGGAGCCTTATTAACAACAGAGGATGACTATCCAATCATTGTAAGTGTTGTTCCTGGAGGTCCGGCAGAAAAAACCGGCAAAATTAACCCTGATGACAAAATCGTAAAGATTACTCAAGTTCAAACTCCAAGACCGCCAGCAGTTGATGTCGTTGGATGGAGGATTGATGAGGTAGTGCAATTAATTAGAGGTAGCGCAGGAACTAAAGTAGAGCTAGAGCTAATTCCATCTAAAACAGAGGATTTTAGCGAAAGAAAGTTTGTAACCATAACTCGTGAGGAAGTTAAATTGGAAGAACAGGCTGCAAAATCAAAAATTGTTGAAATAAAAAATAATTTTAGTACCGTGAAGATTGGTATCATTAACCTGCCTACCTTTTATATTGATTTCAATGCATTTAGAGAGCGCAATCCAGATTTTAAAAGTAGCTCGAAGGATGTTCAATTAATCCTTGAAGACTTCAATGCTCAAGGTGTTGATGGGGTAATAATTGATCTTCGAGGCAATTCTGGCGGGTCGTTATATGAAGCAAATAAACTGACTGGGCTATTTGTAGCTGCAGGTGCAACTTTGCAAGTAAAACAAAATACGGGCTTTGTTAGACCTTGGGGAGATGCTCGAGCTAAGCAGGTCTGGAAAAAACCTATGGCAGTAATGGTAGATAGGTATTCAGCATCAGCATCTGAAATTTTTGCAGGAGCAATCCAGGATTATCAACGAGGTTTGATTATAGGGCATAGAACATTTGGCAAGGGGACTGTGCAGACATTAGACGACCTGAGTTCCGGCCAACTAAAGATCACTGAATCAAAGTTTTATCGAATTACAGGTTCAGGAATGCAAAATAGAGGAATTAATCCTGACATCGTTCTTCCAGCAACCTGGGATATTGAGGAAATTGGAGAGAGTTCATTGGATGCTGCTCTCCCGTGGGATCAAATTAAACCTATTCGTTTCAAAAAATTTCCAATCGATTTTAGTGCAGTTAATCAGCTCAAAGAATCTCACCTTCAAAGATTGATACAAAACCCTAACTTACAATATATATTAGATATCAGGCAAAGGTTTGATATTCAGAAAAACAAGAAAATTCTGTCTCTTAATATCAAGACGAGAAAATCGGAGAAAATAGAAAGGCAGAAATGGGCTCTTGAAACTGAAAATAAAAGACGCTCACAACTGAGCTTACCAATCTTTGCAAGCTACAAAATTCTAGAAGAATTTAATGAGAACAAAGAAGAGATTGATATTGACATTGATAGTGATTTTTTATTGCATGAAGGCACACAAATTCTTGCTGATTACATATACTTAAAAACTCATCTCTTTTTATCTGAGGCAGCTTAGAACAGTGAAAATAGTATCGTTTAACATAAATAGTATTAGGGCCCGCCCCCATCAACTTATTCATTTAAGAGACACCATAGATCCTGATGTAATAGGAATTCAAGAAACAAAAGTAAATGATCCTGAGTTCCCAATTGATCAAATAAAGGAGATAGGTTACCACCCTGAATTTTGGGGCCAGAAAGGTCATTACGGAGTGGCTATATTGAGCAAAAAGAAACCAGAGGCTGTTGAAAAAGGCTTTGTTGGTGATTCTGAGGATGATCAAAAGCGTTTTATACAAGCTACTTTTAAATGGAAGAAACAAAAGATTGTCATAATGAATGGCTATTTTCCCCAAGGAGAAAATAGATCTCATGAAACCAAATTTCCAAAAAAATAAAATACTATTCTGACTTAAAAAAGCATATAAAAAAATTACAAAAAACTGATAAGAATTTAATTGTTATGGGTGATTTTAATGTTGCGCCCACGGCATTAGATATTGGAATCGGTGAAGCTAACGTTAAGAGGTGGTTAAGAGATGGAAAAACTGCCTTTCTACCAGAAGAGATTGATATGTGGAATAGTATTAAAAACCTAGGATTTACTGATTCTTGGAGAGAGCAGAATCCAGAAGAGGACTCAATTTACTCTTGGTTTGATTATCGCTCGCGAATGTTTGATGACAGCCCCAAAAGAGGGCTTAGAATAGATCATATTATGATTTCAGAAAACCTATTACCTGCAATGCAGAAAACTGGCATAGATTATGAGGCAAGAGCAATGGAAAAACCTTCTGATCATTGCCCTATTTGGATTTCATTGAAGTGAAAATTTTTAAAAAATTCACTTTTGAGGCTGCTCATAAACTGCCATTCGTTCCATTGAGTCATAAATGCTCCAATCTTCATGGTCACAGCTTTAAAGTAAGGGTTTGTGTCCAAGGTCCGGTAAATGAGCTGGGATGGGTAATGGATTTCGCTGACCTGAAAAAGGAATGTGACCCATGCATAGAAAAATTAGATCATGCATATTTAAATGAAATACCTGGCTTAGAAAATCCTACTAGTGAAAATATTGCAATCTGGATTTGGAAAAATATTGAAAAAAAACTGCGTGGATTATCGTCTGTAGAGGTTCAAGAAACATGTAATTCAGGCTGCATATATCAAGGTAAATAAGCCCATAAATCTAAAAAATTTTACCAAGTAGCGCTTTACTTTTTTCTTTTAGACTTAAAAAAATTTTTTAGTAGTTCCGAACCTTCCTCTGGTAAAAATCCATGATGATATAAAACTCTATGATTTAAGTACGCCTTATCAAAAAAATTATCTATTGAAATTATTGAGCCGGTTTTAGGCTCGGGTGTAGAAAAAAAAACATTTTTGATCCTAGCGTCAACAATTGCCTTAGCGCACATATGGCATGGCTCAAGGGTTATATAAATATCACAATTATTTAATCTATAATTTTTTAGTGTTTTACCAGCCTTTTGAATTGCATTAATTTCAGCATGCGAGCTCACAGAGTTGGATGAAATCACTTGATTAAAACCAGCTCCCAGAACCTTACCATTTTTTACAATCACTGCACCTACAGGAACTTCATCTAGTGCAAGAGCCTTATGAGCCTCATTAAAGGCTAGAGTCATAAAATCTAAAGAGAAATTTTGCACAAAAATTATTTAAAAACTACACAAATGTTGTCCACTCTTCAATAGGTCTTCTCTCTGAATTTAATTTATTAACCTTAGCGTCCTTATCTCTATAGCCTATCGCCATGGCACAAAATAACATATCTTCTTCGGAAGCTTCTACAAATGCAGAGACGCTATCTTGCTTCATTGACCAAGATTCTTGTGCGCAAGTATCTAACCCAGCCTCTTTCGCCAATAACATAAAGGTTTGTAAGAACATTCCTAAATCTGACCATTGCGGTGGCCCCATAACCTTATCCACAAAACAAAATAAAGCGGTAGGCGCGCCAAAAAATTCAAAATTCTTCATAACTTGACCAAGGCGACCTTCTTTATCATCCCGACTCAAGTCAAGTAATTTATACATCTGTTCGCCCAATTCAAACCTAGAAGTTCTATAAGGTTCTTTTAGATTTGGGGGATAGATATCGTATGCAGGAATTTCAGGGTCGCTCCAATTTCGTTGAAACTCTAAAAATTTCTGCATAGTATTTTCAGTAATTACAAAGATTTTCCATGGCTGAAGATTTCCTCCAGAGGGACTTCTTGAAGATTTAATAAGGAGCTCTTGTATTAAACTAGGTTCTACAGAATCACTAGCAAAGGCGCGAATTGATTTTCTTTCTAAAACAGCATCAGAGACTTTCATATCAGCTTTAACTCCTTATGTAATTAAAGTTTATTACATATAAACTAAGTATTATTAAC
>CAXYCJ010000009.1:0-22712 GCA_964275585.1 uncultured SAR86 cluster bacterium | reverse complement strand
CATGTTGGGGTAAACGCGCCTGGCACTCCAACGAGCATCACTTTCTTATTTGACAAGTAATCTATTGAATTGAGTTGTTTTAATTCACCATCTACTATCAATCTTAATTCTTGATTTGGAAATATGGTGTTTACTTCTATAGTCATAATTTCTCCTAAATATTAAAGGGTTATTGTATTTTACACATTCCTACTTTTCCATTACATAACTTGTGACTTGTTCCTTCATTTCTTTTCGGAGAATAAATAAAGCTATTAAATTTGGAATTGAGACTAGCGCAACAACAACATAAGCAATTCTCCAAACAATTGTAGTATCTATCACTGCAGCGATAATAAAACAAAAAACATAGAATAATCTATATATCGGCACAGCGCGCTCACCAAAAATATAAGCTGTAGATCTGTCGCCATAGTAAGACCAAGCAATAGCTGTAGAGAAAGCAAATAATAATAAACCAATCGCTACAATGTATTCTCCAAATTTACCAAGCACACCTGAGCCAAATGCTTTAGAAGTTAAGGTTGCCGAGTGGACCAATGAGTCACCGCGAATTACAAGATCTTTATTTGAATCTTTTTTTACGATTGCTCCATTATTATCAATTTCAATTTGGCCATTAAATCGGAGAATTCTAGCTTCATCGTCTTCCAATGCTAAGAAATCATCTTGCATTAATGCAAGAGCTTCTGCATCTGACAGAGGAGTATAAAAAAGTACGTTTTCTGCGATTGAATTATTATGAAAGATAGTTACATCATTATTCTCTAGAATTCCATCTGTGATAGTTAAATTACCAGTGAAATTTTTAACATTTGAAGAATCTTTTGTAAATTTTCTTTTATCAGATACAAAATTTGCTAATTGTTTCTGATCGTCGGTGTTTGAGTCTTGGTATAGTCCAGATATAAAAAATAATGATGATTTCTCAAATTCATTTTCAAATTTTTCTGTCCAAACGTTGCTTGATAAAATAACAAGTGCTGTAACACTACAAACAATAATCGTATCAATAAATGGCTCTAATATAGAAACCATTCCCTGCTCTACAGATTTTTCTGTTTTAGCTGAAGCATGGGCAATAGGTGAAGATCCCTGGCCAGCTTCGTTCGAATAAAGCCCTCTTGCTAAACCCAACTTCAGGCTCATTGCAAAACTTGCACCTAAAAAGCCACCGGCAGCTGCAGAACCTGTAAAAACTTGAGAAAATATTTGATAAAATGACTCAGGAATATTTTGGTAATTTTCAGCTACAACTACCAAGGCTCCTCCGAAATATATGATTGCCATAATTGGAACTAGTTTACTGGCAACCTTAGCAATTCGTGTTATTCCACCAGCAATAATTAGCCATAACAAAGCACCCAATACTAAGCCTGTTTGTAATTTCTCAATACTAAATGTGTCATCCAGTACTTGAGCTATATTATTTATTTGCGGCATATTGCCTGAGCCTATGGCACAAATCATCATAAGACCGGCAAATAAAACCCCTGCCCATCTTTTGTTAAAGCTTTTTTCTATGTAATACATAGGGCCTCCAGATATCGAACCATCATTTAAGGTTGTTCTATATTTGTGCGCCAAGGTCACTTCAACGAATTTAGTTGTCATTCCAAAGATAGCAGTAATCCACATCCAAAAAATAGCTGCAGGACCTCCAATCCAAATTGCTAAGGCTACTCCACCAATATTACCAGTACCCACAGCTCCAGACATGGCTGTTGTTAATGCTTCAAAAGGAGTAGTCTCTCCCTTGGAATCTTTTTTTGCATATTTTCCAGTGACAATTCTAAAACCATGAGCGAAAAATTTAAATTGAGGAAATCCTAGATAAGCTGTGAAGTAAACACCTGTACCTATTAATAAAGCAGGAAACCACCAAGACCCACTAAGATTTGCATCCATAACCAATAACAGTTCACTAAAAACATTTAGATAGTAAGCCAATATCTCATACATAATTATTTCCTATATTATATTTTCAACCATTCAATTAAGTCGGTATATCCACCAATCAACTCGTCGTTAATAAATATTTGTGGCATTGTTCGAGCGTGTGGATTTCTAGACATTAAGACTTCAAATATCTCAGGGATTTCTGCATTGTGCGCAGTGAAGGGAATATCATTTTGGTTAAAGTAGTTCTTCGCTTTATCACAAAAGGTACAATTTGATTTAGAATATATTTCTACATTTTTTAACATCAAAAGATTATAAGGCATATGTCATTATTTAATTTAAAAAACAAGTCATTTTTAATCACGGGGTCTTCTCGTGGAATTGGTAAATCCATAGCATTTCATGCAGCAGAACATGGTGCCCAAGTCATCATATCAAGCCGAAAAATTGAAGCCTGTAATAAAACTGCAGATGAAATTAATAACAATATGGAAAGTGAGGTAGCCTTCCCAATTGAAGCAAATATTGCTGATGAAAATCATTTAAAGAATCTCGTTGAAAAAACAAATAAGTTGCTTGGAAAGATCGATGTACTTGTATGCAATGCTGCAAGCAACCCATTTATGGGCTCAATGCAAGATATCCCATCTGAGGCGTTTGATAAGATTATGAATAATAATATTAAAGCAAATCATATATTAACAAACCTTGTAACTCCGCAAATGATTGAAAGAAAAGATGGGGTAATTATTATTATCTCAAGTCTTGGTGGTACTAGAGGCAGTAACTTGATAGGCACTTATAACTTAAGTAAAGCAGCAGATATTCAAATGGTTAAAAATATTGCAGTAGAATACGGGCATTATAATATTAGAGCCAATAGCATTGCTCCAGGTTTAATTAAAACAGATTTTGCTAGAGGCCTATGGGAAAATCCAGATATCTTAAAAGCGTATACGTCTAATGTTCCAATGAGAAGGATTGGAGAATCTGATGAAATCGCTGGTGCGGCAATAATGCTTGCTTCTGATGCGGGAGCCTATATCAATGGTCAAACTATTATTATTGATGGCGGCGCTTCAATTTAAGCTATCATTGGTAAAAATTTTTTGAACTTTAAAGATAAAATTACTTAGACCAATTTGCTCATTCAATGAGGGAACTTTAACGAGCGCAACCTTGTAATCAATTAATTCTTCAATTAAATCTGATAATGCCTCGTCGTCTATTGATCTATTGTTCATAGATGTTATCAATGGATGAGGTTTGTAAAACATTTGCGTGATGCCTAAGCAAGTTATTAAAAATCCAATAATGGAATTAATTTTTAATTCATATGAGATATTAAGGCCTTTAAAAAATTTAATAAGATCAGATGTTGTAAGTTCACCGCAACAGTATAAATTTACTTTTTGAGTTATTTCTTGGTACTGATTTACCGAATCAGTATTTATCAAACGTTCAATTTCTAGGGGTGTTGAATCAGGAGAGAAATTCAATGATGAGTAGCCTATATAGCCTCGATCGATAATCCATTCATCGATTTCAGTGGTTGACGGGTTATTAATTGAAATTAAACTTGATCTACTGTAAATAGTAGGTTGGAAATATTTTCTCTTATCAGAGACCAGAATAATAAATTTATTTTTAGGCAATTCTTCTAAAGTTTTTAGCAATGCATTTTGAGCGTTAAGGTTCATGAGATGGGCATCAAATACAACAGCTACCCTTCGCTCAGAAACAGAGTTACTGAGAGACATAAATACATTTAAAGCTCGAATTCCATGAATGCTTTTGGAGGTAACTTTTTCTTTTTTTTCTTTAGATGCTGAATATAGACCACTAGAACAGCTTTCTGATGTTAAATAGCAGTAATCTGGATGAGATTCTGCTTTGAGGTAAGAGCATGAATTACATCCCTGACATTGATGTTCTACAGAAGAACAAAGAAGTTCTTTGGTAAAAAATTGAGCTAATTTTGACTTTGCGAGCCCTGACTCACCTTCGATGATAATAGATGATGGAAGGCTCTCAATCGAGTTTCTTTGGATTGACTTTTTGAGCCATGAATATTTTTCAACACTCATCTATATTAATTGATTGATTAAGTTTTTTGTCTGCTCATGAATACACTCAGGATTATTATTAGCATCAATCAAATTAACCTCATCACGTAATTTTGATAGCTCTATGTAACCCTCCCTAACATTTTCAAAAAATTCAATACCAGAAGATTCAATTCTATCAATCACATCCTCTGATTTGCGTAAGAATCCTAATTTAACATCTAAGTCATAAATAATAGTAAGGTCTGGTTTTGGGCAAGCCACTCCATCAATAAGGCTATCAATGAAACTGAGCGGTAGGTTTCTGCCATACCCTTGATATGCAATAGATGCATGGTAGTAACGATCACATAAAATAAAATCCTCTTTTGCATTTTCTAAATGCTCTATGATCATCTGCGTGCGCGCAGCAAACATTAGCAACAACTCTGTGTAATGGGTTATATCAGAATCATTAGATAATAAAAGATTTCTAATCCTTTCACCCAAGGCAGTAGAGCCAGGCTCCCTAAGAAGCTTGACAGAAAAATTTAATGATAAGAGCCAATCATGGATTAAATTAATTTGGGTAGACTTACCTACCCCCTCAATTCCTTCAAAAGTAATTAATTTCATTATTTTGCTAGTTGGTACCTTCTTACAGCCTCGAGATGTTCATTATAATGTTTAGAAAAATAATGCGATCCATCCCCTTGGGCTACAAAATATAAATATTCATTAGGTTCGCCTAATATTACTGCTTCTAATGAGCTTTTACTAATAAATGATATTGGGGTTGGGGGAAGTCTTTTAATCTGGTAAGTATTATGTAGATTATTTTTATCTCTAATATTATTTTTAGTGATGTTTCCATTAAAGGTTGGTAGCAATCCATAGATAATAGTTGGGTCTGCTTGCAACTTCATATTTAAATTTAGTCGGTGAAGAAAAACTCCTGCGATAATTTTTTTTTCATTGTCATTGCCTGCTTCTTTTTCAACGATAGAGGCTAAAATTAAGGCATCAGCAAGTGAGGTTAAGGGATTATTGTTTACTTTTAAAAGCCACAAATCCTCTGAAAAATTTATAAAATCATCTTGAGATTTTTTAAGTATTGAAGCAACTGATGACTGAAATTTATAGAAATAGGTTTCAGGCATTAATGTTCCTTCTATATAACCAAATCTATTATTTAAACAGCCAAAGTCAGGACAATCTCGGTTAAGACTAGAGTCATTAATAAGGCTTCTTAATTCATAAAGATTTGAGCCTGCTCTGATCTGAAATTTAAATTTTTTAATTTCTCCGGTTTCAAAACTATGGATGAATTGTTTCCATGATTTATCAATCAAATCATAATGGCCTGCTTGAATTAAATTAATTTTATTAGCTTTAATATAAATTTTAAGTAGTATTTTTTGCCAATAATATAGTTTCATATCATCAAAAATAATATCAAGAGAATGGCCTGGTGAAATGGTGTAGGTCTCTGAATTACTTGATACCCGGGAATAAGCAAATGATTCTGCTGTGCCTAAAAGAATAATTCCGAATAAGAATATAGACGCAATAGATGCAACTAAATTAGATTTTTTGAAATACAAGTGTGGAGTTAGTTCCCCCAAAACCAAATGAATTGTTAATAGAGATTGATATGTCCTTTTCAATAGCTATATTAGGTGTGTAATTTAAATCACATTGAGGATCAGGAGTTTCTAAGTTAATAGTTGGAGGTACAACGCCGTCATTGATAGCTTTGATACAAAAAATTGATTCAATTGCTCCGGCAGCACCTAAGGTGTGGCCAGTCATTGACTTGGTAGAGCTAATACTAGGAAGAGATTTACCAAAAACATTTTTCAATGCTCTCGTCTCGGCTAAGTCACCAAGGGGTGTAGAGGTACCATGAGCATTTATATAATCAACATCTTCGATATTAATTTCTGCATCTGACAAGGCATTCTTCATGGATAGTGACGCTCCTCTTCCGTCTTCTGGTGGTGCTGTCATATGATAAGCATCTGAACTCATTCCAAAACCAGTTATTTCAGCGTAAATCTTTGCCCCTCTTGTTTTAGCGTGCTCATATTCCTCAAGGACAATGGCACCCGCTCCATCTGATAAAACAAAGCCATCCCTATTTAGATCCCATGGTCTGCTAGCAGAAACAGGATCAGGATTGGTTGATAGCGCTCTTGCAGCAATAAATCCAGATATTGATAATGGTGTTGATGCCATTTCAGCGCCTCCTCCTATCATGATGTCAGCTTCCCCGTATGCAATTGATCTAGCAGACATTCCTATACAATGGCTTCCAGATGAACATGCTGTGACGACAGATGCATTAGGGCCCATAAAGCCATGCTTAATAGATACAAGGCCTGAAATCATATTTACTATTGAGCCTGGCACAAAAAATGGGGAAACCTTCTTGAATCCGCGAGATTCTAGTAGAACTTTATTATTTTCAATGGTTTCTATGCCACCAATACCTGCTCCAAAATTAATTCCAACCTTCGTTTTATCTAAATTGAGGAAATTAAGAATCCCTGAATCCTGAATTGACTGATCTGCAGCAATTATCCCATATTGAATAAATGGATCGATTCTTCGAACTTCTTTTGCGTCTAGGTAATCTAGTGGGTTAAAATTTTTAAGTTTACCGCCTACTGATACTGGGCTATCAATAATACCAACGTCAACCTTCGTTATTCCTGATCTGCCTTCGGTGCATGAAGACCAGGCTTCATTAACGGTATTTCCAATGGGAGATAGAATACCCAGACCAGTAACTACAACTCTTCTGTGTAGTTGCTTCATTTAAGGTTAATTAGTTATTAGAATTGATGTAGTCTACGGCTTCTTGAACTGTTGAAATTTTCTCAGCCTCTTCATCGGCAATTTCTAATTCAAATTCTTCTTCAAGAGCCATAACAAGCTCAACAGTGTCTAGCGAATCTGCACCTAGGTCGTCAACAAAAGATGAGTCATTATTAACTTCATCATCTGAAACGCCCAGTTGTTCGCAAACAATTTTTCTTACTCTTTCTTCGATACTCACAGTGCATCCTCCGTATTAAAAAATGTATTCTACAACATTTAAGGTAAAAACTATAACAACATTAACTCATATAAAGACCGCCATCTACCGAGATGGTTTGGCCGGTAATGTAACTTGCCTTTTTAGATGCCAAAAAAATTGCTAAATCAGCTATATTTTTAGGATCACCAAGTTTTTGTGCAGGTATTTGGTTTATAACTTTTGTTTGCGCCTCACCCTCAAAATCTTTAGTCATATCACTTGCAATGAATCCTGGAGAGATACAATTAACAGTTATATTTCTTGAGGCAAGTTCTTTAGCTAATGATCTTGTAAAGCCGCCAATACCAGCTTTGCTAGCAGAGTAATTCACTTGACCTGCATTGCCCATTAATCCTGCAACGCTTGAAATATTAATTACCCGCCCTGTTCTAGCTTTGACCATAGGCTTAATAAAAACTTTGGTAATATTAAATATACTAGTTAAGTTTGTTTCTATAACATCGTCCCAATCTCCATCATCCATGCGAAGTAACAATTGATCTTTAGTTATACCTGCATTGTTAATAATGATTGTGGGTAGCAAATCTTTGGATTTAAGCAAGTCGTAAGAGGATTGAATTCCTGTCCTATCTTTTACATCAAGAGGAATATGAAGACATTGATCACTGTCTAAACTTTTAGAAAGATCAAATGAAGCTCTAGATGTTCCAATCACAAAGTAACCTTCACTAGAAAAAGCTTTGGCTATAGCTTCTCCAATTCCCCGAGATACGCCTGTTATAAATACAGTCTTATTATCCATAATTTAATATTTTCTCATAAAAAAGTTCATCTGATGTAGAAAATAGGTTTTCCAATTTATTTGACTTAAAAAGACCTGTTAAGACCTTGCTAGGTCCGCACTCTATTATGGGTGAGTTATTTTCTGATATTTTCTTACATGTACCAACCCATTGCACTGGAGAATAAAGTTGAGAAACTAATAATGATTTAAGTTCTTCTAAATTTTTGGCATGCTCTGCATTTGTATTATGAATAATAGGTATGAGTGGCATTTTAATTTCAGCATTATTCAAGGTGACTAAGAATTCTTTAGCTGCCGAATTCATCAAGGAGCTATGCGCAGCAATGCTAACATTAAGTTTAATAGCACGCTTGGCTCCTTTTTCAAGACATAACTCCTGAGCTTTTTGAACGGCATCTTTATGGCCTGAAATAACAGTCTGATTAGCTGAGTTTAAGTTGGCGCACTGGACAGTTGAAACCAAGTCAGTTGATGACATTATGCAAATATCCTCAATGAGGTCCATATCAAGCCCTAAAATAGCTGCCATTGATCCGTTTGGAGTGTTTTCCATCAACTCTCCTCTTTTGCGGACTAATTGAAGCGCTGCTGTTATTGATAAAGAATCCGCCGCTACTAATGCTGTGTACTCTCCAAGAGAGTGGCCGGCTAATGCATAAGGAGAAATGTCAGTATTATCCATTAGTTTAAGGTAATGAAAGTAAGAGCAGAGCAGTAAAATTGGCTGTGTAATAGAAGTTTGATTAAGAAGATCCTCAGACTTATCTTCAATTAACTTAACTACATCATGAGAGATTAAATCACTACAGCACTGGGTTGATTCTAGATTATCATTTGATTGGGCTATATCAAGTATGCCGCCTTCTGAGAGCATATTAGGATGCTGGGAACCCTGACCAGGGAAAGCAACAAATGCTGAACAAGACATAATTAGTCTTGGGTTTCGGTATCCTCTGTCTCTTTTTCTGCTTTACGCAAGTCTTTAATCAGTCGACCTTTGTAAAAGCCATCTGCTGTCATCTGATGCCGCAGGTGTCTTTCTCCAGAAACTGGATCTGTTGATAATGTAAGATCTGAGAGATGGTCATGAGAACGTATCATGCCCCTCTTTGATCTAGTTTTTTTACTTTTTTGAACTGCCATAATATTTTAAAAAAAATGCATCCTATCAGATTAGATTAACTTTGAATAGCTACCTTAGATAGCTTGTTGAGTAGTATATCAAATCTGCTACATGTCTGCGCTTTATAAGAAACATTGGAACCATCTAAATCTGTAAATTTTATCGTACTGGAGTGGAGTGCAAGTCTGCTAACGCCTGTTTCTTTCGCTATAGTTTTATTTAGACTGAAAATGCCGTATTTCGTATCATTTATAATTGGGTGTTTCATACTTGCGCTTTGCACCCTAATTTGATGCATTCTGCCTGTTGATATCTTTATGTGGACATGCGTGTATCCATTATATTTTTTAATAATAATAAACTTAGATTTAGCAATCTTTCCTAAATCTGATACCTGAACTTTATGCAGAAATTCTTTTGAAGAGGTATCAATTTTCGATTCAATTTCTAGGTTTGATTTTAAGTTCCCAAAAAGAATTGCTTCATATATTTTCTCAACCTTGTCATTTTTTAATTGGTTGTGAAAGTCTCTTAAAAATCTTTTATTCTTTGATAGGACAATACAGCCTGAAGTTGATTTATCTATTCTGTGGCCTAAATCAATTTCAAAATCTGGGTTTGCAGCTCTAGCTATATCAATCAGACCAAATTTATTGCTAGAACCTGAATGAACGCTTAGCTCTGAATCCTTATTAACAACAATATAGTCATTGTTCTCAAACAATATTGAACTTTGATAATCACTTATCCTTTTTGGCGGAATCTTAATATCCTGTAAATCATTGTCAAAATCTATTAGGTATGGGGGGATTCTTATCTCATCATCCATCTGCAGCTTGTAGGTTGGTTTAATTCTGCAAGAATTAACTCTAATTTCACCCTTCCTGATCATGTTATAGATTTTAGATTTTGGTAAAGATTTATAAACATTAAAAAGATAGTTATCTATGCGTCTTCCAGTCGCATCTAGATTTATTTTTAGGTTTTTATTGCTCATTGGGGTAGAATACTCGAAATTGTAGGTTAGAAAGTATTTCAACCATAACAAAACTAATTAAACTCCTGATATAAATCATGAGTAAATAATAAGATCGCTGAATATCAGCCGATCAAGAGAAAGTAAAGAGAATGGCGCAAAGGCGCAAGAAAGAATAAGACCAGTTTTATTATTACTTCATTAATGTAATGAAGTCAGTTTTAAGAGCTCCTCGAGATAAGACTCTAAAAACTTCTAAAAGCATTGCTGCTCTTCCCTTTCTCTGTATTGGAGAAAAAAATGAAAAGAATTCTAATTAATTGCTCATATTCTGATGAGCTTCGAGTTGCGTTGGTTGATGGGGCAAAATTGTTTGACTTAGATAATGAGTTTAATGCTCAAGCATTACTAAAAGGCAGCATTTTTAAAGCAAAAGTATCTAGGGTAGAAACAAGTCTGGACGCCGCTTTTGTTAACTTTGGTAGTGAAAGACATGGCTTTCTTCCATTGAAAGAACTGTCTAACGAATACTTTGCTAATGGGGCAGATGGCAAAAGAAAATGCACCTTAAAAGAAGGCGATGAAATCCTTGTACAAGTATTAAAAGAAGAGCGAGGCACAAAAGGCGCTGCTTTATCAAATCAGATTTCTTTAGCAGGACGCTTTATTGTTCTTATACCTAACTCTGAAAAATCTGGTGGAGTTTCAAGACGGATTGCTGGAGAGGAAAGAGATGATATAAAAAATGCCTTAAATGAACTTACTATTCCTGAAGGCATGAGTGTAATTGTGAGAACAGCTGGCCTCGGAAGGTCATCGGAGGAACTCAAATGGGACTTAGATTATTTAATGAATTTATGGGATCAAATTAAATCAACAGTTGGTGATGCTCCAAGTCCAAGCCTTATATTCAAAGATGATAAATTAATCTTAAGAGTATTTAGGGACTATTTTAGAGACGACATAGAAGAAATTTTAATTGATGATGAGGTGGTTCATGCTGAGGCATTGGATTTTGCAAAGTCAGTTATTCCTGACCATGCAGAGAAAGTAATCTACTACAATGAGGACATACCCTTATTCAATCGATATCAAATTGAAAGTCAGATAGAGCTTGCTTTTCAAAGAGAAATTTCTCTTCCATCAGGAGGGTCAATAGTAATAGATCCAACTGAAGCAATGGTATCTATTGATGTTAACTCAGCAAGAGCAACAAAAGGCAAAGACATTGAATCAACAGCATTTGCAACAAATACAGAGGCTGCAAGAGAAATTGCAAGACAATTAAGATTAAGAGATCTGGGTGGGTTAATTGTTATTGATTTTATTGACATGCAAGATGAAAAACATCAACAAAAAGTTGAAAGTACATTCAGATCAGCTGTGCAATCTGATCGCGCAAGAATTCAGATTGCAGCAATTTCTAGATTTGGCTTGCTTGAGCTCTCAAGGCAAAGGCTAAGACCATCACTGGACGAAACATATGATATTGAGCATGTGCAAGTGCGTGGGACAAGATCTCTTGGCCAATCAATAATTAGAATTATTGGTGAAGATGCCGCAAAAGAAAATACAGGTGAGATTCATGTATATGTTCCAGCGGATGTTTCAAGTTATCTGCTTAACGAAAAAAGAAGAGATATCATAGCAATTGAAAATACTTATCAAGTAAATATTCTTATAATTGCAGATCCATACAAAACTAGACCTTATTATAAAGTAGCTCGGGTTAAGGCAGTTGCTGGGAAGAAGAGCTCTTCTTATAACATGACTCCAAACAGTCCAGAACCTTCAATGGATTGGAGAGATTCAAATACCAATAAAAAGGTTCTTAAGCCATTAGTAAAAGTATCCGTTCCTCCTAGAATGCCAAAGAAAAAGAAATCATCAGGATTTTTTAATTTTATTAAGTCAATATTGACATTATCAATATTTAAATCTAAAAAAACTAAAAAGAAATCTTCTCATTCTAAAAAAGGAAGAAACTACAAAAGCTCATCCAATAGAAGCTCTAAACCTAGGACTAATGATAGAAATAAAAATTCTAGACCAAATAATAAAGGTAATAATAGAAATAGGAACACTTCAGAGAAAGCAGGTAGTTCAAATAAATCTAGTAAACCTATTGTAATACCCCCAAAAAAGAAAGACTCATTGAAGCAAAATACTGAGGTGGTAGAAAAAAAATTACCTGTTTCGACTGATGAGATCAATGGCAATAAGGCACAAGTTGAAAATGTTAAAAGTCCCTCTCCAACTCCTACATCGACACCAGCTCCTAAACCGGCACCAACTCCAGCTCCTACACCGGCACCAACTCCAGCTCCTACACAGGCACCAAAGCCAACTAGAGCTTTGAATGATCCAAGATATAAGAGCGAATAAGCTGACCGGATATTGAAGTGTCAGGTGGAATCATGGGTAACCTATCCAAATCAAACCACCTGGCCTCTTCTAACTCAGCATCATTTAATTTAATTTTTCCCTTTACGTATTTACAGAAATAACCAAGCATTAATTGAGATGGAAATGGCCAAGACTGTGATCCATAATACCTAACTTCAGAAACTTTAATATTTACCTCCTCCATAAGCTCTCTCGCTAATGCTTCTTCAGCATTCTCTCCTGCCTCTATAAATCCAGCTAAAGTACTAAACATATTTGGAGGAAAGAATTTACTTCTACCCAAAAGAATTCTATTTTTGTCATGAATTAGAGTAATAATGCATGGAGATATTACTGGGTATTTAGGATGAGCTAAACATTCACAGTCAGGGGCGCCCTCTTTGGGATTAAAAATAGTTTGTTTTCCACATGAAGAACAAAATTTATTAGTAGCTCTCCAATTCATAAGTATGGAGGCCCTTGAGATGAGTTGAAAGTTAGATGAATCCAGAAACGAGAGCGTTGTTCTAAAGTCAGTAAATTCGATTTTTGCTGGATCCATAAAAATACCAAAGATGTCTGAATTGCGCTCAACCTCAATAGAATAATAATATTGATCCACAAGGGTATCTTTAGCTATAGATAAAAACGGCGAGTAACTTTCAAGGGAATTTAAATCTTTTGGATCAAAACAGTAAGTTTTTTGGTCATGATCGTATAAAATCTTACCATCACAAAAGATAATCAGTTTTGATTGGGATTGAAAATTGTCGTGTAATTGTCTAATTGGTTCCATGTTACTTAGGGTTTATAGCTATGATAAATAATCTTTATAAAATGTTCTTAGGACCATCGCCTAGCTGGTATAAAAATACCATCATAGCGTTTTTGATATTTAATCCAATTGCTTTATACGCATTAAATTATCTAGGTCTTAATGGTGCATTTTTTATTGGATGGCTTTTATTACTACAATTCATTTTCACCTTAGCCTTAGCATTAAAATGTTATCCACTTCAGCCTGGGGGGCTCTTAGCAATTCAAGGGCTCGTAATTGGACTGACCACTCCGTATACCTTGCTGCATGAAATAGAAAGAAATCTAGAAGTAATTTTGCTTTTGGTATTTATGGTAGCTGGCATTTATTTTATGAAAAATTTAATGCTTAACATTTTCACGAAGTTGCTTTTGCGTGTTCACTCCAAGACAAAGCTCTCTCTTCTTTTTTGTTTTGTTGCTGCTTTTTTGTCTGCATTTCTTGATGCATTAACAGTAACTGCGGTATTAATAGCAGTGGGAATTGGATTTTACAGAATTTTCCATTTAGCCAATTCAGGTGCTGATTTTTCTATGAAAAATCATAATATCTTAGATGATTCAACGCTTTCTATAGAAGGAGTGGAAGATTTAGAAAATTTTAAATCATTTTTAAGAGATTTGATTATGCATGGTGTTGTAGGCACTGCCCTTGGTGGTGTTTGCACAATTGTAGGTGAGCCGCAGAATTTATTAATTGCAAACATTGCTGAGTGGGAGTTTATAGAATTTGCTGTCAAAATGGCTCCAATTACAGTTCCAGTATTTATAGCTGGCATGATTACGTGCTTTAGTATTGAAAAATTTAGATTATTTGGCTTTGGAACTCATCTACCCTTGAGAATTAAAAATATTTTTCATGATTTCAATAATTTTGAGCTTAGCAAAAGAACTGACATTATGAAGCTTGAGCTAGCAATAGAAATGACTGTAGGTATTTTGCTTATTATTGCCCTAGCTTTTCACTTAGCTGCTGTTGGAATTATTGGTCTAGGTGTCATTATTCTTCTTACATCCTTTAAAGGAATAACTGACGAGCATGATTTAGGAGATGCATTTAAGGAGGCCTTGCCATTTACAGCATTACTTGTTGTATTTTTTGCAGTAGTTAGTGTAATAGCAGATCAGGAATTATTTTCTCCCATTATTATTTATATTGTTAATCAAAGTGTTGAGGTGCAGGCTCCAATTTTCTTCGTTGCAAATGGAGTGCTATCTGCCATAAGCGATAATGTATTTGTTGCAACTATCTATATTAATGAAATTAAAGAGCTGCTTGATTCAGGTGAAATTGTAAGAGATCAGTTTGATGACCTTGCTGTTGCGATTAATACCGGAACTAATATCCCAAGCATAGCCACACCAAATGGTCAGGCTGCATTCTTATTTCTACTAACATCATCTCTTGCTCCATTAATAGGCTTGTCTTATATGAAAATGGTCAAAATGGCACTTCCCTACACTATAGTTCTAAGTGTTGTTGGATTTTTCTCGGTGGTATATTTTCTGTAACCAATGAAGAAGATAAATCATCGGTTTTGTATCGCACCTATGATGCAATGCACAGACATACATGATAGATACCTTTTCAGGCTTATAACCAAGCAATCTGTTTTATACACAGAAATGGTTACAACTGGAGCTATTATTCATGGGAATTGCATGGATCAATTAAATTTTAATAATGAGATTGAGCACCCTATCTCTGTTCAGCTTGGTGGATCAGATCCTAAAGATTTAGCAACTTGCGCAAGAATTTGCGAATCTCTTGGATATGACGAGATCAATCTCAATGTTGGCTGTCCATCAGAGCGAGTTCAGAAAGGATCCTTTGGGGCATGCTTGATGCAAGAACCATCTCTTGTGGCTGAGTGTATTTCTGCCATGCAAGAATCCTCGACAACACCCATTACTATTAAATGTAGAATAGGAATTAATGAACAAGATAACTATGAGTTTCTTCACAATTTTACGGATAAGGCAGTAGACAAAAAAATACAAACCTTAATTGTTCATGCAAGAGTGGCTATTCTTAGCGGTCTCACTCCTCGTCAAAACAGAAAAATACCACCATTGAAGTACGAAAATGTTTATGAATTAAAAAAATCATTTCCTGATTTAGAGATTGTTATCAACGGAGGCATTAATACCCTTACAGAAGCAAAAGACCATCTGAATATAGTTGATGGTGTAATGCTTGGAAGAGCAGCATACGACAACCCAATGATGACTGCTGACGTAGATTCAATGCTTTTTAATCAACCCCGCGAAATCCTGACTAGAGAAAATATTTTAAGAACTTATTTAAAATATTGCGTGGGTCAAAAAGAATATGGTCATGCTTATTCAAAAACTCTCAAACATGTTTTTGGTATCAACAAAGGTCAGCCAAACGCTAAGAATTTTAGAAGGTTAATTCTTGAAATCATGCAGCAAGATAATCTAGATGATAAAATTGAAGAGCTGGTAGCTATTGTATAAATCAATCGTCAGGAAATAAGTCATCCATATCATCAACAAAATCATCGCTCTGATCTGCCCCGTTTGAGGATTCAAATTCTTGATACTGTAAATATGACTCTCTAATAAATGCGTATCGATCACCAATAATTAATGTTTCAACTTCAAGATATCTAGCCCTAGTTTCCAGAGCATCAAGGGCTGTAATTGCTACACGAACATCTGTTTCTTCAATAGCGAAAGTTCCTCCTAAGACAGTGCTTACACTTCTGCCAGCTAAACCTCTTGGCGTAGATGGACCATATATCGGAATCATTAAAAAAGGCCCTGATGGAACACCCCAAGCTCCAAGAGTTTGACCAAAGTCTTCATCATGACGCTCTAGTCCAATCTTTGAACCAACATCGAAAAAGCCACCCAATCCAACTGTTGAATTAACAATAAATCTTGAGAAGTCGTTCAATGCAAGAATTGGATGGCCTTGAAGTAATTGATTGGCTGTATTATCTAACTCATTTAAATTTCTAAAAAAATTTGATAATCCAATTTCAATGAATTGTGGAGTTACTGCCGTATAAATCTCAGCAGTTGGCTTTGCCACATTGTCATCTAAAAATTCATTAAATGTCCAAATCTGTCGATTTATATCCTCAAAGGGATCATTAGCTGCAATATTAATACTAAGAAATGCAGTAATTACAACAATAGAAAATAGCTTATTAATAATCATATAATTTTTAATAATTCATTATAAATCGATTTAAAATATTTAGAAGAAGACTTTAAATCAAAAACTGCACAATCGTTATTTCTTGGGACTACTCCTAGTTCTTTTATATTTAAGCTGTTACTTGCTGCGTGACTATCAAAGTCATTTATAGTTTTGCCGCAGTCGTCACATACAGAAAAAGACATATTATCAATATAGCCCAGTATGGGTATATTCAACCGATCAAAAACAGCTTTTGATTTCACTGTATCTTGAATTGCGAGAGGGCTTTGTGTCGTAACAAGTATGACTGCATCCGGTTTTATGTCTGATGCTACTGTTAGATAGGCATCGCCAGTGCCTGGAGGCATGTCAATAAAAAGATAATCTAAATCTCCCCATTGTGTTGAATCCTTCAGCTGTTTAATCGCACCGCTCAACATTGGACCTCTCCACATTGCAGCTTTATCTGCATCAAGAATAAAACCCATGCTATTAATCTTTATTCCTTGAGATTTTATTGGTTTGAAAAATTTCTTGCCATCTTGCTCAAAAACTTCTGGTTTTATTTCATCTAACTGGAAAATAATATGTTGATTAGGGCCGTAAATGTCTGCATCTAAAATACCAACTTTTGAGTTTTTAGAAAAGAGGTAGGCTAGATTAGCGCAAACTGTTGATTTACCAACGCCGCCTTTTGCAGATGCAATAGCAATTATTTTATTGATTCCCATGGATATAATTTTTTGACTTATAATACTCGATTAAAACCTATTTATGGGCTGTAAAATCAATAAATTAAGAAAAGTCATAGTTACAAGCGCACTTCCATACGCTAATGGTGATATTCATATTGGCCATCTTCTTGAGCATATTCAAACTGATATATGGGTACGCTCTTTAAAAGCTTGCAATCATGAGGTCTTAAGTTTTTGTGCTGATGATGCACATGGGGCCCCGATCATGATGATGGCAGAAGAGCTAAATGTTGAGCCAAATGATTTTATAATAGACATTAAAGCCAAACACATAGCTTCACTGGATAAATTTGGTATTACTTACACAAATTATCACTCTACACATACTGATGAAAATAAAAATCTATCAGAGGAAATTTACTTAGATGCAAAAAATAGTGGGTATATCTACAAAGAAGAGATTGAGCAATGTTATGACGAAGAAAGAGGTATGTTTCTAGCAGATAGATATATTATTGGAGATTGTCCTAAATGTTCAGCTAAAGCTCAATATGGAGATAGTTGTGATGTCTGCGGAGCAACATACAACGCTACAGAATTGTTCAATCCTAAATCAGCGCTTACACAGAGCGTGCCTATAAGAAAAAAATCTGAACATATTTTTTTTGATCTAAAAAAAACCAAAGAAAATTTAAAAAAGTTTTTAACAAAAGCAACAATGCAAAAACCTATTGTAGCTAAACTCTCAGAGTGGCTAGATAGTGGGCTAAGGAGTTGGGATATATCTAGAGATGCTCCATATTTTGGTTTTTCTATCCCAGGAGAAAAGGATAAATTCTTCTATGTCTGGGTAGATGCTCCGATTGGTTATCTTGCTTCAGCTCAAAACTGGGCAAATTCAAATAACACTGATATTCAAACACTTTGGGGTAAATCTTCAGAGTATGAAATACATCATTTTATAGGCAAAGATATTATTTATTTCCACGGATTATTTTGGCCTGCACTCCTGCAGGCCAGTAAATATAAACTACCAGATAGCATCCATGTTCATGGCTTCGTCACTGTTAATGGCAAAAAAATGTCTAAATCTAAAGGATCATATATCACAGCAGAGCAATTTTCAGATGTCTGTGATCCTGAATTACTTCGATATTACTTTGCCAGTAAATTAAATTCAAAAATCGAAGACATTGATTTAAATTTAGAAGACTTGTCCCAAAAAATTAATTCTGACTTAGTTGGTAAGTTTTCAAACATCTTCAGCAGATCAGCTCCGTTCATTGCTAAAAATAATAATAAATTAGCCCCTTCATTAGACAAAAGCCATTTAAATAAGTCATCTGTGTTATTTGAAAATGTGTACGACCTTTATAGTGCTAAAGAGTTTTCAAAAGCTATCAAACTAATCATGGAAATTGCTGATAATACAAATAAATACATTAATGAAAATACCCCATGGAAGCTTGATGATAAGAAAGCGCTTGTTGTTGCAACAACAACAATTAACGTATTTAAAAATTTATGCATTCTCCTTTATCCTGTGATCCCGCAAATATCTACAAAGATGTTATCGATGTTAAATGTTACAAATTACAATCGAGATGAGCTTGAAAATACAATTTTAGATACTCACATAAATCAATTTGAACCGGTGCTTACTAGGATGGAGAGTTTAGATATTCAACAATTTTATAAAGAGGAAATAACCATGAATGAAGAAGAGAACAATATCATCAATATTGATGACTTTATGAAAATTGATTTGAGGGTTGCAAAAGTTATTGATGCTACTAATGTTGACGGTGCTGACAAGTTGATTGCAGTTAAATTAGATTTAGGTGAACTGGGTGAAAAAAATGTTTTTGCCGGAATTAAATCTGCATATGAACCAAGCCTATTGATTGGTAAATTAGTTGTGATGGTCTTCAATTTAGCTCCTAGAAAAATGAAATTTGGAGTTTCAGAGGGTATGATTTTAGCTGCAAGCGATTCAAACGGAGGTATTTTTATAATCTCTCCTGATAAAGGCGCTCAACCAGGACAAAAAATAAAATGAAAATAGAAACGGATATCTTGGTTATCGGAGCAGGTCCAGTTGGATTATTTACAGTTTTTGAGGCTGGATTACTGGGTTTGAATTGTACGCTCATTGATAACCTCGATAAAATTGGTGGACAATGTTCAGAGCTTTACCCAGAAAAGCCAATTTATGATATACCTGGAGTTCCTATTCAGACTGCTCAAGAGCACGTTAACGCACTGATGAAACAAATTGAACCTTTTGAATATGACCTGCATCTCTCTCAAAGAGTTGAGGGAATTGAAGAATTTAAAACTGAAGATAATATTACGACCTGGAAAGTATTAACAAATGCAGGCATCGAATGTCTAACAAAAAATATATTCATTGCAGCTGGTGCAGGTTCTTTTGAAGCAAGAAGACCGCCGAATATTGAAGATCCCGATAAGTTCATGGGCAAAGGAGTTAGTTATGCAGCAAGATTAGTGGAGACTTATAAGAATAAAAATTTATTTATTTTTGGTGGTGGTGATTCTGCTCTAGATTGGACTGTGGAGCTATCAAAAATTGCTAAATCAGTTAGCTTAGTTCACAGAAGAGATGAGTTCCGAGGCTCACAACATACAGAGGCTCAAATGAGGAAGCTAGTAAAGAAAGGAACTGTTAATCTACTTACTCCTTTTCAAATCGAATCAATACAGGGGACTGATAAGGTTACTGACGTAACTTTAAAGAATTTTGATACTAAAGAGAATATTAAACTTGAGGCTGATGAACTTTTATTCCTATTTGGGCTAAATAAAAAACTAGGTCCTATATTAGAGTGGGAGCTAGAGCTAGAGCAAAAGAAAATAAATGTTAACACTGAAAATTTTCAAACAAATAGAGATGGAATTTTTGCTGTGGGAGATATCAATGATTACCCAGGAAAGCTCGATCTAATACTTTGTGGCTTCCATGAAACAACATTGGCAGTACAAAAAGCATACAAAAGAATTCACCCTGGTGAGCGTGTTCCATTTGGATATACAACATCAAACACTAAGCTGCATAGAAAGTTAGGTATTACTGATTAAATCATATGAGTAATCTTATTGAGCTTATTAATGCAGAGCTCCCTCAGTATCAATGCGGTAGGTGTGATACACCTGGTTGTAAGCCATATGCTATTTCAATAGCTGAAGGCGCGCCGCACAATCGATGCGTTCCAGGTGGCCAGCAAACACTAGACAATATCTCAGCAATAATTGATCGAGACTCAACTACCATTGATGATGGGTACGGCCCAGCATTAACAGATCAAATAGCTAATATTGTTGAGGAGGATTGTATTGGTTGTACTAAATGCATAGATGCCTGCCCTGTTGATGCTATTGTTGGCGCCGCTAATCTAATGCATAGCGTGATTGAGGATATGTGTACTGGTTGTGAACTATGTATAGAGCCATGCCCTGTTGACTGTATAGATCTTATACCTGTCAATATTAGAGAATCTAAGAATGCAAGAAACAAATCTGAACAATTTTTTAATTTGAAAAACTTCCTTAACGATCGAAAAATTAATAATTCTAAATTAAGCAGAAATATTAAATTAAATCTAGATATAGCTAATTCAATAAATTCAAAGATTAGTAAACGCTCAATAGACAAAAATATTTCATTACAAAATCTTCAAATAGACATATTAGAGAAATCAAAAAAAGAAAAAAATGCGGACTTGGATCATATAGATCAACTGATCTCAAAAATTAAGCTATAAACTCTGCATTGCGGTTAAAACACTTGTGGAGTTAAATTCAGCTAATTTCATTAATGTCACAACCCTTTTGGATATTTCTATAAGCTCGTTTTCAATCTGAGAGTCAGTTTTTTTAAGAAAATCTTTAGTTAAACCTATAACACCACCCGAATTAATGAGGGTATCTGGAATAAAGGTAATGCCTTGATTAAATAATGCATTATCAATCGATTCGTTTAGCAATTGATTATTTGCCCCACCAGCTATTATTTTACATTTTAATTTAAGGATGGATGATGGTGTTAAGATCCCTCCGACTGCACACGGAGCGAGTACATCACATTCTTGGGTGAGTGGGTTGTCAGTTATATGTATATTTTTAACTTGAATGGATTCTAGTTTGGTTGGGTCAATGTCATTTATATAAACTAAAGCGCCAGCATCTGCCAAATGATGAGCCAAACGTAATCCAACACTGCCAGCTCCTTGAATAGCAATTTTTTTATCTGCTAAGCTTGATTTGAAATAATATTGAATTACTGATTCTATTGAATAGAAAATGCCTTTAGCTGTATAAGGACCTGGATCAACATTATCAAACACATAGTTGGAATGAGATTTGATGAACTGAATATCCTCGAGGGTAATCCCTATATCCTCAGCAGAAATATATAATCCATCAAGTAAGTTAAGGAAGGAGGCGAAAGATTTTAATAGTTCTGGGGATTTATCAGTGTGAGCAAAAATAACAGCTTTTCCTCCACCGAAAGGTATATTTGCAGCAATATTTTTTTGTGTCATGCCTTTGGAGAGCCTTAAAACATCTACCAAACCTTCTTCATACGATCCATATAGTTTATATCTACAACCTCCAATTGCTGGACCTTTGGATGAGCTATGAATTGCAATAATAGACTTTAAATCTGTTTCTTCATCCTCATAATAAAACACTTTTTCATGAGAAAATTCATGGTGTTCAGAAACGTTTATACCATTAAATTTTCTATGTGTAATATTTTCAAATACCATATTAGTTCGGGGTTTTCGTTTATATTATAAAGGCATCATAAGGGGCTTAAATGTTAAAAGATAGATTTAGAAAATTTCTACCTGTAGTCGTCGATCTAGAAACAGGTGGCTTTGATGCTGAAAAAAATGCAATTTTAGAAATTGCTATTCAGCTACTTGATTACGAAAATGATCGTATTATTCTTGGTAACTCAATCAGATATCATATAAATCCTCCCACAGAATTAAAAATTAATAAAGAGTCACTTGATTTTCTTAAGCTAGATTTAAATCATCCTCTACGAGTAGCTGTAGATGAATTATCGGCAATTAAGGAATGCTTTAAAATTATTAACCAGCATCGCAATAAATACGAGTGCTCTAGAGCTATTCTTGTTGGCCATAATGCTTTTTTTGATCATAGTTTTTTATTAGCTGCATGCGCGCGAAATGGTATTAAGAAATCTCCATTCCATCCATTCTCATTAATTGACACCGTTAGTTTAGGTGTATTGGCGACGAGGCAAACTGTGCTAGCAAAAGTATGTAAAGAATTAGGTATTGCTTATGACAATGATGAGGCTCACAGCGCAGCATATGACGCCAAAGTAACAGCTGAAGTATTTTGCATGGTTGTTAATTCATTTGATGCAGCTACAATTTTATAAATTGGTGCATGCTATCAAAACCGGATAAATTTAAAGAATGTATTTATGTGTATGCAATGATGTGACCAAAGAGCAAGTAATTATTGATATAAAAAAAGGCCTCACTGAACAAGAAATTATTGAAAAACGAGGTGTTACTGATAATTGTAGAGCGTGCGAATCTTCATTTGAGGAGCTAGTAACCAAGCTCCCTAAAGTATAGAGCTATTTAAATATTACAAAGTTAACGAATCGCCCATTTTTCTACAGGCTAACAGGTCTCCAGATAAATTAAGAGCATGTTCATTAATTGATAGTATCCAAGCAATCAACC
>CAXYCJ010000008.1:0-34379 GCA_964275585.1 uncultured SAR86 cluster bacterium | reverse complement strand
GCACATATTATTAATGCTATGTTGGATAGAAATCCCAATCTACCACCTGCAGCAGTTGAAGATATTATTATGGGTTGCGGAAATCCTGAAGGACCTATGGGCCATAACATTGGAAGAAATGCCGCAGTATTATCAAACTTACCTGTAACCACAGGTGGAACAACCGTTAATCGCTATTGCTCCTCAGGACTACAAACTATCTCTATGGCAGCAAGTCAAATTATTGCTGGGTGTTATGACACTATGATTGCTGGAGGAGTGGAGCAAATTACTATGCTTTCAGGCCACAATAACATGCACGAATTTGTAAATCCCAAGCTTGCAGAAGATCATCCTGGAATTTATTTCCCAATGGGCATGACTGCTGAAACAGTTGCTAAACGTTACAACGTCTCTAGAGAGGCGCAAGATGAAATTGCACTTGAGAGTCAATTAAGAACAGCTGCTGCTCAAGAAGCTGGAAAATTTACTGACGAAATTATTCCAATGGCAACCAAGATGATGCTGATGAATAAAGAGACAGGCGATTCAAAAGAAGTGGATTATGTAGTTGATAAAGATGAGTGCAATA
Organism: uncultured SAR86 cluster bacterium; assembly: GCA_964275585.1. Lineage (GTDB taxonomy): Bacteria > Pseudomonadota > Gammaproteobacteria > Magnimaribacterales > D2472 > D2472. Next base: position 33,808 of record CAXYCJ010000008.1, on the reverse strand, counting down.
GACCAGGAACTAACATGGAAGCTTTATCTGGTTTAAAACCTGTATTTGATCCAGAAAATGGAACAGTTACTGCCGGTAATTCATCTCAATTGTCAGATGGCGCCTCAGTAACTCTTGTCATGAGCGAAGACAAAGCTCTGGAACTTGGTTTAAAACCTCTGGCTTACTTTAGAGGCTTTACAACTATGGGTTGTGAGCCAGATGAGATGGGCATTGGACCAGTTTTCTCAGTTCCTAAGCTTTTAAAAGCCAATAACATGAGCGTTGATGATGTGGATCTTTGGGAATTAAATGAAGCTTTTGCTGTCCAGGTTGCTTATTGCAGGGATCGGCTTGGAATTCCAATGGATAAATTAAATGTTAATGGCGGCTCTATCTCCATTGGTCATCCATTTGGAATGACAGGATCAAGACAAGTGGGCCACATTGTTCGTGAACTTCAAAACCAAGACAAACAATTTGGTGTTGTAACTATGTGCGTTGGGGGAGGAATGGGCGCATCTGGTTTGTTTGAAAGATACCCAAGTTAAGATAAGTTCAGAATTTTCAATTATTAAGAAGTACCTGTCAGGGATAGGTTCTTCTTACTTAAAATCTAATGGTATTCAGTTATCTGTAGGTGATGATTGCGCTGTCATTGCCGCCAAATCAAAACTGCTAATCAGTACAGACACATCTGTAGCTGGCGTTCATTTTTTAAAATCCATGCAAGCTGATTCTATTGCCTATAGGTCTGTTGCTACCGCCCTAAGTGATATTGCAGCCATGGGTGGATTTCCTATTGCATTCAATCTTTCATTGGTTATGCCAGGTTTGAACGAAGAATGGATGTGTCAATTTAAAAGGGGATTACAGAGGATTTCTAAAGAATATAACATTGCCCTTATAGGCGGTGATTTGGCTAAAGGGCCATTGCAAATTAGCGTAACAGTATTGGGTAAACCTGGCTCAAAAATTGTCTTGAGATCAGGTGCAAGATCTGGAGATATTTTATGTATTTCTGATAAAATTGGTAAAGCCTATGTTGGATTGAGAGCATATAAAGCTGATCACGCCCTAAGTAACAAAACTAAACCCTATCTATTTCCAAAAGCACAAATTCTTTACGGCCAAAAAATTTGCATGTATGCCACTTCAGCTATTGATATATCTGATGGCTTAATTCAAGATTTATCTCATATCATTGATAGATCTGGTGTGGGGTGCAACTTGAATATAGGGGACGTTCCTATTGCAGATAAGAATTTTACAAAGCAATGCCTTGAGTTTGGTGATGACTATCAATTACTTTATACAGTGCCTCCAAGCAAGCTTTCATTAGTTAAAACAAGACTCAAATCTATTGGTAAAAAATGCCATACTGTTGGAGTTATGCATGGAAAAAAATTAAATATTCTAAATACAAAATATACATCATTTAAGAGTTGGGATCATTTTAGCTAATATGAGTTTTCCAAATTTTAAAAAGCCTTCTCATATTTTAGCTACATGGTTTGGTATTGGCATGTTAAGACCTGCGCCAGGTACCTGGGGAAGTCTAGCTGCTGTAACCTCGTGGTATTTTCTAGAAATTTTACATCCATGGGCATGGATTATTATTCCCGTATTTATTTTACTAGCGTGGCGTGTTTGTGAGAGCGCAAATGAAGACAGTGAATCTAATGATCACTCTTCTATTGTGATAGATGAGGTAGCTGGAATGCTTGTTGCCTTGGCTTTCGTTGAACACGATTTATTAATATATGTTTTTGTATTTTTTCTTTTTAGGCTGTTTGATATCTGGAAACCTTGGCCAATTTCTTGGGTTGATAAAAATATTAAGGGGGGTTGGGGCATTCTCTTTGATGACTTAATAGCAGGCTTGTTTGCAGGTGCTATAATTCTCGCACTTATTTCTTTGATCTAACCTTTATGAGTAATTGTAAATTTATAACACAATCAAAACTCCCCACATCGCATGGCGAATATACTCTGTGTGCATTTGAGGAGCCTAATGGGCAAGAGCACCTAGCCCTTACTTTTGGAGACGTAGAAGGTCAGGATGTAGCATTATGCAGAGTTCATTCAGAATGTTTGACAGGCGATGCATTGTTAAGCTTAAGGTGTGATTGTGGTCCTCAACTCCAAGCAGCCTTGCAAATGATTTCAGAAAATAAATCAGGAATCTTATTATATTTAAGGCAAGAAGGGAGGGGTATTGGATTGGTTAATAAGATTAAAGCTTATGCCTTGCAAGATCAAGGTCATGATACCGTTGAGGCCAATGAATCGCTGGGATTTGCAGCAGATTTAAGAAATTATCAAATTTGCTCAGATATGTTGAAGTACTTTAATATTTCTGCCGTGAACCTCTTAACAAATAACCCTAAGAAAGTTGAGGCATTGGAAGATGCAGGTATTAATGTTGCGCAGAGAATGTCATTGCACGCAGGAGCAAATGATAGCAATAAAGATTACCTAGACACTAAGCGAGACAAGCTTGGGCACTTAAGCTAGATAATTTTTTACCTTTGAAAGGATTCTTTTAGTATCCAGTCCAGCCATTTTAAGCATTTCTTCTCTACTAGCATGCTCTATAAATTGATCGGGGATACCGCAGATCAATACTGGTATTGTTATCTTTTGTAGTTGAGCCCATTCACTTACAGCTGAGCCAGCTCCGCCAGACATGGCCCCATCCTCAATGGTAATAATCATTTCTTTGTTTGCAGCATGAAGTTTTAATAATTCCTCATCTAAAGGTTTAACAAACCTCATATCTAGTAAGGTAGCATCTAAGTTTTTTGCAACTTCACCTGCAGTACTAATTAAAGGCCCAAAATTTAATACAAGTTTTTGAGAATTACCTTTTTTAATTAATCGACCCTTTCCTATTGGAATTATTTCAAGCGAGGGATCAATAGTTGAGTTAATTCCTGCACCTCTCGGGTACCGAACAGCTGCCGGACCTTCATGCATAAAAGCAGCAGTTAATAGTTTTCTTGTCTCATCTTCATCAGAAGGGACAGCAATTACCATATTAGGAATGCATCTTAGATAAGTTAAGTCATAGTTACCTGAATGGGTAGGGCCATCTTCTCCAACTAGTCCAGCCCTATCAATTGCAAATAAAACATTTAAGTTTTGCAGAGCTACATCATGGATCAATTGATCATAAGCACGTTGCAGGAAAGTAGAATAGATAGCAACAATAGGTTTTTTTTGCTCACAAGCCATTCCTGCCGCTAACGTAACGGCATGTTGCTCAGCTATCGCTACATCAAAAAATCTATCGGGAAATTCCCGACTAAATTTTACCAACCCTGACCCTTCTCTCATGGCCGGAGTTATAGCCATAAGATCTTTATCTTGCTTGGCCATGTCAACGATCCAGTCACCAAATACATCTTGATATTTTGGTCCATTTTTCTTTGGTTTTTGATCTAATGGCTTAATTTTTCCTATAGCATGAAACCCAATTCTATCTGCCTCAGCAGGATCTAGGCCTGCACCCTTTTTGGTAATGATATGGAGGAATTGAGGGCCCTCAAAATCTTGAAGATTCCCTATAACAGAGATTAATTCACTAATGTTGTGACCATCAATGGGGCCAATATAATTCAAACCCAATTCCTCAAAAATACTTCCTGGCGCCACCATGGCTTTCATTTGAGTTTCAACTTTTCTGGCAATGTGATGAGCTTGAGGTAGGTTTTCTAAAAAACTTTTTCCACTCTTTCTTATCCCTTTATACATTTTTGAAGCCCATATTCTAGAAAAATAATTATTCAGACCACCTACATTTTCAGAAATAGACATATCATTATCATTTAAGATAATCAGCATATTTGGTTTGACATGGCCTGCATGAGCCATGCCTTCGAAGGCCATTCCAGCAGTCATAGCGCCATCCCCAATGACGGCAACAACCTTTTTATCATTTTCTTTGTTTGCAATAGCCATCCCCAAAGCTGCACTGATTGAAGTGCTTGAATGACCAACACCAAATGCATCAAAAGGGCTTTCAGATCTACTGGGAAAAGGCGCTAAACCACCTTTGTGGCGAATGCTTGTTAATTGATCTTTTCTTCCGGTAAGAATTTTATGAGGATAAGCTTGATGCCCCACATCCCAAATAATTTTATCTTCAGGGCTATTGTAGAGATACTGCAATGCTACTGTTAACTCCACAACACCAAGTCCGCCCCCAAGATGACCGCCGCTTTGACCGACACAATAGAGCATATAGGCTCTTACATCATCTGCTAGGGTTTTAAGCTCAACAAATGAAAGACTTTTAATATCAGCAGGCACCAAGACTTTATCCAATACAGGTGTAGATGGAATCTTTACAGGAATTTCTGTAAATATCTTCATATTAATGAGCTCGAGCAACCATAAAGTCTGCCAATTCAATCAATTCTTCGCTTTGATCTTGTTCAAAGTGCTCTTGCATTTTGGCAATACAGAAGCTGGATAGCGAAGTTGCCTTTTTAATAGATTTTTCTTTGCCATAGATTCCTACATATGTCATTTTGTCATTAGCTATATCAGATAAATTGCTCTTTCCAAGTATTTTGGAGTCTGAGGAAGCCTCCAAAACATCATCCATGATTTGAAAAGCAAGTCCCATTTTCTCTCCTAGTTCATGGAGCAACAAGTATGTTTGTTGATACTGATCATTGCCCAAGAACGGCATCGTCATAGCAACCTGAATAAGTTTTGCAGTTTTAAGAGTGTGTATTATTTCTATGTCTAAAAATTCATTTTTCTCAGCATCCAGATCATATTGCTGTCCCAATATCATCCCCTGGTGCCCACAAGCCGTTGCAAGTGACTTCACAGCCTCAACTTTTTGCCTATCAGATATATTTTCTGATGAAGCAATAATCTCAAACGCCAAAGCCTGCAATGCATCGCCAGCTAAAATTGCTGTAGCTTCATTAAATTCAATATGGTTTGATAGCTGGCCCCGTCTCATCACATCATCATCCATGGCTGGCAGATCATCATGAATTAAAGAATAGGTATGCATCAACTCAATACTGGTTGCAATATCAATTAATGCAGCATCATTTAAGTGTCCTTTAAGATTTCCAGATGCAAATACCAAGCCAGCTCTAATGCACTTGCTATCCGCAAGAGCAGAATACCTCATAGACGAGGTTACCTTATCATCATTTGAGAGCAGGGCTTCAATTCTATTTAAAACCTTCTGTTTACATTCAGATAGAAAGGTGGAGGACATCTTTTATATTTAATCTTCTAGATTTACAGTTTCGCCATTGTCTAAAAGTTTTTTTACTTTTAGCTCTGCTTCAGAGAGTTGTTTTTGACACTCTTTAACCAGCCCAATGCCTTCTTCAAAAGATTTAACACTATCTTCTAAACTAATATCTCCATCCTCAAGCTTTACAACAATCTGCTCGAGTTTCTTTAAAGATGCTTCAAAATTTACTGTGTCTTTTTTTGTCATTCGATATTGTAACTTATGCTGTTTTTTTCAGCACTTAACTTGTAGGCTTAAATAATCCATAGTGATTCTGCATCCATGTTCTAATTCTAGATGGAATTACAAGCGCAGCTGGAGTGAAGATCAGGGTTAATACTGTGCTAAAAGCCAACCCAAAAACAATTGATGACGCTAAGGCTCCCCACCACCCAACTACTCGACTTCCAACAATAATTTCTCTTCCAATAACATCTATGCTTAACCCCATAGCCAAAGGCATAAGCCCAAAAATAGTCGTGGCAGTTGTTAACAAGATAGGTCTTAATCTTTGCCTACAAGTTTTTATAACGACATCTTCTCTAGACATACTTGGAAATTCTTCTTTGAGACGATTAAATGTATCAATCAAAACAATATTGTTGTTCACCACTATTCCAGATAAAGCAACAATGGCAATCCCTGTCATGGTCGTACTAAATGGCTTTCCTGTAATCAATAATCCAATTAATACGCCTACCACTGACATAAAAACAGCACTTAGCACTAATGTTGATTGATAAAAGCTATTAAATTGAGTAACGAGTAAAATTAACATTAAAGCTAAAGCGGTGATGGCTGCTACGCCTAAAAATTCAGTCACCTCTTCGGTCTCTTCTTGCATTCCCCTAAACTTGGTTGTGATCCCTTTCTCAAATTCTTGTTTTGCTATCCACTCTCTCATTTCTTGAACCTTTGCAGACACTAAAAATTCGGAAGATGCGGTTGCCAAGCCTATCTCATGAAAAAATTTTCCATCTCTCCTGACAACTGACTGACGATTTTCCATGGGTATTAACTTTATGAAAGTACTAATGGGAATAAGACCATTAATTGAATTAACTTTTAGATCTTCAACCCCGCTCAGTGATCTCATCTGAGAGCTGAACCTCGCTCTGATTTCGATCTCATCCTTTGAATCATCAGGCCTATATTCTCCAACCTTAAAACCATTTGTGAGCATTTGAACCAAAGCACCAATATCAGAAATACTGACTCCAAGTTGCGCAGCTTTTTGCTTATCAACTTCAACCCTCCACTCAATTAACGAATAAGGCAGGGTAGATCTAATATTAGTCAAGCCAATGACATCATTTATCATGTACTGCTCTATAATTTCAGTTGTTCTTGCAACAGCAGCCTCATTTTCGCCAAAGATACCCAATTCAATTGGGGAGCCAAACGATGGCCCTCCTTCTTCTGGATTAATCTCAACAATTATTCCTGGGAGGTTGGAAGTAACCTCTTCGACCATATCAATAATCTCATAACCAGTAAGCGTTCTATATTTTGATTCAACTACCTCAAAGAAACCTCTGGCCATGGTATCTCCACCCGAATTAAACCATTGCGATCCAGTCGTTAAGTATAAGTTTTCAATACCTGGCACTTCTAAGATTTTAGCCTCAACGACCTCCATTATTTCTTTGGATTCATTCGCAGAAAAGTTTCCCCTTGCCCTGATTGAAATTTCTGCAGCAACTGGCTCAATCTCAGCAAAGTAGAGAGTACCCTTCCCAAAATTTCCATACATTGCAAAGCTAAAAAACCATAAAACCATTAGCACAGCAATTAACGTTTCTCCTGGATTTTTAACAAATTTCTTTAGAGCCTTTCCATAAAAGCTTGAAATTTTATCAAATACTATTTCTCCAGTTTGCTCACTTTCACCAGACACCAACGTTGATTTTCTTTGACCAAATATTGAACCTACTACCGGTGTAATAATCATCGCATATACAAGTGATGCACTTAAAACAATAAAAACAGTTCGCGGAAGATAACTCATAAATTGACCGGTAAAGCCTGGCCAAAAAATTAATGGTGTGAATGCAGCTATGGTGGTCGCAGTTGAAGAAAGGATTGGGTAAAACATTCTTTTAGACGCTAAGCGATAAGCTTCTTTTCGTTCCAAGCCTTCGGATATTTTTCTGTCTGCATATTCCGTTACTACGATTGCCCCATCAATCAACATCCCTAAACCCAGCAATAAACCCATCATGACTAGAAAATTAAACTCCATTCCTACAAGCTTTAAGATTACAAAGGTAAGAAGGAAGCAAAAAGGTATAGATAGGCCAACCAATAATCCCACTCTAAGACCCATGCTTGCAATCACAAGAACCATGACCAAAAAGATTGCAGTGATAATATTTCCTTCTAATTCAGAAATCATGACCTCTGCCCAAACAGTCTCATCATTAGTTCGAACTATTGAAAGGTTTGGAGGCAAAGTTTTTTCAAACTCCTCTTTGACCTGCATGATTTCTGCTTTGGCATCAAGAGCATTGGCGCCAACTCGTAATCTTATTTCCAGGGTAACCGCATCTTCGCCATTTACTTTTGCAAATGAGGAATAATCCTTAAAAGTTCTTCGTATCTCACCAATATCGCTTAATGTTACAACTGCATCTTGGGTCACTTTTATTGGAATGTTGTATACGTCTTCTGCTGTTTCAAAAATACTAGGCACTTCAATATTAAACTTCCCAATACCTGTATCTTGCGAGCCGCCAGGAATAATTACATTGTTATTGTTAATCGCGGTATAGAGTTGGCTTAGAGTAATTCCATATGTTTCCATTTTAGATTTATCAATAATTCCCTCAAGGACTTCTTCAGGGGCGCCTTCAAGATCTGCACCTAAAACTTCACTTATTGCTTCTAACCTATCTTGTAATTCTCTTGCAATAAAAACTTTCTGTCTTAGGGAAGCCGATCCAACTAAACTCAGGTTCATCACTGGAAACATTGCAAACGAATATTCCCTAATTTGAGGATCTTCAGCTTCACGCGGGAGCTTAAATTTTACTTCTTCGACTGCTTGTTTGATGTCGTTAAGTGCTTTATCTATGTCATAACCCACTTCAAATTCTGCAACGATTCTTGCGTAACTAAGGCGAGCAGTAGAAGAGAGCTCCTTAATGCCAGGAACACTTCTTAACCTAGTTTCTAACGGTCGCGCAATCAATCTTGAGGCATCACTAGGGGAAGCTCCGTCGAGAAATACTGCAACACTGACTAGAGGCAGCTGAATATTTGGCTCGGCAGCAACACCTAGGCTTGTCCTTGCGTAGGAGCCAGCAATAATTATAGCTAAGGCCAAGGCAAGGGTAGTTTTTGCTTTTGATAAAGCAAAATCTACTATTCCAATCATAGCTGAGTTACCTCAACAGTTTGACCGTTTTCAACAAAACCTTGGCCCCTAACTATTAAATTAGTAGAGTTAGGTATCCCTGAAACCCAGATTCCATTCTGGGTGTCTTCAATAATACTTACGGGGAGGAATACGACAACATTATCAGTATTAACTTTTCTTACACCTAGTATGCCCGCATCAGAAAGCAGCAAAATAGATGGTGAGATCTTATGAGCAAGAATTTTATTGGTAGTAATCTCCATTGTCCCTGTAATTCCATCTCTTATAGATCCTTGGCGATTTTTTACCTCCGCCTCGACTCTAAAACTTCTTGTTGACGGGGTCGCACTTTTTGATACAAAACTAAGCTTGCTAGTAATTGTTTCCCCAGTTACAAGCTTGATTGAAACATTCTGACCTTTAACAACACTCTTAATTTCTGCTTCGGGGACTTCGGCAATGAAAGTTAGGGGATCAAGCTCAATAATTACAGCACAGATCTCTCCTCGAGTTAATAAGTTACCAGGCTTAACAATTCTTTCTATGTAACCTCTAAAAGGAGCCTTAACTTCTGTTCTGTTGAGTTCAACAACACCAAGCTTACAAAGAACCTGGTCTTTATTTACCCACTGACCCTGAGAAATATTATGTGGCATTACTTCCCCAGAAGTTTTCGCCATTACTTTAACTCTTTTTTCAGATGTAGCAGATGAATTTAAGGTAATTTTGGGAGCAAAAAAAGCAGCTGAACTTTTTGAAACCAACACAGTAGTCAGTGTATTTTCAGACTTAATCTGCGGAGCAGCATCTTCAATAAATTGACCAGAAATCATCCAAATTATAATTGGGATAAGTATATAGAGAGAAATTCTTACGTTTTTTGACATATTGATTTATGTTACCTTTTGCTGACCTTAGATGAAGGAAAGACATTATAGTTCATGATTTTTGTAAAATAAACTTTACAAGTTATATGTCATGCTTTTTTCTTAAATTGGCCAAAAGATCTAGATCTATAGGCTCTAAAAGTTCAGGATCTTCCCGAGGATGAATATCAAAGGATTTGCCAGCGCTCATTTCTTTGGCAAGGCGTAAATATACTTTTGAAAATACTTTTAAGGCATATGAGCTGTTAGAGGAATTGATAATATCCCAGCCCACTTCTCGCGCTGCCCAATAGATAATTGGAGTTGTCCAGGCGAACTCCTGTCTTGGAGAAGAGGATTTTTGGGACTCAATAAATGCTTCCTGCACAGACGGAATGTTCATAGATTCCAACGAATCCCCGCAAGCCTTGATGACTTCTGTAAGAGTTGGAAGATAATCATTTGTCTGAATGACCATTTCCGCAGCAGTGTTAATTGAGGCAGCTGGATATTTTTTTAAACTCTCAGCCCATAATCTCTTGGCTTCGCTAAGCCTTTGGTCTGTTCCAAACACTTTATAAAATTGATAATGGTAGGATAGCTCAAGTTTTAAAAATAGATCATCAATCGCTTCGACAAACTCTTGACGATTAGAGTTCGAGGTTTTCAGCCCACGATCCATCTTTGGTCCTTTCATCGAATTTTTTTGTAAATTCTCCTGGTTCATTATGTCTGTTAGTTTTTTTATCATTTTTTTCTTCGTATGATCCAATAAACTCTTTGCGTTTAACAAAGTCAACAAATTTAGAATTCCAGGATCGCAATGCTGTTCCATTCTCTTTCCAATAGAGTATAAACTCCTTCAAGTGCTTTAATGCATCCTTCTTTGAGACATTCGCTAATTCTAAGATATCAAACGCATCGGAGGAAGGAATCCACTGACTATTTATACAAACTGGCAATCCTTTATTATCTGAATTTTCTTTTACCCATTCTCGCCTAATAAAATCAACAAATAACACATTCCAGTTATCTCTCAATTGATTTTTCTCCAACCAATACATTTTGAATTCATCAATTTTACTATCAATAAATTTTTTGTTTACACCACCCATGTTTAATACTTCAAAGGCCTGAACAGAAGGCTTCCATGCGCTATCTAGTTTTCGTTTCCCAGACTGAGTATTTATGCCAGGCAATTTTAATCTATAAATATTGTGTTTTTGAGCTGAATTCTCATTAGATTTTTCCTGAGTCAGAGTAATTAACTTCAAATCAATCAGCCGATTAACATTAAAAAGAATCTGCTCAGGGTTTAAAAATCTGAGAGTACTTTCCAACTCATCTGCAATTTTTGTTGCAGAAGCGGGAGCAATTGCTATTTTTTTTGCTGCAGACAAAACAATAGCGCATTCTAAGCCAAGAGTTTCTGCTTCTTGAGTAGAAAATGTAAATAGATCTTTAATCAATTATCCTCGCCTCTGTTGAACGGCATCACTCATGAGTTGAAGGCATTCCAGAGTATCAGTCCAATTCATACAAGCATCAGTGACGCTCTGCCCATAAGTTAAATTATCTGAGATTTTCTGATTGCCTTCTACTAAATGGCTTTCGAGCATCAGACCTCTTAACGAGTGATTTCCTTGAGAAATTTGCTTTACCAAACTTTCTACAACTTCTTTTTGTTTTTTAAATTGTTTTTGACTATTTCCATGACTTGCATCCACCATAATTGATTCATTAACATCAGCCTCAGTTAGAGCGGTTAAGGTTTTTTGTATTTCAGCTTCTTCAAAATTAGGCTCCTTGCCACCGCGTAAAATAATATGCGAATCAGAGTTACCAGAAGTTTTAAACACCGAGACATTGCCTTCTTTTGTTGTAGAAAGAAATACATGAGAATGGTTTGCTGCTTGAATTCCATCAATTGCTGGCTTTAAGGCACCATTGGTTCCATTTTTAATTCCAATAGGGCATGACATCCCTGAGGCTAACTCTCTATGAGTTTGGCTTTCTGCAGTTCTTGCACCAATAGCGCCCCACGAGATTAAATCAGCAACATATTGAGGGGTGATGAGATCAAGAAATTCAGTTCCGCAAGGCAGCCCCATATTTCCAAACTCCAGCAAGAGCGACCTAGCCAAATGAATACCCTTATTAATATCATATGTCTCATTGAGATTAGGGTCATTGATTAAACCTTTCCAGCCAACAGTTGTTCGAGGTTTTTCAAAATACACCCTCATTACAATTAATAAATTTTTACTTAAGGCATCGTATTGTTCTTTTAATTTTGAAGCATACTCAATGGCAGACACTGGATCATGAATTGAGCAGGGACCACAAATTACCAATAATCTATCATCTCTACCATGTAATATTGAGCTTATTTCATTTCTTGTACCATAGACTAGACTAGAGACTTCTTCAGTGATGGGTAATTTTTTCAATAAACTATTAGGAGGGACTATATCTAGTCTCTCTATAATTCTCGTATTGTCTGTGCGGTAATCCATAATCTTATAATTTCTTATCTTAATTCAACCAAATCAAAAAGATATAACTTAAATACCCCATATTTAATATTTTTTTATTTAACAGAAACGCTTTAAATCAACATTTTTACGCCAAATCACAAGATGTTGTGTTAAAAAGAGCTTATACTTACACCATCTTGTATAAATTGAACTTATGAAGGCTCAAGCACAACTAGAATTTCCTCTTTTTAAAGGTGAAGCCTTAACACAGCTACCCGACGATTTATTTATCCCGCCCGAAGCCCTAGAGATATTTCTAGAAGATTTTTCTGGACCCATGGATGTTCTCCTCTATCTAATTCAGAGGAAAGATATTGATATTCTTGAGTTAGATGTTTCTGAGATAACTGGTCAATACATTCAATACATTGAATTAATGGATGCACTAAAAATTGAATTAGCAGCTGATTATTTAGTTATGGCTGCGACGCTTGCTCAGATTAAATCTAGGATGCTAATTCCTCAATCAGAAGAAGAGGAAGAAGAGCAGGACCCTCGCTCGGAACTCATCAGAAGACTTCAGGAGTATCAAAGGTATAAAAGTGCTGCAGAGTCCATTGCTAACCTCCCCAGAGTTGATAGAGATTTTTTTCTTGCTTCAGCTGCCTTACCAGTGTTTAAAGAACAGCAGCCGCAAGTAGAGATCTCGGCAAAAGAGCTGGCAGCTATTTTTCAAGAGACATCCACTCGCCCTAAGTTTTCCGCACATCATGAAATATATTTTGAAGAGTTATCAACCCAAGACAGAATTGCCTTGATTTTATCAATCCTAAATACAAGTAATGTCATTCAGTTTTTTCAAACCTATCAAAAAAAAGAGGGCAAGCAGGGTGTAGTGGTATCTTTTCTGGCTTCCTTAGATCTAGCAAAGGATGGCTACGTTGAATTGATTCAAAATAAAGATTCCAGCCAACTGTACCTTAAATCAACAACCCGAGGATTTCACTAGATGAGTATTGAGCAAAACTTAACTAATATTGTTGAATCTATACTCTTTGGAGCAGGCAGACCTATTAGATTATCTGAGATCAGAACCCTTCTTGGCTCTCAAAATATTGATGCAGACTTACCAAATATTAAGATTGCATTAAATGAGCTTGAAGATCGCTATGTAATGAGCGCGCTTGAGATTAAAGAAGTGGCCTCAGGTTACCGCTTGCAGATTAAAAATGAATTTGGTGATTTTCTTTATCCTCTTTGGAATGATAATTCCAATAGACTTTCAAAAGCATTGATGGAGACTGTTTCAATTATTGCCTTCAAGCAGCCTGTTACTCGGGGAGATATTGAAGAAATTCGTGGAGTCAGTGTGAGCACTCAAATTATTAGGTCACTTCTTGATAGAGAGTGGATCAAAGCATCTGGTTATCGAGATGTTCCGGGCAGACCAACGCTATATGAAACAACTAACATTTTCTTAAATGATTTAAGTTTAAAATCATTAAATGACTTGCCTCCATTGCCAGAGGCTCTCCCAGTTGAAGGGGCTTTGGATCAATTAGAAGTAGGTTAGATGCTACGATTACAGAAATTCTTAGCTCAAGCTGGCTTAGGCTCAAGACGTTCATGTGAGCAACTCATCAAAGATAGAAAAATTCTCGTAAACGGAGAAATTGCTGAATTGGGCTCTAAAGTTTCAGAGATCGATGAGGTGATCCATGAAGGCAAAAAAGTTATTTTAAAGATCGCAGATTTAAAAGTGATTATGTTAAACAAGCCACCTGGAGTTCTGTCTTCTCGCAAAGATGAGAAAAAGATAAAGCTTGTCTTTGATTTTTTGCCCAAAACTCATAATGAGCCAGATTGGATTGCAGTTGGCAGACTGGATATCAATACCTCAGGCTTAATGCTTTTTACGAACGATGGAGTTTTAGCTCATGAATTAATGCACCCCTCATTTGAAATTGATAGAGAGTACCTTGTTAGGGCTAGAGGCTATTTTAATGAACAAAAGAAAAAAAATATGCTTGCAGGAATAAATATTGAGAATGAAATTTATAAATTTTCTGACATTGTTCCAGGAGAAAAACAAAGCTCCAATCAATGGTTTTCTGTGTGCATGCTTACTGGAAAAAATAGAGAGGTTAGAAAATTATTTGAATCTCAGGACTTAGAAGTGAGTCGATTAAAAAGAGTTCGAATAGGACCAATTTTTTTGCCATCCACGCTGAGAGAAGGCTCTTGCATGAACTTAACTGAATCTCAAATTCTAGAGCTTCAAGAGTATGGAAAGTAAAGAAGCTTTTAAAAGCTTAATAGAAATTTCAAAAAATAAAAAATTTAAGAAATTATCTCAGCATCTTCTAAATTCTTCACCCATAGAGATTAATATTTCTACCCTTGACTTCGTGCCTTATTTAATTTCAGTTGTTGTAAGTCAACAACTTTCAACCAAAGCAGCTCGAACCATCTGGTTAAGAGTATTACCTCTTCTGAGTGACTCACCCAAAGCAAAAAACTTCAAGGAGAATCTTCGCAGTGCTGGTCTTTCTAGTCGCAAGACAGAGTATGTCCTGGGTTTACTTAGCAACAAGGAGCTAAGTTCTGTCAATAAGAAACAATTAATTGATATGTCTTCAGAAAACTTTGAGAATCTTTTATTGGCAAATAAAGGCATCGGTCCATGGTCTGTTCAAATGGCAAGAATGTTTTTTTTAGGAGACCCTGATATTTTGCCTATTGATGATCTAGGTATTAAGCATGCTCACCAAAATCTATTTTCAACTCATACAATGAACGAAGACTTTTATCAACAATTTAGTCCTTGGAGAACTTATATGAGTTTAATTATGTGGAATTCACTATCTTAGATAGCTCTAAAAATTCAAAATAATTTTTTGTTGCGCTAGAGCTTTCCTCTTTAAAAAACCATAAATAGCAATCAAGCAATCCATCTGCAGACTTAATAGTATTAGGATTTTCTGCTGGGTGCGCTGAGGCTCTCATATTAGTTCTAGTAGCCCCAGGATCAAAATTAAAAACTTTGATAGAAGAAGTTGCTTCAAGCTCATCTGCCAAAATTTCTGCTAAACCCTTAACACCAAACTTTGAGACTGAATAAGCTCCCCAGTAGGCTTTTCCTTTACTTGCTACACCAGAAGATGTAAAAATTAACCTTGGTAAGCTTGCATCTTCAAGCATAATCTTCAGGAATTTGGAGAGCAGAAATGGCGCACGTAAATTAACATTCATAACCTCATCCCAAGTTGATAGGTCATAGTCTTCTAGGGAAGTCATAGTGCCTAGAATTGCCGCATTATGAATAATACCATCAAGAATATTAAACTCTTGACCGATGGCAACTAATATTTCTTGAGCAGTCTCATTATTTAATAATGCCAAGTTTGCCTGAAGGATGAGATGTTTTTGAGAGGGATGGGAATCATCCAGCTGATCATAAACTTGATCAAGTTTATCGGAATTTCTTCCTAGTAAAATAATATTGGCTCCTAGTTTTGAGAATTTAATCGCCAATGCCTTGCCTATGCCATCCGAGGATCCTGTTATTAATATATTTTTATTTAAAATGCTCATTTTACAAAGCTTGAATTAATGAGGTTAAATCGCTGGGATGCTTTGCTCCCAAAATCAACTCATCATGATCAAGTGGCTTCAAAGAGTAACCAAAATAACAAGCGATGACTTGAGTTCCAGCGTTAATCCCAGCTTCAAGATCTTTAATGTGATCACCTATATACACGCAATCGGCAGGATGAACACCCAGATCCTTGCATCCCTTTAAAATTCCTTCTGGATTTGGCTTGATTGCATTCAAATGATCTGGACATATTAAAGTCGAACAATTTTTAAATGCAGGTTCATTTTTTATAATTGGTTCCGCAAACCTTAGTGGCTTATTAGTGACAACCCCATACGGAATATTTAATTCAAGGAGAGAATCAAGTACCTTAGATATTCCAGAAAAAGCACCTCCAAAAACTAACAAATTTTTTTCATACTCAGCTAAAAACTCCTCTCTTAATTTTGCACAGTCTGCATGAGATTCATCAATGCCAAAACCTAAGCTCACTAATTTCCAGCTTCCATCAGAAACATGACTCCTAATGATCTCTGGATTAATCTTTGGTTTGCTATATTTTTCTAATAAACTATTAAGACTCACAATAAAATCTGGAGCTGAATCTAACAACGTTCCATCTAAATCAAATAGGATACCTTTAGGCATTTTTTAACCCATACATCATGTAATTTACACCTAAGTCATTATTTAAATTAGCTGAATGAAAAATAGGATTATAAAACATGCCTTTACTTTCTTTTAATTTAACACCTGCTTGGCGCATGTATTTTTCTAGCTCAGAAGGTTTAATAAATTTATTCCATTCATGAGTTCCCTTTGGCAAGATATTAAAAATATATTCTGCTCCTAAAATAGCAGTTACAAAGGACCTTGGATTCCTATTTAGTGTTGATAAAAACATTTGGCCAGATGGCTTTAATAATAGAGAGCATGCTGCAATTAATTGGCTAGGATCAGGAACATGCTCAATTACTTCCAGGCATGCAACAACATCAAAAAATTCTGGCTGCTCGCTAGCAAGATTCTCTGCAGTAGTTACTCGATAAGAAATATTTTTTTCTTCTTGCTTTGCGTGCAACTTTGCCACTTCAATATTAGCTTCTGTTACATCAATTGCAGTAACAACTGCACCTCTTGAATGCAAAGCTTCGGCTAGCAGCCCACCCCCGCAGCCAACATCTAAAACTTTGAGGCCATTTAATGAAATTTTTTCATCAATATAATTTGCCCTCAAGGGGTTGATGACATGAAGAGGCTTGAAATCTCCAGTCGGGTCCCACCACTTATCTGCAATGGCAGCAAATTTATTTACCTCATTTTGATCTATGTTTTCTTTCATAATCTATTTTTTTTCCAAAGTGGAAGATTACATCATTGCATGTAAAAATAGGAAATATTTCTTTTTTAAAATCAGGAGTCCTAAATGATATCTAAGAATGCGGTAGCAATAATTACTGGTGGAAGCAGGGGTGTGGGAGCTGCTACTGCAAAACTTCTATCTTCTAATGGTTGGAATGTAGTTATTACGTGTTCTTCATCAATAGATGATGCAAATGCTATTGCAGACGCTTGCTCAAATAATATTTCTGAGGTGTTGGCTTTAAAATTAGATGTCGCGAGCGATTCTGACTGCACTCTTGCAGTTCAAGCTGCATTTGAGAAGTGGGGAAGACTTGATGCTTTAATTAATAATGCTGGAACGACCAAATTTGTTTGGGATCATTCTGATTTCTCCGGTCTAGATGCTGCAGATTTTCATCATGTCTACTCTGTAAATGTTATAGGTCCATTTCAAATGGTAAAAGCTGCGAAACAGTTATTACTGAAAAGCACTAATCCAAGCATTGTTAATATCTCCTCCATAGCAGGTATTAAAGGCATTGGAAGCTCTTTGGCGTACGCATCATCGAAGGGCGCACTCAATACCATGACTTTATCTATGGCTAGAAATCTTGGTCCAATAAGAGTTAATGCAGTTTGCCCAGGTTTTATAGAGGGTGAATGGCTCAAGAAAGGAATGGGTGAAGAAGTATATGAAGCAACAAAACATCATATTGAAAGTACCGCTCCTTTAAAAAAAACATGTTCACCTGAATCGATCGCCGAGGTTATTTTTAACCTTGTTGATAAAAGCGAGTTAGTTACAGGGCAGTTAATAACGGTTGATGGTGGGGTAAGTCTCAATCTATGACATATAAATTAGCAGAAGATCTATGCTTGTTTTTTCTAATTTTGTAACCTAACTACATTTTAATACCTTGATAAATACTATAAATATTGGTTTTTTAGAAATTGTTGACATTCTTACTTAAATCAACTGCAATGAACTACAAAGAATTGGGCACACAAAAAATTTTATGATTATCTCAGCATTAAAATCTCCCGATGCTACAGATTTACGTTCTGTAATTCATCCAGAAACAATTAGTAAATTAGTTGAGCTGGATGGTGTTTCTCTGATTTTTGAAGCAGGTATCGGCGAGGGTATAAATGCGTCTGACCAAGATTTTATTAACCTTGGACTGACTTCTGCATCTAGAGAGAGTTGTCTTGCCAAAGGTAATTTAATTATTACAGCATCGCCCCTAAATTTGTCTGAGGTTGGCACCATTCAATCTGGCACTTCAATTATTGGAATGCTAGACCCATTCTATTCGACAGATGAACTGAGGGCTTTAGCAGAAGCTAAATTAAATGCTATTAGCATGGAATTTATCCCTAGGATTACAAGGGCTCAAAAAATGGATGTCTTAAGTTCTCAGGCTAATCTTGCTGGTTACGCAGCGGTGCTAGAGGCTTCTCAACATTTAAATTCAGCGCTGCCAATGATGATGACAGCCGCTGGAACACTTAAACCAGCAAGAGTATTTGTTATAGGTGTCGGCGTTGCCGGGCTGCAAGCTATTGCTACCGCTAAAAGGTTGGGTGCTAGGGTTGAAGCTTTTGATACAAGAGATGTAGTTGAAGAGCAAGTTAAATCTTTGGGAGCTAAATTTGTAAAAATAGATTTAGGCGAAACGGGTCAAACAGATCAAGGTTATGCAAAAGAATTAACTGATGAGCAAATGACAAAACAAAAAGAACTACAAAGCCTGGTTTGCGAGAGATCCGATATTGTTATTACAACTGCTCAAATTTTTGGACGACCTGCACCAAAAATTATTGATGAAGTGACAATCACAAAAATGAAACCAGGAAGCGTCATTCTTGATATGGCTGTTGAGACGGGAGGAAACGTGGAAGGGTCAATGGTAGATAAAGTTGTAGAAATTAATGGGGTCAAAGTTGTTGGTGTGTCCAATCTATCCTCAAGAGTTTCCAATCATGCTTCTTTTGCCTTATCAAATAATATTATTAACTGGATTACAGATTTTTATAATAAAGAATTAAATGCTATTGATTTTGATTTTGAAGACGAGGTAATTAAAAGCAGTGTTTTAATCCATAACGGCGAGATACTAAACGAGAGGTTTGTGTAATGGAGATTTATATTTTATTAGGATTTGTGTTACTTCTCTCAATTTTTCTTGGACTAGAGTTAATTGCAAAAGTGCCAAGCACCCTTCACACACCTTTAATGTCTGGTGCAAATGCAATTTCAGGCATTGCACTTGTTGGAGCTTTAATGCTTTCTGCAGATGGGCAAAACCAGAGTATTTTAGCGTTTGTGGCCATCTTATTTGCATCTATAAATGTTTTTGGTGGCTACTTGGTAACCAATAGGATGCTTAGCATGTTTAAAAAGAAATAATTAAATGGAATTTTTAAATAATCTAGCTACTTTACAAAATCTTGTTTATATCGGCTCATCTGTTCTTTTTATTCTGGGCATTAAGATGCTTGGAAAAGAAGCAACAGCTGTTAAAGGTAATTATTTATCTGCTTTAGCAATGTTTTCTGCAGTTACGATCACCTGTCTTAACCTCGAAATAGATCTTAAAATTATTTTTGCTGGTATTTTGCTTGGAGGCTTAATCGGATCCCTAATTGCTTTAAAAGTTAAAATGACCGCAATTCCAGAGATGGTTGCTTTGTTTAATGGTTTTGGGGGTCTGGCAACATTTCTAATAGCTTGGTCTTCATTCAATGATTTCAATGATGTGGATAATAATATATTCCAGCATGTTCTGATTATGCTGACCGTTTACATAGGTGGTATAACATTTTCTGGATCTTTGATTGCTTATGGAAAATTATCCGAAAGATTGAAATTAGGAAAGGGGTCTTGGATTACAAATATTTTTATCTCCTTTTTTTATCTAAGTATGCCGGCACTTATTTATGTAATTTTTGAGCCATCTCTATCTCAATTTATGCCAAGCATTCCTTCATACTTTTTAATTTTCTTAGGACTAACTTTAATAGCTGGAGTAGGTTTTGTTATGCCTATTGGAGGTGGTGACATGCCTGTTGTCATATCTCTTTTAAATTCCTTGTCAGGAGTTGCAGCTGCATTTGCTGGGCTTTTACTTCTTAACAATGTTCTCATCGTGGCTGGCTCTTTAGTTGGCGCTAGCGGTTTAATTCTTACCGTTATCATGGCGAAGGCGATGAATAGAACTATTGGCAATATTCTTTTTGTTGGATATGCATCTGCCTCAAAATTCTCTTCATCAGAGAAACAAGGAGAAGTTAACCCGATTACCGCAGATGACGCATATTTAATTCTAGAAAATGCATCCTCTGTCCTTGTTGTTCCTGGTTATGGAATGGCAGTTGCTCAGGCTCAACATGTTGTGAGAGAGATGGGTGAATTATTAGAAGAAAATGGTACTGAGGTCAAATATGGGATCCATCCTGTTGCAGGGCGTATGCCAGGGCATATGAATGTTTTGCTTGCAGAAGCTAATGTCTCTTATGATTTATTGGCAGAGCCCGATGATGTCAACCCTTCAATGGATTCTGTTGATGTGGCAATTGTTATTGGTGCAAATGATGTCGTCAATCCGTCTGCAACAGAAGAAGAAGGAAGCCCTATCTACGGGATGCCTATTATCGAAGTGCATCATGCCAAAACCGTTTTTGTTCTCAAAAGATCAATGTCATCTGGGTTTGCAGGGGTCCAAAATCCATTGTTTTTTAAAGAAAATACAAGGATGTTATTTGGTGATGCAAAAGAATCAATTGGTCAAATTGTCTCTGAATTTAAAGACTAAAATCACCCTTAAGTATGGTAAAATTTAGCCTTAAATAAGGAAATTTCCTGTACTTAAAAAATAATCCTTTTAGGCCAAAAAAATGACTGATTTTGCTAAAGAAATCCTACCAATTAATATTGAAGATGAGCTAAAAACATCTTATCTTTCCTATGCTATGAGCGTTATTCATGGCAGGGCATTGCCAGACGTTAGAGATGGTTTAAAGCCCGTACATAGAAGAATTCTTTTTGCTCAACATGTCCTCAGAAATACATACAAACAGCCTTACAAAAAATCTGCAAGAGTTGTTGGTGATGTGATTGGAAAATACCATCCACATGGAGATTCTGCTGTGTATGAAGCCATGGTCAGAATGGCCCAAGATTTCTCTATGAGATATACATTGGTTGAGGGTCAGGGCAACTTTGGTTCCATCGATGGCGACTCGCCAGCAGCGATGAGATATACAGAAGTTAGAATGGCAAAGATTACTGACATGATTCTTAATGATTTGGATAAAGATACAGTTAGTTTTTCACCAAATTATGATGGCACTGAGCAAATCCCAGATGTTATGCCGACCAGAATACCTGCACTTTTGGTTAATGGGTCTTCAGGCATCGCAGTAGGAATGGCAACTAACGTTCCTCCGCATAATTTAACTGAGGTGCTTAATGCATGTTTATTACTTCTAGATAATCCGAAAGCAAGCATCGATGACATTATCCAAATTATCACTGGACCAGATTTTCCTACAGGGGGAACGATAGATGGCCGCGCTGGGATTTATCAAGGCTACAAGACAGGTCGAGGAATTGTTCATGTAAGAGCAAAAACATCTGTTGAAGTAGATAAGTCTGGAAAGAGCTCTTTAATTATCAATGAAGTACCTTACATGGTGAATAAAGCTAGGATGCTTGAAAGAATTGCTGAGATGGTTAAAGAGAAGAAGATTGATGGGATTAGTGAAATAAGAGATGAATCTGATAAAGATGGACTAAGGGTAGTGATTGAAGTAAAACGGGGGGAGTCGGTAGATGTTTTAGAAAATAATCTTTTCGCACAATCACAATTAGAATCTTCTTTTGGAATCAACATGACAGTCTTAGTTGATGGCCAGCCTCGTGTTTTGAATATTAAAGAGATTTTAGAAGAGTTTATTAAACATCGTCGAGATGTTGTTACAAGGCGAACCAAATTCGATTTACGCAAAGCTAAAGAAAGAGGTCATATTGTTGAAGGGTTGATGGTAGCAATTGCAAACATTGACACAATCATTACGATTATTAAGAAATCAAAAGACACCAAGATTGCAGCAGTAGAACTTTGTAAAAAATCATGGAAGGCTGGTCCCATTGAAGCAATTCTTAAAAAGGCTGGCAAGGATGCATGTCGCCCCAAAGGTCTTGCTAGCGAATACGGAATTAAAGGTAAAAATTATAAGTTATCTCCAGACCAAGCTAAATCAATTCTTGAACTAAGACTTGGTAGGTTAACCGGTCTAGAGCAAGACAATCTCTCATCAGAATTTAATGAAATTCTTGCAGTGATCTTAGAATTGCAAAAAATCTTAGATGACAAAGACACTCTATTAACTCTCATCAAAAATGAGTTGATTGAGGTAAGAGACAATTTTGGGGATGAGAGAAAAACCAATATCAATGATACACGCCATGATATTTCAAATGAAGATTTGATCCCAGAAGAAACAAGAGTATTAACTCTCTCCAGAAGTGGATATGCAAAAACTCAGCCTTTAGATGAGTATCGAGAACAGCGAAGAGGCGGAGTAGGCAAAGCAGGGGCAAAAGTTAAAGAAGAGGATTTAATTCAAAACTTATATGTTTTAAGTTCTCACAGTCAGTTACTTTGTTTTACTACCAAAGGAAAAGTATTTTGGCTCAAGGTATACGAGGTTCCGGTTGCTAGCAGAACATCTAAAGGCAGACCGCTTGTAAACATGCTCAAACTTGATGATGATGAAACAGTCACGCAAATTCTTCCAGTAGAGGAATTTTCAGAGAATAAATATATCTTTATGGCTACCCGAAATGGCATAGTTAAGAAAACTAATTTAAATCTTTTTCATAAGAAATATAAATCTGGTATTAAAGCAATCCGTTTGGACGATGATGATAAGTTAGTTGGCACAGTTATTACTGATGGAGATAATGATATTTTACTCTCTTCATACTCAGGAAAATTAATCCGATTTCATGAATCAAAAGTTCGCCCAATGGGCAGGACTGCCAGAGGTGTTAAAGGCATTACTCTCAAGGAAGATATGAAAGTAATTTCTTTGATGATTGGCGATTCAAGTAAAACAATTCTCTGCTTATCTGAGAATGGTTATGGCAAGAGAACAAAGCTTGAGGATTTTCCTTCATACAATCGCGGGGGCCAAGGAGTGATAGCTTTAAAAACTAGCGAGAGAAATGGGCAAATGGTTTCGGCTGTTGCTGTGGATGAAGAAGATGGAATTATGTTAATTAGCGATAAAGGAACTTTAATCAGAACCGCTATTAGCCAAATTCCAACTTTAGGAAGGAATACTCAAGGTGTTAAGGTCATCAAGCCTAAAGATGGTGAAAAGTTAATTGAAGGCGTGAGAATTCCTCCTGAAGAAGAAGATTAATGCGGAAATGGAACTTTTCTGCAGGCCCAGCTGCAATCCCTGAGGAGGTTTTGTTAGAGGCACAATCTGAACTACTTGAATGGAAACAGTCTGGAATGTCAGTTATGGAGATGAGCCACCGATCTTCAGAATATATGGATATTGCCTCTCAAGCACGAAAGGACCTAATCGACCTATTAAGTATTCCAAATGACTACAAGGTTCTTTTTCTTCAAGGTGGAGCTACTTTGCAGTTCTCAATGATCCCAATGAATTTTGCATCTCAAAAAACAGCAGATTATTTACTAACTGGAAGCTGGTCAAAAAAAGCTATTTTAGAGGCTGCACAAATTACCACTGTTAATACAGTAGCTAGTTCAGAGTCATCAAATTTTCAAAATGTACCAAATAGAGATACTTGGAATGAATCTTCCAATGCGGCATATTTCCATTATGTTGCTAATGAGACGATCGAAGGCAATGCTTTGCATCAACCACCTAACATTAAAGCGCCTATCATTGCAGATATGTCATCTGTGATACTCAGTGAGCCGATTGACGTTTCAAAGTTTTCGATGATTTATGCGGGAGCGCAAAAAAATATAGGCCCAGCTGGGTTAACTATTTGCATTATCAAAGATCATTTCTTAGAAACCGCCTCAACAAAACTTCCACTAATGCTCCAATATTCCAAACATGCAGATTCTGAGTCTATGCTTAATACTCCTCCAACCTTTGCATGGTATATATCTGGAAAAGTTTTTGCATGGCTAAAAACGAATGGTGGATTAGAATCAATGGCTAGGATTAATCATTCCAAAGCTCAAAGCTTATATAGTTTTATTGATGCATCAGATTTGTACTCTAATCCAATCTCTCATGAGAATCGATCAATTATGAACATACCATTTCTTTTGCAAAAACCTGATTTAGATGCAGAATTCTTGCAAGAATCTGAGAATGCAGGTTTACTTAACCTAAAAGGGCATAGATCTGTTGGTGGAATGAGAGCAAGTATATATAATGCAACCCCAAAAGATGCTATAGATGCTTTGATTGGATTCATGAGAGAGTTTGAATCAAAGCACGGATAAAACTGTGAGTAAAAATAAAATAAAACCTATTAGAGAAAAGATTGATGCCATTGATCATCAATTGCTCAAGCTGATCCAGAAACGAGGATCTTTGGCTCAGAAAGTTGGAGAATTAAAGGGTTTAATAAATACCAATACCTCTTTATATAGACCTGATCGAGAGGCTGAGATTTTAAGAAATATTACCAAACTTAGTGATGGCCTTATCTCAGATAAGAAAATTAGATACATCTTTAAAGAAATTATCTCAGCTTGCTTGTCTTTAGAAGAGCAGCTAAGAATTGCTTATCTTGGGCCGAGAGGTACACACTCTGAAGCCGCACTTATTCAACATTTTGGCTCCTCTGCGGTGGATGATCCTAGGCCAACGATTGAAGATGTTTTCCATCAAGTAAGAACAGGAATAGCTAACTTTGGGCTTGTGCCTGTTGAAAATTCATCTGAAGGCGTAGTGAATGCAACCTTAAACTGTTTAGCAGATGAAAAAATACAGATATGTGGAGAGACTTATCTCTCCATTCATCACCAGTTAGCATCAGCTCAAAAGTTTAAATTAGCAGATGCCAAAATTGTTGCATCTCATCCTCAGGCTCTTGGGCAATGCAGCAAATGGCTAGATTCCAATTTACCTCATGCAGAGAGAAAATTAACTAGCAGTACTGCTGAGGCAGCAAAATTTACTAAAGAGAATAAACATTCTTTATGCATTGTTAGCTCTTTGGCAATTAATAGATACAAACTTCGTCATCATCACAAGGACATAGAAGATTTTAAAGATAACAGAACAAGATTTCTTATTATTGGTAATTTAGAAATTAAGCGAACTTCGCATGATAAAACTTCATTTTTAATTCAAACAAGCAACAAACCAGGAGCGCTGGTTGAGCTCCTGAAGCCATTTCAAAAACGTAAAATTAACCTTAGTAGAATTGAAACAAGACCGTCTAGAGAATCAATAAATTCCCATAATTTCTTTATAGACATTGATGGCCATCAAAAAGATCCTAAGCTTAAACAAACTATTGCAGAGCTTCAAGGAACTGGGGCATCAGTTCGAATACTGGGATCTTACCCTTCTGAATCGTGAGCCTGGGTTTACTGGACAATCTTAATCCTGGAATAAGAGACTTGCACCCATACGAGCCAGGTCGATCTATTGATGAAGTTATGAATGATTATGGGCACAAAGAAGTCATCAAATTAGCCAGCAATGAGAACCCGCTTGGCGCTTCCCCCAAGGCATTAGAAAGGATTGATGGTCAGCACCAAAACTTTCACCTTTATCCAGATGGTAATGGTTCAAAGCTTAAAGTAGCAATTGCCAAGCATGAGAATGTAAAAAAAGAAAATATAATTTTAGGAAATGGATCCAATGAAATCCTAGAGCTTGCAGCTAGGGCATTTTTAAATCCTAAGGCATCTGCTATTGCCTCGTGTCATGCATTCATAGTTTATAAAATTGTCACTCAATCTTCTGGCGCAACACTTATTGAAGTGCCAGCTCATAATTGGGGTCACCATCTTCAAGACTTTTCAGCCCATGTTCAAGAAGATACAAGGGTAATATTCATTGCAAATCCCAATAACCCAACCGGAACCTACAATTCGCACAAGGAAGTCCATCAGCTACTAACAAAAATTCCTTCATCTGTTTTAGTTGTTTTAGATTGCGCATATTTTGAATATGTTAAAAAAAGTGATTATGTAAATCCATTAGCCCTTTTGGAACAGTTTGATAATTTACTTGTTACTAAAACATTTTCTAAAATTCATGGCCTTGCTAGCATTAGAGTTGGTTACGGCATTGCGAGCACTGACCTTATAGAGATATTAAATAGGATTAGACAGCCTTTTAATGTTAATGCTCTGGCTCAAGAGATGGCTTGTGCTGCAATTGAAGATAATTCGCATATTCAAAACAGCATAGAACTGAATTTATCTGAAGGACGCTTTGTTTTTCAAGAGCTTTCTAGGCTTGGACTAGACTGCATCCCATCCGTAGGAAATTTCATAGCATTCAAAGGAAATTTTAATGGCAAAGAGATTTTTTTAAAGTTATTGGAGGGCGGGGTGATTGTTAGACCAATTGATCTATATGGCATGCCAAATTTTCTTCGTGTCACCATTGGCACTCACGAAGAGAACTGCAGGTTTTTAAAAGCACTAGAAGAATTATTATGAATATAATTATTATAGGCTTGGGATTGATTGGGGGCTCTATTGCCAAGGAACTCAGCAGCAGCCAAGATTGTAATATTCTTGCCTATGATTTAAATCAAGAAAGTATTAAAACTGCCTTAGATAATAAGACAATTCATGGTGCCATTAATAATTTAGATGAATTGCACTTAGATGAACACAAAGACTCTTTAGTTATAATTTCAACCCCACCAAAAGCCTCTGTGGAGATATTGAAATCATTGAGTTTTCTATTTAATTCAAATGTAACCATCACTGATACTTCGAGCACGAAATTGTTATTGGATAAAACTCTTCGAGACTATGATTGCCCAAATAATGTAATTTTATCGCATCCAGTGGCAGGATCCCACCTCTCAGGTGAGCAAAATTCAGTTAATGGCCTGTTCCAAGAAAAAAAAGTGATTGTTTCATATCACGATTCTGTGGGCAGGGAGCATCTAGAAAAAGTTAGCAGTTTGTGGTCTCAACTTGGTGCAGAATTATTCAGCCTTGATAGCGTCACCCATGATCATGTTTTTGCTAATACAAGTCATTTGCCGCATTTAGCTTCCTATGCATTGTTGATGACCTTAAAAGACATAAATGAGGAGAATATCTCAAAATTTTCCGGGGGTGGTCTTGGAGAATTTTTAAGACTTTCTTCTTCCTCACCAGAAATGTGGGCAGATATTTTTTCTTTAAACAAGAAAAATATTGTTTCCAGTCTAGAGCAATTAATTAAAAACCTAAACCAACTTAAATCAACTATCAATGACACCCCGGAAGATATTCAGTCTCTGCTGATTGATTTAAAAAAATTTAAGGAAGAAAACTATTGAACCTTATCTCAACTCCAAATAGCTGCCTCAGCGGCTCGGTGCAGTGCCCAGGGGATAAATCAATCTCCCAGCGAGTGATAATGATAGGCTCTCTTATCAATGAAGATATGAAGGTTGAAGGATTTCTGCATGCTGAAGATCCTCTTTCTACAATGTTGGCCCTTAATCAGATTGGATCTGTTATAGAATCAGTTGATGGAAAGTTTATTAATATCAAAAAAAGAAAGATATTATTCTTAGAGCCTGAAAAAGCCTTGGATCTTGGCAATTCTGGAACAGGGTTAAGGTTAATGTTAGGCATGACAGCTGGGCTAGGGCTTAAACTAGATTTTATTGGAGACTCATCTTTATCTAATAGACCTATGGAGCGAGTTATTGATCCCCTGACGCAAATGGGTGCTCACATCTCTTCCTTGGATGGAATGTTGCCAATTGGATTAAGGTCATCTGCTCTTAAAGACAATTTTATTTACGAACTACCTATTGCAAGCGCTCAAGTTAAATCATGCATTTTATTGGCAGGGCTTGCCTCTAGAAATTCTGTAACTGTGATTGAGCCAGTTCAAACAAGAGACCACACCGAAAGAATGTTAAAAAACTTCGGTGCTAACATCCAGACAATAAAACAAGATGGAAAAAATATCATTCATCTTGAAGGGCAAGCCTTGCTGAGAGCCCGTGATTACAAGGTAGCAGGAGATATTTCTTCAGCAGCTTTTTTAATTGTAGGCGCTCTGATATCGCAATCTAAAAAATTAGAAATTCTTAATGTCGGTATGAATCCAACTCGTACAGGAATATTGTCAGTACTTGAAGATATGGGAGCAAAAATTGAGATTCTTAATTCTAGGATAGAATCTGGCGAACCTATAGCAGATTTGGTGGTTCACCAATCGCAGTTAAGAGGGATTAATCTCGAAGGGCCTATTATTGCTAATATTATAGATGAGCTACCAATTATTTCTATTGCAGCAGCTTTTGCGATTGGAAATACAACCATTAGAGATGCGGTTGAGCTCCGTATCAAAGAGTCAGACCGCTTAAAGGCTATATCTGACGGATTTAAAATACTGGGCGTAAAACATGATAATTTTGATGATGGGATGAAAATATATGGTAATTCAGAGCTAAAAAGCAACTCAGATCCGATTATTATAAACTCTCAACATGATCATAGAATTGCTATGAGTTTTCTGATTGCTGCTCTAAAGTCTAGTCAACCTATTCAGGTAAATCAATGTAAAAATATATTTACATCTTTCCCGAATTTTATAGAGCTCACATCCTCACTGGGGTTCAAAATTGAAAAATAATAGAATTATTACAATTGACGGACCATCTGCATCAGGGAAAGGGCTGCTTGCCAAAGCATTAGCACAAGAATTAGATTTTACTCTCTTGGATAGTGGTTTGCTCTACAGGGCCTATTCATATTGTTTTGATAAGGCAGAGAGTCATTCTATTGCAGCAGAATTCTTTTCTAAACTAGAAATTACAGGTGTGATAGGTGAGATGGAAGTTTATGAGGACAATGTTAATATTACGCAGTTATTAAGAGATGAAGCAGTTGCTCAATCTGCCTCCAAACTCAGTAGCTTACAAGAAACGAGAAATAATTTAATTACCTTCCAACGCAATTTTGCAAAAGATAAAGGGTTAGTTGCTGATGGAAGAGATATGGGTACAGTGGTCTTTCCTGATGCAGCAACTAAAATTTTTTTAATTGCTGACGTAGAAGTTAGAGCACAGAGGCGGTTTTTAGAGTTGCAGAATAATGATCAAGGCGTTAATATGCGCGATCTAATTGATGATATTAGATTACGAGATGAAGCAGACAAGGCAAGAGAGATCTCACCTTTAGTTCCTGCGGTTGACTCCATAGAAGTTAACTCCTCTAATCTAGGGCCTCAAGAAGTATTAGATATAGCATTAACAATTTATAAAGAACAAATTAAGGAAATATAGAAAATATGTCAGAAAGTTTCGCAGCACTATTAGATGAAAGTCTAAGCACCCTTGAAATGCAACCAGGTTCAATCGTTACAGGCGTTGTCCTTGATGTGGACAAGGAATGGGTGACCGTTCATGTTGGACTCAAGTCTGAAGGAGTCATTTCTCTTGATGAGTTTAGAAATAATGATGGAACGGTTGAGATTGAGTCTGGTGATGAAGTTCAAGTTGCACTTGAAGCGGTTGAAGATGGATATGGTGAGACAAGAATTTCTCGTGAGAAAGCTAGAAAAATAGGAACATGGAAGAAGCTGGAAGAAGCTCTCGAAACTGGTGAATTTGTTCAGGGCAAAGTCTTAACAAGAGTTAAAGGTGGCTTTTCTGTAGAAGTAGATGTTGTTAAAGCTTTCTTACCTGGTTCATTAGTAGATATAAGACCTGTAAAAGAAGCTCCAGAACTTGAGAATAGTGTTCAAGAATTTAAGGTAATTAAATTAGACTACAAAAGGAATAATGTTGTTCTCTCTAGGAAAGCAGTTCTAGAAAAAATTAATTCAGCTGAGAAAGTTGAGCTTCTTAAGAATTTAGATGAGGGGCAAATAGTTAAAGGCATTGTTAAAAATCTTACAGACTATGGTGCTTTTGTAGATCTTGGTGGACTAGATGGCTTGTTACATATAACTGATATTTCATGGTCTAGAGTCACCAACCCTGCAGAAGTCTTAAGCATGGGACAAGAAATAGATGTCAAAATCTTAAGTTTCGATAAAGAGAAGTTAAGGGTGTCACTGGGCTTGAAGCAAATCCAAAATGATCCATGGGAGACTATTGAGGGCAAATATTCAGTTGGTGGTATTTATGAGGCTACTGTTTCAAACCTTACTGACTATGGCTGCTTTGCTGAGCTTGAGCAGGGAGTAGAGGGTCTAATACATCTATCTGAGCTAGATTGGACAAATAAGAATATCCATCCTTCTAAAGTAGTCGATTTAGAACAAAAAATTAAAGTTATGGTTTTAGAAATTGATCATGAAAAAAGAAGAATTTCACTTGGACTGAAACAAACCCAACCTAATCCTTGGTCAGAATTTGCAACTCGTTACGGTTTAGGAGACTCAGTTGAAGGCAATATTAAATCTGTAACTGACTTTGGTATTTTCGTAGGTTTAGAAGGTAACATCGATGGTTTAATTCATCTTTCAGATATCACAGAAGATGAGAACCCTGCAGAAGCAATGGAAAATTTTAAAAAGGGTGACAAGTTGTCTTGTATTATTTTTGGGATTGATGCTGAAAGAGAAAGAATCTCACTGAAATTGAGCGCGTAGTTATACTAAACAGTAAGCAAAACATTTTTTTACATATCAGACTAACTGCCCAGGTGGTGGAATTGGTAGACACAAGGGACTTAAAATCCCTCGAAGGCAACTTCGTGCCGGTTCAAGTCCGGCTCTGGGCACCAGCTATTATATAGACCTCCATGATTGAACTTCTTGATCTCAGTAATGATCCTCCATATAAAAAATTTCAAAGTTTATACGAGGAAGCCCTTGGTAAGAAGCAACCAAGTATCGAAGCAATGTCTGTGAGTTCTTATAATAATCTTACAAATGAAGTTGAAGCTCGGTATGTAAACCTTAAATATATTCAGGACAATAGATGGATATTTTTTTCTAACTATTTATCGCCTAAAGCTAACCAGTTTAAATCTCATCAACAAATCTCAATTTTAATTTACTGGGCTGAAATTAATACACAAATTAGAATTAAGGCAAAAATTCAAAAGACTTCTTCAAACTTTTCAGATCAGCATTTTCAAAGTCGCTCTAAGGAAAAAAATGCTTTAGCTATTAGCTCAAAACAATCTCAAGCCATTGACTCTTTTGATACGGTAGAAACAAATTTTAAATCTACCTTTGACTCCATGTCATTGCATACGAAAAGGCCAGAATTCTGGGGAGGATATTTTTTTATCCCATATTATTTTGAGTTTTGGCGTGGTCATACAAACAGATTAAACAAAAGAGAAGTTTATTTTATTGAAGGTGACTCTTGGAAGAAAGAGCTGTTACAGCCTTAGCAGTTTTCTTTTCATGAATAATGCTTTAAAATCCACATCAATGAACAATCACAGCCTTTGCCTACCTCATCATATTTATTTTGTTTAACTCCTTTTTAATCCATTAGGACTTTTTACTATCGCTGCGAATAAAAAATCAACGACTCCTATCAATAATAAAATCTATGCAAAAGAGGTTATGTTAATTGGTGATGATGGAGAGAAGATAGGATTGGTTGATATTGCTGATGCATTAAGTGCGGCCCAAAAAAAATCGCTTGATTTAGTTCAAGTATCGCCATCAGATGCAAATCCTGTTGTTTGTAAGCTTCTTGATTTTGGTAAGTTTCAGTTTGAGAAGAAAAAGAGCACCGTTGGAACAAAGAAACCTAAAAAACAGTCACTCAAGGAAATTAAATTTAGACCAACCACAGATATTGGTGATTACAATATTAAATTAAAAAAGATAAAAAGCTTTATTAATGATGGAGATAAGACTAAAATCAGCGTTCGATTTAGAGGCAGAGAGATTTTAAACAGCAATTTAGGTCTCGAACTTCTAAATAGATTAAGAGAAGATCTCCAGGACATAGCTCAGGTTGATCAAGAACCATCTTTAGAGGGCAGGCAGCTCCTGATGGTTCTCTCACAAATTAGAAAGAAATAATTATGGGTTATAAATTAAAAACACATTCAAGCGCTAAAAAACGCTTTAAAGCTACGGGAAGTGGCTTAAAAAGAAGAAGTGCAAGTCGCGCGCACATTCTTACAAAGCAAACAACTAAAAGGAAGCGCCATAATCGCGGAATGATTAAAATGGCTGACGAAACAAAAAAAATAGCTCAAAAACTTCTATATAACACTTAAGAATTATGCCAAGAGTAACCAAAGCACTAGCAGCTAAAGCAAAACATAAGAAAGTCTTAAAAGCGACTAAAGGCCATTATGGTGCACGAAGCAGGCTATTTAAAACTGCCAAGCAATCCAATGTTAAGTCTTTACAATATGCTTTTAGAGACAGAAGAAACAAAAAAAGAACTTTTCGTTCTTTGTGGATTTCAAGAATTTCTGCCGCACTAATTCCTTTAGAGCTTTCGTATAGCAGATTTATAAATCAGCTTAATGAGGCTAATGTGAAGCTGGATAGAAAATCTTTAGCTGGTGTCGCGTTCTCAGACCCAGAGACATTTAAGAAAATAGTAGAAAAAGTCAGGGTATAATGTTGTCATGCAAATCCCTCAGGATTTAATTGAAACAGCCAAGCTCAAATTAAAATCCGTTCAATCAGAGGCTGAATTTTTCCAACTAAGATCTGAATTTCTTGGTAAGAAATCGTATGTTGTTTCGGCATTTGCAAGCCTGAAGTCCCTAAACCCTAAATCGAAAGTAGCTGCTGCCAAAGAGCTTAATATTCTTAAAGGGCAGTTAAGTAAAATCTTTGAAGAGGGCTTAGCAAATGTTCAAAGCCCAGATAATGTCACTATCCTGGATGTGACTCTTCCAGCAGATCCATATTTAATTGGAGCAGAGCACCCTATAACTAAAATCTCTGAGAGAGTAATTAATTATTTCTCCCCTCTTAATTACCAGATATTTTCAGGCAATGAAATTGAAACAGATTTTTATAATTTCGAGGCATTGAACTTTCCTGAAAATCATCCTGCTCGACAGATGCATGATACTTTCTATCTTAAATCAAACTCTAAATCTGAGTACTTACTAAGAACTCATACTTCTAATTCTCAGATTCACTCTATGTTAAGGGAGCCTCTTCCTTTATATATGCTATCTCCTGGTCGAGTATATCGGTGCGATTCTGATACAACACACTTACCCATGTTTACTCAAATTGAAGGCTTGGTGGTAGATCAAGATGTAACATTTGGAGACTTAAAGGGAGTGATTATTAATTTCTTAGAATATTTTTTTAATGAAAAAATGGAGGTACGGTTTAGACCCTCCTATTTTCCATTTACAGAACCATCTGCAGAGGTTGATATAAAATTTGGAAATAATGGATGGCTAGAAGTCCTTGGCTGTGGAATGGTGCATCCCAATGTGTTGAAAGGGTGCAATATTGATATAAAAAAATATCGTGGGTTTGCATTTGGTATGGGCATTGAAAGACTAGCAATGTTGTATTATGGCGTTGAGGATATCAGAGAGTTTTATTCGTCTAATTTAGATTTTCTTAATCAGTTCTCGCCATGAAAGTTCAGTATTCGTACTTAAAAAATTTTTTACCTACGGATTTATCCATAAGTAAAATTGCAAATGTTTTTACAAAAGTTGGTTTTGAGTGTGAGGTAGATGGAGCAATCATTGATTTGATATTACGCTAATCGGCGGAACGCATTATCTCTTAGAGGCCTGCAAAGAGAGT
>CAXYCJ010000007.1:0-44204 GCA_964275585.1 uncultured SAR86 cluster bacterium | reverse complement strand
AGGAAATGCACTATAGGAGAAAAAAAGCAGGCTTAAAAATAGGATCTTTTTCATAACCTATCTGGAACTGGTTTAGATTTTTCAATAGAAGTATATATTGGCATTAGAAGAAAAAAGGCAAAATAAACTATAGTTCCAATTACACTTAAGGTTTTTCTCAGTTCAGTTACTGGGACAGTACCTAACCATGCTAAGAGAAATACGCTCATAACAAATAATACCATTGCAATTTTGCTTAAAGGTCCTTTGTATCTTATTGATGCAGCCTTGCTTCTATCAAGCCAAGGAACAACGAATAGAATAGCTACTGCAGATGCCATTACAACGAAGCCACCCAACTTATCAGGAACTGCTCTCAGCATTGCATAAAACGGGGAGTAGTACCATACAGGCGCAATATGATCTGGGGTGCTTAAGGGGTTAGCCTCTTCAAAATTTGCATACTCCAAGAAATACCCTCCGCCCTCGGGAAAGAAAAACATGATTACTGAAAAGACAATTCCAAAAATACCAATTGCCACTAATGCATTAAGAACCTTATATGGGAAAAATGGGACGCTATCAAGAGGAACACCATCATCATCAAGATACTTTTCTATATCGACTCCTTCAGGATTGCCTGCCCCTACCTCATGCAATGCAACTAAATGCATAAAAACTAAAGCTATAAGTATCAAAGGAAGGGCAACAACATGTAATGCAAAAAATCTTGAGATAGTGGCGCCGGAAATGTAATAGTCTCCTCGGATCCATAACTCTAATGACTCGCCAATATAAGGAATAGCCCCAAATAAGGAGATAATTACTTGAGCTCCCCAATAGGACATTTGGCCATATGGTAAAACATATCCTAAGAACCCTTCTGCCATCATGGCAAGAAATATTGTACAACCAAAAAATCCAAACTAATTCTCTAGGCTGATGATAAGAACCATAAAGCAAGACCTCTAAACATATGAAGATACACAACTGCAAAAAACATTGATGCCCCCCGTGGTATGCATATATCTAATGATCCACCCTCCATCAACATCACGCATAATATACTCAATAGAAGCAAATGCTCCTTCTTCAGTATTCTCATATCCAAACATCAACCAGATGCCCGTAACTATTTGCAAAATCAGGACTACTGATGCTAAGGCACCGAACATATACCAAAAATTTACTTTTTTTGGAACTGGATGTTTTGAAAGATGGCGCTCATAGGTATTTACTATAGGTAAACGCTTATTTATCCATTGAAATATCCCTGATGATTTTTCAGTCACTATGTGGTTCCCTTATCTTCGCCAATGGTTAAAATTTTTCCGTCAAAATAATGTGGAGGAACTTTTAAGTTAGTAGGCGCCGGAACTCCCTTAAAAACTCTTCCGACGATATCAAACATAGATCCATGACATGGACAGAAAAACCCGCCAACCCAGGACTCATCCCAGGGCTGAGGTTCAATATCAGGAAAATATTTTGGAGAACACCCAAGATGAGTGCATACACCAGCAATAACTGTGTATTCATCTGAGGTAGACCTTGTTGGATTTATGGACCTGTATGGCTCGTCAATTTTCTCGGAATTAGGGTCATCTAATTTAGAAACGACTTTAGATAAATTTTTGAGAGCCTCTTTGCTATGACGAATAACAAATACTGGTTGTTTTCTCCATGCTACTTGAATCTTTTGACCAATTTGAATCTTTGAGATATCTACTGTGACAGGTGCTCCAACTGCCTTAGGCTTTAGCGCTAGGGTTCCATGAAGATATAAATGGAGTTGCAGCAAAAGGAATGCCTGCAGCCACCTACAGTAGCAGTCATACCAATTAGAACTTTTCTTCTTGTGGTAAGTTTTTCTTCCATTAAGCAGAAATTAACGCTTGGAGAATTGAGAACTTTTTCTTGCTTTCTTTAAACCTGGTTTTTTTCTTTCAACTCTTCTATCATCTCTTGTTAAGAACCCCAGCAGATTTTAATTGTGGTCTTAGGCTCTCATCGAATTCCAATAATGCCTCTCGAGATCCCATGTCTAATTGCTCCAGCTTGACCAAAACTCCCTCCACCTTTGACCATAGCCTTAATATCAACTTGTTCATCTAATTCAGTAAGTCTTAAAGGTTGCATAACAAGCATTTGGGCAACCTGCCTTCCAAAGTAATGGGATAATTCTTTATCATTAACCATGATCTTACCTTGCCCTTTAGAAAGGTAGACTCTTGCAGAAGATGTTTTTCTTCTTCCAGTTGCATAATGGATAGCTGTGCTCATATTTTTGGTTCCCAGATTTGTGGCTGTTGTGATTCATGAGGGTGATCAGCACCCTGGTAAACTTTAAGTTTTTTAAACATTTGTTTGCCTAATTTATTTTTTGGTAACATTCCTTTGACGGCTTCTTCAATAATATATTCAGGTTTAGTTTCAATCAAATCTTTAAATACTTTAGTCTTTAAACCTCCGGGGTAAAGAGAATGAGTGTAATATTTTTTATTATCAAATTTTTTGCCGGTAACTTTTATTTTCTCTGCATTAATAACAACAACATAATCTCCGCCATCAGTATGAGGAGTAAAAGTAGGCTTATCTTTACCGCGAATCCTATCAGCTAACTTTGTAGCCAAGCGACCTAGGACCTTATCAGATGCATCAACAATGAACCAATCATGCTGGGCGTCTTCTTTTCTAAGAGAAAGAGTTTTCATTAGTTTGTAAGTTATTAAAAATTAGATGCGAATGTTAATGTTTACGTGGTATTTAATCAATATTTTAATTCATTTAGTTTAGTTTTTCTCTAAATTATTAAGATATTTTTTACTAGATATTTGATGTAGTCTGCTAGCAGACCTCGCCCACAAAGCTTTCAATTGGTCGCCATGATATAAATTCTGTAATAAATCTGGTTCAAAAAAGAATTTTAGTTTTTGTTTTTCTTGATAAGCAATATCTATGAAACTTATAAACCTTCTGATTTTATCCATATGCTCATCATTACAATCATGAAACTCACTAATAAAAATCCAATCAAAGGTCTTAATCATGTCGATAAAGTCTTTGTTGCCACAGGGCTCTAAGAAAAATCTTTCAAAGGATAGCCATACTAACTTTTTAGAATAACCGCAACAGGAAAATTCTCTTCCATTCACAACAAAACTTAAGTGATTGGTAAGATTAGAATCAAAAGTTTTCTCAAGAAATAATTTAACGCTTTTATTTGTATGCTCTCCATCTGCTGAATCATCGAATGAAATAATCTCTCTGAGTCGGTAATCTTCAGTACCCAATAAATTAAAAACTCTAAACTGAGACTGGATAAAGTCAATTGTTTTAAGAAATTTATTTCTTTGCAGACCATCTTTGTACAGATTAGCTGGATTAGAGTTAGATGAAATCATCATTCTGACTCCATCATTCACTAAGGATTCAATAAGAACACCAACGATCATAGCGTCTGCAATATCCTCAATTTGAAATTCATCTATAAAAATAACATCGTATTTTTGAGCTATTTTTTTAACAATTTTTTTAAGTGGATCTTTTTCATTCGGCAATTCTGATAAATTTTTATGAACTAGTTGCATAAATTCAATAAAATGGAACTTACCAGACGATGGAAAGTATGAATCGACAATTGCTTTAAGAAGCATGGTTTTCCCCGTGCCTACCGGGCCCCAAAGATAAATACTGCCTAAAGAAAAATTTTTAGAAAAAAAAGAGGGTGGTTTAAATAAAGAATCTAACTCGATAAAGGTCCCTACAAATGATCTTTGAGCTTGATCGAGCTTTATGCCCTGAGATGTTAAATTCTCAAGTACAATTCCTATATCTTTCATAATATTTTTTCATTCAGTATATGAGATTTTTTAATAATAAACTTTCAAGAATAAACTTTCTAATTCTAATAGGCATTCTTACATATCTGATTACAGATTTGTCAAACCAAGGATTTGTCAAAGGGATTGAGAAAGCTGCCCCTTCAGTTATCAATATAATAGCTAGAGAAAACTCTAATGAGCGTATATTTCAAAACCATGCAATAAATAATGTGGTTGGATCAGGAATTATTATTTCTAAAGATGGTTACATTATCACCAATCTACACATTATTCAGGGAAAAAAAGATATAGATGTAGAGCTTGATGATGGGCAAATCAAGCCAGCCCAGGTCATAGGATTTGATCAAAGATCTGATTTAGCAGTAATTAAGGTGATTTATTCTGAGGGATTGATTCCTATTCAAGTTGCAGATAGCAAATCAGTTAAAGTCGGAGATAATGTAATTGCGGTTGGAAATGCGTTTGGACTTGGTAAAACATTCACTAGTGGAATTATTAGTGCCACTGGAAGAGATTATGGAAATCCATACCTTGAACTAATTCAAACTGATGCAGCAATTAATCCTGGAAATTCTGGAGGAGCATTGGTGAATCATCACGGAAACTTGATAGGGATGAATACTAAGATTTTTTCTAAAACTGGCTCATATTCAGGAATTGGATTTGCACTTCCAGCAAACAAAATGATCGATGTGGCATCTGAAATTATTAAGTATGGTTCTGTTAAAAGATCGTGGATAGGAGATTTTAGAGTCAAGACGAAAAGGTTTATTTTAAATAATGAATTAACCTATGGATTAGAAATCTTAGAGTTAAAAGATAGAGGGCCTTTATTTGATAGTGGCAATATTAAATCAGGAGCAATAATTATTTCGATTAATGGTCAAATGGCTACTTGGGAAAACCTAACTGGGGCTCTTAATAATTCATTTCCTGGAGATCAAATAGCACTACAAATTCTTCAAAATAATAAAATAACTAAAAATGAGCTTATTACTATGGCTATGCAAGACTAGTGTGGCAATCTAGTGATATCAGCTCCAAGATAAGATAGTTTTTCTTCAATTCGCTCATACCCTCTGTCAATATGATAAATCCTATCTACAATAGTTTCTCCTTCAGCGCACAGTCCAGCTAAAATTAGACTAGCAGACGCCCTTAAATCAGTCGCCATGACAGGAGCTCCTGTAATAGATTTAACCCCTCTAACGAATGCGTTGCTTCCTTTAACAGTTATATCACAACCCATTCGATTTAATTCCTGAACATGCATAAATCTATTTTCAAAAACATTCTCAGTTACTACGGCTGAGCCATTCGACAATGCATTTAATACGCTAAATTGTGCCTGCATATCTGTTGGAAACCCGGGAAAAGGAGCTGTTGAAATATCAACTGGATTGATTGATGAATTTGTCATGGATAGTTGAATCGTATCGTTGCCAATAATGATATTTGCGCCGCTTAATTTTAATTTATCTAGGATATTATTCATTCTATCTGCTTGAATATTTTTTATCGTAACATCTCCAAAAGTTACTGTCGCTGCAATCAGGTAAGTCCCAGCCTCAATTCGATCTGCAGGAATTGCATATGTAGATTCAGAGAGATCTTTAACCCCATTAATAATAATTTCATCGGTACCCGCACCTGTAATCTGCGCACCCATAGAGTTCAAAAAATTTTCAAGATCCTTGACCTCTGGTTCTTTTGCAACATTACGAAGAATGGTCTGGCCCTTGGCTAAGACCGCAGCCATCATGATATTTTCTGTTCCAGTGACTGAAATACCAGGAAAATTAATTTCACAACCGACCAACTGTTTAGCACTTGCTTCAATATAACCATTCTTTAGCTCAATTGTAGCTCCAAGTTTCTCCAGGGCATCTAAGTGAAAATCTACTGGTCTTGTGCCAATAGCGCAACCTCCCGGGAGAGCAATTCTTGCAAATCCATACTTCCCGACAAGAGATCCAAGAACTAAGATCGATGCACGCATTGTTTTTACTAATTCATAGCGAGCCTCAAAATCATTTAAATTAGCAGTAGAAACTATAAAATTCATGTTTTCATTTAAAGTGATATCAGCTCCCATAGAACCTAAGATCTCAAACATAGTAGTAATATCCTGAAGGTAAGGAAGATTCTGAAATGTTACAGGCTTGTCAGTAAGAATTGTCGCTGCAAGCATTGGCAATGCAGCGTTTTTTGCTCCAGAACAAGAGATTGACCCAGAGAGCCTATTACCACCAACTATTTTTAATTTTTCCACAATTTATTCTAATTCGGAGGAAGATTTTGTTATCAAACTTAAGGCATGCAATTCTCCAGATTTAAATTTCTCCTTCAATGCTCCCATTATAAGTTTATGTCTATTTAGCTGAGATAGACCTTCAAATTGATTGCTAATAATTAATAGCTTAGAACTGCAATCTTCTCCCTCAAAAGATATTGTTGCATCAGGGAATTGAATTTTAAGAAATTCTGAAATATTCATTAAATAATTTTTACTAGTGCTTTAAAGATTGGCATCAGAAGTCCAGTTATTAATTACTTTGTCGATATCTCCATTATGCTCTATTGCTAAAGCCTGAAAGTGATTTCTAAAGTTGCGACCCAGATTTACACCATTAACTATAATATTAATTATCAACCAATTTCCTGATCCATCTTTTCTAACTATATATTTAATTGGATACATACTGTTTGATGTAAGTAAATTCTGGTGAACATTTTCAGTTTTTTTGAATATAGTCTTATCTGGAAAAACCGTCTTAATACTTTGATCTCCCCATTGTGCCAAAGTTGAAGAATAGTTATCTAAAAGAGATTTCTTGAAGGTTTCAATAAACCTTTGTTTTTGAGCTTTGGTTGAAACCTGATAATACTTTCTTCCCATTACACTAGCACCAACCCGTCTGAAATCTACCAAGGGCTCAAAGATAGTATTGATTTTATTTTTAAACATCTCAGGATCTGAGGCATGCAAACTTTGATTGCTTCTAATAACATCAACCATTTCTTGAGCCTTGGTATCAAGAAATACATTAGGATTTATATCAGTTACTGCAAATGTTTGAAGACACACAATCCCAGCAAAAAGAAGAATAGATTTCATAGTCAGTTTCATAAAGGTATTATAACATTAGTACAAATTGAAAAATCAGATATGAAAGATAAGAATTTTATTACTAGCGCCCTAGAAGTTATTCAAATTGAGGGAAATGCTGTATTGGCATTATCAAATCAAATACAGGATGATTTTGCGATACTGTGTGAGAAAATCTCAGTAACACAAGGGAAACTTATTCTCATGGGCATTGGCAAATCAGGTCACATAGCTCAAAAAATTTCAGCAACACTTTCAAGCACCGGGACGGCCTCATTTTTTATTCATCCTACAGAAGCAGCGCATGGTGACCTTGGAATGATAGATAAAAAAGATTCTATTTTAATTTTATCTAATTCAGGTGAGACAAAAGAGATTATTGAAATCTTGCCAGCTTTAAAAAGATGTACTGGTAATATTTTTACTCTTACTAATAACGAAAACTCTACGATCGCTAAGGCCGGAGAAATTAGCATAGTTATTAACGCAAATAAAGAAGCCTGTCCTCTTGATTTGGCTCCAACCTCTTCAACGACTATTGCTTTGGTTTTTGGTGACGCATTAGCAATTGCTTTGCTTGAACAAAGGGGGTTTACAAAAGATGACTTTGCCAAATCACATCCTGCTGGGCAGCTTGGAAAAAAGTTAACTACCTTGGTAGATGATCTTGCAATTATGGAGAATAAATCTCCTTTAGTTCTTGAGACCACATCACTCAAAGATACTTTAATGGTAATAACAGAAAAAAAACTTGGGGTT
This sequence comes from uncultured SAR86 cluster bacterium, assembly GCA_964275585.1. GTDB lineage: Bacteria > Pseudomonadota > Gammaproteobacteria > Magnimaribacterales > D2472 > D2472. Next base: position 36,512 of record CAXYCJ010000007.1, on the reverse strand, counting down.
ACATTGGTCTCTGATGGTGAAAAGATTACAGGGATTTTTACAGATGGAGATCTAAGGAGGTGCTTGAATAAAGAATTAAATCTTTCAAAAACTCCAATTAAACAAGTGATGACGACAAACTTTAAAAAAATATCAAAACACTCTCTCGCAATAGATGCTGCTGAAATAATGGAAAAAAATAAAATTTTTAGTCTTGTTGTTGTCGATGATGATATGGGAGAAAATAGTGCTGGAATTATTACAATGCATCAACTGTTAGAAGCTGGGATTATTTAAAATCAAAATGGTAAAAAAATTAAAAATTGGCTTATACCTTTTAGCTTTATTTTATTTTCCATTAGCAATATCTATTGAAAATCGAACCCTTCAAGACATTTCAATTACCGCAGACACCGTAAAACTTGATGAACAAAATAATGAATTAATATTTAGTAAAAATATAAAAATAGTCTTTGGCGATCTAATTATCATGGGAAATGAGGCCATGCTTTCATATAACCAAGAGAAATTAATCATAAATGGATCACCAGTTTCCATTGCATCTGAAACAAGAAAAATTAATGGTATAGCTGATCAATTCATTATCTATCCAAATAAATCAATTGAAATGGTTGGAAAAGCACAACTCATTAATGGCGGACGCTCAATTAATTCTGAATTAATTACTTATCAAATTAATAGCAATGACTAAGAAAAAATTAACACTTAGGGGTGTTCATAAAACTATTGCTGGGAAGAAAATTCTTTCCAATATTAATTTTTCTATAGAAAATAATGAGATTGTTGGTTTGCTTGGACCAAATGGTGCCGGAAAGACTACTGCATTTTATATTGCCGCAGGTCTTCTTTTCCCTGATCAGGGAAAAGTTTCAATGGATGGCCGGGAAATAACTAACTTTTTAATGCATCAAAGATCAAGAATTGGATTAAGTTACTTGCCTCAAGAGCCATCTATCTTTCAAGACTTAACTGTATTTGATAACTTGGATGGAATAGCTGAAATCACAACAAATAATCAGTCAGAGAGAAATGATGTTGTTGAAATGATTGTGAGTAAATTTGATTTACGCAAAATTATTGACAAGAAAGGGAGGATGCTTTCAGGGGGGCAGCGAAGAAAAGTTGAAATCGCTCGAACATTAGTTTCCAACCCCAGGGTTATACTTTTAGATGAGCCATTTGCTGGAATAGATCCAATTGCTGTTGAAGAAATTAAAAGTTTGCTTAGGAAGGTAGTATCGAATGATATATCTATATTAATTACAGATCATAATGTAAGAGAAACTCTTAGTTTATGTAATAGAGCAATTATTATGAACGAAGGAGAGATTATTGCAGAGGGTACCTCCAATGAGTTAATTGAAGATGCGCTAGTGAAAAAGACATACTTTGGGAATATGTATTCATCATAAATGGCAATCAAGCTTGTAAGAGAATTTCAGCATAAGCAGCAGTTATCAATTACCCCTCAGCTCAGAAAATCTATTGATTTGCTTCAACTGTCTAGATTGGAAATCATCAATAAAATTAATAGAGAAATAGAAGATAATCCATTTATAGTGAAGAAACCTGAGCAGTTAATCTCTGCAGGCTATGATGATGCGCGATTAATTGAGAGCCTCTCAGAGCCTCAGAGCCTGCAAAGTTCTCTTAACTCTCAGCTAGAGGACTTAAGGCTAAGTCAGTCTGAAAAAAAAATTAGCTCTGTCATTATTCAGTCACTTGAAGAGAATGGTTTGATGTTATCGGATATGAATGAAATGGAAGAAATGATGAGCTATCAATTCTCATCTCAGGAAATCAAAGTTGTTTTGGAGGATATAGTCCAGAATCTAGATCCAGCAGGCATTGGTGCAAGAAATTTTAAAGAATTAGTTTTTTTACAGCTAAAAAGAAAAAAACTTTCAGCGAAAGAAATTGCTCTATCTAAGAAAATTTTATTCAATCCAAAATATTCAAATTTTGAAGATGCTAAAACTGAGTTAATAAAAACTTCCTCTGCACCAGAAATAGAAAAAATTCTGCACTTGATTAAAAATTGTGATTTATCCCCTGGTCTTGACTTTCAAAATGTTCAATTTATTCAACCTGACCTAGAAATTTTACCAATTGATGATAATTTAACCGTCAAATTCATAGAAGCTAATTTTCCCATATTAAGTTTAGATAAAAATCTAGCAAAATTAGTTAAAGATAAAAACAATGATGCAAATAGCCAGCTAAAAGAAAAAGTTAATGATGCTAAATGGTTAATGCGAGCGATTGAGAAAAGAAATGAGACAGTCCAAACTGTCGGTGCATTAATCTGTGAAAGACAATCAGATTTTCTATTAAATCGATCTGCTGAATTAAAGCCCCTAAGCAACTTAGAGCTTGCAAGAGATTTAAAGCTTAGCCCTTCAACAATTTCTAGAATTTTAAGAGCAAAATATATTCAAACTCCAAAAGGTGCCGTTTCAATGAGATCCCTTCTAGTTAGCTCTGTATCTAAGACTAGAGGAGTTACTCCTACTCAGCTCATGGAAGAGATTCAGGAAATTGTTACACAAGAAGTAACGAAGCTCAGTGATCAGAAAATCTCAGATATGCTTAATAAAAGAGGTTTTAACTTGGCAAGAAGAACTATTACAAAATACAGAAAGAAAATTAATATCCCCAGCTCAAGAAAAAGATAAATTCTCATTCCATTGAGTTAGAATTAATTTTATGAGTAAAATCATCCCTCATCAATTTCCTTCAGATGAATTGCTTGCGAGCATTCAAAGCAAAGATGTTGAGTCATCACTAAACCAAATAAAAAGGATGCTTGAAAATATGCATGCATCTGAAATTGCTCATAGCCTTGAATCCCTTCCGCCAAAAGAACGCAAATTGCTATGGTCGATGGTGGAAATAAAAGATGAAGGAGAAATTATTTCAGAATTGAATGATGAGATTCAACAAGAATTAATTGCGGAAATATCAACTGATGAATTAATTAAGATTATTGGTGATTTAGAGCTTGATGAAATTGTAGATATTCTTCAGGCCCTCCCAGAACGAACTACAGAAAATATTTTAGCTGCAATGTCTAATAGGGATAGGCAGAGAATTAAGGAAGCCTTAACCTACCCAGAAGATTCTGCTGGTGGCTTGATGAATACAGATGTTATTAGTGTTCGGCCTAAGCATAATCTTGAAGTGGTGATGCGGTATCTCAGAGCCCAAAAAGAATTGCCAAAAAATACTGATCAAATATTTGTAGTCTCTAGAGAAAATAAATATTTAGGCTCTTTGCCAGTGTCTACAATTATAGTTTCTGAGCCAACAATGAATGTTAGAGAGCTTATGGAAACAGAAACGCAGCCATTGCTGGCAGACCTAAGTGATAAAGACATCGCAAGACTTTTTGAGCAAAATGATTGGGTTTCAGCACCAGTAGTTGATGAAGAGTCTAATCTGATTGGTCGAATTACCATTGATGATGTTGTTGATGTGATTCGTGAGGATGCTGATCAAAATTTTCTAGGGATGGCAGGTATCGCAGAAGATACATTCGCCGCACCGGCTAGAGCTGCAAGAAGTAGGGTTTTGTGGCTTGCTATTAACTTGATGACAGCATTTATTGCCTCTATGACTATTAGCCTTTTTCAAGCAACTATTGATGAAATAGTTTATTTAGCAATCCTAATGCCTATTGTAGCAAGCATGGGAGGAGTTGCTGCTACCCAAACCTTAACTATTGTAATTCGAGGGTTGACTTTACAGCAGATCAATCAATCTAATATCAATTGGTTATTTAAACGAGAATTGGCAGTCTCAATTGTAAATGGTATTTTATTGTCAGTTTTAGTAGGGGCAATCACATATATCTGGTTTGAAGAGATTGTTATTTCAATATTAATTTGTGTAGCCATGATGGTTAATCTTATTTGCTCTGCAATAGCAGGTATATTTATACCAATTATCTTACGCAAATTTAATCAGGATCCTGCTATCGCAGGGAGTGTTGTTGTAACAACTGTTACAGATGTAATAGGGTTCTTTTCATTTCTAGGTTTAGCAACTATTTTCTTAACTTAGTTTATTCTTTTAATTTGAGGCTCAGTAATTGTTCCTAATACCTCATATTGATAATTAGATAGATCATCAATGCTATCTTCAAAGATTTCACTAATGACTGCGGAACCAGCCACAGCAGGTAACCCCCCTAAGAGAGCCGCATACCAAGGAATATTCTCTTCAAAGCGCACGTTTAAATCGAGATTTAAATCTAGATAATTCAATTCCCCAAAAGAGTTTTTTCTGATTTGGCCAATCCATTTCATTTTTGCTGCATTTGTTTCAATCAATAAAGGAGATAATAATCTTGCTTTTCTTTTGTTGAATACTAAATCAGCTTCAACTCTATCAAGTTTGGTGGAAGTATATTCATCTATTGAAAGATCAAGATTTGCAACCTTGCCTAAGATATTCTTTAAATTGAATACGCCTAATAAGTTCAAGGCAACTGAACTTGTTGCTCTATTGTCTAAAGTAAGATCTTTAAGGATAAAATTAAGCTCTCCCTCTATATTTTGTAATCTTTTTAAATCTTGCCATTGAAGATTAACTTTGCCATTGAGGTATGAAAAATTAGTGAGCTCACTTAAGAAAGTGACTTTAGATGAATCTTTAATCATAAAATCTCCTCGTAACTTATAGAGTGATTCTGAGCTATCTATTGAGAAGTATGAGTCTAGCTTCTCTGAGTGAGGAGAAATTGAAATAAAGTTTGAACTAAGGTTTATATTATCAAGAGTGAGTGTATTCTTGTTTTTGAGCAGGTAGACATCAAGCAATTTAATCTGAAGATCATTTATTGAGGAATTTTTTACTATAAGTCTAGAATTAATATTAAATGAATTATTAGACTGAGCATTAAGTCTCAAAAATTCTGTATCGCTAATATGGGAATTCTCAAGTTCAATTTTTAGAAAGCCAGTACTGTCTCTTCTAAAGATTCCATTGAGATTAACTCCATTTATAGAGCCACGAACCTCTGATCTATTAAAATTAACCAGGCCAGAAATATCGGTAAAGTGATTGTTATAAATATCTAAATTATTAATTTGAAAAATAAATTCTTTGATGCTATTAGGATCGCTAGACTTGACTCCAGCACTTAGTAATGATTTTAATTCCTTGTCACTGAAAGAATCTAGTCCTACATAAACGCTTAAACCTTTAGATTCTTTTATGTAATAAAATTTAGAAGGTAACTCTCTTCCTAAGGCTATGAAGCCATTGAGATCTTGAAAATTATTCAAAGCCATTTCCAGCAAGTTATTTTTTACATGTATTGATGGTTTGGATAGATTTGAAATTTTTATTGATGTGGGCAATAGTTGAGACTTTGATTTAGAAAGAAATGAGAAGTTTGAAATAAGCTTGATATCTTCCAGCTGAGAAAAAAGAAGGAGATTGGCCTCTTTATCTTTTTGAATAGATAAATTAATAGAAAAAGTATCCTTTCCTAAAAAAGTTATTAGGCTGGATGCAGGTACATATTGACTAGGCTCTAAGACCGCTGATGATGAAAAATCTAAAATATAATTTTTAAGTATATCGCGCCCTTGAAGAATAATTTCGAGATTTTGAGATGATAATTTTGCAGGCAAGATTCCGAATATATGATCTAAATTTACTATAAAAAAATTTCCTTTACTGATATCAATGGATGATTTTTCTAAAATGGGTACGGAGAATTTTGGAGTCATTAGAGACGTTGCATTATATGAATGATTGGTAGAAATATTTACTACGCCTTTATTCAACCCCTTTAATAAGAATTGATTAGGTATGTATGCATTAGATTTGCTGATGTTAAAAAATTCTGAGTAATTAAAATTATGGACAGATGAATGTTTAAAAGTTTGCTCCGAGAAATTTAAGTTTCCATTAAAATCTTGGGTTGGTAAGCTATTTATATTTCCCTCTTGAGTATGAACATATAGGTTTTTTTTATTTATTTCTATAAGGCTTTCATACAATTGTGAGCTGAAATCAGGGCTCACATCAAACTGGGAACTCTTAAGAGAAAATTTTAGTAATAGCTTTGAGCCTATTTTGCTTCTGGGATCATGATAATCTAAGAAAACTTTATTTTGCACACTAGTGTCTAGCTTAAGATCAATAAATTCATGAACATAAGGCAATGATCTTGGAATTGATACTAGAATAAATTCCTTAGAAAGATTCTGACCTGCGAGCTTCAAAGAAATTGAATTTTTTATTCCCTTGCCAATTTCTAGATGTAAATTAAGATCACCTATCAGGGGCTTAATTTTGCCTTGTATATCAAAGCCCTGATCAGACCATCCACCCAAAGCATTAATTGAAAGAGGATGGTATTGACCATTGTGATCTTTAATAAGAGAGCTACTGGGGTAAATTTCAAACTTTAAGTCCCCATCTTGGCCTGAGAAGCCTCCAGCGATATCTAAAATCTCATTAAAATAAATATCTTTTAAATCTAAATCAATGACTTTTCCTGAATAAAGCAATGCTTCATCTTTCATCGAAATGAATAGATTGTTTATTAAGAGGTTATTTACCTTGGGGCTCTGCAGTTCTAGAAATTGATTAGATACAAATAATGTAGGAATAATTAAGGTTTTATTTTTTAAGTTAATATGGATAGGAAATTGTTCATCCATAAAAGGGTTGAGAAATTTATTGAAAGAAAGGCTGGCAGATGCTCCATGTGACTCAAATACAAATGATCCAAGATTTTTTTTCAGAACTAATAAATTAAAACTAATTTCTTCATAACTTAAGGAGCCTTGAATAGATGAATGCATAGAATTAATATTTGCTAAGAAATTTATAGAGAAATTTAAATCCTTATAGTTGGAAATTGACTGTCCTGGAATTAATCTTAACCACTTATTTTGATGTAAGTTAGCTAAAATTCTTGAGTTCTTGCCATCCGAGCCTACGGAAAATGTACTGACTTTGTTATTATGAGAAAAACTTAACTGGCCATTAGCAGACCCTATGGAGAGTCCATTTATTTGACCATTAATTATTGTAGATGAATCTTGGTTTATGTAAGAGAAGTTTTTAAGAGATATCTCTATTGCGCGACTAGGAAAGAGCGCGAGACTAGATCTAGTGTTTTGAGAGATATGGTTGCCTACAAATGAGCCATGCTCTATCAAAACTTTATTAATCTCAAACCTTCTGAGAAATATCTGTCGAGAAATAAGAATCCCAATTTTAGACTGATCTGCTGAAAAAATTTCCTTACCATCATGGAAAACATTTATATTTTTAAAAGTAAGAATGGGATTGAGTAGAGTTCCATCGTTTGTTAATTGAGAATATTCAAACTCATAATGGGAAGAACTATTAAATAATTTTAAAGTCTTATCTGGGAAAAAATATATTGCGCTTATTGGAATAATAATTAGCCAGCTAATAAAGCATATTCCAAGAATAAATCTATAAAAAGATTTGATCATGCTTTAGGTAATAAAAAATTTTCTTCTGAAGGAGCGCATAAGAAAATAAACTGCCAGCCAAGTAAGGGCATTTACAAAAAAACTTAAAATTAATAGTGAATATGAATAATTTACTGGGGATAAAATTAGATATTTGCAGGCAAGAAAAAAAGCGCATACAGCTGCAAAAAAAATAGTGAGCTGTAAATAAGAAAATAACCTAAATCTAAAGACATACACATGAATAATATATGAAGTGGCGATAAAAAATAGCATATGCAAACCTATAACCTGACCAAAAAAGAGATCTACCAAAAGCCCATACATGAATGCAGATGAGCTATGTAGTTTTTCTGGAATTGCAAAAACCCAGTAGCAAAAAACTAACAAGCCAATACATGGCTCTACATTAAATGGAATTGTCAATAATGAGATGGAGGCATCAAGCCAAAATCCACCCAAAATAGTAAAGAAAATAATTAAATGGTCAGTTAATTTCATGAGCCAACAAGAATGCCAAAATAATTTTCGTTAAGTGGATTTGCAGCGAGCTTTATCATAATTTCATGCCTCTCTAAAGAGAGTTCTGTAATGCTGCTTATAGTTCCAACCAATACATCTCTGGGGAAGATGCCTCCTAGCCCTGAGGTAAAAATAGGATCATTAACTTTGTTACCATTTAAGTCCTCATGATCATCGGTTATACATGAAATAAAAAGTGGCTTGCCTGCTCCACGCGCATTACAGAATAAGTTTTTTGATTTAACGGGCAGAACATGATCAATATCTGAAAGCATGATAACTTTTATAAGGCTGAAATTTTTTCCTGCTGTTTGCCCTATAAAACTCTTGCCATTTGAAACTGGTAGATTTTGACCTATCTCTAACTTTTGAGGATTTAAGAGATATAGCTCATGAGCTGAACAACATAAGTAATTCTTTAATCCAAAAGAAGCAATTTTAAATATTTTAACATCTATGTTTTTAATTAAATCTTGAAATTCGCCTTCCAGCTGAATTAAGTCATTGGAAATAGAATCTGACTGCCTCTTTAAAAAATCTTTGGTCTGCATCTGCAGCAGCTCCGTTCTTAGCATCTCATTGGATCGCAGTAATGATTTTTTATCTTGAAATGAGGCAATAGTATGCTCAACACTATTCAATAAATTACTAACAATAAGTTGGCTGTAAAGACTGGACGCTTTAAAAAAACCTCTCAAAGGCGAGAATGTTCCATAACTCAAATCACCGACCATTAGAGCCAAAGAAATCAAGAATGCAAGAGCATATTTCCCAATCGGAGTGAATGTAGGCGTAGTTCTCGCCATATTAAATTAGCTATTCAGTGGAAAGAAGATCAATATTGTACTTATCAATAATTTCAAGGGCTTTGCCACCACCCCTTGCAACACAGGTTAATGGATCCTCTGCACATATTACTGGAATGCCAGTTGAAGCAGAAATCAACTTATCAATATCTCTCATTAAAGCGCCCCCTCCAGTTAAAACTATCCCTCTTTCAGCAATATCAGCGGCTAATTCTGGAGGCGAGAGTTCTAATGCGTTCCTAATTGCCCTAACCATACCAGACAAAGGGTCTCTCATTGCTTCATAGATTTGAGAGCTTTTTAAGGTAAAGGTTTCTGGAATGCCTTCAGCTAAATTTCTTCCCGTTACGTTCATTTCCTGTTCTTCAGAATCTGGCGATGCGCATCCTATAGTGTATTTAATTTTTTCAGCTGTGGATTCTCCTATGACGCAACCATAATTTCTTCGTACCCAAGAAGTGATGGAACTATCAAGCAAGTCTCCTCCAATTTTAACTGATTCTGCATAAACGACTCCATTCAACGAAAGAATAGCAATCTCTGAAGTTCCTCCACCGATATCTACTACCATATTTCCATGCGCTTCTTCTACAGGAAGACCTGCTCCAATTGCAGCTGCCATAGGTTCTTCAATCAATTTTACATCCCTTGCTCCAGCTCCAAGAATAGATTCTCTAATCGCTCTTCTCTCCACTTGGGTTGATCTACACGGCACACAAACTAGAACTCTCGGGCTAGGCTTGATAAATCTTTGCTCATGAACTTTAGCAATGAAATGCTGAAGCATTTTTTCAGTAACCTGAAAATCTGCAATTACTCCTTCCGATAAAGGGCGAATAGCTTTAATATTTCCTGGAGTTCTTCCAAGCATTTTTTTTGCTTCGTGCCCAACAGCTACGACAGTTTTTTGACCTCTGCTTTCACGAATAGCTACAACAGAGGGCTCATTAAGCACAATACCAATGTCCTTGGTATAAATTAATGTATTAGCTGTGCCTAAATCTATTGATAAATCATTAGAAAATAAACCCCGAACAGTTTTAAATAGATTGAAATCCACTATGATATTCCTTGTAAATTCATTTTAAGATGCATTTAGTTTAACATTGCGCATCATAAAGAAATAATATCATATGGACCAAGAAACAGTCAGAACTATTTGCTATCTCGCTAGATTAGAAATAGATAAAGACAAAGCTCAAAAAATAGAAAATGATCTTGAAACAATCATTGATCTAATAGGAGGCTTGCAAGCATTTAATACAGAAAATGTTGAGCCTTTGTACAGCCCATTAGAGCAAACAGCATTTAAGCATGATGACATTGAAAATTCTGATAATCAGAAAGAAAAATTTCTTCAAAATTCTGCAGTCTCAAATGAAGATTACTTCTTAGTTCCAAGAGTTGTTGAATGAGCATTCAATTTAAATCTATTACTCAATTAAAAGAGATGCTTGACAATAAATTAATCTCTTCTGAAGAATTAACAAAAGAAACTTTCAAGTTAGCCGAAGATCTAAAAGAATTAAATTGTTTCGTCACGATGAACGAAGATGTAAGTATAGAAAAAGCAAAGAGAATTGACTCAACCAATGATCTAAATTCTGCCTTAGGAGGAATCCCGCTAGCTCAAAAAGATTTATTTTGTACAGAAGGGCTAAGAACTACCTGTTCCTCGAAGATCCTGGCAACCTTTATACCCCCTTATACCGCAACTGCAGTTAAGAAACTTGAGCATGCTGGCTCAATAACCATAGGCAAAACAAACATGGATGAATTTGCCATGGGCTCTTCAAATGAAACAAGTTACTTTGGCAACGTTCATAATCCTTGGAAGAAAGGCTATGTTCCTGGTGGCAGCTCAGGTGGATCTGCTGCTGCAGTAGCTGCAGGTATTGTTTCAGGAGCAACAGGAACAGATACTGGTGGGTCAATTCGCCAACCAGCTGCTCATTGTGGAATTACAGGCATGAAACCTACATATGGAAGAGTGTCACGCTGGGGAATGATAGCTTTTGCTTCCAGCCTTGATCAAGCAGGCCCGCTAGCAAGGTCAGCCGAAGACTGCGCAATATTACTCAATGCAATGTCTGGCCATGATTTAAAAGATACTACATCCTTGGATGTGGACAATAAAGACTTACTTAAATCAATAAATCAACCTATTAAGGGTTTAAAAATAGGTATCGTTAAAGAATTTAATCTCGGTGATTTAGATTCCGAAGTGCAAAGCCGCTTTGAAGACTCAAAAAAACTCTATGAAACGCTTGGAGCTGAATTTATAGAAATCTCACTTCCAAATATTTCGGCATCAGTTCCAACATATTATTCTATTGCTCCAGCAGAATGTTCATCAAACCTCTCAAGATTTGATGGCGTAAGATTTGGGTATAGAGCAGAGAACACGGATGATCTAAATGATTTATATGTCAAATCTAGGAGTGAAGGCTTTGGGGATGAGGTCAAGCGCAGAATATTAATCGGGACATATGCCCTTTCTGCTGGATATTATGATGCTTATTACAAAAAGGCTCAGCAAGTAAGAAGATTAATTAAGAATGATTTTGAAGCAGCATTTCAATCTATTGATCTGCTTATGACCCCCACATCACCTGGTGCTGCTTTTGCATTTGGTAGCAAAGGAGCTAAAAATCCTGTTGAACTTTATCTAGAGGATCTTTTTACAATTTCATCAAATTTGGCTGGCTTACCAGCAATATCTATTCCGCATGGAAAAGTTAATGCGCTTCCAGTTGGATTGCAGCTTATTGGTAATTTTTTAAAAGAAGATCAAATTCTTAATGCTGCTCATATTTTCCAACAGAACTCGGAGTTTCATTTGGACAAACCCAACATGGAGGAATTCTAATGACTTGGGAAACAGTTATCGGGCTTGAGACTCACGTTCAACTATCGACAAAAACTAAATTGTTTTCTAGGGCTTCAACTACATTTGGTAAGAGTCCAAATACCAATGTAAATCTCATTGACTGCGGTCTTCCCGGGGTCCTGCCCTCAGTCAACAAAGAAGCATTTTATAAAGCTATTCGCTTTGGTATCGCTGTTGGCGCTCAAATCAATCAAACATCTATCTTTGATCGTAAAAATTATTTTTATGCAGACTTGCCTAAAGGGTATCAGATTACTCAAATGGATCTTCCTATTGTGCTAGGAGGAACTATTGACATTGAAACAGAGGATGGAATCAAAACTGTGAGTATTACAAGAGCTCATTTAGAAGAAGATGCAGGTAAATCTATTCATGACCAATTCGATGGATATTCGGCAATTGATTTAAATAGAGCTGGCACTCCGCTGCTTGAAATTGTTTCTGAACCAGAAATCTCTAATGCAAAAGAAGCAGTCTCATACATGAAAGCTATGCATCAGTTAGTTACATACTTAGATGTTTCCGATGGGAATATGTCACAAGGCTCCCTTAGGTGTGATGCCAATGTATCCATAAGGAAAAAAGGTGACCCTGAATTAGGCACAAGAACTGAGATAAAAAATATTAATTCTTTTAAATTTATTGAAAAGGCAATTAATTTTGAAATTAAACGGCAGATTAAACAATTAGAAAATGGAGAAACAGTCACGCAAGAAACCCGCTTATATGACAGTGTAAAGGATGAAACAAGGCCGATGAGATCCAAAGAGTTTGCTAATGACTATAGATATTTTCCTGAACCAGATCTTTTACCTGTAGTAATTTCAGATAAAGAAATGCAGGATATTAAAAATAATTTTCCTGAGCTAGCAAAAGATAAAGAAAAGAGATATGTAAAAGACTTTGGGCTGTCAGACTATGATGCGCAAATCTTAGCATCATCAAAGCCAATGGCTGATTTCTTTGAGGAATCATCAAAAGAAACAAAAAATTATTCTCTATTATCTAATTGGTTGATTGGAGACATTAGTGCTTTTTTAAACAAAGATGCTACTGAGATTAATCAGTCTAAATTAACTCCATCCAATCTTGCAATGTTAATTAATAGGATCGATGATCATACTATCTCTGGGAAAATTGGAAAATCTATTTTTGAAGAAATGTATGCCAGTGGAGCATCTCCAGATGAAATTATAGAATCTCAAGGTTTGCAACAAATCTCAGATGATGGCGAAATAGAAAAAATAATAAACTCAGTTATACAAGAAAATCCTGATCAAGTAACAGCATATTTAGCTGGCAAAGATAAGCTATTTGGTTTTTTTGTTGGGCAGGTAATGAAATTGTCACAAGGAAAAGCCAACCCTCAAACAGTTAATAATATCCTGAAAGAAAAATTAAAAGAATAATTTATCTCTTGAAAGGGTCTAGAATCATAGACCTTAGACTATTGGAAAAATTGCCCTTTACCCCTATATTTTCAAGTGTTTGACTTTCTTCTCTAGGCCAATAGAATGTTTTAAAAACGTGGTCCCATAGAATTAAGTTATTGCCATAATTGTGATTGGCAATTTCCGACTCTATATTATGATGCCATCTATGAAGCTCCGGTCCTGAGAAAAAATAATTAAGAATGCCTTGATCTTGCTTTGCATTTATATGCTGCCAATAACCATGAACGGTGCTAAAAATTGTTACTAATACTATTATTTTAGGTTCAGCACCAAAAAATAATAGCGGAACCATTCCGCAAACCTGAAGCAGTGTTACATCGACATAATGAAACCTTGTTGCATTAAACCAATATAGCTTTTTTGGATTATGATGAATTTTATGAAATCTCCATAGAAAAGGAATCTCATGACAGGCCCTATGAAACCAATACAACCCTAACTCAGAAATTATTAACGCAAGAACTAATTGAATTGCAATAGAAAATTCTGATGGCCATATATTTAGTCCACCACCCGCAAACTGGATAGCTATAGAAGCAAGAAAAAGTTGCAGCAATTGACTTTGCAATAAAATATAATTCACAAAAAAAAGACTTGCGTCAGGGGAAAAATTATCTTTCAGGTTTGGCTTCCACTTTTTATACAAGGGAGTGTAAAATTCTCCAAATAGCATGAAGATCATTGATGCTATAGATGCAAACAACAAAACTTGCAATTCACTATACCCTGATTCTATAAGTGAAATTGAGAGCCCCATAACAGAAAATATACAGATTAAATATCCAAATCTAGAAAAGAACAGTCTCATATCTCAAACATTACTTTTGTAGCTAAATTTCCATCTTTGGCCAAATCAAATGCTTTTTTAAAATCTTGAATTGTACATTTATGGCTAATAAATTTGTTTTGATCAATAATATTTTTTGATAATATTTCTAAGGATTTCTGAAATTCATCGTTTGAATAAGCCATGGATGTGGTAATTTCAAGCTCACGCATCAAAACTGACCTAAAATTTACTGAAGCTTCTTTTTTGTGCAAACCGGTGACGATAATACGAGCATGTGTTTTTGCAATATTGATAATATTACTAAGTATTTTATGATTCCCAGTACAATCAATAAAAGCATCAGTATCTGATACTTTCATGCCAAAAACCTCATCTTCTCCATGAAATTTTTTTAAGGCTTCTGTAAAAATACTCCAATCATTAAAAGCACTTACTGAGTCTAAATTATTTGCATGCAAGACTCTTAAATCAGAAAGATCAATAGCAACTATATTTTTATAGCCTAAATAACTCAGTAATGTAACTACAGAAAACCCTATGCAACCTAACCCCAATACACTAACTTTGGAGTCTGGGGTTATATTAGAACGATTAATTGCTCTCAAAGCAACCGCAAAAGGTTCTACCAATGCACCTACTTCAAAGGACATATCATCAGGTAACTTAAAAATATTTTTATTTAAAGCTGCATTTTTCACTAATAAGAAATTGGTCATCCCGCCCTCCAGGCCTCCATTTCCTATGCTGTTTTGGTTTCCCATAGGGTTGATAGCCACCCTATCATTTATATTAATATCCTTCGTGTTAGCTCCTTTTTCAACGACAATTCCAGACATTTCATGGCCAAGAGCCATGGGTTTTTCTTGGGGACCCATCAGGCCTCCAGATGATAAATAGCCTAAATCAGTTCCGCATATGCCACAGTACTTAATTTCAACAATTAAGTCATTAGAACCAAGTAGTGGATAATCAATTAAATCTAATGATAAAAGATTAGGGCCATGAATGTTAATTTGCTGAATCTTCTTAGGCATTTAACTTATTTTTTGTTGCCTCTATCTCAGCTTCTAACCATTTAACTATCCAGCGGTTTGAATTCATTTGAGCTTCTTTTAATAAAATTATATGTATCTCATGATACATTTTTAATGCCTCTTTATTATCATCTGATGAACTCATAATTTCACATAGATGGATCGCCTTTAAATACTCAGATGAAGCAATTAAATCTGCAATCGTTTTTAAAGCACTTTTTTTATCTATCAAATTATTTAAGTCAGAAAATATGGTTTGCGGAGAGTAAGCATATAACTCTGTAGTTGATTGATGTCTAAACCAACCTGTATACCCTTCATAAATAGAGCGAATTGCCCATTCAACTGTCCCATAGCCTTCTCCAACTAATAATTTTTTTGGCAAGACAATCTCTTTCATTAATTCATACATATCTTTTCCACTGTTAATGCCTGCTACA
Source organism: uncultured SAR86 cluster bacterium (assembly GCA_964275585.1). Classification (GTDB taxonomy): domain Bacteria; phylum Pseudomonadota; class Gammaproteobacteria; order Magnimaribacterales; family D2472; genus D2472. The sequence goes on along the minus strand of CAXYCJ010000007.1, from coordinate 21,113 downwards.
GTTTCATTGTGGATATACTCGACTGCATCATGCAGGTTTTTTACTTCGTTATATATTAATTCCTGGCCCTCAATTGGTTTAAAATGTCCTGTAATTAAAGTAGTAGGCTTGAGTTCTAACACCTTTTTACACATTTCTAAATAAGGGATTGCAAATCTAATTCTATCTCCTCGAAGAGTGCAAAAATTTGGAATATGAGGAAATAAAGGCCCAAAGGCATTGCCTGAAAAAAGAATTTTATGCTTGGGTAGATATATTAAAAGAGCGTCTAGAGTTTCCCCGCCTGGGACTGAATAAAGTTCTAAATCTAAGCCTCCTAATGAAAGCTTATGTTCATCTTGAAATAAGATATCAGGCTCTGCAATTGATTGAATATCTTTAAAACCCATTTTTTCAGCTCTAGCTATCGAATCATTCATGAGATCAATCATTTCACCAAAAAATTTATAGGCATTTAAAACCCTTCCACCTTGGGTTAATGAGTCGAAAGATTGGTGCTCGAGAATATTCTCTTGCGCAATAAGAGTTGCATCTGGATTGTACTCCTTAAAAAAGCCTGACCCACCAACATGATCTACATGACCTTGAGTATAAATAATATACTTAATTTGATTCTTATTAATTTGATCAAAGCAATATTTATGGATTGGAGCTTCTACTCCTAAGCCAGTATTTATTAGAATATTACCCTCAGCCGTTTCAATTAAATAACTGTTACTTGCACCTTCAGATAAAAAAATAAAATCATTTATGCGAAAAGGCGCTGATTGACTTGCTGGTTTTATATCCAAAGACCCTGGTCTTTTGTTAATAAGTAATGATCCCATATACACATGTTATTATATTTCTTAATGAGCAACATCTCTTTTGATTATTCTAAGGCAAATATTCTCGTTACCGGGGGAACCAGTGGCATTGGCAAAGCTATTGCAGAATCTTATTTAGCTGCGGGTGCTTTTGTTACAATTACCGGAACAAAATCGTCTCTGCAGGAATACCCAGGTATCCTAGGCAAATTTTCATATATTCAATTAAATTTAGAAGATAAAAAAAGCATTGATAATCTTGGAAACTCTATAAAAAAATTAGATATCCTTGTAAACAATGGTGGTTTAGCTTTCCCAGGAGGCAAAAGCGAAGATGATCCTGACATCTTTGATCGAGCTGTATATATTCACTTAAATAGTTTCTATCGCTTATCAAATGCCTTGCAGCCCATATTAATAAAATCTAGCATTCAAGGAGGCGCATCAATCATTGGTATAGCTTCAATGACTTCTTTTTTTGGTCTGCCAATTGTGCCTGGTTATGGAGCTGGAAAAGGCGGATTAGTTCAACTAATCAAAACCTTATCAATGAAATGGGCTAATGAAAAAATTCGTGTTAATGCTGTGGCAGCTGGATATATAAAAACTCGAATGACTGAGCCAATAATAGATTCTGAAGAAACGTCTCAAGATATTATTAATAGAATAGCATTAAAAAAGTTTGGAAATCCTCTTGATGTAGCTAATGCTGTTTTATTTTTGACATCTCCAGCAGCTAGTTACATCACTGGAGAGACTTTAAGAGTTGATGGGGGTTACTCAATATCAAGCTAAAGATGTCACAAAAAATTGAAATTGAAGACCTAGCAAATCCCATTCTTACACCCTTTCAACAAGAAGCAAAGGATTATGGGGAAACTCTTAAGCTAAATCTAACAACTGAAGCTATTTTGAATGATGCATCCAATAACTCAGGGCTAAAAGATTTTGGGGATGAAGGTTTTATTGAAAGACTTGAGATATTAATGCAATCAATCTTGAATGATGAAGGTTTGGCGGGAATTGGAAAGTTTGGAATATTCAATGATCAAGTCCGGTATGCTGAAAATAGATTAAAATTTGAAAAATTTAAAAAGGACTTTCCTCAATATGAAAATGAGGTCATCTCCCAGCCCATTATTATTATTGGCTTGCCAAGATCTGGGACAACACATCTGCTTAATCTTATGGCATCAGACTCCAGACTGAAATCTATGCCGTATTGGGAGAGCTTAAGACCATTCCCAGAGCATTTAATCAATTCAAACCATGATGAAGATCTAAGACAGGAAACTGCTTTTAAAGAGTATGATAGTTTTCTTCAAACCATGCCTCTTCTCAAATCAATGCATGATATGCATCCCAATCATATTCATGAAGAAATTGAGCTGCAAGCTATGGATTTTTCAACATACCTACCTGAGTGGTTGGCTTATGTCCCAGAATGGAGAGACTATTACCTTGCACATGATCAAATTGATCACTACTCCTATCTAAAAGAAATTTTAAAAGCTATGCAATTCATGAAGGGCCCTAAAAAATGGATACTAAAATCACCTCAGCACTTAGAACAAATAAGCCCCCTACTAAGAACATTTCCAGATGCAACTTTTGTAATTACTTATAGGGACCCATTGTCAGTTGTGTTATCTACATCAACAATGCTGTCATATGGAGATAGGCTAAGAAGATATCAGGTTGAGCCTAAAAATAATTTTCATTATTGGCAAAATAGAATTCAAATACTTTTGGAGAGCTTTACAGAAGATTATGAATCGATTCCGTTAAATCAAAGGTGTGATATATTTTTTCATGATCTTATGAAATCTAATCTCCATAGCGTCAAAAGCATCTATTCAAAAAATTCTTTGAAGTTTAATAAGTTAACCAAGGATCAAATGCAAGAATATATAAATTCACATCAAAGAGGCAAGCATGGACAAGTCATCTATGATCTAGATAACTTTGAGGTAAATAAATCAGAGTTTTATCAATCTTTTGAATTTTATTTTCAGACATTTAATGTCCTCAAAGAAATTTAAGTAACCCACATGCTTAATGTTTCAGCTATAAATGCTGGCTTTTCTACCCCCTCTATTTCCATCGTTACGGATGATTTTACAAGGAATTGTCCTGGGTTTTTTTCTGTTATATCCATAACAACAGAATTTAATCTAACTCTTGAATTCACAGGCACTGGACTTAGAAACCTCACTTTATCTAGACCATAATTTAATCCCATTTTTGCACCATCAACCACTAAGGCAATATCTGCTCCTATTCCTGCAGTAAGAGATAACGAGAGAAATCCATGAGCAATAGTAGAGCCAAAAATTGGAGTTGCTTTCTCGGAATCAACATGAATAAATTGATGGTCATCAGTTGCGTCAGCAAATTTATTAATACGATCTTGATCAACAGTAAACCATTCAGTGGTCCCTAGATCTTTTCCGATATAATCTTTGATATTTTCGGGTTTAACTATTGTTAATGCCATTTTATTTCTCCATTAAATGATCTTTATATTGCTCTCTCAGCTCGACTTTTAGTAATTTTCCAGTTGCTCCATGGGGCAATTCTTTAACAAATATAATATCATCAGGCAGCCACCATTTCACAACTTTCTCTAGAAGAAAATCATTGATTTCTTTTTTATCTATAGAGTTGCCATCTTTAGTTATCAAAAACAGTAAAGGCCTCTCATCCCATTTCGGATGAGGTACTCCAACAACACAAGCCTCTAGTATATTTTCATGAGTTAGCACTGCATTTTCTAAATCAATCGAACTTATCCACTCACCTCCAGTTTTGATTACATCTTTAGCCCTATCAACAATCTGCATACAGCCATCTGGATGAATTGTTGCAACATCGCCTGTATCAAACCAACCTTCGTCATCTACAGCTGGTTCTTCTGCTTTAAAATAAGTATGCATAATCCATGGGCCTTTAACTTTCAGCGCCCCACTTGCCTCACCATCTCTAGGCAATTCTTCATTGTTATCGTCAACAGTCTTGATCTCTACACCAAACATTGGATAGCCTTGCTTTGTTTGAAGTTGATATCTCTCTTCTGTTGGCAGACTCATTGCTTTTTTTGTTTGGGTGTTGATGGTTCCTAGAGGACTCATTTCTGTCATCCCCCAACCATGTGTAAGGAATGCATCATGTTGCTCGTCAAAAGCCTTGATCATTGCGTAAGGAGCAGCAGAACCACCCACAAGGACTTGATTTACAGATTCCATCTTTAAGCCTTTTCCTTCTAAATATTGCAACAATCCCAACCAAACGGTTGGAACTCCCAAAAGAGCATCTACAGATTCTTGTTGTACCAGTTCATATAAGGATTCCCCATCCAGCGCATGTCCTGGCAGCACTAATGTAAAACCATTGATTAGAGCTGAATATGGCACGCCCCAAGCATTAACATGAAACATAGGAACAACTGGTAATACTGCGCTAGAAGAATCAAAACCCATGGTCCCAGCTATAGAAATTGCATGCAAGATAGTTGATCTATGAGAGTAGAGCACACCTTTAGGATTACCAGTAGTCCCTGAGGTGTAGCATAAAGCAGATGAAGTATCTTCGGTTAACTCTGGCCATTGGTATTCGCTCGACTCTTGCTCAAGCAAATCATCATAGCTGAAAGAGTTATTTAAATTATTATCAGGGATAGAAGATTTTTCTGCGGCAATAATAATTACTTCTAAAAATTTTAACTGGTCTTGGACTCCCTCTACCAGAGGAATAAACGTTGGATCAATTATCAAAACTTTATCTTCTGCATGGTTTAGTATGTAAATCAATTGGGCAGGAGAATACCTTGGATTTAAAGTGTGTAAAATAGCGCCCATGCCTGAAACACCAAAATACGTTTCGAAATGACGGCTGTTATTCCAAGCAATAGTTGCTACTCTATCATGAAGATTAATGCCCAGTTTATTAAGAGCATTTGCAAGTTTTTTAGACCGCTTAATTGACTCGCCATATGTTGTTTTCTTGATAGAGCCATCCAGCTCTCTTGAGATTAATTTACCATCAAAATTATATTTCTCAGCATGAGATATAGCTTGTGAAATTGTTAGATCCCATCCCATCATATTGCCATTCATTGAACTCTCTCCTTTTTTTAAATTTATATTCTAAATCGTTTTTTTAATGCTGATATAGATTCTTGATTATCAACTTTGAGCATAAATCTTATCATATGTAAATATGGATAGAGCTCTAATTTTAACGGGTGATGCCATGTCCATAATAACTTTTCAATATTAGAGGCATCTTCATCAGAATTATTAAAATTAGTGTCAAATTTAAAGAAATTCAGAGCATCTATGAACTCCGATGGAAAATTATTAGCTTTAAAATATTCTTTGGCAATAATCTTTTGGCCAGCAAGAAAATATCCAAGAAAATCTAAGCATATTTCATCAACCTCAATCAACCCGGTTGGGTTAATCATAACTCCATTGAATAGACGAGCTGATTCAATAGACATAGATTGATACGGCTCAAGAATTACCTTTGGACCACAGTAATCATTTGCAAAATAATTATCCCAAAAAATTAAGGGCCTTTGAAATATATTTTTCCACATCTCAACGTCTTCTTGAGATGAGTACTGAGAAACAACATGACTGCCTGTCCAGAATACTGGAACTTCAGGGTTCAATATTTTATTGAATTGCGTCAAGTAGTTGCTTGAGGTGATATTTGGTTTTGCTTGCGAGGAAGAATACTCTTGTGGAACAGCTAAAAAATTAATATCAGGATATCCAATAATGCATTCATTTAAAATTTCGGCATGAGATTGCCCAGATGAGTCCTGCAAAAGATCATCAAATAAAATAGCCACATGCTTGATTCCAATAGAGGCAATTAATTGGATTTTATCAAAAAGGATATTAATGTCAGTGTCACTATCAAAATCTATGCCTGGAGAAATACCAAAAATAATTTCTATATCTTTTAGTTGGGCTTCCAAGGCAAAAGATCTAAATTCTTTTAACCACTCTGCAGGATAAGGCTCTTTCCAAGTTGTTCTATGGAACTGATCTTCTTTGGGGCAATAAAAGAAACTATTTAAGTTATTCCGTTCGAGTATACCTAGAATTCTTGATCTCTCTTGCCAACTTAATAGCCGACCATAATACCCCTCTATGTAACCTGTAAAATTCATATAATGCCTAGTGTTAGAGCCATAATAGTTAACCTATCACATGAGACTATTCTTTGATCATTTCTCTGCATAAATCAATCTATCTAAGCCCTGAAAATCTTGCTCTGATATTATATTTTTAAATCCACTATCCTTTAATATTTTTGTCACTTCTAGCCTCTGTGAGTAACCATGCTCAAAAATAATCCGTCCATTTGGTTTTAATGCAATTATAGCTTGTTGTGAAATTTCAGAAAAACTTTTTGTTCCATTGGGTGAAATCAAAGCAGATATTGGCTCGTGAGTTAACTCTTTTAAATGACCATCTTCTGGTGTTAGATATGGTGGATTAGAAATAATTAAATCTAATGATCCAGGCTTTGCATAAGGCAGCCAATTGGATCTAATAAAGAGCACATTGCTTACTTCATGTTTTTGTAAATTAATTTTTGCAACCTCAAGAGCATCTGCAGATAGGTCAGATGCAAGTATTTTAAAATGAGGTCGAAGGATCCCCAGCGCAATAGCAATGCATCCTGAGCCTGTTCCAACTTCAAGAACATGAGCATTCAGATCTAAGGAAAAATTAAGCACCCTCTCAACTATTAATTCTGTTTCTGGCCTTGGAATAAGCACCCTAGAGTCAACATAGAATTTAAAATCAAAAAAAGATGATTCGCCTAAAATATAATCAATGGGTATCCCTTGAGCATAACTGGAGAAAAACGAATTTATCTTCCCAATATGATTTTTAGATAATTTTAAATCATCTTCTAGCACAATTGCCGTACTGGGAATCTCCAAAGCATTCAAGAAATACGTAAAATCTCTTGCTATGAATTGATGATCAACTATCAGCTCTCGTGCTTTATCAAAATAGAATTTAAGACGTGATTTCAATTAGGAAGCATCTTCTAGGTTTGAGAGTTGAGCTAATTGATTCTCTGTAATTAATGCTTGGCAGATTGAGATCATGTCTCCATCCATAACCTGATCTAAATTATGTTGTGTAAGTTTGATTCTATGATCAGTAATTCTGCCCTGAGGAAAATTATAAGTCCTAATCTTTTCACTTCGGTCTCCAGTTCCAACTAAAATCTTCCTTTCATTAGCTATACTGCTTTGCTGCTCTTCAAGTTCATTCTGCTTTAATTTTGCAACTAATAAAGCCATGGCTTTGGCTTTATTTTTATGTTGAGATCTATCATCCTGACATTCTACAACCACCCCTGTTGGAATATGGGTCAACCTAACTGCTGAGTCAGTTTTGTTGACATGCTGTCCACCTGCCCCTGATGCCCGATATGTATCAACCCTAAGATCATTTTTATCAATTTCTATCTCCTGAACTTCATCAACCTCTGGAAGGATTGCAACAGTAACTGTTGATGTGTGAATTCTTCCCTGCGATTCAGTTTCAGGAACTCTTTGAACTCTATGAACACCTGATTCAAATTTTAAAAACTTATATACACCTTGACCATTAATTTTAACAACAGCTTCTTTAAGGCCGCTGGGTTCTGAGAGTTTGGTATTAACAACTTCCAGCTTCCATCCTTGCCTTTCTGATAAACGAGAATACATTCTAAAGAGGTCCGATGCGAATATAGCAGCCTCGTCTCCCCCAGCTCCGGCTCTAATCTCTAAATAAGCAGCACCGTCATCAGCATTATCTTTTGGAAGTAGCATAAACTTTAGATCAGTTTCCAATTTCGTTATCTTTTTTTCGGAAATAGATATATCGCTCTTGGCTAGTTCCACGAGATCAGAATCTCTAGAATCTAGAAGTTCATTTGCTCCTTTTAGCTCAGCTTGAAGACTCTTGAGAGATTGGAATAAATTCACTATAGGGGCTATATCCGAAGACTCTTTGTTCAACTGAGTATAGGTTGCCATATCATCTGTTGCGCCTTTTTGAGAGAGCATAATATTAATTTCGGAAGATCTCACAGCAAGGCTTTCAAGTTTCTTAATAATAGAACTCTCAAGCACTTTTTATCTCCTTAATCATTGAAGACAATACATTTGGGCTAATAGTAGAAAGTCTTTCCAAGCGTTCATCAGGGTGCTGAAGCGCAAACTTTAAAGTTTCTTTCGGGTCTGATGAGTTAACTATTTCTTCTAAAAATTCTGCATCAATCTCCAAAATAATCTCTTTAAGTAATTGATAAATATCATTTCTTACTCGCCTTTCCTCTAACTGGCTATCTTGCCCATTAATCATTGCAAGAATCATTTGATGGCCTCTCTTCGCCTCAAATGATCTTTCTTCTAAATTTTCTTGCGTTACCATCTCTATATCTTCCATAGTAAATAAATATGCATTCTCAAGCTCTTTAACTTGATATTCAATATTCCTAGGCACTCCAAGATCAATAAGCAAGATTGGTCTATTCTTTCTGACTCGCAATACATTCTCGATTAACCCTTTCCCAACAAGTGGAAGCAATGAAGCAATTGATGAAATTAAAATATCAGTTTGCTGTAAATGGTATTGAAGTTTAGACAAGGGATGTGTTTCCAAGGAAAGATTTTGATTGATTATAAGATTTTTTCTGGTTCTATTTACAGCAGAAATATCTTTAATCCCTTTATTATGAAAATGCTCGGCTATACCTTGTGCCATTTGTCCTGCACCAATCAAGAGAACTCTTTGGCTTTCTGGCTCTTCAAATATTTCACGTACTATTTTATAGCTTAAACCTGAAACTGATAATGGGTTTAAACCAATATTTGTATCAGTTCTAACTGCTTTGGCCACTGAGATTACCTCATCTGTAAGAAATTTAAGATTTCCATTAAGTGCATTTGTGTGAGTAAAAAATTGAGCAGCTTGCTTGAATTGACCAAAAATTTCCTGCTCTCCCAATATTTGAGAATCAAGTCCGCTCGCTACACTGCACATATGCTGTTTAGCCTTCAGGCCTTGAAATATATAAAATCTTTCTTGAAGTAAATCTTCAGTGCCCATGAATTCAGCTGTTTTTAACATAACCTCTTTCGCAATAAACGCATCGGCGTATAAATAGACCTCTGTTCTATTACATGTTGAAAGAGCAAAGCACGACTCAATTTTTTTTCCAAAAGTCTTATTGATAAAGTTTATAAAGTCTTCTTGGTTAGAGTCATTTATAATAAACATCTCTCTATCAGATAACTTTGCAGTCTTATGATTTATGCCAAATAGTTGTAATTCCATAAAAAAAATTTTCTTATTTGCCCTTTTGTTGAGTTCATGTTCATCCATAGAGTTATCTCAGAAAAATCAATATTTATCAGGCAAATTAATGTTTAATAACAAAACAACATTAAGCATTCTTATTACGAGAAACTCTAATACAGATATTATACAGATTAAAAAACCCTTTTTTGGCAATGTGCTTCAAGTGAAAATTGATAGGAAATCATTAGCCATGATTCATCTGCAAGAGAGTAATTTTATGAAAAAAGAATCTGGGATAAATTTACGACCATTCATAAATTGGTTTTATAGATGCTTCGAACTGGTTGATGGCAACTTTAAAATACTAAACTCTCAAGGCATTGAGGCGAAATGTTTAAAAAAAAATACTGTAATGGATTTTAATATTCAATCAAATTATGCTTTGATTACAGGGTTTATAACAATATGAATGAAATTCTTACACTAAACTGTCCTGCAAAACTAAATCTTAATTTAATAATTTTAGGTAAAAGAGATGATGGTTTGCACAATATTAGTAGTATTTTTCAATTAATTGATTTGAGCGATGTAATGACGATAAAAAAAAGTGGGCTGAAATCACAATCAATTATCGTTAACTCAGATAAAAGTTTAAACAATGAAAATAATATAGTCAGTAAAGTCATAGATTCTTTAGAACTTCATTCTCAGAAAAAAATATTTTGTGATATTCGTATTGAAAAGAACATTCCAATCGGGGGCGGGATGGGCGGTGGCAGTTCAAATGCAGCTGCAGCTTTGGTTGGCATAAATTCGTTATTTAATCTGAATATACCAATTAATACATTAAGAAAAATTGGTAAGGGGCTAGGAGCTGATATACCATTTTTTTTATATGGACATAATGCACTTGCCGAAGGTATCGGAGATAAATTATCTTTTGTGAAGCCTTCAACAAAAAAATATTTAGTAATTACCCCAAATATATGCAGCTCAACTAAAGAAATGTTTGAACTCTTAGATAAGCATAGAAATGCTGGCAAGCAGGAAAAAATACAAGAGAACCAGAACTCTTTTTTAATACCTTTTTTAGATAGATTTAAGGAAGTGAGTTATGTTTATCCATCTCTTCAGGAAATTTACCCTTTATCACTCTCTGGAACTGGCTCAACACTTTTTTATGCATATGATGATTTTTCAAAAATTGAAAAATCTTTAAAAAAAATTCCAACTAAATGGAGACACTCTTTTTGCGAACCATTACAATGTTCACCATTATTAACGTACTTAACATAATGGGGTGTAGCCAAGCGGTAAGGCAACGGGTTTTGATCCCGTCATGCGCTGGTTCGAATCCAGCCACCCCAGCCAATTTAAATAATTATGATAAATAAACCAACTGTTGGAATATTTGCAGGCTCAGCCTCAAAACAGCTTACAACTGAGATAGTGGAAATCTTAGGAGTGAAGCTTGGAAAGATTGAATTAGGCAAATTTTCTGATGGCGAGATTAAAGTTGAAATTCTTGAAAACGTGCGTGGTCATGAAACCTATATTATTCAATCTACTTGTGCACCTTCAAATGCAAATTTAATGGAGTTGATGTTAATTACAGACGCTCTCAAGAGATCATCTGCCTCTAAAATTACTGCAATCATTCCTTATTATGGATACGCTAGGCAAGATCGAAGAGTAAGATCTGCTCGAGTGCCTATAAGTGCAAAAGTAATTGCAGATATGATGAATACAGTTGGTGTAGATAGAGTTTTAACTGTAGACCTTCACTCTGAATCAATTCAAGGTTTTTTTGATATGCCAGCTGATAATGTTTATGCAACTAAAATAATGCACGATGATATCAAATCAAGATCATCAAATGATGAATCAATTTTAGTTGTATCTCCAGATGCCGGTGGGGTAGTAAGAGCAAGAGCATTGGCAAAATTCTTAGGTCAGTCTGATCTAGCAATTATCGACAAAAGAAGAGCAACAGCAAACGAATCGGAAGTGATGAATATAATTGGTGATGTTGCTGGAAAATGCTGCATTGTTCCTGATGATATGATCGATACAGCTGGGACACTTTGCAATGCAGCTCAGGCCCTAAAAGATGCTGGAGCCGCTAAAGTCAAAGCATACATTACTCATCCAGTCTTATCAGGACCAGCAATTGAAAGAATTTCAAATTCTTCTATTGATGAGTTAGTTGTAACAAATTCGATTCCATTGTCCCCAGAAGCAGAAAAATGCAGTAAAATACGCGTCATTTCTCTGGCACCTACAATTGCTGAATGTGTTAGAAGATTAAACAACGAAGAGTCGCTTAGTGCGCTTTTCTTGTAATAAGTAAAAAGGTATGAAACATGTCAAATGAAATTATTTTAAATGCTGACCTAAGGATTAGAACTGGCACAAATAAAACGCGTGAAATCCGACGCGAGAATACAATGGTTCCAGCAATAATCTATGGAAATGAGGAAGAATCTAAAAATATAAAGGTTAGGCTCAATGAGCTCACTAAAGCCTCTGAAAGTGAATTATTTTATACGCAGGTTTTAAAAATTCTTCTTGAAGGTCAAGAAGAAAAAGTTGTTTTAAAAGAGCTTCAAAGAGAGCCTGTAAAAGGAAAATTCTTGCATGCAGATTTTCAAAGGGTTTCCAGAAAAACAAAACTAAAAGTTGTTGTGCCATTTAGATTTCTTGGCGAAGAAGAGTGCGAAGGTGTTAAAACAGATGGTGGCGTGATCGCTAAGATAATCTCAGAAATTGAAATAGCATGTTTAGCAGGAAATATTCCAGAAGCAATTGAGATTGATATTACTAATTTAATGCTCAACGAAGCAATTCGTCTCTCAGAGCTTACACTTCCTGAGGGAGCTGAAATACCTGGGTTTGATGCAGAAAACGATCAGATGGTTGTTTCAGTGAATGCTCCTAGAGCAGAGGAAGAGGAAGTTGAAATTGAAGCTGAAGGTGAAGAAGGTGAAGAAGGTGAAGAATCAGGTGAGGATAATGCCGAAGAAGCTAATGACCCTGGTGCTGCCGAAGATGATTCGGATGAAAGCAGTTAATCCCACAATATTCTGTGCCTAACATATGTATTCTTGGCTTGGGCAATCCGGGTCAAAAATATAATGGTACACGTCATAATATTGGCAAAGATTGGGTTGCTAAATACTGCCTAGACAGCCAAATAGATCTTGCAATAAAAAACAAATTAGATGCATCGTTAGCCTCTTCTATTGATGAAAAAATAATTTGGGGCTTCCCAAACCTTTATGTCAATGAATCTGGTCAGTCTGTAAAAAAAGTTATCAAAAGTAATTCTCTAGGGTTGCCAGATATAATTGTGATTCACGATGACTTAGACCTTCCTGTTGGAACGCTAAGACTAAAGGTAGAAGGTGGTCACGGAGGCCATAATGGGCTTAGAAGCATTATCAGCATAGTCGGTAATGACTTTATTAGATTGAGGGTTGGCATTGGTCACCCTGGTGACAAGGAAGATGTAACAAATTGGGTGCTAGGCAAGTTTAAACCTCAAGAAAAAAAATTACTGAATGATAGCTACATAGAATTTCTTAATATTATAGATCTGTTGGCGGATCGGGAAATTGAAAAAGTTCAACTAAAACTTCATACGGAGTAAATATGGGTTTTAAATGTGGGATTCTTGGTTTACCTAATGTTGGTAAATCTACACTTTTTAATGCTATTACAAAATCTGCTATACCTGCAGAAAATTTTCCTTTTTGTACGATTGAGCCAAATCTTGGAATTGTTAGTGTTCCAGATAATAGGCTTCAAATGATTGATAAAATAGCTCACTCTAAAAAAGTAATACCGACAACAATGAGTTTTGTAGATATTGCAGGATTAGTTAAAGGAGCGTCAAAAGGTGAAGGCCTTGGGAATGCATTCTTATCAAATATAAGAGAAATGAATGCCCTGCTTCATGTTGTTAGATGTTTTGATGATGAGAATGTTGTACATGTAGATGGTAAGGTAGATCCGCTAAGTGATCTAGAAACAATAAATCTAGAATTAATATTTGCAGATATCGAAGTTCTAGATAAGCGATTGATAAAATTAGAAAAGTTGATCAGAGCTGGGGACCCTCAAGCTCAAAAAGACCAAAGCATTATATTTTCCTTAAAGAAGATGATGGAAAGTGGAGCTCTCCCGAATCTAGATGGCTACGATGAAGAAGAAAAAGATTTTATTCAAAGCTTAAATTTACTCTCTACAAAACCAATGCTTTTAATCGCAAATTTATCAGACGATAAATCAAAAAATAAATTAGAAGAAATTGAAGAGTATGCTGCAGATAACTCAATTAATATTATTCCTGCGGTAGTAAAGATTGAACATGAGCTTGCTAACTTGGAAGAAGAAGAACAACGTGAATATTTAGAATTACTTGGTATGGATGAGCCCGTGCTAAATAAAATTATTTTAGCTGGATATAGACTTTTAAACCTTGAAACATATTTCACCTCAGGGCCAGAAGAATCTAGAGCCTGGACAATCCATAAGAACTCTTTAGCGCCTCAAGCAGCTGGAGTGATTCATACAGATTTTGAAAGAGGTTTTATTAAAGCTGAAATTATTTCATATGAAGATTTCATAGATTGCCTGGGAGAATCTGGTGCAAAGAAAGAAGGTAAATTACGGTTAGAGGGCAAGGATTATATCGTTAAGGATGGAGATATTATTCATTTTAAATTTAACGTTTGACTTCTAAATGGAGTTCTTTATCATTTCCACACTTGGCTATGTAGCTCAGATGGTTAGAGCACAGCACTCATAACGCTGGGGTCGGTGGTTCAATTCCACCCATAGCCACCATCAAATAATAAGGATAGAAATATTATTGATTGAAATCAATCAAAATACCTAAACAAGCTTTTACTTCTTTAGGTAAGCTAGAATAATAATTACTGAAATAAGAGCTAAAAGGCCATCATCGCCTAGCATCTTAATTATTCCAGCTACATTATTATAAACATCACCAATGAATGGTGTGTCTGGTCCAAATATTATTCCTAGCAGAAGGGATACGGTTACTAGTGGCACTAGAACACCAGTTAGTTTTCTTAAAAACTTCCTGATTCCCTTAAGAGTTAGGTCAAAGTCCATATTTTTATATAAAAATAGTTAAGAAGGGCTATTGCCCTTCTTAACTAAATGCTTAAGTATTTACTTAAGAAGACTCATTAAGATAGCTAGAACAAGCAGTCCAACAACTCCACCATTAGCTAATGAATCAACTAAAGATGTAATATTTCCTACTACGTCTAGACCTAAGAAATCGCCGAAAAGCAAAGCTCCGACAACACCCAATCCTAACAATCCTGTGATAACACCAGTTAAATTACTAACTAGGTCACCTATCATTCTCCATGCATTATCCATAATTTCCCCCTATGGTTTGTATGGTTTACGTCCTATAAAACCACAAAACGAAATTAGTAACAAGAAATAACTAATAAAAACTTTGCTTAATTTGACTTTATTATAAAACTATTGCTCTAAAGCTTTCTTAGATAGTTTCATTTTGCCGCGATCAAAACCAATTAATTTAACTTTAATGATATCTCCCTCTGTAAGAACGTCCGAAACATTCTCCACTCTCTCAGATGAGATTTCTGAAACATGCAACAAACCATCTTTGCCTGGTAAGATATTTACAAAAGCTCCAAAGTCGACAATTTTAACAACCTTTCCTTCGTAGATTTTATCTAGCTCTGGGTCTTCAATAATCCCTTCTATGATTTCTAATGCTGCAAGCATAATTGATTGGGTTTCACCAAATATAGTAACAACACCATCATCATTGACATCAACAGATGCTCCTGTTTCTGCTTGCATGCCTTTAATTACTGCTCCGCCCTTTCCAATTATTTCTTTAATCTTATCTTGGTGGACTGTAATTTTTTTCATTGCTGGAGTGCTATCAGATAATTCTTTTGGCTCAGCAATGACTGCATTCATTTTCTCTAGTATATGTAATCTTGCATTTTTTGCTTTTTCTAACGCAGATTCCATAATATCAGCGGTGATGCCTTGAACCTTAATATCCATTTGTAAAGCAGTCACGCCATCTTTTGTACCAGCGACCTTAAAGTCCATGTCACCTAAGTGGTCTTCATCCCCAAGGATATCGGTTAAAACTGCGAAGTCATCATCTTCCTTTATCAAGCCCATTGCTATTCCAGCAACTGGATTGGTGATTGGAACACCGGCATCCATAAGTGATAAGGAGGTGCCGCAGACAGAAGCCATTGAACTTGAACCGTTGGACTCAGTAATTTCTGAGACAACTCTTAAAGTGTAACCGAACTCTTCAGAGTTAGGTAAAACAGCTTTAATGGCTCTCTTAGCTAAGTTTCCATGACCAATTTCTCTTCTTTTTGGCCCAAGAGGCATTCCAATCTCACCAACGCTATATGCAGGAAAGTTATAATGCAGCATGAATTGGTTGTGTTGCTCACCATTTAAACTTTCAATTCTTTGTGCATCTCTAGTTGAACCAAGAGTTGCTATTACCAATGCCTGAGTTTCACCTCTAGTAAACAAAGAAGAGCCATGAGCGCTTGGGAGCACTCCTGTCTCTACAAAAATTGATCTTACAGTATCACGATCTCTACCATCTATTCTTGGTTCATTGGAAAGAATACTTTTTCTGACTACGTCTTTTTCGACAGATTTGAAAGCATTCATTAGCTTTCCTTTTTCTAAGTCATCTAGCTCGCTACCATACTTTTCAGAAATCTGGTTTTTAATAGCCTGCAGCGCATCTCCACGCTCTGCTTTATCTGCTATTTTAAATGCAGTAGCAATTTCACCTGTAAAAGATTCAGATATATTAGCTATAAATTCTGCAGTAACAGTGTCTTCAGATAGCTCCCAAGGAATAGGGTTAATTTTTGCTCGTAATTCTGAGCAAGCTTTAATAACCTTTTGCATCTCTTGGTGCCCAAAGAGCACGGAGCCTAACATAATGTCTTCGCTTAGTTCACTTGCTTCTGATTCAACCATTAATACTGCACCTTCTGTACCAGCGACCACCATATCTAATAGTGAATTTTCTAACTCTTCTGGAGATGGATTTAATACAAAATTACTGTCTATAAAACCAACTCTAGCTGCTCCTAGGGGGCCTTGAAATGGAACACCTGAAATAGAAAGTGCTGCTGAAGCTCCAATCAAAGAAGCAATATCAGGATTTATATTTTTGTCTGCTGATAAAACAGTACAGAAAATCTGAACTTCATTTTTAAAATCTTCTGGAAATAAGGGTCTGATAGGTCTGTCAATTAATCTAGAGGTTAGGGTCTCTTGCTCTGTTGGTCGAGCTTCTCTTTTAAAGTAACCACCAGGGATCTTACCTGCAGCATAAAATTTTTCTTGATAGAAAACTGCTAAAGGGAAAAAATCTTTTCTTGGATCAGCTTCCTTTCTAGCTACCATTGTTGTCATGACTACAAGGTTATCAATTGTTACAATAATGCTAGATGTTGCCTGTCTTGCAATTTTTCCTGTTTCAATTTTGACTGTTTTGTTTCCGTATTCAAACTCTACGGAGTGAGTATTTAATTTATTATCTTCCACGATTTTCCTTTGTTTATCCTCTTAATTTAAGAGATTTAATTATGTCTTGATAGCTTTCTAGATTTTTTCTTTTTAGATAAGCGAGTAGCTTTCTTCTTAAGTTAACCATTCTAATCAGACCCGTTCTTGAGTGATGGTCTTTTTTATGAATTTGAAAATGAGATTGAAGTTTGTTTATATTTTCTGTGAGAAGAGCTATTTGCACTTCTGGAGATCCAGTATCAGCATTGCTGTTCTGAAATTCTTTAACAATTTTATTCTTTTCTTCTTTTAATAAAGCCATGTATTTTCTCCTTGGATATGCTCCTAAAATCCCTTAAACCTTGCATATCTAAAGTTTAAGATGGTGTAGCTTATTACTAATTCATATTTTAAACAAGGTATTCATGCCGAAAGCCTTCATGTGTATTTTTACCAATCGCAATAAATTCACCTGAGGGGTTATACACTCTCATTAAATCTGTATTAGTTAATTTTAAATTTAAAGCTACTCCATTCATGAATTGCTTTAATTGCTCTGTAGGAATATTTATTGCATCAAGATGAATGAATGCATCTTCAATCGCAATG
Source organism: uncultured SAR86 cluster bacterium (assembly GCA_964275585.1). Taxonomy (GTDB): domain Bacteria; phylum Pseudomonadota; class Gammaproteobacteria; order Magnimaribacterales; family D2472; genus D2472. The sequence continues at coordinate 3,799 of CAXYCJ010000007.1, read as the reverse complement.
AGATCTTTTTCTGATATTTCATCTATTTTTTTTGCTGAAGTAAGAGAAAAATTTTGCTGGGTTAACCTTGCTAGACTAGATAGGTGTGCTCCACATCCCAGCTTTTCTCCTAAATCTCTTGCGATTGATCGAATATAAGTTCCTTTTGAACATTCCACCTCAAATGAAACTATAGGGGGATTAATAATAATTTTAGCGATACTATTAATACATATTCTTCTTGATGCTTTCGCAACCTTTTCTCCTGCTCTAGCATATTTATACATTGGCTTACCTTGAACTTTTAAAGCGGAATAAATTGGGGGTACCTGGTTGCTCTCTCCAAGAAACGAAAGAAGTTGGGATTCTATACCTTCCTTATTGCAGATAATTGCCTTAGTTGAAATAATTTTTCCTTCAGAATCATCTGTATCTGTTTGAATGCCCAGGGTAACCTCAGCCCCATATGACTTATAGCTCTCGAGCAATAGAGAGGAAAACTTAGTAGCACGATTAACTGCAAGGATTAATAAACCCGTGGCCATCGGATCTAATGTGCCAAGGTGACCAACTTTTTTAAAATTAAATTTTTTTTTAATATTTTGAACAACTCTCGAAGAGGTAATACCAGAGTCTTTGTTTATTAAGAGAAATCCGTTAATCACTGAGGGAATTTAAAATTGCATCAATACTGTTGTATCTTTCTAAACTTTGGTCATATTTAAAAATTAATTTAGGCACTCTTCGGATTTTCATAAATTTAGAAATCTTAGATCGAATCATAGATGCAAGTTTTTCTAAAGATTTTGCTTCAGGAACATGAGATTTCTCTCCATCAATGATTGTAAAAAACACAGTGGCAACACTTAGATCTGATGATGCTTTCACATCAACTATATTAAGCATTTTAAATCGTTTATCTTGAACTTTAGAAGAAATAATCTGAGAAATTTCTTTTTTTAAGAAATCTTCTACTTTTGGGATCCTGGATGATGACATAAAGTCAGATAGTCTGGGCTTCCTCTTTCCTATCAAAGACTTCAACTTTGTCTCCAGGCTTAATGTCTTTATAATTTTTAATACCGATGCCGCATTCTGTCCCGCTCTTCACTTCGCCAACATCATCTTTAAACCTCCTCAAGGAATCTAATTCGCCCTGATGAATTACTATATCATCTCTAAGCACCCTGACCGGTTTGCTTGTTAGTATTGAGCCATCTAGAACCATGCAGCCAGCTACCTGACCAAATTTTGGAGAATTAAACACTTCTAATACCTCGGCCGTGCCAAGGATTTCTTCTCTGATAATTGGATCTAACAAACCACTAAGGCGAGCTTTCACCTCATCAATCAATTCATAAATAATACTGTGATATGAAAGAACTAATGCTTCGCTTTCTACTATTTTCTTTGCTGAATTATCTGATCTAACATTAAACCCTACTATCATAGATTCTGTGGCTACGGCTAGATTGACATCTGATGCAGATATTCCACCGACACCAGAAGCAACTACCTTAATTGATGCATCCTGATTACCAATATCATTTAGTGCAGCAACAATTGCTTCAGATGTTCCAGCTACATCTGATTTCAATATGATATTAAGAATTTTTTTATTTGACTGCCCCATAGATTCAAATATATTACCAAGGCTTTCATCACGCTGCTTTAAAACTTTTCTATCTTTAATTTTATTTTCTCTAAATGCTGCAATTTCACGAGCTTCTTTATCATTCTTAACTACTTGAAAAGTTTCTCCAGCATCTGGCACAGAGCTTAAGCCTAATATTTCAACAGCAAAAGAAGGTTCAGCAACTTTAAGCTTGCTAGAATCAGACCCAATAATACTTTTTACTTTTCCAATAGCAGATCCAGAGACAATCATATCGCCAAGCTTTAAGGTTCCGCTTTGAATTAATAAAGTTACCACCGGCCCTTTAAATTTATCTAATTCAGATTCAATGACTACCCCTTGAGCTTGCCCTTCGTAATGAGCTTTAAGCTCTAATAATTCTGCTTCGAGCACCACAGCTTCTAAAAGTTTATCTACTCCATCCCCTTTAAGGGCTGACACTGGAATCATTTGGACATTTCCACCCCAATCTTCTGGTGTTAAATCTTTTGCTGCTAAATCTCCCTTAATTCGCTCAACATCAGCACCCTCCAAATCCATTTTGTTTATAGCAACAACAATGGAAACGCCAGCGGCCTTTGCGTGATTAATTGCTTCTTCTGTTTGAGGCATCACACCATCATTTGCAGCAACAACTAAAATAACTACATCGGTTGTATTAGCTCCTCTTGCTCTCATAGAAGAGAAAGCTGCATGACCTGGTGTATCTATGAAAGTAATGACCGATTTACCTACTGGCACTTGATAGGCTCCAATATGCTGTGTAATGCCTCCTGCTTCACCATCAACAACCTTAGTTTTGCGAATAAAATCAAGCAAGGTAGTTTTTCCATGATCAACATGGCCCATAACAGTTATAACAGGTGCTCTTGGTTTTGGTATATCTGAGTAAGTTATATTGCCAATTATCTCATCTTCCACAGAAGAATCATTAAAGGCAATGCCATTATGACCAAGCTCTTCTACAACTAAAATTCCAGTCTCTTGATCAACAGAGTCATTGATTGTGGCAGCAACACCTAAGCTCATTAAAACTTTGACAACCTCTCCCCCTTTAATAAACATCAGTTTCGCTAGCTCACCAACTTGAATCATCTCTGGGATTTCTATATCGCGCTTAATAAATTCTACGGGTTTTGCAAACTGGTGATCAGAGTCTTCGTTAAAGCCTCTTTCTCTTTTTGAGTACTCTTTTGCAGCTCTAGATAGTTGATCCTTAACATTGACTCTTGGTTGTTGTTTAGAAGGGACTTGGAATTTTTGTTGAGTTTTCTTAGCTACTTGTTGCTGCTCTTGCTTTAAACGAATCGCTTCTTTAATCTGATCTTCTCTTTTTTGCTGCTGTTCCTTTAAATTCTCTGCAGCTGCTTGTCTTTTTGCTTCAATATTATCTGTTAAACCTTCTACAGAAGAAAGTGAAGCTTTTGTAGGTTGAGATAAGGTACCCTTGGATTTTACAGTCACACCTCCGCTGCTAGAAGAAGAGGTCACTGGAGCATTGGTGGTGCTTTTTCTATCTTTTAAAGATTTTAAAATAGCCAGCTTATCAGCAGGAGTAATCTCATCTGATATTTTGCTATGGGTAAGACCGGCAGCTTTCATCCTCTCCAATAAGGCTTCCCCCTTAATTTTTAGAGTTTTGGCAAAATCTTTAACAGTTAATGTCAATTTTCTATCCTATTTTTAGTTAAACCAACTCTCTCGAGCTTTCATAATAATTTCCGCAGCTTTCTTTTCAGAGATTTCAATAATCTCTTGTAATTCATCTACAGCTAAATCAGCAATGTCATCCTTGCTTTTTAATGCCTTTGATACAAGGATGCCCACCTCATCATCATTAAACCCAAGCTCAGACAAGGATTCTAAGTTAGACTCCTCTTGAGTAATTTCTCCCATGGCTTCCATGAGCGCAGAGTCTGCTGCTGCAGCTTTAATTTCTTCTACTCGGGTTTCATCTAAATCTAGAGCTAACAAAAGTTTTTTATCTTCAGCATATGCAATATCATCAAAATTTAAAAAGCCACCTTTTATAAGTGACTCAGCCTCAGCTTCGTTGATGTTAAGATTATCCATCAATTTAGCTTGAAATTCTGCCTCAACCACTCGTTCTTTTGCTTCTGCTTCATTGCTACTAATTATATTTAATTCCCAACCCACTAACCTAGATGCAAGACGAATATTTTG
>CAXYCJ010000006.1:0-253594 GCA_964275585.1 uncultured SAR86 cluster bacterium | reverse complement strand
GGAGCAAGCGAGTGAGTCTCTCATGCATGCTCAGCAGGCTGGTGAACTGATTGTTGGGCTAGATGGTCACCCTAGCCTTAAAATTGCAAAAATTAAAGAAACTCATAGGCATTCTATTAAGGATATTTTAGAAGAAGGCTTGGAGCATGAGTTACATGCACTAGGTTTATATAAACAGCTACTAGCAGGTGTTGCTGATGCTTCTGTCTACCTAGAAGAGTATGCGCGAAGCATGATTGGAGAAGAGGAACAACATTCTCTTGAGCTTAAAGCTATGTTAAAAGATTTTGGTTAATCTATTTGCTAACGGAACTTATCAATAGTTGAAGCTCGCCATCTTGATGCATTTCAGTAACTATGTCACAGCCACCAATTAATTCACCTTTAATAAAAACCTGAGGAAAGGTTGGCCAATCAGATATTTCTGGAAGTAATTGCCTAATTTCTTGATTTTCTAAAATATCAACATAGGAAAATTCAGCTCCACAATCTATTAAAGCTTGAACAGTTTTAGCTGAAAAACCGCACTTAGGCTCATAAGGTGAACCTTTCATATATATTAGAATTTCATTGGTTTTTATTTGTTCTTTAATTTTTTCTTTAATCGCCATTATTTACCCTTGGTAATCTCTTTGTATTTCATTATGGTGTCATAAAACCCATATTTCAATGAGTCAATAATAATTGCATGGCCTATTGATACCTCATCTATAGATCCACACTGCATCAATTCAGGTAGATTAGCTAAATTTAAATCATGGCCTGCATTCACCCCAAGATTTAATTCGCGAGCGCGCTGAATAGTCTTAATCATAATATTTTTAATTTCAATATGCTCTGATGTATTTCTTACCATAGATGAGGCATATATTTCTGCAAATGGTCCTGTGTATAATTCCACTCTATCTACACCCATATCTGCAGCATATTCAACAGATTCAATATCAGCGTTGATAAATAAACTGATTCTTATTTTGTTTCTCTTGTGATTATTAATAAATTGTTTTAACTCTTTATCTTTAAAGCCTTTCTGCCAACCATGATCTGATGTAATTTGAAGGGGTGAATCAGGCACAAGTGTAATTTGGTGAGGATTTGCTTGGTAACATATTTCTTGAAATCCTAAATATTCACCTGAGGCAATAGAAAAGGGATTACCTTCTAGATTAAATTCAAGGTTATGGTGATTGCAAATGAAAGATAATTTGATTGCATCTTCTGATGTTGCATGGCGATGATCTGGCCTTGGATGAAGTGTCAATCCATCAACACCAAATTTTATTGATTCATTGGCGTAACCCTCTAATGAAGGAGTACCACTTCCTCTGGAATTCCTCAATAAAGCAATTTTATTTAAATTTAGGCTTAAATTCATTTAAGTATAAGGCGCTATCCCCTATCCTTAAAGTCATCTATATTGATTTCAAATGAATCAACGTTATCAGGTTGGGACATGGATCCATCATCCCAGAAAGCCCTCCCTTGAATAATTTTGCCATCATCACGTATAACAAAATGATCAACAATACTAATGTCTATGCCGCTGTTATCAGAGGTATTTCTAACCTGCATCACGGCTTTTAAAATACCTTCATTTCCACAAATAACTTTATCTACATTTGCTGGAGTAATAGTCATTCCCTCAGCATGACCAAAATCCCAAAATGCAGAGATAGCATCGATACCTTTGCAGGGCTCTGAGCCAACTGGATCTTCAAAAATTGCCTCTTGAGCCCATAAGCTTAAAAATAGATCTTTATTGTTATCCTTGTAAGCTAAAACATAATTATTAAGCGCTGCTGCTACTTTCTCTTTCATAGTATTTCCTATTTTTGAATTCCCTTATCTTTAAGAAGTATTTTAGTAAATTTTGTTTTGGGATTTACTGGTGAAACTTCTTCCCAAATCCTGTCATATTCTGAATGTTTTATAAGCCATGTCTCATCCAACTTTAAGTATATGTCCTCATAGAGAGCAGTACCTTGTGTCACAGTATTATGATCTAGGTTATAAAATATATCTTGCAGATACCACTTACCTGTAGCTTCTGTGTTTGAGGTAATCTCAATTTCAGGATGATGGCCTGTATGCATCGCACATGCTTGATTATGAAATGATGCTCGCAAGCTCTCTTTAATAGTGTCCTTGCCCTCAGATTGCCATCTGTAAGTCCCTCCGCGATAATCAACAGTGACATCATCAGTAAAAATATTATCTAATAAGTCAAAATCAGCCATATCTATAGCACGAAAATATCTATGTTTTAAATTTTTAATTTCTTCAATATCTAAAAGTTTCTGTAATTGATCCATTTTGTACCTATCTTAAATATGCTTGCCCACCATCTAACATTATAGTGGAGCCAGTTATATATCCCATTCCATCACTCAGTAAATGGCACACGGCCTCCCCTATATCGTCTTTACAATCCCCAATTTTACCAAGCGGAATAGTCTGAATAAACTCATTGGCTTCCTCTGGGTGTTCATTAATCCACCATTCCATTCCAGGCGATTTAGCTAAGGGCATAATACAGTTAACTAATATATTATCTTTGCCCCATTCTACCGCAGCAGCTCTAGAGAGAGTCCTGATAGATTCTTTTACTGCAGCATAAGCTCCATAATTAGCTGAATCAGGTCTTAAAGCTGAAGAGCTAGCTAAATTTATAATTTTTCCATCTCCTTTTAGGTGTGGATAACACAGTCTCATAAATCGAAAGGTTGCTAAGGGGCCCGAGTCCCAGCCAGCAATAAATGCCTGCTCTTCTACATCTAATATACTACCCAAAGGAACCTCTTGAGCATTATTCACTAGAAATTGTAATGAGTTATATTTCTTAATGGTTAACTGAATTCCATTTTCAATTGATTTGAGGTTCTTAACATCGCACTCAATAGGAAGAGCAGAACCACCATTATCAATTATTTCCTTAGCAACTTGCTCAACCTTAGAAAAAGTTCGACCAAGTAATGAGATATTTGCTCCATAAGCAGCAAGAGCAAGCGCTATACCTCTGCCAACTCCCTGGCCAGCTCCTGTAACTATGGCAGTTTTATTTAAGAAATCCATTAAAAATTTGAACCTGTGATATGTTTTGCAGCAAGGTATCCAAAGGTCATCGCCGGACCTAAAGTAGAGCCTGGGCCAGGATATGTAGGAAGAAGAGCAGTAGTGCAATTTCCACAAGCATACAAACCTTTAATTGGTGAACCATCATCCTTTAACACTCTTGAATTAGTATCAATAACCAAACCACCAGCTGTCCCCATTTCTCCTGGGTACAGAACCATGCAGTAAAAAGGTCCCGTCTCAAGAGGCGCAAGACATGGGTTAGGAGTAACTGATGGATCTCCATAATATCGATCATAAACAGTATCCCCTCTTTGTAAGTCTAAATCCTTGCCTGTTTTAGAGTATTGATTAACTTTGGATTGAGTGACTAATAAACCTTTCGCATCAATTCCTACTATTTCAGCTAAATCTTCTAAAGTGTCACCTTTAGATAAAAACGATGGCGTCCACCATTCTTTTGGAACAGAGGAATCTGGTTGCATGCTTGATTGCAACAAGGGACCACATGGACGATTTTTTCGAAAGTTGCTATCAAAAATCATATAGCATGGGGCGCAAGGATTACCTTCATCATATTTCTCAAACATATCATTGACGAAACTAACATAATTTTGTGATTCATTAGAGAATCTCTCTCCATTTTTATTGACGGTGTAGTTTCCTGGCATAGATTTATCAACCATAGACAACCATCCTTTTTCTTGGCCCGGAACTTTCATGGTTGTTGACCACCAACCTGTATCCATTTGATGGGTATCAGCTCCTAATTTAAGAGCAGCTTTTAGGGCATCACCAGTATTATAAATATTTGCAGCACTCCACTCAGCATTACTTGGTTTTGGTAAATACTGATCTCTTAAAGCTTGATCTTTCTCAAATCCACCAGCCGCTAAGATAACAGCTTTACTGGCTTTGATATGAATCTCTGATCCTTCCTTGTAGGCTCTAATACCAATAACTACACCATTATCATCAATCAAATCTGTCATTTCTGTGAGAGTCCACATATCAACCTTTCGATCTTTTAATGAGAGGAGTAATCTTGCTACACCTGCATTACCCATAGTTAACCTTCTATCTTTCCAACCCCATTTAAGTCTCATAGGTAAATCTATGATGTATTTTGTAAAAAGCTTTGCAAATTGGGTTTTCCATCCTGGGAGAGCTCCAAGGAGAAGTTGACCTTCAACCTGGGTAAAATTCATATTAATTGGTCCCATAGTAAATGCAGTTTGAGGATGTTGCTCTCTTAATTTTCCTAAATCATTGCCAAGCTGTGTTCCAAATATTGGCTCTGGTTCCATAGATCTATTGCCACCTTTGCCGCCAGGATTATCTGGGAAATAGTCTGGATAATGTTGGAGATTTCTGTATTTTACTTGCGAATTATCATGAAGGTAATCAATCATTCGCGGGCCTTCGGTAATGTAAGTCTCTATTAGCTCATCTTTAATCTTCCCAGCTGGTGAAACGCTATGAATATAATCTCGTGCATCTTGCTCTGAGTCATCAACATTTTCAGCTTTAGAGTAACGATTATTAGGTATCCATACACCCCCACCTGAAGTTGCAGAAGTGCCTCCAAATTGATTGCTTTTTTCAATAACTAAAGTTTTAGCGCCGCCATCATGAGTACATAGCGCTGATGTTAAAGCTCCATTGCCAGAGCCTACAACTACCACATCATATTCATAATTCCATTTCATAGTTTTCACTTATAATTTTTATCTTCAAATTGTAACTAATTCACTATAACTCATAGGGTTTATTTTAAAAAACATAGAATATTTCATATGATTCTTGACAAAATATAGTCTCTTGATACAAATTTATTGCTGAATTAGTTTTATAATTAATTAATTCTATTTAACTAAAGTAATTCATGAAAACAGAAATATGTAAAAAGCTTGGAATTGAATACCCAATATTCGCATTTACACACTGCAGGGACGTCGTTGTGGCAGTTAGCAAAGCCGGAGGTATTGGAGTCCTTGGCGCAGTAGGTTACTCGCCGGAGCAATTAAAAGAGGAGCTTGACTGGATTGATGACCATATTGGAAATCTCCCCTATGGAGTAGATACGGTAATTCCTCAAAAATATGAGGGTATGGATGAGAAAGATCCAGAGCAATTACTAGAGCAGCTTCAAAAAATGATACCTGAGGAGCATAAGAAGTTTGTTGATACTCTATTACGTGACAGTGGTGTTCCCGAGGCACCAGAAACTAATGGCCCTAAGGGTGGATTATTAGGGTGGACGGAGGCAACTGCTGAACCGCAAATTGAAGAAGCCTTAAAGCATCCAAATGTTAAATTAATAGCCAATGCATTGGGTACTCCTCCTGCAGATATGATTAAAAAAATTCAAGATAAAGGGGTATTGGTAGGAGCCCTATGTGGAAAAATAAAACAAGCTCTTTCTCATAAAAAAGCTGGCTTAGACTTTATTATTGCCCAAGGCGGAGAAGGTGGAGGTCATACTGGTGAAATTGGTAGCATAGTCCTATGGCCGCAAATTATAGAAGCTGTAGGTGATCTACCTGTATTAGCAGCAGGCGGAATTGGTAATGGGCGACAGATGGCAGCTGCAATGTCGATGGGAGCCCAAGGAATTTGGTGTGGATCTTTATGGCTAGCTGTTGAAGAAGCTGCTGCCCAACCAGCTGAAAAAGAATCTTATCTTAATGCAACCAGTGAAGACACAATAAGAAGTAAAGCGTGGACAGGAAAGCCTGCAAGAATGCTAAAAAATAAATGGACTGAGGCTTGGGAAAATCCAGATAACCCAGACCCACTTCCAATGCCCCTCCAGGGAATGATTACATTTGATGCCATGAGAAGAACTTCTATCTATGCAGGCTCAGGAAATACTCAAGAAGTTTCTTTTAATGCGGCCGGTCAGGTTATTGGCCAGGTTAAGCAAATTGATTCAGTAAAAAATGTAATGTTTGGTCTCATTAATGAATACCTTGATGCTGTGGAAAGGCTGAATAATTTATTACCTAAAGAAGAATAATATAAATGCTTTTATCAGAGCTTTTTGGCGAGCTAAGTAATCTGCTCTGGGCATTAGCATTAATAACATTATCAATTGCTATTTTACTCCTGATGCCAAAAAAATATTCCTTAAAACTAGGTGAATACCCATTCCTACTAATTACTATCTTTACTCTAATTATCTTTGCAATAATCTATATTTATAAATAAGATCAATTATGTCATTTGAAGAAATTAGGGTTATATTTGTGGTTTATTTCTGCGCTTTAACACCTATTATTTATCTTATTTATAATAAAAAGATCCTACCTCGATCAGTATTTATTTTATATGCGTGCATCTTTACTGCTTGTGCATTTGGTTGGGAGCTATGGTTTACTTATGGCTGGATAGATGGTGATCCAGTAAATATTAGGCGCTCAGCTGCCCTAAATACTTGGATTCCTCAGGATATTAATTGGTTGATGAACTCATTAGCTGATGCTGGAACTATTGCACTAGGTGGACTCTATATAACTTGGTTATTGTGTAGGCGTGATGATGCAATTTTTGTTACGTGGAGCTGGAAAGCATTCTCAATTTTTTTGCTGTGGTGTTTAACTCAGAATATTGGAGTAGAAATGTTTCTTTATCACGATCAATTATCAGAAGGAAAAATGCTTTCATGGGCACCATTAGCGCCTTCTGGATCATATTTTAATCCTGAATTATTTTCCTTTAATGGGAGGCGGATTATGTTGCAAACACAAATTCCATGGATAATCCTTCCAGCAATAATTTATAAAGGAGCTATTTTCCTTAATAAAAAATAATCGATTCTTATTTACCAGAGTTCGTAAGAGAACAAATATCCAGTAAGGAAGAGGATTAATTAATGAGTAAATTTTTAACTTCAATAGCACTTATTTGCACTGATTGGGCCGGTCTTATTAATATAGGCAGCACGCTATTTATTAAATCCTGATTGGGATGCTCACAAGAGTTCATTAAGCATGGAGACTATCAACTAATTCTCTCATTGCAATATTAGGACTTTATCTATTAATATTAATTATCTACATTATAGTCATTAGAAAAATCTTCAACTAGGTTCACAAAAGCTTTTAAACCATTTATGAGTGCTGAATCATCAACATAAAAATACGGCGAATGATTGGTTGGAGAATCTTCTACTCCAGGTGCATTCACTCCCAAGAAAAAGAATAGTCCTGGGACTTGTTGAGCAAAGAATGAGAAATCCTCTGCGCCTGTCCTTGGAACCTTAGCCTCATAGTAATTGCCATCAGCTGCTCTAGATAGAGAAGATGCATACTTATCTACTAGTTCAATATCATTATATGTTACCGGATAGCCACCATAGACTTTAAACTCAACATTGGCCTTGGCATGATGCGCAGCAGCAATATTATTAGCAATAACTGATATTTCCTCTCTGATTTGATCAGCATAGGAATCTTGAAATGTTCTAATGGTTCCCTCAAGAAAAGCAGTTGATGGAATAATATTATTTCTGGTGCCGCCTTTCATTATTCCAACAGTCACCACAGCCTGACTATCAAGAAGGTTTAGTCTTCTGCTAACAATAGTTTGCAAAGTAGTGACGATATCAGAGGCGGCTACAATAGGATCAACACCATTCCATGGACGCGATCCATGCGTTTGTTTACCTTCAATTGTAACCCTAAAAGCTTCTGCTGAAGCCATAATTGGCCCTGGCCTTGTCCAAAGTTGCCCATGTTTAGCATTTGAGACATGCATGCCAAAAATAGCATCTGGTTTTTCTGCATCAAAGAGGCCTTCTTTTAACATTAATTCAGCTCCACCTTCCTCGCCTTCAGGCGCACCCTCTTCTGCCGGTTGAAATATTAGCAAAATATCGCCATCAAGCTTGTCAGTATTTTGCGAAAGAAAGCTGGCAACACCCAAAAGAGTAGCAATATGGGCATCATGGCCACAAGCATGCATAACTCCAACATCGTTTCCCTGATAAGTAGTTCTTTCTTTTGATGAAAATGGAAGGTTAAGTTTTTCAGTGACAGGCAGTCCATCAATATCAGCCCTCAAAGCAATTAAAGGCCCTGGATTTTGCCCTCTTATAAATGCTGTTACCCCAGTTTTACCATAGGCAGTATTTGGCTCAAGGCCCATTTCGATGAGAGCCCCAGCAATCGATTGCTGGGTTTTAAACTCTCTGTTTGATAACTCAGGAAATTCATGAAAGTGATGTCTCCAATCGGTAACTTTTGTCATAACTCCGTTAAGATTTTGCTCTAAAGTCGAAACTAGTGCTCCTGAACTAATTGGTAAAATTAAAAACAGTGAAGTAAGTAAACTAAAAAAATATCGCATTAGGGTTTCCTTTTAAAAAAATTAAAAAATATTGCAGGCGTAGTATCCATATAGGCCTTAAAATCATGGCGTCTTTGCAAAGATCTATTATCCATCATAGCAACAGAAGTAATAGCTACTAATAAATACATAGTAATTGTCCCTACAATTAGCCATGAGGCTGCAAAGCCGTTTGATAAAGAAAAAATAAAGAAGCTAAACCAGAAAAGTATTTCGCCAAGATAATTAGGATGACGCGAATAAAACCATAATCCCGATTGCATGGTTTGAGGCTCAGTTAAGGACCGTCTAAAATTATACATTTGCTGATCAGAAATAATTTGAATGAGTACGGCTGATATACCAATAGCATAAGCAACCCAATCTAACCAGAATACTTCAGGTCCAGGATAGTAGAGGGTGTAATGCATTGGCAGTAAAGCCATAAATACTGAAAGTGTCGGGATTAGGTGTATGGCTCCAAAGTCAGTTAAAAAATACTGGAGCTTGGTTTTTGCCTTCCCTTTCATCATGACATATCGCCAGTCTTCGTGAAAAAAGCCGTCCCATGATCTAGCCCAGTTGTAGGTTAATCTTATTGCCCAAAAAACCATCACATTAAACATCATTCCTGCTCTAAAAACATCTCCCTCAGCGTCAATATCAATCCAGCATAAAATAGACAACACTACAGGTATAACAGACCAAAAAGCATCGTACCAACTTGAATTTTTAAAGAGTACGCTCAAAAGATATATAAATATTGTTGCTTCAACATGGCAGGCTAATAATCTTAAGAAAATATTAAAATCTAGGAGTAAATTCCATGTGAAGACCATTGAATAAATGCAAGCAACATACCCAGCAAAAATAATAAAAAGATCAAATATTTTTTTTATCATAGGTAGCTATATTGTTAATGAAGGTTTGTGGTATTCGTTAATAATTGGTAGCAAGGGGATACTCTGCGATTTAGATAGTTCAGATATCTTAGTATCGAGTTTCTGATAAAGGGTGTTTCTTTGGATCAAATCTAAATCAAGAGATCTAGCGATTCGATCCACATCATCTAGATTAAGTTCTTGACCAAATGAAGCGCCTGCTGCTTTTGTGATGCTTTCGTTCATAAGTATTCCGCCAACGTCATTTATTCCAGCTGATAATAAAAATTTTAAGCCTGGAAGCCCCATTTTTACCCATGAGCCTTGAATATTGTCTATTGAATCGTAAAAGAATATTCTTGCAGCAGCATGAACCAATACTGATTCCTTGAAAGTTGGGCCAGGCCTTGATAAGCCCCGCATGTATATTGGAGCTTCATTAGCAACAAAAGGAAGAGGCACAAACTCTGTAATACCATTAGTATGATTTTGAATAACTTTAAGCGCTCCGAAGTGTCTTGCAACGTGAGACATATCTTCAACATGACCAAACATCATTGTAGATGTTGTGGGTAATCCAACTGAGTGAGCCGCCATGATGACATCAGACCATTCCTGAGAATTTAATTTATCAGGACAAATGACAGCCCTAATATCATCATCCAGAATCTCTGCTGCAGTTCCAGGAAGGGAGTTAAGCCCAGCATGTTTTAGCTCAACAAGAAACTCTTCAACCGAGATATTCAATGTACGTCTACCATGATCAATTTCTAAAGGAGAAAATGCATGAATATGGATAGTATCCGAAACAGAACGAATTGTTTTGACTATATCTAGATAGGTATTACCAGTATATTGAGGATGAATACCACCTTGAAGGCAAACTTCAGTTGCTCCCCTATCTATTGCCTCTAAAGTTCTTCTTGCTATCTCATCATGTGAAATATTATATGGCTTGCCTCTCAAATCAGAGTGACCCGTACCCTTGGAGAAAGCGCAAAAATTACATTTAAAGGAACAAATATTAGTGTAGTTAATATTTCTATTCATCACACAGGTGATCTCATGTCCATGTATATGTGTTTTTAAATCATCTGCATAATCCATTAAATATTTAAAATCTCTGTCTGATGCTGAGAGAATATTTTGAAGGGCCTTAAGATCTGAGTTTTCATGAATTTTTTTAATGCTATCTTGAATATCTGATTTAAATCGAATGTTTGAATACAAAGGAATACTTGTACTCACGCCAGATACCCAGCTATCAGAACGAATTAAATTTTGCGCATCAACTTTCTGTAATAATTTTGATGCAATGTTTTTAGAAGTATGCAAATGAAGATTATTAAAATAAGCAGGATAAAGAGTTGCCCGGGCTCTTAGGTCTTGATCAAGAAGATTGGTCATAAAGGATAATTTTTTAATTTCAGGCCATGGCGCCTCAGGATTAACAAAATCCCTTGTTACGGGTGAGATACCACCAAAATCATTAATACCGGATTCAATGAGTCTCTCAAGATGCTGCAGGTTAAGATTAGGTGGAACTTGAAGGTTAATATCACCAGGCAAAATTAATCTTGCCATTGCAATTGTCCAAATTAATTCATCGAAAGATGGTTCAGGAGCATTCTCCATCAATGTATTTGCTTTGGCTTTAAAATTTTGAACTATAACTTCCTGAATATGGCCATACTTTTTATGGAGTTCTCCAATCGCGAAAATAGATTCAAGTCTCTCTAGTCTCGTTTCACCTATTCCAATAAGAATACCTGTAGTGAATGGAATGTTTCTTTTTCCTGCATTGATTAGAGTTTTCATTCTAAAGGCTGGTTCTTTATCTGGTGATCCGTAATGTGGCTGCCCTTTTTGACAAAGGTTTGATGACAAAGACTCTATCATTAGTCCCATTGACCCACTCAATGGCTTCAGCATATCTAACTCAGATTCTGTTAAGCATCCAGGGTTAAGATGAGGTATCAAAGAGGTATGCTCTAAGACTGCTTCTGCACATGCAGCAACATATTCATTTGTTGTCTGATAACCCATTGCTTGTAATGCAACTCGGGCTGCTTTGTATCTTAGTTCGGGCTTATCTCCCAGGGTAAATAGCGCTTCGTGACACCCGTTCTCTTCTCCCTTCTTAGCTATTTTGATAACTTCTTCAATAGGTAAATATGGTGATTTAACTTTTTTTGGTGTTTTGGCAAACGTACAGTAATGACAAACATCTCTACATAAAAAAGTCAGTGGTATAAAGACCTTTGGAGAATATGTTAATTGATTGAAATAGTATTTCTGTTTTTTTAAAAATGCTTGTTGGACTAGATAATCAGAAAGAGCGATATTAGACAAGTCCAATAAGTCGCCTTGGAGGCAACCATCTGAAGCAAGTAGATTTTTTAAACTATTATTAGAATGTTCCTGTATTTCCAATCTATTCACCTCGGACATAATGCTTCAGTTTGAAGTAATCATCTTCTGAGTCAAGGTCATCCTGAAGTGACTCAATAGAAAGATTATTCCAGTTACAATTATTATTTTTAAACTCCGTTAGAAATAACTCATAACTATTTATACCAAATCGTAAGGTAAATTTCATTGCGCGATCATAAAGAAGACAATTCGTTCCAATATTATCAACATCCGAAACAATATTGATAATTGACTCATTAAATGAGCTAACCAGATACTGAATATCTATCTGATTAATTTTTGGTAGGTCTGCATGCATAATTAATATTGGATTAGTTGATTTGAAGCTATTAATAGCTTCATGCAGCGCATTATTTAAAGACGAATTAGTAAAAAATGTTGAAGTGCCCTCTATAACTAAATCAGGATCATTGGTGACCAAAGTTATTGAATCGCAGATACTAGATTGAATTAATGCCTTGATAGTTTGATTGGCCATTGCTTTTGAAAGGTCTGATCTTTGTTGCTCAGATAGGATGCTGGCAAGGCGCCCTTTTGAGTTACTAAACTTTTTAATAGGGATGAATGCAGATATCTGCATGTTACTTGAGTTCCAAATAATCAATCACTGATTGTGCAAGGTTAATTTTAGAATCTAGGTTATTCATGACCAAGTCTGCAAGTGATACTTTGTATCCCATATTTTTAATTAACTTTTCCTCTTGGTGGTCGCTGGCATCGATGAATAAAGTCTGAGCATATTTAGAGTAATATTTTGCAATAGTTAAGACAGATGTATCCATGCCAAGCTCTTTCATCATTTTAGAAGTTGGGCCTTTTAAAGATTTTGAATTAACAATTGGACTAACAACATTAACTCTTTCAGGGTGTGATTGTAAATATTCATTCAGAGGTTCTAGCTGAATGATGGGACTAATGCTCACAAAAGGATTTGATGGGCAAATGATAATCTCGTCAAAGTTATCAAGCTTGATGAGGGGATTAAACTTTGCTTTATCAAGACCTTTAAATACAAAATTAGTAACTGAGGGCTCACATTGAAATTTTACAAAATATTCCTGGAAAGATAAGAGTCTATTTTGAGTTTGTATGTATGTCTCAACTAGATCATCGGTCATAGGTAAAATATTAGTTTTTAAACCAAATCTACTCGCTAATTCTTGGGTAGCTTCGGAAAGACTTGAACCATTTGAAATGAGCTGGGTTCGTATAATATGGGTTGCAAGATCTTTGTCGCCTAGTTGAAACCAAGTTTCCCCACCAAGGTTTTTTAGAGCAGATAACATTTCCCATGACTCATTGGCCCTGCCCCAACCTTTAGAGAGATCAGACTCATTAGACAGCGTATACATTACAGTATCAAGATCTGGACAAATTTTTAGATTAAAATGAGTGAAATCGTCGCCAGTGTTTACAACTATTGTAAAGTTTGATTCAGGTAGAATTTTAGAAAATCCTAGTGCTAACTTAGCTCCGCCAACTCCACCGCATAGAAGTAAATAATTTTTCATCTAAACAAATCCTCTTCCTCACTCCTAATTAGCTCCTCTCCATTGCTTGACCTAGAGAAGTTATATTTATAGCCTCTAATTAAAACAATTGGTTTCTTCTGGTCCGCCTGGCCCATTAACAGAGAAGCTGCTGCCGCGAGCTCATCTGCGACTGCTATTTGAGTGACTTTCAAAATATTTCCATATAGATCATGCTTACCTCTTTCATCAACCACGCATTCTATGTTTGAGCTGCCAATCGCAAACCCTACAATGCCATTCCTAAAAGGACGACCCATGGTGTCAGTAATTATTAAAGCAATGTTTCTATTGAGACGTTTGCTAATAGTTGAACACAATTTTTTTGCTGACAGGTCAGGATTCTCAGGAAGCAAAAGAACCTGATTGGATGATTGATCTATGTTGGATCGATCTATCCCAGCATTAGCGTGAATGAAGCCTAGCTTATGCTCCACAATTAATACCCCCATCCTGTGACGAACTACTAGTTTTGATTCATTTAATATCGCCTGAACAAATTGTGGATCTTTATCGATTTTTCTGGCCAATAAAATAGCGTCAGAACTTGGAGTTAATGTTGATATATCTAGGTATCTATTTTCACTTTTAGAAACAACTTTTTGTGCAACAGTTAAAATATCGCCATCTTCGAGATTAATATTCTGCTGAGTTAATTGATTAATTATAAGATTAGCTAGATCATCACCAGGATGGATCAAAGGAAAACTCTCTAATGCTGTTAGGTTAAGTGAATTGATATTATTTCTCGAAATCTAAAGGCCTGTAATTTTTATACCAGAATGTTGCAGTGAATGCTTTTTATTGATAGTAATCAAAATTGATGTCAAGGCTTCAGCAGCAACTGAGTTACACAAAGGACCAGCATGCCAACCCTTTAATCCTGCATCGGCTACAAGAGCTATAACAGTAGTCCTTGCTTCAAGAAAATCCCCAGAAACAAGAACATCACAATCAATTTCCTGGTCTGTTTGTAATAATTCAGCAGAAATATTTTGAAAAGCCGAAACAACTATACTGTCTTCGCCCAGAATGCCTTGAGCTTTCATTGCAGCAGAGCCTTCTGAGGGAAGTTGAACTCTCATAACCTTTGGTGGAACTAAAGGAACAGTCGCATCAATTAAGATTTTATCTTTAAGTTTATTTTCAATACTCTTAAGTGTTTGCTCTTGATGTGCAAAAGGCACTGTAATGCATGCTATCTCAGCTGACTCTGCTGCATCAATATTTAACATCCCTGACGATTCTGTGAGACCAAGCTCCTCAGCAATCTGTTTAGCTTTATTGATATCCCTGCTTCCGATTAGTACCTCATGCTTAGCTTTAATCCACCTCGAAGCTAACCCCTTGCCTAATGCTCCTGTGCCACCAAGAATTGCTATTTTCATTTACGTTCCCCAAAAATTTACAATAATAATATTAAGATTATACAAACTTATTGATGAAGGAATATGGATCAATATGAATAAATTTCTTAATTCAATTAAGGCTTCTTTGTTATCAATGATGTAATATTTAATGAAAAACATTTAATCAATGCATTTTTAGAGAAGATTATCTAATAAAGGAAAGAAGAATGATAAATATTAACTTTAAAAAGAAAGTAATTCTGATTACTGGTGGCACCAAGGGAATTGGCGCAGTCATAGCTAAAACTTTTTTAAAGTTAGACGCAAAAGTTGTAATTTTGGCTCGACAAAAACCAAAGCGAACAATCCAAGCTAGGGGAAATAAAGCAATCTTTATTGAATGCGATATTAGGAGCAATAAATCAATTGATAATTTAATTAATGAGTTAAAAAAATCACATGGAACTATTGATGTTCTTATAAATAATGCTGGGGGCTCCCCTCTAGTAAAAGCTATATCAGTCTCTCACAAATTTCATCAAGCGATTATTGACCTAAATCTCACTGCTCCTCTAAATCTAAGTCAAAAAATTGCAAGAATCATGATGAAGCAAAATAGCACATCAAATATTATAAATATATCGAGCGTTGTTGCATCTAGACCAACCCCAGGAAGCGCCGCATATGGAGCCGCAAAAGGGGGGCTGATAAATCTCACCAAAACTCTTGCACTGGAATGGGCCCCAAAAATCAAGGTAAATTCTATTATTGTTGGTTACATAGAAACTGAAAATTCTATTCTTCATTACGGAAGCAAAAAAGAAATTAACAAAGTAGCAAAAACTATTGCCATGAAAAGAATGGGCGAGCCATTAGATGTAGCAAATGCATGCGTGTTTTTTGCATCTGATCTAGCTAAGTGGGTAACAGGATCTGCATTAGAAGTTCATGGTGGCGGAGAATCACCCTCTTATCTTGATGCAGCAAATCCAAAAAGATAAATTATATTTTACTACTATCCAAATAATTTTCTAACTAGTCTGTTTCCCCAAAATATTTTTAGAGCACCTTTGAGTTGATCAAATGACTTATCTGTATAGGGGTAAGCTGATGCTGATTTTTTACCAATAATTATAGGCATTGCGTGAGCATATCCAAGCAAACCCTCTTTACCATTTACGACCCCTATGCCACTATTTTTTACGCCACCAAATGGAACCTCATTAACACCATAGCTCATGGCCATATCATTTACTGAACAAGCTCCTGTTTCTATAGACTGAGCAATTTTTTGACCTTTGGCTAAATCTTTTGTCCAGACATTTCCGTTTAAACCATAATGAGATTGATTTGCTAAAGATAAAGCTTCATCCTCAGAATTAACTTTCATAATACACATCACTGGCCCGAATGTTTCGTCCTTCATAATTTTCATATCATGGGTGACCTCAGTCATTACAGTAGGTTCAAAGTAAAGACCTTGAAAAGCTGGATTTCTTTTTCCACCAGCTAGGACAGTAGCACCTTTTGCAATGGCGTCATCTACATGATCTTCAATAATATCTATTTGCTTATCCCAAAATGTAGGGCCTACATCCCCTTTGCAGTCATTTGATTGAACAAGTGAATTTGTAATTGATACGACTTTTTCAACAAATTCATCATAAATATCTGCCATCACATAAACTCTTTCAGTGCCACAACAGTATTGACCAGCATTCATAAAGGAGCCTACAACGGCACCACTAGCTGCGTCTTGAACATCAGCATCGGAACATACAATCATTGCATCTTTTCCGCCAAGCTCTAGACTAAAGGGAATAAGCATCTCCCCGCACTTAGAAGCAATTTTCTTGCCTGTAGCAACACTGCCGGTAAAAGATACCTTATCTGGTCCTTGGCTGATAAGTTCAGCACCAGTTTCGCCATCACCGATTAGGGTTTGCACCAAGTGAATGGGTGCATCAGCTAATGCAAAGATCTCTTGAACCATAGCTCCAGACATTGGTGTAACTTCAGAAGGTTTAACAATAACGCTATTCCCACATAGTATTGCTTGAATAACAGGGTTAATTGAAAGGATAAATGGGCCATTCCATGGCGTAATCACTGCGACAACACCTCGAGGTTTGTATGTGATGATTGTTTTCTTTAAAAACCTCATCGGACCATGCATCTTAATTTTTTTATCAGAAAGCCATTTCTCAGCTCTTTTGGCATAAAATACCAATGAATCAACAGCTGAAAATACTTCCATGGCCATGGCTTCTTGAATAGGCTTGCCAGTCTCACGCATTACAACATCCATAATTCTATCTTGTTGTTGAATCACAATATCAGCAATTCTATGCATCAGCTCTACCCTTTCTTTAAGAGTTGTTTGCTTCCATTTAGATTGAGCAATTTTTGCCTGCGTCATGACTAAGGATATTTCATCAGATGTTGCGCAATCATATGTATCAATATGTGATAGGTCTACAGGACTTTTGAGAGACAGCTGCTTGCGACCACTCTCTGAGTGAGATATAGAAAAAATAGCCATAATTAAAGCTCCTTAAGTTTTGCTTCTAAGATTGGGGTGACGTGATTATTAATATGGGCATTTAAACCCATTGGCATAATTTCGTAATGCTCCAGCTTCCTAACAACTTTAATCATTATTACTGTAAATTTATATAAAGCCAAAGTATAAAAGTAGTCAAAATTATCTGCGTTAAAACCAGTCAAAGCTTCCCATTTAGCTATAGTAGCAACAGGTCCTGGAAATCCAGATAATCTTTCTACTCCAACGCCCTTGCTGTTGCAATCGTCAATAGCGATGCCCCATGCTAAGTCCATACAAGGATCGCCCAACGATGCCATTTCCCAATCAAGAACTGCAGAGATTTCTCCATCAGGTAAGTACATTATGTTTGCACATCTGGAGTCTCCCCAGATAACGGTAGATTGATTTGATACAGGTTTGTTCGCAACTAACCATTCACGGGCCTGATCAGCAACTGGATGGGCCTCTCCTTCCATTGCCCAATCATGGAAATTAAAATAATAATTTAGCTCTTGATCTAGGTAATTACCAGCTAATTCAGGTCTATTTAAAAACTCATACTCACCAGTCGAAATATCTATCTGATGAACTTTTGACATCTCTTCAACCCAGCCCCACCAGATTTTTTCTCGAACTTCTTCTGAAGATTCAGCAACCCAGCCCTCTTGATGGAAGGGTGGATTATCAGAAGGGGCATCCCCCTGAGCCATTTCCATAACATAAAATGAAGTTCCAAAAACTTCATCACTTTCTTCGTACCAAAGAACATTTGGAACTTTAATATTATGAGCAGACAATTTTTGCATGATTAAAAATTGTTTATGGATATCGTAATCAGGAAAAACAAAAAAGCCTTCGGGATAAAACCTTAAAACCATTCCTTTTTTAATAGTTTCATCATTGAGAGAGTATGAAACTTCAAAACTTAAAGTTTCGTTAGAAAAACCAGTGTTCTCTGGACCACCCAAAATTTTAACACTTATATTTGTTGCGGCATCAAGCTTATTTTTCAACCAGGATTGAAAAATTATTTTAGTCTCTTCTTGATTTCTTTCTTGAGGTTTTGGCATCTTAAAAATTATATGATTTACTACTAACCATAATATATATTTATTAAATTAAAAAGAAATAATATGACTCAAACATTTAAGCAAAAGTGGAATGAATTTTGTGACGAGCTTAAGTCCATTGGAGATATAGTTTCAAGCCAAAAACATCTAACGGAAACTGATGAGGTTGAAGGCTACAGGTATCTTACAAGATTACTTAGACTGTCTTTAGAGATGAATATTGAGCATTCTGATGCAAATCATCCTTCGTTTTATAGCCTCTCACATGAAACTGCAAAAATTGGCGCTGATAATCCAGATAATATTTATTTAAATTCAAATATTAACGGTGCTTTCACTTATAAAGTATATGGCAACATTGGGGAAGCAGACTACTTAAGCTTTGGTCTCAAGGAAAATAGATATTCTATAGATGGAACTATGGTATCTATGGGAGAAATAAATCTATCTGGAATGAGCGTCACCGAAGACGGAGACTTTATTTTGACCTTAGGACCGGAGCAAACATCTCTTAATTATTTGCATCTTCCAGCTCAAGCAAATATGCTTATTGTTCGCCAAACCTACTCACGTCGACTTGAACAAAAGCACTCAGTAGTAAATATAAAGAATATTGCCGTTCCAAATGATCCAATTCTTCTTTCAAGTGATGAATTAAATCGTCACCTTCAAAATTCTCTCGGATTCATAAGAGGTACTTCAACTACATTTCTTAAATGGGTTAAAGAGTTTAAAAAGAACCATAAAAATGCACTTCCTTTAGGCGATCAAAATTTTTTTCAGGCAGCAGGAGGAGATCCAGAAATATTTTATCTTCATGGCTACTATGAGTTCAATTCTGATGAGTTCCTTGAAATTAAATCTGAAATTCCTAATTGTAATTTTTGGAATTTTCAACTTGAAAAACTATTGGATGGAATCATTAGATTACAGGCATAATAAAATCCACTTAAACTCCTCAACAGCAGCATTAAAACTCAGATTCATCTGTAAAGATTATTGTGAGTCATTCACCTCTAAATGTATCTAATAACGTTATTACTGAAGGAAGGAGCAACGGTGGCAATGTTACTACGCTGGATAGGGTCTGGACACCTGCCCCTTACCAAAAGTTGAGGTTAAGTCAATAGCAGAACTAGAGGTGGATGATGCTTAATGCTAAAGAAATACTAAAAGAATCAAAAAAAAGTTACAGGCCTTGATAATCTAGGTAACCATCTATTTGAAGAGGGTTTTAATAAATTAGTAAATTCAATTAATACTGAGGCTGACCTAAATGAGATTGGTATTCAAGCACAGCATCATAGATTAATAGGTGTGCTTTCAAATATGCTAAGAATTGAAGATGCTGTTAAAAATTACCCTGAAATACTAGATGAGCAAATAGTTGCGCCAATTGTAATTGTTGGTTTGCCAAGAACCGGCAGTACCATGACGCCATAGATTATTGGCTGCTGATCCCCAGACACACGGCAATGCTTTGGTGGGAAGGGAGATATCCAGCAATGCTGCCAAATGAAGAGCGAGGTAATCCGTCTGAGAGAATGGGCTTTAGGAAAAGCAGAAGTTGATGCTGTTGTTTGCAGCTTCTCCAGATGCATTAACTATTCACCCATGGGACTACAAAGGAGCAGATGAGGAAATCTTGCTTCTTGAGCATACTTTTTTTTAGCACGGTTCCTGAGTCATTTATGAGATTGCCTACTTATTCATCTTGGGTTGAAGAGCAAGATCATATTCATGCATACAAGCAATTAAAAATCATGCTCCAATATCTTCAATGGCAAAACCCTGGGAGAGATAAAAAGAAATGGGTTTTTAAAATCACCTCATCATCTTGGTTTTATAGATAAATTACTTATGGTATTTCCTGACTCAAAAGTGATTCAAACTCATAGAGATCCTCAAAAAAACTGTACCTTCATTCTGCTCCATGTGTGCCAATCTGTTTTGAACCTTTAACCAATAGTTATGATAAAAATAATATTGGCTTTCACTGGGCGAAAAAATTAGCAAAAGTATTGAACCACTGTATGGAAGTTAGCAATTCTAATCCTGAAAATTTTTTGAATCTAGATTTTCTTAAAATGATTAAAGATCCAATTTCTGAAATGTCGATTGTCTATAATTTCATAGGTCAGGATTTTACCGACCAAGCTGAGAATGCCAATGACTGCCTGGAAAGAAGAGAATCAGCATGAGATGGGAGCCCATCAATATTCACTAGAAGAATTTGGGGTTGGAATCCACATTCATAGAAAACTAATTTCAATAATTATATAAATCAATATATTAATAAGGAGAATTTATGATTCTAGATAATAAGGTAGTGATTGTTTCGGGAATTGGTCCGGGTCTTGGTCAAGAATTAGCTTATGGAGCAGCACGAGAAGGAGCAAAGCTTGTAATAGCAGCAAGATCAACTGAGCTCTTAAATAAACTCCAGGCAGAGATATCAGGCTCAGGATCGGAGGTTATTGCAGTTCCTTGTGATATAACCAAGCCCGAAGATTGTGAAAACTTAGTAAATAAGACACTAGATCAATATGGCCAGATTGATGGACTCTTAAATAGCGCATATAGAGCCGGAGACTTCAAAGAAATTTGTGATTCTGATTTTAATGATTGGCAAGAAACAATGAATACTAATTTCTTCGGAACCATGAATTTAACCATGGCGACAGTAAAAAAAATGGAATCAAATGCAGCAATAGTAATGATCAATAGCTTAATAACTAAAAAGCCTTTGCCAACTCAAGGGGGTTATGCAGCCTCAAAAGGTGCCCTCGCTACTGCCACAAAGATACTTGCAAAAGAATTAGGACCAAAGGGTATTAGAGTAAATTCTGTATTTATGGGTTGGATGTGGGGACCTCCGGTTGAGATGTATGTGAATTATACAGCTGAGGCTATGGGCGTTTCACCAGACACTGTCATATCTGGTGTTACTAAAGATATCCCTTTAGGTTTAATACCCGATGATAGTGACTGTGCAAATGCGGCTTTATTTTTAATATCTGACCTTGCAAAGGTAATTACCGGAGCTAGCTTAGATGTAAATGGTGGAGAATTCATGTCTTAATGAGTATCGTGAAAAATTTATTCGTCAAGGCAAAATAAACTATTTATACTTTTTTTCACTTTACATTCTTTCAATACACTTTATTAGTTAAACTTTAGTCATGGGATTTAATAAAGATATTTACACGGTCGATTTAATGCTTGGTATTCCAGAAAAGGAAGATCGATCAGAATGGTATACATTTATGGAGCCTCTTCTAAGAGACGAAGAATCAAAGTCCATGTTTAAAATGCCTGCTCAATACATGTTCAAAGATATACCGGAAACTGGCTCTCATGATGATTTTGTGCAATACACTCTTGAGGAGATGGATAAACACAATATCAATCAAGCTATGATTGGTTTTCATGAAAAATCAGAGGTAAAAATCTTAGCAGGAAAGAATTATCCTGATCGCTTCTTTTTTGACTTACCAGTTAATCCTAATACTCCAAATGAAGCAGAAAATATTAAAAGAAACTATGAAAAATTTGGAATAAAAGCAGTGAGTGCATTTCCTTCTGGTATGTATCCACAAGTGCCAATCAATGATCAAAAATGGCATCCCATATATGAAATGTGCGTAGAGTTAGATTTGCCCTTTTTTTGTTGTGTTGGTGTGCCGGGTCCAAGAATACCCATGGCTCCACAAAAAGTTGAACTTATTGATGAAGTTTGCTGGTTTTTTCCTGAGCTCAAATTTGTTATGCGTCACGGCGCTGAGCCATGGACAGCTTTGGCTTGTAAACTGATGCTTAAGTATCCTAATCTTTACTATTCTACTAGTGCCTTTTCCCCAAAACATTATCCAGAGGACATTATTAACTTTGCCAATACGAGAGGCAAAGAAAAAATAATGTATGCAGGATATTTTCCAATGGGCTTATCTCTTGATAAAATTTTCTCTGAAATGGCAAATGTTCCCTTGAAAGATGATGTTTGGCCAATGTTTCTTGGTGAAAATGCAAAAAAACTTTTAAAATTATAATAACTTATTAAAAATTATGAATGCCACAAAAAGATATCCGATGCCCCTTCCATTTGGATGGTATGTAGTCAGCTACGCAAATGAACTCAAACCTGGAGAAGTCAAAGCTGTGAGGTACTTCGGAGAAGACCAGGTGCTGTTTAGAGGAGAATCAGGGAAAGCTGCCATGCTAGATGCTTATTGCCCTCACCTAGGAGCTCATTTGGGTCATGGTGGGATCGTTAAAGATGATTGCATCGAATGCCCTTTTCATGCATGGGAATGGAATATTGATGGAAAGGTAGAAAATATACCCTATGCAAAAAATATTCCCCAGAGAGCTAAAGAAGCTAAAATATTTACATACCCAATTACTGAAAAAAATAATCTTGTATATGCTTGGTATCATCCAAAAGGAGAAGAACCAACTTATGAAGTTGAGACTTATCCCGAGGTTCTTGATCCTCAATGGTCGGATAATTTTGTTTCTTATGAGTATATCGTTAATTGCCATATTCAAGATATGGCTGAGAATGCAGTGGATGCTGCGCACTTTCAATATGTCCATGGTGTTGTTAGCTATCCTGAGTTTGAGGTAAGTTATGACAAACAAAAACGTATTTCTGTTCAAGAGGCAAACATGGAAACGCCTCGTGGAACAATTAAAGGAAGAATTACAGCTTACTCTAATGGACCTGGCGACAATGCAACAAAATTTGAAGGGATTTGCGATACTCTGTTACTTGGCTCAACAACTCCGATCGAAGGTGAACAATGTATTGTACGTTTTGCCTTTTTACAAAAAAAGATAAATGGTGAAGAGCCAGTTGGTGGAGTTGGTGCTGCGATTATTAAAGATATTAATAAACAAGTGAAAGAGGATATTCCTATCTGGGAAAATAAAAAGTTCGCTGATAAGCCTGTGCTTTGCGATATGGATGGACCGATTGCTAAATTTAGAAAGCAATATGCTACATTCTATGTTGACTATGATGAAGCCAAAAGTATTGCTGCTCTAAATTTAAACTAATTTACTGAACTAAGAATTTTCAGGAGATCGGTTTCAAGACTTATATCTGGCTTTTCAACTATTCTTCCTATCTCCTTATTATTTCTTAATAAGATAAAAGTTGGTGTTTTTTTAACCTTAAAGTCCTGTCCTCTATTCTGAAGATCATTCTTCATAAAGTTAAGTCCAATTAGATGAATATGATTCTCTGGGACATCTAGTTTATTTAGAAGGCGAAGAAGGCGAGGAACCTCTCTTTTGCTGTCATGGCACCAAGTAGCAAAGAAAACATAGATTTCAATATCTTTAAATAATAAAGGATCGAATAAATTATTAGTTTCATATTTCCAATAATTTGTTTCAAAGCCTTCATGAATTTCAAATAAGCTTTTGATTGATATATCACCAACAGGATAAAGGTCACTCAAATCGCTGTCTGATGAGCTCAAGGTTGATATAAAAAGGAACAAAAAGCTGAGCTTAAAAATTTTCTTCATATAATTAGAAGGGATAATAGTAAATAATACTTAGCTTTCAATTAATTCGAAATCAAATTTGCTCACTCCACATTCAGGGCAAACCCACTCATCGGGAATATCATCCCAACGAGTGCCAGCTGGGATACCGTCATCTGGATCACCAAACTCCTCGTTGTAAATATAGCCACATATCACACATTCGTATTTTTGAAATTCCATTAGGAGCCCTCCATTACAGATTTAATTTTCTCATGCTCTTCTCTCCCAAGTGAATGACTTAAAAGCATATATGAAGCTATGCAGTAGCAAATAATCGGGACAAAAGTATAAATATAAAAAACAGCCATTTTGGATGACTCTGTATTATCAACCCCAAGGCTTATATCAAATCCCCACATTAGCTCTAAAACTAAATAAGGGATTACAGCAGCAAGACCAAATCCAACCTTGGTAATAGTTGTGAGATAAGAAAAAACAGTTCCAGATATATTTTCATCATGATCAAGAGAGAGCTTATCTGAGATATCAGCAATAATGGCATTGATTAAGGGCATTGGCCCAGAGAATGAAAAGCCATATAGAACAATAAAAGATCCAACAGCAATTAATTTAATGCCTGAATCAAGGTCCCGCACAATAAAAAATCCTACAAACCCAATTAGCAAAACAATAATTGCATATAAGCAAGATATGCCTGCAGCAAAATGCTTTGAAGTTTTAATGCTCAGGTATCTCCACACACCCAATCCAAAGACACTAACTAGGTAATACATCAACATAAGTCTTGAGGAATATTCAGGTAACTCCATGACAACATCCATCCATATCAAATACAAAGCACCATTTAGAGACATGCAAAAGGCAATCAATGCTGCCGCCAAAACAATTTTGTTGAGCATGGTATTAGCAAATAAACTTTTAAAGGTTTTTAATGGATTCTCAATTTTAGATATTACTTTTTCTGATTTTGCATCCGGAACTTGATACAGCCCATTCAGAGTTATTATGGGTATTGAAATTAAAACAAATACTCCAATTGCAGATACTTTAGCTGTTAAGGAAGTGTCGTATAACTCTACAATTGCGGGAATTGCTATTACACAAAACATTCCAAGTAAGGACATTAATTCTCGAAGAGTCAATAACCTTGTTCTATCATCGTAGTTTGGTGCTAGAAAAGTTGACCACGAAAGCTGAGTAATTGAACTCAAGGTAAAACTCAAGTAAACCAAAAATAATGAAAGAAAAAAATAAAGACTAGATGGGTTAGAGGTTGGAGGTAAAAAAATTAAATAAGTTGCAACCATAAAAATTGGTGCAGAGATAAAAATCCAATGCTTATGTTTGCCCCACTTAGATGGAAACCTATCAATAAGCACTCCCATAAATGGATCGGTAGCTATATCGGTAAGCCTTCCTAAAAAGAATAAAATTCCAACAACGGATAACCCCAGCCCTAAATCGCCGGCATAGAAAGGCAGTATAAAAATCCATATTGGCATCCCAGCTGCAGATGTTGGGAAATTTAACGCTGCAAAAGACAGTCGCTGAAAAAGTTTATTTTTCAAAAGAGTTAAACGTTAAACACGTCTCTCATTGAAATTATTCCAACCAAATGTTCATCGGAAAATACAGGTAGATGTCTAATTTGATTTTCAATCATTAGTTTTTTTGCTTCAGAATTTGAAGTTTCCGGGCATGTAAAAATTAATTTTCTAGTCATAACATTTTTTACAGTCTTTGTATGGAGAGAATCAGCACCCCCGGATAGCGCATAAACTATATCTCTTTCTGTCAAAATACCCACAACGGAAGACTTGCATAGATGGTCTGATGAGCCTGCTTTAGCAATCATAAGAGCACCAATTTTGTTCTTTTGCATTAATTTCGATGCCGCAAAGAGGTCCGAATCCTCTGATACAGTGAATATATCCCAATATCTTTGCTCGTTTAAGTGATCTTTGACTTTTTTCATAGGTGTATTTTTGCTATTATAATGGGATTGGCCTTTGGGTAGTTATTATACATAGGCTTAACTAATACATAACCATACTTATTATGAAAAAATTTAACTCTCTTTTATTTGTCTTTTGTGCGCTTTTGCTTTCTCTTCCTGCATTTGCTGCTGATAAAGGTTTTATTGGAGAGGACGGAACTGAGATTGAAGTCACGCGAATCTCGAATCCAGCCCCCGTATATCCACGTCGAGCAATCAGAATGGGCTTGGAAGGTTCGGTAAAGGTAGAATTTGATGTAGACACAGACGGATCTGTATTGGATCCATATGTGCTTGAAAGCAATCCAGCTAGTACTTTTGATAGAGCGGCAATTAAAGCTGTAAGAAAAATTTTATACCAACCACCAACCTTTAATGGAACATCCGTTAAAGTTAATAATGTTCAAATTGTTATAATTTTTAATCTAGCAGACTAACTCACTACTTTTACATACCCTCAGGTTACTAATGCCTATAAGACTCCAGTTACTTCTATTTGGAGTGCTTGGCAATGTCCTCGTTGCAGCTATTTTTGTATTCTCTTTTGATTATCGAGAAAATATTCAGGAAGATTCGTCTAATGAGTCTCTTTTAACTCTCTACGAATCAGCCTGGTATCAGACATATAACAAATCTTTTGATGTAATGTCTAATTGGCTTCCAGTCACTGGCGGGAATGCATTTTACTGGGAACCTGACTCAGAAATTTTAATCGATGAAGTGGATTCAAGTAACACTTTTACAAATCCAATACTGGATACCATTAGCTCAGATAAAAGAGGAGAGGTCCAATACTTACTTGATATAATTTTTGAAGAAGAGTTCGATTACGGAAATTTAAGTTACGTAATGGTTTATAATGCTACTGGGTCAAGAATATACTGTGAAAGTGCCTATGATCTTCTTGGTATTAATCCCTGCTCTCCTGATGCTATACCAGACTTTGTTAGTAATTTAGATTCCTTTCTTGAGGATTCTTCCTCAAGGCCAAGACAATCTATTGTAAAGATCAGAGATAAGGAAGGAGATGAATCATCCACGCTCAATCAAGCCTTGAGCTTTCCAATTAATATTGATGGAGAAACTCTTGCAGTTGTAGCCATGGGAGTCGATATTAGAAAAGGTCTTGAGATTTTTGAAGATGAATTTGAGGTAAGAACAGCTATCAAAGCTGAATTCGGTTTGATTTCATTAAATGATTATTACACTCAATTTGGAGATGCCGAAGAAGACTTTTTTAGTGAGAATTTCGATAAATTAACGCTTAAGGCTGGTTTATTTAAGAAATTAAATGGATCAAGGTATTCAACAAAAGATACTGAACTTGGAGCTTCGATTACCCTCCTACCTTTAAGCTCATATTTATCTGCTGATGAGGCTCAGTTATATGTATTTAAAGATGAAAGGGAAAACATTCTAAGAGCCACCAATGTCTTGAACCTTACGTACATTGCGGCTATTTCTTTTGTAATTTTTATTATTTCATTGATTGCTTATATTACTACAAGGACTTTTGGCGGCATTACTAAAGCTATTGAAGTATTAGAGGGTTTGACAAAAGGTGATCACTCGCAAGAAATGCCACTTCGAAAGGGCATGCTAGCATCTGAAACTGATGAAGTAGGACAGCTCTCAACCGCTTTAAAAAGCTATAAATCTCATTTGGTTGAAATGGAATCAATTCGCGAAGATCAAGCAAAACGTCGCCATGAAAGAGATGAAGTAATTATCGAAAAAATGTCAGCCTTAGCTGATCAGTTAGATGGTAGTGCAAGAACATTAATTCTAAATGATATTAAAAAAATGAAAGACCTTGCAGATAATGCAGACAGAAAATCTAGCGAAGAAGCATCTGTTGAATTAATGCTAGTAGCATTTTCTAGAATGTCTGATGAGGTGAATGGTCTTATTGATGCAAGAACTGGTGAAATGGAAACTGCAAGAGATGAAGCTAGAGATGCGAGTGATCAGAAAACTAAGTTCTTTGCGAATATGAGCCATGAACTTAGAACTCCTTTAAATGCAATTTTAGGATATGGAGAGATGCTCTATGAGGATTGTGAAGATCTTGGGTATGATGATCTATTACCTGATTTAAAAAAAATTACATCTTCAGGATCCCACCTTCTATCACTCATTAATAATATTTTAGATCTATCTAAAATTGAAGCTGGAAAAATGGAATTATTTATTACTAGCTTTGAGATTGAGAACATGATTCAAACTATTAAAGATGTGTCTGAACCCCTTGCAGCTAAAAATGATAATGGGTTTATTATTAATCTTGATGGTGCAATGGGATCTATGTCCCAAGACGAAACTAAACTTAGGCAATGTCTCACAAATTTTTTGAGTAATGGATTTAAATTTACTAAAAATGGAACTATCACGCTAGAAGCTAAATCTCGCATGGAAGGTGATGTAGAATTTATTGATTTTCTTGTAATTGACACAGGCGCAGGAATGAGCGCAGAGGGAGTGGCAAAAGTGTTCGAGGAATACACTCAAGCTGAACGCTCAACATCCGCAAATTATGGTGGAACAGGCCTAGGTCTTCCTATCTCTAAAAAGTTTGCTGAAATGATGGGCGGTAATGTTGTTGTAACAAGTGAGGAAGGTGTTGGCTCAGTCTTTACCCTTTCAGTACCACGTGAGTGCCCTGAATACAATGAGGATGATGTTGATAGCAACGTCATTAATTTAGATTCTAATGATAATCTTGTTGTACTCGTCGATGATGATGTAGCAATGCATGACCTAATCAAGAGAACTATATCAAAACTTAATCTAACGCTTATTGGTGCGACAAACAGCGAGAAAGGCATGGAATTAATCCGCGAAGTTAAGCCTAAGTTAATTCTGTTAGATGTTTTAATGCCTGGAAGAGATGGATGGTCTTTGCTTAAAGAATGTAAAACAGACAAGGAACTTAAAGATATTCCAGTCATCATGATCAGCCAGTTAAATCAATCAAATCTTGCTGCATCTCTTGGAGCGAATGACTACCTAACAAAGCCAATTGATCGAACACATTTTATTAATACTATACAAAGGCTTCTTGGTGGTGGAACCAAAAACCAAAAGGTTCTTGTAATTGATGATGATAAAGATGTAAGAGAACTACTATCACGACTTCTCAAGGATTCTGGTTATCGACCAATTGATGCAAGGGATGGAAAAGAGGGCCTCGAAAGAACAAAAGATGAACCTGCGCTAATTATTCTTGATCTGGAGATGCCTCGCATGGATGGATTTGAGTTTCTGGACAACTACATTAAAGATGTGCCTGAGAACAAAAGAGCGCCGGTACTAGTTTTCTCTGGCAAAGATTTAACAGATGTTCAAGAAGATCTTTTAAAGGAAAGAGTTATTGGGCTGGTCAAAAAGGATGATGTGTCAATGGATAATCTATCCAAGATGATACAAGGCATTATTAAAAGCTAAGGGTTAAGAAGAGCTTCAATCTTTTCTAATAATCTTTTAAAATCAACTGGTTTTGTATCAAAATCGTCAGCCCCACACTCGAGTGCTTTCTGTTTATCCGACTCTAATGCATGAGCAGTTAATGCGATAATAGGAATAGAACTAATAGAATTATCTGCCTTAGCTTGTATCGTAGCCTCCCATCCATCTAGAACAGGTAAACCCATGTCCATTAAAACGATATCAGGTGAATCCTTTCTCATCATATCTAAGCCAGCTTGGCCATCAACCGCCATAA
This sequence comes from uncultured SAR86 cluster bacterium, assembly GCA_964275585.1. Classification (GTDB taxonomy): domain Bacteria; phylum Pseudomonadota; class Gammaproteobacteria; order Magnimaribacterales; family D2472; genus D2472. The sequence goes on along the minus strand of CAXYCJ010000006.1, from coordinate 224,154 downwards.
TAATGTCATAACCCCTTCTAGTTAATCGACGAGAAAGCATGTCTCGATTCATCTCGTTGTCTTCAACATAAAGTATTTTTGCCATGATTAGTCTCCCACCAATTCGCTATCCATTAATTTAAACCTATTCCTACCAGATTTCTTTGCTTCATAGAGGCGCTCGTCAGCCTTGTTCGTTAGATCAGCTGATGTGGCCGTTTCAGTTGAGAATGCAACTCCGCCACTAGAAGTAATTTTAATATCAATACCGTCAAATTGAACAGTATTATCATTTATTTTAATTATTAGTTTTTTACAAAATTCAGCAGCTTGATCTTGATTTAAGTACAAAATTGCTAAAAATTCTTCTCCTCCAATCCTGCCAACTATATTTGGTGAAGTTATTTCTGTTTCCAACAGCTGAGCAAATGAAATTAAAACGGCATCTCCCCCTGCATGACCATATGTGTCGTTTACTTGTTTGAAAAAGTCTATATCAAACATGATGGTAGTAAATTCTCTTTCCTGAGATTCATTGGCTTTGTCCATTGCCTCGTCCAAAGCCTCAAACACCACACGGCGATTAAATATTCCAGTTAACTGGTCTGTTGTAGCTTGAATGTGTAACTTATTAACAAGTTCTTTTTCACGCTCCCTCCAAAACTTCCTTTCCAATGCCGCTACAACCTTTGCCAACAGGATAGTTCCATTAATAGGCTTTGGTAGGTAATCTTGGGCTCCTAATTGGATACATTTAGAGATACTATCCACATCGTTAAAAGCGGACACCATAATGACGGGAAGCGACTCAGAATTATGCTCTTTTCTAAAAGTCTTAAGAAGCTCTAAACCATTAATATCTGGCAAAATTACATCTAGCAAAATTAAATCAGGTGTCTTTTTAAAAACCTCCTCTAAAGCTGTTTTTCCATCATAGGCGGTTCTGCAAGTAAGGCCTTGCATAGATAAACGTCTTTGGAGAACTTCACAGTTTGTAATATTGTCATCAACAATCAAAATGTCTGATTCTTTGATATCGTCATCAAGAGTAATCGAATATTCAATATCCCCGAGGGATTTAAATAAAGATTCAGCAGATTCTAATTGATTCGATACAGTATCATTATTTGAATCGATTTCTTCTCCTCTAATATAATCAACAAAATTCTCAATAGCTTTTTCAGTCTCTCTTGCTAGATTTATGATTTGTTGGAAATCTTCCAATGCAGATTCTTCAAGATCATCCTCGTAATCTTCCATCAATATTTCACTGTAGCCAATAATGGCATTAAGTGGCGTTCTAAGGTTATGACGAAGCTCAGAATATTCTTCAGGTGACTTCTTTGTTGCTTCTGCGTTAATCCCAGTATTTTGAACAAATGCAACTTCATATTGCTCTATCAGATGACTACAGGATGACTTGATTTGCGCTATCTCATCTTCTGATGTTAATTCTGCATCGGTAAGAACTTTCTCAACCATATCAACATAGTCAAAAATAGCATTTGCAGGGGTAATGAAATCTTGTTTAATTTGAGTTAAAACAATCTCTTCTGCGCCCTTAGAAGTTTCTTTGAGTGTATGTTTATCCATGCTCTTATGTGTCCTTAACTTTAAATGAATCCAGGAAATCAGGCCTATGCATTAAATACCCCTGACCAATTTTACAACCTAAATCTAACATCATCTGCTTATCCTCTTCAGTCTCAATCCCCTCACCTATCATCTCTAATTTAAGATCTCTGCAGACCTCAGAAACAAAGCTAATCAGTCTAGCTGTGGAAGGGTCAGATACGTTAAACGTAAAGTCTTTATCCAGCTTAACAACATCAATAGGAAGATCCCTGATGTATTTTAAGGACGCATAGCCAGCACCAAAATCATCTAAAGCAATTTTAATTCCCTTGCTCTTAAGAGTATTTAAAGATTTGGATGCAATCTTGATATCGGCAAGTTCAGCGGTTTCAGTTACCTCAAGCCCAAATTGATTTGGTGCAAGATTATGTTTTTCAACAAAATCTGTAAATATTGCACAAAAATCTGGATGCATGATGGTATGAGCAGAAACATTTAAGTACAAAGTAGCGTCTTTAAATCCTATCTCCTCTTTGATGGCAAAGAATTTTTCTAGCTGCACCAGGGATTCTAGAACAACAAGAGAAAATAAGCTTTCGCCTTCTATCTGGGGAATTATTTGATCGTTAGGTAGATAACCACCCTCTCCATCTTGAAGCCTTAAAAGAGCTTCTATGCCTGTAACCTCATTGGTCTCCAGATCAACTTGCTTTTGATAAGCAAGCTCTATGCGTTGATGCTCAATACAATCAATTGTCTTGCGCAAAGCATCAAGCCCTGACCTGGAAGAACATAAGAGTTCTATGAGCATAATTCCGTTGGATATATCTACTGGAATCATGTGAACCCTTGTTCGCATAAAAAAGTTAATCTTTCTTAATGCAATCTCAATTGGGGTATCGTAATAAAGAGCAATAGATTCTAAATCACCAAAGTTATTTGCTACTTGCTCGTCAATTTTTACAACAGATAATTCATCCAAGCTGGATAAATTAAAAATATAGTTTGCTGCAATATTCGCCCAAGCAATAGATCCATCTAGTTCATAAATAATATATGGGCTTGGATGATGCAGCAGCGATTTTGTTAAGTAGTTCAGCTCTTGGTCTTTTTCCATTTTTTATTAGCCGTATAATTTACTTTGTTTGATTTGCTCATCTACAAGCTCTGCGAAATCTTCAGCGAAGGTAATTTTAATAAAGTTCCATATCTCTAGATGTTTAGGTTCCTTGAAAAGGGTCTTAAATGATATCAACATAGCATTCCACTCATCTTCATCAAGCATGCCAATTTTGAATTGATAATACTGATTTTCTCTAGCTCTTAACATGACACTAAAGTAAGTCAGATAAACAGCATTTTCTTCTTTTGAGAGCTCCTCATTATTTCTAAGTTTAATTTTAGTGTCCACTAAAATAGGTTTCATTCCCGCTAGTGCAACTTTTTGATGTGAATCTGCAATGTTCTGTCTTGCATTTGCTCTGGCAACCCTATTTTGCTCTCGCAACTCAGTAACTAAGAAATATACTGTAATCAAGACGGTAAAAGGGCCAACAGTCTGGAGTATTAGGATGATATTTTGGAAGCTCATAAATTGCTAATATGTGTAAAATTATTACTTTAATATAAAGTTTTATTATATATCGGTAAAGAAACTAAGCTATTTAAAAATTAAGTTTTAAAACGGTTTATCGCCATCGATGGTAATTCTTTCTAACATTCTATGGGCAGGAAAATAATCATTCACTGGTTTATGCTGTGTACTTCTATTATCCCAAAATGCTATGGAGTTTGGCTCCCAGTTAAACCTACAAGTGAATTCAGGTGTTTTTACATGATCGTATAGAAAATTTAAAATAGACCGACTTTCAGAAAGTGTTAGCTCTAGGATTTTAGTTGTAAATAGTGAATTGACAAAGATAACTTTTTTACCGCTTTCTGGGTGTATTCGGATAACTGGGTGAATGACTGGTGGGTTAGCTTTCACAGCATCTTCTAGTTTTTCTCTACCACCAGGCTCTGCAAGACTTTCTTTGAAACCATAAGAGAAGTCATGCTCAGCATTGAGATTATCTAAAAAATCTTTCATAGGTTGAGATAACCCTTCATAAGCACTTGTCATGCTTGACCACAAAGTATCTCCTCCGTTGGGAGGACAGATTTTTGATCTTAAGATAGATCCCATGGGAGGATGCTGTCTAAATGTCATATCAGTGTGCCATTCTTCTATTTTAGAAGGATGTTCTGCTGTACTTTCTAGGATTGTGATTTCAGGAAAATTTGGGACTGTTCCATAAGCCGGGTGTGTTTGCAATGGGCCAAAAAAATTAGCCATTTGTTTATGTTGTTCATGTGAAATATTCTGATTTCTAAAAAAAATTACTTCATGCTCAACAAGCAACTCTCTAATTGCTGTAAGAACTTTATCTGAAAGATTAGTTGCAAGATCCACTCCGTGCAACTCTGCACCTAAAGCACCACCAATTAGTTTAACTATAAACATAAATTTTTAATTTAATTAATAACCAAGCTCAAATAATAGTATAAATAATAGAACATGTTAAATTAGCTCTATTAAGCAAGTAACGTATTTTTATAGATATTTATGATATTAACTCCAGAAAATCGAATCAAAGATTACACCGAAAAAGGATGGTGGGGAACAGATACTCTTTACTCTCTATTTATAGATGCGTGTGAAGAATCGGGAGATCGTGAGGCGCTTGTAGATGCCCCAAATAGATGTGAATTTACTTCAGGGGACCCTCGAAGACTGACTTTTAATCAAATAAAAACAGAAGTTGATAGGTATGCCTCTATTTTTTATGATGCCGGTTTTAGAAAAGATGACAAGATAGTTTTACAATTACCAAATATTGTAGAGCTTGCTATTTTATATATAGCACTATCAAAAATAGGTATCATTATTTCCCCAATTCCAATTCAATATGGAAAATATGAAATTACGAAAATTATTGATGATATTAATCCTAAGGGTTATATAGGGATCGCATCATTTAACTCAAAAAACTTTGCTGAAGGAATAAAAGAGGCTTTCGTAGATGAGCATATATTATTTTCAGTTGGTGATTCAGATGGATTTATAAACCTGAATAATAAAACTCTTGCAGAGAACTCTTTGTCTAATACAGAGACTTACATTCAATCCATTGCAAATTCAGCCAATGATATTTTAACTATTTGCTGGACATCTGGTACAACTGGAACTCCAAAAGGGGTGCCTAGGAGTCATAACCTCTGGATGACAATGGCTAGGGCTGCTTACCATTTAGCTAATACTCAAAAAGGAGACATCCTTTTAAATCCTTTCCCTCTTGTAAATATGGCAAGCATTGGTGGATTTTTGTTTAATTGGTTGATATGCAAAGGCAAGCTAATTCAACATCATCCTTTTGATTTAAAAATATATCTAAATCAAATGTCTGAGGAAAAGGTTAACTACACCATAGCGGCTCCGGCAATCATGAATATGCTTTTGAATAATAAGCCTTTGTTTGAGAATCTTGATCTATCTAACCTTAGGTCTATTGGATGCGGAGGAGCCCCGCTATCAGAATGGATGGTTGAAACCTTCCAAGACAATCATGGAATTACAATTCAAAATATTTTTGGCTCTAACGAAGGAATGAGTCTTTTAAGCACAAGAGATGATGTTGAAGATCCTAAGTTAAGAGCTGTGTACTTTCCGAGATTTGGGGTCGAAGGTTTCCAATGGAATAATCCTATTTCAAAGACAATCAAGACAAAGCTTATTGATTTAGAATCAAATGAGGAAATATTAAGTCCTACAATTCCTGGAGAGCTTCTCATTTCTGGCTCCACTGTCTTCGATGGGTATTGGAAAGCCCCAGAGGCAAACAGGGAAGTTTTTGATGAGGATGGTTATTTTAGAACGGGTGATATGTTTGAAATATCCTCGGATGACACTGAAAATAAATTTTATAAGTACTGTGGTAGATGTAAGGATTTAATAATAAGAGGTGGCATGAATATTTCACCAGAGGAGCTTGATTATCTATTAATTTCTCATCCCCTAATTATTGATGTAGCTGTGACAGGTTATGAAGATGAGCTTTTGGGAGAAAAAGTTGGAGTGGTGGCTGTTATTAGCGAGGGTGCCAATTTAGATTTAAAAGACATAATCAACTTCTTGGAAGACTTAGGTATTGCAAAATATAAATTTCCTGAGGATCTAAGGATAATAAAAGAGCTTCCTAGAAACCCAGTTGGGAAAGTTTTGAGAAGAGAGCTTAAGGTTCTATTTTCTTAGACGCCAACTACAAAACTAACAACAGTTGTTGCACTACCGCCAATATTTAATGTTGCAACATTTTTTGCATTATCAATCTGATAATCATCAGCGTTATTGGTACATTGTTTATATGAGTCCAGTAACATTCTAACCCCTGTGGCTCCAACGGGATGACCTAAACCAATAAGGCCACCACTGACATTGATCGGTATTTTTCCATCTGATTCTATGTCGCCTGATTCAATAGCTTTCCAGCTTTCACCAGGAGGTGTTATCCCAAAGTGATCTATTGCCATGTATTCAGTTGAAGAAAAACAATCGTGCGTTTCAATTGCATCTATAGATTCAACACCAGGCATGGATGCTCTTCTAAACGCATCATCAATAGTATCTTTCACGTGAGGAAAAACATAATCATTATTTTTGCTGTAATTTATTTTCTCTTCTAGCGTAATCGGCCCGGTTTTATGACCCCAACCTTTTATATGTGGAATATCATCAATCTTCATTTTATTATCCTTCGCATACTGGGTAGCTCGTTTTTCAGAGGCTAGAAAGATAATTGCAGCACCATCGGTAATTTGACCGCAATCAGTTTTTCTTGTTCTACCTTCGATTATCGGATTGTGTTGATCCAATCTAGTGAAAGCACTGTCATCAAAGGTCCAGCCTCGGGTTTGAGAGTTTGGGTTATTTTTAGCATTGCTAAGGTTAACTTGTGAGATCCGAGATAAGTATTGCTCATCTATTCCATACCGTTTGTCATATTCTTCTGTCAACAAACTAAACATATGAGGCCAAGGGTAATCAATGTTTTGGCATTCATGACCTGACCACATTGCAGGTCCTCCTATATTATTAGCAGCCTCATGAGCGCTAACATTTTTCATTTGCTCAATCCCTATAACTGCAGCTAAATCATACCTACCTAACTCCAATTCAGCAGATGCAGCCAAAGCTGCGATGCTTCCTGAGGCACAAGCAGCCTCATGCCTTGAAGAAGGTATTCCTGAATAAAAAACTGGATCAGAGGAGACAAAAAAACCACCTAAATGCCCCTGATTACAAAATAGCTCAGCTGTAAAATTTCCAACGTGAGCCACATCAATATCTTCTGGTTCTAGATTTGTATCATTCAACCCTTGATGAACCGTATCTTTAAAAACATCAAAAAGTTCTAATTCATTTCGTGACCAATTCTGAGCAAAATCTGTTTGATATCCACCTAAAATATATACTTTATTTGCCATAAAAATATTATAAGTCTAATAATAAAAGGTTCAAGCTGTAGAAGCTTGTGAGAGGTCAGCTATAATTGAATAAGTACTAAAAAGCTAACCAAGAATACTAAATGCATAAAAAAGATATTTTGAGATCATTGCGACTTCCTATCATTGTTGCACCTATGTTTCTTGTCTCTGGGCCTGAGCTAGTGATTGCTAGTTCTAAAGCAGGTCTTATAGGGTCTTTTCCTGGTCCAAATGCAAGAACGATAGAAGATCTTGAGTCTTGGATGAGTACCATAACATCCAGTCTTGATGGTCAATTATGGGCATTTAACATGATCGCACATAATACTTACGATAGATTTCAGGATGAATTAAATTTAATCGCAAAATTCAAACCTCCAATAGTAATTACTGCCCTAGGAAGTCCAGCAAGAGTCCTTGAAACAGTTCATTCTTATGGTGGTGTTGTTATAGCAGATGTCAATACAGTGGAGTTTGCAAAAAAATGTGTGGATTATGGAGCTGATGGTCTTGCTTTGGTTAGTTATGGAGCTGGGGGACATACCGGGACATTGTCACCATTTGTGTTTACTTCTCATGTTAGAGAGTTTTTTGAGGGGATTATTGTATTGGCTGGATCTATATCAAATGGAAGTCATATAAGAGCCGCTCAATGCCTTGGTGCAGACCTTTGTTATATGGGAACAAGATTCATCGCAACTGAAGAAAGTATTGCGGTAAAAGAATACAAAGAGATGGTTATTAATTCTAAAAGCACTGACCTAAGATTAACAAATTTATTTACTGGTGCTAATGCCTATTACTTAAAAGATAGTATTATTAACAATAATCTTGACCCTGATAATCTTGACACAAATAACAAAGGCTTTAATATTTCAGGATCTCAAGACAAAATTAGTGCATGGAAGGATATTTGGTCTGCGGGACAAGGAGTTGGATTCTCTAATACAATTCAAACACTTGAAAATGTTGTAACTGAGCTAGAAAATGAATGGAAAATGAATCAACAATGAAAATTACAAAAGTAAATACGGTTGACTCTTCTCTCTCCAATAAAAATCACCCGTATATGCAAGGTGCTTGGGAAACTTTTTATGATGAATTTAATGTAACTAATTTAGATGTAATTGGAGAAATACCAAAAGATCTAGAGGGAGTTTACATAAGAAATACTGAAAATCAGGTTCATGAACCTCTTGGAAGATTCCACCCATTTGATGGAGACGGAATGCTTCACTCTATAATCTTTCAGAATGGTTCTGCAGACTATAGAAATAGATTTATTCAAACTGAAGGTTTTAAAGTAGAGCAAAAATTTCAAAAGTCTAAGTGGGCTGGTTTAATGGAGAGACCTGGTACCTCTGAATTGCCTGGATGGGGAGCTCAAGGCTGCTTGAAAGATACTTCCTCAACTGATGTTGTGGTCCATAACGGTAAGGTGCTTACAACATTTTATCAATGTGGTAATGGCTATAGCATGGATCCTATTACTTTAGATCCAACCGGGAAGGTTGATTGGGCACCAATTGATGGAATTTCTGCTCACACAAAAGTTGACCTGAAAACCGGAGAGTTGTTGTTTTTTAATTATTCAAAACAAGCCCCCTATATGCACTACGGTGTTGTGGACCAGGAAGATAATTTAAAACACTACACTCCCATCCCTTTGCCTGGACCTCGCCTGCCTCATGACATGGCTTTTACTGAAAATTATTCTATATTAAATGACCTTCCTTTATTTTGGGACTCGGAAATGTTGAAGCGAGGAATTCATGCTACTAAACTTCATGACCTTCCTTCAAGGTTTGCAGTTATTCCAAGATATGGCACTGAAAAAGATATTAAATGGTTTGAAGCAAACCCCACTTACTGCCTTCATTGGAATAATGCATATGAAAGTGGCAATGAAATTATTATGGAAGGTTATTTTCAAGAAAACCCTGAACCAGGAAACTATGAAGGAGCTCCTCCAGGTTTAGAAAGAATGATGGCCTTTTTAGACAATCACTTATTGAAACCTAGGCTTCACAAGTGGAGATTTAATCTTAAAACTGGAGAAACTATTGAAGAATCTCTTGACGATAAAATTCTTGAATTCGGTGCAATTAACCAAAGATATGCATCTGAAAAGCATAGGTTTACTTACAGTATGATGCCCACCAAGGGTTGGTTTACTTTTGACGGATTAACAAAGCATGATCATCTTTCGGGAAAATGCGAAACGTATGAATTCGGTAAAGGTGTTTTTGGTAGTGAGGTTTGTTTTGCACCAAGAATAAATTCACAAGATGAGGATGATGGATATTTAGTTTCAATTATTACTAACGTAAACAGCAAGACTTCCTCATGTCTATTGTTTGATGCTAAAGATATTGTGAGCGGCCCTATTTGCTCTATGCCTCTTCCTCAGCAAATTTGCTCTGGCACTCATGCAACATGGGCTCAAATGAATGAAATAATGAGCTAAAAAATTGAAGCCTGTTTATATACTTGAGTCAGTCAGAACTCCAAGAGCGAAGGCAAAAGAATCTGGCGGCTTGCATGACTTAAGTCCATTTGAACTTTTAGATACTTTATATAAATTTTACTCAGCAAATCAAATCCTTGATCCAGAGAGCCTAGATGAAGTAATTTTAGGGTGCGTTACACAATATGGAGAACAAGCAGGAAACATTGCTAAATCTTCAGCACTTTATTCTCAATACCCAGATCATGTTTCTGGACTTACAATCAATAGATTTTGCTCTTCTAGCTTAGATGCAATCAATATAGGCTATTTAAAAATTGCATCCGGTCAAAACAATATAATTATGGCTGGAGGTATAGAGATGATGTCAAGGGTGCCAATGTTATCGGATAAAGCTGCAATATGGACTGATGTAAATATCGCTATAAAATCAAGAATATTTATGATGGGAAGTGGAGCAGATTTGATTGGCTCTGTTAATAAAATTAGTAGGTTAGATGCAGATACTCAAGCATTTAGTAGTCAACAAAAAGCAGCATATGCTCAAACAAATGGGCGCTTTAAATCAATTATTCCAGTCTTTAACCCTCAAAAAGATTTTGTATGCGCCGAGGATGAATGCATCAGAGCTGAAACAACCATTGAAAATTTAACCTCTTTAAATCCAAGTTTTAAAGAGCTAGGTAAAAATGGTGTGGATGACCTTCAATTAAAATGCTTTCCACAATTATCAGAGATATCACATATACATACGGCTGGAAATTCTCCTGCAATGGCAGACGCTGCATCGATTACTCTTTTATCTAGTTCAAACTCATCTGCATCTAGTGATTATGAATCCCGAGGAATAATTAAAGCAGTCTCAGTTGTAAATACTGACCCATGGCTTGTTCTTTCAGGTTGCATAGAGGCAACAAAACAATTATTGATAAAGAATAATTTAACAATCCATGATATTGATTTATTTGAAATTCATGAAGCCTTTGCGTCAACAATTATTTTAGCTCAAAGAGAATTGGGAATTCCAGAAGATAAATTAAATATAAATGGTGGGTGCATTGCCCTAGGCCATCCAATGGGAGCAACTGGCTCAATTATGCTTTCATCACTGTTAGATGAAATGGAAAGACAGGACCTTGCGATTGGCATAGTTGCGACAAGTGGAGCCGCTGGAGCCGGAACTGCCCTTCTCATACAAAGATAATATTCTTCTTCCTAACCTCCCCACAAATCTTAGCTAACAAGCAAGTAAGAATGAGTCTAAATTAGATAAGCAGAAGAAATTAATTAATCATATAATGGCATTGAATTATGCGCCCGTAGCTCAGCTGGATAGAGTACTTGGCTACGAACCAAGGGGTCGGGAGTTCGAATCTCTCCGGGCGCGCCATATCATATAAGGCTCAAAATGATTCAGGTAAAACTATAAAAGATGAATATGAGAACCGTTAGAACCATTCCAAACTTGACATCTATATGTAGTTTTAGATTAAAATAAAGTTATCGTTCATCCTTTCTTGGGACGGAAGTAAGTAATAATACTGAAGGAACGCATCTTATTGCCACCTGGCAGGAGATGAAAATGAATAAATGGGAATACAAAATTGTTGATCACGGCAACTCTACATCAATGGGATACACCAATGAGGAAACAGAGAATTTCAAGGAGCAGCACAAGGAGCCTGCAAATTGGAAATATGAAATGTCTATAATTCAATTAAATAAGTTAGGCCAAGAGGGTTGGGAATTAGTATCTTTAGATAGCTCAAGTCAAATATATTTAAAACGTCTAGTAAGATAGTCCGCCAATCTCTGATGAAGCATCAGCTGAAGTTTTAGTAGAAATTTAATGAAGGTCTTTTCTTGTATTAGGGGGATTAACTCTTGGGCAATAAGAAGTCAGAGCTATAAAAAGCTACTCTTGAACTTTTGCTTCAATTGAAACAAGGTAAATAACTCCAAATAAGAACGTCATAGCAAAAGCTTTAGTAGGTGCATCAGTTGAACTTAGGATTCTTTTTCTAAGAATAATGCACTCGATTAAATGTGAAATTAATAAAAGCCAAAAAATGAATGTTGAGAAATAGAATAAGAACCCATCAAACGATTGAAATAGATTTACAAGACCAAGCGTCCATAAAATCAATGGGATAAGGTATCTAATTTTCATTTTAATATTTTACATCGAAGCAGGTCCTTGCAAGAATTCATCAAGGCTAATTCACCAGCTTAGTATTTATGTAGTCTCAGCCTTTGACTGACTGCTAATCCTTAATTATTAGTGAATGCTTTAAGAGTTGGACCAAGCTTCTCAGGGGTACTTCCATGAATAATTATATCGTCAGCACCTGCCGCAAGATACTCCCCTAGTCGCATTGCACATTTCTCCTTGCTGCCTACCGCTGTAGCAGATTCTAACCATGCAGGCGGCAATACACGGCTCACTTCAACTAATTCTTCAAGCGTGAAAGCCTGGTCTGCACTAGCTTTCACTCCCTCAAAAATAGGGTGTGACCAAAGTTTTGGAAGGATGGTTTTATCCCAAGAATTAAACTCCACGAGCATTTTAGCAATGCTGCGACTCTGAAAGTAAGTGACGGCTCGACTGCCAACAACCCTTTCCTCTTCATCGCTAGGCAAATCTGCTGAAAGTACAACTGTCGCATAGGTACGAATAGAATTTGGATCACGACCAGCATTTCTAGCTGCATCTCTAGCAATGGTCCGGCATCGAGAAACTCCCTCAGGTGTTAAAAAAGGATGTAGTATCACTCCATCGAAATGTGTTCCAGCAAGCTGAAGTGCCTTTGGACCAACTGCGCCAAGAATAACCGGGGGTGGTGAAACATCAGGCAAGTCAAGCAGTTGCATGTCTGAATAATTACCCAGAATGCCAGAATAGTTTACTTTCTCTCCACCACAGAGTTTCCGGTGGATATTAATGCTGTCTATGGTGTGCTCGAATGAAACAGCGGGCAGCCCAATAGCCTGAAACATTTGAGGAATACCTCGTCCTATACCAAGAATAAATTTACTCTTAGATAAGGCCTGTAAGGTCATCGCCATTGATGCTAGGACAGCTGGATGCCTTGTTAGAAAGTGGGTAGTGCCAGCCGCGATATTTGCAGATGGAGCTGCTTGAGTTACAGCGCCACATATCGAACCAATATCCTTATTTCCCCAGCGTTCACTTAACCACATGGTCCCAAGTCCAATTCGTTCACCGGCCTCTGCCTGCATTATTGCGTCACGAGGGTCCTTGATCCTACCAGGCAGTAAATAGGCACCTAACCTACTGCTATCGCCTGTGCGCTGAGAGGTAAGCTTCTTACTCATTAAGATATACTCATCAAAAATATCATTTTACAGAACCTTCTCGAGTGCATTTGAAATACGCAGTACAGCCACGTCGTAATAATCACCTGCAATCCCAGTGGTGGCAGCAATACCAGTTTCTTGATCGCTGATAAATGCACTCATTACCTGGCAAAGCATCACACCCACCCGCGTTGCTCCAAGGAGAATGCTGTAGTCAATTTGCTTCTCATCAGGCATATGTACACCGGTATTGGCATAGGCATCAAGAAACACAGGCCAGGATGCCAAAGCAGCTGCCATTGGATGGAAATAACCAAGGTCGTAGGCTGGATTACCGATATGTGCGTGCTCCCAATCAAGGATGCCAGTCACGCGATCGCCCTCAATAAGTAGATTGTTTAGGCCATAGTCCCCATGAACAAGTGCACGCGGTGAATCATCATATAAGTCAACGTGGCTCCGTAACCATTCGAACGCTGTGGCAAATACTGTTGATGGAAGATTTGATTCATTCCATGCAGTCTCCGAACCCGTTATCCACTCCAATGCCTTATCGCTCGAAAGGGAATTTGCTCCATTAGTCTCAGCGCCCAACTTTATTAAAGGAATATGATGCACTGCTGCAAGCTTTACAGCAATGTCTGTTACCAAGGGAACAGAACGCAGATCGGGAATATTGTACATATGTCCCAAGCACTCACCGGGCATTTTTTCCATCAAGATAAACGGAGAACCAAATACCTTATCGCTTCTGTCGAGCGCAAGTGGCTCAGGTGCACATACGCCACTGGCATAGACACTCCCAATCAAGGAGTATTCATCAACTACGGACATCCCGCCAAACGCTCCATCTGCATCACCGCGTAGAATTATGTTTGAAGGCAGTGATTTGGTGTTAGTAAGAGTAATGTCCATCGTAAATTTAGAATACCCACCTGCAATGAATGATGTGTCAGTAATCACAGCATCGGTTTCTTGTGGGAATCTCTCATGGATGAAATGGAGCATATCTTCTATGTTAAATGTCCTTGCGTTACGAGCTGCGCTGGTGTCGCTGATAACTGGGATAAAATTGTTTTCTGTTTCAATGGCTGTTGAAAGTTGCAGACAGTAATCTGCTTCAATGCTGAGCAGTGACTTACATAATACTAGTGACCGCGCTGTATTCTGAGTTAAAAGTTCTCGCTGAACGTGTGTCATGAGCTCGAGAAACCTGTCAAAGTTAACCATAGCTTCAGGCTCACAAATAACACGTAACTCTTCTAAGAGTATTTCGTTAGCTTTTGATACTGACAATAGCTCTTGAATTTCGGGCAATATATTAGGTAGCTTTGCAATGCACTTTTTCTGCAGAGATGGTGCTAATACTTTCTGAACAAGCATCAGATCAAGCAACCGCTTTGCAAGATCAAGACGCATTGTTGCGTCTGCATTTTCTTCAACTGCATTCGAAACGCTTGCCAAAATTTCCTGCAGGCTATGAAAGTATGGCAAAGAGTTTTTATCGATCATGCAAGCACCCTTCTCAAGTGAGACAAGGAAATAATTAGGCTAAGTTTTCTAATGATTAAATATTCTCTCATTTAGTTTTTTGGATTATAAAAACGAAGAGTTGAATCTTTGATAGAAAAAAGCCTTACATAAAAGATATCTAATAGGTAGTTTTGATAATTGCGCCACGGAGATTTTTTTCCCTGCTTGGGCATTCTATCCAAAGCTCTTTGGACATAACCTGATGTAAAATCAATATAGTCATCGTCCACCAAAGCATTAGGATCTTCCTGCGGAGCACATGCAGCAAAACCATGTTTATCCATTCTATTAATAAGTCTGCATACATACTCGCAGGTTAGATCAGCTCTTAAGGTCCAAGAGGCATTCACATAACCAAAACAAAAAGCAAGATTAGGGACTCCGCTTAACATCATTCCCTTGTATGAAAGTTTGTTATTAGCCTCTACCTTTATGCCATCGACAGAGACATTAATATCATTTAAGGCATTAAGTTCAATGCCTGTGGCAGAAATAATAATATCTGCTTCCACGTGATCACCAGACTGAAGCAAGATTCCTGTTGGGGTAAAACGACTGATTGTATCTGTTACAACATTTGCTCGATTATCCTTAATTGCGCTAAAAAGATCGCTATCGGGAACAAGGCACATTCTCTGATCCCATGGTTTATATGATGGGGTGAAATGTTTTTCCACATCAAACTCTTCTCCCAATTCTTCGCGCACAAGACTGATCAGCTTTTCTTTAACTCTTTCTGGGTATTTACGAGACAGGTAAAATCCAAGGCTTGTTCGTAAAATATTCTTCCATCGAATCAAAAAATATGTAAATTTATTAGGCAATACTTTATTTAACCCTTTGCTCCAAGAATCTTCTCCAGGGGCAGACACAACATAGCTTGGTGAGCGTTGCAGCATTGTTACTTGTTTTGCGGTTTCAGCTATAGCTGGTACCAAAGTAACAGCAGTAGCCCCGCTACCAATCACAACCACTCTTTTATCTGCATAGTCTAGTGATTCATCCCAAAATTGAGGGTGAATAATTCTTCCAATGAATTCATCCTGACCAGGAAAGTCAGGCATGTAAGGTTTGTCATAACTGTAATAGCCGCCACATAAAAATAGGAAGTTACATGTCATGGTGACCTCTTGACCGTTATCTTCAACTATTAATTCCCATGTTGATTTATCCGATAACCAGTTAGAGGCAATAACTTTTTGATTATAACTAATTTTATCTCTCAGTTTATATTCATCCACTGTCTCATGGAGGTATTTAAGTATGGATGGGCCATCAGCAATTGATTTTTTATGTATCCAGGGTTTAAACCTAAAACCAAGGGTATGCATGTCAGAATCTGAACGAACACCTGGGTATTTAAATAAGTCCCAAGTCCCACCCAGCGCTTCCCTGCCTTCAAGAATTGCGAATGATTTGTCGGGGCAACTTTTCTGGAGATTATAACCTGCCGCTATACCAGATATTCCGGCGCCGACAACAATAATATCCTTATGCATATAATTTACTTCCCAGCTCGTGAAACATCTCTAGTTGACTTAAATTCATTTCCTTCATACCAATTAGGCCACTGTGAATTATTGGCTAACTCATTACTGATATTAAAAATTACATCTATTGATTGATTTAAGCCTTCCAAATTCCATGCTTCATCATACTCATCAGCAACTCCATGATATGCATCCAATCGATAGTTTTCTTCAAAAGCAAATCCTGCCTCTTTGCCACCAACCACGAAATCAAACCCTCCATCTGAATACAACATAGGCACACCTCTTTTGGCCAGACTAATGTGATCAGAGCGATAAAAATAACCTTTTTCAGGATTCGGATCCGGATTAACATAACGGCCATTTTTCTGGAGCTCAGTTTCAAGCAAATCTTCAAGCTCAGAAGCTCCATAACCTACAACAACCATGTCATTGGTTAGGCCGGTCGGCATAATCCCATCAAAATTAAATCCTGCCACAACGTTAGAAAGATCAATTGGTGGGTATTTTGCAAAATACTCTGAACCAAGAAGCCCTGATTCTTCAAGGGTTACAGTTAGAAAAATAATAGATCTTTCTGTTTCAATGTCTGAATATCTTTTAGCAAATTCAAAAATTGAAGCAACGCCTGTAGCATTATCAACTGCCCCATTCACTATGGAATCCTCGCCAGGCTCAGTATTGTCAAGAATGCCTAAGTGATCCCAGTGAGCCATAAATAGAATATATTCTTCTGGCTTAACAGTTCCCTTCTTTATTGCAGCAATATTGTGAGACTGCAGGTACCTAACATCATTGAATATCTCGCTGCTCATAGTTAATCCGCTGAAAGGAAATGCATAGAATGTTTTATCTAAAGCAATCTCTTTAAGGTACTCATAAGTAAACCCTGCAAATCTCAGCTCATCATTGAGGACGTCATGCCTTATCCAACCTTCTAAAATAACCCTGTCTGCGCCAAGATCATCACGCTGCAGGTCTAATTGTGGTCCTTGCCAGCTATTTTCAACAACACTCCAGGGATAGGCTGCAGGTTCTTCTTCATGAACTATGATTGCAGCAGCAGCACCTTGTCTGGCAGCCTCTTCAAATTTATAGGTCCATCTTCCATAGTAAGTCATTGATCTACCATTGAATAATCTAAGCTTTCCAGTTGCAAAACCCGGGTCGTTGACCAATATGACAACTGTTTTACCTTTTACATCAATGCCTTTATAGTCGTTCCAATTATACTCAGGAGCAACAATTCCATAACCAACAAAAACAACTTCACTATCTCTAATCTTTCGATAGTCTCTGGCTTGCTTTGTCCAGAATACCACCTCCTCACCTGTCTTCATTTTTCGATCGTTACCTCTGAATGAAAGGGTTAAGTAAGAAGAGTCCTTTAAAGTTATTTCAGTGGTAGGCACATCTAAAAAATAATTTTTTTTAATTGGCTCAAGATCAAGATCCTGGAATGTTTGAGAGATAAAATTTTTAGTTAATTGACCGCCGGGAGTACCAGGTGCCCTGCCCTCGAACTCATCTGATGCTAGTGTAGATATCCAATACCTTAATCGCCCATCGGTTGTATCGCTCAATGATTCAGAACATCCAGTAATAAGAATTGCAGATCCCAGCAACAAAATAGCCAAATGCAGTCTTATCGATTTGTAAGCTTGTATATCTATTTTCATGATGATCTGTATATTGTTTTAACTAAAGTATAAAATAGATTTTCAAATTATTGGGGCACTAATTCATGAATAAATTAATTCAAGCATCTTTTATTAATATAATATTTATCATCTCTATTCAAGCATCTTCACTAGAAGATTTGCCTGAAATTAAATATGAATCTTTTAAGTTAGATAATGGCTTAACAGTTATCGTTCATGAGGATAAGAAAGTTCCTATGGTTGCTGTGAATGTCTGGTATCACGTTGGTTCTAAAAATGAAAAGTTAGGCAAGACTGGCTTTGCTCATTTATTTGAACATTTAATGTTTAATGGCACTGAGAACTATAATAATGAATATTTTGAACCGTTTGAAAAAATAGGTTCAACGGATCAAAACGGAACAACCAACTCCGACAGAACTAACTATTTTCAGAACGTACCTACCAATGCATTAGATCTAGCTTTGTGGATGGAATCTGATCGAATGGGCCATCTTCTTGGTGTCGTAGACCAAGAGAAACTTGATGAGCAGCGAGGAGTTGTTCAAAATGAAAAGCGTCAAAGTGAAAATCAACCATATGGCAAAGCCTTTTCAAGAATTAGTGAATCTGCTTTCCCTGAAGGGCATCCGTATTCTTGGTCCACAATTGGCTCAATGGATGATCTAGATGCAGCATCTTTAGAGGATGTTCAGGATTGGTTTAAAACATATTACGGCCCAAACAATGCAGTGCTTGCATTAGCTGGAGACATTGATTTGGAAACAGCAAAGCTAAAAGTTGCTAAGTATTTTGCAGACATTCCCTCAGGACCTCCGCTTGTAAAACCTGAAAAATGGATTGCAAAGCGTTCAGAGGAAAAAAGAGAAGTAATGTTTGATGACGTCCCCCAAGCTAGAATTTATAAGATATGGAACGTACCAGAAAGAGATACAGAAGCAGCAGCTCATTTTGATCTAGCTTCAAGCGTCTTGGTAGGCGGTAAAAATTCTCCATTGTACAAAGAGTTGGTTTATAAACAACAAATTGCAACGAGCGTTTC
This sequence comes from uncultured SAR86 cluster bacterium, assembly GCA_964275585.1. Lineage (GTDB taxonomy): Bacteria > Pseudomonadota > Gammaproteobacteria > Magnimaribacterales > D2472 > D2472. The sequence continues at coordinate 205,566 of CAXYCJ010000006.1, read as the reverse complement.
ATCCTTTTATTACGATCGAGAAATTGCAGGCATGTTTTTTATCGTTGCCGACGTAGTTGCTGGCGTTGATCCAGTAATTGTAGAAAAGGCAATGGACGAGGTGATCTCTTCGTTCATCAAAAGGGGCCCCAACTTAAAACTTCTAAATGCAGAGAAAACTAAACTGCTTGCTGGGTTTATTAGAGGGATACAAAGAATAGGTGGCTTTGGTGGTAAGTCAGATCTGCTGGCTACCTGCCAAACCTTCACTGGAGATCCAGGATGCTATCAGAAAAATGCTTCCTATCTTAATGCGGTGACTCCATCTAAGATGAAGGCCACTTTTGCCAAGTGGATTGATGATACCCCTTATGTTCTAACGATCTTGCCAACGGATAAATTTGTGGTTAACAAAACAGATCTTGATAGATCTGCTGGCATACCCTTTCCCACTGACAAAGTAGAATTTCAATTTCCTAAGTTACTGACGGCAACATTGTCTAATGGAGCTAAAGTTGTTTTAGCTCAACGCACAGACGTTCCATTGGTCGAGATGAATTTCCAATTTAATTTTGGATATGCTCAAGAAGACAACGATGAGCTGGGTTATACAAATTTCATGATGAGCATGCTGAATGAAGGAACTAAAAAATACTCTTCGCTGAAATTTGATGAAGTCCTTGATTCACTTGGCTCTAGACTAAGTTTTGGCTCAGGTTTAGATAGCTCAGTGGCATCATTGTCTGCATTAAAGGCCAATTTATCAAAAACACTAGATTTAACTAAAGAAGCATTGATTTACCCTATATTCCCAGAAGAAGAGATAGAGCGCATTAAAAAACAAACTCTTGCAGGAATTATTCAAGAAGAAAATAGGCCAGCATCCATTGCATATAGAAACATAGGTAAATTGCTTTACGGAGAAGACCATCCTTATGGCAAGCCTTTGACTGGCAGCGGAATATCCGAGACTATTTCATCTATAACTAGAGAAAATATTTTAGACGTACATAGCAGAGCTATTAATTCTGCTCACCTTACTATTGCTGTTGCTGGAGATATTGAAATGAGTGAGCTTGTTGGTCTGCTTGAAAGTAAATTTGGAGATTGGTCTGCTAGTTCAGATTCGAGTCTCAAAGAATTAACAAAAGTTGAATTACCAGAAAGTCGAACTATTTATTTAATCGATAAACCAAATGCTCAACAGTCCTATATTGTAGCTGGGCAATTATTGCCTCCAACAGCAACTGATGAGGAAATTGAGCTTGATTACATGAACTATGCTATTGGTGGAAGTTTTACTGCTAGGCTCAACATGAATCTAAGAGAAGATAAAAGTTGGTCTTATGGAGTTAGAACAAGACTTGGTGATGCCAAAGGCCAAAGGGCTATGTTAGTCACAGCACCCGTCCAAACTGATAAAACATCTGAATCAATATCTGAAATTATTAAAGAGTATGCAGACTACCTTTCAAACAAGCCAATTACTGAAGATGAGCTTGCCAAAGGCAAAGCTTCAAAAACTTTAAGACTACCTGGTCAATTTGAAACGTTAGGAGCTCTGAAAAGTGGAGTCACTGGAATTGTAACCTACAATCGGGGTCTCAATTATTTAAATGAATTACCTGAATTACTTGATAGACCTACCCTGTCGCAAGTTCAAGAGAAAGCTCAAACATACATCAAGCCAGATCAATGGACTTGGTTAATTGTTGGGGATTTATCAAAAATTGAAGCCCCTATCAGAGCATTAAATCTTGGTGAAGTTAAGATAATAAAATAATGAGTAACGCAATATCAATTAGCAAAGAAATTGCTAACACTAAATTTAATGAGAGACAGCATCCTGTTGCTTATGATTTTAAGACAAGCATTAACTTAACCGACCTAGATCTATTTACAAAAGGTCAACCAATCAAAGAATTTAAGGAAATGAGAGAACAAGCACCAGTCTTTTGGCATCCGCCTTGGGTTGGTGATGTTGAACCTGGATTTTGGTCGCTAACTAGTCATGCGGATATTCTTAAAGTATCCTCAGATCCTAAAACCTTCTCATCACAAATTGGGACAGGAACCATGATATCCCTTGGAAGAGAGGATAGGCGTCATCCAAAACTATGGCGCTCAGCAGTAGACCACATGCTTAATCTTGATGGTACTCTGCACATTAACCTTCGGCGTGAGCACATGCCTTTTTTTAAACCAGATTATGTCTCTAACCTTAGGATAAAAGTGAGCGCAAAAGTTGCAGCACTGCTTGATGCTATGGAGCCTAAAGGAGAATGTAATTTTGTTCATGAATTTGCTCAGCAACTTCCGATCTACACCCTTTCAGAAATTCTAGGAATCCCAGAATGTGATAGACAAAAACTTGTGACTTGGATGGAATTCTTGGAGCTTGCGCAATACATTCAAGTAGATCAAATGAAAAAGGAATTAGATGCTGAGCACTCGCAAGAACCTGTAAATACAGAGATGATTGATATGTTCAACAGTATGATCGATGAAATGTTCGAGTACGGCAGAGATATTCTAAACAGCAAGCGTAAAAATCCGCAGGATGATTTGCTATCAGCCATTGCTAACGCTGAAGTTGAGGGGCAACAGCTGAGCCAAGAATTTTTGGATGGCTCGTGGCTGCTAATAATCTTTGCTGGTAATGACACAACCAGGAATACCTTAAGTGGCGCCATTAAGCTTTTAACTGAAAATCCAGAGCAACGTCAAAAATTAATTGATAATCCAGATCTAATGCCTAATTTTGTTCAAGAATGTATAAGAATGATATCTCCTGTTATGCACATGCGTAGAACCACAACCTGTGAAACTCAAGTTGGAGATCAACTTATAGGTGCAGGAGAGAAAATTGTGATGTGGTATGGAGCTGCAAATCGAGACCCATCAATCTTCACCAATCCTGATGTTTTTGATATTGAACGAGAAAATGCAGAACAGCATCTGGCCTTTGGTATTGGCCGTCACACCTGTGTTGGAAAGCCTGTTGCGTTGATGCAACTAGCAGAATCCTATACTCAAATCCTTGCTCGCTTTCCAAATATTCATATGAATGGTGACTGGAAAGTAGCTCCTAATAATTTTGTGCATGCAATACAAGAAATGCCTGTACAACTCTAATTAAATTGAATTGATTCTAATTGTTCATTTAGACTAATCCAAACTTGTTCAACTTCTTCGATTTGAGATTTTAATTCAGTTTGGTTTCTAATGAGATCATGTAGATCATCCTGAAAATCACCATCATAAGTCTCAGGAGATTGAAGGATGCCTTCAACTGCTCCAATTTTTTCATTCAATCGTTTTAATCGTTTCTCAGCTGCCATAACCTCTGCTTTGATTTGTCTATGTAATTTTTGATCTGCTTTTTTATTGCCTGCGCTATTAGACTTAACTTTACTTACTTCTTTTCGAGGCTGAGCTTTGTTTAAGTTAGCCAGGATTCTAATACTGTAATCATTTAAATCCCCGTCATATTCACTAATAAGTCCATCATCAATTAGTAAAAACTGATCAACATTGTTGGCAAGAAGATGTCTATCATGAGAAATCAATAAAATAGCCCCACCAAATGACTGAAGTGCCATAGTCATCGCCTGCCTCATTTCCATATCAAGATGATTGGTAGGCTCATCAAGAAGCAAGAGATTGGGTTTTTGGTAAGCAATCATAGCCAATGCAAGTCTGGCTTTCTCCCCTCCTGAAAATAATTCAATGACATCCTTAACTTTATCGTTTTTAAAATCAAACCCACCTAAATATGTTCTGACTTGTTGTTCAGTTTTATTGGGATCTATTTGATGAATGCATTGATATGCTGTTTTATTTAAATCTAAATCATCAACTTGATGTTGTGAGAAATAACCAATTTTTAAATTGGTGCCTTCAAATCTATCCCCTTCTAGTAGAGAGATAGCTCCAACTAAACTTTTGATCAAAGTAGATTTACCAGCTCCATTGGGGCCAAGCAAACCTATGCGATCACCTGGATGTAAGCTGAGATTTACATTGGTTAACACTGAATTAGAGTAACCAAGGGTAGCTTGATCAAGGGTGAGCAGAGGGTCAGAGATTTTATCAGATTGAGGAATGCTGAAGTGAAATGGCGAATCGATGTGAGCCGGAGCAATAACTTCCATGCGCTCCAAAGCTTTAACTCGGCTTTGAGCCTGCTTGGCTTTAGTTGCCTTGGCCTTAAAACGTCTAACAAAGGCTTGCATATGCTCTATTTCACGTTGTTGTTTTTTATAACTAGCCGCAACTTCTGCAAGCCTTAAAGCCTTTACTTCTTCAAACTGTGAATAGTTTCCAGTATAAAGTTCAATTGACTGTTGGTTAATGTGAGCAATGGTATTGACACATTCATCTAAAAACTCTCTGTCATGAGAGATAAGCAATAAGGCACCCTTAAATGATTTAATCCAATCAGATAGCCAAACAATGGCATCAAGGTCCAAATGATTAGTGGGTTCATCAAGCAACAATAAATCTGATGGCTGCATCAACGTCCTAGCTAAATTCAATCTAACCCTCCAGCCACCTGAAAAATCTTGAACAGTTTTATGCAGGTCCTCTTGAGTAAAGCCCAAACCAACCATTAACTGCTCAGCCTTTGAAAGAGCTGAATGACCATCAAGAGAATTAAATATCTCATGCAATTCTCCCAATTTATCAAATTGTTCTTTGTGCTCAGCTTGCTTAATTTGCTCTTGAATTCTAATGAGTTGCTTGTCTCCTTCAAGGACATATTCAACAGCCATTTGATCGGTGCCAACAACTTCCTGAGCTAAATATGAGATTCTTAAATCTTGAGGGTAATCTAAGTAACCTTCCTCAACGTCCAATTCACCTGTAATCATTTTAAAAAGACTTGTCTTGCCTGCTCCATTGGCGCCAATGAGTCCAACCTTTTTATCTCTGTGAATTACAAAAGATACCTCTTCAAATAAAAGATTGGGTCCTCTGCGTAAAGCTAAATTAGTAAATGAAAGCATTATTGGTGTCTGTAAAAAATGCTAGTGTAGCAAAAATAATCAGGCTTTCCTTGTTCTGTCATTCGTATAAAATAACGACATGAAAAATACTATATGGTTTCAACCGTCATCTCTCGAAGATTTTAAAGATGGTGAAAACCCATTAAAAGATTCTTCTCTGCACATGGACAAAGTACTTGGCATTCAAGTTACAGAAATAGGCAATGATTACATTATTGGAAAAATGCCAGTTACAGAAAAAACTAAGCAGCCCTATGGAATTCTTCATGGAGGTGCCTCATGCGTTCTTGCAGAAAGCATTGGTAGTATTGCAGCTGGCTTAACCATGGATGGTACAAAAAAATATCCTGTAGGCATAGAGATAAATGCCAACCATCTTTCATCACCTACAGACGGGTATGTATATGCTAAGGCAGTTCCTGTGCATATAGGTGGCTCAACTTCTGTTTGGAACATTGATATTACTGACGATGATGGAAAGCGTGTTGCGTTTTCAAGATTTACAGCCTTGCACAAGAACCATCCTCAATCTTAAGAAGTTACAAATTTAATTCATCTAGCTCTATAATCAAAGCATGGATTATGTCCCTTATGCAGTACCTTTCTTTTTGCTCGCCATTTTAATTGAGCTTGCCTACGGTATTGTCAAAAAAAATAATACTTATCGGCTCAATGATGCAATTAGCAGTCTGTTTATGGGCTCATTAAGGTCTGCAAATAAGCTAATCATTATTGGCCTAGGCGGGTATATCTTTTACCTTATTGAGACACATAACAGTCTATGGAGAATGGATGCTACCTCACCCTGGGTTTGGGTGTTTGCATTCGTGATTTATGACTTTTTTTATTATTGGTTTCATCGCATAAGCCATGAGAGGCAAATTTTTTGGGCATCCCATGTTGCTCATCACCAAAGTGAAGATTACAACCTGAGCACTGCCTTAAGGCAAACCGGAACGGGAGCATTTGTTACCTGGGTGTTTTTTATTCCTGTTTTTTTGATTGGCGTACCCTCTTATGTCTTTGTAAGTGTTGCTTCAATCAATCTCATCTACCAATTCTGGGTCCACAGTGAGCATATTCCCAAACTTGGTTGGTATGAGAAATTCTTTGTTACAGCATCTAATCACAGAGTGCATCATGCACAAAATGAAAGCTATATAGACAAGAATTATGGCGGTGTATTTATTATCTGGGATCGGATGTTTGGTACCTATAAAGAAGAGGATGATGCAGAAGCACCCATTTATGGAATTAGAAAAAAAATTAATACCTTTAATCCAATATGGGCCAACCTTCATATCTATATAGATATGTTTAAAGATATCTTGAATGCAAAAAGCTGGAAAGAAAAAATTTTTGTCCCTTTTGCCAGAACTGGATGGAGACCTTCAAGTCTTCCTGGTCCAGTAACAAAAGATGATTTCAATCCCATAACATTCAAAAAATATAATCCTCATGTACCAACTAAAATTAAGGCCTATAGCTTCTTTCAGTTTTTTGCACTCAGTTATGTCGGATTGGTCTTACTGGAAAATGGGAATCTGAACTACCAACAACTATGGGTCACTATCAGCATGATGGCCTTTACCATGTATTGCACTTCACTGTGGCTGGACGGCAAAGAAGGTTTTGGAATGGAAATAACGCGTCTTGCGCTGTGCTTGATAATAGGTATTAACACCTATACAAATGTGAGCATTGATCTAATTTCTATTAGCTTAATAATTTACTCAATCCTCAGTATGTTATTTTTACCTTGGATAAATAGGCCTCAGGTTATCCCTGAGGCCATAAAAACTAACTAGTCCTCAAAGTCGCTTGCCTGGGTGACTGTAACATCACCAAAACTAGCTGCTGAAAAATGCATTGTTTTAGCGACCCATTTTCCACTCTCTTTAACCCAGTTCATGGTGGCTCTAGTTCTGTAATCTCTTGAGATTTCAGCAACTTGAAGAACGCCTTCGTAATAAAATCTTACGTGAACAACATCATCTGATAGTTCTGTAAAATCAGGATGGTAAGCCGATAGATTTCCACCCAGTCCAGATGCTTGCCAGCTTGCTTCTGATTGCTTGTTGATTGGTTTATGAAAGCTACCGTCTGAGTTAGTATTCAAAGTACCAGACTTACTTTCTAGAGCGACCACAGTTTTATAATCTTGAGCTTTTCGAGCTTGAAAGTATTCGCCAAAAGCATCTGCAACTTCTGCTTCAGCTTTTGAAGGTGCAGCTTCAACTTGGACTGCAAAAATAACAAGTAAACTCAATAGCATTGATAAATTCTTCATCTATTTCTCCTAAAGTTAAATAAAGAATACTAACACTATATGTTTAAATAAAAACTATATTAGCTCTCTAATGAAGATCATCACACGCTAGACATAAATCCATTTGCTCGTGGAATTCTCGGTGAAAAGCTGTGAAAGACCCATCCTCCTCTTTGTGTAAAAATTCAAAGTAAGTTGGATACTCTTCTTCATCATCAAAACCATTGTGACTAGATCTCCACACCCAGCACATACAATTTTGTTTTTGGGGGAGTAAATAAAGGATGCATGGATGCAATTATTCTGCCTGGTCAATGAATCCATAATCGCTAGAACCAATAATTTGTTTGATATTGTATTTTCATTTCATCGCACATAGTTTTTAAATCTCCTACCGTTAGCTTTGTAACCAAGTTAAAGCTCGTCAAAAAACTACCAATAATAAATTTAGCCACCTCTTTTTGTGAAACCGAAAAGAAGTATTCATACTCATCTCTACCCCAAAACTCCTTAACGCCCTCACCCATATCATGCTCGGTAAAGTTCAAGTTTCCATCATCATCGAAGCTTACGCTTACTGAGTGATCAATTTCTCCACCTTTCGGTGCGGTTGAAATCTGTTGGTATATTTGCATATTTATTCTCCATAAACACGTACTCGAAATTGAGTAAGTTGGTGTGAGTAGCAGGAAGGGAAATACGAATATATTTCTTCAGATACACTTAAATATATTGGGTTTATTTGGAAAATTTCAAGATTAAAGGTTGGATTTAGATGAGCTCGCTCTCTTTCATCCTATCAAATAGCTCAGCATACTCGCACTGCTTATCTCCTTTGGGTCCAAAGCCACTATCTGCATGATTTGGGCATTCTGAACTATCTAAACAAGCCTTAACATCGAGGATAGCCTGTTCGACCCAATCTGAATTACCTTCATATTCAATTAACTGGACATCAAACTTCATGTTGGCTGCATCAGTATCCATTTCAAGCATTCCATCTTGAAAATGCTGATCACCATTAACATATACAAAATAACCTGTGTTGCTAACATTAAAGCCTTGTTGCCTTAGAATCCATTGATACATGTCCATTTGATTTTTGTAAGCTTCTTTGTAGACACCAATTAAGGAGATGGGATGCAAGCCTGTGCCCTCCTCATTCCTTCTGCCAGCAGTACTCTTGTAATCAACTATATGGATTTCATCTGTTTCTCTGTTGTGCCAAACATCGTCAAGACCTCCACCAATAATAAAGTCAGCAGGTTCATAGTTAACTCTTAAGCCCAATTGCAATGATTTAGTCCAGAGTTCAAAATCATCGTGTTTAAACGGCACCAAATGACCCACACCATGCCTGTCCATGAATGGATGGGGCTGTTGCAATTCTCGGTAAACATCAAAGTCTTTTTTTAGTAAAGTATCGGTAGCTGTATTCAATAAGAAACCAGGCATGCCTGGGAACTTAATGCCTTGAACTCTGTTCATCCAAAAGCAGGCTGGGCACTTAAGAAAAGATTGAATTTGAGAGCGACTCACCTCATATGGTTCGGGATGCTCGGGTTTATATGTGCCTCTATGTCTTGCCATGTTTAGTAATTCACATTATCTAAGTATTGATGCTACCATCATTGTCTATTAAAAAACTTACTAGCATATTAAAATTTGAACTAGTCTAGCTCTTTGTATACTGAACGAACCATGGAAATATTAAAACATAACAAAATATGTAAGATCATAAGTGAAGAGATGTTAGATTTTTCAACGCAATTAGTAAACGACTATTCCAGCACAGGAAGTAAAAGCAAGAACATTGCTAAAAAGAAAAATAATTTTCTCCTTTCTAGTCTAACTAAGGAAGTGGTTGTGTATTCGGCTTTAATGAGATCATTGGACTCAAGTTTAGGCAACAGAATGGAAACTATTGCTCTAAAAATTGCAGAAGCATCTGGGTACAAGGTCTCCCAAGGAGTGAGTGGAAAAATTTCTCGTGAAACTATAAATTTAATATCGACATTACTGGATGCTTATAAAGATAAAAATAATCCAAAAAAAGTAACATTGGATGACTTATTATTGATCCAGAAATCATCAAGAGAGACCGAAGGAAAGTCTAAAATTCATAATTCTGACTATTTACTTGAGAAAGAAAAAGACGGAATAAAGCATCTTACTTTGATGGAGCTAAAAGCTGGTGGCGATTTAGATAATAAAAAAGCACGTTCAGAGAAACATGCCATTTTGGAACAATACGCTATTTTGATTAGTAAATATAAAGATGAGATAGCAATCGGTAAGGTTGTTGTTTACCTATACTTCGGCACTGTGTACAACAAAGACTCACTGGATAGTGGAGCAGAGGATTGGGCACAGGGATCGGTGAGAAGTTTTTTCTCTAATGATGAATTGTTGATTGGTAAAGACTTTTGGAATTATATCTGTGATAGCGAAGATGGATGGGAGTTGGTTAAAAGTGAATATGCTAAATCAAGCATTCACCTTGATAAGGCGCTAAAACAGGTCATAAGTTCAGTCTAATCCTTCAATTCTTTCTTTTGCGAGCCGACAATATTCTGGATCAAGTTCGATTGAAATGCAGTTTCTATTTAATAATTTGCAAGCTGCTTCAGTTGAGCCCACTCCAGCGAAGGGATCAAGAATTAAATCCTCTTCGTTAGAACCAATTTCAACAAGGTGTTTTAGTATCTTCAAAGGCTTTTGAGTTGGATGTGCCAATCTTTCTTTGCCCATGCATATTGGACTTTGAAAAAAATTATGCATTTCTGTCTGTTTTGTGAAGTTCCATTTATGTTTTTTATTCCATAAACAAATTATCAATTCGCAGCTATTCAGGAAGCCATTCTTATAGATTTTAGGAGGTGGATTAGTTTTATGCCAAACAAAAAACTGGAATGTATCAAAACGAGCGTCTAGTAACTCATGCCACTTTCCTATTAAATTATAACTTGTAAAAATAAACATGTTGCCATTTGGCTTCAGCACCCTTAATAAATCTTCTACGTACAAAGCTGGATCAAATTTTCTATCCCATTTAGCAATATTATTGTTCAGTTTCTTTCGATTTGGCAGATGAATGTCACCTGTTGAATACTGGCTTATCTCATAAGGAGGATCTGTTAAAACCAAATCAATACTTTTATCTTCAATGCTAGGAAAATAATTCAAACAATCATCATTTATAATCATTCGTAGTTCCTTATAATCAAGTGGGTCACATCTTTATTATTCCTATCCATAAAGCTTACATTGTATTTTTTATCAACAGCTTCAATGACTAAGCCTTTATCTTTATATAAGCCTAATATAAATTCAGTAGATTTTATGACTAACATCCACTTTGCTGAAGTTTTGTGAATTAAAAAATTAGCTAGCCTCTGTTGATCATGCTTGTTGAATTCATTTTGAGCATAAGTACTAAACTCTGTATCATATGGTGGATCTAAGAATATGAAATCATTTTCTGATAGCTCTTTTGTATCTAAAAAATCCTCAAAATCTAAATTTTCAAATTCAGTCTCAGAAAATTTTTGATGAAGAGCCTCCGAATGATAATAAGCAATTTTCTTTGATAGGTTGTTGTTGTTGTATCCAATGCCGCCATAAGGCACATTAAAATCTCCGCTGGAGTTGTACCTAAACATACCCGAATAGCAAAACATCCTAATGAATAGAAAGATAGCATTATATTCTGAGCTATTTAATTCATATTTTTCTGGGTTGTTATACAAAGCTCGTAGAAAGGTGTAATACCCACTCTTAATTGCGCTCAGAAATATTTTTTGTAGATCTTCTTCTGGTAGAGCGCCCTTTTCTATTTCAAGTTTCTTGGTTCGCTTTAGCTTATTTTTAAGGGATTTATCTAATTCTTTTTCAAGAGTTTGCCTTCTTGTCATTTCTATTCCAAAAACTATCGAAAACTTTCTTGCGTAAGACAATGTTAATTCTGCAACTTCTTTGTCAGTTATCTCATCCATTTTATAACTTTTGTAGGCTGCTAAGGTTCCTTCTGAAATACTAGAAAAAAATTTGGTAATTTCGATCCATTGTTGATTTATATGTTCAATAGTTTGAAAAAAAATCTCATCAGAATTTTTTATTGACTGATAAAAATCAATCAATTCATTGGATGCGTCGTTTACAAAATTTCTACCATCAATTTTTCCAATATTAAAATACACCGCACCACCACCGAAAAATGGCTCATAGTAATTATTAATACGCTTTGGAGACTTTGGCAGGATAGACTTAAGTTCTCTCTCTTTGCCGCCAGCCCATTTAAGTAATGCTTTCATAAATCTTACTGACTAGTTGATGTCTAGAGCGTATTCTCTGAGAATTTTTAACGGGACGAGTTCTAAGGTTTTCTCGTGAGTTTTAGTTAGGTAGATCTTTGGGGCGCAATTTGCCTCATAGGCCTCAACCCACCTTGGTGCGCACAAGCACCAGTCATCGCCATCTTTAAGTCCTGGGAAACCGTATTCAGGCATGGGGGTTGATAGATCATTGCCTTGGGCCTTAGAGAAAGCCAGAAACTCATCGGTCATGTGAACACAAACAGTATGAATGCCGTGGTCTGATTCCATGGTTTCGCAGTGGCCATTGCGCGTAAAACCTGTCATAGGGCTCTCGCAGCAAACAGTCATTACCTCGCCAAAAACATTTAATTGATCCATCTGATAATTATACGATTTATTTTGATAAAGAGAGGACTTCACCAGGCTTGGGTGAGCGAAAAAAATCTGAGCTTAAGCCTTTTGCTTTTAACTCTGCTGCAAGTCTTTGTGGGGGTTCTGCTACCGGCTCATCTGTCAGAGTAAAAGTTCCCCAATGCATGCTAAATGAATGGGGTGTTTGAAGGTCTAAAGCTACCTGAACAGCCTCTTCAGGATTAACATGAGAGTCTTTCATGAACCATCTAGGATCGTATGCTCCTATCGGAATAAAAGAGTAATCCGGAGCTCCAAGCCTCTGATATGTATTTTTAAAATCATTGGAATAACCGGTGTCTCCTGCGTGATATAACTTGAGATTAGTCGATTCAATAAACCAGCCGCCCCATAAACTTTTATTGCGATCAAATAGGCCTCTTTTAGACCAATGTTGCACTGGCGTGAAATGAATGGTCGACTGTCCTACTTCCATGCTTTCCCACCACCTCAGCTCATGCACGTGAGTTAGGCCTGCATTAATTAATCTTTTTTTATCGCCTATAGGTACCAAAAAAATAGTCTCAGGATTGATTTTATGGAGTCTTTTTAAAGAATACATATCAAAATGATCATAATGATTGTGACTCACCACAACAACATCAATCTTTGGTAGATCAGTCAAAGACATAACTGGAGGAATCATTCTTTTTGGCCCAGAAAATCCAATGGGGGATGCTCGTTTAGAAAATATAGGATCGGTCAGAATATTAATATCCCCATTATTAATAAGGTATGTTGCATGACCAATCCAGACTGCGTAGGATTCATCCTCACCTGTTAGAGCTTGCCATTGATCAGAAGTTTCTATTTCTATTTTTTTCGGGCTCTTCTCTCCATCAAAAACCCAACTCAACAGTTGCCCAAAAGACTTCCCATTTTGATCGTCGTTTGTGTTGCTAAAAGTTTCTGCACCTAAAGGATTAGAAACACTAATTAAAAACAAAGCCATCCATGCCGAAAGGTTTTTCATCTTGAGTTAGCTGTTTAAGGAATGTAATGAATGGGTGAAGACCAAACGCGCTCTTGAATGGTTTTTGGCATATCAGCTCTAGGCTCTACGTTATTCCTAATAGCATCCCAAGTGCTCCACCTACAAGTTGGATTCTCTAAAGCTCTGACATAATAAAAAGCTCTTTGATCTACATCAAAGGTTGGGTCACTCCAGAAAGTTTTCATCTCTGCATCACCAACATTTTGAGAAAAGGCACAATTAGATATATCAACTTTGGCATTGTTATCAGGGCATCTATTGGTTATAGGGTCAACGGTACCATCATCGGAGCAAGCGACATCAAAGACTTCCTCTTGGGGTTTTCCATTAATATCAATATAACCTTTAATAATTTGAACTCGTTGCAAGGGAGCGGTCATAGAATCTTGAACAGCCCACACAAAGAAATTAGGTGATTGCTGAGCTATGGCATCTAAATCTGAGCCCATGGACTTGCCGTTGGCGTATAAATACTCAACTAAATCAGCATCATCAATCTTTGATTCATCTATGCCAAAACCTGCAAAAAAGCGAATGGTCATTCGCGGGCCAGACGTTGCGAAAGATTCTTTGCGCCTGAAAGCATTGTAAATGCTTGATCGAGTGTTCTCCTCCGCCCAGACACCGGCAAGACCTGAGGCTCCCCAGGTGATCGCAGATGAGTTCATGTACTTCTTGCCTGCTACCTCTTCAATTCCAGCCTCGTCCAATAAAAAAGCAGGATCAGTCATAGGTATAGAGCCTCTTAAGGCTGCCGTAGCATCTAGCAGACCTATTTTCGCAAAAAAGTTATCCTCTTGTTGAGATGATGCAGCTGTATGGGTGTCACTTGATCCGATTAAACCAAATTTATAGGGGTTGAAGCCCTCTCTTTGCTCCATGGCGATACCTTCCAACAATGCATCTCTCACATAACTGCCTTTAGGCTCGGAGATTTCCATAGTGGCAACTTTGTAAGGCATGATTTCAAAATCAGCCCATTCATCATTGGTTGATAAGGCAGGGTGAGTGTCAGACGTCCCTTTAACTTGAGTGATTTCTACAATGGGTTCATTTCGCATGCGTTGATCTGCGTATTCTTTGGTTATTGGATTATCATTGGAATCCACCAATTCAAACATACTTCCACCAGAGCCATTAGAGTTATGAGGAATGGCCATGCTCTCGATTCCATCCTCACGCAAGCGATCCATCCAATCCCATAAACCCTCAGGATTATTGGAGTTGGCTCGACCAAATGGCACGGATGGAATAAGTTCACCATCCCCTCGAAAAATAACATTTCTATGAAGGTTCCCCATCACAGGTGTTGAGGCCGTCCATTCATAAGCAATAAATGTTGTAAAGGTACCTGGATCATTGTGACGCTGCGCTGCTTCAACAGTATCTTGCCAGGCATTTCTGCTAATAGAATTCGCATAATTGATATCTAGCTCCCCTTTCGTTATAGCTGTTATGGTGCTCATTAGAAATCCGCCAAACGCTTGTCGGCGCTTATTAAAGGTAGAAATATTTAAGTTTTCAGGTGCATTCAGATCATTCACCACGGCACTTGAAGGCGCATCATAATAAGGGTTACCCGGTGTTGCAGCTTCTGCAACCTGACCTAAAAAGGTTCCATGATCTGTAACCCCATAAAAATCTAAAGGTCTCTCAAGACTGACATCAAAACCGCCTGGGTGTTTAATGGGTTTACCTTTGGCAAATTCATAGGCATCATCGGGCGTGGCCAAGGTTCCAAAAATATATGCATCAAATGAGTAACGGGTGTGGACATGAAGGTCACCAAACAGCGGTACTCGAGTTGCGCTGCTTTGAGGATTAATATTCATATATGGGTCAACAGCCATAAAATCCCAATTAACAGGTGTTTGATTTGCTAAGCTAATTCTAGCTCCAGCAATATTTAAGAAACCGTCTTGCGGTATTTCTTCAGCAGGCTGTGAACAGTTAGAAACTAGAAATACAAAGCAAAAGATTAAAGAAGTTTTATGCATTCAATTTTTCCTATTTATATAGATTTATTATTATGTTGATGATTGCATTAATCTTCAACCCCCTCTGTATTTATATTAAGAACTAGCTGTTGCTATTGCATCAGGTTATTATTAATTTGAAATGAGCAGCTCAATTACAATCACAAAAGTCAGAGAACTGTGCGGGCAAAGAAAGTTAAATTTAACTTCATCAAGAAGTAAGATTATGTCTGCATTGATAAGACAAAAAAATCCAAAAACGGCTTATGAAATTTTAGAGAGTATAAATAAAAAAGATTCCTCTGTTAAGCCTGCAACGATTTATCGAGCTTTAGATTTTTTGTGCTCAAATGGTTTTGCACATCGAATTGAAACGGATAATACTTACATAGCTTGTGATGGACAAGAAAAACCTCATGTTGCTCAGTTTTTAATTTGTTTGAAGTGTAAAAAGGCTATAGAATTTCATTCTCATAAAGCAACGACAGAAATTGCAAAAAGAGCAAAAAAAGCCGGTTTCAAGATTACTGAAGAGATTCTTGAAGCAAAAGGTTTTTGTCAAAACTGTCTGTAATGCTTTTACAATAGTCAATCAAACATGCGCCCGTAGCTCAGCTGGATAGAGTACTTGGCTTCGAACCAAGGGGTCGGGAGTTCGAATCTCTCCGGGCGTGCCATTGAATTTCAAGAAAAGTCATAAGATATCTTGATTAGAAACAACTCTGAAAGTAGCATAAACTCATACCATGAAATTAAAATTACACTTTTTTATGGCATTGCTTATGAGTACTTCTGGTTATGGGTTTGATCGATTGACTGGAGAGAAATTTGCCAGTCGGTCTGAAGTAATAGGGCAAAATGGCATGGTTGCAACCAGCCATCCGCTAGCCACTCAAATAGGCTTAGATATTCTAAAAAAGGGTGGGACTGCAATTGATGCTGCTATCGCAGCCAATATTGCTCTAGGGCTAATGGAGCCTACAGGCAATGGTATAGGCGGAGACTTATTTGCAATTGTCTGGGATGCGAAAACCAAACAACTCTATGGATTGAATGCCAGCGGGCCTGCTCCTAAAAATATATCTATTGATTATTTTAAATCTAAGAATTTAAATAAAATTCCATCTTATGGCCCTCTTCCAGTAACTGTTCCAGGGGCAGTGGATGGATGGGTTCAACTGCACGAGAGATTTGGCAATCAAGAATTTAAATCCTTGTTTAAACCAACAATTGATTATGCAGTCAATGGATTCCCTGTAACTGAAACTATTGCATATTACCTAGAGAGATCAGTTGATAGATTTAAAGACTACCCAAACTTTAAGGACGTCTGGTTAAAAAATGGTTCCACTCCTACAAAAGGCGAGATATTTAAAAATCCTCAGTTAGCCAAGACTCTGCAATTAATAGCTGATAATGGAAGAGCTGGATTCTACGAAGGTGAGGTAGCTCATACCATGGCTAATTTTATTCAAGCTGAGGGGGGTTTGTTAACCTACGAAGATCTTTCTTCCTTTCATGCAGAGTGGACTCCACCTGTCTCTTCAAATTATCGAGGGTATGATGTTTGGGAATTGCCACCTAATGGGCAAGGTATAGCAGCATTGCAAATTCTTAATATATTAGAGGAGTTTGATTTATCAAAAATGGGGTTATTTAGCTCTGAATATATCCACTTATTTACTGAAGCCAAAAAGATAGCTTTTGCTGATCGTGCAAAATATTATGCAGACCCTCGGTTCTCAGAAATTCCAGTTCAAGAATTAATCTCCAAAGACTACGCTAGAGCAAGAGCTAAAAACATTAATTTTACCAAAGCAGCAATATCTGATGAGGCTGGGGTGCTAAAAAATGGAGATACTATCTATTTAACTGCCGCTGATCAATACGGCAATATGATCTCATTGATTCAAAGTAATTATCGCGGCATGGGCTCAGGCATGATGCCTCCAGGGCTTGGTTTTATGCTTCAAGATAGAGGTGAACTTTTTAGCTTAGATGCTTCACATAAAAATGCTTTGGTTGGTGGCAAGCGCCCTTTTCACACTATTATTCCTGCATTTATTACGAAAGACGGTAAGCCCTTTATGAGTTTTGGTGTAATGGGGGGTGCTACTCAACCCCAGGCACATGCTCAAATTATTATCAATATGGTAGATTTTGGAATGAATCTTCAAGAAGCAGGAGATGCTCCAAGAATTGTCCATAGTGGATCGTCACAGCCTACTGATGAAATAATGCTAGACGGAGGATCTTTAAGCTTGGAAAAAGGTTTTGGATTAAAGATTGAACAAGAGCTAATAAGACTAGGACATAGAATAAAATATGAGAAAGGAATTTTTGGTGGCTATCAAGCCATCATGCTTAAAGATAATGTCTACTTTGGTGCTTCTGAAAGCCGCAAAGATGGACAGGCATCTGGATACTAAGCAAGCCTCTTTAATGCACAAACTTTATTGCCCGAAGGATCTTTTAGGTAGGCTAAATACATTTTTGCACCCATGGCCTCTCTAACTCCGGGAGGGTCCTCACAAGTAACACCACCAGCATTCAAACCAGCTTCATGCCACCTATCTCCAGTCGCTTCATCAGGAACTTTAAAGCCAACTGTGACACCATTACCATGGCTGGCAGCCTGACCATCAATTGGCTCGGTGATAAGAAAGACATTGCTCTCATGAATATACATGTATCGGGTTTGATTTGTCGGGTTGATTGAAATAATTCCTGGTTCGCAGCCAAGAACTCCAAAGATTGCATCATAGAAAGCTTTAGACTCTTCTATGTTATTTGCTCCAACCATAATATGACTAAACATAATATTTTTACTCCGTAATTAGGAAATGGGCTGAATCTCAGCGCCTTGATCTAGGATATCTTGAAAACCAACTAAATTGAATACATTTTTATAGCCGATTTTTTTTAGATTATGTCCAGCCAAAGCTGATCTTACGCCTATGGCACAAAAAACATATATGGACGTATCAAAATTAATATCCTCATTGCTATTTAATCTAAACTCTATGACTCCTTTAGGGATATGCAATGAAGTCTTGATTGTTCCTAAAGCCTCTAACTCCTCTAATTGCCTAACATCTACCATAACCTTATGATTCTGATCATTGTTGAATGTCGCTAAAGTTACTCTCGGAATTACCTCATCTGCTTTGGATAATTCATGCTCTGTGTAATTCATATTATTTCTCTAATGTAGTCTGTGCATTTGAATTGGCAAAGTACATACCAATCATAACAAAAATAAATCCTCCAAAAATAATCCATGTGATTTCTTCATTTAAAAATATGTAACCCCATAAGATGCCAAACACAGGGAGTAAATATGTAACTGTAGAGGTTCGCACCGCACCAATTCGCTCAATCAGCCTTACAAAACCCAGATAGGCAAGACCAGTAGATACAATACCTAGCCACAAAAGTGCAAGGATAGCATTGGTGCTAGGAAGGTGATCTGGTAGGTTAAAAATTGCCAATGGGGTCATTAACAGGCCACCAAAAAGCATAGACCAGCCAATCAAAACAAACTTATTAGAATTCAAATGATATTTTTGTATGTAATTACCACTTATGGAATAGCATGAGGCGCCAATCAAGGCGCACATACTAGATATCAATGTTGCAGATGCATTAAAAGGGTTAACAAGTATTAGAATGCCTGTAAATCCAATGATCAAACCTAAAACTTGCTTCAATGAGATGGATTCATTTAACCAAAAGTATGCGACTAGCATTGTAATAAATGCGGTGGATCCGTTTAAAATTGCGAGCATATTAGATGTAGCCCCAAGCGAGGCATATGAAAACATTGTAAATGGCAATGCGTTATTAATAATTGCTAGAATTATTATTCCAGGAAAAAGAGATCGAAAGTGAGATATGTATTTTTTTTGAATTAAGAATGGAAGAAATAGCATACCTGCCAATAGCAGTCTGAGAGTTACCAGTAGAATTGGACCAAAATCTACTGTAGATATTTTGATAAACATAAATGCGCTTCCCCAGACCGATCCAAGGGCGAAAAGAAGAATCCAGTTTTTTAGTTCCATTTCTATAGGTATCTAATTTATTGGGTATAAAAAAGCAAAATTATAGTGTGTATTGAAGGTTTTGAGGAGATTAATTTCTGAGCAAAGAAATTAAGATTTAGGTCAAAAAAAGAAGCCTCCCGAAGGAGGCTTCTAACTGTCAAAGTTAAATAAGTCTGACAGGCGAATTCAGAGTGTTACCTCTTGTCAAAAGGCAAGCCCTCTGCTTTCTAATGTTTTATAAATACTAATAAGATCACCTCCTGAGAAAGGGTATTGAAACAAGCATACGCAAATCCCCTTAGTAATTTTAATATGCGACATCTATTAAAATTATATAGGTAAATCTATGAATGGAAAGTATGACTTTCCATAAATTAGAAAAGTTTAATAAAACAACTCTAACTGATAATATTCTTTAGGTTGAATAGCATGGATTGGTTGAGGGTTGTCATCAACAACCGGTTTATTATCGTCCAATTCAAGATAAGTTGTTGCTTTGAGCATATCGGCACCAAAGTATTTGAAGGCTATTGTTTTAATCCCAGCGGCCTTATCTACGAAAGCTTCATACTCATCAAATATTGGGTCGGAGAAGTTTAAATGTACTAAATTATTCATATTTTTAATTATTACTGTATGTATGTACAGTATTAAATAATAATAACTATGTATTGTCAACTATTGGTAAAATTAAAAAATGGTTCCCTGCCTCACACATATTTCTCGAATTAAAAATCTTGAAGATCATGATCTGATAACAAAGTTAAAATATCGGTATTGGAATGCTTGTGATGCAAAAGATTCAACTTTAATGCTGGATTGCTTTTCAACAAAAGCAGTGAAAATTAACTATGAAGATTTTGGGATCTTTGATTCTGCTAAGGAGATGGTTGATAAGTTTATTGCATTTGCTTGCCATGATCATTTATTAGAAAGTCATGCGGGCAAAAATCCTGTAATTACTCTGGATAATAATACCGCATCAGGTTCATGGGCTATGAATTACACCCTCGTAGATACTAAAAAAGATATTATTCTCAATGTCAGCGGTAAGTATGAGGATATATATATTCAAGAAAATAAAAAATGGGTTATTCATGAATCCATATTTAATAAAACAAGAGGTATTTACATGAAGAATATTGAAAATATTTTAGCTAACCCTAGGGCTCAACGCACTCTAGGATTTAAATAAATTATCTAAGCTAGCAAAAGCTTTAAATTCAATAGCATTATTGCTTGGATCTTTTAAAAACATTGTTCTCTGCTCACCTGGCGTATCTTTAAATCTAACTTTAGGTTCAATAAGAAATTCTTGATTTATATTTTTCAATCTCCCAACTAGGCTATCAAAATCATTAAAGCTTAGAATTACTCCAAAGTGGGGAACGGGAACCTCATCTCCATCTACAGGGTTGTCTGAGGATGGTGATATGCTCTTAACAAGATGGCATACAAGTTGATGGCCATATAAGTCAAAATCAATCCAATGATCATCCTCTCTCCCTCTACTGCAACCAATAATATTTTCATAAAAATTTGCAGCAGTACTGAGATCGTGAACGGGTATAGCAAGGTGAAATGGATTACTCATACTGAAATTAAAGCTTAAGTGATAAAATAAATATACTATATAAAAAATTATTAGGAATTGTTGTATGAGAAAATTATTTAAATATGTTGGCTATACTCTTTTAAGCGGAGTAGCTTTGCTGTCTTTGTATATGTCAAATCTCTTTTTAATGAAGCCATTTTCAATGGATCATTATCTTGCAAAAGAATTAACCATGGGGCTTCTGGATTCTCCTGAGTTCATGACATACATAGGAGTGTTTGATCGGTTTAATGCTGTCTTAAAGCACAATCAAAAACTTACAATCTCAACCTTAGAGGATGGCGAGGAAAATTACCAAGATAATATCAAGCGTCTATCAATTCTAAAAAAATATAACCCTGAAAAATTAACTGACATACAAAAAGTAACTCAAAAGATTGCTATTTTTGATACTGAAAATGATATTCATAATTTTGAAAACTTTAGATACCACTCCTATCCTTTCAATCAAATCAGTGGAAATCACCTCAACCTAGTCGAATTTATGACAGATACACACCCTGTTAGGAATTTTAGAGAAGCGTCCGATTACATCAAAAGAGTTGAAAAGTTTGATGAATCACTGAATGCAGATTTAATTTGGCTGGAGGAACAGAAAAAATTAAGTATATTTGCTCCGCAATATGTTTTTGATCATGTCATTCGCCAGCTGAATGAATTAATAGCATATGAAGATTCAGAAAATCCATTGATGCAAGTATTTATTAGAAAAGTTAATGCTCTGGAACTTAACCAGGATAAATCTGCACAACTCAAAAATAAACTGAGTGCAGTTATAGCATCAGATGTAAAGCCTGGCTATAAATCTATTTTAAAATTCATGGAAGATAACTATGAAAATGCTAACGAGCATCATGGTGCGTGGTCGTTGCCGAATGGAAGGGACTTTTATGCTGCTAGATTAAGATCTTTTACAACAACAGACTATACAGCCGAAGAAATACATCAAATTGGACTCTCAGAAGTTAAGAGAATTGCAGACAGAATGAAAGAAATTTTTATCACCCTTGGTTATACAGTCAATAAGCCAGTGGGCGAGATGATGAATGATTTAAATGAAAACCCAGATTTTCTTTATGCAGACACTCCCGATAGAAAAGAGATTGTAATTGCAGATTACAATCAAATGGTTAAAGAGGCTGAGCAAGCAGTAAAACCCTTCTTCGAAAGGTTTCCGGTTAGTCCGGTCGAGGTTAGGGCTGTTCCTGAATATTCAGAGAAAACAGCTGCAGGCGGATACTATCAAGCTCCTGCTTTAGATGGTTCGCGTCCTGGTGTTTTTTATGCAAACTTGTACGATATAAAACAAACCCCTACGTTTGGAATGAGGACATTAACATTTCATGAGGCAGTGCCAGGACACCATTTTCAAATAGCTTTAAATCAAGAAAATAAAGATTTGACGCTCTATAGAAAGATGGGATATAGGACATCTGCTTTTACAGAAGGCTGGGCCCTTTACTCTGAGCAGTTAGCTGTTGAGGCTGGTATGACTAAAGATTTATATGATGAACTAGGAGTGCTCCAAAGTGAAATGTTCAGAGCCAATAGATTGGTTGTTGATACAGGAATGCACCATAAGGAATGGACAAGAGAAGAAGCCATGACTTACATGAAAAATACTACAGGAATGTCTGATACTGAGGTAAGAGTTGAAATTGAACGCTATATAGTATGGCCAGGACAAGCAACGAGTTACAAAATGGGCATGCTTAAAATACTAGAATTGAGGGCAAAAGCTCAAGATGCTCTGGGTGATAAATTTGATATTAAACAATTCCACACCATTGTATTAGATCAAGGGATAGTACCTTTATTTATCTTGGAAGATATAATCAATGAGTGGATTAAACAAAGTTAGTTATTAGATCTAAGAATTGGCAACATTATTGTTGCCAAGACCACAAATACAATAGCAGTCCCCAAGATATCTCCAATTAGAAACTGACAGACCTGCAAGATATCAACCAAACGATCTTGGTAGTTAACTTCAAACAAACTTAAAGAAAGGTTTTTTATTAAGGCGTTGTAAAAAGCAGAAATTACGGTGATTAATGCAACATGTTTGTAATTAGTTCTATTTAGAGGGCTGTCTCGAGTACTTCCCAATGTAAAACTAAAAAACTCCAGAGTTATAATGGCCATTGGAACTGACATCACACTTATCAATGATGGTATGTACGGGTAAAAATTAAATGACTCAGGAAATAGGAGCAAAGGTCCCCATATTTCAGCTAAAAATAAAGCGGGTATTGCTCTGTAACCAAAATAAACAATGCATAGGACCCTAGCTGCATGGGGATAGTAAAGAAGAGGTCCTAGAAATTCAAAATTATCATCACCTTGCAGTAAAAAAAATGACCATATAATCCAAAGAATTGAAGAAAATACAAATGTAGTTAAGGAAACAGTAAAAAAATTCTTCACGCTCTAAGCAGCCTGATAATGCTTATGAAAAGTTAATTAAGAATTCTCTCTTGTCTTCGTCCGATTGAGATAAATCAATGATGCCAGCTATGGATAATTTTTTTAGTGTTTTATAGACCGTAGACCTAGACATACCTGATTGATTGACAACTTCTGTAATATTTGAAGGTTCGCCTTTTGTAGCTTCATTAGAAATGATGGTATAAAAAACTTTCTTCTCATTTGGGTTAAAGTCCATGATATTTAAGTCACTTTCAAGCCCTGAAAGCATTGTTAGAGCATCTGTAATATCGTTATAAAATTTTTTCATAGGTGTGGAAGTAAAAAAATATGTGTATATATTAATCGATTATTTACGCCTTGTCACATCAGTATTATGAGAAATGATTGGCGGAGAGACGGGGATTCGAACCCCGGAACCAGTTGCCCGGTTACTACCTTTCCAAGGTAGCGCAATCGACCACTCTGCCATCTCTCCTGTGGATGATGATTTTACATGATATTTATATAAGATATATTGTTACTCAGGAGGAAAATATACTTCATGAAATTTTGGCAAATGCTCGTTTGGTCTGAAACTGATCAATATTCAGAAATTGCAAAAGCAGCTGAAGATAATAGTTTCTATGGAGTTATGAATGCTGACCATGCATTCTTTCCAAAAACCATTAAGTCTATCTATCCCTACTCAGAAGACGGAACTGCACCAATGGGTGATGATAGAGATTATCCAGATCCTTGGATAACTTTAGCTAATATGGCTGCTGTTACTTCAAAGCTCAGACTTTCTACTGCAGTGTACATTTTACCTTTAAGAAACCCTATTGAAGTAGCTAAAGCTACAGGAACATTAGCTATTCTCTCCAATGATAGATTTATGCTAGGAGCTGGCGTGGGATGGATGCAGGAAGAATATGAAGCTTATGGTCTTGATTTTAAGTTAAGAGGAAAAAGATATGATGAATGTTTAGATGTAATTGAATTGCTTTGGTCAGGTGAATGGTCTGAATATCAAGGACAATATATACAATTTAAAAAATTGCGTATTCTTCCCTCTCCAAAGAACCGTATACCTATTCTAATGGGTGGCTCTAGTGATGTTGCACTAAGGAGAATGGCAAAAAGAGCTGATGGCTTTATAGGTGTTGGAAATCATCCTGATGAGATTCCTGATTTATTAAATAAATTAAATGCTTATCGTAAGAGAGCAGGTAGATCTGATCAACCATTTGAAACAATATTAGGATTAACTGTGGAGCATGATCTTGATACACTCAAAAAGCTTTATGATCTTGGGGTAACAGCTACTGTTAATGCTCCGTTTGCATTCTCAATAGGTTGGGAATCTACTATTCAACAAAAAATTGATCAGATGAAACGTTACGCTGATGAGATTATTAGACCTATGCATGAATATGCACAAGGAAAAAATAGTTAATTTGCTTCTCTTTTTGTCAATCTAGTTACTCTGGCATAGTCCCATGGTTTTCAAAAAACTCGATCAATAAAGGGTCATTATTCCTTTCGAGATAGGCCACAGCCAACCCTTCTGCAAATTTTCTGGTCCAAATAGGCTTAAACTTAAGTTTTTTTGCAGCACTAACTGATTTATTTAAATCATCAACTATGAAACGGATATGGTGTATGCCCTCACGCCCAGCATCAAGAAATTCTTTATGAGGTGATTTGCCTGAGAGGAGTTCTATTAGCTCAATTTCAATGTTACCAGTTTTACCAAATGCTAAGCGCATTTTACAAGGTTCTTCAATCCCACGATAAAGATAAGTCATCTCATCAGGTTCCATCATAGAAAAAGGACCGAATAAAGGATCATAAAGTTTGATAGAAGCCTCAATATCTTTAACGACGAATCCTATCTGATCAACAGGAGATAGATTTAAAGCTTTTTCTATAAAATGATCCATATCTTTTTATATTACATGAACTGGAAATATTTAGGTTAAAACTAACATACTAAATATTGATAATTAATTATAAATATATATAATATTATGAAATTAAACTAAATAAGTAGGAAAGAAGATGAAATTTCAAAATTTCTTTGTATTAGGTCTGTCGGTTATAAGTATTTTTACTTTCGCTGCTGAGCACGAGGTTAAAATGCTAAATAGTGGTACAGAAGGTTATATGGTTTTTGAACCAGCCGTACTAAAAGTAGCGGTTGGAGATACAGTAATTTTTAAGGCAACTGATATGGCTCACAATTCAGCCTCAATTGAAGGAATGATTCCAGAAGGTGCAAACTCTTGGAATGGACCTATGAGCCGAGATGTAACAGTAACTGTTAACAAAGAAGGTATTTATATATACCAGTGCACCCCTCATGCAATGATGGCGATGGTAGGTGTGATACAAGTTGGTGGATCATCATCTAATATAGACTCTATCCTAGTAAAAGTAGGTAATCTAAAAGCTAGTTTTGTCATGAATAAAGAAAGATTAGATAATTATTTAGCAGCCCTGTAATTATTGAACTTTATCTCTGAAGTTTAAAAAAATAAATTTACCTTTGGTAGATCGAAGTGGGTTTATGTCTATACCCCCTCTTCTCAAAAATCTTCCATAAACAGTTAAGTCATCTATATGCAAATCATTAAGCATCGATAAGAAAATTGATTCGATGCATGCCTCGTGAAAGTCTCCCCTTGACCTATAAGATTGCAAAAGCTTGATCAGTGGTTTTGGATCAATTGAATTACTAGTTGAATGAAAATAGATGTTAGCCCAATCTGGTTGGGAGGTTACCGGACAGATTGATCTAAATCCTTCAAATTTTATAATCTTATTTTTGGTAATTTTATTGGTAGAGCTATTAAGTAAGACGGATTTAGGTGGAGCTTGGTAGTTTGTTGTTTTCTTAACAGTGACATTTGAATTAATTAATTGGCTGATATCTTTCTCAATCAGGTTATAGGCTTTGTTTGGATCATTGAATTTTTTATTAAACAGTGAAGCTAAATATAGTTTTAGTGACTTAGATTCAACGGTTGCAATAGATGTCATAGGGATTTTAATCTCCAAGGACTCTAGCACCGGTTGATTTCTTGAGTTTAGGTAGGAGAATTCATAAGCATTCCAATAGTCATGACCAAAGAAAGTTGTGAGTTGTTTCGGTGAATTACGTTTAACCGCATCAAGCAATGATGGAGAATAAGTTTCGAATTTATGGTTAGTATGTTTGCCTAAATGTTTAGGTTTCACTGTCGAATTCCAATGCCTTTATGGAGCAAATACAGACATGTGGAGCTTAATACTATGATAAATAAGATAATCATCGATAAGGCGAATGGAATAGAGACATCGCTAACACCCAGCATTCCCTCTCTAAATGTATTGACAACGTAGAGCATGGGATTTGCCATAGATATGTTTCTCCAAATATCTGGAAGAATATTAATAGAGTAGAACACGCCACCTAAATAAATTAAGGGGGTAAGAACAAAAGTTGGGATTATAGAAATATCATCAAAACTGTCAGCAAATACAGCATTGATAAAGCCCATTAATGAAAAAAGTATGGCCGTTAAAAATAATACCGTAATAGTAAGAGCTGGATTGACGACAGTAAATGCTGGGTAGAAAAATAAACTAACACAAAAGACAATGCAACCGATAAGAACTCCGCGACAGACTCCCCCCATGACAAACCCAATCAATATTGCCCAATTTGGCATTGGAGAGATAAGAAGCTCTTCTATTGATTTCTGAAATTTAACAGAGTAAAAAGATGAGACAACATTAGCATATGAATTGGTAATGACCGACATCATAATTAGCCCAGGAATCATAAATTGTATGTAGTCTAGGCCATCCATGGAGCCTATTCTCGGGCCAATCAAGGAGCCAAAAATAACAAAGTACAAAGACATAGTGACTGCTGGAGGAACAAGGGTCTGCACCCATATTCTTAAAAAGCGTTTAATCTCTTTTCTAATAAGGGTGGTTAACCCAACTAGTATTTCATTTCTTCTGTTCATGACGAGCTCTTTTTAACCATTTCAATAAACATCTCTTCCAGCCTATTGGATTTATTTCTTAAAGAATTTACCTGAATTCCTTGATCAGATAAATACTGAAACAATGCGTTGATTGATTGATCTTTTTGAATTGCAACGCTAAGTGTAGAAGGGTCATCAAGCACTATGGAAAAGTTAGGAATTAATGGAGCCTGATCAAGAGGCTTATTGATATCTAAAATAAAACCTTGAACATCTAGTCGGCTTAATAGATTTTTCATGCTTGTATTCTCTACCAAATCCCCATGATCAATAATTGCTATGTTTTTACATAGCTGCTCAGCTTCTTCCAGATAATGCGTTGTTAAAATGATTGTGGTTCCAGCCTCGTTAATTTCTCTTAAAAAGTCCCACATCTCTCTTCTTAATTCAATGTCTACGCCGGCAGTGGGTTCATCAAGAATTAACAATTTTGGCTCATGGATTAATGCTTTAGCAATCATAAGCCTTCTTTTGAAGCCTCCTGATAAATTTCTAGCCTGCTCCTCTCTCCTATCCCATAAACCAAGACGTTTAAGAACCTCTTTAGTTTTTTCTTTAGCTGCTGTTAAGGGGATTCCATAGTAGCCAGCTTGCGTGGTAACAATATCAATAACTTTTTCAAAATTATTAAAATTAATTTCTTGAGAAACCACGCCAAGCAATCGCTTTGCCTCAGGAAAATTGCTATCAATATCAATATCAAATATCTTTACTTTTCCTTCTGTTTTTGTGACAAGAGAGCCAATTATTCCAATCGTAGAAGATTTGCCTGCTCCGTTAGGACCTAATAAAGCAAAAAAATCGCCCTCTGATACTGTTAAATCTATTCCTTTTAATGCTACAACACCAGAATCATATGTTTTTTTGAGATCAGTGATCTCTAGGGCAAATTTGCTCATGCAGTCTCTTCATCTAAACCATCAACAAACACAGAAAGTAAGACCCCAATAATTAAACCAACCCAGGCGCTATAGAAAGTAATAAAAAATGCAATCAGTAATGCAGTGGCCATTTCTGAATTCTTAGTAGGAATGGACATGGCAATGTAAGCACATGCAAACCCAGTAAGAATGAGCGTTAGAGTTAAAGCCATAAACATGAGAGGCTCCATTAAAGTTACAAATGGGAGCACAAAATACAAAAATGGTATACCCATAAGATAGTAAGACCCTATACCATCAAAGATTGAAGGCATTTGTTTTGGTCCTTTCTTCCACTGCTCAGCAACTACCACGTGAACACCTGTCCACAATGCTCCTTGGGTTGGAAAAAATGGATTAATGATACTGGCAATTAAATTTCTAATACCCACAGATAAATGTGAGCGATTGAGGTCAATGGGCAAGATCTCATCATCACGATGCTTCTGAGCATCATTTAAAACCTCAGTGGCAGTTACAAGATCACCAAATAGAAGCATGTATCCAATCAGCACTAATGGGATAGCATCTGTAAACATTTCCATGGAAGGCATGCCCAAATAAAGAGGTGAAGTTTTCTCAATCAAACTCCCAACTGCAGGAATAGCAAAACCCCATTCAATATCAAATGAAAGCTCTCCTAAAAAATAAGCAGCTAAGCCAGCAATAACAAAACCTGGTAATAAGCCTAGGGATCCAACTACCTCAAAAAACTTATTTTTAGCAGCAAGTTTTTTAAAGGGATTAGAAAAAGTAGTAACAACGCAAAGTACAATCGCAAGCGTGAGTGATACAGGGGCTTTCTCAAACTGTGCAATATCGACATAAAAAACCTGATAAAAGGCAGCTAGCGCTGCACCCAAGATGATCCCTGCTTTAAGACCGTTTGGTATCCATTCAACCAGGACTTTGCCTAAGCCACTTAAACCAAGAAATAAAATAAGGGCGGTAAATTCAAAGCACATGGCTGCCATAAAGCGAAATGCATCTGGATTGTATTGATACACGCCTTCAACACCCGTCTCTACGCCGTACATGCCAGCAGCAATTAGAGCACCTATTACAATTGGAACTGCTGGTGTAACCCAGCCTGGAGCCATAGGCTCTCCAAAGATAATTGGTCCGGATGAAATCAATGCTCCAGCTACCATGCTCAAAGCTATAGCTTCATCAAAAGTTAATCCTAAGTTCATGCCTAAAGGCGCTGCTGCAAAAGCAGTGGCACCAGAAATTACTAGACCTTGAAGGAATTCTGGTGCTCTCAATTTAATATGTATAAAGGGTATTCTTAAGGTAAAAGGGCCCCACTTAATTCCATTAGTTTTGGTTGTATTTATAGTGTTCATTTTGATAATTCGGACATCCCATCCTCTAAGCCTTTTAATGTTAATGGAAACATTCTTTGTTCCACGATATCTCTAATGATACATAAAGACGAGGTATAGTCCCAATGATCATCTGGAACTGGATTAAGCCACGCAACCTTAGAAAAATGTGAGCACATTTTTTTAATAGTTGCTCCACCAGGCTCTTCATTCCAATGTTCAATGCTACCACCAGAGTTTGTAATTTCATAAGGAGCCATGGTGGCATCTCCCACAAAAATAACTTTGTAGTCCGAGGTATATTTATTGATAATGTCCTGAACTAGAAACCTTTCTTGAGTACGTCTTCTATTATCTTCCCACACAGACTCATAAACACAGTTATGAAAATAAAAATATTTCAAATGCTTAAATTCTGTTTTAAGCGCAGAGAATAATTCTTCACAAAGTTTGATATAAGGATCCATAGATCCACCCACATCAAAAAAAATTAATACCTTCACATGATTTGTTCTTTCTCTAATCATATTAATATCTAGGATGCCTGCATTTTTAGCGGTTGATTTAATGGTGCCATCCATGTCTAATTCATACTCATTGCTCTGCCTAGCAAATTTTCTAAGCCTTCTTAGCGCCATCTTGATATTCCGAGTTCCTATTTCAACTGAGTCATCTAAATTTTGATATTGTCGCTGCTCCCAAACCTTGACTGCTTTCTTTTGTCCCCCTTCACCACCTACCCTTATACCTTCTGGATTTTGACCGTTATTCCCAAAGGGTGAGGTCCCATTGGTACCAATCCATTTGTTCCCTCCTTCATGCCTTTCTTTCTGCTCTTCCATCCGCTTTTGAAATTCCTCTAACAACTTCTCAAGACCACCTAAAGATTTAATCTTTTTTAATTCCTCTGGATCTAATTCCTTTTCAAAAGCTTTGCGCAACCAGTCTTCTGGAATCAGGGCTTCAAAAATATCCTCAAGAGTTTCTATGCCTTTGAAGTAAATTTCAAAAGCGCGATCAAACTTATCATAATGCTTTTCATCTTTAACCAAAGTTGTTCGGGCAAGAAAATAAAAATCATTCATGTCTGCAAATGCAACATTCTTTTCAAGGGCTCCAAGCAAATCTAACAATTCTCGCAAGGTGGAAGGCACTCCCGCAGAACGAACTGTATGGAAAAGGTTAATTAGCATTAATTTATTTTGATTGATCGCGCCTAGACATAAAAGCAAGTCGTTCAAGCAATTGAACATCTTGTTCATTTTTTAGCAAGGCACCATAAAGTGGAGGGATGGCTTTAGATGAATCAGCATTCTTTAATATTTCATCTGGGAGTTCATCTGACATAAGAAGCTTTAACCAATCAATAAGTTCTGAGGTTGAGGGCTTTTTTTTCATCCCAGGAATTTTTCTAATATCAAAGAATAAATCTAAAGCATCTTTGACTAGATTTTTCTTAATTCTTGGATAATGCACTTTTACAATTCCTTCCATTGTGGGTCTATCTGGAAATTGAATATAATGAAAAAAACATCTTCTTAAAAATGCATCAGGGAGCTCTTTTTCATTATTTGAAGTGATTATAATGAGAGGTCTCTTTTTTGCTTTGATAGTTTCACCTGTTTCGTAGCAAAAGAACTCCATTCGATCAAGTTCTTGTAATAAATCATTCGGAAACTCAATATCAGCCTTATCTATCTCATCAATCAACAGAACAACCTGCTTGTCAGATTCAAATGCATCCCATAATTTACCTTTTTTAATATAGTTCTTAATGTCTTTGACCCTTTCATCCCCTAACTGAGAATCTCTAAGTCTTGTTACGGCATCATACTCATACAGCCCCTGTGATGCTTTAGTTGTTGATTTAACATGCCACTCTATCAACTCCATCCCCAATGACTCAGCAACCTCTATGGCCAGTAGAGTTTTACCAGTGCCTGGCTCTCCTTTAATAATTAATGGTCTTTCCAAGGCAATAGTTGCGTTGACAGCCATACTGAGATCTTCAGTTGAGACGTAGTTTTTTGTACCAGTAAATTTCATTTGGTTTCCTTTTTGATATTATGAAGAGATTTTTTCTTCTGATTTTAAAATTTTTGCAAGCTGTCTGCTAGTGGCAACTAAGTTACCATTTAAATCCCATATATTACAATCCTGTTCAAAATAGCCATTGCTTATATCTTTTGCAATACCGTCAATAAATAGTCTGTTTGTTGTGGGAAGTTGCCTAATGTTTGTTGTTAAAGCAAGTGTTGGAATCCATCCAAGTGATCCATATTTATTTTGTACAACTGGTGGCAATATATCTGATAGATACGAAAGAACAAACTCATCAGCAGAGCCACCCAAAAGCTCTAGATATGCAGAGCATCTTGCATCGGCATCATCGGTGGAAATAGAGCGGTCCCACCAAGCATGTGCTGGATGAACGGATATTTCTAACTGCTGGATAAAAGAAGGAGTAGCTCCAACTTTTAAGTTTTCATAGCTCATGGTTTTAAATGTTTTTGGATCAACAGAATCCATGATCTCTGGTAAGGATGTCTTCAGACCATCATAGCCCTTCATGTAATGAAAATCTGAGCACAAGCCAGAAAAGATGCAGGTTAAATGACCATCTTGAATTAACCTCACTTGACCCATGGATGAGCCTCGAGAGGTTCTTATAACTTCAACATGCAATTCTGCAGGTGCATCTTCAGTTCTATCCACATAATAAATATTTGAATTAATTGCGCTGGGATGAGGAAGAACACTTACCAAAGCCTTATTCATCAAAGCCATGAGATAGCCTCCATGCGGAGTATTACCCACGAAATATTTAGAGTTCGGAATAAATGAGAAAACCTGCTCTGATATCTGAGTTAAAGTTAAAGCGGACTGAAATTGATCAAACTGGTTCATATTGATAGATAATTACAATATTGTAATTGATAGTGGCTAAAAATGGCTGGATTTATAGATATTGCTTGTAATTTTACACATCCATCTCTTCGAGAAAACTTAGAGACTATATTAAAGGATGCTGGGAAAGTTAATGTTAATAAGTTTGTGCTTTTGTGTGCAAGCCTTAATGACTTAGCTTTAATACAGGAAATTCAAATCCAAGATTTATCTAAATACTTTATTACTGCAGGCATTCACCCTCACAACGCAAATGAGGTACTTAATATGGGTGATCAAAAACTGCTAGATATATTAAAGCCCATTAAACCTCATGCGATAGGAGAAACTGGTCTTGACTACTTCAGGAACATATCGCCTCCTGATATTCAAAGAGACTCATTTGGGATGCATATTGAAGTTGCGAAAGAGCTTGGGTTGCCCTTGTATCTTCATCAACGAGATTCTCATGATGATTTCATACAAATCATCAAAGACCACTCCAATAATCTACCTCGTTTTGTCGTTCACTGTTTTACAGGCTCGCAAAAAGAACTGGAAGACTATTTAAATCTTGGTGCATACATTGGATTGACTGGTTGGGTGTGTGATGAAAAAAGAAATAAAGACCTGCGAGTATCTATAAAAAATATCCCACTAGATAGGTTGATGATAGAAACTGATTGTCCTTACCTGATACCTAAGAACCTTCCACAAAAACCTAGCAGAAACATCAATGAGCCAAAATACTTGCCTCATATAGCCTCAGAAATAAGTCAATTGATGAATATTTCGCTAGAAAAATTACAAAAAGAAACCTATCACAATTCGATAAGATTTTTTAGCTAAAGCAAGACCGATCTAATTCAAATTTTTTACATAGCTCGTCATTATTTTGACCTGCTTTAACTGAAGCATGCCTAATTTCAGTGACTGACTCAGAAAACCTTGGTGCGGGAGCCGGTTGCATGACTCCATCAAATTCTACAAATGATTTTCTTGCTTTCATATGATGGTGTTCGGGAGCTTCAGATAAACTCAATACGGGTGCAACACAAGCATCAGAACCATCAAAAATCTCAGCCCACTCATCCCGCGTTTTTGTTTTAATTTTTTCTTGCATAATTAATTTTAATTCAGGCCATTGATCTTGATTTAATTGATCTTGAAATCTAATATCTGATATCTCTAATTTCTCAAGAAGTACAGCATAAAATTGCGGTTCAATAGAACCTATAGATAAGAATTTTTTATCTGAGCATTCGTAAGTATCATAAAAATGAGCAGCACCATCCAACATGTTTGATTCTCTCTCTTCTTTCCAAAATCCAGATGCTTTAAAGGCATAGAACATAGACATAAGAACAGAGGCACCATCAACCATGGCCGCATCTACCACCTGTCCTTTGCCGCCATTTTTAATATTTAATAATGCAGCCACCATTCCAAGTGCAAGAAACATACCTCCCCCTCCAAAATCTCCAATTAAATTTAAAGGCGGTGGCGGTGTCTCACCTTTTCTTCCTATGGCTTCAAGGGCGCCTGTGAGAGCAATGTAATTAATATCATGGCCTGCCGTTTTAGCAAGGGGTCCTTCTTGGCCCCAACCAGTCATTCTTCCGTAAACAAGCTGTGGATTTACTTTAAAGCACTCCTCTGGGCTTAAGCCCAATCGCTCCATTACCCCTGGTCTAAAGCCTTCAATTAAGCCATCCACTCTTCCTAATAGTTTTTTAATCTCATTAATTGTTTTTGGATTTTTTAAATCAGCTGAAAGTGAAGATTTGGAACGATGTTGAAAATCAATAGTATTTCCATGACCATGGCGTGAAGATCTATCGATTCTAATAATATCTGCGCCCAGGTCAGCTAAAACCATGCCACAAAAAGGACCTGGTCCAATGCCAGCAAACTCAACCAATGTAATTCCTTTTAAAGGTCCGCTCATGCTATGTGTCCTGCACCTGAAATGCTCTAAAGTAACTTAATAAGAATGGTAACAATGTTAAGGATGCAAAAAAAGAAACCATTAAAGCAAATGCAGTAAAAACCCCAAACAAAACAGTGGGTGTAAAGTTAGAAAATGCAAAAATTGAAAACCCTGCAGCAATAGTTGTGGCAGTGTAAAATACAGCTCTTCCAACTGAGTTATGTGAATTGGTAACTGGGTTATGATCAGGGACATTTTTTTTCTGGACTTCTGAGCGATATCTAAACAAATAGTGAATGGTATTATCTACAGCCATTCCAACACTAATGGCTGCGACAGTGATAGTCATCATATCCAGGGGTATACGCAATATCCCCAATACTCCGAGCACAGAACCAGCTGTAATTAAATTAGGGGCCAAAGCTATCAGTGTCACTTTTAAAGATCTAAAAAGCATTAAGAGCATCAACCCAATAGCTCCAAATACTAGCCCTAAGGACTTGATTTGTGATGAGAACAAAGACTGCAACATATTATTATAAAGAACTGCTAAACCGGTAACTTGAAATTGGTCAGGCTCTAAATTAAATTTATTCACAAGATCATAGTTTATCTTTTCAAGTAAATATTGTCTGTTGAGGGATGGAGCAGACTCTAAGACTCTGGCAGAAATTCTTACCTTAGAATCATCCGAGTTGATGTATGAATACAGTAAAGTTTCTTTAATATTTTCTGGTAATACAGACCTTAACAGAGCTAACTCTAAATCATTCAGGTCCTTATCATCATTAATCATTCGCGCTAATTTAATTCCGCTTGCAACACTTAAAACCTTCCCCATTTCAGGGATTTCATCAAGGTAATCATGAATATCTTCTAATTTTGCAAGAGATGAGGCATTCCACCAATACCCAGGTGCTTGACTAGAGTCATCATCAAACAGATCATCTTCAAATAACCCATCATCTGTAAATAGATCATTTTCAAAAATTTCTACGGGAGGTTGATCAATCAGTATTTCCAATGTTGCTGTTCCTCCAAGCTCCTGATCTAGTAATAACATGCCTTGGTATATTTCAGTTTCTGGTGAAAAATAATCAATAAAACGGTTTTCTACTTCAAGTTTTGAAATGCCAAAAGCCATTACAAAGGCTGCGATTAAAAAAAATATACTAATTCTACCTCCTCGTTTTAAGGTCATATGAGCCAAGGAAAGAGGTATTTTATTAATCCAATTTGGGTTGTGAAAAGTTTGAAGTTTGATTAAAAGCTTCATTGCAGCTGGCAAAAATGTAAAGGTAAAAATGAAGGCAAATACAATACCAACTGACATCATTTTGCCAAACTCAATCACCGGTTTGATGTCGCCCAAAAGCAATGAAAGAAAGGCTATTCCAGTAGTCAAGGCCGCAAATAAACATGGCATAACCATCTGATGAACTGTTATGTTGATGGATTCATCAATCGAAGTGTTTGTTTTCGATATCTCAATAAACCTTACCAGCACATGCACGGTTAAAGAAATTGTGAGTATTAAAAGCAAGGCAATAAAATTTGATGAAATAACGCTAATCTTCCAATCCATTAAGCCTAAGATACTCGCCGTAAAAATAGTAGATATAGATGCGTTCGCTAGAGGCAGGAGCACAAACCAAATATTTTGAAAAAATAAATAAAGCATCAAACAAAATACAAGCGCTACCCCGATACCAAACGCCGCAAGATCAGATTTAATAAAAGTCATCATGTCTGTAGCTATCATAGAGGCCCCGCCAAGAAATAAAGTGCCTGCATCTGAGTGCTGACTTAACAGGTCTCGAATTTGAGCAATCAGAATACTTCTTTGTCTCGATTCTTGATCATTAAGCTCTGATATTTTCAGATTAATTGCTCTTAGCTTTTTTCTGTTTTCGCTGCTATCTATATCAGATTCATTTAACTGATATCTTTTATTAATAAGGTTTCTGTACAAGGGATTTTCACTCAAGGTAATTTGAATAGCCGTCGTCTTTCCTGAGGGACTAATAATGAGCTCTGAATAAACTGGATTAGTTAAAATTTCATCTTTCGCAGACATTAAATCAATGCCATCTGTTTCCAAGGTCTTTAAATTATCCATGAGATCAGACAAAGGCACTTTCGGTTGGAAAAAAATTGGCGCATCCAAGATTGACAAAACTGACTCAACTGTTTCAAGTTGCTCTAATGACACTTCAAGCGACTTAATTGTTGCTAATGATTCAGGTAAAAATAAATCACCGTTCGGTGTAAATGTAATTATCAAGAAATCTGAGCTACCAAAAATTTTACTTGTTTCTCTATAGACTCTAAAAGCTTCATCTCCTTCTATGACTAAAGCGTCAGAAGAAGAGTCTAGTTTAAAATTCTTAAGGCCGGGAGAAGTTACAATAAAAATTCCGAGAATAAATAACATTACAATCCATGGCTTAGAAATTATTAATTGAAAAAAATATCTCATAAGGCTAGTTATTTATTAGAGCAATCTGGAGATTGTAAAATGATTGGATTCTTTTGATATTCATCAATAGTAAAAGCCTGAATAGATAAAGCATGGATTTGATTCATTGTCTGAGACAATACATTATAGATTTTTTGATGACGTTTTACTTTTGTAAGCCCAAGAAAGTCATTTGATACAATAACTAATTTGAAGTGTGTTTCAGAATCTGCAGGGACGTTATGCATAAAACTTTCATTTTCTAGAAGTAAATTCTGAGTTTTAAAAGCTTTCTGAAGATTTAAAATAATGTCGTCGTGATAACTCATACTCTTTCTAACTCTAAAAGATATCTCTTGTGCTCAATTCCTAATCCAAACTGCCCTATTGATCTATCTTGCTTTACAACCCTATGACAGGGAATAAAGAGTGGGATAGGATTTAACTTACATGCTGTACCAACGGCCCTTGCTGCTCCAGGTGTGCCAATTTGATTCGCAACTAATGAATAAGACATAGTCTTTCCTCGGGGTATATCACAAAGAGCGCTCCATACTTTTAATTGAAAATGAGATCCATGAAGATCAATATTAGGCATAATATTTAAGCCATTAGTGCTAAAAAATTCATCTAGAAGCTTTTGTAATTCTTTATCTTTAGTATGCTGAGATTTTTTCTTGCCCAAGAACGTTAGACGTTGAAGACCTGAACTACTGTAGATCGAATTAAAAAACCCTATTGGAGTAGAAACAATTTTCACATTCATTAATGAATATTTTAGCATCGCTAAATCCAAAACTATCTTATATTTAGCATTAAAAAAAAGAGAAGCAAGCTTCTCCTTTTTTTTAAAAAATAAATATCAATTATCTAGTATCGTAAATCCACTCCATGGAGTACAACTTCATAGGCGAGCAGGACTCAATATGTTGACCCCATTTTTCAGCCGTACCATTTTCTTTGCGATAATCGCGAACTTTCGGCCATGAAGCAACAGCCTCAGCTCTTTTTTCTTTGTTGTAGTAATGAATCATTCTTACCATG
Organism: uncultured SAR86 cluster bacterium; assembly: GCA_964275585.1. Taxonomy (GTDB): domain Bacteria; phylum Pseudomonadota; class Gammaproteobacteria; order Magnimaribacterales; family D2472; genus D2472. The sequence continues at coordinate 167,942 of CAXYCJ010000006.1, read as the reverse complement.
TCAAAGGGAGTATCAACATTAAATCCTCTGTAAGGCCGTAAGTAATGGATACCAAAGCCATCTCTTCCAAGTTCTTGATTTGCAGATTCACTTTCTGCAGCCAAAGATAGAATTTCTTCCCAAGATGAATCTTCCGTAAATTTGCACGAACTAAAATCTGCCATTTGGATGCGATCATACTCTTCCAAGGGTATTCTTAGGTGCTGAGCCGCTGTATTAAAAAAAGCAACATTAGTATGACAAATTCCAGGATTGATTGAGCCCTTATTCTTGTAATCGTTTAAGAATGATCCATATTCCCTATACATCTCTTCGCCATCCGGCCATGTACCCCAGAGGACATAGTCATGATCAGTTTGGCCGGCAAGAACTGGCGTAAAAATACTTTTAGAATATTTAAGCCCATTGGTTCTTAAAAATTTTTCATATTTTTTTGCATACTTTACAACGTCATCATAGCTTTTTCCTTGTTTATATTTACAGAAACTGACCTCTGTTCTTACGTTATATTGCTCAGATGTAGCAAATAATGAAAAGCTAATAAAACATAACGAAATAATAAATAAATAACGCATAATTTTCTCCTTAATTATCTGTGTATAAATTAAACATTATCATAAATATTTAGATTCTTCTTAAAAAAGTGATGTGTGGAGTAAAGAGTGGTGCGGCATCCGAGATTCGAACTCGGACCATCTGCTTGGAAGGCAGATATACTAGCCATTATACTAATGCCGCATTTTTGAAAGAAATTATTTTACACTATCTTCTTTAATAGGATGATATTTTCTATCACTAGAATTCTAATAATAAAAAGAATTTTAAAATTAAATGATATAAAATTTATTTATGTGGATTGATTTTCAACATTTAAAAAGAGCAGATAAAAAATATTTTTCTCATGGCTTACGTGTGTTGATTGTTTCAATTAAACTCTTGTGGCTTAGTCTTGCAGGCATTATTCATGCGATTTTCCCTTTTATCCTCTTGGATACTGTTACTGATGGGGTAAAAAAAATATCAGACCAAATGGAAAAATTTACTCGGCTATAAATTATAAAACCTTGTAACTTCTGAATAAATTTGATGATTCGCACCGAGACTGCTCATTAAATAAATTCTGTATTTCTCTGCTTAATGACAAGTCTTGCCAAGCTTCAGCAAAAATTCTTCTGTCTTCAATAGACTGAAAAATATTAAACCATCTAAAATTTGATTTTTCTGAGATATTCTCTGAGTAGACAATAGAAATATCTTCATTAAATTTTGCTAATGCATTAATAAGTTGTTCGAAGACAAGCTTCATTGTTGCATAGCTATAGCCTTCTAAATATTCACATTCCATGATTTCAATAACTGTTGCATCTGATTGAGCAATGTCTGATTTCAAGCTCACACGTCCATAGGAAGTATCTTCATTATTACAATTAGCAATCTTTGCAAAAGAAAGACCTTCTAGGGTTAATCTCAGCTCATCTATTGATGTTTGATTTTTATAATTTAGTAAAATTTTGAATTCAGAGACGCTAACAGTTTTATTCTGTATTGGGAAAAAAAATAAAACTTCATCTGTATCTTTTCGAACTTGATTAAAGCTATCTACAAATAGAGGGATAAATCTCTCCACTGAATTTAGGTTGTGACCTGTCAATAATTTACAGTTTAAAAAGACTTGTTGATTAGAGTAATTAGCTTTTATGAAATTACTTAGATTATCTGATGAATAGTCATTGTCAGAGCTGCAAGCTGAAAATAGAATAATTGTAAGGAGAAATAATGTAGCTTTCATGCTGGGATAAGATGCTTTAAACAATATAATAGCATTATGAATAAAACTTTAGTCCTGCTATCTATTTCTCTTATATTTGTTTCAAATAATTCCTATGCATATAAATACGGCCTAGGTTCTTGCTTGGATCAAGATCTAGATCAATCTATTTGGGGTTCTATTGAGAAAAAAAATATTGATGGATTTATATTCTTGGGTGACAACGTTTATGGTGACCAAAGTTCTGGTGAATTAGATAAATTAAAACGAGCGTATAAAAAACAGAAAAATAAAATTCCTTCTTGGTTAAATCAAAAGAAGGTTTTAGCTATATGGGATGATCATGACTATGGAAAGAATGATGGGGGTGGTGAATATGAGAATAAAGAAGAGGCTCAAGAACTTTTTCTAAATTTCTGGAAAATTCCTAATAACGATATAAGAAGAAAGAGAAAAGGTGTTTATTTTGAAGAGTCACAAATTATAGAAGGTATGAATGTTCAATTTATCGGTCTTGATACTAGATATTTTAGGACAAAGCTAGTAGGTAGAAAGAATGGATATTTACCAAACAATGACCCGTCAGCATCTATTCTTGGTAAGAATCAATGGAAATGGTTTGAAGGTGTCCTAAAAAACTCAAAAGCTGACATAATTATTATTTTATCATCCATACAAATCTTGGCCACAAATCATCCTTACGAAAAATGGTCAAACTTTACTTTTGATAGAAACAAGTTACTAACAAAGATAGCTGAGTCTGCTGCAAATAAAACAATACTTGCAATTTCTGGGGATCGGCATAGAGCTGGCCTTTATCAAAAAGGCAATTTTATTGAATTAACTGCATCATCACTGAATAAAGGTGCTTCAAAAAATATTGAGACAGATCCACTCCTTATAGGCATAACATACCCTCAAATAAATTTTGGAATTCTGAATATTGAACCCGGTAAAAATAAAATCACACTTTCAATTAATGACAAGGATGGCAAAGAGCTAGAATCACAAGTTATCAAACTTTAGTTAGTTGCTAATCTTCTAGATTGATAATTCTGTTAAGTCTTAGTGAAAAATAGTATTGTTAAGGGGCTAGAAACTTTTTTTAAAGAGGAATTATGATGAAAATTAATTTTTTACTGTTTGCTGTGCTTTCTACATCTATTTTTTCTGATACTTTGCTTCATGTTGGGAATTTAATTGATGTTGATAATGGTCAGATTAGTAAAGCCGTAACAGTCACAATTTCAACTAATAAGATTAAGTCCGTAACTAAGGGTTATGCGAAAGCTAAGAAAGATGACGTTATCATTGATTTAAAAAATTCGTATGTTTTACCTGGGTTTATGGACATGCACGTTCATCTCGCTCAAGAGTATCTTCCAAAGGCAGAAAGACCTGCTAAAAGTGAGCCAGAATTTAGAGCTCTTTTTGCTGCAAATGCTGCAACGAAAACCCTTATGGCTGGTTTTACAACCGTAAGAAATCTTGGCGATGGAGGAATGGAAACGATCGCATTAAGACAAGCAATCTCTCAAGGGCTAATTGTTGGGCCCAGAATATTCACTTCCGGAAAAACAATTGCAACAACAGGCGGCCATGGAGATCCAACAAACGGTATGTCCAAACATAACTATTCACCGCCATCTCCAGAAGAAGGAGTGATCGATAGTCCTGAAGAGGCCATTAAAGCAGTAAGACAAAGATATAAAGATGGTACAGATGGGATCAAGATCACTGCGACTGGCGGAGTGCTAAGCGTTGCAAAATCTGGTGAGAACCCTCAGTTCACTGATAGCGAACTTGCTGCAATTATTCAAACAGCAAATGATTATGGTCTTTGGACAGCCGCTCATGCCCATGGAAAAGAAGGAATGCGCAGAGCAGTTAACGCTGGAATAAATTCAATAGAGCACGGCACCTACATGGATCAAGAAATCATGGCACTAATGAAGTCTAAGGGAACATACTATGTTCCAACAATCATGGCTGGAAATTGGGTGGCAAAAAAAGCAAAAATTCCTAATTTTTTTCCTGCATTGGTACAACCCAAAGCAGAAAAAATTGGTCCTCAAATTCAAGCCACATTTGAGGCTGCCTATAAAGCAGGCGTTAAAATTGCATTTGGGACTGACTCTGGCGTTTCAGCACATGGTGATAACTGGCAAGAATTTATTCTAATGACAAATGGAGGCATGCCTGCATCCGTAGCCTTAAAAAGTGCGACAGTGGAAACTGCCAAACTGTTACGGATGGAAGATAAGCTGGGACAAATAAAACCCGGGATGTTGGCAGATATTATTGCTCTAGAAACCAATCCATTGATTGATATATCTTCTGTTTCTAAAGTTAGCTTCGTCATGAAGGATGGGGTCATCTTCAAGAATAACCTATAACAGTGCTGAAAATTCCTAAGGTCGTTATTTTGGGCGCCGGAATGAGTGCGGTTGCTTGCGCAGAAAATCTTTCAGATTCATTTCAAGTAAAACTTCATGAAAAATCTAGAGGAGTTGGTGGAAGACTTGCTGCCAAAAGATTTCATCAAACTAAATTCCATTTTGGCGCACAATTTTGTACCAGCAATAACCCCGCATTTGAAGAGCTCTTAAAAAGAAATAATGCTAAGCCCTTTATTGGCACTGCTTTTGATTGCGCTGCAGGCAATGAACTAAATACGGATAGCTATTTCATTCATCCAGATGGCATGCATTCACTGATTAAAGAATCTGCTAAACATCTAGATATTAATTTTGAAGATAAATGTGTTGAAGTAGATGATAAGAAAAATATAGTGAGTTTTGAAAATGGTCTCAAAGTTCCGTTTGATATTTTAATCTCATCCCTTCCCCTTCCCCAGTCTCAAGAGTTCCTCAATTTTCCAGTCATGCCAGAAGTTACTTTCGAGCCATGTATAGCAGTTGGACTTATCATAGATTGCAACGAACCCCTTAAATACAATGCCTATAAAAATATAAATAAAAACATTGCATGGGCAGGTTCCAGCAAGTTCTTCAACTCAGAAATGGTTGAGACTTGGGTAATTCAGCTTTCGTCACAAGCCAGTAGAAAGATGTTTGATGTTGAAGATGAAATGCTAACTGAAATAGCATCTAATGGGCTCCAAGAATTGCTAAATGACGAAATAACAGTTCAAGATTCCAGTATATTTAAATGGAAGTATGCTCAATGCAATCGATCAAGCAACAATCAAAAGTTTGTGCAGTTAAAAGATAATATATTTGCAATTGGTGACTGGAATATATCACCTAGAATAGAATCAGCTTTTTTATCAGGCAAAGCATTGGCAAATTATATAGTGAGCAAAAAGCAATGAAGCAACTTGGTATAATTTTACCGGACGACTTAGCCAGAAATAATAAGACTCTGCAGAATCTAGAGGGACAAGATACTCTGTTGCTCTATGAGCCCTGCGATACCTTCTACCAGATTAATCATCACAAACAAAAAATTGTATTTTTAATCTCTGCATTGAGGCACTGGAAAGAAGAACTAGCAAAAAAATATTCAAATATTATTCACATTAAGATTTCAAAAAATCATCAAACGGACTTTATGAATGAGTTGCAAAATATTTATGAAACAGAACGATTTGATGTTATCCATATTACTCAACCAAGCGATCACAATACCCTGACTCAGCTGATGTTTTTTGGATCAAAAAATAAAATAACTCTTAAGATACACCAGGATACCAAGTTCATTGATTCCATTGAAGATTTTTCAGATTGGGCTAAAGATAGAAAATCCTTGGTACAAGAATATTATTACCGTTGGTTAAGAAAAAAATATAACTTGCTGATGGAAGATGGAAAACCTATCGGAGGTAAATGGAATTATGATAAGGAAAATCAACAAAGCATTTCAAAGCTTAAGCAAATTCCTCCAATAAGAAAACAGTCAACTCAGGACCCTTTAACAATCCAGACAATGGTCGACGTGGAAAATTTTTTTCCAGATTCATTGGGGTCATTAGAGCAATTCAATTGGGCGGTTACTCATGATGATGCAAGGGAGAGATTGCAGTTTTTTATTAGAGAGTGCTTAAATTTATTTGGTACCTTTCAAGATGCAATAGATAAAGACGATTCGATATTATTTCATTCCCTGTTGGCTCCCTACCTTAATTCAGGTTTATTGGATCCCATGGAATGCATTGTTGATGCAGTCTCTGAATACAACAAACCAGCAGGAGAAATTCCATTGAACTCATTAGAAGGCTTTGTCAGACAAATACTGGGTTGGAGAGAGTTTATTAGAGGAGTTTACTGGGAGAATATGCCGCAATATAAAAATGTTAATTTCTGGTCCCATCATAAAAGTCTAACGAGTAGCTGGTACGATGGTACTACTGGCATACCTCCCCTAGACGATGCAATTAAAGATTCACTAAAGCATGGGTACACCCACCATATAAACCGATTAATGATTATCTCTAATATGATGAATCTTGCTGGCCTCCACCCAAATGAAATTTATAAATGGTTTATGGAGATGTATGTAGACTCATCGGACTGGGTCATGGTACCTAATGTTTATGGAATGGGGACTTATGCTGATGGAGGTATTTTTTCTACAAAGCCTTACATATGCGGTTCAAGCTATATGCTTAGAATGTCAAATTATCAAAAAGGAGAATGGTGCGAAGTTGTGGATGGTTTGTATTGGAGATTTATAGAAATAAATCGTGATTTTTTTGCAAACAATCCTAGGTTAGCTTTAATGCCAAAATCTCTAGATAAGATGGATTCTAAAAGAAAGAAAAGAATTCTTCAAAAGGCTGAAGAATTTATTAAAAAAAATACCTGCTAAAGATCTTCCAATAAGAACTCTGCCGCAGCCATACTCATACCAGCGTTATCATGGGCTACATTTGGAACAACTTCATAACGCCATCTAAACGGCATATTTTTCTTAACACCAAGGTTGATTAAATTATTGAAAAAATTGGTCCCTCGTTCAAACCTATGCTTGCCTTGCTTTCTAGCTTTTCTCATTGAAGGTAAAAAATGATCCTTAGGATCAATATCTTGGTCTCCTAGGAGAATTGCGCCTTTTAATCTGAGAACCCACTCAAGTCTTGCATCTGAAACATTCATGCCTTTTATTCCAAAAGGAAATGAAATAGATGGATCTACAAATGTATAAAATCCTGCATTTGCCATGGCAGCTTTTTCGATACGAGTTTCATCGCTCAACAGAAGGTACCGATGTACAAATTGAGAGCCTCCTGAATGGCCATACACTCTAAATGTATTTGTTTTAAGGTTGAGTTTAGATTTATAAAAATCAAATATTAACCCAAGTGAGTCAGAGATATCGAGAGATTTATCTGTGACTGGTTTTCCTTTGTTATTAGTTTTCATCAAATAAACATACTCTTTATAAAATTCTTTTGAAAATTGAGGCGCTATCAGCACAACATCCCTTCCTTCTACCAAAGGCAACCAATTTTTTATGAAGCTTGCTCCTGATCGGGAAGCTCCATGCATAATAAATAAAATTTTAGTTTTAGGTGTAATAGCCGATGGTATTGAGTAGAAAATTTCTATATCAGGTTTATCCCAATACGAAAAAGTACTTTGTTGAATTTGTTTGGCCTCAGAAGCATTTGAGACTAAAAAAAGAAAAGTTAGTAATGTTTTTTTCACTAGTGGTTGTGTTTTTCTGGCATATCTGGAGCCTCGCATTTTCCTCGCTCCCAATCACCTGGATTACAATCATAAATAATTCTTCCATGATCTTTAATTAAAAAGTCTAGGATTTGATGCGCATGAACTCCAAAACCAAGCGAGGGTTCATCTTGCAATTCATCAATAGGAATAGTGTAACTAGACCAATCCTTGGGTGCTCGCCATCCCGGCGGAGGAACTAATTGGGCTCTAATGCCCGATATTGGATGCAAAGCCCTCCACTTTCTAATTTTCTCAGCCATTAATTTAACTAACTTGGGATATTTGGATGATAGGTCCGTGTATTCATTTGGATCATTGTTAATATTAAATAATTGATTTTTAACGTTAATCTCCATTAAAGAGCTAGAAATTACTTGAACAAGTTTCCATTTATCATTAAAAACTGTGGTGTGAAATTCTCCATAATTAGGGGTCTCTGATGCAAAAAAGACTTCTTTTGATAGTGAGGTTTTTTTTGATTCTTTGATCGCAGGCCACATATCTCTACCCCAGATTTCTTTTGAGTTCAGCATAGGAATATTTGCTGCGCCTGCAAGAGTTGGAAATACATCCATAACGGTCATGATTGAAGAAAAACTGCTGCTTGGATCAAGCTGCCCTTTCCATCTCATTGCAGCGATTACTCTGATCCCACCTTCATATGTATCTCCTTTGCCTCCTCTTAAAGGAAAATTATCTGCACCTCCCCCAGCATATGCAGCCCCACCATTATCACTGCTAAATAAAATAATAGTTTCTTTATCAATACCTTCAGATTTTAATGTATTTAAAACTTGACCAATTGCTTGATCCAAGCCATCAACCACAGCAGCATACATAGGTCTTGCGCTAGAAGAGAAGCCATTTAATCTTCTGGTTCTGTCTATTGATTCACTCCGAGTAAGCTCACGTGTATCTTCTAAGTCAGCATACTTAGCAACTAAGTTATCAGGAGCCTCTAAGGGACTGTGAGGAGCAATAAAAGGCATATATAAAAAGAATGGTTGCGCTGTATCTCTATTCTTAATCCATCTTGTCGCTTCATCCGCAAGCAAAAAAGTTTCATATCCTTCATCCTGAATGGTCTCACCATTCCTTTGGAAATCTACACCCCCTTGGTTAGCAAAAGGAGGGAAATAGCCAACTTCTGTATGCATGTGACCATAAAAATTATCAAAGCCCCTAGAATTTGGATGAAAAACCTCTTGTGAGTGCCCAAGATGCCATTTACCAATCATAGCCGTTTGATACCCTGCAGCCTGAAAAGATTCAGGCATAAAATGTTCGTCAGGATGAACGCCATTATTCATCCATGGCATAACCACTGAATAGGACATTCCAAGCCTCATAGGGTCTCTTCCCGTCATTAAAGCTGCTCTTGTAGGGCTGCAAATTGGGGTAGCATAAAATCTATCCATCGAAACCCCTTCAATAAATAATGAGTCAATAGCTGGAGTTTCAATTGGAGCTCCTCTTAAAGAGATATCAGCCCAACCCAAATCATCTACTAAAAAAATAATAATATTTGGTCTCTTCTCATCAGCAATAGCACCAATTGCAATGGTGGTTAAAACCAGGAATATTAATTTAAAATTCATAATCATTTGCATCAAAGTTATTTGTCCAGTTCCAATATTCTACCAATCTCCAAGGGGAAGTAGTAACTACCTTACCATTTGAGTTTTGATACCAGCTTGAAACACTTGGATGCTGCCAAACAGTCTTGCTAAGACGAGCTTCGAGATCTTCCTGATATTGCTTAACAACAGCTTTACGAACTTTAACTCGTTTATGATCATGTTTAACAAGATACTTAATTGCTGAGCAAATGTATCGAAGCTGACATTCAGAATTAAAGATAATGCTGCCCGCATGCGCTAAATTTGTACCAGGGCCATAAGCTGCAAAAAAATTTGGTAAATTGCTAAATGTAATTCCCAGGTATGATTCTGGAGAATCTTTATATTCGTCTAGAAAGTCTCCGCTACCACCATTAATTTTTATTGGAAAAAAGAATTCTTGCGCTCTAAAACCAGTTGCCAAAATAATAGTATCAAATTCATGTAACTCATTTTTAACTTCAACACCATTTATTCTTATACGAGAAATTTTATCAGTGACAAGATTGACATTACTTTTATGGAGAGCTTCTAACCATGCTCCGTTGTCTTGAAGCATACGCTTTCCAAATGGGGGATAGTCAGGAATAACTTTTTCAATTAAGGAATTATCAGAAATCTGTTCAAGCATTGCATCCACAAACATCTGCCTCATGAATTCATTCTCTTTATTGATAGAATAATTCTCTGCTGACCATTTTGGATCTACAATTAAAGAATTTAATAACTGGTCAGAACCAGGCCAAAATAATAAAAAACGATACCAACGAGAGTAGCAAGGCAGGTTCTCTAACAACCATTTCTTGCCCTCGTCTACTTTCTTGTGATAGTCAGGGTTAGGAAACATCCATGGCGCAGATCTCTGAAATATAGTTAATTCCTTGCAATGATCAGCAATGCTAGGAACAATTTGAAACGCGCTAGCACCAGCTCCTATAACAGCTACTTTTTTTCCAGTAATGCAATCCTGCTTAGGCCATCGAGCCGAATGAAAAATATCACCTTGAAAATTCTTTAAACCACTAATTTCAGGTATTTTTGGATAATTGAGCTGTCCAACGCATGAAATAATTAAATTAAATTTCTTAGATATATCTTCATTGTCTTTACGAGAGGTTACCGTCCAGAGCGATGATTCAGTATCAAAGTGCATTGAGGTAACTTCAGTATTAAATAAAGTATTATTTTCTAATTCATATTTATCGAAACAACTTTCAAAATATTTTTTAAGCTCAGGTTGACGTGAAAAGTATTCTGACCATCTATGGTTTTCTTCAAAAGAATAAGAATAAAAATGATTTGCAATATCAACCCTAGATCCAGGGTATGAATTATCATGCCAAGTTCCCCCTACCCCATCACTTTTTTCATATAGCTTATATTGAATTCCTAGTTCTGATAATTTTATGGCTGCTAGAATACCAGACATGCCTGCGCCTATTATCAAAACCTGAAGATTTGTATTGAGCTTATCAAGAGGGATCTCTCTAGATGTATCCTCTAAATTAGAAAGGCCTAATTCTTGGAGCATCATTGGTACATACTCTTGAGAGACATTATCCCCAACAATATAATTCATTATTTGATGAAGTTCGGACTCATTAGGAACATAAATTTTTTTCTTCCCTTGATCATTAAAAAACTGAAATAAAAGATCAACTGCAATATTTTTAATAGTCTCTCTTTCTTTATCTGTTAGATACCCCTGCGTCTCACCAAGAGTAGCAAGTTTAGGCTTGGGTAAATTAGTTAATATTGAAGCATCTCCCGTAATATGAACAAGCGTTGCGGCAAGTACAGGAAAACTTGCATATTTAAGGGTCTTAGACAAAAAATCTTTATTTATGTTCACAGTATTTTCATTATGCCTTTAAAATATAAATCAGTTAATTTCAATTAATTAAGATGTCTGATCATACAAATACAATAAATCAAATTCATAATTCTTCTTATAGATTTGTTATTGTTTCTAGTGGCGGAGGAACAAATGCAATATCTGAGATATTGAGGATACCTGGAGCCAGTAAATCTGTATTGGAGGCGTATGTACCATATGCAAAAGAATCTCTTGACCACTATCTATTAAGGCAACCTGATCATTATTGCAGCATGGACACCACCCTTAGTATGGCTGCCAAAGCTTACAGTGCTGCAAAGCAAATTGATCCAATGAATCATCCAAAAAATTTATTAGGAATTGCTGTCACTGCCTCTCTTGCGACAAATTATTCTAAGAAAGGAGAGCATAAATTTTTCATAGCCATTCAAACTCATAAATATTCAAAAAGCTTTGCGTACTCTTTTGTTAAAGGAGAGCTATCAAGAGCAAGCGAAGAAGCAATTGTAACAAATTATGTTATTAACTCTCTTGCTGAAGCATGTGATATCAAAACTGAATTACTTGAAGAAACTGAGAGCTTAAAAGTGGAGATCGTTCAAGCTAAGAAAAATTGGATAAAATTAGTAGATAATGAAATAAATTTTGATGCCTCGTCCTCACGAATGCCAGAGCTAATTTTTCCTGGGTCATTCAATCCGTTCCATTCTGGGCACAAGGAGATGGGTAAACTAGCAGAAAGTAAAACCGGTTTAGGCCTTGTCTATGAAATATGTATTCAAAATGCAGACAAGCCCCCTCTTAGTTATCATGAAATTAAGCGAACCTTGTCTCAGTTTCATGGGCATCAGGACTGGGTGCTAACAAAAGCTGGGAAATTTAGTGATAAAGCTGCTCTATTTCCAAATTCAGTATTTATTATTGGTACCGATACTTTAACTAGGATTTTAGATGAAAAATTTTATCTCAATCGAGCAGATATGATGGATCAATTAGATCTATTTAATAGCCACAATATTAATTTTTTAGTATTTGGAAGAAAAATAAAATCTCATTTTATTGACTTGAGATCCATAGCAATACCCGGGCATATTGAAAACCGCTTTACCGGTTTTGGAGAGGAAGTCTTTAGAGATGATATCTCTTCCACTGTTCTGCGAAAAGAACAAGACTAATCTATGTTTAAACTAGGTATACTGTAAAAAAATTAAACATATAAAACTGGTTTTTTTATGAAGGGATTTCTTCCTAGCAACGCACCTGCCAAAAATTATTCTATTAATTCTGATTCTTGTTCAAGAATTCAGGAAATTTGTACAAATCTTCCAAAGCTATTGTTAACAGGACAGGTTCAAACTACTATCAAAAAATTATCTGCCAAAGATCTTTCCATTGACGAGCTGCTAATTAATCAAGTGAGTAAAGATTTAAAGCTTGCTATGTCTCATCTCAGCTTTATTGCCCATGCATATATTTGGGGTGATAAAAATCCAAACGATAAACTGCCTGAGGCAATTGCAACTCCATGGGTTAAAGCTGCTGAACGTCAAGGAAGACCCCCTATCTTGAGCTACGCAAGTTATTGCCTTGATAACTGGTTTCTTGTAGATCCTGATAAACCTATTTCCTTAGAAAATGTTGGTTTAATTAACAATTTTCTAGGTGGGGTTGATGAAGATTGGTTTGTAACTATCCATGTATGCATAGAAAATGCTGCTGCTGAAGCAATCCAAGCTTGCTCAGAAATTGTGAGCTGTGATAGCTCCTCCTCAGAAAAAAATATCTCTCAACTTTTGATTCAAGTTATGAATTCTATGAAAAAAGTAAATTCAATATTTGCGAGAATGCCTGAAAAATGTGATCCCTATATCTACTATCACAGAGTTAGACCATTTATATTTGGTACCAAGGATAATCCTGATTTAAAAAATGGTTTAATTTATATGGGTGAATTTGAAAACCAGCCTCAATTTTACAGAGGTGAGACAGGAGCTCAAAGTAGCATTATTCCTTCGCTTGATGGAGCTTTACAGATAACTCACACAAAAGATCATTTGCGGCATTATCTTAACGAAATGAGAGACTACATGCCCCCCAAGCATAGGGAATTTATCTCTACTCTTGAAAAAAACTCACAGGTTAAAAAAATCATCATGGATTCTCAGCAATTAACAGACTCTTATAATGCATGCTTAGAAGAAATTCGAATCTTTAGATCCATGCATCTTGAGTATGCTGGAACCTATATTCATAAACAGGCTCAAATAAAGAATCCATTTGGCCGGGGTGGATCAACAATTACTGGTACAGGTGGAACACCTTTCATGTCATATCTAAAAAAACACAGGGATGAAACCCAGAAACAAAAAAAATAATTAAATTTATTTACTATGAGGGGGGAGCTTAGCTTCAACAAACCACTCATGCACTTGTTTTGCAGGATTGAATTTTTTTAATCTCAACTTTTGATTCTCAATAACTAGTTTTTTAGTTTTTATGGCAAGGTAATGATAGGTATGGCTATCACGTGATTCGCTCTCTGGAATTAGGTAAACCTTGGTTTGTTTTTTTTTACTATCTGCCATAATGGAATTGATTATACCCAAATCAGATCAATTTCCTATTAAATTTTTTAAATTATTTGACCTATTTCGTACTATAAGAACAATTAATCTCCTAAAATAGCGTGCTTAAACAGGCTTCTCATATTTTAAGGGGTCTACAGCCATATTGAGGAATATTTTGTGAAGAGTTGGCAGCTACTTTTTTATTTTTTTATCTCATTTTCTAGCAATGCTTATGCGGTAGCTATTGATGGAAAGCTGTCACCTGCAGAATGGGATGATGCTCAGATTTTTGATCTAGAATATGAGGTGAGACCTTCAAGGAATACACCAGCAAAACTTAAAACCACTGCTTATCTAAAATATGATGAAAAATATCTATACATAGGCTTCAAGGCCTATGGGAATCCTGAAAAAATTCGCGCCACTCTTAGAAATAGAGATTCATCGTGGCGTGAGGATTATGTAGCATTAATGGCAGATCCATATTCTGATGGAAGATATGGAATATTGGTAGGAGTGAATGCACTGGGATCTCAGTTAGATGAAAAGCATATCTCAAGCGCAGAACCTGATGACTCATGGAATGTATTATTTCAATCCGCAACCTCCTTTCAAGAAGATGGCTATTCAGCTGAACTAGCAATTCCATTTGCAGAACTGCAGTTTCCAAAAGCAGATATTCAAAAATGGAAGATAGGCTTCATTAGAAAATCCTTTGAAGCTGGTTTAGAGACTGTTTTCGCTTCGTTTAAAAACATGCCTAGAGAAATGTGTTATGCCTGCCAAGTAGATGAAGAAGTTGTATTGGGCTCTCCTCTAGAAATAAATAGAAATTACTTATATCCATATATTTTTTTAAATCAGAGCGGTGATAGACCTAAGAAAGATTTAAAATTTCAAAATCCTGATTATGAAATAGGAATAAGTGGCTTATATGATTTAAGTAAATCTTCATCGATTGAATACACGATTAATCCTGACTTCTCTCAAATAGAATCTGATGTTCCTGTGATTATGGCTAATGAAACTTTTGCTGTTTCATACCCAGAAAAAAGAACTTTTTTTCTTGAAGGTGCAGAATTATTAAAATCTGATATTCAAAGTGTCTATACTAGATCTATAAGCGATCCGATTGGTGCAATAAAATATATCAATCAAGGCGACAAGACTTCTTCATATTTTATGCAAGCTACTGACTCTAACTCTCCATACTTAGCTGCTGGAGAATATAAGTCTTACTCAGCAAATGCTGGCAAAAGCAAGGTTTCAATAGGTCGGATAAAAAGAAATTTACCTACCAATTCACACATTGGCTTAATTTTAACAAATAGAGATTACCACCAGGGTGGATCTGGCTCACTTGTCGAGCTTGATAGCATGATTAATTTTTGGGATGACTATATCTTTGATATGAACTTTGCTAAAAGCAATACACAAGAAGGTAAAATTAATTTTTTTGATACCACTGATACTTTTGCTGGCAGAACCTATGCGATGGATGGAGAAAGCTTTTCCGGGACTGCACAGAATATTCGGTTTCGAAAAGCTACTGATGGAATGAGGGTTGGAATAAAATATAAAGAGGTTTCGCCAACGTATCGAGCGCATGTTGGATTCGTAGGTAAGAACGGTTATAAAGAAAAAAATTATTGGTATGGAAGAATTTTTAGAAACCAAGGAGTTATTAGACAAGTAGATCTATCAACAATGAATCACAATAGATTTAACTATCAGGGCCGAAAAACAAAAGAATTTTATAAAATAGAGGCGAACATTGATACTAGTTTTAATTTCAATATTTCTGCTGAGTGGAAACTTAAGCCAAGTGAAGTATATAAAGATCAGGTCTTTGGTCAGCAAAGAGAGTTTGAAATAAGAAGTAGCTATCATCCAACTGAGAGCTACTTTATTAAATTGAAGATCGAATCTGGGGAGGCAATTGCATATAATGTTGCCAATCCTCAGATTGGTGACAGCAAAGAATACCAGCTAAGAAATACATTGAGGTTTTCAGATAATTTTAAAATTACATTTGATCATCGCTATACTGAGCTAATCAATAAACTTACAAAAGAAAATTTTTACGCTGGTGAAATCAATCGGTTCGAACTAGATTACCAATTTGATAATGCTCTCTCAACAAGGTTAATTCTAGAAAAAAATGATTTTAGTGATAATTACTACCTAGAAACCCTTATTCAATGGAAACCTAATCCTTATACTATTTTTTATGCAGGTGGAACTCAATACTATGAAAAACCTAATCCTTTTAGCGAAAACTTAAGATTAGAAACCTCTCAAATCTATTTAAAATTTCAATACTTCTCCAATGCAGCTAAATAAATACTTTATTTAACAGTTCACTTGTACTCCCTCCATTGGGCCATCTTTAATAATTACGGAATGAAGATCAAAACTTATAGGGTCGGGGCTGACAAAGACACTTCTTGCTTGAATGCTTGAGTGATTTAATCCATCTTTTATCAAACAAGAGACTGGGACATTTAATGAAGTCCAGACTTTAAGAGATTCTGTTGGTAGGGGTACATTTCCTTGGCAATCATCCCCGCATCCAACATTAAAATATAACTTTGATTGAGATGGATCATTCACTCTTATAATAATTTCATAAAAGGGAGATTTCATAGAAGTAATGTCAATGGATGTCTTGGCAGAAACCCCAAAAGCATTTAGTGAATGGTTTAGGTTAAAAGTAATATTCTTCGCATCATCTTGTCTAAGGTAGTCAAATCTAGAAATCTTTACTTGTTCATTTTGGCTTATAAAATCATCTAATTGAACCAGCTCAACTAATTCATCGCTCAAAATAAATTCCTTCCCAGGGCTTAACGCTGCTCCAAGAAAAATATTTACCTGATCAAGAATTTGATAATCATTATCAATTGCTATCTTGGCTACAGTCACATTAGATGCATAATCCAATCCATAACCAAAAGGGAACAAAGGATCATAATTAACATCCTGAAAATTCAATACTGATTGACTCTTATGTTTTGGCCATGAAAAGGATAGCTTGCCCAAGAAATTATTCTGAATTGCATTATTCTTTGTGAAAATGACATCTGCTATGCCCTCAACCGCTGTTCCTGGAAGCCAAGCTGCTACAAAAGCATCAGAAGCATTAATATATCTATTAACTTCCAAGGGTCTCCCTGAAAGAAATATACTTATAGTAGGTATCTCTTGGGCTGACAAAGATTCTAATTGTGTTAAGTATCTTGGGTCTGTAGCCATAAACGTAATATTCTTTAAATCACCTAGCATTTCGGCATAAGGCTCTTCTCCAAAAACTCCAATAACAAAGTCAGGAGTCTTAAGAAATTTTCCATTTTCAGAGAATTCAATCGTCCCACCAGAGGCAATAACAAAATTTTCTATGGACTGATAAATAGTCCTCGTATTTTTAAAATCTTCATTTTGATTATCTCTGCCTTGCCAAGTAATAGTCCAGCCACCTGTTTGAGAAGAAATTTTATTTGCAGCCTCTCCTATAATACCAATATGCTTTTTTGGATTTAAGGGTAAAATATTTGAATTATTTTTTAGTAACACTAAAGATTCTCTGACAGCTTGTCTTGCTAAAGAAATATGATCGGGGTGTCCAAGAAAATTTTGCTGAAATGCGTGAGGCACCCTTCCGTTAAGAAGCCCTATGCGAGACTTAACAGTCAAAATTCTTTTTACAGCGTCATTTAATCTTTCTATGGGTATCTCCCCAGACCTAACTTGCGTGATAGTGTTTTTTAATAAACCTCTCCAGTCCTCAGGTACCATAAACATGTCCACGCCAGCATTAAATGATTGAGCGCATTGATCATTTGTACAGTTTTGAACTTGGCCATGACCATTCCAATCTCCCACTACGAACCCATCAAACTCCATGTTATTTTTTAGGATTAATGTCAAAAGATTTTCATTGCTATGCATCTTCTCCCCGTTCCAAGAATTAAAGCTAGCCATGACAGTTTGGGAGCATGCATCTAAAGCAGAAAAGTATGGGTATCCGTGAATATTTCTCAATTCATCTTCCGAAATCTTAGTATCGCCCTGATCTATCCCTCTGAATGTACCGCCGTCTCCAATAAAGTGTTTTGCAGTTGCAAGTACATGGTTGTTATCTAAAAAAGTTTTATTCTTGCCTTGTAAACCAAAAATTAAAGCTTGGCCTAAGCGTGAAACTAGCTCAGGGTCCTCAGAAAATCCTTCATAAGTTCTCCCCCATCTATCATCACGGGGAACCGCAATCGTTGGAGCAAATGTCCAAACAACGCCAGTCGATAAAACCTCTAACGCAATTGCTTCTCCAATTTTCGTAACTAAAGGTGCATTACCAGTAGCTCCTAAACCAATATTATGAGGAAATAAAGTTGCTCCAATAATATTATTATGGCCATGAACTGCATCTGTACCCCATAAAATAGGGATCTTAATACCACTGACTTTGGGCGAAGCATTATAAAATTCTTTGCTCAAGTTCTTCCAATCTTGCGCTGAGCTATATTTATTACCTTGAGGGGCTGTATTGCCTCCGTTTAGAACAGAACCTATTTTAAATTTACGCACGTCTTCAGGCGAAATAAAATCTAAGTCACCTTGAATAACTTGACCAACTTTTTCTTCAATAGACATTTGTCTGATAAGCCTATTAATAAGAGCTTCATTATCATATTTAGAGTATTCACAGGCATTTGATCTCACCCAATCTTCTTGTGCGGATACATCTATAACCAAAAAGATTAAGGCGATAAGTTTCTTCGTCTTAGTATCAAGCATAATCTCTCCTAACTTAAAAATCTGAATCAGAAAATTCTATTTTGACTTTACTCTGATTTAGCAAATAGTAAATTGGTAAATCTTTGTTTATCTTGCCTTGTGTGATTATGTTACGTTTTGCATTACTTGAGACCAATAAAATACATCGATGTGTACTTGTAAGCATAGCTAAATTCATTGTAACTCTTTGATAAGATGGCTCCCCTAGAGGGCTGATTGAAGAATAGATTTCAGGTTGAGCATTAATATCAAATAAATTCTTGTCCTCTAATAGGCTTGAAAATAATGATGCGAAGTGCCCATCCACACCAAGGCCTAGCAATACAACTGTAAATGGAAAAACTAAAGAATCGTACGATAGCATTGGATATAATAAAGAAATATAATTAGCTCTTTTGGCTTTATTGATAAGCAAATGATCTTTAATTAACTTTTCATTAGAGTCATGGTGGTCCTTATCAACTACTCGATCATCTCCCAAAAGAATATTCACCTTAGACCATTCAAGATCAATTTGATTTAAGTGATGAAAAATCTGAATTGGGCTTTGTCCACCGGAGAGAACCAAGGACGCATTGCCATTTTGTTCAATCTCAGCATCTAAAGATTGGGCTATTGATTTGGCCAGCTTTAGTGTTTCGCCCTCTTTCAATTTAGATAATAGATTTTAGGTTCAAGTTATTTACATAGTTAAGGTTTCCATGCAGGCATGTCATTTCTCTTGTGATCAATGCAATTGGAATTTCCCTTAGAACATCTGCATGCATTGGTTTTCTGTTAAGTAAAAAGTTAGATGTAAACTCACTTATATCTAGATGTTTTACCAAGGAGCGCATAAGACCCCCTGCAAGAAAAATTCCCCTACCAGGCATATATGTCATTGCAAGCTCGGAAAGTACCTGGGATAAACATATAGCAAATTGATCAATTGCATGTTTAGCAGTCGAATTTTGATGATAAGACTCAAGTATTGTTTCAGGTGCTTTGTCTTCACCAGAAAAGTGACGAAAAATGTTAGAAATGCCACCACCAGAAATCAAATCCTCAATCACAACAAAATCATTTGAATTACTTAGCTCTGTTTGAGCCATTAATGAGTTTATTGAAAAGCAGCTATTACCTATTTCAGTTGGCAAAACAATGTCATTGTTTACTACCAAGGCAGCACCTAAGCCAGTTCCAGGTCCAATCATTAAGGCAGTGTTATTAAATTGCTTTCCCTTATTGATAACATGCATGTCATTCTTGTCAAACAAAGCTAGGCTGTAACCAATAGATTCCCAGTCATTTAAAACATGGCAAGATTCAAGGTTAAATGTTTTAAGGATTTCATTCTTATCAATTTTGAAATCTCTATTTGTCATAGAGATTGCTTGATTAATCTTGGGACCGGCAACTGAAAAAACTATATGTTTGATTTGAGGGTCTTCATCTAAAAATTTTTGAATAAGCTCATCAAAAGATTTTAGGCAGTTAGTATTTTCCTTGTGAGGATTCATTAACTCACCTGAGCCTAAGATTGCCTTACAGGTTCTAACATTGGTTCCACCAATATCTACTAAAAGAATTTTAGTTTGTGTTTTAGGAGCTTTGTAGTTCACTACCATAATAATAAATATACTAAAGAGAGAATGAATAGCACTATCCCTATATTAATATTAAAGGCTCTAGAGGTAGAAAAATTAATGCCTTGTAAATTAATTGCTTTTTCTTGATCGCTATAACCTTGAAGCAATGAAGTTAAATAACAGCCAAAGCCTGAAACAAGAAAGACAACACCCATTCTATGAATAAATGGATATTCAGGAAAAAGAAGGAATATAGCCAAAGAAAGAATTAAAGACATGATTGCTGCAACTAAAACACTTAAGGTAGTAGCTTTTTTCCAGAATAAAGCGACTAAAAATATAACTAAAATTCCAGGAGTAAAGAATCCTGTAAAATTTTGAATATATTGAAATGCAGACTCCATGCTTCCGAGCAGAGGCTTAGCACACAAAACCGCAATCACCAGTGCAATCCAAGCAACGTTTCTACCAATATTAACCAATTTTTTTTGAGACGGAGATGATTTAGTAAAACTCCTGTAAATGTCCATTGTAAAAATAGTGCTTATACTATTTGTCATTGATGCTAGAGAAGAAACAATTGCTGCAATTAAGGCTGCAAAAGTAAGACCAAACAATCCATTAGGCAGTAAAGACATCATCATTGGGTATGCTTTATCAGCATCAGCTGGATCTAAGGTGGGATATATAACAGCGGCACAAATCCCAGGAAGCACTACAACAAAAGGCATCAAAAGCTTTAAATATGCAGCAAACATGACTCCTTTTTGCGCCTCTGGCAAAGATTTAGCTCCCAAGGCTCTTTGAGTTATGTATTGATTAAAGCCCCAGTATGCAAAATGCGCGATCCAAAGACCACCAATCAAGACCCAAACACCTGGCAAATCTTGATAAGCCTCATGATCAGGAGACAGAATCATGTCAAATTTCTCTGGTAGTAATTGATAAACTTGACCCAAGCCATTGAGTATTCCAGCACCATCAGAAATCTGATTTAACGCTATGTAAGATACTGATAGGCCTCCAAAAATTAACAAGACAACTTGAATAATATCAGTCATTGCTACCGCTTTTAGACCGCCCCATAATGAATATGCAAGAGATAAAAGTGCCAATAGAACTAGACCATAAAATAAATCTAAGCCCGTCAAAGAGCTAATCGCTAGCGACCCTAGCCAGAGTACACTTGTTAGATTAATAAATACATAAACAGCAAGCCAAAAAAATGACAAAACAAGACTCACTCTTTTATCAAATCTTTGCTCAAGAAATTGGGGCATGGTATAGATTTTTTTCTCTAAAAATAGTGGAAGGAAATATTTTGCCATTACAATTAAAGCAATTGCTGCAGTGAGCTCATATGTAGCAATCGCCATCCCCACCGCAAAGCCTTGACCAGACATACCTATAATTTGCTCAGCTGAAATATTTGCTGCAATTAAAGAAGCTCCAATCGCCCACCATGGCAGCGACCTACCAGCTAAAAAGTAATCTTCTGTAGTTTTTTCTACGCCAGATTGAGAGCGTGATACATATTGAGCTAAAAATATAATTCCAACGCAATAGAATGCGACAATAAATATATCTAAGTTGCTAAATAACATTAATACTGCCTGATTGATATCGTTGTCAAAGAACATACATTATCATTAAAATAGTAAGATAAGGCAATCATAATTAAAAACATATGTCAGTAACAATTAAAGATGTTTCAAAAGACGCAGCAGTATCAATTAAAACTGTTTCAAGGGTTATCAATAATGAAGTCAATGTAGCAGACTTAACAAAGGATAAGGTTCTTGCATCTGTAAAAAAACTTGGCTTTAAGCCAAATAAAAGCGCTCAAAGCTTAAGATCAAAAAGATCATATATAATTGCTTTACTCTATGATAATCCGAATAAAGCATATTTAGCAGATGTTCAAAGCGGTATCTTTAAAGCTTGCAAGCTTACTGGCTACAATTTAGTAATACAAGAATGTGATTACCAATCTCCCAGCTTAAATAATGAAATTGTTGAATTTGTAGAGGATCTAAAAATTGACGGATTAATTATCACCCCTCCTCTGAGTGATATGGAAGATTTTTTAAACCACTTAACCTCAAATCAAATTAATTTTTCAGTTATTGCACCTAAGATTATGAATCCTGACTCTTTATATGTTTCATCAAATGATTATGAAGCTGCATACACCCTTACATCAGAAATTATCAAACATGGTCACAAAGACATAGGTTTCATCAAAGGTCATTCAAAGCACTCTGCGTCCACCCTTCGATTTAACGGGTATCTAGATGCAATAAAAAATAATGATATTGCTCAAAATGACCATTGGATTAAGCAAGGAAATTTTAGTTTTAAATCTGGTTTTGATGCCGGGGTCGAGATTTTTCATTCAAGTAATACTCCAACAGCAATATTTGCAAGCAATGATTCTATGGCAGCTGGAATTATGAAATCAGCTCAAATGAAAGGACTTAAAATCCCAACAGATCTGTCGGTAGTTGGCTTTGATGACTCACCTATAGCTCATCAACTCTGGCCAGCATTGACAACTGTGAAACAGCCAGTCGAAAAAATGGCTAATCATGCCGCAAAAGTATTAATGGCTAAATTTGATGGTTTAAGCGAACAAACAAACTCTAAGGAATTTAAATCAGAGTTAGTAATGCGCGAATCTTTACAAAAGCTATAGATTAAAAGACTCGATAATACCTGTGACCACAAACTCAATTGCAAGGGCTCCTAAGAGAATGCCAAATATTTTTTGAATCACAATAATAATTGTTGGGCTTACCTTGTTGGCAAGATTTGCTGATAGCCACATGGCTATGGCTGCCATCAAAACAATAGCCATAATCGGAATAAAGTTAATTAATATTTCTAAAGGTACATTAGACCTTTCTTCTGCTAGCAATAACGCAGCTGTCATGGCGCCTGGTCCAGCTATCAATGGGGTAGCAATCGGAAAAATAGCTAAAGATTGAAGAGACTCATCATCTAAGGCAATGTCAGCCGTATTTTGTCTTCTTTCCTGCCTTTGCTCTAAAACCATTTGGAAAGCAATTGCAATTAAAAATAACCCTCCAATAATTTTAAAAGAACTCATTGAAATGCCCATAACGCTAAGCACTGATGCTCCAAATAACCAAAACGCTGACAAGATACAAAAGGAAACTAAGCTAGCATGAACGTATACTTTCCTCATATCTTGCTTGCTCATGCCTTGAGTTAAGCTTGCAAAAATTGGAATCAAAGCAATGGGGTCTACAGCAACAAATAACAAGATAATGCTTTCTATAACTTGATCGAACATGCTTATATTTTAATAACTTGAATGGAATCTGTATGAGATTCTGAATAAAGACCTGAAATCAAAACAAATTTTAAGTTTTTTCTAGGTTTAATGGTTTTATGTAATTCTGCTTTAATTTTTAAAATAGTTTGTGCTTGGTTTCTAATGGATTTAATAAATTTAGCTTGAATGCCTCCTATTAAGCTCAGGTGATGATATGTTTCTTGATTATTTGTGAATGCATATATAGGCATTCTAAATGGCTTCGTGTTAGATATGACGTTGGCTGTTTGACCAGATCTTGTAATAACCAAGATACCATCTGCTTTAATACGCTCAGCTAGATCTCTAGCTCCAAGAGCGATATTCTGCCAATCTGAATCAACTGTTAAATGCTCTTCATAACCCAAAGTTCTATATTGCTCTGTTTTACTTGCAATATTTTTAAGCATTTGCAAACATTTAAGGGGATATTGTCCTACGCTAGTCTCCCCTGAGAGCATAACTGCATCGGCGCCCTCATATATTGCATTTGCTACATCGGTAACTTCAGCTCTCGTTGGGGCTGGATGAGCGATCATTGACTCAAGTAGATGTGTTGCAACAATAGAGCGCTTTCCCCATTTGGCTGTAGAGTACATTATTCTTCTCTGAATGTTTGGTAAATCAGCTAAATTTGTCTCTATCCCAAGGTCACCTCTGGCAACCATAATAATATCTGCTGCTTTTGTTATGTCGTGAATATTATCAAGCCCTTCCTGATTTTCAATTTTTGCAATGATTTTTGCAGATGATTTGTTTCGCTTTAAAATAGCGCGGAGTTCCATTACATCACTTGGACTCCTCACAAAAGATAAGGCGATAAAAGGAACATTATTTTTAATAGCAAATGCAATATCTTTTTTATCTTTTTTTGTTATTGATGGGAGATCAACTCTAACACCGGGAAGGTTTACATGTCGCTTACTTCCAAGGGTGCCTCCATCTAAAACTCTACATCTCAGGTTTTCTTTATCTTTTGCCAGTACTTTAAAATTCATCAAACCATTATCAATGGTAATTTTTGAGCCCTTAGAAACACTTTTGATTAAACCTTTGTAGTTAATTTTAATAGATGATGTTTCCACATCCACATCATCTCTTATGGTTAGATTCACAATATCGCCAACCTTAAGATCTATATCCTGATTACTAATTCCTGTTCTAATCTCTGGACCTTGGGTATCAAGTAAAATTCCAAGTGGGCCAAACCTATTTGATTGCAATTTATTTAACTGATTAACATGATCGATAATTAATGCAGCTTCTTTGTGAGTCGCATGAGACATATTTAATCGAACAACATCCATACCGTTAGCATGCATTTTTTTAAGCATTGGATAAGAGTTCGTGCTCGGTCCAGTGGTTGCAATAATTTTTGTCTTAATAGGGGTCATAATCGCGAATCATACATGAAATGAATTTATTTAAGGCGAAAAAAAACAGAGCTAGCTCTGTTTCTTTAAGTTCGAGATTGGAAGGGGTCTAAAGTGAGATTTTCTTTAGCTCCTTGAAGGTTTTCTCTTGCCTTCTTGGTGGGGTACTAAGCTCTTTTTTATTGTCGACTCTTAGTATCGCTTTCGCCCTTCGTCTCTTCCTTCTCTTTCTCTCTTACTCCCGTCTGCAGTTGTTTGTAAGTCGGTCCGAGTTGGTCTATTAAATATACGCTTCTGATTAAAAGTGTCAACACCTTTTTGCAAAAAAGTTTAAGTTTTTTCTCTCCAAATTGCTTCAGAAAGAATTACATCAGCATACTTGGCTTGTAGATCGAATAAATTAGCTTGATGGGCATTCAAATCCCTGTCGCCCACGCAGTCCTCTGCAATTATTGTAAGAAAATTATTTTGTAAAGAGTCTAATGCTGTGGCTCGAACACAGCCACTTGTTGTAACACCAGAAACAACCACTGAGTCTACATGCATTTGATGGAGTTCAATGGCTAAATTAGTCTCAAAAAAAGCACTCGCAAATTTCTTTTCAATCAGCGTATCACTTGAACTGGGTGACAGCTCTTCTAGAAATGATGTTTCCTCAGACCCGGGTTTTAAAATATTTAAAGCAGGAATTTTTAATCTAAAAACACTTGCTTCAGATTGATCTCTATAGATAGTGGTAGTAAAAATGACAGGCAAATTCTTTTCTCGAAATTCACTAACCAATCTAATATTCGCTTCAATTAATTCATCGCATTCAAAGCCAAGAGGTGATGTGGGATCAATAAAGCCTCGACACATATCAACAACCACTAAAGCGGGAGAGCTGCCAATTCCAGTAGGATGTGATTCGAGCTTACTCAAGTGCTATTGATTCAGAAATGTTGGAGAGACAGGTGGCTCTAGATGAGTTTCTTCTAGACACCGGGCTTTGATTTCTTCTATAGTTCCGCCAAAATTAAACATCTCATCTTGAACAGTATCCTTAGACATCTCTGATCTTAATAATTCCGTTTCTTTATCATTTACTGTGAGATCATCATTAATTACAACGCCGTATCTAAGGGCGCCCTCAATAGAAACAAGTTTTTTTGAGACATCTGATGCGACTACAGCCGCATCACGTTGAAGGGGGTCGCCCCAGCCTCCTCCGCCCCAAGTATTAAAATAAAGAAGATCGCCTTTCTCAACCTTTACTCCCTCACATTTTGCTGGAATGTACTCTTTGGATCCATCTGCTCTTACAAGCAATTTAGTTGATCTCTTGCCAGGCTTGCCTCCATTAACTCCCCATGGATATGTGAGCCAACGATCATCATGAATGCCAATATGACCGTCTACTAAAAATCTATATGCTACTGACAATCCGTTGCCTCCTCTGTGAAGTCCAGCTCCACCTGAGTCAACAATGAATTCATATGTTTCTACTCTTAGGGGAAAATATGCCTCAACAAATTCATTTGGTACATTTGTGAATGATGGCCATAAGGAATGCCCATCAGGACCATCACCGATTGGCCTTCCTGGAACTCCACCAAACCCTATCTGGAACAACTGAAACCACTCTCCCTTATCATCGTAACCTGAGAAAAATAAATGGGGTGAATCTGAAAAACCTGCTGCATTCAACATTTCGTTAGGGGCACCCATACCTAATAGAGCTCCCAAAACATCAAAAATTCTTCCCAGTGCATGAGTCCTTCCAGATAGTGCGGCAGGATAATTAGGTTTTAAGAGGGTTCCTTGTGGAATTCTGACATCAACCAAGTCGTAGAACCCATCATTAAATACAATTTGAGGATCAACAACGTTAATGGTGAAAGATCCAAAAAACATTTTGAACATATCCTCGTTAAGATAAAAATTAACTGAACTTTGAGCTTGTGGATCTGTGCCTACGAAATCAAAAATAGCTTTATCTCCTTCCCGCCACATCTTGCAATGAATTTTATAAGGACCCATGCCCATACCATCATCACAAATATAATCAGAGAACTCTCTTGGTTCTTCAGGAATAAACATAGAAATAATATGCTTCATAGCATCATAGTTCCTTTGCAGCATAATTTTCATTGTTGAGCAGAAAATATCATCCCCAAATCGATCTGCAATCTCATTACATCTTTTCGCGGCAGTATTGCATGCAGCAACAAGTGCATTTAAATCAAAACGATTCCATTGAGATGTTCTGACATTATGAAGAATAAGCTCCAATACATCTGACTGAAGTTCTCCTTTTTTATAAAGTTTTATTGGAGGAATTCTAATCCCTTCTTGAAAGATGGTTGTCGCTTCGGTTGGTATAGAGCCTGGAACCATCCCTCCATTATCAGACATATGCCCAAACATTGCAGACCATGCTATGTGCCTTCCATCTCTGAATACAGGTTTTAAAACCATCCAATCTGGTAAATGTGAAACTGCTGCATTGCACATGTAAGGATCATTGGTAAGGATGATATCGCCTTCTTCTATCTCTTCATCATAAGCTTCTGTAAAACCATGAATAAATGAACCAAATTGACCAACAACCATTTTTCCTTCGCGATTTGCTATCATTGGAAAGCAATCTCCCTGTTCTCTAATTCCGGGTGATAGAGCAGTTCTACTAACTAAAGCATCCATCTCTTCTCTAGCATTCTTTAAGGCATTTTCAATTAAATCAACAGTGATGCCATCAACATCTATTGTCTTTAAAGGAGAGTTATTAGTTTCAATTATTTTTGCTGACATATCTATGTTATAGGATTGATAATTAAGTTACCGACTTGATCAACCGCCGCTTCATGATTGGGAAGTATCACCGTTGTTGAGTCCATCTCAGAAACAATTGCAGGACCTGGAATAACTAATTCTGAATGTAACTTATTACGATCATAAATTTTAGCATCATGCCATTTGGCTTCATTATAAAAGCGTGAGTCTTGAATAACAGCATCTTGCAAGGACCCAGAAGAGCCTGTCATTGAAGGTGCTTTAATTTCGGACTGAGCAACTTTTGCAATAGCTCTAATCATTAAGATTTCATGGCCATCACTTAATTTAAAGGTGAATAGTTGATAATGCTCATCATCAAATGCTTCTGTAATTAATTGAATTCCCTTCGACTTGTATTCCCTCTCATCAAACTCAACAGTAATTTGAAATGCTTGGCCTGCATACCTAACATCTGCTTGATAAGTTACCTCAAGGTTAGAATCACTAACACCATCTTTTAATAAAGATTGTGATGCTTTAATCTTAAGATCATTTAAATCTGATAAAAATTTGTCTGTAGTGATGTCCTGAGCCATAGCCAAATATGACCTTGATGCTTCGTCTTGAATTTGAGTTGTTGCATCACCATAAGCACATAAAACTCCTGGACCAGGCGGAATGATTACAGGAAAAGAATTTGAGAGAATTCCAAGGGCATTTGCATGAAGGGGTCCAGCGCCTCCGAACCCAACTAAAGCAAAATCTCTCGGGTCAAAGCCTTGTTCAACTGAAACTAATCTCAAGGCTCCAAACATAGATTCATTTACAATTCTGACAATTCCTTCTGCTGCCTCCATAAGATCAATACCAATTCCATCAGCAATTATTTGAACTGCTTTTTCAGCCGCTTCTTTATCAATGACCATATCACCGCCAAGCTGAACATCGCTTGGAAGGACACCCAAAACAATATTAGCATCACAAACTGTAGGCAAATCTCCACCTTTCATATACGCTGCTGGTCCAGGGACTGCTCCAGCAGATTCTGGTCCAACACGAAGTGCTTTAGTGAGTTCGGGTACAAAAGCAATTGAGCCACCACCAGCACCAACAGTTCTAACGTCAACGGATGGAGCTTTGACTCTCACATCTCCAACTAAAGTCTCTCTTCTAACCTTTGCTTTAGAATTCTGTATCAAAGCTACATCAGTAGATGTTCCACCCATATCAAAGGTTAAAATATTTTCATAGCCTGCTTGATTGCAGAAATGCACTGCCCCTGCAACTCCTCCAGCTGGACCAGACATCAAATGATTTACTGGAGACTCTCCAGTAGCTCTACTTGACGCAAGCCCTCCATCAGATCTCAAAATAGATAACTGAACATCTCTTCCCAGTGATTGTTCTAGATTTGATTGTAAGTTGTTAACGTAGTTTGATACTTGTGGACGGACATAAGAATTCAGGACAGTTGTTTCAGCTCTTTCATATTCTTGCATCTCAGGAATAACTTCACTAGATATGGAAATAGGTACATCTGTAAAAATTTCACTTGCAATTTTTGCAGCAAGAACTTCATTCTTATTATTGATATATGAATTGACAAAGCTAATTGTTAAGGCTTCGACTTGATCCAATGTTTTTAATTTGGTTAATTGCTCTCTGAGGTGCTGCTCATCTAAAGGTATTGAAATTTCGCCCGATGCATCAGTTCTTTCTTTTATCCCATAAGTAAGCTCTAAAGGTGCTAGCAAAGGACCCTTTACAAAGCTAACCCAGCCACCAAGCCCACCAGGACAGAATGAACGAGCAACTTGGAGCACACTTTCGTATCCTGCGGTAGTTAATAGGCCTACTTTTGCTCCATTACCAGTTAGAACTGCATTAGTTGCAACTGTAGTTCCATGCATGACTAGCTTGATATCTTTAGGATCTACACCTGATTGATCGCAAATTCTTGAAACACCATTTAGGACGCCTATCGATGAATCTTCGGGGGTGGAAGGAACCTTGGCAGTATGCGTGGAACCATCAGATTCATTAATTAATAAAAAATCAGTAAAGGTTCCACCAACATCAACGCCTAATCGATACGACATAAAAATTTAATTCCTAGTTAAAAATTATATTTTAAGTCTAACCCATAAGTAGCATAAGGTGCCTGATGAATAAAAGATCCACCAAATTCTGGAGCTGGAATAATCTCTGCAAGATACTCTTCGTCAGTAATATTTCTACCCCATAGAGTAAGGCTTAATTTTTCTCCAATAATAGATGCTCTTAGGTCAACTAAAGTATAAGGATCACGAACTGCTTTGCTCATATCAGATGCAACTGGAAATCCAAGTAAAGCTCCCCAGACCGAAGGTTGCTGATTATTTTGCACGGTATGGAACCAAGTTTCACCAACTTCCATGTAATCTACCCTAACTATGAGATCATAATTTGCTGAGAAAGATGTTTCGTATTGCATACCAAGATTGTAGGTATGCTCAGGAGCTAAGGGTGCATTATTGCCGACAGTGTTAGGTCGATGAGCATTCTTCTTAATTTCACCATCTGTAAAACCAACACCGCCATCTAATTTGATATTATCAGTAAGCGCATATTTAAAGTCTAACTCTGAGCCACTAAGATCAAGTTGGTCAATAGAAGTTACGACTCTCAGTAAGCCCCAAGGTCCAGCAAAAAATTCAAAAAATTGATTATCATCAACTTCAGTTTCAAAAAGAGCGCCATTGATTTCCAATCTTCCGTCTAAATATCTACCCTTAAACCCAACTTCAAATGATTTAGAGACTTCTTTATTAAATGAATCCGAAACACCTAACCCAGCTCCAACGGGAATATTTAGCTGAGAATTTATTAAAGCAGCACTTCCAGATGAATTAAATCCTCCTGATCTAAAGCCAACTCCATAAGAAGCATAAACTGTTGTATTTTCAGCGCTGGTTGTTAAAGAAATTTTAGGTTGAAACTGATCATATGATTTTTCTCGCGAGGGAATTTTACTTCCACCTGCTGTCATAGCAGGATTAATTGGAGCGCCGCCACCATAGTATAGGGCCGAAGATCTAGCAGGAACATTGTTATCAACAGAACGTTTTTCCTTGTCATACCTACCTTCAAACGAAAGCTCTGTAACCTCAGATAAGTCTATGGAATATTGCCCAAAAATTGAGAAAACGTCTGTAGTGAAGGTATCGTCAAATGCTAAATCTGTAGGATTTTTTCCCGT
Organism: uncultured SAR86 cluster bacterium; assembly: GCA_964275585.1. Classification (GTDB taxonomy): domain Bacteria; phylum Pseudomonadota; class Gammaproteobacteria; order Magnimaribacterales; family D2472; genus D2472. The sequence continues at coordinate 137,394 of CAXYCJ010000006.1, read as the reverse complement.
TGAAGGAACATAAGACTTGTATTCAAAACCTTTGCCTAAATCAGCTCCGTATGAAACTGCAACATCTCTTTCAATTTCAGCATAGTATCCGCCAACTAACCATCGAGTTGATTCATTTTGATTGCTAGTTAATTTTACTTCGATAGAAATATCGTCCTGATCACGTGATTGGAATTGATACCCATCGCATGTATGAGGCAAGTATGGTCCTAAAACAGAGTTAGCTCCAGAAGGAGCTGTTCCGGGAGCAGCAAATGAAAAACCGGGAGGTAAAGAATTAATCAAAGCTAAATTAGCTGCTGTATTTGAAGCGGCGCAAGCAGGAACTCCAAAGTAACCACCGAAAGCACCTGAGGTACCATCAGAAAGTAAAAACTCTTCAAGGTGGTTGTAAGCAAATATCGCAGAAAACTCTCTTCCGTTCACAAGGTCTTCTGTATATTTAACAGAAAGGTCTGATGTTTCTTGTTCATTGACCGGAGGGACATTGAACATATATGTAAATTGATGTTCATTAACATCTTTAAAGAACTGAGTTGCCCCTGGGGTTCCAAACCCTTGGAATGCCGGTAGTGCAAAAACAGCATTAAAATTAATGGTTCCCCCACTTGCCTCACTCATTCCAAACCTAAAATCCCAAGAACTATCGTCTTCCTCTACTAACACCCTTCCTCTTAAAGTTGTGTCTTCAAAGAAATCTACATTTTTAAGATTTGAATAGACGTTTGTGTGCTCTCCATCAGTTTCGCGTGTGCTCACTGAAAATCTTGTGTATACGTTATCACCTATTTTTCCAGAATTTACATATTGCAACTTGGAGGAATTATTAATACCCATTCCAAGGACTGCTGTACTTTCGGATTCTTCGGAAGGAGCTTTGGTTGTTATCAAAATAGCTCCAGATGTAGCATTTCTTCCATAAAGAGCTCCTTGGGGGCCTTTAAGAACTTCAATTTGAGCTATATCCAAAAGCTCTCTGTTGAATGCATTAGGGTTGGTTTGCAAGACTCCATCTACCACGAAAGCAAAATTAGATTCTGCGTCTCTAGTTGAAGTCAAGCCCCGAATTGTTACCAAGGTATCTCCAACATTAACTGTATTTGCCATGACAACATTCGGTGTCAAGGCTATAAAATCTTCAGGCCTCTCTATGCCAGCATCTTCTATATCACTGGAAGTGAAAACACTCATAGCAATTGGAACATCCTGGACACTTTCATCTACCTTCCTAGCTGAAACAACAACTTCTTCAAGGGTTGGCTCAGCAAGTAAAGCTAATGAAATAAAGAAAAATGGAATCGCTAATGCAAAACGAATAAATGTGTTAGAAACAGACATATTTTACCCCCTAGTAAAACAATGGTAGTCCTAATTTTATACACCATAACAATCATTTAAACAATGCTTATTTAAAAGCATAAAATAGTAAATTTATATAATCGATATATGTCCTATTTTGATACATATTTCTCTTAACTTCTATCTGTATATAATAGACAAATGACAGCCTCTAGAAAGCCACTAAAAAATATTAAAATGCTTGATTTAACCCATATGTTATCTGGACCATATGGTGGAATGATTCTTGCAGATCTAGGATGTGAGGTTATAAAAATTGAGCCTCCAGTAAAAGGTGAAGGCACGAGGCGTCTATTAGAGAATGATCCAGATTATTCTTTTAATGGAATGGGTGCTTATTTTTATACGCTCAACAGGAATAAGAAAAGTCTCTCGTTAGATTTAAAAAAACCCGAAGGTTTAAAAATTTTCTATGAGCTTGTTGAGCAAGCAGATGTAGTAATAAGTAATTTCTCAGCTGGGGTTACCAAGAAACTAAAAATTGATTTTGAGAGTTTGAAAATTATTAATTCTAAGATAATTACTTGCTCAGTCAGCGGTTTTGGTGAGTCAGGGCCTAATTTTAAACGCCCAGCATTTGATCAAATTGCTCAAGCGCTTGGGGGCGGTATGTCCATTACTGGTCTCTCCTCATCTGAGCCAATGCGAGCCGGAATACCTATAGGAGATTTAAGTGGTGGCATGTTTGCGGTTATGGGTATCCAGGCAGCCATTATTGATAGAGCTAATACAGGAATGGGTCAGCATGTAGATATTTCAATGCTTGATTGTCAGATCTCCATGCTAAATTACATGGCGACCATGCAAACCATGTCAGGAATAGTTCCAGAGCCTATTGGTAATTCTCATTTTGTACATATGCCTTACAACTCATTTCTTACTAAAGATTATCCCATAGTGATTGCAGCAGTGGGTGATCAATTCTGGCCAAGGTTATTGAAATTGTTCAATAACAGAGAATTGCAAGACCCGAAATATGTAACGGCATATGAAAGGCAAAAAGATAAAGACAAGCTTGAAAAAATTATTCAGGATGAATTAATAAAAGAAAAATCTTCGCATTGGCTAAAGTTACTAGAAAAAGAATCTGTTCCATGCGCAAGAGTAAATAATGTTGAGCAAGCTATAAATGATGAGCAAGTAAAGCACAGAAATATGCTTGTTGATGTTCCTCATCGAAATGGTGGTTCAGTAAAAATTCCAGGCAATCCGATTAAGCTATCAGAGGTAACAGATGAAGAGTTTCTTGCACCACCTCTTTTGGGAGAGCACACTAGAGAGGTTTTAATGGAGTGGTTAGGATATTCGGATGAAGATTTGGAGTCCTTAGATGCTCAGAAAATAATTGAGATGCTTAAATGAATTCAGAATTTGTATACATCAACGAAGTTGGACCTAGAGATGGCCTCCAGAACCAAAAAACAATCTTAGATCCAGCGGCTCGCTTAGAGCTTATTAATCATCTTATTGACGCTAAACTTCCAGGTATAGAAGTTGCTAGTTTTGTTAATCCTAGAGCTGTTCCAGCTATGAGTGGAGCAGGAGAAATTATTAACGGCTTAGGTGAGACTAAAGGTTGTGAAATTTCTGTCTTAGTTCCAAATATGAAAGGTTTTGAAATGGCGCAAGAAGCAGGTGCAAAAATTATTACAGTTGTGCCATCTGCAACTGAAACCATGAATCAAAAAAATATTAATATGAGCTTAAACGAAACTATTCAAAGCTCTTGCGATATCCTCAAAAATGCTAAAAACTCAAATCTAAAAACGCGAGCATACGTTTCAGTTGCTTGGGAATGCCCTTTTGAAGGCAAGGTACAGAATGCAACCGTTCTTGATATAGCAAATAAGTTACTAAGTGCAGGAGCGGATGAAATTATACTCGCTGACACTATTGGTGCTGCTAACCCAGCAAGTGTTGGTTCATTATTTAAAAAATGCGTTCATGAGTTTGAGCATAATATTTTATCAGGTCATTTCCATGACACTCGAGCAATGGCACTGGCTAATGTGTGCGCAGCACTTGCTGAGGGAATTAGAAAATTTGATAGCTGTATTGGGGGGTTAGGCGGCTGCCCATTTGCTCCTGGCGCGGCAGGAAATCTTGCTACAGAAGATCTAGCTAATATGCTTGATCAAATGGGCTATAAAACTGGTGTGGATCTCCAAAAACTATCTGAGATAGTTGATTACTGTGCTGATCAACTAAAGGCGCCTTTAGGTGGAAGAATGACAGCTTGGCTCGCAAAAGAAAAATAATCTATATCTCTTCCTGAAGAAATTTTGTCCCGCATTCTAAACCAATAGCATAGTCCGCCTTCATAATTTTTAGATCAGTTGTAGTCCGTTTGGCAGTTAATCTCTGAGGTGGACAAATTTGTCTAATCCTGCAATCAGCAGGCGGGTTATTTATAAACTCTAATGAAGAATTATAAGTAGTAGAGTTAACTTTTAGTGCCTCAGAAATATTGGGGTATGACTTAGTCAGGAATGCAGCAATGTGATTTTCTAATTTAGTTTTTCTAATAAAAGACTCTTCATACGTTCTGATAATTACAATATCTTTTGCGCCCATCTCATAAGCTTTTTGAACCGGCAGTGGATCAGCAATTCCTCCATCGTATTTGCGCTTACCATTTAACAAAATAGGATTCTTCATCAACACAGGTAAAGATCCAGTTGCTAGCATTTCATTTACATAGTTCTGTCTTGTGAGCTCAATATATTCTGGCTTGCCAGAAACAGCATCGGTTACAACGACGTAAAAATTTTTATTCTCTAGATTTGCTTTCAAGCGATCAAAATCTATAGGGAAGACTTTATTGGCATCCTGGTAGAGCCTCTCAAAGTCCATGATACTTTTGTTAGAAAAAATATTTTTATAACTAATGTATTTTTTTGATGCGGAAAATAACATCTTATCAAGGTTGTAATCACTGGTTTTAAGTAAATACCAGAGCTGCACTACTCCGCCATTAGAGACACCGATATGAAGATTGAAAGGATTATATGAGGCTTGAATGAATGAGTCTATTACCCCAAATGAGAAGACCCCTCGACTGCCACCACCCTCTACAATTAAAGCTTTTATATCATCATCCATAAGCAATAAAATATAAGTAATTTGAGGCAAAAAAAAACAGAGCAAGCTCTGTTTCTTCAGTTCGAGGTTAGAAGGGGTCTAAAGTGAGATTTTCTTTAGCTCCTTGAAGGTTTTCTCTTGCCTTCTTGGTGGGGTACTAAGCTCTTTTTTATCGTCGACTCTTAGTATCGCTTTCGCCCTTCGTCTCTACCTTCTCTTTCTCTCTTACTCCCGTCTGCAGTTGTTTGTAAGTCGGTCCGAGTTGGTCTATTTAATATACGCTTCTGATTAAAAGTGTCAACACCTTTTTGTAAAAAAGTTGAAGTTTTTTCTTACATATAAGTTGATTGCGAATTTCTAAGGGTTTTAGTTATATTTCAAAGGCATTAATCTATTTCCATTGAGTGTCATAAAAATCTTGAAGGACCATAAAAGCTTCCTTCTTGTTTCCATTCTCATCAATTAAACCTTTTCGGTTATAAAAATCTTGGATTCCAGGAAGAGGCCTTAACATTGCCCTAAAATCTTTGAGTATCCATGGGGTAATTCCTTGAATTTGTGGATTATTAGAAATCATTTTTAATTGATGTCGATAGACATTTGCTTGGTATGCTTCTGACCAAATCTTATGACCTGTTGTTCCATATTTCGCTCCAGCTCCAAATTCTGAAATATGAATTGGTTTATTGTACACAGAGGTAATTTTGATGTCCTCTAAAATTTCAAACATCAACCTTCTTAGTGTGCCCTCCTCTACTTGCATCTGATCAACAAAAAAAGTGACGTAGTACCAGCCAAAATATTCGTTATAAGAAATGAGATCAAGTGACTCACCCAAAGGATCGTCAATAGAGATGGAAAAGTCTAATGTTGAATCCTCGGGAAAATTTACTTGCTTAAGAATTGATTTAAAAATTATTTTTTCCTCTGCATTGACCCATTCTGATTTTGTTCCTTGTAATGCGAGCGCTAATACAAGTAACTTAAATTGCTCCTCACTGCCTGATAATAAAGCTGCAGTTGTTAATCGAGTCTCATCATTGAGTTTAATTTCAGCAATCAAATTATTTAAAAAGTCCATTCGATCAGTAGAAAAAGGTGTTTCATTAGCAACAGACCAAACAACAACTGAGCTTCTATTCCAGTCCCTTTGAACAAGACGTGATATTTGATTTTTTGCTATGGTAAATGTTTCGGGATTTGTCCAATCAATATTCCAATAAACTGGTACCTCTTCCCAGAGCATTAAGCCTATTTCATCAGCTGTCTTCGCTAAATGGCGTGAATATGGATAATGAGCAGCTCTGACAAAATTTGTATTTAAATCTTTAGCTGTTTTTAATAATTTCTTAAAATGATTCTTAGAAAATGCCGGTCCAGTCTCAGCAATTGGCTCAGCATGCATAGAAATACCCTTAAACTTAATTTGCTTGCCATTAAGAAATATTTGTTGGCCGTTAATATGAATAGACCTGAAACCTATTTGATCGGTGATAAAGTCGCTTGAATTTGAGATATTTACTTTATAAAGCTTGGGGTTATCAGGAGACCATAGGATTGGGTTAAATGATATTTCTTCCGCTATGGATCCTGAAGAATCTGTTAAAAACGATTGTTGAAATTTCAATTCGGGGATAGTGATAGTCACAGTTGAATTTTGCAATGGCTTAGAAAGTTGTACTTTTAATAGCGCCTGATCAAAAGTTTCTGAGTCTAGTTGCACGAAAGCATTAAGGATGAATGTCTCAGGTGTTTCAATTAAGTAAACATCTCCTATAAGTCCTCCCCATGGCCACCAATCAGTTTTATTTGTAGGAACAGTGGATTTATTGAGAGTATTATCTGTTAGAACCAACAAGATGTTCTCTCCCTCTTTCACATAATCTGTTATGTCAAAGTTAAATGGGACATATCCACCTTTAAATTCTCCGACTGATTGTCCATTTAAAAAAATCTTGGTTGTAAAATTGCTTCCCTCAAAATATATGTGAGTTAACTGTTTATCCTGCTTTGAATGGTCAAATTTTTTAAACAGCCAGACAGGGCCTCGATAAAAAAGTAACTGTTGGTCTGCTGCATTCCAGGCACCAGGAATTGAAATTTTTGCTGCAGTTTCAAAGTTATACTCAATAAGCTCCATCCCAGTTTTTTGAGTTTTATTTTTTGGAAATCCTCCAAAAAAGGATGACTCAGGCAATCCATTATTCATTGGATCAACAATATAACTCCACTCACCGTTTAGAGAGGTTAGATTCCTAGAGTCAATCCAACCTAACAGCTTGTCTGGAGTATTATAGGTTTGTGGAGGTCTATCAAAGAAATCACTCGCGTCTGAAGAATCCTGAGCATTTAAGGCAAAAACAAATACCGTTACTAAGAAAAATAGGTACCCCTTAAATCTGCTCATTAAAAAATTAGTCTGTAACAAATTCACTAACTATCTGATGCAAATCTTCGGTACCTTGAAGGTAACCAGCAATACTCACTCTCTCATTATTACCATGAACACCTCTCCAATCCTTGGCATCAAACAAGACAGGATTAAAACCATAGCTATCTATGCCTAAGTCTCTAGTAAAATGACTATCAGTGAACCCAGTACTGACCGCAGGCACGATGCGTGACCCAGGATGAAGTTTCTGAGTAACATTCGTAATATGTTTAAAGAACTCTGAATCAACAGAGGATACTGCTGGACTAAATGCTAGAATCACCTCAACATCTACTCCTGCTGGCTCCACTAAATCTTTAATGTCCTGGATGAATTCCTCAGAGGTTCTATCCGGAAGCATCCTGCAATCAATCTCTGCAGCTGCAACTGGTGGCACAACGTTAATTTTCTTCGAGCCTTCTAACATTGTTAACGAGCAGGTATCTCTTGTAAGCGCATGATAGGAAGGCGAGGACTCTTGAAGCTCTTGTTGAAATTTCTTGGTCGTAATGAATTCTTTCATATTCGCAAAAGCTTTAGCCTGCTTGCCATCCATCTTCAAGGAGAGGCTCTTAAAGTAAGTATCTACTGAAGGAATAATTCTCGGCTCAAAAGGATTTTCTCTTACTAAATTTAATGCATGAACTATTCTAGAAACAGAGCTGGTAGTTCTTGGTGATGAGCCATGACCGGGAGTATCCACTGCAGTGAATCTCAACCAGACAGGAACCTTTTGAGTTATTTCTACCGCAAAGACTTTTTCTCCATCAATAATTTGACCGCTGCCACCTTCATTGATGACAAAACCTGCTCCTTCAAAAACCTCAGGATGGTTATCAATTAACCAGCCAGCTCCATACATACCACCCGCTTCTTCGTCGGCAGTTGCTACAAACACTAAATCTCTGTTGAGGCTTAGACCACTTCTGTGCATTCTAATAAAAGATACTAGTTGAGAAATGCCCGCACCCTTCATGTCAATCACTCCTCTTCCATAAAGGTAGCCATCTTTAATCTCAGCTACAAAAGGATCAGTATTCCAATACTCTTTAGTTGCAGGCACAACATCTGTGTGCTGCAAGAGAACTAAAGCTGGGAGATCTCCACCTTTAATTCGAGCCCAAATATTTCCTCTGCCAGGGGCGCTCTCTGCACTAAAGTATTCAATGCCCTCTTGATCAAAAAGATTAGCGTAGAAATCAACTGCCCTTGACTCATTGCCAGGAGGATTTACTGTGTCTACACCAACATAGTCAGACAATAGCTTTACAGGATCAAGAGCCTCAGCATAGACAGTAAGACTTAGAGCAAACAAAGTATTTAATAAGAAGCATTTTTTGATCATTATTTGACTCCCTCAACTAGAACAACATGACGATTTGATGAATTTTTAGAATACATTAGCGCTTCTTGATAGTCATCAGACTGATAGCAAAATTCTGCTTTTTCCATAGAGTCAAATTCAACTAACACGGTCCTTTCGTATGGACCGCCCTCTAATTCAATTTGATCTCCACCTCTAACAAGAAAACTTCCACCAAATTTTGTAATGGCTGGACCAGCTAATTTAATATACTCATCGTATTCTTTTACATTGTGAACGTGACAGCGAGTGATCCAATACGCCTTCATTGTGCTTTAAACTTTAGTCTCATCTCATGCAAAATGGGCTCAGTATATCCGCTTGGTTGTGTGCGCCCTTCAATAGCCAGATTGCATGCTGCTTCAAAAGCGATGCCGTCATAAGATGGGAACATGGATTGGTATTGAGGATCTCCAGAATTCTGCTGATCTACAATTACAGCCATTCGCTTCATCGTTTCAATCACTTGCTCTTGAGAGCAAATGCCATGATGCAACCAATTAGTAATATGTTGGCTTGATATTCTGCACGTTGCCCTATCCTCCATAAGTCCTACGTTATTAATATCGGGAACTTTTGAACATCCAACACCTTGATCAATCCAGCGCACAACATAACCCAATATACCTTGAGCATTGTTATCCAGTTCATTCTGGATAGCCTCACTGGACAATGAAGTTGGATCAGTCATTAATGGAATAGTTAAGATATCGTCAAGACTCGCCTTAAGTCTATTGATATGTTTTTCCTGCTGATCGGAGACTAAGATTTGATGATAATGCATCGCATGTAATGTTGCCCCTGTCGGAGAAGGAACCCATGCGCAGTTGGCACCAGACTCAGGATGCATTGTTTTCATTTTATACATGTTGAGCATTTCATCGGGCATAGGCCACATGCCTTTACCGATTTGTGCTTTGCCCATAAAGCCTGTCTCAAGACCACAATCTACATTCCAATCTTCGTATGCAATGATCCATGGTTGTTGCTTCATTTCAGCTTTTGGGATCATAGGACCAGCCTCCATGCTTGTATGAATTTCATCTCCAGTTCTATCCAAGAATCCCGTATTGATAAAAATGACACGTTCTTTTGCAACGCGAATACATTCTTTAAGATTTACGGTTGTTCTCCTCTCCTCGTCCATAATTCCAACTTTGGCAGTTAAATGTTTCATGCCCAAGGCTTTCTCAACAGCAGAAAATAAATCACAAGTAAACTGAACTTCATCTGGCCCATGCATCTTCGGCTTTACAATATAAATACTTCCAGCTCTAGAATTCTTGATGGGGCCGGTTCCATTAAGGTCATGCATAGCAATACAAATTGTGAACATAGAATCAAGTATTCCTTCTGGAATTTCTAGGCCGTCTTGATCAAGTATGGCTGGGTTAGTCATTAAATGACCTACATTTCTCACTAGCATTAAACTTCTTCCTGGTACTGAGAATTGAGATCCATTTGGTGACAGATACTCTCGATCAGGATTGAGAGATCTGGTCATTTCACTGTCACCCTTAACAAATGTTTCTTTAAGATCTCCTTTCATTAAGCCAAGCCAGTTTCTATAAACTTCTACTTTGTCTTCACCATCTACAGCAGCAACTGAATCCTCGCAATCTTGAATAGTAGTTATCGCAGACTCTAATAAGACGTCCTTAATCCCTGCTTTATCTGTTGCACCAATAGAATGACTAGGGTCAATTTGAATTTCTGCATGCAGATTATTATTTTTAAGCAGAATGCCTGAAGGGTTTTCAGCAGAGCCTTGATATCCTTGAAACTGAGCAGCATCTATTAAAGAAATTAATTCTCCATTAACTGTGCCCATGCTAAGAGTGTTATCAACCAAGGAGAATGATAAAACATCATTGTAAGATCCCTGACTTAAAGGAAAATGCTTATCTAAAAAATTTTTGGCAAATGCAATGACTCTATCTCCACGAACAGGGTTGTATGTCCCAGACCGAGTTGCTCCATCATCCTCGGCAATCATATCTGTGCCATAAAGAGCATCATATAAGCTTCCCCATCTAGCATTGGCTGCGTTCAATGCAAATCTAGCATTCATGACTGGAACGACTAACTGAGGCCCAGCAATGGTTGCAATTTCAGGGTCAACGTTTTGAGTTTCGATTGTAAATTCGCCTTTATCTTCGGTTAAATAGGCGATTTCCTTAAGAAAAGATTTGTAGGATTCAAATTCATGAGTTTGACCTTTATTGGACAAATGCCAATCATCAATTTTCTTTTGAAGTGTCTCTCTGAACTCTAAAAGCTTTCTATTGCGAGGGCCAAATTCTTGCACTATTGCCTCAAGACTATTCCAAAAATGATCTGGTGTAATATTCAGACCAGGTAAGACCTCTGAGGTTAAGAATTCATCTAACTTAATGGAAACTGATAAGGAGCCTTTAGCAATATAATTGTCTGACACTGTGTATCTCGCTTGTTAAAAATTAAAATTATAGTCTAACAAATAAAATTGATCCTCTTAATAATAATTAATAGTGAAGTATTGAAAGTAAATTTGTACGAAATTTAAACTCGCCTTAAGATAGATAACCATGATGAAAGTATCCCATTTATTTGTAACTTTACTTGCTGCTCAACTTCTCATTTCTTGTGGTGGTGGAGGCGGAGGCAGCGGCCCATCGATTCAGCCAACTCCAACCGCTCCAGTCACTCCGCCAATGCCAGCCGTATCAAGTAATCTTAAATCTCAAGCACAGGGCACGATAAATGGAACCATAAGCTACGAAGACATTGATCGTACGTTTATTCTTTATGTCCCATCAAGCTATAACAGTTCATCAAAACAACCTTTGGTATTTAATTTTCATGGTTATGGCAGTAATGCCAGCCAGCAAATGGCATATGGAGATCTGCGCTCTCAAGCTGATGCCAATGGATTTATTCTGGTGCATCCTGAGGCCCTTGATGATATTTTTGGAACCAGTTATTGGAATATTAAAGGCTGGTCAGAAAGCGTGCATGATGATGTCAAATTTACTGAAAATCTTATTAATTTATTAATGGATAAATACTCCATCAATGCAGAGAGAATTTACTCAACTGGAATGTCAAATGGCGGTTTTTTTAGTTTTCATCTAGCATGCAATTTAAGTGCGAGCTTTGCCGCAGTTGCATCTGTAACTGGCTCGATGACATACAGCACATTTGATAACTGCAACCCTAGAAAGCCTACTCCAGTTTTGCAGATACATGGCTCGCTTGATGCCACCGTTCCCCACAAGGGATCAGATACAAGAAACATGAAATCAATTATGGAGGTTATGGAGTATTGGAAAGGGAACAATGGCTGCGATGACTACTTGCTTGCAACACCTGGAATTACTCCAGGAACAACATCTTGGACTGAGACATATTTATATGATAATTGTCTAAACGGCACTCAAAATATTCATCTTTATGTTCAAGGCGCTGATCATATTTGGCCGGGATCTATCTTCGTGAGCATCAAGGACCCCGATGCCAGTCAAAAAGTTTGGGACTTCTTTTCAAAGTATGACATTAATGGTGTCATACAATAAAAAAGACCCCGCAAATGCGAGGTCTTTAAATTTAAAAGGCTGAGGTCTAGAAGTTAAGAGTCCACTTAATTCCATAGGTAGCCTGAGGTCTTGCCCATATACTTTTATTAAAACCAAGAGGCGCAGTAGCATCTCCTATATTCATAACATTTTCTTCATCAGTAATATTTTGACCGTAAATATCAACACGCCAATTCGCATCCTCTCGAGTCGGAGTAATGGAGATCATTGCATTGTATTCAGTCCATGGATCAACTTTGTCCCAATCTAAATTAAACAATGAAGTGTATCTCTCACCTTGGTGATAAGCATCCAACCTAAAGTTTACCTTATAGCTCTCAGTTGACATGGTGTATTGCACTCCAACATTAGCCATAAATTCTGGATGAGTTAGAGAATTGCCACTAATATCTGAAAGCAAACCATCTTTAACAACATCGCTAACAGCGCAGCCAAAGGCTGCACACATAGCTCCTGCCATGTATTCATAGTAAGTTCTTGAGGCAGTGAGTGAAGGTAAGTGCCCTGGCGTTAAACCAGTTTGAAGATAACTCACAGGAGTTGGAACTCCAGAGGCCCTATCACCATGGAATTCAGCTGGAAGTAGAATACCATTTTGCAAAGGCCCAAATGCACCAGCCTGCCATGTTTGCAAAATAGCTGTTGCAATATCCTTTCGCACCACAAAAACTTCTCCATCCGAACCATCTTTCATTAGATGCCAATTACCACATCCTGTGGTTAAACACAGATCAGCATTGGCTGGATTAAGAAGCATGTTACCGCTTGCAACTTCAGACTCCTCAAAACTTAACCCAACATTAATTTGCCATTGGGGGGCACTCAATGGAACCCAGATAAATTCAGACTCTACACCCATCATGTCAACATCAATACCTTCGTTGACACGTGTTTTATTCTGAATCTTGGTGACTTGATAATCTGAAGCATCGTACATATAAGCTGAAGTATTTAACCTCATACCTCTTTCAGGAAAATCAATTTTGATGCCAACCTCATAAGCCATTAGCTCTGTGTCTGGGAAGACTTGAGGCGTATCAGGATATTTTGCTGGATCAAGAGGTGGATTAAACCCTCCTCCTTTAAATCCTTTTGATATGGATCCATAAACAAGTGAGTTGTCACTTAAAGCATAGTCGACCACAAACCTTCCTGTCGTATTGCTATATTCGGTTTCTGGATCTCCTGGAGTTCCTGAGGCATACCAAGAATCACCATAAGTTGGCAGACTTGTCCCAGGCATAGCAGTGAATCCACCGCCTATGCTGCCGAAGCCTGGTGCGCTCAAGAAAGGTGAGAAGCCATATTGCTCTTTGTAATCTTCAGTGTTCCTTAGACCAACTGTGTATTTAAGCCTATCGCTTGCTTGATAGTAAACCTCACCAAAAATTGCTGTGCTTCTTGTAGCAGCTTTGGTGTTTGTTTGATACAAGGGTGCATATAGCTGAACATATCCTTGAGGGACGCCGCCAGTAAGAACTGGAGGAGGAGCTAGAGCCAAAGCGTCGAGTCCATTTGCAGCGATATCATAGACGACTTTAGAACTTGATTCAGCATGAATTGCACCGAATAAATAATTCCAATTACCATCAAGGTTTGATTGAATTCTTATCTCAACAACTTCGCTTTCTCCTTGTGCAACATTCCTGTCAAAACCATCTGGGTAATTCATCGTGTCTGTAATACAACCTCCATAGACACCCATGGTTCCATCCTCAATATTACAGTTTGATCCATATCCACTCATGGGAATATTCCCTCCAGGAAAATATGGATTATCTTTAAATCTTAATCTATCCATCTCTTCGGATGCGTAAGAACCCGTTCTGTCATAGAGCCTATCTTTTTGTTGTGCTGAAAAAGTTAAATTCCAATCATCATTCAATTCATGGTTAACTATCAACTGAGTGATGTCTTGATCAACTACATATTTAGGATTACCTCTAATATTAGCCTCCCAAAAACCTTTTGGAGCTCCGGACATATCGGTGAATGGAGTAAAATCTAGAATCCCAGTTAACACAGCTAAATTTTCAACAAACGTTGCCATAGGATGGGTCAGCTCATGCACTCTTGCTCCGCCAGGGACACAACCAGATACAAAAGACGGATCGCGTTGACAGTAAACATTATTAACATAATGCCTGTTTGAGTCTTCTTTATAGCGTTCATGAACAAACAAAACATCTGTTCGATCATTTGCGTCCCATGCTAAAGAAATTCTAAAATTGTTTGAATGTCTATCATTAACATGGCTTGTTTTGGCTTTAGAGTAAATATTTTTAATGTCCCCATCTCTTCCAATTGAGGCCATGGCAACTCTCATAGCAAGAGTGTCACCCAAGGGAATGTTTAAAGTAACCTTAGATTTCAATAGATCAAAACTGCCCATATCTACAGAAAATTTTCCAAAAGTTTCACCAAACTTAGGTCTGGCTGTGATCAAGTTAATCACTCCGCCCACTGAATTTTTTCCATAAAGCGTTCCTTGTGGACCTCTTAAGACTTCAATACGCTCCATGTCTAAAAATTCACCATCTTGCATAGTTGTTGCGCCAACAGGTATGTCATTAACATGAATCTCAACCCCTGATTCAGATGTTGCAGAAACTGCTAGATTGGTAATACCACGAATATTAAATGAGCCTCCTGATGCATCACTTCCTTGAAAACTTAAACTAGGAGTAACTAACTGAAGATCTGACCCACCTTCGATTTGCATATCTTCAAGCATGTCTGAGGTTAAAGCTGTAACCGCTATTGGCACATCTTGAAGACTTTCTTCGGTTCTTTGAGATGTAACAATTATCTCTTCAATAGTATTTGAAGAAGCTTCTTGAGATAGCGCTGGATATGAAATAAGCAACAGACTAAAAGCCAAAACAGAAGCCCGCAGAGTGGTTGTAAATAATAAATTCTTCATGGGTTTACTCCTCCTAAACAAAGTAAAATGTATCAAGATAAATGTGTTATTTATAATCCTAACATTAAAAATTCATATATATCCACAAAATAAAATAAACAATATGAATATTGCTTAAAGTTTTTCTCTTTAGTTACAGGGGGATAATTAGAATTAAATTTCTGATGGTTATGTGTATAAAATTTAATGAGATACCATTAAGCTCTTTATTAATTAGCTACAAAAAAAATATGCTCATAAATACCACTCGATCTTTTGGAATCTTTATAGGAATAATTTTTTCTACTCTCTCTTATGCAATCAACGAAGCAGATCTAATATTAAGCTCTAATAATGTAATTTTAATGACCGGAGACATGGAAGCTGCGTCCCTATCAATAGCTATCACCGATAAAAAGATTGTTTGGGTTGGGACAATTGAAGAGGGTAGAAAGATTGAAGGAAAGCATATAGATTATGGTGATCAATCAATATTGCCAGGTTTTATTGATGCGCATGGACATGCTTCTTTTGTAGCTTTTTCGACTCAAGTAGCAAACATTGCATCGCCGCCTGTTGGTCCTGTTAATACAATCAGGAATATTCAGTCAGAGTTAAGAGAGTTTATTGATAAGGCTGATCTTGAACCAGGAGAATGGGTTATAGGCATGGGTTACGATGATTCTCTCTTAACAGAACAAAGACATCCAACAAGAGAAGATTTAGATGCAGTGAGCACAATCAATCCTATATATTTAATTCATGTATCAGGTCATCTGGGTGCAGCAAACACGCTTGGCTTATCTTTGGCCAACATTACCTTTGAGTCACAAGATCCGCCAGGTGGCAAAATCCGCAGAGAGATGAATTCCTCTCAACCAAATGGTGTTTTAGAGGAGACAGCTGCATATCCTGTCCAGCAATTGGCCATGGCTTCATACAAAGATCCTATGGGCAGTGTTGTTAAAGCCATGCAAGTCTATGCAAGTAATGGTATTACCACAGCGCAAGACGGAGCATCAAATCAATCATCCATTGGGCTCTTGCAGGCAGCTGATACTCAAAATCTTCTGACCTTAGATGTAATTAGCTTTCCAATCGCTCAAGGCGTTCCAGATGAATCAATTCAATCGCTCAACTTTGGGGGTTATGCAGGTAGATTAAAAATGGGAGGGGTTAAATTAATTTTAGACGGCTCTCCGCAAGGTAAAACTGCATACATTACTAAGCCCTATCTCGTCCCACCCCATGGTCAAGATGAACAATACAAAGGCTATCCCCTGATTCCTCAAGAGTCAGTTGATCAGCTCATTAACAAATATTCAATGGCAGAAATTCCAATCATGGCTCACGCAAATGGAGATGCAGCGGCAGACATGTTGCTTGAAGCTGTGCGGAAATCTTCTATTGCTTCGGACCATCGCACAGTCATGATTCATGCGCAAACTGTTAGAGAAGATCAACTTGATCAAATGAAGGAGCTTAAAATTATTCCATCTTATTTCTCAACGCATACTTTTTACTGGGGAGACTGGCATAGAGATTCTGTCTTTGGCAATGAAAGAGCCTCGCGAATAAGCCCAACAAACTCAACCCTCAAAAGAAAGATGCCCTTCACTGTCCACAATGATGCTCCTATTGTTCCACCAGACATGATTAGGCTGCTTTGGTCGACCACAAATCGTCTTACTAGATCCGGGAAAGTACTTGGACCAGACCAAAGGATTTCGACCTATGACGCGCTAAAGGCTATGACAATAAATGCTGCATATCAGCATTTTGAGGAAGACATCAAAGGGACCATTGAAGTTGGCAAATTAGCTGATCTTGTTGTGCTATCGGAAAATCCCCTATCCATGCAAACTCAAGATTTGTTAAACCTTAGAGTTGTGGCTACCTACTCCCATGGGCAGGAAATCTATAAAGCTACCCTTAAAACCTTATAAGCCTAGAGCTTTAGGTTTTTAGCTCCCCAATAAACACGTATAAAGTTTTCCTGACTAGGATCAAGGGTGTCAGATGAGATGTATCCTCTTGATGCTCTGAAATAAACTAAATCTTCAATACCATCTCCATTCATATCTGCTAAAAACCCATGGACAAGGTAGTCTTCACTTTTATCAACCAGAGGTATCCCAGCAAGATCAAGTTTGACTAGATGATTATCTTTGTCGTTTAAATAGACAATTGGTTCAGCTCTGGTGTTTGTTGCCTCTCCGCCACCGCCTGCATTTTGAAGCAGCACCACATCATCGTAACCATCATTGTTTATGTCTCTACAAGCATCAATCCTGTATAAAGCATCAATTTTTTCATTTACAACCACCCCTGTTTTAAGCTCAAGCGCTGTATCGCTGACATCAAAAACATTAAGTCTATTTTGCACTGGAAGATCTGCTTGCTTGTATACAACGCCTTCAACATAGTTACCTGCGATGGGTTGCGCTGAGAATTGAACCACGGCCACAGGAGCATCCCCTGGAGTGAGTTCAAGGATGCATGATTCCTCGTTACCAAATCCTCCTCCCGTATAATCTTGTCCATCAATAGTGATGAGAGGGAGATCTCCAACTTCGTTGGTATATCCCTCATATGCATTAGGGATAGTGCGGCAATTAAAATCAGTTTTGTTGACAAAGCTCCATGCACCGCTGGCTTTTGAAAAACTGCTTAGATTAACTTGAATGCCACAATCTCCACTGTCAGAAACAGCAAGCATGCTTCCAGCTGCAGGCGTAAGTTCTGGAAAAAATCTCAGGGTGCTTGCACCAAAACGGTTAACAGGTCCGCCTGGATTTGCATAGTCTGATACTTCTTGCATAGAGCCATCTATATATCTGAAGCCAGTCACAGTGTTATTTCGAAAACCAGAAATCACTGCATCATAATTACCAGATGGCATATGCACTGCATCAACAGCATGAGTCCATTCGCTAAAACCTAGCTCAGTAACTGCATAAGTACCATCGCCATTAGATAGAATAATTTTTTGGGGCGCTTCATTCGATGCACCACAATTCTTACAGCTCTGACCTCTTCCATCCTCTCTGTTCAAGGCATACAAAATATCAGGATAATTATCACCATTAAAGTCAGCCAAAATACCTTTTCGGGTGGCGCCACCAAGCTTAATAGTTTCGTCGCCGAAAACTTCTGAGTTAGCAAGTGAAAAAGTTTGATCGCCATTATTTTTAAAAGTGATTATTGCGTCTGGTGTTGGGGTATCTAGATACTGCCCAGATATTTGTGGACTACAAAAGTAACTTACTATTAAGTCGTTGAAGGTATCGAGATTTAGATCTAAAGGTAAAAGAATGGATGTGGCTGCCCCTACAGAAGTTGGATTTTCAATGCATAGGTTATCCAAAGTATTGCTTGGATAAGGAAATTCATACGCCACTGCTTCAAACACCGTACTCATATACTTTGCAAATTGAGCTGTTACTGAACATGCCGCTACAATAGTGCCGGTAGTAAAGGTATTTTCGCTCAATGTGCCATTGCAGCCGGATACAGATAACACAGAATATCCTATCTCAGGCGTTACTGTGAATGTGGCAGTCTGACCCTGGTCAACCGAAACCATTGAGGGAGAAATAGATCCATTGACACCAGCTGCTGCTGAGATGTTAAAGGATGGAGTGACTGCAGGAATTTCAAGGGCAGAGCCACCACCTCCCCCTCCACAAGAAATTAATAATGGAATAATGAGGGCCAACCAAACTGTTTGATGATTCGGCAATGTCATGTCTTCAAATGCATATATTTATTGTTTTACTTTTGACAAGAGATTTTTAAGCTTAAAAAATGAATTAGTGACTTTTGTCTTTACCTAGTTTATGTGCTGACTGCACAACGAAAAGGCATCAGCTCCATAAATAATTTCATTAGACAGATTATTTCTACAAGACAAGTCTAATGAGGAATTTTGGCTTTCATAATAACTCCATTCAGGAGTGAATATTGCCTGGGAATCTCCATGAAATAGAAGATAGCGGTTATCAGAGATGTCTTGTATCGAGGTAGGCAGAGCTATAATCTCATTATAAATAGTCTCTATTTCTCCAGGATCACGAGTAGAGAATATCCTCTCAAAATCATAATCAAAGTAGGGATTATTGATACTATAAATTGATACAGTTAATCCTGTTGTCATTTTATTTCTGATGTGACGTTCAGAACTATTTTTAGATATCCGAATCAGGTCATCACCAATAACAAAGCTGCCAAAATCAATATGTCTTTCTACTCCTTTAGCTGTTGTCTCAGATTGCTCAAACAAGACCTTAGTATCGCCAAATATATTTTCTTCAGAAAAAATAATATTACGGATCTTAAAGGTGCTATTTAACTTTAGATTCTCGATATTTAAATCATATGGATTATTATTTACATCCAGTAGATTACCATTAGAGTCTGCAATTACATTTGCAAACATATAAATATCATAGGTATAAAACCCATCGCTTAGCTCTTCCCGAGGAGAATCACTAAACAGATGGAATCTAATAGTTTCAAAAGCTTCTTGCTTTAGGATTGTTTCAACCAATTCAGTATCTAATGCTGTCCTTAGATTAATATCGTATTCATTCTCTAAAAGAAAAGAAACCTCATTGGTGACCTTCAAGAAGTCTACTATTTTTTCACCAAAACTTTGTAAAGCCTCATCACTGTTTGCAATAAAATCATCATAAAAAGAATAAACATTCACTTCAAAACGATCATTGAGTTGTCGCAATACATCCTCAACTTCCACCATTACTCGATCAGCAATGGAATCCGCAGCAGCTCCACAACCATCAATATCAGAAATAGTTCCATCTCCTAATAAATTATTGACGTAACCTAAAAAAAGAGAGGTTAAAGGCGTTACATTTGCTCTGTACTCTCCTTGGACACCTTGTTGCCCATTTGAATTTCCAAAATATGGAAAGTAATATAAATTATATGCGCTGGTCACCTCTCCTCTCTCCGAGTCATTTGCACCAACAGGTATTTCTGCAACCCTGGGCCTTCTTTGGCTGCATTGGAGAATTGTCCAATTCTCTATTCCGCTAAACTGAGATTCTTCAAAGTAATAAAGCTGATTTTCGGTATCCTCATATGCACTTGGTTCATTTAGGTCTTGGGTAAGGTTCCAATTCAAGTCTATAAAAACGTTTGCTCCGCTAATATAGCCATCAATCACCTTGGTAATCAAAATTTGATTTGATAGGCCACTCAAGGAATTAAGCCCTGAAGAATCTTTTGATGAGCTACCCGAGCAAGATGCAAAGATTAAAATTATACAAAATAATATATGGTGCCTCATGAAACAAAGAGTGCTTTTCTTATAATATTGTAGGGCGGATAGCTTGAAGATTTCTCTGTGGTTTCAGAGAATCTCTGCAGTCTATCAAATAGGTTTTCAAACCCTAACACACGAGTGGTTAGGAACGGATTGGTAAAATTAAGTACCATAAATATAGTCCTCCTTGGTAGCGACTAACTAATCTAATATGCATATCCTTACGGCACATGCGGTTAATAAACGTGGATCCAATTGGCATCCCTGATAACTTATTTAAGATCAAATAAGAAAAATTCAAGACCAAAGATTTTTTTAATTCTGCATTCAAACCTACCCCGTTGCTATAGAGCCTTTTAAACACTGCATTAGATTCACAACCTTCACATTGAGTTACTTTTTCTTAAAAGCACTCTTTATTGATGTAATATATTTATAAAAAGGAGAAAACTAATGAAGAAATATCTAATTTTATTATGTGCAATATTTGTAATAGCTGCTTGTGATACTAGACTAAGCAACTCAGACTTAACCAGTCAAGTTATAAGCGGGCTGGAAGAAGGTTATGCAGGAATGGATATCAAAATTGAATCACTTATATTAACCAGAGAATCATCTGAATCAAATATATACACAGGCGTAATGAACACCACAGAACCCAACGGTAGTTTTACTTATACTGTGAAAGTTACATATGATGGTGAAAATATTACATGGCTAGTAGAATAGCAATTGTAAGCTTTAGATAAGTCAATTAGCTAAAAAAACTTACAAGCCATGAATTTATTGGGTTTCTCAAAGAAACCCAATCAACCAACAATTCCAAAGATAATCAAAACTAAGGCTTAAAGCTTATTAAGACTGGAGCGGGAAACCAGGTTCGAACTGGCGACCTCAACCTTGGCAAGGTTGCGCTCTACCAACTGAGCTATTCCCGCTAATGTGCATGGTTGCAACATTCTTAGCTAGGAGTTAGTTCTAGTTACATGCCACCGTAACTTCTCCGTAACTTAGACCTTTCATGTAGGTACAGTAATTGTCCTGTAGAAAGACTGCATATGATACTAAATTCCGCCACGAAATAAAGTCTTTTGTTCTGTCTGAACCTTTGTTCTTTGGGGGGTAGGCAGGAACCGCCATACCACCTACCCATATAGTATCTAAAGTTCGAATATTTTGAGGGTATTTTGAGTCGTTAACTAGAAAAAACTAGGAGGATGTTTGTCCCAATTACTTTGAAAACTTTCCAAGTCATCAAATTCACTCATTTAACCAAAATCTCCATTAGGCACATCTATAATCCAGTATGGAATCCCAAGCACTATGAAAGAAAATATAAGCAATACAATTAAAAACCTTACAATCACAGAAAGATATTTGTTTTGACCCTTATCAAATAATATCTCAGCACTTCCAAAGTGCTTTTTCTTTTTATAATAAAGTGTTACCCACAAAATCAAGGTAGTTAATAAATATCCAACCCCGACGAAAAAATATGCTTGAGCTGAATAGCCTCCTGATTTGCCGTATTGGTCATAATACTCCCAATTTATACTCATTTGAAAGCCATGAGCAGACATCAAGAGTCCAAATATGAGAATTGGTTTAATGAAAAAGTACAAATAACTTATAAAATTTTTCATAATTTAATACTATCACATACTTATTTCAGCAAAAGCTCCAAAGCTTCCAAAGACCAACAAAACTAAGGCAAGGGTGTGTTTCATTAGATTTTGTCAGCTTTATAACATTGCCCATTGGCAAAAGAAAATTGCTTTTATTCTCAACTTTAAACTCTTCATACTAATCTAGAGATAAATTTTTCCAATAAGGTGCCATCAAAATAATATCCTTGCCAACCTGCTCTTTTTGCAGAACTAGATAAGGGTTTTCTCTCGATGAACATCTCTTCTGTTTGCAAATCTGATGATAGATAAAATACAGAATGTTTATTCTTATTTTTTAATACAACAAATAATGGAAAATATATACCTGCATCCATTCTATCTTTTTGAGGTTGCCACGCAGCACCTAAAATCTTTGATGGAAACTTGTCAATATCTGTGACTGTTTTTGTCTTTACCTGTGCCAGGTATCCACAGAAATCACAAATAATATCTGCACATTTAAAATTGGGTGGAAGTTTTTTCAGGGTTTTAGTTCTTTTGCATTTTGGACAATCAAATTTCTTTTTAATTAACTCCTCACCAAAGTCACCTAATTTCTGTTTATCGGTTGCCATTCATTCTTCCATCTTTGCTATCAATTAGGACTCCTTAAACAACAGACTTGATATTACTACTTGCATCGCAGACAAGACTGCAAATGATACAAAATAAAAAGTGCCAATCTCATAGATTGTCCCACCATTAATGACTCCCATAATGACCATAACTAACAGAGCAATTTGAGCAGTTAACATTGTCTACTAAGGCAAGGGTGTGTTTCATTTAGTTACTTCTTCTATTAATTTAATAACACACTGCCCATATGCATCAGTGCCTCGAGTTAACCCCATTTCTTCACAGAGATAGGGTACAAATGAACCATTCAAAAAAAATCCAGTCTGTTCAGTCCCACCCTTAGAAGTGTAAGTGCCTTGTCCGTGGCCTTGTCCGTGCCTCTTGCCATCTTGGTACTCGCCAACGTATTTGCCTCCACTGGCAACAGTGAAAGTGCCTTGTCCGTGGTACTTGCCATCTTTATACTCCCCAACGTATTTGTCTCCACTGGGAAAAGTGGAAGTGCCTTGTCCGTGCCGCTTGCCATCTTTAACTCGCCAACGTATTTGCTTCCACTGGCAAAAGTGTAAGTGCCAAAACAGTTATGCCATCTTGCAGCTGTGTCGGATGGACATTGAGGTAATGCATAGATATTGATTATGAAAAAGGTGGCTGCGATGAGGATTAATGTTTTCATATAACCAGTATTACCCAATTTGAAAACTTTGAAAACTTTTGAAGTTCTCCTCTGACAGAAGAGTTCTAAGCAACTATCTACCTGCTATTATGAATATACATCCAAGAGATGCAGCGTTCAAGCACAAATCTCCTATCTTTATGTAGGCTAGTTTTGTTTAAGCTTGATATTTATTTTCATTAGGATTTAATAAAATATGCGCAAAATACACTCATATCTTTTTATATTCATCTTTGTTTTTACCTCGCCTTTAATTGCCTCTGAGGAAGAGCAAGCAATTAAGATTTATGTTGCCAATCAGATAATTACGCTCAATACAAAAAATGATGAGGTAGAGGCAGTAGCAGTGCAGAACTCAAAAATTATTGATGTTGGTTCTGCAGAAATATTATCAACATCCTATCCTGATGCGGATGTTGTTCTTGATTATCAGGACCATGTAATTGTCCCTGGTTTTATTGAGCACCATATTCACCCTTTTTTGGCTGCCGTGACAATGAATTCTGAGATTATTGCTATTGATGATTGGGTCCTGCAGGAAAAAATCTCTAAGGGCGTTAAAAATAGGAAAGATTATTTGAATAGGCTAAGTGAAGTTGAGGCAAACCACCCAAGCGATCAACCATTAGTCTCTTGGGGGTTTCATCATTATTTTCATGGCCGCTTAACTAAAAATGATTTAGATAATATTTCTATGATCAGACCAATTATTGTTGTGCATCGATCTTTTCATGAATTTATTTTAAATACACCGGCGATGAAATTATTGGGAATTAGTCGCAATGCATTTCCAGATCTTGAGGAAGAAAAGCATTTAGTAAATTTCGAAGAGGGCCATTTTTCCGAAAGAGGAGCTATTGTTGTTTTACCTAATTTAATGGCTGTGTTAGCAGCTCCTAAAAAATTAATACTAGGTCTTCAAAAAACAAAAGATTACATTCATGCCAATGGCATTACTGTCATTGGCAATCCAGGTTCAATGTACAGCCAGGAAATTCAAATGGCAAAAAACTATACCCTGGGGAGTTTAGATACTCCCTTTGAGTCATATTTTTTTCCGAGCGGGCTAAATCTTTCCGAGCAATTTGATTTAAGTGAGATTCTTGATGCTGCCAAAGAACAAACCACTTGGGGGGCAGGAAAAGTTCAGTTTTTACCTAATCACATAAAGCTTTTTACAGATGGGGCTATGTACTCCCAAAATATGATGATGAGAGAGGGCTATATAGATAATCATCAGGGATCCTGGTTAATGGACAGCAAAAACTACAAGGAACTATTTAAACTTTTTTGGGATGCGAATTATCAAATTCATGTTCATCAAAATGGAGATGCTGCATTGGATAGATTGTTAAACAATTTAGAAGAAAACTTAATTAATAACCCTAGACAAGATCATCGGACGACAGTTGTTCATTTTGGCTATTCCGCAAAAGATCAACTCAAAAGGATGAAAGATTTGGGTGTTGTTGTTAGCGCAAACCCCTATTATGTAACAGCATTATCAGATTTATATAGCCGCCAAGGGGTGGGCTATGAGAGATCACAGGAAATGGTCAGATTAGGAGACGTGGTTAGAGAGAACATTGTTGTGTCTCTTCATTCTGATATGCCAATGGCGCCAGCTTCTCCGCTACAGTTAATGCATTCAGCGGTTAATAGAACAAATTTTGCCAATAAGGTAGCTGGACCTGAACAAAGAATCTCGGCCCTAGAAGCATTGAAGGGTGTCACAATAAATTCAGCTTACGTTCTACGATTAGAGAAAATGTATGGGTCTATTGAAATAGGTAAATATGCAAATTTTACTATTCTTCAAAAAAATCCTTTAACGGTACCAATTACTGACATTAAAGACATTACAGTTATTGGAACAGTAGTGAAGGGGATGAGCTATCCTTTGCATCCTGTGGCCAACTGACTTTATAAACAATCAAAGCTAATATAGATGAAAATCGTTAGCTTCTTTACCCAGGATTCGAGTTGCCCAAAGTTTCTTGGGTTTGCCTTCTCTCTCCCATGCGTTGCTCTTTTTCAAGCATTTTTTGACTGGCTTCTTCTAACCGCTCTAATTCTTCTTTCGTATAACAAAACCTTTCAGGTATTCTTGTTCCTACAACTTTTTCATACCTGCAAATCTTTTCGCTTTCTTCTTCATTAGATTGAACTTGATCAGACAACTGCTCAGGATTTGAGGCACATCCTGTTGTTATAGCAAGAAATAGTATTGGAAAAAGTAAGTTTTTCATTTGAATTATAAATTTTTGAAGAGCCAATATACATCTAAGACATGATCAACTCAAGGAAATATTAAGTGCTTTATCCTAAATCTGGATTGTGGGTAAAAGTCTCAACCTCGTCTTGGATTGGAGACCAGTTATTAGCAGTTGAACTCCAGAAGTTAGAGGCAATAGTTAGCCACGATGAATCGTTCAAAGTGCCTGCTTTTATAAACTTCATGCCTGGGTTTTCTTTCATAAAACTAATCACAGGTGAGCCACAGTTTTGACAAAAGCCTCGATTAATTTGAGAGCCCTGTGAGCCGGTGACAGAATAAAATTTTAGATTTCCGGTTATGGATAATTCATCTTCAGGAATTATTACTATAGTAGCTTTACCACTGCCAGTAGATTTTTGACAGTCTATGCAATGGCAATGATGGGCTGAGAGAGCTTTGGATTGATTAAAATTGTATTGGATGTTGCCGCATAAGCAACTGCCTGTTTGGTTGATATCTGGCATTTTGACCTCCTTGTTTAAAACTTTCTGATCGGGTTAATAGATTTTAGCTACTTTTTCTGAAGGCTGTCTAAAGACTCCGACATTTTTATTTGGAGCTTATTTATAGCTTGTAAGGGTCTGACCATGACTTTAAAATCAATAATCTTGCCTTCAGTGTTCCATCGAATCATATCAACTCCATTGACTGAAATATTATCTATGTATGTTTCAAACTCCAAGATAACATCCAAGCCATCAATTACCTCGCGCACATATGCAAACTTATCCATGTTAAAAGTTTTGCCAGCACCCATTAAATAGAGCTTTGTCATTTCTTTGCCTTCTATAGGCTTAAAGACAATGGGCGAAGAGAAGATAACGAACTCATCTAATATTTCATCGAGAAATTTAGGATCATCAGATCTATAGGCTTTATACCATTTTTCTAAAAATTTTTTTGTTTCAGTCATAGAGGTATTAAAAGGTTCAAGAGGCTGATTTGCAAGCATATTTAAGTTAAAAAATAGCCCTGCACTAAGGAATGCATATAATTTTACGAAGCTGCCAGTTACTTGCTTTTTTTTAACTTTCTTAATCGAGCATACTCATTAAGAAGTTTTTTAGAAGCTAAATCACGTTTTGCATGACGTTTATTCCTAGCTGCTTCAGATTTTTGAATTCTGATAGCCCTATTCATTCTCCCTTAATACTCTCATATTAAAAAATGAAAAGCAAAAGCAAGCTAAGGCTTTAATAGTTTTTTTAATCTTGATGTCAATAGATTGAGTTCTAAATTAAACGGTGAGCCGGCTGAGGCCAGATTTTTTGATTTCTTCACAGGACTTGCATCCATATCTTGATTATCCTTGACCATCATATAAGCATCTCTGAAGGGCATGCCGGATTGAACTAAGTCATAAGCCTGATCTGTCATCTTCATATTCTCATCAATAAAAGCTTTGGATTGTAATTTATTAATTTTTATGGAATTAATTAAATCAGGCAGTAATGCCAGGGATTGGGTAACAGAATTAAGTGAGTGGATCAATGAGCGCTTAGTTAGCTGCAAATCTCTATGATATCCACTTGGCAATGAGATTAGATTTTCTAACTCTGAGTAGTGGCCTGCAACTATGGAGTAACTTGAACGCATAAGCTCAATGACATCTGGGTTTGATTTGTTGGGCATCATAGATGAACCTGTTAAGTATTGAGAGCTCATAGTCAAAAGATTAAATTCCTGCGTCATAAAGATACTAACGTCCCAAGAAAATTTTCTTAAATCCAACATAGGTTGTTTGAGAGCACCTAAAAGCTCTAATTCAAATTTTCCTCTGCTGTTTTGAACGTAAAGACTATTGAGCTGTTTTCTTTTAAATTGTAATTTTTTTGTACTTATGTCTCTCTTGATAGGTAAGTTAACTCCATAACCAGCTGCCGTACCCAATGGATTTAAATTTATCCAAGACTGGGTGTTAGAAAGCAATTCAGCATTGTCCATAAAGGATTCTGCAAAAGCTCCAAACCATAAGCCCCAAGTTGATGGCATGGCTCTTTGCAAATGAGTGTAACCCGGCATAACATCTGAGGAATATTTAGATGCCTTATCAAGAAAAGATTTAGCAATCTTGAGATTTAATGTTTGAATGTTATCAAGATGATCCCTGGCATATAGACGCATAGCAACTAATACTTGGTCATTGCGGCTTCTACCGGTATGAATTTTTTTACCCAAATCCCCTAATTCTTTAATTAAATGATCTTCTATTGCTGAGTGACAATCTTCATATTTTTTTGTTAGCTTAAATTTTTTGTTTAGAAATAGTTTCGCAAGTTTTTTTAAGGCTGAGACCATTTTTTTAAATTCAGTAGCGCTAAGAATATCTATTGCCTTGAGTTCCTCAGCGTGTGCTATGGAGGCTTCAATGTCATAGAGAAAAAGCTCTTGATCTAGAATAATATCCTCTCCAGATAAAAATGTATCAATGGCAGAGTTGTTGGTTTTCGTATTTTTATTCCAAATTTTCATTCTATAATAATTCCTAGATTGTCATTCCATCCAAATGCACTATTTAGATTTTGTATCGCTTGAGTTGCTGCCCCTTTTAGCAGGTTATCAATTACGCAGCAAAAAGTCAGTCTATTGGTCTCTGGATTAACCTCAAAGCCACCAATAATAACATTTGAAGTTCCTCGAACTTGCTGCAAATGAGGGGCTTCATCTTGAATATAAATCAATTTATGGTCTTTATAGAAGTCTCTAAATCGTTTGATTATTATTTCAGGAGAAGTTGAGTCTACGAGTGAGAAATTTCCTGTAATTAATATTCCTCGAAAGAATTCTGCAACATGAGGGGAGAAAAATATAGCAGGGTAAGAGTATTTCTTAACTTCTTCTTCATGCTTATGACCAACAAGAGAATATGCAAGAATATTTTCTTTTAAAAGTTTAGTGTTATTTCGGGGATTAGGTGAGGCTCCGGCTCCGCTATAACCAGAAATTCCAAAGAAGTTGACATATCCTTCAAGTAAGTTAGCCAGAGGAAAAAGCATAAATTGCATAGCAGTTGAATAGCAGCCAGGATTGCTTATTAAACGAGAATTTATGGGATCAAAGATTTCTGGGACTCTGTACTGCCAATTACTATCAAAACGATGATCTGAGCTTAAATCAATGATAAATGCATTAGGGTTATGCTTAATGATGACATCAACATAAGGTTGTGCCTGGCCGTCAGGAAGGGCAAGAATAAATGCATCCTCATTGGTTAAATTTAAATTATCAATGTTGATATCTGAATATTTCAGAGAAGGGTTTTTTGGATAGCCACTAACTAACTCACCTTTCATGCTGGAAGAAAAAACTGAGGTTACTTCAATGGATTGGTGCTCAGAAAGCAAAGCTAAAATCTCCTGACCCACATACCCTCTTCCGCCAATTAAGCCTATATTTTTAATTTTCATCTAGGTCACACTCTTGGGTTTAGCTAAAGCATATTCAATGCAATCTTTTAAAACCCCATAATCAGAAATGCCAATCCAAAAGATATGCCATTCATCTTGTTTTTGGCAACCTTCACAAATTGAGGTATAAAATTTATTGATTGGGTTATTAGCCCGTGATCGCCAAAAAACTTGAGGATAAGCTTTGCGCATCTCGTGCCAGATACCAGCTCCCAAGCCCTCGCCTTTAGCTTCGGGGATAACACCAAACTTGTCCATGTAAGGTACGACAAATGCTGTAGAAATTGCAATTGTTGCTCTTTTACATGAGGTCATAAAAATACTTAAATCATCTGATTGATCAAAAAAATTTTCTATTAAAGAGCCATTAAATGAGGACTCAATTATTACCTTGAATTGATCTTCTATATCTTGATCTGGCAATGAATGCTTATTAATGCTGTACCCATGCTTTACAAGGGTTCCTGATCCAGAGTCTGTAAATAGTTCTTTTGGGAGGTTAATGGGTTGAGCAATAGAAACAGAAGATGTCTTAGGAAGATGATCCAATAGAATTTTTATTTGCTCTAGCTTTAGTTTCATTCCTGAATGCAACCATTCTTGTTGCATTAAGTCTTCATACTCTAAAACTAGGTTAATTGTTTCAATGAGTTGATCTGTTTCATTAAAAATTCCGCCTGTTTCCGATAAGAAAATTACCTTATAAGGATTAATTGCCTTCACAAGCTCAACAGTGGCTATATCAGCATTGATATTTAAAATCTCTTCACCTTCATAACCCATGGGTGCTATGACAGGAATTATGTCTGATTCAAGAATACTGTTTACGCGTTCTACATTCACAGCATTAATTTCACCAACTAACCCTAGCTCAGGTTTGGCTTTATTGCATTGAAAAACATCTGAGACCAATCCTTGAGCTTTTGCGCCCTGAGATTCTAAAGCATCAACAATGGTTTGATTTGTTGAATGAAAGACTTCTATAGCAACATTTCTTACTTCATCAGAGGTAACTCTTTGGCCATCTACAAATGAAAATTCAATGCCATCTTTCTCCAGGGCTTCTGAGATCATCGGTCCAGCTCCGTGCAGTATTACTGGCTTGAGACCTACTTGATCCAAAAACACCAAAGAAGCAATCAGGTTCTCCAAATCATCTTGTATAACTGATCCACCAACCTTGATCACAGCAAAGCGCTGGTCAGGTGAAGAAAACTTTTCAATATATTTATTAATTTCTTTTTCCGAACCAATGGCTCCCAGTAATTTTAAAATTGTGTCTTTGATAAATTGATTTGTGGGATTGCTCATCAAGCTATCTCCTTGTAAATACTAAGCGCTTGAATGAGCTGATCGAGTTCTACGAATTCATTGGGTTGATGGGCATTGGCTATATTACCTGGACCAAAAACAATAGCTAAATAACCTGCTTCGCTGAACAAGGCAGCTTCAGTCCAAAAATTAACTGGCGGTGATAAATCTAAGCATAATTTTGTTGCGAATGCCTCCAACAGGCTTGTATCTCCAGTAGCTGGTAAAGAAGGAGCAATAAAGCCAGGTGTAAACTTAGAGTTATTTTCAATTGATTCAATTGCTAGGCTAGATAATAAATCTTCAACTGACTGACCAGGCAAAGGTCTAAAGCCAAATTTAACCTGGGCATGATCTGCAATTATATTTGGTTTCACGCCTCCTTGAATTGTACCAAGGTTAAAAGCTATCCCCTGCAATGGTCCAATTGACTCTCCGTCAAGAGACTGCGCATTTAACAAGGCTGATTGAGACCAATTAGCTAGTTTATGAATGGCATTATCACTCATAGCTCTTTTATTAGAGCTGTGCCCAGCAATTCCAAAAAATTCCTGAGTTCCGGTAAAAATTCCTCGATGGCAGGTTACAGCTAAGTTTTGTGTAGGCTCGGAAACAATAATGCCCTCAAAGCTAGGTTTAGTTTTAATAAATTCTTTGATGCAAGTGCTTTGACCAGCCTCTTCATCAGTTGAGAATAAAATTGCATAATTCTCAAGCCCTTGCTCAATTAAAGTTAATAGGCATGCAGCTGCACCTTTAATATCACAAGCACCCAGTCCAAAAGCCTTGCCGCTCTCAATGGTTAGATCGTATGGCTTATAATTCCAGCCCTCTCCTGCTGGAACAGTATCAAGATGTACATTAAAGAGATATTTAGGTGATCCCTTGGTAAGTAATATATTAAAAGAGCCCTCACCTAAATCAGTAATATGCGGGTTTATAAAATCTAGAGAATGTAAATAAGTAATTAACCCAGAATCTTCAATCTTTCTAGGTGGATTTGATGTATCGCAAGCAATTAGAGCCTTTAAATGTTTTAAACATAGCTCTAATTCAGTATTCATTTTTTATGAATTGAAGACCAAGTTGACGTGCTTTGACCTATCAACTTAATAAAGCCTTTAGACTCAGCTTCGCTCCAAGTAGCTGATTGAGCATAAGAGCCCTCATTGCTAATGAGTATATTTTTAGATTTAACAGCAACTGCATCAGCCTTCCCTGGGCTAAGCTGAACAATGACTTCTCCAGTAACTAATTTCTGAGAATCAGTTAAAAATGCTTCAAGGTTCTCTCTCAACGGCTCAAAGTAAAAGCCTTTATAAACTAAATCTACCCATTCCTGACCAATCTTAGACTTCACAACATTTTGTTTGTCAGTTAACACTGATTCTTCTAAAGCTCGATGAGCAGTCATTAAAATTGCAATTCCTGGAGCCTCAAATACAAACCTACCCTTAAGGCCAATAATCGTATCGCTAGAGAAAACTGATCTACCAACACCAAATGAACCGCCCAAATTATTTAAAGTTCTTAAAAGATCTGCGCCTGGTATTTTTTTATCATTTAAAGTCGTTACCTTGCCCTTCGAAAATTTAAATTTTAAAGATTTAGATTTTTTAGGGTACTGATGGGGGAGTTTGCATAGAACAAAAGTTTCCTTGGATGGTTCACTCCACTCATCTATTTCAGAGCCTGAGATAGTAGCACCCATAAGGTTTTCGTTGACGCTATATTTTTTATGCAAAGAGGACACACTAAACCCCTTATCTTTGAGATAATCTTCTTCATAGATTCGAACATTTTTTGTAATATTTTGAATTTCTCGAATTGGGGTAATGATGTTGTAACTTCCATGGGCTCTGATGGATAAATCAAATCTAATTTGATCATTGCCCATTCCTGTGCATCCATGAGCTATATTTTTTGTTTTAAGCTTGCGACATAACTTAATTGACTCTTTAACTATCAAATATCTATCTGAGCATAGAGCTGGATATTTATTTTGATATAAAGAACCTGACTGAATCAACGGAACAAGGATTTCAGACCATAAACTTTTTTCAACATTAATATTAACGTGTTTTTTAGCTCCAAGCTTTTTAGCTCTTTGGGTGATGGCTAGCTCTTCTTTTGCTGGGGTCCCGCCTGTGTTTACAAACAAAGTGTGTACTTCATATCCCTGATCAAGAAGATATGGGATGCAGAAACTAGTATCTAGTCCTCCAGAGAATGCTAAAACTATTTTTTTACTCATTTTTTTAATCCTATAAAATTTTTGACAGCATAGATTTCTGTACATGTTTTCTATTTGATGCTTCTTTAACTGCCAAACAATAATCAGCATCCATGACACCATCAGTTGCCTTGATATTTCTTCTTAATGGAAGGCAGTGGCTGAATACTGCATTATTTGTAATGCTCATCTTCTCTTCATCAACAATAAAATGTTTAAAATTTTCACGGCAAGCTTTTTCTTTGGCTAAATCACCATAATATTTTAAAGAGCCCCAGCTCTTTGCGTAAACAATTTCAGCACTGGAATAACCCTCTTGAATATCATGTGTAATGCTGAATGAAGAACCCTCATGCTCACAATTATTTTTTGCAGCTTGAAGATACCTGTCATCTAATAGATAGTCCTCTGAAGGACACAATAATTTAACATTCATGCCAAATTTACTAGCTATCATAAGGCTAGAGTTTGCAACGGCTGTGTTTAGGGGTTTGGGATGATAGGTCCAAGTTAAAAGATAGTTCCTCCCCTGTAAATCACCATAATGTTCTTGAAGAGTCAATATGTGAGCAAGTTCCTGACATGGATGCTCAATAGTTTCCATGTTTATAACTGGAACAGAGGCAAATTTAGCAAAACTATTAATCACGTGGTCCGTTCTATCAATATTCCAGTCTAAAAACTTTGGAAAAGCCCGGATAGCAATGCAATCACAATAAGATGATAAGACTTGAGCAACTTCTTTGACATGCTCCTCAGCATAACCATCCATAATAATATTTTCTTCAAATGCTATGGGCCACGCATCCTTGCCTGGTTCCAAAATGACAGCTGTACCATTCATCTCACGTATCCCCACCTCGAAACTCGTTTTTGTTCGTAAAGAGGGATTAAAAAATACCATTGCAACTGATTTATTTTGTAATAAAGGTTGAAATGGCATATCTTTCAATTGTTGAGCAAAATCAAGAATATCTTGTAGTTCAGATCTAGACCATGATTGAGTTGATATAAAATTTTTCATCATTAATTATGAAGGCACGCCATTACAGGAGTAGATTAAAGCGATCTAAGTTTTTGAGCAGGAATATCCAAGACAGTTTCTAAGGCACAGAAAGTCTCATAGTCCAGTTCAACCTTAGCTACAGTGTTTTGATGATGTTTAGAATGTAACAGTGCTCTTTTCATAGAAAAAGCAGTATGCAAGAAAAAATGCATAAAACCAAGGTTATTTAATAGCAAAATTATCTACCAGCCTTGCCTTGCTGGGGTTTGGTGTAACAATACCTGATGGATCATTCAAAATAAATAACAAAAAAAAGAGGGGCTAAAGCCCCTCTTCAATGAACTGATAAGCTTAGGATTCTTTTATCTGAAAGTATTAATATTAAAAATATAATAAGATAATAAAGTTATGAACACATTAAAAGATTTAATAGCAGAAGCTCATTCAATAGTACCTAGAATTTCTTGCAAAGAGCTTTCTTCTAACCTAGATAAGTTCTTTATTATTGATGTTAGAGAGGGATCTGAGATTAAAGAAACTGGGCAAATAAATAATGCCCTAAATATTCCAAGAGGTCTAATTGAAATGAAATTAAGTCCAGGTGATGACATCAAAGCTGATACCGCTATTGTAGTTTATTGCGGCGGAGGAAGCCGAGCATCGCTTGCTGGAAAGACCTTAAAAGAAATAGGTTTCTCCAATGTTCAAAATTTAGAGGGTGGATTCAGAGGCTGGAAGGAGTTTTCTGTTTAGTCTAAATCTGGCAGTAAGGTTGCGAGGTGAACATATGCAGCATTTTGATACTCTGGGCTAGCACCGGCCATAACCTCCCCTTTTACAGCACAACTTTCATACGCACTTTTACGGGCTTTGGGATCTGAGAAGTCTAATTCCATATTTGTAGGGTCATATACCTTTTTTGTTTCTCCGTTTAATTTTAATTTACAGTTAGCCCAACTGTATGCTTCGGGTACTAATCTTAGTGGGAGAGGTCCATCAAAAGAATGGAAAGAATTTGGGTAAAACTCTATATGAGCATTGCCTCCTCTTTTATTCATCACAGAAACTAATTCTTTGCATGGCTGAGGCGGAGTCCAATTATCTTCCTCGCCAATATAAATTTGCATAAAATCTGTATCCCATTCATTTAGATCTGGAAGAGCCAAACATCCTGGGTACCACATTAAATACCCAGCAAAAGATGCATCAGGTTTATTCAAAGTCTTTTGAAGCGGCAGCCATGAATTAAACAAGGCAGCTGTTCCACCAAGACTCCACCCAGCTGCATATATTTTTTTATTATTCACTCTTGGATCATTCCAAAACAGATTTAAGCTCATCGCCATATCATAAATAACAGACTCACTGGTAACATTAATTTGATTACCAACAGTGCTATTCACTCCCCTAGAATCAAATGGATGCATAGCAAAAACTATAAAATTAGCTTGTCTTATTTGTTCTAAATATTTCAAATGATGGGCTCTCCAATTTGAAGAACCGTGAGAAGCTACTACCATAGGATACTTACGAGATGAATCATACTCGTCAGGAAAATGCATCACTCCAAAAATTTCTATGTCAGTCTGAGTATCGCGACCTTCATCAAATATATTTTCAAAACCTAATATATTTTTTGATGAGTAGAAGATTTTTTCTTGAAGGTAATTAGGTTTTTCAATAGCCTCTGATGAGCAGCCCAACAGGATAAAGAAAAGGGAAAATATAAAAAAAATTCTCATGCTAAAAGTTTAACAAAAAAAAGAGGGCTGGCGCCCTCTTTTATAATTCAAAAACTCAGGATTAGTATTTATATCTAAACCCAAGTCTATAAATTGGACCATGATCTTGAGCTAAGAAAAGCATCTCAGGATGCCTAGCAAACAGTCTTGTATTTTCATCATTTAGATTCTGACCATCAACAAAAACAGTTGCATTTTCATTGATACGATATGAGAAAGAGGCATCAATTTGATCTCTTTCCATTACATATAGCGGTTGGTCATAGTTACCAAATCCTACAATGGTTTCGCCCCTTCTATTTAATGCAATTCGAGCTGTAATTTTATCATCTTCATAGAAAACTGATGCATTGCCTGAATCACCCAGACCCGGCAAAATAAATTGTCTTCCAATCTTAGTGGTGTCAACATCTACATCACCACCGTTAACAATAGTTGCATTAAGCTGAGCACCGAAACCAGTATCAGCAAATAAATGCTGAAGCACAACTTCAAAACCATCAACATCGCCTGTTTCTAAATTAGCTGGTCTAGTAATTTGAAAGTTAGCAGCTGGATCGCTTGCAGTTCCATCAATGTATCCAGGCTCACATCTCCACCACCCATCGTAATCACATGCACCATATGGAAATCCACCTGAAACATCTATCCCTCGACTCATAGCTAACGCAACCCATCCCATATGCTGCTGAGGAGTCATCCAACTTTGAGCCCACAAAGCTTGCTGAGAAACGCAGTCATTTGAACCCCATTCACCAGGAAATCCTGGATCGGGTCTTCCCGCTGCATCCCAGGCATTCACACAGTTTTGAGCATATTGACCAATTTCTGAAAAAGCTGGGTTAGTTAAACCATAGAGGTTACCAGTTGAAATTTCACTGCTGATAAAGTCCTCGATTTCTTTAAAGAAGTAATTCACAGAGAAATAACTCCCATCTGCGTAATACCATTCATATGCTAGATCAAAGTTTGTTGACTTAAGCGGCTCTAGCCCAGGATTTCCTCCAGAGGCAGTGGGTGTGAAAAAGTCTTTATTGCCAAAAGAAAGAGATGATCTTAAATCTTGAAGGCTTGGCCTTGCCATAGAGCGACTGGCTGAAAATCTTAAAATTTTATCTTCTTCAATTGCATACGACATAGCAAGTGAAGGCAAAACCATATCACTGCTTCCCATTTTAGGTGCGTCTACTGCCCCGCCAGTTAAATAAGTTAGTCCTTCAATCATATCCCACCTAATATTTGTTGGTGTAGATTCTAATCCTGTTGAGATAACCTCTGACTCTTCATACCTCAAACCAGCAACCACTAAAAGAGGTTTTTCATTAACAGTAAATTCCATATCCGCCTGAATAAAGATTGAATCTAAAGTTTCTTCAACTCTATCGTTTGTGTCCACTGGACCAGAATTGAAAAGACCAACATTGACTTGCCAAGCATTTTTTGCAGCCTGAGGATCAATTGCAAAATAATAACTTGAACCAAAACGTGGATCGAATCCGTCCATAAAGCCATTCAATGGAGTTTTTGTAAAGAGACTTGGGGAAGCCGCAACTACTGGAGCCAACGGAGTATTGAGCTCAGATCTAACATCGCTAAACTCTGATTCATTGTTTGAAACACCAAATTGAATAGATTTTAAAAATCCACCATCTAGATTAAGCCACTCTCCTTTCACTTGAAGTTGCTCCATATCATTTTCTTTAGAGGCATCTCTATAATACAAGCCAGAATGACTAAAATCATCGACAGTAAAATCTTTGGAGTAAGTAAAAGTGTTGATACCATCGCTCCCACCATTTCTATGAGTTACTACTGCATCAGCAGGAGTGACAAAACCCATTTCATTTGGCAATTCTGTTCCTAGTTTCTCTGCAGAGGAATTGTGATAATCAATCTCAAAACTGAGTGCATCGGAATACTCAATAGCTAGATTAAATCCTAAGGATTTGTTCTCACTCTCAGTATTTCCCCAAATCAACTGATGGTCATAACCTCTTCCGCCAACAGTGACATCTGTGTAAGCTCCATTAGCATTAATTGTTCCTGAGGTTGTGCCCCAACCCCCGAGCCATGACCCAAACATTTGACCATTCGAACTAAAATCCACTTTTGAGTATGTGTAATCTATCGTTGCTCTAGCTGATTCAAAGTCATATTGAACAGAAGCTTGAGCATTCACTCTTTCTCTATCATTATCCTTAATCAAGTATGCGGTCGGCTCTTGGTAGAAGGTTTTGCCATCTGCGCGTTTGTTGCCATTGCTAATGCCAGCTGCATTCTTATCAACTCTAAAATAACCCTCTACAAGTGCTTGATCTTCTACTGTGATCCAATTTGATTCTCTGGTGCCTTCTTCCCTATTGTTCCTTTCTTGAATTGATCCTGAGATTGCATAACCCCATTTTCCTTTATTTGCACTATGGACAAAAGCTGCCTCAAGAGGATTTGAAGACTCCTTGCTGCTGGAATCAAATAAAGAATTAATGCTGCCAGAAGTAAGAGTTCCTTTAATATCCAATGGTTTGGTTGTAACCATGTTCACAGCTGCACCAATGCCGCCTGAGGGCAATGAACTGTTTACAGATTTATATACTTCTACTGCTGCAATTCCATGAGAGGAAATATCACCAAAATTAAATGATCTACCGCCTTCATATTGGCCAGGAACTGTTGGCATTTGACGCCCATTCAAAGTTACAAGATTTAACTCGGGCCCAAAACCACGAACAGCAACTCTTGCTCCCTCCACGTTACTTCGATCAATGCCGATACCAACAACTCTTGCTAGGGATTCAGCTAAATTTCCATCAGGGAATTTACCAAAGTCCTCTGCGGTAATTGCATCTACAATTCCAACATTATTACGTTTAATATTGATAGCGCTTTCTAAGCTACGCCTTATACCGGTGACAACTACCTCTTCAACACCTTGTTCATCAGATGTGTAAGAACTTGAAGTCTCGTAACCAGAAACTTGCACGGCTCTTGATTCAACCTGAGGCTCAGGCAAGGGTTGTGAACTTTCAGGAGAATCAACATCCATAGGCGATACAGGGTTGTCCGCAAGTATAAAAAATGGTAACACCATTAAAAAGCTAATCTTTAAGAATTTCATTATTTTTTCACCAAAAAAAGAATACGTATAAGGTGAAATTATCGTAAATTGACAATGTTGTCAACTATATGTATTTTTAATACATGTATGCACAAAGAACGTTTAAACAAGGGGATTTAGGAGAATACACATAACAAGAATTAAGGCTAAAAAAAAGAGGGCAAATGCCCTCTTTTTTTTAATTTATATTTCGCTTATCTATCCACTCTAACCATCAGATGATCTGAGTGATTTAAAACACCAAGGTCCAGATCAGCAATCTCTGCTTCATGAATTGCAGACACCGCTTCAACTTTATTGGCCCAATCTGCATAACTGTCATATCCACAGTAGAAATTCCATGTTAGCTCAGGCCCCCACATATGCTCTGTCATGTTGCAGCCACCAAAAGCTGTGTCATATGCAGCAAAAAGTGTCTGTGCATTTGCTCTTCTTTGATTATTTGAAAGATAAGGACCAAAAGAGTACTTTGCTTCCAATACATAAGGCGTTGGTTTTTTGAGATTTCGGACAAGTACTGCAGCTAATTTATCAGTATGATCACCAAATAATTGCCTAGGGTTGCCACCTAAAGGTTCATTGTTATCGTTAATTTTTGCAAACTGATCCCAGTCATCAAAATAACAATATGTCATAAAGGATCTTTCGCCACCAAATTGGTGTCTCAACATACCGCAAGTGTTATAGCCATTTTCTTCTAACGTCTTAATATTGTTTAGAAGATTTTTCTTTAAGACCTCTGGATTCTTGCCAACAGTCTGAACATAAGTTGAGATATAGACAAAGCTATTTGAATGCATATCAGCTGAGTTTTCACCCTCTTCATGATGCGCTGCGAAAGCGCTAAAGCTAAAAGCAAGAACGCACAGTGTAAATAAATATTTCATTTAAAAGTCTCCAATAAATAATTAACTTAAATTTAAGTGTAATGATTGCACACAATTAAGCAATGTAGATGAGGTTAATTGACATAAAAAATTTAAGAGTTAATATACCCCCTATGGGTATAAAAGAATTAACTGCTTTAGTCTTATTATTTAATTGTTTACAACTCGAAGCGCGCCCTATCTCTTACTCTGGTGGCTCCACATTTATGATGGTATCAAATAATATGCAAGATTCTGCTTACTACCACTATTCACCAACATACAAGTACTCACTTGGTATTCAGCACATAAAAGATAAATATTTTAATTCGAATTACTCATACCTAAGATTTACCTACTTACTAAATCGACGGAATACGCAAAACTCACAGAGAAACCTTTACTTCCAATCTGGCTTATCATCCGATGGCCTTGATCATTATTTTTATGGTGCACATGGAGATTGGGAGACTAGACGATTATTCGTAGGATTTGGTTACAAAAAAACTATGGCGGAGACATTGGATTATATAGAGCAATACCTTCAAGTTGGTGTGGCTCCATACATTGGAGAATATGGCGATCTTCACACCTGGCTGATGTTAAAATCTAAGAAGAATGATTTAACGAGTAATTGGGATACGTACCCAGTTCTAAAATTTTTTAAGGGGAATGCTCTTGTTGAGTTTGGGTATAGCGATACCTCAACATGGGACATTCACATAATGTATAGGTTTTAAGGAGAAGATATGAAACATTTTTATTATTTATTTCTGATGATGCTGTCTATTTCTGCTGTCTCTCAAGATCATGCTATGCATGATATGGAAGGCCATGATCACGAAGGTCATCTTCACGACACGATGGTAGATGGTAAACTTTTAAAGGTTAATCCAGAGCGATTTGATCGCTTCGTATCGACCCTGAAAGGAAAACAGGTAGCTGTTATCAGTGTCAGTGGAATGGTTTGCGATTTTTGCGCAAGAGGAATTGAGAAAACCTTTATTAAAGATAAAACAGTTCTAAAAGTTGATGTAGATTTGAGTGGCGGAAAGGTTTTAATTGCTTATAGCCCAGACAAAAATATAAATTTTGAAGATATTAAAAAGAAGATTCTTTCAAATGGTCAAAATGCAACTGACCTTCAGATAATTAAAATGTAGTCATGGAATCAGAGCAAGTTATCAATGAGAAAACAGCAAATCTTTTTGCGCTGTTTGCCTCATCATCAACATTGGTATGTTGCGCCCTTCCAGCTATGTTTGTTGCTCTAGGTGCTGGCGCAAGTTTTGCAAGCCTGGTAAGTACATTTCCATTTTTAATAACCTTGTCGCGATACTCTCTTTACATTACTTTTTTTGCTTTAGTGATGCTTTTTATCGCAGGGTATGCAAATTACAAAACCTATTACATGCCCTGCCCAGCTGACCCTGAATTGGGTCGTTTGTGTATGCAGACAAGAAAAAGATCAAGAATCTTATATTATTATTCTGCTGGTATTTTTATATTTGCATCAATGTTTACTTACGTTGTTCCATATTTTCTGTAAGCCGTGAAACATAATAATCATAAAGATCAAATTACAAGTCTGAAGAGAATTGAAGGTCAGGTAAGAGGCGTTCAATCCATGATAAATGAAGGTAAATATTGCATAGATATTCTTAATCAAATTAAAGCAGTGAAAAATGCAGTAATAACAGTTGAGGGGAGTATTCTTAAATCGCACCTTAAGGCATGCTTAAAAGAGTCATTGAATGAGAAAGAATCATTTGATGGTAAGGTCGAGGAAATAATGAAATTGCTAAAAAGATGAAGCTGACAATTCGAAAAATCCATAAGTACTTGAGTCTCTTTATCTCATTGCAATTGCTGCTGTGGACTATCTCTGGAATTTATTTTGCTTACAATAAAATTGAAATGATTAGAGGTGAGCACCTCAGAAATTCACAGGATGGACAAATAGTCTTTAATCTTCAAGACGTCCCTAAATTAGAAGCAACTTCAATTACAGCATTTATCAGGCTTGGTCATCCGGTGCTGAAAATTGAAACAAAAGAAGGAATAATATACAAAGATACTGCCGGCTTGGCAGTCCAGCCCATTGATTCAATTCAAGCAATGGAGATTGTTGATACCAAAACATCCCTTAACTCTATTTCCGCACAAGAAATCTTTGAAACTCCTCGCGGCTCTGAATATAGAGGAAGAAATTTGCCCCTTTTTCAGGTCATAACAGATCATAAAAAAAATATTAATGCCTACGTAGATGGTATGACTGGAGAAATTGTGGCCATAAGATCCTCTGGCTGGAGAATATGGGATTTCATGTGGAGTCTCCATATAATGGACTACATAGAAAGAGACAATATTAATAATCTATTAATGAAAATTTTTTCTGTACTTGCTCTTATAAGTTCTTTGTCAGGAGTTGTATTATTTTTTACGACTCAAAAGAAAGTTACTTCTTAAACAAAAGAGTCATCCTATCTGATTCACCAATTGTCTGATACGTAGATTTATTCTCGTCTTTCAACCGATATGATGGAGGTAATGTCCATACCCCTTTTGGATAATCCTTTGTGTCTCGAGGATTAGCGTTAATTTCAGAAGTGTCTACTAGCTTAAAACCAGCACTTTCTGCAACCTGAATAGCCAAAGACTGGGTAACATACCCACTTGTTTTCATAAATTCAACGCTAGAACCTTCAGGTGCTCTATGCTCTACGACCCCAAAATAACCTCCAGTCTTAAGCGCATTAAAGGCTTCATCCATAACATTTTTCATTGCATCACGTGCATACCAATTATGTAGGTTTCTGAAAGTTAAGACTAAATCATGTGAGCCAGGCTCAGCATATGGTTGCTTGGGAGGAACATCTCCAGTCATAACCTTTACCCCTCTAAAAAGTTTATTAGATGCTACCTTTGAGTCATATTTATCCCTAGAGCGCTTTTGATACTCTCCTGCATCTGGATTGTAATGAGTGACTGTTAACTTGCCAGAGTCATGCAAGTATGGAGCTAGAATTTCTGTGTACCAACCTCCTCCAGCTGCAAGCTCTAAAACATTCATTGAAGAATTAATCCTAAAAAATGAAAGTGTTTCATAAGGATGCCGAGATTGATCTCTAGCAGTGTAAGCTGGATTCCGATCAGTGTTATTAATTGCCATCTTTAATGCACTATCTGTAAAACCAAGCGGACTCCAAGCAAAACATATCAACGCTAGAAATTTTAAAGAAAATCTATTTAAATTCTGCATCATCTCTCCTATTGTATAAAAACTATTTGAGGATAATATTAATCTACAAACGCACTTTATAATAGGCAAAAAATGCAATCCTTAAAAAAATTTGATACTTTGTATTTTACTGTTGGAAGAACTTTACTTGGGCTCTACTTTATTATTCCTGGGGCAAGTAAGATATTCGATTTTGCAGGAACATTAACCTTGATGATCTCAAAAGGTGTTCCATTTAGCTCTGTCTTGCTGCCCATAACTATAGCGGTACAGATTATAGGAGGAATATTTTTAGTTCTTGGTAAGAGCCTTAGGGTTTCTTCTTTGCTTTTATTTGGTCTGACTATTTTAATAAATATCTACATCCATGACTTCTGGTCAGTCGCAGGAGATCCAGATGAAATACAAAATTTTGTTAAGAATTTAGCAATTGCCGCAGGATTACTAATCCTGGCTACTAAAGATAAAAGCTAATTGTCTGCAGGAGGCCAATAAACCCAAGCCAGCCGAAATGAGCTAAACGGGCAATGGATGTGTTTTGATGGTTCCAAACTCCCAAAGCACCAAAAGCACCGCAGGCACCAAGTGGGATATCTACCAACAATGCTACTAAACCAAGCAAACCCAGCAAGCCCAATAATCTTATTGAGCTTCCGGATTGAGCTGGATGTACTTTGTTGAGCAGACCTGTTAAGCCAATTAGACCAAATAATCCAACTAACCCAAGGTAGCCCATAAAATTAATCTCTAGGACGAGACTCGTTAACGACTAATTTTCTACCGTCAACTTCAGCATCGTTCAATGCTTGAATGGCATTTTCTCCGCCATCAGACATTTCAACAAAACCAAACCCACGTGAGCGATTAGTCTCACGATCAGTGACAACTTTAGCAGAGGTTACGGTACCGTGTTCAGCAAAAACTTGCTCGAGACCTGAGCTATCTATACTCCAAGGGAGATTTCCTACGTAAATATTCATATAAATCCTTCCTATTCGTCTCTTGGACGAGACTCGTTAACAACTAATTTTCTACCGTCAACTTCAGCATCGTTCAATGCTTGAATGGCATTTTCGCCGCCATCAGACATTTCAACAAAACCAAACCCGCGTGAGCGGTTAGTTTGACGATCCGTGATAACTCTAGCCGATGTTACAGTTCCATGTTCAGCAAAAACTTGCTCAAGACCTGAGTCATCAATACTCCATGGGAGGTTTCCAACATAAATATTCATATAATTCCTTTCTAATAAAAAACAAAAATGAAGTGTACAGCATTTTTTTAGATAAAACTTAATAAATTAGAGATTTAAGAATTCTTCCGTATGCTCGCCAAACTCAGACCACCAATGCATTCCCATTAGATGAATCCTTTCAAGATTAACGCCTGAACTATCATCCATTCTTCTGTTCACTAGTCCTGTTGGTGAATTAATCCTTAAATAGTCTTCTCCCATCAAGTCAGTGGCTATTTCATCAAACACACTGGATTCCAGCATCACCCCTAAAATATCGTGATTAAACCAATTTAAGGCACCCCATTTAGCAGAATGCTTCCCATTTATCTTGCGGCGATTAATCCCCGTGCCAATGCTCAAAACTTTAATTTGATGGCCTGGAAAAAGTTTTCTAGCCTCTGAATAGCCTAGTAAAGATGGATTGTTGGCAACAATTCCGCCGTCTATTAACCAGGTTCCATCATCAATTTCTTGAGTGGAGTAATAGATGGGTGCTGCACTTGTTGCACTTGCCGCACTAACCATCTTAATACCAGGAGAATCATATGAACTTAACAAACGAGGCTTTCTATTCTCGACATCATAAGCCAAAACTGCAACGGGTTTCTTTGATTCTCCAAGCGAAAGATCTTGAAAATAGTTAAGCAAAACTTCCCTTTTACCTTTTCCATCATACTTGGGCTTGGTTTGCAGGAAGGAAGCAGTATCCCAAAAGGATTTAGACATGGTTTTCTTTAGATTATCTTTTGACCAAAAATCCTCAAGATCAAAACAACTTAGGCCTCTGCCGCCAATGTTCAATGCATTAATTCCGCCAGCACTTGTGCCAATAAAAAAATCAAAGATATCAAAAATTCTCTTCCCAGAAGCAACCTCTAGCTGCTTTAAAAAAACTACGGCTGCTATTGCTCGGACACCACCCCCATCAAAAGACAAAACGTATTTAGTTTTTTTCCTAGAAGTTGAGAAAAGTTTAAAAAAACGACGCATGTATTACTGATGGCCCTGCCTATTTAAAAACATTATTAAGTATTTGGCTAAGTCTGATAGCTCCAAGAGCTAATCGCTCTTGAACAATTTCAAAATGACCTTCCATGTATTCGTCTGTGACTACTTCTAGCGTATTGCCTCGATATCCGACTGTTTCATCCATTGCTAAATCTCTACTCTCCTGAGCCCAGACTTCTATCTGAGAGGAATGCTTTTGCGTTAAAAATATTGATATTTTTTCTTGCACCTTATTCTGGAATGCTTCCGGTCCCATCCTTAATTCCATGTGTTCAATAATTTGACCATCCCACATTTTATGCATGTTTGTCTTTGCTCCATGAGAGAATTCAAGTCTATGCCTGTTGCCTCCTAAATCATGGGGATACCCAACATGCATTGGTTGATGGATATCTCCAACAAAATGGCCAACAAACCATAAAGCCTCTTGGCGCTCTTGCAATGATTTATTGTTATTTTGAAGTATCGCTAGTTGTTTATAAAATGCAT
Organism: uncultured SAR86 cluster bacterium; assembly: GCA_964275585.1. GTDB lineage: Bacteria > Pseudomonadota > Gammaproteobacteria > Magnimaribacterales > D2472 > D2472. The sequence continues at coordinate 92,544 of CAXYCJ010000006.1, read as the reverse complement.
CAATAATGCACCCGTTTTGTGGGCATATAGCATTGAATGTATTTTGCTCATCGTCTGGTAAGTTAAGGTAATGCCAAGATCTAGTATCTTTTCTCTCACCCTTAATAAAATCTGCCCAAAGACATGCCCTGCCTAAAGAGCCATGCTCTTCGATCATAGCGTCCACTCCTTTTGCAGCGATAGGAGTAAGTAATTCATATGCTTGATTACAGACCATTTTATGCCCTGTATCCCACCACGCACCTACATGCATAGAGCTACAAAACATCAAGGCAAATAAAAAGTTTTTATTTATAATCAAAGGTTTTCTCCGGCAGATTGAGCGATTGTTCGAAAGATAGCAACATGAGCATCTTTAGAATATTGTCGCTCTTCATTAAACTTGAAATTCGATGAAGTTTTAGCAATAACCACATTGGTTATTGGATCAATACAAATATACTGATTATATATGCCTGCTGCAAGGTAATCTGTATTTGGAAAACCAGGTATCCACCATTCTTCGTCATAGAGATGGATCATTTTATATACCCATAAAGCTTTGGGCCCATAAATAAAAGCAATCAATAAAATAAGTATAAAAATTCCTATAAATATTTCATTTAGCATCTTTAAAATCTATTGAAACATTGATTGATTGAAAGCTTCCAAGTATTCATCTGAAATCTCCTCCAATTGACGCTTGTAACCTTTATGAGTAAAGATATAGAAATCCTTATTTTGAATACCAGCAAATATAGCTTGTGCTGCATCAAGGGGCGAAATGGGATAAGTATTTTGTGCATCTTCTGCAGCAACCTCCAATAATTCATTTGGGCTTGAGCCTTCAGCATTAGTGCTGGCTTGAGGCTTATGAGATTCAAAGGTGCTATTAACAATATTTGTAGTAACTTCTCCAGGACAAACGATGCTTACCCCAACTGGAGAGTCTCCTAGCTCTGCTCTCAAAGAAGACATGAGCCCACGGATTCCAAATTTTGAAGCAGAATAGAGCCCTAGCATCGGATAAGCAATAAACCCTGAGGTTGAGCAAGTAGCAATGATGCGAGACTCCTCTCCTGAATTTTGCATTTTAGGTAAAAATGCATGAACTCCATTAAAGCAACCTCCCAAATTAATATTAATTAACCAGTCATACATATCTCTGCTCACCTGGGTCAGGGGGGCAGGTCCTAGCACTCCTGCATTATTAAATAGAAGATGGCAATTTTGAAAGGTTTCATATGTTTGGCTCGCTAAATTCTCTACCTCATTAATACTGCTGACATCTGTAACTCGTGCGATTGCTTCAACGCCTATTCCCTTTACGATTTCAAGAGTTTCATTTAATCCTTCCTCATTAATGTCTGCTAAGACAATGTGCATTCCTTCTGACGCTGCATGTTCTGCAATTCCCCTACCAATGCCACTGCCTGCACCAGTTATAACCGCAACTTTATTTTTTAAATCTTTCATTAATACTCCCTATAAGTTAACAAATCATAGACCATGACAACAATTTTATCTTACTTAAATTTTAAAATTATGTGACCAGCAAATAGGCAAATGGGATAACCATAAACCAAAGCAACAAAGCGAGGATTAGCGGCTTTCCACTAATAGATTTTAATTCATAAGCATTAAACTGAGTGCCTATACAAAATAGACCAAGCATTAGAAAACTTTTACTTGCTTTTTGTAATATTTCTAAGATGATTTCGTCAAAATTTAAAGCAGTGTTGGCAATAATCGCCAAAATAAAGAAAAGAATAAAACGAGGAAACTTAGCTGCCTCTGTTTGACGATTAAACATCCAATTTGTAATAAGAATTAAAGGTATTAACCAAATAGTTCTTCCTAATTTTAAGGTTGCTGCAACTTGAACTGATTCATTGCTAAAGGTTTGAGCCGAGCCAACTACAGAGCTAGTGTCATGAATGGCAAGTGCAGACCATGCACCAAATTCAAAATTAGACATCTCTAAATAGTTACCAACTATTGGGAAAAAAAGAATCGCTAAGGCATTTAACAAAAACACTATTGTCATGGCTACTAAAAGCTCTTGAGGCTTAGCTTTAATTATTGGAGCAATGGCTGCCATAGCCGTGCCTCCACATATTGCCGCACCTGCAGAAAGTAAGAATGCAATTCGATGATGTATACCAAGAATCTTACCTAGCAATAACCCCATAAAGAATGACGCTAGAACAAACAAAGATATCCATGGGAGATAATCCGCGCTGACACTCCAAGCATAAGGGAGGCTAATGGTTGCGCCCAATATAACGATTCCAATTTGCAAGGGTATGGTGCCAATTTGTCGAGAAAAGAAAATTTTCTCAGGCTTCATGATGATGGCAAAAATAATTCCAAGAAAAATTGATGCTGCTGCATTACCTATATATATAGATAAAACAACTAATAAAGAAAAAATTAAATACAGCACCAGAGCCTACCTTATAAAATTAATTAAAAACACTTAATCTTATATGGCTCAGACTCAATTGGACAACCTTTTTATTGTAAACAAAAGGTTAACTCAAATTGGTCTAGAGGAAGAATTTAAATGTGAGACCAATCCTCTGCCATGGATGTCTGAGGTCATGAATTTAAGAAAATAGAAGAACTTCTTTGAAACCCGAGCGATCGAATATCAAACAAGCAGCACTCTTAATTGGGTGTAATTTAGAGACTCCCTCTCCTCTAAGCTATAATAAACCCGATGATTAAAGCAGGTGACTTATTAAGCCAAGAGGAGATGGCTGTTTTACGCAAGCTAAAAAGCTGGCTCAGCGTCCTTACAATCCTATCAATCTGGCTGCAAATAGCTTTTGCTTTTGTCCTATTTATTTTGTATCCAAGTTTTATTGTTTTTATTATTTCCGCATTAATTATTGGCGCAAAGCAATTTCAACTAAGCATTCTTATGCATGATGGCGCTCATGGTCTTATTTTTAAAGACAGAAAACTGAATGATTTTGCATCCCAGTGGTTTTGCGCCTATCCAGTAATGACTGACACAATTCCTTACCGTAAATATCACTCTCTGCACCATAAATATACTGAAACTGAAAGAGATCCTGACATAGGTCTAACGGAAGCCTTTCCAACCTCAAGATTAAGCCTGATAAGAAAAGTATTTAGAGATTTAACTGGCATTGCAGGCATAAGAAGGTATTCGGCTGCAATAGTTTCTTCCTGGGGCAAAGATCTATCTTTTTCAGGCCATATAAAACATTTTTTTTTAAAATTAAAAGGTTTTTTGATAACCAATCTAATACTCTTTGGAGCTCTATATGTCTCAGGTAATAGCTGGCTGTATCTTGGCCTGTGGTGGATACCCATGCTAACTTTTTTTAGTCTATTTTATCGCATTAGAAGTATTACAGAGCATTCAGGGGTTATGGGCGAGGATGATTACACAAACACAAGAACTACCATTGCTCCTTGGTATCTTAAATATTTTTTAGCTCCATTGAATGTGAATTATCATATTGAGCATCATTTATTTACTTTCTGCCCATGGTACAACCTGCCAAAGGCACATCAAATGCTAAAAGAAAAAGGCTATCTTCCCAAGATGGAGATTGCATTTGGTTACAAGCAAATATTCAAAAAAATTATTCTATCTTCATGAGTAAAATGAAGAAATTATTATTTAATAGTTTTTTTTCTTAATCTAATGCTTTTAGGGGTCACCTCAACCAATTCATCATCCTCAATAAATTCAAGAGCCTGCTCGAGTGTATGTTGTATATGAGGAGTTAAAATAAGGTTTTCGTCAGTACCAGCTGCTCGAATATTATTTAATTGCTTAGCTTTAGTTGGATTAACTGGTAAGTCATTATCTCTTGAGTGCAAGCCAACAATCTGACCTTTGTATACCTCTAGCCCATGTCCAACAAACATTCTACCTCTGTTTTGGAGGTTAAATAGAGCGTAAGCCAGAGTCTTTCCACCAATCATTGAGACCATTACACCATTTTGCCTCTGAGCTATTTCACCCTTTTTTGCAAGCCCATAATGATCAAAGACGCTCGTTAGAACTCCACTGCCACTTGTTAAAGTTAAGAACTGTGAGCGAAAGCCAATCATTCCTCTTGATGGAGCCATAAACTCAAGTCTCATTCTGCCGTTTTCGGTAATCACGAGAGATTTTAAATCAGCCTTTCGATTTCCCATCTCCTCCATAATTGATCCTTGATGCTCCTCTTCAATGTCAATTACCACCACTTCAAAGGGCTCATGTATTTCATCGCCAACTTCTTTTTGGATAACCTGAGGTTTAGAGACCGCCACTTCATAATTTTCTCTTCTCATGCTTTCTATCAATACTGATAAATGAAGTTCGCCCCTTCCAGAAACTTTGAATTTGTCAGCGCTCCCTCCCTCTTCAACCCTTAGCGCAACGTTATGAATTAACTCTTGGTCTAACCTATCTTTAATATTTCTAGAAGTAACATATTTTCCTTCTTTGCCACAAAATGGTGAGTCATTTACTTGGAAAACCATGCTAACAGTTGGCTCGTCGACCGACAATAATGGCATGGGATTTATGTGCTCAGGATCACAGAGGGTATCTGAAATATTTAATGCTTCAACGCCAGTAATACAAACAATATCTCCTGCTTTAGCGATATCGATCTCCACTCGCTCTAAACCATGATGACCCAAAACTTGTAAAATTTTTACTTTACGCTCCTTGCCATCTTTATTAATGACTACAGCTCGATCATTTGGCTTCAGAGATCCACCCGTGATCCTACCTATACCAATAACACCTACATAACTGTTACTATCTAAGGCACTAATTTGCATTCTAAATGGAGACTCCTCATCAACATCAGGGGCTGAAACCTTATCAATAATCATATCCAAAAGCGGTGTCATGTCATCTGCCAATTCATCTGGTTCATGACCAGCCATGCCGTTAATTGCAGAAGCATATATCACAGTAAAATCTAACTGATCATCTGTTGCGCCAAGGTTATCAAAAAGCTCAAAGACTTGATCTAGAACCCAGTGAGGTCTTGCCTCAGGTCTATCTACTTTATTAACAACAAGAATTGGTTTCAATCCTTTTTCAAATGCTTTTTGAGTAACAAATCTAGTTTGGGGCATTGGGCCGTCCACTGCATCCACTAAAAGTAAAACTGAGTCAACCATCGATAGAACCCTTTCAACCTCTCCACCAAAGTCTGCATGCCCAGGAGTGTCGACAATATTTATGCGATGATCTTTCCAATTAATGGAAGTATTTTTTGCAAGAATTGTAATACCGCGCTCTCTCTCCTGATCATTTGAATCCATTATCCGTTCAGTGGTCATGCTTTTACGATCTAAAGTTCCAGATTGCTGCAATAATTTATCCACTAAAGTAGTCTTACCATGATCAACATGGGCAATGATTGCAATATTTCGAAGTGTATTTTTATTCATGATGCGTTTTAATTCTTGGGGATTATAGGGCAATATTAGAAAAGGAATACCCTCATTTAAAACTTAATTGAAATATATATTCCATGCTTCATTGACCATGAGGTAGTAAGCCTATACCCTGCAGTCATCTGATATTTATCAGCAAAATTTATAAAATTTAAAATGTCATTCAAAGAACTAGGTTTATCCGATCCTATTTTAAGATCTCTTAAAGATTTAGATCACTCAGAACCTTCAGAAATCCAAAAACAAGCAATTCCCATTGTTCTAGATGGCAAGAATCTCATGGCAGCGGCTCAAACAGGCACTGGTAAAACAGGTAGTTTTGTTTTGCCTATGATTGAGTTACTTCAAGAGCAAGCTAAGCCTTACAGCAAACATGTTCATGCCTTAATTTTAACGCCTACTCGTGAGCTTGCTGCTCAAGTAAGAGAAAGTGTTTACACCTATGGAAAGTTCACATCCATAACATCAACTGCTGTGTTTGGTGGCGCTAAAATATTTCCTCAAAAATCTAAACTCAAAAAAGGTTTAGATATTCTGGTTGCTACCCCTGGAAGACTGTTAGATTTAGTTAATCAAAAATCTGTAAAGCTTGATAAGGTTCAAATTCTAGTTCTAGATGAAGCTGATCATATGCTAGATATGGGCTTTATTCATGACATCAAGAAGATTATTGGAATGACCCCCCCAGAAAGACAAAATTTACTTTTTTCAGCTACTTTTTCATCTGAGATTAAAAAGCTAGCCCAGTCTCTTGGCTCCGATATGATAGAAATAGCTGCACACTCGCCCAACACAACAGTGAGCGCTATTAAGCAAGTCGTCTATCATGTGGATAAAGAAAAAAAATCAGCGCTGTTAAATCATCTAATTCATTCTGAGCAATGGCCTCAGGCTCTTGTTTTTTCTAGAACAAAACATGGATCAGAAAAAATTGCTAAACAACTGAATGCAGCAGATATCCAAGCCGTAACAATTCATGGTGACAAGACTCAAGGTGCACGAACAAGGGCTTTAAGAGAGTTCAAAGAAAAGGATGTGAGGGTTTTAGTTGCAACAGATGTGGCTGCTCGTGGAATTGATATTAGCAATCTGCCATATGTTGTTAATTTTGATATGCCCACTTACCCAAATGATTACATCCATAGAATAGGAAGAACAGGGAGAGCTGGGCAAGAAGGAACTGCAATTTCTTTTATGAGTGTTGATGAGCATAAATACCTCAGAGGAATTGAAAGTTTGCTTAATAGTAAAATTGATCAAAAAATTGAAGGAGGCTTCAAGCCAACAGCCAAACCTTCAAACGCACCTAAATCAAGAAACTTTAGAGGTAAAAAACCTAGTTTTAGCAGGGGCAAACCAGGCAATAGAGGTAATTCAAATTTTAAAAAGCCTTCGTCAGGTGGAGCCGGAAAACCTCCAGGTGCGAGAAATAAGAAAAAAGGTTCAAAAGCAAAAACTCGCTGGAAAAAAACTAAAAAACCTCAATAAAAATTAACCATGCTTTCCTGGGGTCCAGGAAATATTTTGTAGAAGTTCTTCTCCTGAAGCCTTTGCACCATCTTCTATGGAAGTACCCATGACGTCATTCCAGCGATTGAGATAGCCAAACAATGAAATCACTCCCATAATCTCTACTATATCTTCATCAGACCAATAGAATTTTAATTCCTCCTCTGTTAAAGGTTTAACGTTGACTGGGACGGAGCTAGCTTCTTGAGCAAATCTCAATGCAGATTTTTCTTCTGGACTAAAACAATCATGATTTTGAAAATCCCAAACATTTAATAAGCGCAAGGACGTTGATCCATATCTCTCAGCAGCTCTTATGGTGTGAGCTTGGCAATATCTGCAGCCTGTTGTATTGCTGCTAACAAAAGCAATTAAACGCTTAAATTCAGAGGTTAATTTTCCATGATTCTCCATAACAGCCATATTAAGTTGCACAAAAGCTTTTGCAATCTGAGGCCTTCTTTGCATAGTAAGCACGGAGTTTGGACAAAAGCCCAAAGTTTCATTAAAGAAATCGACAAGCTCCTGAACATCTGGATCAGAAATTTTATTTAAGGGATTAATTAACGGCATTTTAAAACTGTATCATAATTTTATTTCATGTCTCTAAGAGCTATTAAAGAATTAAAATCTTGCAACTTAATCAAATCTAACTAGAATATAGGTTCAGCACCGATTTGAACTCCGCTTGCGGGTGCTTTATAAATTCAGCTAAATAGAAGTATAAAAACCTATCTAGCAAAGCAGATGGGTTTTTTTTTGCCTGACCAAATGAAAATGGCAATGAGGTAATAATCATGGATAAGAAATTAAATAAAGACACTATCGCCACAAGGGCTGGCGTAGAATCAGATAATCAACATGGAGCAGTAATTCCTCCTTTATACTTATCATCAAATTTTGCTTTCCAAGAATTTGGTAAAGAGCAGCAATATGACTACACAAGATCAGCCAACCCTACTAGAGATATCTTAGCCTCAGCGCTAGCTGAACTTGAATATGGAGTTGGAGCAGAAATTACCAGCTCAGGGATGTCTGCAATCTCTCTAGTAGCAAATATTCTTGAATTAAATGACAGTGTGATACTTCCGCATGATTGTTATGGAGGAACTCATAGGCTCTTTTCATCCCTCGAAGCAAAAGGTGTGCTGAATATTCGTTTTATTAACCAAGGAAATAAAAAAGAATTATTCAATACTATTCATGATTTTCAACCCAATCTAATTTGGCTAGAGAGCCCCTCTAACCCGCTGCTTCAAGCTGTGGATATCAAAGCTATATGCGCTGAAGCAAAATTAATACACGCAATGGTTGCTGTTGATAACACGTTTCTTTCCCCTGCCCTTCAAAACCCCCTAAAACTAGGAGCTGATATTGTTGTCCACTCAACAACAAAATATATTAATGGGCATTCTGATGTTGTTGGCGGCGCTGTTATAACCAACAACGAAGACACTTTAACTAAGCTGAAGTTTTGGGCTAATAATCTTGGAATCACAGGTGCGCCCTTTGATAGCTATCAAACATTAAGAGGTCTTAGAACTCTGAGTCTGAGAATGAATCAACATGAAAAAAATGCTTTCGCCCTAGCGGAAGTGCTATCAAATAATAAAAAAGTAAAGACGGTGAACTATCCAGGTTTATCACACCATCCCTCGCATGCAATTGCCAAAGCTCAGCAAAAAGGATTTGGGGGGATGTTAAGTTTTGAATTAGAAGGAGGATTGCCTGCTGTTAAAAAATTCTTTAAAAAAATAAAAAACTTTACTCTTGCTGAATCTCTTGGTGGTTTTGAAAGTTTAGTGTGTCATCCCTATACCATGACGCATGCACCTCTCTCGGAAGGTGAAAAGAAAGCTTCAGGAATCTCTAAAGGTTTAATTAGAATCTCTGCAGGCTTAGAGGATATAGATGATCTGGTTGATGGTATTAATATTGCTTTAGAGTAAGTGTGCTCTTAGTTAGCGATTGTCTCTATCACGTTCTTCCTTTTTTAAAAGCTCATCATCAACACAATCAAAATAATTTTTATGCTCTATCAATGGGCCCTTACTACTAGTTTTAATTGGAGGTGATTGAGGTGGCATGCCTAAGCATGATGTCATTACAGCTCCCATGTGTCCCTCTATACCAAATGGCGCGTATGGTTTAGCGGCTTCATCGTAAGGATTTATGGGTTGAGACTCACAGCTAATAATTAAAAAAGATAGTATAAAAGTACAAAAATATACTAATTTTATTTTTGAATTTTTAATTTTCATCTATGTAATTTTAAGAGACATACATACACTGTCAACACATAGATTTTTAGTAACTTACGGATCAAAAAAAACAATTCATTTATAGGTTGCATAATTGCAATTATATGTTTATTGTAATTTTAATATATCTCATAAGTATAGGTTTTTTCCTGTACCTTATGCTCAATTTGGCTGGGGGGTCTAAATTGTAAAAATGGATACTAAATATCTCTTTAAAAGGCACAATACCTATTGGGTCAAAGTAGCTGTTCCAATAAATCTTCGTAAAGAATTAGGTTTCGATTTAAGAGTTTCTTTGCATACTCATGAATTATCCGAAGCACAAAATTTAAGAGCTACAGTTGTTGAAGAATTTAAAACTAAAATCCTTGCGGCAAAAAATAATCTTTCTAAAGGCTCTAAAAAGACAGAAGTTAAAACATTTATGCCGGTAACCGATGTTGCAGACCCTCAGTATTACCATAAAGTAGTCGATTGCCAATACGCCTGCCCTGCCCATACTCCAGTCCCTGAATACATCAGAAAGATTGCTCAGCAAGAGTATACAGCTGCATACATGATCAACTGGGAATCAAATGTTTTTCCAGGAATATTAGGAAGAACCTGTGATCGACCTTGTGAACCTGCCTGCAGAAGAACAAGAACACATGAAAAACCTGTTGCAATTTGCAGACTAAAACGAGTTGCTGCTGATTACAAAGATGATATTACTGATCTGTTGCCTGAGGTTCCTGAACAAAAAAATGGTAAAAAAATAGCGTTAATTGGAGGAGGACCAGCATCGCTTACAGTCGCCAGAGATTTACTTGTCATGGGCTATGAATGCACGCTATTTGAAAAAGACCCTCAGGCTGGGGGCCTTATGAGAACTAATATCCCATCATTTAGATTGCCTGAAGAGGTCTTAAACGAGGAGGTGGATTTAATTTTAAATATGGGTCTAGAGACAAAATTTAATTCTGAAATTACTAGTATGGCTTCTTTTTTAAATGAAGATTTTGATGCTATTTTCGTTGGGACTGGAGCTCCCAAGGGAAAAGATCTCATGATTGAAGGTCGAAATAAAGCGAAAAAAAATATTCATATTGGTATAGATTTTTTGACTAGTATTGCCTTTGAACATATAGACTCAATTGGAAAAAAAGTTATTGTCTTGGGAGGAGGAAACACTGCCATGGATTGTTGCCGATCTTCTCTAAGACTTGGAGCGGAAGATGTAAAGGTTGTTGTAAGAAGCCCATTCTCGCAAATGAAGGCATCTGAGTGGGAAATTGAGGATGCAATGGAAGAAAATATTCCCATTCTTGAGAATCATGTACCCAAGAAATTTCTTCATAAAAATGGAAAATTAACTGGGATGGAGTTCGAAAAAGTAGAAGCTGTCTTTGATGCTCATGGGAAAAGGACTTTAGTGCCCACCAGTGATAAGCCTGTGATCATAGATTGTGATGATGTATTGGTTGCAATTGGTCAAGATAATTCATTCGAATGGATTGAAAAAGATATTGGTCTTGAGTTTGGAGAATGGGATATGCCAGTGGTTGATCCAGTGACATTTCAATCAACTCATCCAAAAATATTTTTTGGTGGAGATGCAGCATGGGGGCCTGAAAATATTATTTGGGCGGCAGCTCATGGTCATCAAGCTGCGATTTCAATTGATAAATTTTGTCAAAAAGAAAGTCTTACAGAAAGACCAGAACCAGGAATCAATCTCATCAGCCAAAAAATGGGATTGCATGAATGGTCTTATGATAACGATATTTCTCAAGCGAAAAGATTCCTTGTTCCAAAGACTGACCAAGCGCTAGCCCTTAAAAGCCTAAAGGTTGAAGTTGAAAAAGGCTTTGATGAAGAATTAGCAATGGAAGAAGTTCAAAGATGCCTAAATTGTGATGTGCAAACTGTTTTTTCTGAAAGTCTATGCATTGAATGCGATGCTTGTGTAGATATTTGCCCAACTGATTGCATAAATTTTATGTTTAGTGGGCCCGAAGACGAAGTAAGGCAAAATTTAAGAATTCCTGCATTAAATGTTGATCAAGACTTACTGGTCTCTCAAATACTTCCAACCAAAAGAACTATGTTTAAAGATGAAGATGTTTGTCTTCATTGCGGTCTATGCGCGGAAAGATGCCCAACGGGTGCTTGGGACATGCAAACATTCTTATATGAAGAAGCTAAGGCATATTCATGAAAAAAATTGCATCTATTAATGAATTTGTAATTAAGTTTGCAAATGTTAATGGCTCTGGATCAGCTAGCGCAAATCAAATGTTTGCTAAAGGTATTTTTAGATCAGGGATCCCTGTTAGTCCAAAAAATATATTTCCTTCGAATATTCAGGGGCTCCCAACTTGGTTTGAAATTAGGGCCAGTGAGAAAGGTTACTTGGGCAGAAAAGCTGGAATAGACTTCATGGTTGCAATGAATCCTCAGTCGTATAGGGAAGATGTAGCTGAAATTAATTCCGGTGGTTATCTTTTATATGATTCCTCGTGGAAAAGAGAATTTAATCGCACTGATATTAATATTATTGAAATCCCTCTTACATCTCTCTGCGTCGAAGAGTTTCCTAATCCGAAGCAAAGACTTTTATTTAAAAATTTAGTTTATGTAGGCGCTCTTTCTTCTTTAATGAGTATTGATAAAAATATTTTTGTTACTTTAATTAATGAACAATTTAAAGGGAAGGAAAAATTAATTGAGCCTAATGTTCGTGCATTGGAAATGGGCTTTGCCTATGCTCAAAATAATTTAAATGCTCAATGTGATATTAAAATTAAAGAATCAAATCTAACCGATGGGATGATTCTAACAAATGGAAATAATGCTGGAGGTTTGGGTTGTGTATATGGAGGAGCGACAGTCTGTGCATGGTACCCAATAACACCATCAACATCTTTAGCGGAGGCCTATAAAAAATATTGTGATCAATTCAGAGTAAATAGCGAGACTGGAAAAAATAATTTTGCCTTTGTGCAGGCTGAAGATGAATTGTCTGCTATTGGAATGGCCATTGGAGCAAACTGGAATGGAGCTCGCGCTTTTACAGCTACCAGTGGACCAGGAATCTCACTAATGAATGAATTTGTTGGTTTGGCTTATTTCGCTGAAATACCCGTGGTTATTTTTAATATACAGCGAGGTGGTCCATCCACTGGCATGCCAACCAGAACGCAACAATCAGACCTTCTTACCTGCGCCTATGCCTCTCATGGTGACACTAAGCATGTAATGTTAATCCCCTCTGATCCAAAAGAGTGTTTTGAGTTTGCCGCCCAATCATTTGATGTTGCGGATAGATTGCAAACTCCCATCTTTGTATTATCTGATCTTGATATTGGTATGAACGATTGGACATGTCCTGAATTTGCATGGGACGATGAGAAGAAATTTGACAGAGGAAAGGTACTTTCAAAAGATGATTTAGAGAATATGGAATCTTGGGGAAGATATCTAGATGTTGATGGTGATGGAATTCCATATAGGACTTTACCAGGGACTCATCCAGACAAAGGCGCATATTTTACTCGTGGTAGCTCCCATGATGAATATGCAAGATATGTTGAGGATGGAGAAATAAATGCAAGAAACCTCTCAAGAATACTCCAAAAATATCAAGGTGCTCATACATTTTTGCCTCAGGCAGTTTTTAAGCAAGATACAAATGCAAGTTCATTTGGAGTAATTTATTTTGGTAGTACTGAGGCATCAATGCAGGAATCATTAGATGAATTGTCTGTTTCTGGTCATCCCATTGATGCAATGAGAATCAGATCATTTCCCTTTGGTCCCGAGATTTGGAAATTTATTGATCAGCACGATATTTTGTTTGTAATAGAGCAAAATCGAGATGCTCAAATGAAAACTTTAATATTAGCTGAGTCTAAGGTGAGCTATGAAAAGCTTATTTCTGTCTTATGTTTTGATGGTGCTCCTATAACTGCTAACTTTATTTCAAAAGCAATTATGAAACATTTATCAAAAGATTTTATTACAAAAACAGCAGAGGAAACTCTATGACCTATATTGTTAAACCTGCCAATCATCATCCCAATCTTGAGAAAAATGAACTAGGTCTCACAAGAAGAGACTATGAGGGCACAATTTCAACCTTGTGTGCTGGATGTGGTCATGACTCTATCAGCGCAGCAGTAATTGAGGCTTGCTATGATTTAAGCCTATCGTCTGATCAAATTGCCAAACTTTCAGGGATTGGCTGCTCATCAAAGTCACCTTCGTACTTCTTAAATCAAGCCCATGGATTTAATTCAGTTCATGGGAGAATGCCATCAGTTGCGACTGGAGCAAATCTTGGAAATAAAGATTTATTATATTTGGGAGTATCGGGTGATGGGGATACTGCTTCTATAGGTATTGGTCAATTTATACATGCTGCAAGAAGGCAGTTAAATATTACTTACCTAGTTGAAAACAATGGGACATATGGCCTTACAAAGGGTCAGTTCTCAGCAACAAATGACCTTGAATCTAGGAGTAAGTATGGAGAAGATAATCTATTTTCTCCAATTGATCTTCCGGCTATGGCAATACAGCTAGGCGCTGGTTTTGTTGGTAGAAGTTTCTCAGGAGATAAAGAGCAGCTTGTCCCTTTACTAAAAGCGGCCATGAAATATCAAGGGTTTGCTTTGATTGATATTATTTCACCTTGTGTGACCTTCAATAATCACAATGGGTCTACAAAAAGCTATGATCATATTCGAGAACATAATTTATCCGTGTCCAATCTAGATTTTGTTCCTCTTGGAGAAGAAATTTCTACACAATACGACAAAGGCTCTCAAATTGATGTTCCATTGCATGATGGGGCTCTGCTCTCATTGGAAAAACTTGATGATAGGCATGACCCTTTGAACAAAGGCAATGCTATCTTGCGACTTAATGAGGCTGAGAAAGAAGGTAAGGTACTCACAGGTCTTCTGTATGTCAATCCTGATCTTAAGGACCACGCAGAGGTTTTAAATATTGCAGACACTCCTCTTAATCAGTTATCTGAAAAAGAGTTGTGCCCTGGCTCTGAAAGCCTTACGAGCGTCAACTCAAGTTTAACTTAAGGATTTAATCTATAAATACAGTTGGTGATTCGCCTTTTTTTGCAACACGAATTACTAACATCTTGCTGCATTGATTATCATCGACTTTTGGTGCCTCAGGGTCTGCTCCACCATGAACCCAGTTTGATTTTTCAAACCAATATTCATCTTTTTGAACAGGTTTATAAGAGCCAGAAGAATTAGTTATAGTTTCGCCATCCAGAACATAAACAACTGTTCCATAAGGGTGATAATGTTTTTCGCCATCTGCTGGACCGCAAGATTCATATTTTTCGACATATAAATCCATTTCACCCGCAAGATCAAAGACATCAGATGAAATCATTCCCTGCGCAGCAACTGGCGCTTCTTCGTGATGCGCGCTAAAAATATTCATGCACAGAACAACAGTTAAGGTTAATATTATTTTATTCATTTATTTCTCCTAAAAATTTAGTTTAAATATAACAGTAAAAATTATACACATCATGAAATTACTAAAATGGTCATCTAAAGAAGATTTAATAAAGGAGCTGAAAAAAAGAGGTTTCTTCCCTCCAGATGAAGCGGGCTCAATTAAAGACATTTTAAGCTTTGCTTCGTCGGTCGGCATTAAAGCAGAGTTATATACAGGTAAGTGATTATTTTAATGCTTATTTTGATCGTAGGATTGGTGCCGTCCTACTAAAAAGCCTCTCTTTGCAATATGCTTTGTAGCTCTACCTTTGACTCTTTTGCGCCATAATCGATATGAAGAGAGTTTTAAGTTCCTGCGCATTAACTCTTGAACGGCTTGCTCATTTAAACCAAATTGAGTTTCAATAGCATCAAAGGGTGTTCTATCCTCCCATGCCATCTCGATTACTCTAGAAATATCAGACTCATTCATGAGTTTGATTATATTGGAATTACCTCATTATTGTTTTAATTATTTTTAATATAAATCAGTAATTCTTTCTACCTTAATTTACACTAACGCCAATAATTATTATTAAAAGTCTTCTATGAAAATTTTTTCTATAAAGTCCGTGCCTAAGGTTAGCTGGAGCTCTGAAAAGCCACTAAATTTTTCTCCCTCGCCTTTAACAGTATTAATACTATGCTTTGGATTAACCTTGTTTGGTTTGGGTGAATCGCTAATCATTACTGCTGGTTCTGGAATGAGCCCGTGGACTGTTCTTGCTGAGGGTCTATCTAAAACATCTGGCTTAAGCATTGGGAGTCTAACATTCTTAATCAGCCTAGGCGTATTGCTCCTGTGGATACCTATTAAACAAGCACCTGGCATTGGAACAATATTGAATGTCTTTATTATTGCAGCTGTGATTGAATGGTCTCTTCCCTTTCTGCCACACCCACAAATTTTTGGATTACAGATTCTTCAAGCCCTGATTGGAACTATTATTGTAGGTTTTGCAAGCGGAATATATTTAATTGCAAATCTTGGACCGGGCCCCCGCGATGGCCTCATGACAGGATTTCAAAGAGTGACTGGCCTGCCAATAGCATGGGTTAGAGCTTTAATTGAAATAGCAGTTGTAAGCATTGGTTGGTCCCTGGGTGGAACTCTAGGTTTCGCAACAATCCTTTTTGCCTTTGGTATAGGCCCAGCAGTTTCGCTTGGTCTATTTTGTGTGGAATCTATATCTAAAAAATAATTTTGTGCATAAAAAAGGGTGCCAAAAAGCACCCTTTTAATTTTAAGCTTTAACTTAGAAGTTATAACCAGCGCTAACGTACCAGAAAGCTCCTTCTATGCCGTATGGAGAAGTTTCATAATAGATTCCTCCAAGTACATTTCCAGGAACGCCTTCACCAACAGCTCCAGCTGAGCCATCAATTTTCAAGGCCTCTGTATCAAATAAGTTTTGAACACCGGCTGTTAAGCTAAAATTATCTGTTACCTGAACGCTAACTGAAGCATCAACTGTCCACTCTGCATCAGAAGTTGTACCAAACCAATCAGCATGAACAGCATAGTACTCACCATACATATTTGCACGAACAAATGAGCTAACTTTATCGCTCCATGTTTGAGCAACTGTAATGGTCATTCTATCTTCAGGCAGACCTTCTTCTAGACGTTTAACCTTTGAGGCACCAGTAACTGCACCAACATTAGTTACTTCAGTTTCAGTGTGATTCCAAGCTGCACTTATATCTGTATCAGCTCCCATTAACTCTGTACTGTAGACGGCAACTAAATCATAACCTGTTGTCTCAGTATCAAAATCATTTGTGAAATAGTTAACCTGACCAATTAATTCTGGGTTAGGTATTCCTGCTGCGCCCATTGCAAGTACTTGAGCCGCTGTAGGAGCTGCATTACTTGTTAAAGCAACCCTATCTTCTAGCTCAATGCTAAAGAAATCAGCTGTTAAAGATAAATCACCTTCATTATAAACAATACCAAATGAAGTGTTGGTTGCTTCTTCAGGACTTAACTGTCCAGCACCCAATTTAAACCCAGGTAAAGTTTGTGCTTGAGTTAGCTGACCATCCACAAGAGTTGTTTGAGTGTTAACTACGTTAACTTGTCCCTGTGTGGGAGCTCTAAAACCAGTACTTGTAGAGCCACGCAATGCAACATTATCATTCACTTGATATCTTGCATTCAGTTTGAAGTCATTAGTTGTTCCAAAAGTTGTATAGTCTTCATATCTCAATGAGCCACCTAGTAACAATTGATCATTAACTTGATTTTCTAAATCAACATAAAATCCAACACTTCTTCTTGTAAAAGAACCTTGAGAGTCTGGAGAAAATCCAGCGAAACCATGAGATCCAACATTAAAGCCTTGAAGTGCATATTTACCAGCCTTCCATGAAGCTTCTTCACCTGAAATAACTTCAAATGTTTCTTCTCTCCATTCAGCACCATAAGCAACACTTAAACTGTCATATTGCTTCTGAAGATCAAAGTTAAAAGTCTTTTCAAGCTCAATGTAAGAACCAGTTGTAAAATTACGAGGGGTATCAGGACCCATAGATGGGTTAACAGTGTTGTTAAGACCAAAATCAGCTTCGTTTCTACCTACAGAACCACTAACATCATAAGAATGACCGCTTAGGAAGCCATCTGTGATGTCGCCTCTTCTACCTGTAGTAAAAGAAGTGTCAGTGATTGTGCCAATGAATCTTGGAGTATATCCACCAGGTGCAATTTCGTTCATTAAGAAACAACTTGCATCTGCCATGATAGTATCTCTCAGTGCATAATTAGATGGGTCTACAGTTCCAGCAGTTGCATATGCGCAAGTTCCATCAATGTCACCAACTAACCTTGAAGAACCTTGTGTGAATACTCCACTACGGCCGTCTGGATTTCGGTAGTAAAAACCACCATCAACATCTCTTTCAGAATAGTTACCAAACATATAAGATTCAGAACCATCGCTGTTTGTAACGCCTGCATTCAAGAAAAATGTTACATCGTCATCAACCTTAGGTGCACCCCAAATCTGAGCTGGATTAGCAACAGCAGAATTTCCTGCTGCAATTAATGATGCTGCATCAGGTCTTTGCTCACTTCTTGAAGTGTCATCAGCTTGTCTAATTTGGAAACTAGTAGTCACAAAACCATCTTCACCTAAAGGTAAGCCATATTTACCTGCAATAGTTGTCGTTGCGCCATCGCCTTCAGTGTATTCACCCATTTTATATGAAAGACTTCCGCCTTCAGAAATATCATCTAAAACAAAGTTAATAACACCCGCAATAGCATCTGAGCCGTATTGGGCTGAAGCGCCATCTCTTAGAACTTCAACTCTTTTGAGGGCAATAGCTGGAATAACAGAAATGTCTGCTCCCTGTGAACCATCATTTACACCGCCACCTTGGAAAGCAATAACTGATGCGTGATGACGTCTTTTACCATTGGTAAAGATCAATGTACTATCAGCTGACAAACCTCTTAAGTTAGCAGGGCGAATCATACTCGCTGCATCACTAATAGGTTGAAGATGAACATTTAATGAAGGGATGCTGCCTTGAAGCTGCATTAGCAAATCATCTGTTCCTGTTTTAGCGATGTCTTCAGCGCTTAAAACATCCACTGGAACAGGAGAACTTGATACAGATCTAGGTTTCCCACGTGAACCCAATGTTACAACTTCTTCAATGAATTCGTTGTCTTGGGCAAATGAACCGACTGAAAGCATTGAGCTAACAGCAATTACGGTAGTTAAGGATAGTCTTGCTATCCAAGTAGCTTTATTTAACATTATTATTATCTCCCTAAGAATTAGATAAAATTATTTTCTTGTAAAGTGCTTTATACATTAATTCTATGAGATTAGCGAACTTTGTTCAAAAAAAATCTTAATAAACCCTGTATCTAAAGGATTTTTTTCATAAGATGTAACGACAGATTTAAAGTGCTTAAGAAGCAATTTTTTGCCAAACAAAATATTTAGTAGCAATGAAGAAGCTAATAACTACCCATAAGATAATGCCTAGAAAATTAAGGTTCATGGCAAATAAAGATGCGCCATCATTTGCTATATCACGCATAGAGGAAGCAATGACTGTTAATGGAAGAATATTAGCAATTGGCTGCGCCATATCAGGTAAAGAGGAAATAGGGAAAAAAATTCCAGAAAGAATTAACTGCGGGAATGTGAAGAGCAAAACAATTGGACGAATCGATTCCTGTGTCTTAGCTAAGCTACCAAGAAAGAACCCAATGCATAGAAAAATAAATGCTCCAAATAAAATTGCACCATAAAGCGGCAAGAGACCACCGATAATATTTATTTTTAAAAGCCCTATAGCCATAGCCAAGATCACTGAAAGTTGAATCATGATAATTAACATTCTTGCTAAGACGATTGAAATGATGAAATCTTTTGGTTTAATTGGTGTAACAAAAAGCCTTTTTAAGATCCCTCTTCTTCGATACTCAACAATATTAAATCCACTGCCTCCGATGCAAAGGTTCATTAACATATATGCCAATATGCCAGGTAATAAGAAATCTATATATCGTTGTGGTCTTGCTTTAACATCTTCTAATTGCAGTAAAAACATAGGTTCAGTGTTCCTAAGATCACGCTCAATTGAAAGTAATGTCGCTTCAAGAGAGTCTTTAATTGCATCAACTTGTCGAACCTGAGATGCATCTAATAACAATCGCAGTTGCCCTGGATCTGAAATATTATTAAAGGATTGAGGGATAATGATTATTGCAGTCTGATCACCAGCTATAAGCTCTGCTTTTAGTTCATTTTCAGAACCCTCCTTGACTGTAAAAATTTTTTCTTTTTTTACTAGCTCCGTAAACTGAATTGAAAGTTCATCCTTGGATTTGTTGACCAAGCCCAACTTCAAAGGATCAGGCTCACTGTCTGCAAACAAGAAAATTCCAGTAAAGATCAAAGGAAATAACAAACTAAAAAAGATGGCTTGTCGATCTCTATAAAAAATTTTTACGAAGATACTTGCTAGATGTAATTGGAGTTTTGTTAGCATATTTAGTCTCTTAACCCATGGCCTGTTAATGCTAGAAATACATCCTCAATATTTCCATGGAGTGGAGCTTTTGGGGGCTCTGGAGCATGCTCCAAGATAAGTTGCTGTGGAGTTCCCTGAGCAATAATCAAACCTTTATCCATAATTGCGATTCGATTGCAGAGATACTCTGCTTCTTCCATATTATGAGTAGTCAAAACAATGGTCATTCCTTCTTTATTTAGATCTTTTGCAAGATTCCATAAATTATGTTTTGCTTGGGGATCAAGACCTGTGGTGGGCTCGTCAAGAAATAAGATTTTAGGACTATGAACCAAAGCACAGGCAATTGAGAATCTTTGTTTTTGCCCTCCTGATAAATCATCAGGCTTAGCGTAGAGCTTGTCCTCTAAATTAACCTTTGCAAGTAATTCTTTAGGATTAGTCGTTGTGGAATAGAGGCTTGCAAATAGAATTAATAAATCAGATAAATTCAAACGATCAAAGTATTCGTTAGATTGAAGTTGCACGCCAATAATCTTTTTTACCTCATAAGGATTTATTTTCACATCTATCCCATCAATCAAAATGCTACCCTCGTCGATCTTGTTCAACCCCTCAAGCATCTCAAGAGTGGTTGTTTTGCCGGCACCATTTGGACCCAACAAACCAAAAATTTCTCCAGCATTTACCCTAAGATTAATTTTATTTACTGCAGTAAAAGATTGTCCTGGTAACTCAGGATTTGGGTAATTCTTTGTTAAATTTGTTGCTGTGATAATTGACATAAACTACCTTAAAAAATATCTAAATTCTCTTTAAATTACAATTTGAAATGGCTTTTATTTCAGCCACTTCTTGATGGCATCGGCTATTTCGTGTGGTGAATCTTCTTGTATAAAATGACTACCCTTAACTGTAACTTCAGTTTGGTTTTTCCATTTTCTACAGAGCTCCCTTTGTCGCCCAGTTAAAATTGCCCCTGGCTCTGCATTTATAAAAAGTTTAGGTATGTCATTTTGTGCCATCCAGTTTTCGTAAGATAAGACAATCTTAACCACTTCTATTGGTTCATCTTCAATAGGAATCTGTCTTGGCCAATCGAGTGTTGGACGTCTATGATCTACCCTTTGGAATGGCCTTCTATACTCAGTCATTTCGTCGTCAGTTAAATCTCTGAGTATTGATCCAGGGAGAACTGCTTCAATAAAAAGATTTTTTTTAAAAATCATATCCTCGCCAGCTTCGGATCGAAAGCCCTGAAAGATTCCTGTGGCATCTTTATTCCAATCTTCCCATCTCAAGGATGTGACTATACCCTCCATGTAACAAATACCTTTAACTTTTTCTGAGTTTTCTTGAGCCCAGTTAAATCCTAGTGCTGATCCCCAATCATGGATAACTAAAGTTACGTTGCTATTAATATTAAGAGCTTTAAGGCAAGAATCAAAATACTTCTTATGGACTGCATATGAATAAGTATTGTTTCCTTCATCAACCAACTTATCACTATCGCCCATGCCGATTAAATCTATAGCAATACATCGACCTTGGCCCTCTAGATGCGGCATGATATTTCGCCACAAGTAGGAGGATGTTGGGTTTCCATGTTGAAAAATTATTGGATCTCCTTTGCCTATCTCGCAATAAGCCATCTGCTTGCCAAGAACCTCAATATATTTTTTTGGCAAGCTTGCCGTCGATAAATTTTCCATGGTATTTATAATAACAATTTTTAATGAGGGCTTAATTAATGATAGAAATATCTTCTGGCATTAATAGCTCCTTATCTAAAGTTTCTAATAAGGGTTTCAAATTTTTGGCATAAGGTTTCCATCGACCCATGCCATCTTTATTCACAGGTCTTCTTACCTGCTCAGAACTAGCTGTTCTGACTGACCGATTTGTTTCATAAAATGAAATGCATTCCTCCTCAAAAGGCAGCTCTAAATAGTCCAGCATTCTCTTAACCTGTCCTTCAAGATCCTCAATGACATCTTCATTGTTAACCCTTAAGATCTTATTTGGCAATACCTTGTCCCAGTGATTCATTAGCTTGATATAACTCTTGTAATAACTGCCAGCCTCTGCAAGACCATATGAAAATTCTTGACCTTGAGCAAATAATTGTTTGAACATGCTAAAGCAGCAATCTAATGGGTATCTTCTGGCATCAATTATTTTTGCATTTGGCATTATTAAATGAATTAACCCAATATGTCTGAAGTTATTCGGCATCTTATCTGTAAACATAGGTGCATCTTTTCTATGAATCCTAGTATCTTCAATGAAGCTCTTGCCAAAGGCCTCTCTTTGCTCGAGCGTTAACGACTTCAAGCTCTTAGGATAGTTGCCTAACTTGCCATAAATATCATCTCCTCGAAGGCTTTGAGCGGTTGATAAAATATTAGGAAGCTCTAGGGTCCCATCAATCATAGAGTGCGATGCTAAAATTTGCTCAATAAGTGTTGAGCCAGCTCTTGGAAGCCCTAATATAAATACTGGGTCTTTTGTTGAGTGCCCACCGCTACCAAGGTCTGTAAAAAAAGCTTCATCACAAACATCTATCTGAGCCTGGAGTTCTGCATCCATCCTTTCAATGGAATATTTGCTCTGATCATTTTTAATTTTATTACCTTTTTCTAGGTGAAAAAAAGCCTCGTCAAACTCACCTATTGATTCACAGCCTTGAGCAAGAGCAAAATGAAAATATGCTTTATCTCTTAGTGATAAGTCCACTCTCTTAACTTGCTCTCTCATGCTAGTTAACTCATCAGAAGTAAAGGAATAGGTTTTTAAATTTGCTAGCGAAAAGAAAGACTCCCCATGATCTGGTTTTATTTCGTATGCTTTTTGATAGCTGTTAATTGCTTGATCAGTCTTTCCGAGCGTTTTTTGCGCATGCCCTTTTGATGTAAGCGTGCTGAAATTATATGGATTCTTAGCAAGAATATCGTCAAACAATGTGATTGCTTTCTCGTGATCTCCATTTTGCATAATTTCACTAGCTTTATGAGCTTGATAGGTTAGATTATCCGGGTATTGATCGCACAGAATGTTAACTTGCTCCATAGTCTTAGTAAATTTTTGTTTTTTTCTAAGGATTGAAGCATATTGCATTCTTAGATCGCCATCATTTGGCTTAAATTCAACAGCTTTTTCAAGCAAAAATTCTGCATCATCAAAGTAACCCAATCGGTTGGCAATTTCAGATAAGAGTGACATTGCATAGGTATGTGTAGGATTCTTTTTAAGAAAGGCTCTAATTTTTGTCTCAGCCAGGCCCAACCTACCCTCGTTAAGTATTTGGTCTATGTATAACAATGCAGCGGGAAGGGATTGTAGTTTTTCAATTTGCTGTCGGGCATGATCAGCAGCAGGTTGGTTTTTATTTTTAACAAAATATTGATACATTGCATTCCAAGACGCCAGTAAAGCTGGGTTGAGTTCGCAAGCTTGCCTGTAATGAATGACTGCTTGTTCTTCGTTCCCCACATCGCGATTTATATGACCCAGTTCTTGATATGCCCGACCCATATCGGGAGCATTTAGTAACAAACGTTCAATATATTTTTTTGAATCATCAAAATTTTTTAAATACCTAGATGAAACAGATGCAAGGTAAAGGCTATCAATATGATCGGGGTGATCCCTTAGGATTACTTCAAAGAGATTAAGAGCGTCTTTAAACCTATTTTCCTTAACGGCTTGGGTAGCTTCACTTAAATCTACTGAGAGAGTAGCTTCATTTGTATTAAATTTATCTTCTTTCATTTTTGTATTATTTTAACAAAGATAATAAATAATATTCGCTTATGAAATTAAAAAAGGGAGCGCAAGCTCCCTTTTAATTACTTAATACCTAGATTAGTTAAAGTGTCTCTTAAATCTAAGACCTACGGTAGTTGGTCTGATTATTCCAACTCGCTGTCTGTCAAAAATAAAAGTATTATTGATTTCAGCTCTTTCATCAGTAATATTATCTATATAAACTTCAGCCATCCAAGAGTCATTACTTATTCCAGCGCGCATATTAATAAAGCTGTAACTATCCTGCAGGGCTTTATTAGGTGCCATCACATCTGAATAACTGTCATCTGACCAAGTTAACTGCGCCTGATAATGCCCAGTATTACCTGAGGCCATCGCCCATTCTTTTCTAGCAGCTAAATTACCCTGAATGCCTGGAGCGAACGCTAAATCAGATCCAACTACGATATCATCAGTAGGAACTAAGCTTTTAGTAATCTCTGTACTTAACAATGAGAAAGCACCAGATAGCATCCAGCCGTCTAGATCAGGGTAGTAAATAAAGTCTCCTTCAAGACCCATAATTTCAGCATCTGCTGCATTGTCAGAGAAGAATAGATTGACAATACTTGGATCAAAGACGGTTGTTTGAAGACCGCTAACATCAACCATGAATGCACTACCATTAAATCTAAGTTGCCCATCTGCAAGAACAGCTTTCCAGCCAAACTCATAGTTGGTTACTTCATCGGACTTAACTTCGGGTTTAACCGAGTATGTTCCAGCCGCGTTAGATGCTCCAACTGGTCTATTTAATAGCCCTGGTCTAAAGCCTTCTGACCAAGTTACGTAGTACATAACATCTTCGGATGGATTCCACGAATACGTCACTTTCCCAATCATGCCATCACTTTGAGCTTTATCTGGATAACCATTAGCATTTCCTGGTGCATATTGAGCTGATAAGTTAGACCCAAATTGCTGAGTATCAGGCGCTCCAAATCCATTGTAGAATGATGAGTTAGCACTACCCTCAAAATCAACTTCAATGTCATACCATCGAGCACCCACTGTAAGTTCGGATGTATCTGACATGTCCATGCTAATTTCACCAAAAATACCTTGCTGCTTGTCAGTTCTTCTAATATCGTTGAAGAATATTACTGGCTCACTGTATGGTCCAGCTGAGAACCAGCCAGGACTTGCATTATTTATTGACCCAGAGACTGATGTATCAGTCAAAGCATAGTTTGCAGCATATGTGATGTCATTACCGACTGAGCCTGGGTAATTAAATAGGTTTAACTCCGTTAATTCAAGATCGCTCATAAATGCACCAGCTGTAAAGCTCATGGTATCGTTTATTGGACCGCTAAGACGTAATTCATGAGTGGTCACCTCAGTATTTGTTGTTGAATCAACCAATAGGTTAGGAGCACCACAAGTTCCAGTTGGAACATTGCCAGGTGCATTTGATGTATAAGTTACATAGTAGTCACAAATGTAGTATGGAAGATACTGGCCAACAAATAGATAGTCAGTGTAATCAACATTTTGATCTGAGGTTCTGTCTGTGTATGCACCAGCATAAACAACTTCAAGGTCACCAATAGAACCAGTAAGAGTGAAGCTCATGTTGTCATATTCATCTTCGATAGAATCATCAGTGTATCTTTGAACTTCTAAGTCGCCCAAAGTAGGATCTACAAAAAACACACCATCAGCATCAATAGTTTGAGTGGCATAAGTTACTAAAGCATCCCAATTATCATTAATTTCATGCTTGATACTTGCTCTGAAACCTTCATAAGTAGATTCGTTAGCATCTTCTTTAACAATTGCATTTGCATTCAAAAGTGTAGCGCCTGAAAGATCTGCTCCAGCTTGGAAACCACCTCTAGATGAAGAAACAGGAAGACCATTTTGTCTTACAGTTCCGGCTTTTCTAAAGCGTGCTGATTGGCTTGCATTAAGTGTTCCGGCAACCTGATCAATATAACCGCCTCTTTGGTCTCTATAGGCAACAAATCTCAATGCTGTGCTTTCGCCCATTGGAATGTTGTTTACATATTCAAACTTAGTACCAGTATCACCTTCTGGCATGAATCTTGTTTCAACTTCTAAACTGCTTGCTGATTCGCCTATTACAGGTTTGTTTGTAATCATTCTAACAACACCAGCTTGTGAGCTAGCGCCAAATAGAGTGCCTTGTGGTCCAGATAGAACCTCAATACGTGCCATGTCAGCTGCATATACATCCAAGTTTCTGCCTGGTTGACCTAATGGTTGCTCATCAAGATAAAAAGCAACGTTAGGCGCTAAACCAGCAACACCTGCAGTAGTAAGGTTGGGAGTTGTAGACGCAAGACCTCTAATATATATAGTACTTTGACCAGGGCCTGATCCACCTGCGGTAACACCCGGTAATTGCATTAAATAGTCTTCAAAGACATTTATTCCTTTTTGTTCAAGAGTTTCTTCTCTTATCGCAGAAACGGAGAGCGGAACATCTTGCAGGCTTTCAGCTCTTTTCCTTGAGGTTACAACAACCTCTTCAATGGTAGCTTGAGACTGAGCACCAATATAACCACTATATGCAGAAGCATTAATGATCGCCACTGCAGATAATGCGGAGAGAGTCTTGCTACCGAGTTTATCAAAAGTTTTTTTATTAAAGGTCTTGTTTAAGTTATTTAAAACATTGGTTTTAATAGTATTTATCATGGTTCCCCCCAAGGGATAAAAATTATTTAAAGTTGATTTACAGACAGGAAGCGATTGAAGAACCCTGCTTCCATTGTTAGTTGTGCTCAAGCTAACGCTCAAGATTTTTAAAGACATGCATAAA
This sequence comes from uncultured SAR86 cluster bacterium, assembly GCA_964275585.1. Classification (GTDB taxonomy): domain Bacteria; phylum Pseudomonadota; class Gammaproteobacteria; order Magnimaribacterales; family D2472; genus D2472. The sequence goes on along the minus strand of CAXYCJ010000006.1, from coordinate 66,247 downwards.
CCATAGCAACTGAAAGTCAAAATTGTAAGTAAATATGAAAAAAACAGCCTTTATTTTTGAACTAGAGTATTTTTTTGACTTCTTAAGTAGACTAATCGCTAAATGTTAAAAAATATCGCACCTAAACGCTTCCTATTCTCTCTATTTCTAATAGCTGGTTTTATTGGCATAACTTTAATAAATCTCAACGAGGCTGAAAGGTTATTTACAGAAATTCGAGAACAATTGTCGAATAGTCTAGGGTGGTTCATTATCCTCGCAGCTAATGCCATTTTGGTTTTTGTTCTTTACCTTGCTTTTAGCAAACATAAAAATCTTATTCTTGGAGGGGCGAATGCAAAGCCCGAGTTTTCCAATATCAACTGGATCGCAATGCTCTTTAGTGCTGGTTTGGGAATTGGTTTATTATTTTATGGAGTAGCGGAGCCTATTATGCATCTAAGCTCTGATGCAATTCATAATAACGGTGCTTTGTTCTCAGACAAAGCAAATCTCTCAATGAATCTTACATATCTCCATTGGGGCTTTCATGGTTGGGCTATATATGGAGTTGTTGGATTATGCTTTGCATATTTTGCTTTTAATAAAAATTTACCCTTTCGAGTTAGCTCATTTTTCTCAGGCACTTTCACCAAACATGTATGGGGGAGAGTCTCACTGGATATTATTGCCATTATTGCAACAATTTTTGGGATAGCAACATCTCTTGGACTTGGAGCAAATCAAATCAATTCTGGTCTTGAATATATGGGGGTGCTAGAGGCTACCTCATCTGATGGAGGAATTTCTGTCAGTACAGTTGGAATAATTATTTTCATTACTCTGCTAGGGTTAATAAGTGTTGTTCTTGGTTTGCAAACGGGAATTAAGAGGCTCTCTCAACTCAACATGATCCTATGCGGGTTAATGCTAGTTTTTATTTTTATAGCAGGGCCCTCGAGTTTTATTGTGGATGGTCTATTGCAAAATGTCGGATCTTATATTCAAAACCTCTTAAGTCTATCCACAAGCACACAAGCCTACATGGATTCATCTTGGCAAAATGACTGGACACTTTTTTATTATTCATGGTGGTTTGCATGGTCACCCTTTGTAGGATTATTTATCGCAAGAATATCCTACGGTAGGTCGATTCAAGAATTTCTATTGGGAGTTGTCGTCATACCATCTATTTTAGTTTTTATCTGGATGGGTATATTTGGTAACGCAGCCCTTCATCAAGAATTGTTGGAACCAAGCTCGCTAAGTACCGCAATAAATAATGACATAACAGTCGCACTATTTGTATTTTTAGAACAGTTTCCTTTCTCACCCTTTCTGATGGGGCTATCAATTTTAATAATCTTAACTTTTTTTGTAACCTCATCTGACTCAGGTGCTTTGGTTACTTCAATGTTAACGGCAGCGAACAATGAAAGTGCTCAGGATGAGCCGCCAATGATTTTAAGAGTTGTTTGGGCTATATCACTAGGAATAATTGCTGTCGTGCTTCTGGCTGGAGGTGGGCTTAGGTGCATTACAAACCTCAGTAATAGTTACAGGCGTACCCTTTGCAATCCTTATTTTCTTTGCCTGCAAGAGCCTCTTAAAAAATCTTAATCATTAGTATTAAATGATATTATGAGTTCATTGACTAAAAAAAATAAAGAAATTACTAAAAAATTCTTTCAAATTTTGAGCTCTGGATCAGATGAATATTTAGATTATTATTTAGACGATTCTATAATTTGGACTGCTGGAAATAATTCTATTGGCGGGACCAGAACTAAGAAGGAAGTAGTTCATTTTGCTCAAAATATTCTTTCTGCATTTCCCAGCGGTATTAAGTTTACCATCACAGGCATAACTGCTGAAGAAGAAAGAGTAGCAGTTGAGGTTAGCGGGGAAGCCATTCATGCCTCAGGGCAAACATATAATAATCAATACCACTTTTTATTAAGAATTCAGGAAGGAAAAATTTTAGAGCTCAAGGAATATATGGATACTCAATTGGCTGCAAAAATTCTTCTTGGAGAATAAATGCATGCCTAATAGTAAAGCAATTCATATCACCAGTGAAAATCCTGACATTATTTACAAAGATTGAATTTGACGTAGTTGTTTGCGGCTATGGAGGTGCAGGTGGTTGCGCTGCTTTAGAGGCAAGCAGAAGTGGAGCAGAAGTATTGATACTTGAGAGGGCCTCCGATGGCGGGGGCTCGACAGCATTATCAAGTTGTGAGATGTATCTCGGGGGATCTGGGGGCACTTCCTTGCAAAAGGCATGTAATTTTGAGGATTCTACACAAAACATGATTGACTACATTGAGTTAGCATTTGAGGATAAAGGTGATCCAGAAAAAATTAAATTTTATGCTGAAAATGCCTCTCAGCACTTTGAATGGGTTAAGTCCTTAGGCGTAACCTACAAAGAGGCTGCGCATTTAGGCAGAATTGTTGTCCCAGAATCAAATGAATCTCTTCTTTATACAGGCAATGAGAGAGCTTACCCTTTTTCTGCATCTGCTAAACCTGTGCCAAGAGGCCATGTTCCATCTCATGAAGGAGACTTTGGTGGAAAAATTTTCTTCGATGCACTGAAGAAAGAAATTAAATCTACAAAAATAAACGTGAGCTGCGATTCACGAGTGCTTGGTCTGGTGGTTGATGCGAATCAGACAATCTGTGGAGTGAGCTACAAAAAAGATAATGTTGTTCAGCATGTAAAAGTCAAAAAGGGAGTGATTCTAGCGGCAGGTGGATTCGCGATGAATGATGAAATGGTTTCAAACTACCTACCTTTTCAATCTAAGTTTACGGCACCATATGGCAACCCATGGGATAAAGGCGATGGAATTCAAATTGGCATGCTTATGAATGCAAATGTAATAAATATGGATGAAGCTTTTTTTGGAGTGTATTTTTATCCCCCAGAGTCTTTAACTTATGGAATTTTTCTTAATTCTTCTGGAGATAGATTTGTAAACGAGGATTCTTATGGGGCAAGAATAGGGCACTTCTGTGCTCAGCAACACAAACAAAAAGCATATTTACTGATTCAAAATGAAGATTTTTCTCCTTCTATCTATATAGACAAACTTCCAGTGATTGCTGTGGCAGATACTTTTGAGGAACTAGAGAAAGAGGCTGATTTCGAGCCCAATACATTATCAGCAAGTGCTAAAAAATATAACGGCTATGCAAGTGATGGTTTTGATGAGGATTTTAGAAAAGACCCTCTATGGCTTAAAGAAATATGTAATCCCCCCTACGCTCTTATTGATTACAGTTTTGATGCTCAAAGGAGTCCTGCCTATAGTCAAGAGACAGGGCCATTAATGTTTACACTGGGTGGATTGGAGACTCTAAAAACTGGAGAGGTTCTTGATAAGAATGGAGCAATCATTCCAAAACTTTTTGCGGCTGGAAGAACCACTGCTGGGCTCCCAAGAACTGGCAAAGGATACTCAAGTGGAATGTCCGTTGGAGATGCAACTTTTTTTGGAAGAATCGCTGGGAAATCAGCATCACTATAATTAAAACTTCTTTCAAGATGCAACGGATGAGATTTAAGTTTGATATAAATAAACTGAATGCGTTTGGTGTATTATCATATGGGTGAGATATAATTTTGATGAATGACAAACTTTAAGTATATAAATTGGAACCGGAGTATTAAATGATTTTTAAAAGATTTTTTATATTTACACTATTATTTATTGGTATCAGCCCTTACATAATTGCTGAAGATGAGAGCTATTGTGAGGATACTTCGCCATCAGGGATTTTAGTGGATACAGAGAGCAAAACGTTAGTTTCTATTTCTCGCTCGTTTGTACTTGTTGATGACAGAATGGGCATTAAAAATGCTTCAATTGTTGCCGAAGAGGGGGCAAAAAATCAAATGGTAAGGTGGTTTTCACAGGAACAATATACTGAGCGTGAGGTTGTTGATTCTAACGCGATCTCAGGAACAACAACTCAGCTAAGCGATAGCTCAGGAAAGCAGACTACAAACTCAGTTACTAGAGAAATGGCTCAAACTATAAGCGAGTTTACAAGATCTACCGCTGCTGATATTTTGCAAGGTGTTCAAAAAGTTGAAGAAAGATACGATGCTGATAACCTTGAAATATGTGTTGCAATGGCAACGAGCCCAAGATCTAAGGAACTGGTAAATGAGGTTAAAGATTGGATGAATACTAAAAAGAACGCTAGTGATGATGATTCAAATGACTCTGATACAGAGAATGTAATCACTGAAGAGCCAGCAAAACCTTCTTCATATCATCGAAAAAGGAAACCGCTCTAAAAAATTTATTTTTTGAAGAATTCCGCATTCAATAAAAGATTTACTGTATTTGTTCTGGTTATATTTACGAGTGTAATTTTAGTGTCATGCGCATCCTCCCAGGTTCAGTCACAATCATCAGATAGAAAAAATAGACCAACGATTGCTTATACGGGTGTTGGTGCTGATTTAGATGGCGCGAAGGCAGATGCAATTCGTTCAGCATTGTCAATTCAAATACCTCAATATGTTATAGCAGACAGAAAAGTTGTTAATTCTGAACTGGAAAGAGATGTCACAATCTCAACCATGTCCGGTTATATAACTTCTTTTGAAATAATTGATCAATACAAAGATGTAAATGGTTTTGTTGTTGTCACTGCTTTAATTGATGTCAGTGAAAATAAAATTCGTAATTACGCTGCCTCTAGGTTTGAAATTATTAGTACCAATCAAGGCTCAGACCGCTTTGATGGAAAAAATATAGCGAATAAGGTCCTTGCTGCAAAAAGAAAGAAAGAGGCTGAAGCAGCTAGGAAAACTCAGCAATATAAGGCTGCAAAACAGCTCGCGGAAAGGCTTTTTGCGGGGTATCCATTTAATGTTGTTGAGGTAAATGTGACAGATGTGGATTTTGATCCAGACTATCCCGAAAGGATAAGGGTAGGAATTTCCTATGATCTTAATGAGGAATGGAGAAAGAGTTTTTGGCGAAAAGTTGAATTAATTGATCAACTATTAACTGATTCTGATCGAAGAGATAATATAAAAATATGTGCAAACTCTGGTTCTGTGCTAGATGGTTGTAAACGTATACCGCGCGTAGAATTATCTTTCATAGACAATAACCCTCCTCTTCAGCACTCTATTGTGGTTCCTGTATATGGCCCTAACGGAAGGTATGAATCATGTTTTTTTCATGATATTTACCCACCTATAGGCCTGTTATCTAGAGAAGAGCAAGTAAGTGGAAATGTTGGTGATCTTGCAGTAGGTATAGGAGCTCTCACTGCAGGAACTGTTGCTGTAACAGGTGCGGTAGCCGTAGGAACCGCTGCTGCTGTAGCAGCCCTTCCATTTCAAATACTTGGCGCTCTGGTGAATTCAGGTGATGGAAGTTCTGAAATTGAATATGAAGAGCCTGAATTGGAATGGTTAGAACCATCTAAGATAATTTATATTTTAGGACCAAATCCCCTATCTGTAGATTTTAAAGCAGGTAAATTTAATCCAAGATTAGTCTGGTGGGACGGCTGGTCATCTCGTCTATATTCAGAAAAAAAAGCTGCAACAGAATACCGTCCTTTTGTCATTGCGCGTGAGGGTGGAAACAATTATTTTATAAATGCTTCTGAGAACAAACGAAAATTTTCTCAGTGGTCAAAGGGACCCCCAGCCGATCTTTGCAAGCAGGAAGGCATAAGGTCTGGGAAGCGCTAGTTAAGTTACTACTAGCTTCACCTTAGATGTAACGTATGAAGTTTCAGTTTGTTGCAAAATATATTTAATTTATTTGCAACTACCCTCTTCCCTTATGGGCAAAGAATTAGGTAGTATTAAGTAAGGACATGGAAGCAACCAATTCACTCAATACATTCACACCCACACAGACTCGTGTTGTCAGAGTTGTAGCTCCACCTAAAATCAATCCACCTTCACTAAAAGAAGCTTTACATATTGTTAGTCCAAAACTTCTGCCTTTTGCTTTGAGCCTGAGTGGCAACATGGATGATGCTGAAGATTTATGCCAAGCAACTTTACTAAAACTCATTGAGAACAAAGAAAAATTTCTATCAGCCGAATATCCCCTGGCCTACGCAAGAACAATTTTACGCAATGGTTTTATAGATAAATGTAGAAAAGATTCTAAAGTTGAACCGTTGGATGAACTTAATCTTGAACCAGTCATAGATGAAAACAAATTCAAATCTTTCGAGCATCAAGAACTCATGGATTGTCTCAAGCGACAAAATGAAACAGACAGAACTATTCTTGCAATGAAAGGTGCCGGTCATGACTACGATGTGATTCAAAAGTTTATCGGCACAATCTCTAAGAATAATCTGAGAACTAAAACTAAAAGAGCCAGGGCTTTACTCGCCGATTGTTTGGGGAGGAAGAAAAGATGAATCAACGCCTCAAACTTCAACTGGCAGGATACGTGGACGATGGCATGGACTACTCCAACTCTTTAGAAGTTAGAGATATTGTGGATGCATCCGATGTAGCCAGAGAGTTTTATGAAACATTACTCTTTGCTAACCAACGCTTAGAAAACTTCTTTAAATCTTCGGAGATGCACAAGACCAACAAGAATCTGCATAAGTTTATTGATGAGACCTTAGAGCCTAAGAACACTTTCTGGACTCGATGGGTTCCTGCATCAGGCTTGATGATGGCAACTGTTGCCATGCTGATTACCTTTGGTCCTTTCATGACTCCTTTGGCTGAAGCACCTGTCGTGTCTAACTATCAGGTAAACATCCCGGATACTATTCCACAACCACAGACCATTAAGAACTATCAAGTGAGTACCCTGTGGTCTTTGGCTGATTCACTCACTGAAGAAATGGATGCCACCATCTATCAAGTCATGTATGGCATGTTTACAGCCAACTCGACTGCTTTTATGAATGCTGACATCAAATCCATTAGAGCTGACGTGGATTTAGTCATGCCAGATAAAACTCTGATTAAAATGCTTGATCCAAACAAGGCTCAGCAAATGGTTGAAGCTTTTTTAAACTAATTCTGTAACAAACTCCCACTTCCTCCGTTTAAGTATTAAGACCACTTAATAACTATCCTAAGGAGGGATTAATGATTGAGATACTCGCAGCATCAGTAATATGGCTATTGGCTTTAACGATTTATTTGTTTGTTAGAAGGCTTAGAAAACCTAAACCCGTGGATGACATCAAACTCCAGAAAATTCACGTTATGCGTTTGGGGCCCTTTTCTGGGCAAGGCAATTCGTTTAAAGGTAAGTCCGTTATATTTATGATGCTGTTGAGTACCTTGTCATACGCTGAGGTAAGTATAAGAACCCTCGATAACTTCTACATAGATGATTTCAGTGAGAATGAACTGACGGTGGCCAAGACCGCAGAAGATTCAGAAGATGGAACGCAATTAGGCTTTCACGTTGAAAGACCGCACTGTATTCCCAACTATCCATACCTCATGATGGAAGTACCAAAAGAAATTCATAAAGGCGTAAACGTCTATGCCAAGATGTCAGTGGATAAAAACAAACCCAAGAAAACTAAACTCTACTTAGAGTTTGTTATGGATGTGTCAGGAGGTAGAAAGGTGGGTTGGTTTGCCTTAAGAGACTTCCCATCTTTTTATAATGCTGCGAAGGTGGATGTGAAGTTTCAACCCATCTCTGGCATGAAAAACCAAACATTTGTATTGGAAGGCTTAAAAGATTCTACCTATCAAGCTCAGCAAATCTGTAAGTCAGGTCATATGCTTAGGGAATCTAGCAAGCAGGTTAAGATTTGAAAAAATGGTGGCACTTACCAAGTTATTAACAGCTGGAGTAATGCAGGAGGGTCTCTTAAAGATTGGATGCCTGGACCTTTCACCTGGTATCACATGGAGATTGAATGTGGGCGAACTGATGGAAAAATGCCTCGCTTCCCATTTAAAGGTCAGGAGTACATTCCTCCCAAGGCGTAGTGATGAAAAGCTTTTTTAATAAATATATAAAAAACTTTGGATGCGATTGGGCTAACAGTTCAGTTGGAAATGTACTAATGGGTAGTCTTTGAAGACGTTTAAAGAAGCTTTATATTTTCTTACATTATTATATTTTTGTCTTACATCAATTATATTGTTTGATTTTTTCATAAGAGCAGATGATGAAAACTGGCTACTGCCATTTAACTTATTTTTCTTCATCACATTTGAGGGTTGGCTGTATTTGCTTTCCATTATTTTTATAGTTTATTTTATAAGAGATAAAACCAGTCAAGCTGGAAGGATTAGTTTTATTCCGTTTAAAGATTAATAAAATTTTTTAAAAGCTATTATTTACGTTTTCTTAAAATTCTAGCCATAGTTGAGGCGCTTATTACGCTTCCATCTTTTTTCAAAGATTCTGCTAGTTTGCCTTCGCCTTCAGGAGCATAGATATTAAAGAGAACTAGAGCTCCGTTTGCTCCTCCTTGTTCCATGTGTACATCACCTGCTTCTTTATGTACAAAATCTCCCACAACTCTTACTCGCTTACCAAGCTCTTTTCCAGTTTCAATATCAATATCGGTGACATGAAGCTCACCTTCTAGAACCAAAGAACTAATTTCTGCAGTATGCCTGTGGAAATGACAATAACAATTTGGTTCCCACTTAACTAATATCTCCAAGCGCCCGTCTTCTCTCGCATCTAGAATAGCGTCAGAGTAGTCTATGGGGTAATCAAAGTCCTCCCCCTCAGTGTAGCGCTTCCATTTAAGACTTTTATCATTAAGTAGGTTCATAAAGGAATTCTAGCTTAGCAAGTGTATAAATGTAAATTCACTACACAGTGTGTAGTTAGAGCTACTTAACGATTTCAAAACTTGTCAAAATGTTCCAGTGCTAGATACTATATGGGTAGGTGGTATGGCGGTTCCTGCCCTCCCCCAAAAGAAAATATGACTACAATATTGGTCTGTAATACCCTGAAAAGCCCTATTTAAAGGGCTTCACAAGAAATTGGCATCCCGTAGGGGAGTCGAACCCCTGTTGCCGAGATGAAAACCCGGTGTCCTAGGCCTCTAGACGAACGGGACTAGATTGCGGCAATTATAAAAGCTAAAACTCTATATTAAAAGGGCTAAACTCTTATTTAATCTTATTGTTGATTGCCTTAAGAAAGCCTCGTAAAAAATTGCCTTCCATTTGATCTGGGTAGAGCCGTCTAAACATTCTTTCCATGCGAGTAAGAATCTGCTTTGGATTTTTGGGATCAATTAAATCAAGCTTAAAAACCGTTTCATTGAAGTGATCAATAAGATGTTGAAGTTCGTCTGCGGTGTATTCAGGAAAATCCTGCCAAGGTCCAATGGGCTCAGCTTGTGATGCTTGGTATAACTCATAGCAGATAACTTGCGTCGACATGGCAATGTTTAAAACTGGGTAATCAGGATGAGCTGGAATAATTAAATGTTTATTTGATAGTTGCAACTCTTCATTTGTTAGCCCCCTATCCTCTCGACCAAATAGTATTGAAACCTCGATACTTTCCGAGGCAAGTTGATTGATTTCTTGTGCTGCATCATTAACTGATGCCACTGGCCATTCAATGGTTCGTTCTCTAGCAGAGGTTGCAAAAATTATTTTAGAATTCTGAACAGCCTCTTCAATCGAAGTAAAGACTTTCGCATTCTCCAAAACATCGCAAGCATTGCCGGCCAAAGCAGTGGCTTCATCGTGGGGAAACTTCTTGGGATTGACTAATGTTAGTCTGCTTAGGCCCATGTTTTTCATGGCTCTAGCAACAGACCCAATGTTTCCTGGGTGTGATGTTTCAACCAAGATTATTTGAACAAAGTGATTGATGGAATTCATAGAACTATTATCATCATTTCCAGTACAATATGCGACATGTCAAAGCCTGCTTTATTAAACGTTGCCTTAATCGCCGCAAACATTGGAGCTGCAGAGCTCGAGTTTGCTGTAAAAAAAGTGCACAAACTTGATGTGATGAAAAAAGGTCCTACTGACTATGTAACAGAGGTAGATCAAAAAGTTGAAGAAATTGTCTTCGAAGAGATTAAAAAATATTACCCTGAAGATAACTTTCTTGGAGAAGAATCTGGTCATGAGATCAATAATTCTGAGACAACATGGGTGCTAGATCCAATAGATGGTACAACAAATTTTATTCATGGGTATCCTCAATACTGTATTTCATTGGCGTGCATGGTAAATAATAAAACCCAGCATGCCGTAATTATTGATCCAACTCGTCGCGAAGAATTTAGCGCTTCAAGAGGTAAAGGAGCTGAGCTCAATGGAGAGAGAATTAGAGTTAGCAAAGAGGTAATCTAAAAGATGCTTTGTTAGGAAATACCACTCATACAAACGACTCTCAAAATTATACATTTGATAATATTGCAACCTTCAGAAAACTTTACAAACATGGTCTTACCATTCGCCGCTCTGGATCCTCTGCTTTAGATTTAGCCTATGTTGCTGCAGGCAGATTAGACGGCTTTTGGGCTAATGGCTTGGCGATTTGGGATGTAGCAGCAGGTATACTCATTGCGGAAGAGGCAGGGGCATTAACGAGTGATTTTTTAGGGAATCCAAATTTTAAGGATGCAGATCATTATTTATGCTCTACTCCAAAATGTTTTAAACCTATGCTTGAGGCTATTCAGCCTAATTTTAAAGCCAATTAAGGCATACCATCAAATTCTGTGCCTTCTGGCTCTGGTATAGCTAAATCGTCTTGGGTAATTGAGAGTCCCAGCAGCATATTTGCAACTACATAGATCGAAGAATAAGTCCCAACCAGCACTCCAATAATTAAAGCAGAGCTAAATCCCTTAATCATTTCGCCACCAAAGAAAAATAAAGCCATTAATACCAATAAAGTTGTAAAGGAAGTGATTAATGTTCTTGATAAAGTTTGATTGATAGATCGATTAATAATCTCTGCAGGCTCAAAGCCTCTCTCGCCTCTAAAATTTTCTCTAATTCTATCTGAGACTACAATGGTATCGTTGAGTGAATATCCTATGACTGCTAATAAAGCAGCAAGAACTGTTAGATCAAAATCCCAAGCAAGCAAAGAAAATAAGCCAAGAATAATAACAACGTCATGCGCCAAGGCAGCTACAGCACCCAAAGCAAATTTATATTGAAACCTAAATGCAACATAAAGCAAAATCATACCAAGAGCTACAAGCATTCCTAGGCCACCCTGATCTCTTAGCTCTGAACCTATCTGAGGCCCAACAAAACTCAATTCTTTGAAGTTCGATGTTAGGATCCGAAGCTTGTAAAAATGCAAAAATAGTATCGCCCAATTGACTGCTCCCGTTTTTGTCAGCAACTTTAATCAGAACGTCAGTGTTGGAACCAAAATTTACCCACTTGAGAATCATCAAATCCATTTGAAATAACCAAGTCTCTAATTTCTTTAAGATCTGCTGCTTCAGAATAAGAAACTTCAATCAAAGTCCCGCCGACTAAAATCTAAACCAAGATTGAGGCCTCTATATCCAAGAGACACAATAGACAAAGCTAACAAGGTCAGTGAAGTAATGGTGGCTATCTTTCGATAGCTCATAAATGAGATCTTAAGATTCATTAAACTCTAAGCTCCTTAATATTCTTATTTCCATACATTAAATTAATGATCGCCCTTGTACCCATGATGGCTGTAAACATAGAAGTAATAATTCCTATCGACAAGGTTATTGCAAAACCTTTTATGGGGCCTGTTCCGATAGCAAAAAGAACTATAGAGGCAATCAGGGTAGTGACATTTGCATCAAAAATAGTAACAAAGGCTCTTGAAAATCCCTCTTGAATAGCTATTTGTGGTTCTCTGCCTTCTGCAAGCTCTTCCCTTATCCTAGAAAAAATTAAAACATTTGCATCTACCGCCATACCAATGGTTAAGACCCACTCCTGCAATTCCAGGCAAGGTCAGTGTAAAGCCAAATAAAGACATGAAGCCTGTGATGAGAACAACGTTGGCAAATAAGGCAATGTTGGCAGCTAGGCCAAACCATCGATAGTAGAAGAGCATAAAGGCAATAACAGAGAGCAAGCCAATGATAATCGAGCGAATACCAAGCTCAATATTTTCTTTTCCAAGGCTCGGCCCAACCGTCCTTTCTTCAACAAATTTCATTGGAGCAGCTAATGCACCCGCTCGAAGCAACAAAGCAAGCTCGCTTGCTTCTTGGGGAGTGCCAACGTTCGTGATTCTGAAACCTGTTCCAAGAACTGCCTGAACAGTTGCCAGGCTGATAATATGTTTTTCAATATAAGATGTTTGCTCAATCACTTCGTTGCCGTTCTCATCTATCGTTAGATTCGATTTATTTTTTGTTTCCACAAACAAAACGCCTAGTTTCCTACCAATATTCCCACTGGTAGCTTTTTGCATTGCGCGACCGCCTTGCATATCAAGGGAGATATTTACTTGAGCAAATCCACTCTCATCAAATCCAGTGCTTGCATTGGTCACTCTATCGCCAGACACAATGACATTTTTTTCTAAGTAAGCTGAGCCCATTCTTTCATCTTGATAATCAAATTCTTCTTTCCTTAGACGCGAGGTGGTGGATGTAGCTTCAAACCTAAACTCTAAGTTAGCCGTTTTGCCTATAATTTTTTTGGCTGCTGTTGTGTCCTGAACTCCGGGAAGCTCAACCACAATTCTGCTGCTGCCCTGACGTTGGACAATAGGTTCGGATACCCCTAATTCATTCACCCTATTGCGCAAAGTCATCAAGTTTTGACCTACGGCGTAATCTCTAATGTCTTTGATTGCTGATTGCGAGTAGGCAAGCGACACTCTGTTTCGAATAGCACTTGTTTGCAGATCATAAAAAGCTGTGCCAGTCGCAGTAACATTATCATCACCAAAGATTTTCAAGGCTTTGCTGTAATCTCCATCACCAACAAACTCAAATATAAGCTCCTTGTCTTTCTTTTGAGAGCTTTTAACACTGATGCGATCATCTCTAAATCTTTTTCTGTACTGATTGAGCAATGAATCGAGTCGACCATCCAGGGCAGCATCAATATCAACCTCTAGTAAAAAGTGCACGCCACCGGATAAATCTAAGCCTAGCTTTAATGGCCCTCCACCAATATTTCTTAACCACTGAGGGGTTGAAGGTTCAAGATTTAAAGCAACAATAGCTCTATCAAGTAAAACTCATTGCAAAGCAGATTTTGCTGCAAGTTGGTCATCGAAAGAAGTAAATTTAGCAATACTATTATTGTCCTTTAGTCCAATTGACTCAGAGGCAATGCTCTTTGAGCTCAGAATATCAGTAACTTGATCAAGCAGGCTTTGATCTGCTGATTGACCGGTATCTGTGTAAGCAATTTGAATGGCAGGCTTGGCAGGATAGAGATTTGGTAAAGAATAGATAACCCCAATGGCCTAATACCATTAATATAAAAGCATGTGGTCCATATTGAGAATCTATTCATGTACTTTTATTAATTAATTGAGGCTATTGTGCCTTTAGGCAAGACATTAGAAATTGCTGTCTTTTGAAGTTTAAACGTAATATTTTCGCTGACCTCAATAGAAACATAGTCACCTTTAATATCTTTAATTCGCCCGATGATACCGCTAGCTGCAACAACCTCGTCACCTTTTTCAAGTCCATTCATCATTTCCTGTAATGCTTTCATTTTTTTGTTCTGCGGCCTAATGGTCATAAAGTACATTAAAGCTAAAAATGCAATAAAAAAAATTAACATTGAATTAGTGTCGTTCATATAATCTCCCTAGATTAACTGCTTTGGTACTTCTAAGTGCCGCTTATTATAAAAGTCTTTTATGAACTTAGCGAATGAATTTGACGTAATCGACTCGCGAATTTCATTCATAAGAGACTGATAATAATAAACATTATGAAAACTGTTTAATATTGATCCAAGCATTTCATTGGTTTTATCTAAATGGTTTAAATATGCTTGCGAGTAATTTTTGCAAACCTTGCAACCACAATTTGGGTCGATAGGATCTTGACTGGTTTTACTGGGAGCATTCCTAATGTTAAGTACGCCATAAGATGTAATAAGTTGGCCGTTTCTAGCATTCCGAGTTGGAAGCACACAATCAAACATGTCTATTCCATAAAATACTGCGTCTACTATGTCCTCTGGCTTACCAACGCCCATGAGGTAGTGAGGCTTATCAGCAGGAAGATGAGGAGCAAGATGCTGCAGAATTCTAGTCTTATCTTCTTTGGGCTCTCCAACGCTTAGGCCGCCAATCGCTATGCCATCAAAGCCAATATTATTTAAACCAGATAACGATTCTAGTCTTAAATCTTCATGCATGCCGCCTTGGACAATTCCAAACAATGCAGATTCTGACTGATGTGCATTCATAGATCTTTGAGCCCACCTCATCGATAGTTCCATAGATTTTCTTGCTTCTTGATGTGTTGATGGATAAGGAGTGCACTCATCAAGCACCATGACAATGTCAGATCCAAGATTCTGCTGGATTCGCATCGAGTCTTCTGGGCTCATAAAATGTTTGTTGCCATCATAGGGTGACTGGAAGCTAATGCCCTCCTCGGTAATTTTGGCAAGATCACCCAAGCTCCAAACCTGAAACCCTCCAGAGTCAGTTAAAATGGGTTTGCTCCAATTTGAAAATTTATGCAACCCTCCAAGTTTTTTGATGAGCTCATCTCCAGGACGAAGCATTAAGTGATAGGTGTTCCCTAGAATAATTTCAGCCCCTGTTTCCAAAATATTATCTACCTCTAATGCTTTTACAGTCCCGTTGGTACCCACAGGCATAAATGCTGGAGTCTGAATAGAGCCTCTGTCAAATTCTAGCTCACCCCTGCGTGCGAAGCCTTCTTTAGCAGATATGTTAAATTTCATTTTTTTTAAGAAGCATGGCATCACCATAAGATAGGAATCGATACTCTTTTGCAATTGCAAGCTGGTAAAGTTCAATCATTTTTTCATATCCAATAAACGCTGCCACTAACATGAGGAGCGATGACTTGGGCAGGTGAAAGTTCGTGATCATAAGGTCCACCACTTTAAACTCATAGCCAGGATAAATAAACAACTGCGTCTCTCCTTTAAAAGGTTGGTAGTCCTTTCTGGCAAGCTGTTTCTAGAGCTCTAACAGAGGTAGTTCCAACTGCTATTATCTTGCCATCCCTAGCTTTAGTTTGTTTCACTTGCTCAATTAATATTGCATCTACCTCAATGAGTTCTTTATGGATTTGGTGCTCAGTAATTAATTCTGTTTTAACAGGCTGAAAGGTTCCAGCGCCGACTTGCAGATTAACATAGCCAATATCTACGCCCTTATTTTTAATCTTAGCTAATAGTTGATCATCAAAATGCATTCCTGCAGTGGGCGCAGCGACAGACTCTTTTTTTTCAGAATCAAGCGTAAACAGTCTCGTATCTTTCTTCATCAATCTTTTCCGCTGAACGATTCATGTAATGGCGGAAGTGGAATTTCACCATGTAATTGAAAAATATTTTGAGGGTCTTGCTCCCAATCCAATATAAATAAAATTAATCTTGCCTGCCTCTTATAATTGCAAAAAACTGTTTGCCATCAAAAGAAAAAGACTAATTGAGTATTTTCTTTTGGAGTTCTTGAGGATTTTTATTTGAACCAGAGTTTGATGGTCTGATAAAAATCGTTCGAGAAAAATTTCAACCTTTCCGCCAGTACTTTTTTCACCAAATAATCTTGCGGGAATCACAGAGGTTTTATTTACTACCAATAAATCTCCATGCTGCATGTAAGAGAGTACATCTTGAAAATTTTTTATGTTCGATGCCATCAATACAAGCCAGCAACCTGGAATCCACTCTGTTTTCAAGAGGATATTGAGCGATTAAGTGCTCAGGTAAATCGTAATTAAATTTTTCAGTTTTCATTTAGGTGGGTAATTCTAAAAGATGTTGTTCTCAGCTACAATGATTCGCGTGCCCCATTGGCGGAACTGGTAGACGCGCGCGATTCAAAATCGCGTTCCTTCGGGAGTACCTGTTCGACTCAGGTATGGGGCACCAGGTTTCCACTATCAATAGCTGCAATCGGTATTTAATATTGTAAAAAGATAGTTTCTTTGAGTGTTTACATCTTGCCAACTATCTGTTGTTGAGATCAAATCTAGACAACCCAGATTATCAGCATTGATTGGCACACCTTTGAACAATGAATCTGTGGCGTTGAAACCTTGATCTGGTCGATTTGGAAGAATAGAGTTTGCTAGTGATTGAAAATTTCCAATGCCATCATTAATTGCGACATGGGCTCCATGCAAACTAGACTGAAAATCTCTTGTTGAATGAATAATATCAAGTGCGCCATCTAAATTCATATCCCGCACATAAATATTCCCCTCTCCGTGATGACTGGAAGCTCTCTCTTGGTTAACAAAGCGTGCTGAAGTTTCGTCAATTAACCCCCCGGACCCGTCATTCATTAATACTTGAACATAGGCTCCTTCGTAGTATGGGTCTGCCCTGGTGATACCAAGCACAACATCTACATAGCCATCATTGTTTAAATCTCCGCCAGCAGCATGATTGTACTTAGTTTGATTGATGCCAAATGGGCCAGGAGGTAAGGTATTTTTTTTCCAGTTTTGTATCTCTTTGGTGCCATCGCTTAATAGCACAAACCCCTCCTCGGGAAGCAGATCAAAGTTTCGTCTATCATTGAAATTCCAAAAAATAATATCATCAAACCCATCATTATTTAGATCTGCTAACAAACTGCTCATTGGGTTGGCATATTTATAATGCCAATCAAGGTTCAGATGAGGATGTATGGTGAAGTTGCCAACACCATCATTGACCAGTAGCATATTGCAGGCAAAAAGATCCACATCACCATCCCCGTCTGGATCTCCCCCACTTGCATCGTGAGCAAATCTACAAAGCTGACCTAAGCCATTATTCTCATCTTCAATGTTTGCTGAACTTTCTTCAAATTGACCTGAGGAATTAGAAAGCAATAAAAAATGCGGATAAGGATCAATGCCCCATCGCTTTCCTTGTTCAACAGACAGCCCCATTGATCCAGCAAAGACATCATCCAAACCATCTCCATTGAAATCATCTACTACAAGCCTGTATGCGAATGGGTGCTTTGGAGCTTCTTCAGCAGCATAAAGATTTAGATCTTCTTCAAACCCTCCTTGCTGATCATTTAAATAGATATTAACAGGGGCATAGATTTTTTTACTTTGATCTATGGTGTGAGGAAAGATAGCCCAGGCAACTGCAAAGTCTTCAAAACCATCGCCATTAAAATCACCAGTGGCCATATTGTGAGCATCTTGACCAAACAATTCATTATCGTATGTGACGCAATCATTTTCTGTTGGATAACACACTGTGGCTGAGTATCTTTCTGTGATTTCTAACCCCCCCAGACCAATATCATGAATACTAAAATAAGATGAAGCTAAATATGGAAGGTTGCTTGGATCTGGCTCTGGAATAAATTCTGTTGAATTTCTTGTAACGCTTAGTTCATAGCTTTGGGATCCAGAGCACTCAAGCTGAGCAGGGTTATTAATAGCAGAAATTTTGAATGTAAATATTTGACTTTGAGTATAAATAATCGGGGCTCTAAAATTAAAATTTAAATTATCAGTTGAGCTCAACCAAAAAAAATCTTCACTCTCAGTTATAAATGTGCAGCCTGTAATACTTGAATTTACTTGCAAAGAAATCAACTCATAGCTTTCAACTGAGGAAGGTACACCAGTAACTAAAAATGTTAAGGGGGCAGGCTGAGCCGGCGCACTTCCCCCTCCACCTCCACAGCTAATAGTAATCAAAGCTGAGATCAAGAATATAATGAAATTTCTTGAAATATTTTTATTATGTTTAAATATCATTTTTTACAACTCAACATTGTATTACTTGGATTAAAGAATGCGTAATGTAAATTCATACAAGCGAATAGTCATCAAGATAGGTTCTGCTGTACTTGCAGACTCCAAAGGTAAAATTGATCATGGTTTTTTAGCTAGGCTGGCTGAGGATGTTGCGTGGCTTAGAAAAAAAAATAAGGATGTTTTAATTGTGTCATCTGGAGCAATTGCAATAGGAAGAAAAAATATAGCTCTTTCAAAAGACTTAGCTCTTGCCGAATCTCAAGCATTAGCAGCTCATGGACAAATAGAACTAATGATAGCTTGGAAGAAACACATGAATAAGCATGGTATTCATATTGGTCAAATGCTACTAACGCCAAGAGAAACCGAGCTAAAAGTATCATCAAAAAATGCTCAACAAACCATCACTAAGCTCTTAGAAGTAGGTTGCCTACCTATCATCAATGAAAATGACAGTACAGCAACGGATGAAATTAGATTTGGAGATAATGATCTTTTAGCAGCAAAAGTTTCAACTCTCTTTCAAGCAGATTTATTGGTCGTGCTCTCAAGCGTAGATGGTCTTTACACATCTGAAGAGGACATTAAAAATAATAAGGGCGATGGTTTAATTAAAAATGTACCTCGAATAAGTGCAAAAATTAAAAAAATGGCAGGTAAAGCTAGTGAGATGGGCAAAGGTGGAATGATCTCAAAAATTCAAGCTGCTGAGATTTGTTTTAAAAATAACTCTGCTATGGTGATTGCTTCTGGTAAAAAAAGTCAGCCCATCAGAAGTCTAAGTGGGAAAGGAAGAGCAACTTGGTTTGTAAAAAAATAAAATGGATCTCCGACAAGAATTAAATGAAATGGGCGCAAAAGCTAAGCAAGCAAGTGCTGTTTTAAATAGTGCTCCATCTAGTCAAAAAAATAGTTTCTTTGATTTCGCAATTCAAGAAATTCAATCGGACAAGGAATTAATTCTTATGGCTAACAATCAAGATGTTACTCAAGCCAGAGACAGCGGAAAAGATGATGCGTTTATTGATCGACTAGAGCTTAATAATGAGCGCCTAGAAGGGATCTGCAAAACATTAGAGGAAATCAAGCTTTTTCCAGATCCAGTAGGAAAGGTATTGGCAACCTGGAACAGACCAAACGGTTTAAATATTTCAAGAGTATCAACCCCATTGGGAGTAATAGGAATAATATTTGAAAGCCGCCCTAACGTTGCCAGTGATGCTGGTGGTCTGTGCCTAAAATCAGGGAATGCTGTGATTTTACGAAGTGGCAAGGATGGCTTAAGGTCTGCAACAGCTCTGGTGGATTCATTGCAAAAAGCTTTGCTTAAGGCGGGACTGCCCAAGGAAACCATTCAAATAGTTCCATTTGAAAGTCGAGAAGCTGCAACCTTAATGCTTGAAGGCTTAAACGGATCGATTGATGTGATAGTTCCAAGGGGTGGGAAAAGTCTTGTTGCGGAGGTAGAGAAATCAGCAAAGGTACCAGTTTTTGGTCATCTCGAGGGTATCTGCCATGTTTATGTTGACGAATATGCAGATGAAAAAAATGCTCTTGAAATATGCATTAACGCAAAAATGAGAAGAACAGGTATTTGTGGTGCTGCAGAAACAATCTTATTGCACCAAACCATTGCTAAATCATTTGGACCAGTATTAATTCAAAAATTGTCATCACTAGAGTGCGAAGTTAGGGGTTGTGATAAGACAATGTCATTGGATGATCGCACTGTTCCTGCAACAGAAGAAGATTGGTCGACAGAATACCTTGCTCCAATTGTAAGCATCAAAATAGTGAATGATGCGGAAGAAGCTATTCGACACATTAACCAGTATGGAACTGGTCACACTGAAGCTATTGTCAGCGAAGACAAAAATACTCAAAATCATTTTACAGCGTCAATTGATAGCGCTATTTTGATGATCAATGCATCCACTCAATTTGCCGACGGAGGTGAGTTTGGGCTTGGCGGTGAGATAGGCATTGCAACTGGGAAATTTCATGCAAGGGGTCCTGTTGGATTAAATCAACTGACAAGTTTTAAGTACATCGTTGCGGGAGATGGGCAGGTCAGACCATAGGACATATTTATGTCTATCATAAGCTTGATTTATAATTGAATGTTTATTAATATTGTTGAATCTTTGCTGCCTTGCTAGCGCCTTGGATTAATTGGGCACAACTAATTCTTACATGCTCTAGACGCTCAGCTTAACCATTACACTGCTTTGCAGAGGTTTGCTGATGTGTCTGAAATTTAAATCAATTCTTCCATTTGTATCTGTATTCATCTTAGCCGCATGTGGCGGTGGAGGCGGTGGAGGCGGTGGTGGAACTTCCAACGGCGGAGGTTATGGAACCACTCCTACAAATACAGCTCCGACTATCAATAATTCAACTAATAGCTACTCCACTTTAGAAGGAGAAACTTCAGGCTTTATGGTGGATGCATCAGATGCTGAAGGAAACTCAATAACCTATTCAGTGTCAGGCGATGATGGCTCAAAAATGACTGTTAGTACATCGGGTGTAATAAGCTTTATCGCAGCTCCCGATTATGAAGTGCCTGGGGATGCAAATGGGGATAATATTTATTCCTTTAATGTAAGCGTCAGCGATGGAAATCTTAGTACTGCTGAGGGATTTACAATCACAGTCACCAATGACACGTCCGATGATGTTGATACTTTTGCAGCATGGGATGGGGTCCTCTTAAAAAATGATACTTACAAGCCCTACGATAAACATGCAACCTCTTACAATTTAATCATAGGTGGTCTGCCAGATGTGACGGATGGATTTGTAACTAATGTGGCAAACATTGCTAATAAAATGTTAGCCGAAAATGATGCCACCAATTCAGTAAATAGAAATTTATTGCTAAACAATTTTACTCAATACAATGCATTCCAAAGAGTTGGATCAACCAACATGAGCAGCTATGATCCAGCGCTTAATAACGACAACTATGATGGCTGGGATAATATTAATGACAATTATGCTGTTGTAGATTTTATCTGGGAAACCACATCAAAAAATCCCACTGATGAGCAAACTAAGGCCGGGCAAATTAATGCCATCTTGGAACATCTGCTGCATACGATCACACTAATATTTGATAAAAGCTACACCTCATGGGGGTACGAAGATGCATCTTCAGATCTAGTTCTTGCTATGAATGAAGCAATAGATGGTGGTTATTATGATCCAACTGGCAATTATGGCTCTACTGCAGAAGATAACCCTACTCTGTATAGCAGAGTAATAGCCCAAGAATTTGCTTACTGGATGATATTAACAGGCTGGGACTTAAAATCTCTGTATGCTCCAGATGTAGCTCCAGAATGGACTATCCTGACTGCCGCAGAAATGGAAACTAAATTGCCGCTGGCACAAAAACTATTTACAGATACTGTCAATGGAGTGCTAGTTAATCCAACGCAAGCATATCTTGATGGCTTAACGTTTAGCTCGCTACCAGACTTAACCGCTGTTGCTATTTCTGTAAGTGTTGCTGCCAATAATGCAGGCTCTGGTAACGTTTATGTTATCGATGGAGTGCAGAGGTCATCTTTAACATTTGAGGTCGGAAAAACTTATACCTTCACCCATCCAACAGGTCATCCATTTAAGTTTTCTACTACGTCTAATGGAACACATGAAGGTGGCAGTGAATACACGACCGGGGTAACCACTAGCACTGCAGGAACCACTGTAATTGAAGTAACTTCTAGCACTCCTGCTGCTCTATATTACTATTGCTCTATTCATTCAGGCATGGGTGGCGCTATAACCATTTCGGGTTAACTTGTGAGTTAGAAAAAATTATAAAGAGCAGATTTATTCTGAGTTTTTTTATATATATACATCAAACCTAGTTGTCTTCCCGGTGACTTGGTAGTTAATACCAGAATTAAATGATTCAGCCTTTATTGGTCTTTTTACAATCATCTTTCTGACTGGCATCAATTGCAAGACTTCAAAATCCTGTTGAGGATCATTGTGAATGTCTTCAATCTCTAAAATTTTAGTTAAGTACTCTAGTTGTCCTGAGCCAAGCGCAGATTTCTTTGAAGGTGGATACATTGGGTCATAGTAAATTACATCAAACTCTTGGGCTTCTCGTGCAAAAGAACATGCGTTACCTTGCACCATAGTTAGATTTAAAAATAGATTGTCTTGAAAAGGTAGACTTCGATTAATCCCATCCTGCAATAAGTGGAAGAGCAATTTACTTTGCTCTACTGCTGTTACTTCATGGCCTAAGCTTAAAAATAATAATGTATCTTGAAGCAACCCTGCGGTGCAATCAAGAATTTTGAGAGGCTTAGGTGACTTGCCTAAAGCTTTTTTAATCAATTTCTCGTGCTCGACTCTTTTTAAACGCCAGCCGGTAGATCCTGAATTAAAATTAATAATAAATTGATTCTTTGCTCTAGCTTCAGGGTGAAAAAATGATAATCCTGAGTCGCTAAATTCTAAAAAAGGCTCTTCGGTGTTGCTTGGTTCATTAAGAGCTTTAATACCTATGCTTTGCGCAAGAGTCTCAGCAATGTTTTGATGTTTTTTAGAAGTGTAATAAAGACTAGTGATCATACAAGGAGCAATAAGACTGCTCCCAGTCCAAGTCTATATAAAACAAAGGGGGTCATACCCACCCTTTCAACAAATTGCAAGAATAATTTAATGGTTAAAAAGGCAATTATTGCTGAGCTAAGAAAACCTATGCTTAAAATTAAAAGATCATCTAGAGTAAAGACATGCTCTTGTTTTGTAAGCATTAAAATCAATGCGCCTATGATTGTTGGGATACTTAAAAGAAATGCAAACTGAGATCCCTCTTTTAGGTTAATACCAATCAATAGTGCGCCGGTAATTGCCATGCCTGACCTTGAGGCTCCTGGAAAAACAGCAAGAGCTTGAAGGCAGCCTATCAAAAAAGCCATGCTAATGGTCATGCTTATTAAAGATTTAGATTGAGAAGAAAACTTAAAAGCAAGCAATAAAAAAACCGCAAAAATTACATTGGTCCATGCAATAAACTCGACGGTATAGTCTCTTGACGCAATCGAGTCAGAAAATATTAAGCCAACAAAGACTATTGGCATTGTTGCAATCATTAGATTTAAACCTAAGGTAAATTGATCTTTGTCTCTATGGCTGGTCCATGGCAGCCATGCTTGAATTAACTCTTGAAGATCATTTTTAAAGTAAAAAATAACCGCAGCTAGAGTGCCCCCATGAACCGCTATATCAAAAAATAAGCCAAAATTCTTAGTTTCTAATAAAAGTTCAGGAAGCTGCAAATGGGCAGAGCTCGAAATAGGTAAAAACTCAGTTAAGCCCTGAATAAATCCTAGAAAAAGTGCTAATAAAAAATCTGAAATCATTTCTTTTTATACTCTGGAGTTTTTAAATAAACTGGATTGGCTGTCTCAGGGTCAAATACTCTCCCTGATTCAAGCTCCTGTTTTGCAAGCACTGCAATAGGCTCTGCACTTCCCAGGGCATTAGGTAAAAAATGGGAATTTGCGTTAATAGAATCTGGCCAACCTGTTCCAGCAAAATATATATTACTTGTATCACTGCAAGATGATAAGTCTTCCAAACTTTTTACTGATTCTTCGTCAAGGGGCACTATCTCTCTTGATATTTTTTTAAAAGAACAAAAGTAGCTTTCATTTTTATCTGCCTCTATTGCTACAAATATTGTTGCCTCTGTTTCTGCAATCCAGTTAGAGGCCTCATGGGCAATTGATTTTAAATTTGAAACTGGAATTAATGGTAGATTTTTTATAACAGCAATGGCTTTCAGAAATGAAGCAGTAATTCTAAGAGCGGTATATGATCCTGGGCCTTGAGCATAAGCCAAAGCATCTAAGTCATCAAAATCCTTTTTTGAATTGAAGCCTAGGCGTGAAAATAAATAATCCCAATCTGGTCTATCTTTTCTTGCATGGGTTTGGGTAAAAGTATTTATCTCTTCTAAGTTCAACAAAGCAATAGATGAATAACATCCACTTACGTCCAAAGATAAAATCTTCATTTACTTAAAAATGCTCATTGATCCCGTCGAAGACATCTTCAACTGCTAGCGAGCCATCCACAGAAATATAATTTAATGGGCCTTGGTCTGCTTTAGATTGGTAATAGTCCACCAAAGGCTTGGTTTCATCATGATAAACATTTAATCGATATTTAACCGTTTCAGGTAAATCATCTTCTCTCTGAATAAGAGGTTCGCCAGTGACGTCATCCAACCCCTCTTTGATTGGAGGTTGAAATGTTAGATGGTAGTTTCTGCCGGATCCCAGGTGCACCCTCCTCCCAGACATACGATCAATAATAACTTCGTCATCTACTTTAATTTCTATAACGTGCGTAAATTCAATCTTATTTTCTTCGCATAGATCTGCTTGACCTATCGTTCTAATGCCTCCATCAAACAAAAAACCTGAAACACAATCAGCTTGCTCAATTCTATCCAGGATAAGTTCAATAATAATTTCATCAGAAACCAAGCTACCTGATTTCATTATTCCGCTAACTTTTTGACCAAGCGCATTACCTGATGCTATAGCAGCTCTTAGCATGTCTCCAGTGCTAATTTTTGGAATATTTAAGGAATTGCAAATTAAATCAGCTTGTGTGCCTTTGCCAGCACCTGGTGGCCCTAAAAGTAATATTTTATTCATATTTCTAATACTGCAAATGCAATAAGGTGGTTGCTTTCATCGGCTAGACTAACATGAGACTTGGTGATGCCCAAGTCTTGCACGAAAGATTTCGCAGCATCAGAAAAGATAACCTCAGGCTTTCCAACTTCGTTGCGAAGGACTTGAATGTCTTTTGGAAAAATGGGATCTCGAAACCCGGTTCCTAGTGCCTTGACCAGTGATTCTTTTGCAGCGAATTGTTTACCAAGATATAAGATTTTTGAGTCTTCTTTTAATTTTTTGTATATCTTCATCTCCAAGGACCCAAGAATCTTTGCTGCAAAGTCATCATGAGACTTCATGGCTTTGATGCGATCAAGGTCAACGAGATCTGTTCCTATGCCAAAAATCATATTTTAATTTTTTTAAAAAACTTTCGGCTACTTAGCTCTCTTCCGTCCAAGCAAGCATTGATTGCAGTTTGAGATAAATCTTTTAACTTAAGTTTATTGATCCCTCCAAGGGCTCTATTCTTTATACACAAGATCTCATGAGCTGAAAAGCCTTTATTGTCTTCTGATGGCTGAAACCCTCTTTCTGGAATGTAGGAATAAATTAGCGATTCTTTAAAATCAGAATTTTCAAGCATATCGGTATCACAATTAATTCCATAGCCCAAGATATCAAGAAGATCTAACTCAAAAGCCCTAAGCGAAGGCTCTGAAATTGCATCAGCACGAGCCAGTTCTACAAAATTTTTATATAAATTATATAACTCTTGATTGGCTAACCCCTTGGGTAAAAGACGTACCATTAATTCATTTACATATAGGTAGGTGTATAAATCATGGGGACCTTTAATTGCTTGAGATAAAAAATTTGAATCAATTTGCGTTAAGGTTTTCATCTCAGATTTACCTGTTACCATGATTTTTAAAGCTGAAAATGGTAGCAGATGTCCAAAAAATTTAGATTTTGGATTTTTTGCTCCTTTGGCTATCACTGAAATTTTGCCAGAAGATTCTGAGAATAGCTCTGCAATAATGGAGGTATCACCAAAGGATCTAGCATGCAGCAAAAAACAAGGCTCCCAGTTATGAGGCATCGTGACTCGAGCCAACCCCGAGGCTGCTTAAATATTGGGCGTCATTGTTCCAATTTTTATTCACTTTTACAAAAGTTTTTAACATAACCTTTTTATTTAACATCTTCTCTAATTCCAATCGTGTCTGCTGACCAATTCTTTTAATGTTAGATCCTTCATGACCAATAACAATTCTTTTTTGGCTGTCTCTGGCAACATAGATAATCACTCCAATAGAAAGCATCTTTTCTTCCATTGATTTTGTTTCTACTGCAACATACGTTTCATGAGGTAGTTCGTCACTTAAAGAGCGAATAATTTTTTCTCTAACTAATTCGCTAATAAAAAAATTATCTGGAATTTCTTTCTCTTCGACCTTATCAGGATATAAATGATTGTTCTCAGGAAGAGCCTTTTTAATGCACCCTAGCAAATCTTCAATGCCTTCATTGTGTAATGCAGAAATAGGCACATAGTCAAGAAAGGAATACTGGCTATCAATTTCTTGAATTAACGGCAATAACTCATTTTTATTCTGCACTTGATCAACTTTATTAAAAACGCATATCGCATTTACTTTTGTTTCTATGATTTTTTGCAAAACTTGTCTGTCTTGGTCCTGTAAAGCAGTTCTGTGAAGGATAAATAAAACAAGATCTGAGTCTTCAATTACACTTAAGGCAGAATGATTTAGTACTTTGTTCATGGTTTTGGTTGCTTTCATGTGAATGCCTGGAGTATCAAGAAAAATCATTTGGTAATTTAAGTCTGTCTTCACTCCTAAGATATTGTTTCTAGTTGTTTGAGATTTTCTGGATGTGATGGATATTTTTTTATCTAGAATAGTATTAAGAAGAGTCGACTTTCCTACATTAGGTTTTCCAACTATCGAGATATATCCACAAAATTTTTTATTCATGCTTTGCATATATGCTCTAAGATCAGCTCGGCAACTTGTTGCTCAGAATCTTTTTTAATACTTGAAGACGCCTTGTAAAATTTTTGCTGAAACTCTACATTGCATTCAAACTGATTACCTTCTTTGTTTGGAGTTACCTTATATGTAGGTAAATCTATGTTTAAAGCTTGTAATTTTTCTTGAAGTCTAGATTTGGCATCTTTAAAATCATCAGATGTATTTATAAGCTCGAGCCTACTTTTAAATATTGCTAAAATAAATTCCTTGCTCTCATCCCAGCCTAGAGAAATAAATACAGCACCCACACATGCCTCAAGTGTTCCAGCATAGATTGAATATTTATGAGTTTCGTCAAGTTTAGTTGTTCCTTTTGAAAGTTGTAGATCATCACTGCAATCAAACTGCAAGAACATTTCACTTAAAGTCTTTGTATTGACTAGCGAAGCTCTAACTTGAGTTAAACGTCCCTCATCCATCTCCAAGAAGGAATTAAATAGATACTCAGAAATTATAATCTCTATAACTGCATCGCCAAGAAACTCTAAGCGTTCGTTATTTTTAGTTTGCGAGACACTCTTATGAACCAGAGCCTGCTTAAAATATGGAAGCTCTAGGTAAGATTGATTAACTTTGATAACGCTATTTCCCATGTCTAATTAATAAAGCCAGTCCTGCTAAATGATGGTACGCAAGACCAGCATTTCCAAGTCATCCAGATTAGTTCGCCTGTTCCCATAAAATTTTCTCTAGGTACAAATCCCCAAATCCTAGAATCGCTGGAATTATCTCTATTATCTCCCATCACGAAATATTTATTAGGTGGAACAGAGAACTCTTGAGGGTATGAAGAACTAACTCCTTGCAATCTAATAACTCTGCTGGATTCTTCGAATACTTCCTTTAAAAGAGTTTGATCAGATTGATGTAAAATAAGCTCTTGATCCAAAGGCAATCCATTAACATAAAGTTTTTTATTCACATACTTAATAGTATCTCCCGGTTTACCTATTAGACGTTTAATATAGGGAACATTAACGTGAGGAGGGATAAAAACTACAACATCTCCATATTCAGGGTCAGCAGCCAAGGCAAACGGTTCTCCAATTCTATTTATCTTAAGTCCGTAGCTATGCTTGTTTACTAAAATAAAATCTCCAACCTCTAAACCTGGAATCATCGAGCCTGAGGGAATTTGATAGGGTTCGTAGATAAAAGTTCTTAGTACAAAAATAATAAATACGGGAAAAAACCAACCTCGGCCTGTAGATTTTAAGAGAGCATTGTTTCTATAGAGCCCTATTATAAGTATAAACAAGCAAATAAATGATCCGATGAATAAAACTGTTCCAAGATCTCCGGCATTCACAAAGATTCTATAAATTCCGAGCAGAGCGAATAAAAATCCTACGATATAAAGAATTTGCTGAGTTTGATCAGTAAGGGTTTTATCAAGGACTTTATATATCCAGACTCCGATTAGTGTAAATACACTTAACAAGGCTAAAATAAATACTGGATCACGAAACATTATTTCTCTCCTGAGTTAAAGTAGTTTAAAAATGCTTCTTGTGGAATAGAGACCCTTCCAAACTGCTTCATTTTCTTTTTGCCTTCTTTCTGTTTTTCTAGTAATTTCTTTTTACGACTAATATCACCACCATAACATTTTGCTGTAACGTTCTTGCGAAGTGCTTTGACCGTCTCGCGCGAGATAATTTTTGAACCCATTGCAACTTGAATAGGGATGTCAAACATCTGTCTTGGAATTAATTTCTGTAAGTTTTTTGCAACATCTCGTCCACGCGCCATAGCAAAATCCTTGTGAATAATTATGGATAAGGCATCAACCACATCATTATTTAACAACACATCAAGCTTTACTAAATTAGAGGCTTGGAAATTTATAATATTGTATTCAATAGAAGCATAGCCTTTGGTTGTAGACTTTAAGCGATCAAAGAAATCAATAATAACTTCTGCTAATGGCATCTCGAAAACTATGGATACTTGATTTCCAAAGTATGTCATATCTTTTTGAGTTCCTCTTTTTTGAGTACACAGGGTGATAACATTACCCACATACTCTTTTGGGGTGAGTATTGTTGCTAGAACATAAGGTTCGCGAATCTCGCTCACATAGTTTAGTGAGGGGAGCTGTGATGGGCTATCACAATCAATAATCTCACCATCTGTTTTTACAACCTGATATTGAACAGAGGGTGCCGTTGATATTAAATTTAAATCATATTCTCTTTCTAATCTTTCTCGCACTACTTCAAGATGCAAAGTTCCTAAGAAACCACATCTAAAGCCAAAACCCAGAGCATCAGAAACCTCAGGCTCGTAAATCAAAGCTGAATCATTAAGCACAAGTTTTGAGAGCGCATCTCTAAATTTTTCATATTCATCAGAGTCTACTGTGAACAATGATGCAAATACCTTAGGCAATACCTTTTGAAACCCAGGTAAGGGTTTTGTAGATTCATTTTTAGCATCCAC
This sequence comes from uncultured SAR86 cluster bacterium, assembly GCA_964275585.1. Taxonomy (GTDB): domain Bacteria; phylum Pseudomonadota; class Gammaproteobacteria; order Magnimaribacterales; family D2472; genus D2472. Next base: position 37,227 of record CAXYCJ010000006.1, on the reverse strand, counting down.
GATAGTGTCTCCAACTGGAGCCCCTTGGATATTCTTAATGCCTGCAACCATGTAGCCAACTTGTCCTACCCCGAGCTCTTTTCTTGGTAATTTTTTAGGAGAGAAAATACCAATTTGATCGGCTAAATAAGATTGTTGTGTCGAATAAACTTTTATCTTCTGACCTTGCTGGATTGACCCGTTGATGACCTTAATAAGAGATACGACTCCTAGATACGCATCAAACCATGAGTCAATAATCAAGGCTTCAAATTCCGCAAGAGGATCACCATCTGGTGGTGGAATTTTTTCGACCAAAAGGTCTAATAGCTCTTCAATTCCCTCTCCTGTCTTGGCGCTAACAAGGGGTGCAAGAGTAGCATCAATCCCTATCATCTCTTCTATTTCTTGTTTTACTCTATCTGGCTCTGCCTGAGGTAAATCAATTTTATTTATAACAGCTAAAACCTCTAAACTTTGATCTACTGCTGTGTAACAGTTGGCTAAGGTTTGGGCTTCAACCCCTTGAGAGCCATCCACAACCAGCAATGCTCCTTCACATGCAGAAAGTGATCTAGATACCTCATATGAGAAATCAACATGGCCGGGGGTATCAATAAAATTTAATTGGTAAACTTGATTACCTTTTTTGTAATCCAGTGTTACAGCCTGCGCTTTAATCGTAATTCCTCTTTCTCGTTCAATGTCCATGGAATCTAATATTTGATCAGACATCTCTCTCTTAGAGAGTCCGCCGCAGTACTCAATTAATCTATCGGACAGGGTAGATTTACCATGATCTATATGGGCAATAATGGAGAAATTTCTAATATTTTTCATCTTATGCGTAATGCATGACTATTCTATAAGAAAAGCCGGTTGGTTATCAGCTTTTCTTATGTATTTAAGATGAAATTATTGGACGGTTACAGCAACAAAGAAACGAGTAGCATTTCTTCTTCCCTCAATCAAAAGTTTATCTCCAGAGCTAAAACTCTCAATCAAGCTCTCAAAGGATGCAGCATCTTTAAATTCATAAGGTTTACCCTTGGACCTAATACCAATAAGAATATCGCCTGTTATAATTTTTCCATATGCTGGTGATCCGTTATTTACTCTAAGAACTAACACTCCATTTTCAGGGTCGCTTGGTTTGGCGTTTTCATTAGATAAGTCTTCAATTTTAAGACCTAAGGGATCTGAAGAAATCTCATTTTTAGCGGGAATAAATGCACGTTGATCGACTGGAAGCTCGCCTAAGATAAATTTTAAAGTAATGGTCTTGCCATCCCTGATTACTTTTGCATTTGCCTTTGCTTGAGGTTTTATTCTACCTACAACATGAGGCAGATCTGTACCAAACTTAATTTCCTTACCATGAAACTCAATAATGACATCGCCAGGTTGCAAGCCTGCCTCATCACCTGACTCACCTTTCTCTACATCATTAATTAAAGCGCCATAAGGTTTATCCATGCTCAGAGCTTCTGCCATATCGTTATCCACCTCACCCACTCTTACTCCAAGATAACCGCGAGAAACACCTCCCTCTTCAATGATCTGATCGGCAACTTCCATCGCAACATCAATTGGAATTGCAAATGCTAAACCTTGATATCCTCCGCTTCGAGAATATATCTGAGAATTGATACCGACTACCTTGCCATTAAGATCAAAAAGGGGTCCTCCGGAATTACCAGGATTGATTGCTGCATCTGTTTGAATAAAAGGAACGTAGTTACCAATATTCTGGTTTTGAATGCTTCTGCCTTTGGCGCTAACAATCCCAGCTGTGACTGAAAAATCAAATGAAAATGGCGATCCAATTGCAACAACCCAATCACCAACTTTAAGCTTTGAACTATCGCCAATGGCTACTGTGGGTAAATTTTTACCTTTAATTTTTAAAACTGCTAAATCTGATAATGGGTCAATTCCAACAACTTCAGCAGAGAACTCTCTTCGATCATTCAGAGAAACTATTATCTCGTCAGCCTCATCAACTACATGAAAATTTGTAAGCAAGTAGCCTTCTTTAAAAATAAAACCTGAGCCATACGAAACGGCATCTCTAGTTTGAGGCTGTTGAGGCTGTTGTTGGTAACCCCTGGGAATACCAAAAAAGCGTTCAAACTCTTCAAACCCCCTCAGATTATTGCGCATTTTAATCTCTTTTTTAGAGGTAATATTGACAACAGCTGGAGCTGAAGCTTCGACCAGCTCAGATATATTTTGAGGTAATGCTGATGCAGAAGAAACGTTTGCTGAGATGCTAAATAATAATAATGTAACAAATGTATATTTATAAGAATTCATTTTTACTTCCTGTTATTGATAGATTGAATCATTTTATTTGCTATGCCTGGAGGGACATCACCGTAAACGGTTAGGAGTCTGCCATCTCTTAATGGAATCAAATATATCCAATTTTTATTTGCCTTGTAATATTTTACCTTTTTAATTCCAAGTTGCTGATTTTCAATATGGAAATAAAGATTATTGCTTCCATTTGTAAACTGATTAGGGTTTGCTGGCGATGGAGTAAAACCTACAGGCACCCAATCCCTAGACACGGCTTGGGAATCATGAGGTTGATTTGACTGCATAATGTGAAGCATATGGTCCATAATATTTTGGTCTGCATTTAGCAGCAGGCCTTTAGCTTCATCGCTAGAAATAGCTGATGATAGTTGCATGGTACTCTGAGGATCAGCATTAAATCTGCCAGCATCAAATTGATATATGGCCATCAAAGTTACCAACACAGTGGCGGCTGCGGTCAAGCTATTCAAAAGTATTGGATTTAATTTAGGAAGGTAGCTAAAAAGCTGAGTGACCTTTGAGGGCTGCTGAGTCTTTCTCTGCATCAGCTCCGAAATTAATGCATATTTATGCATAGTATCCTTTAATAGTGGATCAGTGTGTAGGTTGGCAAGACTCTTCTCTAGTTCATGCTGATCAAGCTCGCCATCAAACAATGCTGAAATTTGCTCTAACTTCTTATCCATTTAAAATATTCTCCTGATTCATAAATTCTATAATAAGCTGTCTAGCTCTAAATATTCGTGACCGCACTGTCCCAACTGGGCAGGTCATGATAATTGCAATATCTTCATATGAACGACCATCAATTTCTCTCAGCGTGAATGCTGTCCTTAAATCTACTTCAAGGGTTTCTATATATCGAAAAATTTGATCTGATGATTCGCTTGCTATTAACTCTATTTCTGGAGATATAAATTGCGCAACGTCATGCTCTGTCTGGTCAAGCGAATCTGTTTTCTTTGCACTCTTGGAGTAGCTACTAGCAAAATCATTTTTTGCTAAATTAATTCCTATTCTATATATCCATGTAAATAGGGCGCTATCACCACGGAAAGAGTCAATCTTTTCCCAAACTCTTATAAAGGTTTTCTGGCAAAGTTCTTCGGCTTGATCTCGTGATTTGGTGTATGCAATCAAAGAAGACAAGAGTTTTGGTTGATACTTAATCACCATAGTTTCAAAAGCAATTGGGTTTCCAGATTTTATTTCACTGACCAACATCTTATCTCCATTTCCCTCATTCATGACTTTCCTCGTTTAATTTGACATGGTAAATATGAAATAGTTTCACTAGCCTTGGAAGTTTTTTAAATTTTTTAAAATAAAATCTTCTTGGGCAGGATTATTCAGTGAATTATTTTTGAAAATAAAATCATAGAGCGGTTGGTCCTCAAGATCCAGTATGCTATTAAACATTTTAAAATCATCTGCAGATAAAGAAGTTAAATGCTTGTCGCTATAACGTCGAAACAGTAAATCAAGCTCTCTCAGACCTCTTCGGCACTTCCATTTAGTTTTATTAATTTTGATATTCATCTTCATAAGTTAATATAGTATCGTTAATGCATCCTATTTATAGTTAATACAAAAAATTGAAAGATAATAGTTACCTTACATTCGGCGCTACTATGCTTGAGACGCTTACTGTACTTCGTATGGATGGAGATTTTGACTCTGTAATTGATTTATTACAAGGGCAGGTTACTTCTGATTGTAGCGCTCTATCTCATGGCATTGGTCAACCTTCGGCATTGTGCGATGAAAAAGGTTACGTATTATGTAATTTTGATATTATTTTGCAGGATTTATCTGTATTTATTGTTATTCCAGCAGATCAAGAAAGTACTTTTATACTTGAAATTAATAAATTTGCCCCGTTTTACAAAGTGTCTGTTCTTTTAACAGATATTCAAATTCTGGGATTATTGCGAAGTATGAATGAAAAATTACTAAAAAATGAGCATCTTATAATTAAGACAGGCAATTGTGTTCTAACAATGCTTTTAAGCTCTGGCTCAGAGAAGAGAATCTTTAATGACCTAGAGAGCATGGATCTTTCTAATTGGCATATTAATAGAAAATTACTTGGAGACCATGCAATTTGTTTATCAAATCAAGGGAAGCATAGACCTCATGAGCTTATGCAGAATCATTTAAGAGTAAGTTTTACTAAAGGGTGTTTTAGAGGGCAAGAAATAATTGCACGAATGGAGTATCTTGGTAAGCAAAAAATGCATACCAAGTTAATTATTCATTCTGAGTTAAATGAAATTGAACAATATAATATTATTGGAGAAACTTACCCCCATGAAGGAAAACTGTTTTCCTCATGCATGGGAAAAATTAATCTATTTTCCAGTCAATAATTTTCTCTCCTTGCTTTGCAAGTAAAGAATTAATCTCTGAAAAATGCTTGCATCCAAAAAAACCCCGATATGAAGACAAGGGTGAAGGGTGAGGAGCAATCAAAACTTTATTTATATTTAAATCAATAAAATACTGTTTTTTTTGCGCAAAATTTCCCCAAAGAACAAAAATGACATTACCTCTATCACTCAATTTTTGAATAATTAGATCGGTTAATTTAGACCACCCAATTGTCTGATGGGAGTTTGGAATTCCTTCTTCAACAGATAAAGTAGAGTTTAAAAGTAGCACGCCTTGCTCTGCCCATTTAGTTAAATCTCCATTTGAGGAGATCGGTATCTTTAGGTCACTTTCAAGTTCACGAAATATATTTTGTAACGATGGTGGTATCTTTAATTTACTATCTACTGAAAATGCCAGTCCATTTGCTTGACCTAAACCATGATATGGGTCTTGACCTAAAATTAAAATTTTTGCATCGTTAAAGTTAACCATTTCTAAGGCCCGAAACATTTTTAAGAGAGGAGGAAAGACAGAAATATTTCTTTCAAATATAGGTGTGATATTTGCACTAATCTCACCAAGAACTTCCTCGCAATAAGCCTTCCCTAGGGGCTCTAGCCATGGTTCTGGAAAGTGTAAATTATTCAAAAAAAATATCTAAAAAAGTGGTCAATTTTTATCCACAAAAACTGTGGATAAAGTTTGGGATAACTTAGTATTTGTATAGTTTAGTCCTATTTAATAAGGTTTCATGCAAATTGATCAAAAACTAATCAATATATTATAATATAACCGTAAATCAAAGATTTAGATGAATTTTATAGATTTCGTGAACATATATATCTAGAATATTGGGTTAGCTTAATACCATTCTTTTGTTCTGTGGGCAAGTATTTTTTTAAAAAAAAATAAATTAGAATAGATGCCCTTTATAGTTACCATAAATAATGCTTATGAAAGATCAAAAAAATACCCTTTTTTCTCAATATGCTCTTAATGGGTTAACCCTAAAGAATAGAGTTGTTATGGCTCCTATGACAAGGAATTTTTCACCCAATGGGGTACCAGCTGAATATGCTCCAACTTACTATTCTAAGCGAGCATCTGGGGGCGTTGGTTTGATCATCACTGAAGGTGTTGAGGTAAGCCATCCAGCTGCAAGTGGTTATTCTGATTGTCCAAATCTAGAAACTGATAAATCAAAAAACATGTGGGAAAAGGTAGTTAGTGAAGTTCATAAAAATGGTTCCCCAATCTTTTGCCAGCTATGGCATGTTGGCGGAATAAGGAAATTGGGCATGCCCCCTTCTCCAGAAATTCCTGGATTTACTCCATCTGGTTTTGTTAAGCCCGGCAAGAAGGTTGCATATGAAATGACGAATGATGATATTCAGGAATTAATCGAGGTTTATGCTAAAGATGCAAAAATTTGCGAGGAACTTGGATTTGATGGCATTGAAATTCATGGTGCTCATGGATATCTTATAGACCAATTTTTTTGGGATAAAATTAATTTGCGATCTGATCAGTATGGGGGCTCAATTGAAAACAGAGCTAGACTTGCTACAGAAATTATTAATGCATCGCAAAGGAATACTGCTGATAGCTTTCAAGTTGGAATAAGAGTTTCTCAATGGAAGCAACAAGACTATGAAGCGAAAATTACTTCAAGCCAAGCGGAATTAAGTTTATTCTTTAATTTACTCAAAAATGCTGGTGCAGATTTTTTACATTGTAGTACTAGGCGTTTTTGGGAAGGAGAATTTCTTGAGGATGGAATTAATCTTGCTGGAATTGCAAAGCAAGCCACTAAACTACCAACTATAAGCGTAGGTAGTGTCGGCTTAAATAAAGATTTTATTAAACTGTATGCTGGGGATCATCAAACCCAAAGAGCAGACTTAGACAAGTTGCATGAAAAATTAAATAGCGCTGAATTTGATCTAATTGCAGTTGGTAGAGCCTTGCTCTCTGATCCTGATTGGGCCAATAAAGTCCAAAGTGATCGCGAGGAAGACATCATTCCATTTGATAAAAGTTTTGTTGAAAGCTATGTATAAGCTAGATATTGCAGGAAATAGATCTTGCTTTCAAAACATGATCAATGGATCTAAGTTGCATTAACAACTCATCGCTTGGAGCATCTTCTAAGTCAATTATATTTATAGCTACTTCATCTCTACTTTTATTGGTCATATCAGTAATATTAAGCTGCAGAGAGGCTATCAGATCAGTAATTTGACTAATCATTCCAGGCTCATTTCTATTAATCACAACCAATCTATTTGAAGTGCTCCTCTCTTGGTAGATACTTGGAAAATTAACTGAATTAACAATTGTTCCATCCATTAAAAAGTTTGCCAGTTGATTTGCCGCCATTACAGAACAATTAACCTCTGCCTCTTTAGTGCTTGCTCCTATGTGAGGTAAAAGAATAACGTCCTGGCTATCTGATGATCTCTTGATAAGTTTAGGAGTTGGGAAATCAGTTACAAATCTTGAGAGTATGCCAGAATCAAGTGCTTGAATAACATCGTTGCTATTTACTATCCCACCACGTGATAGATTTATAAGTTTGGCACCTTTTTTGAAATATTTTAAATTGCTAGCGTTAATTAGGTTAGTGGTTAAATCCACCAAAGGAACATGCAAAGAAACATAATCTGATTTTCTTAATAAAGCTTCTAATGTTTCTGCTTTTACAACTTCTCTTGGTAACCTCCATGCAGAATCGATTGAAATATGTGGATCAAATCCAACCAATTTCATTCCAAGGGTTTGAGCAGCTTGAGCTAACATAGAACCAATAGAGCCCAATCCAACAATTCCTAAAGTTTTACCAGCAAGCTCATTCCCAGCAAATGTTTTCTTTTGAGCTTCCAGCGCTTTATTCAAAGACTCAGAGTCATTAAGCTCAAGAGATTGTGAAAAAGATATACCCTCAAGAATACCTCTTGAGGATAGTAGCATCCCACAAATAACTAGCTCCTTTACTGCGTTAGCATTCGCTCCTGGTGTATTAAAAACAACAATTCCTTGTTTTGATGCATCTGGTATTGGAATATTGTTGACCCCAGTTCCTGCTCTTGCAATACAAGATAAGTTATCGCCAAACTCATCATTGTCTAATTTATGGCTGCGTAATAACAATCCATCAGGGTTTTCAGAAGACAGTTTGAAGTCATGGGCTTTTAATATAGCCAGCCCATCCTCTGCGATATTATTAAAAGTCTTGTATGTATACATGTTAACTAGTGTAATTTTAGAATATTTTGAAAGTCGTAGTTTAGTGCATTAAGCGTTAAACCCAAATACTTCTTAAGGTTTTATGTGATTAAAAACTAATTGAAGCTATAAAGTCTAACTAAAATAAAATTTTAGCTATACGCTTCTAAAAGTGTTTCAAGAAATTTTTTCCACTCGTTTAGATCCTTCTTGTTAAAAATGCCTTCTCTTGGAGAATAAAAGGTTGAATTTCTAGAGTCTTTTTGTAAATCATTTAAAGAAGAAAATACTCCTGCTCCTAACCCTGCGGTTATAGCAGCTCCAATAGCAGTGGATTCAGTACTTTCTGGGACTCGGACATCATGCTTGATGCAATCTGCGAGCAACTGAGAAAATTTCTTATTAGCTGCCATTCCACCATCAATTGATAGGTTCTTGATTGGAACATTGTCTTTATTTAACGCGCCTTTAATTTCAAGAACTTGATAAATCAATGCTTTAAACGCAGAAGTCACTATATCTTTTTGCGAGGTGTCTCTAGTAATACCGTAAAAAGAAGCTCTAATTTCAGCATTCCAGTGAGGCGCTCCTATGCCAGTGAAAGCAGGAATAAAAATAACTCCATTTGATTCTCCAGAAGAGGAAAGGAAAGACTCGCTTAAAGTTGAGTCCTCAAAAAACATCATGTTATCTCTTAGCCATTGAATAATAGTCCCAGCTGAAAAAATACTACCCTCCAATGCATAAACAGTCTGGTCTTGTAATGTGTATGCTATGGTGGTTAGAAGACCGGACTTAGATTTCTGGGGAGCATCTCCAGTATTGACCATCAAGAAGCACCCTGTGCCAAATGTAGCTTTCATATCACCATTGCCAAAACATTTCTGCCCAACTAGTGCGCTTTGCTGGTCTCCTATAACCCCAGTTATAGCAATGGATTGATTTTTTCTTGAAAAGGTTCCAAATTGAGCATCCGAGTCATGGACCTCAGGCAGCATAGAAGCAGGCACCTGAAATAACTCGAGAAGTTCATTGTCCCATTTGAGTGTATGAATGTTAAATAGATTGGTTCTTGATGCGTTTGTAATATCTGTTTTGTAAATTAGCCCATCGGAGAGCCTCCAAAGCAAAAATGTATCAACAGTTCCAAATCTTAAGAAACCTTGCTCTGCTTTTTCTTTTGCTCCCTCAACATTATTGATAATCCAAGCAATTTTTGTGGCTGAAAAGTAAGGATCGAGCAAGAGTCCAGTTTTTTCTTTTATAGTTTCTTCATGCCCAGATTTTTTTAATGAGCTACACAGATCTGCTGTTCTTCGATCCTGCCATACTATTCCGTTATAAATTTGTTCGCCAGAGCGAGCATCCCAAACCAAAGTAGTCTCTCTTTGGTTGGTAATGCCTAGCCCGGAAATATCTGAGTATTTTTCTAGCATAGGATCTAAAGTTGCATAAACTGACTTCATCAACTCAGATGGGTTAACTTCAACCCAACCATCCTCAGGAAAGATCAAAGAGTATTCTTGTTGCTCAGAATCTATAACATTTAAATCATTGTCATAGACAACGGTACGAGTGCTAGTCGTGCCCTGGTCTATGGCTATTAAAACTGACATTTTTCTCCTTAAAGTTGGCTTTTATCCACAATTTATTCACTTATTCTTAACAAGGCATAAACATCATTTATACAGCATATTGTGAATATTTAAAAAGAATTCACAATATATTGTGTTTTTTGCTTGATTATTTATCCACAATGTATGAATATTAACATTGGTTAAAGATATTAAGAAAAAAGAGACTTGACCCCACCCATTGGTAAATTATCACAAAATTCACCAACGAAAGAAATACAAAATTAGAGGTAGAAAATGGCATTACAAGAGTTAGGAAAAACTCAAGGGGATACTGGGCAAGGATCACTTGGATCGAAAGCAACCGAAGAGCTGAACATGACCGCACCAGGAAAATTAAGAGTCATCAAGAGAAATGGAAAAGTAGTTCCATTTGAAGAAGATAAAATAAAAATTGCAGTGACAAAAGCATTTTTAGCACATGAGTCAGGAAATGCAGCGGCCAGTGAGAGAATTCATAGAAAGGTTGAAGATATAACTGGTGATGTTCAAGAAATATTTAAAAGGAGAATGCCGTCAGGTGGCACGCTTCATATAGAAGAAATTCAAGACCAGGTTGAACTTCAACTAATGCGCAATGAAGAATATGTAGTTGCAAGAAAATATATTCTGTACAGAGAAGAAAGAGCAACTGAAAGAACAAAAGAAGCGCCAAAAAAAACTAATATAGAATCGCCAGCAATTTCTGTAACAAAAAAAGATGGAACGCAGGTACCCTTAGATATTAATCGATTGGCAGATGTTGTGAATCATGCGTGCGAAGGATTAGAAGACGTTAGTGCAGACTCTATCTTAGAAGAATCACTGAAAAACCTATATGACGGCGTCTCAATTAGCGATATGAAATCTGCGCTAGTGATGTCTTCAAGGACCAAAGTTGAGCAGGAGCCAAATTATAGCTTTGTAACAGCTAGAATCTTGCTTGATGAACTTAGAAGCGAAGCCTTATCTTTTCTTGGGGTAGCAGAAGAGAGCTCTCACCCAGAAATGAAAGAGCACTACCCTAATGCCTTTAAAGCCTATATAGAAAAAGGAATTGAGCTTGAGATGCTTGATCCAAATCTCAGGACCTATGACTTAAGTAAATTAGGTGGCGCTATTGACCATGATAGAGACTATCAATTCACCTATCTTGGGCTACAAACTTTGTATGATAGATACTTTATTCACTATCAGGACACCAGGTTTGAGCTACCTCAAATTTTCTTTATGAGGGTTGCTATGGGGCTTGCTGCACAAGAGGATAATCGCGAAGATAGAGCAATAGAATTCTATCGCCTACTTTCCAGCTTTGATTACATGAGCTCAACTCCAACTTTGTTCAATTCAGGTACTCTAAGACCTCAATTGTCTTCTTGCTATCTCACAACAATACCAGATGACTTGGATGGAATTTTTGGCGCAATGAAGGATAATGCCCTGCTCTCAAAATGGGCAGGTGGACTAGGAAATGATTGGTCTCCTGTGAGAGCATTAGGCTCTTACATTAAAGGTACAAACGGAAAAAGCCAAGGCGTGGTCCCCTTCCTAAAGGTTGCTAATGATACAGCTGTTGCTGTAAATCAAGGGGGGAAAAGAAAAGGGGCTATGTGTGCATATCTAGAAACATGGCATTTAGATGTAGAGGAATTCCTAGATCTTAGAAAAAATACTGGTGATGACAGAAGAAGGACTCACGACATGAATACGGCCAACTGGGTCCCTGACTTATTTATGAAAAGAGTCGAGTTGGGTGCTAATTGGACACTCTTTTCACCTGGTGAGGCTCCAGACCTTCATGATCTTACTGGCCTGGCTTTTGAAAAAAGGTATGAAGAGTACGAAGCATTGGCAGCAGAAGGAAAAATGGATCAACACAAGACAATACCTGCAAAAGACCTATGGAGAAAGATGTTAACGATGCTCTTTGAAACAGGTCATCCGTGGATTACTTTTAAAGATGCATGTAACTTACGCTCACCTCAGCAGCACATTGGTGTCATTCACTCTTCTAATCTTTGCACCGAAATCACTTTGAACACTAGTAAAGATGAGATTGCTGTTTGTAACCTTGGTTCAGTAAACCTTCCTCAACACATGAAAGACGGTACCCTTGATCAAGAAAAAGTAAAACGCACCGTTGCAACAGCTTTAAGGATGCTGGATAACGTTATTGATATAAATTACTACTCAGTTGACACAGCAAAAAATTCAAATCTAAAACATCGCCCTGTTGGTATGGGAATCATGGGCTTCCAAGATGCTTTATACATGCAAGATGCCCCCTACTGTTCTGATGCAGCCATAGAGTTTGCAGATCGAAGCATGGAGGTCATTAGCTATCATGCTATTGAAGCTTCCAGTGATCTTGCAAAAGAGAGAGGTACCTATCCTTCTTACGATGGTTCATTGTGGAGCCAAGGTATTTTTCCAAAAGATTCAATAGATATCCTGGAAAAAAATAGAGGAAGTGAATTTATGAAAGTTGATAGATCTGAAACATTGGATTGGGATCAGCTGAGAGCTAAGGTCAAACAAAATGGCATGCGGAATTCAAACGTAATGGCTATTGCGCCAACAGCAACCATATCGAATATCACTGGGGTTACTCAATCAATTGAACCAACCTATCAAAATCTATACGTGAAATCTAATCTTTCAGGTGAATTCACTATCGTGAATCCTTACCTTGTTAGAAAGCTTAAAACTTTAAATCTATGGGATGACGTCATGATCAATGATTTGAAATATTTTGAGGGTAGCTTAACTGAGATATCAAGAATTCCAGATGATATTAAAACTCTTTTCTCAACAGCTTTTGAGGTAGAGCCTCAATACATTGTTGAAGCTGCAAGCAGAAGACAAAAATGGATTGATCAGGCCCAATCACTAAATCTATACATTGGGAATGCTAACGGCAAGAAGCTTGACCTAACTTACAGGATGGCTTGGTATTCTGGCTTGAAGACTACTTATTACCTTAGATCAATTGCAGCTACCACAACTGAAAAATCAACGATCAATCAAGGCACCTTGAATGCTGTGAGTGCGCAAGCGGAAGCCGCGCCCGAAATTCCTCACGAACTAGGAGCCCCTGCACCTGTACCAGAAGCATGTTCCTTGGATGATCCTGACTGTGAAGCATGTCAGTAATAAAATAATGGAGAAATAGAATGTTAAATTGGGATGAATACAACGAAGAAGAAGTTAAGGTAGCTCCTGCTATAAAGAACACTATTCCTGAAGAGGTAAAAGAAGCTCAGCCTGCAGTGCAGGAAGAGACAATAAAAGCTGAGGCAGCTACTTCGAATATTGAAGAGGGCTCAAGAGCTGAGATTGCCAGAAAAGCTATTGAAAATTTTGATGAATCAGAAGGCATTAAAGAGCTTGATGAAATGCACAGCGGAAGAGTTCAAGTCGATGATAAGGCTATGATTAACTGTAATGCTGACTTAAATCAATTGGTGCCATTTAAATATGACTGGGCATGGCAAAAATATCTAGATGGTAGTGCCAATCATTGGATGCCACAAGAGGTTAATATGACTGCGGATATAGCTCTTTGGAAATCTGAAGACGGCTTAACAGAAGATGAGAGAACCATTGTAAAAAGAAACCTTGGGTTCTTCTCAACAGCTGACTCATTGGTTGCGAATAACCTTGTCCTTGCTCTTTATCGGCTGATAACAAACCCGGAATGCAGACAGTATATTCTCAGACAAAGTCTAGAAGAAGCTATTCACACCCATGCATATCAGTACTGCATTGAGTCTCTTGGAATGGATGAAGGTGAAATATTTAATATGTACAGAGAGATTCCCAGTGTCGCGAAGAAAGCAGCATGGGGCCTTAAGTACACTCAGCAGATATCAGATCCAACCTTCCAAACAGGCACACCAGAAACTGACAAGCAGTTACTCAGAAATCTCATAGCCTTCTATTGTGTTCTTGAGGGAATTTTCTTTTACTGTGGCTTTACACAGATCCTCTCAATGGGGAGACGCAACAAGATGACTGGAACGGCTGAGCAGTTCCAATACATCCTGAGAGATGAATCCATGCATGTAAATTTTGGAATTGATGTGATTAATCAAATTAAAATTGAAAACCCTCATTTGTGGGATGACGAGATGAAGCGTGAAGCTGCTCAGATGATTTTGGAAGGAACAGAGCTTGAGGTCATGTATGCCAGAGCCACTATGCCAAGAGGCGTTCTGGGGATGAATGCTTCTATGATGGAAGAGTACCTGCAATTTATTGCAAATAGACGATTAACTCAAATTGGTTTAGAGGAAGAATTTAAAGGTGCGACCAACCCTTTCCCGTGGATGTCTGAAATCATGGATTTAAGAAAAGAAAAGAATTTCTTTGAAACCCGTGTAATCGAATATCAAACTGGTGGAGCCCTTAACTGGGAGTAAGCGTCTCATGGACCTCTCAATGAGCCTGCTAGAGCGCTTGCAGGTAAAGTCTTTGCTTGCTTAGAGAACAAGATTAGTAATGAAAGAAAATTTTCTACAATACGGGCAATGGTTTATCTTGATTTTGAGCATACTCAGTCTTGTCCTGGTGAGCTCTACAAAACATGAAACCAGATTAAATGGATACATTCTTACAGGCATCAGTAGATTTGCTGGCGCACTTGTATTTCTTCTCGTTGAATTACCAGCATTTGTAATAGCAAACCTTATTCAAACCTATATAGCTTTTAACGGTTACTTTAAAAATAAAAAGGCTGGTGAAGACAAAAAAGAATGAGTGAGCAAAATATGCCAAGCAAGGGATATCGCTCCTTTGCATTAATTCTACTTACTGTAGTTTATGGTTTTAATTTTATTGATCGACAAATTGTGGGTATTTTGGCCCCTTTTATTCAAAAGGATTTGGAGTTAACTAATACAGAATTAGGTTTATTGATTGGCCTAGCATTTGCTGTATTTTATACATGTGTGGCTATTCCCATAGCATGGTTGGCTGATCGATATAATCGAGTAAATATACTCTCGCTTGCTTTGGCTACCTGGAGTGGTTTTACCGCATTGACAGGCTTAGCTAGCAATTTCATGCAAATAGGAATTGCGCGCATGGGCGTAGGTATAGGCGAAGCAGGAGGCAGCCCAGCTTCTCACTCGATCATTTCGGATATGTACCCTAAAGAAGAGAGAGCCGGCGCACTAGGAGTTTATGCAATGGGTATTCCTTTAGGGATCATGGCCGCATATTTTGCCACAGCATCTCTCATGGGAGCATCTAATGAAGAGGTAAATTGGAGGCAAATTTTTATCTTTCTTGGTGTAACAGGCATTGGATTAGCCGTTGTTGTGAAATTGGTTATTAGAGAACCAATAAGAGGAGCAATGGAATTTGATCAGCAAACTGACATAAATAAACCACCCTTCATACAATCGATAAGAACGCTACTGAAGATTCCTGCATGGCGCACTATGTGCTTTGGGAGTGCCTTTGGAGCTTTTGTATCTTACTCTGCTTCTGCATTTCAAACTAAATATCTAATAACATTGGATCCAAATTTTGATTTTAAAACACTGGTAATTATTTTGGGAATTATAAATGGAACAACATACGCTGGAGGTGCTTTTTTTGGAGCAAGGCTAGCTGATAAATGGGGAAAGAGAGACGTACGTGCCTATGGATGGTTACCTACGATAGCAATTACTGCGTGTCTACCAATAACTCTTTGCTCTTGGTGGGTCCCAACGGTTGAAATGCATCTTTTTCTCACTACTTTGTTCTTACTTTTTTTTGGAACATGGCTTGGGCCAAGCTTTGCAATTGCTCAAACTCTGGCACCAGTTAACATGCGAGCCATGTCTACGGCCTTGTTCTTTTTTATTTTAAATATGATCGCACTTGGAGGAGGACCAAGTTTTACTGGTTGGATGATAGATATATTTAACGAAACTCATGGAGACATTGAATCAATTAGGTATGCTATGAGCGTTACTTCATTTTTACTCATTCCATCAGCGATATGCTTCTTCATTACTTCTAGATTGCTTCCAAAAGATTGGTCTGAAGCAGAAAAACGTAATCTTGAGCTAGCAGTGGCTGTTCCACCCAACCCGGGAAATTAACATGAGAAAATTTTTATACTTATCTCTTCTTATGTTGCCTCTGAATATATTCAGCAGTCATCTTCCTTGCATACAAGTGTATCCAACTCCTCCAGAGTGCCTTCATGAAGATAAAGATGATAGTGCTAACTTGTTAATTGGGGTTGTTGCTGTTGTGAGTGGTTATTATTGGTTAAAGGGAGCAAGCAAGCCTGTAGACGAATTAAATATGGCTGATGGAATTATCTTGTATAGAAAAAATAAATTTCAACTAAGTGCTATTTCTCTCAATGCTATGAATTCTGACCACTTAGGTAAGCTTGAATTTAATAACTTGGAATTAAATTTACTGAGTCTGAAATATAGCTATGAGTGGGAGTAATTCAAATAACATAAAATGATTGTTGATTATTCTGAGAGTTACATAAAAGAAATACTTGAGGAAGTAAAAACTATTGCAGTAGTTGGAGCTAGTGCAAATCAAGATAGAGATAGCTACAAAGTTATGCAGTCACTTATTCAACATGGGTATCAAATCATTCCAATCAACCCTAATGAAGAAGGTAATCTCATCTTAGGACAACCATGCTATGCAGATCTTAATTCTGTTTCAGGAAAGATTGATATGGTTGATGTTTTCAGATCTGCAGATGCAGTCATGGGAGTAACGAAAGAAGCAATTGCAATTGGAGCAAAGGTTCTGTGGACTCAATTAGACATTGTTAATCAAGAAGCTGCTGAATTAGCAGAACGAGCTGGTCTAAAAGTTATCATGAATAGATGTCCAAAAATAGAATTAACAAAACTATATTAGACTAAAAAAGTAAAATAACTTTTAATAGATTTAATATGAAAGAAAATTTAAAAATATTAATTAAAGAAAAATCTGATAAGGGCGTCCTGCGTCTTATCATGAGTAATTTAGATCATAAAAATGCTTTATCTAGCAACATGATGAGCATTCTTATGGATGAGATTAAAGACGCATCTTCTGATAAATCCATAAAAGTTATAGTATTAGCCGCTGAGGGAAATGTATTTTGTTCAGGGCATGATTTAAAAGAAATAACAGCTGCAAGACAGAATGAAGATAGCGGCGAAGATTTCTTTCAAGACCTTTTTGACTCTTGCTCTGCATTGATGCAGTTAATAGTGAATACGCCCCAACCGGTTATTGCCGAAGTTGATGGAGTGGCGACAGCTGCAGGTTGTCAATTAGTGGCAAGTTGTGATCTTGCAATAGCCTCTAATGAATCTAGGTTTGCTACCCCCGGAGTAAATCTTGGTCTTTTTTGTTCAACCCCAATGGTTGCTCTTTCCAGAAATGTTAACAAGAAAAATGCTATGGAAATGCTTCTTACTGGCGATTTTATTAATGCTAAAAAGGCAAAAGAAATAGGGTTAATAAATAACCTAGTTCAAAAGGACGAGTTAGCCTTTGAAGTAACCAAATTAGCAGAAAAAATTGCCAGCAAATCATCCATGACGGTATCAACTGGAAAGCAAGCCTTCTATGCTCAAGCTGAAATGGATTTATCTGCAGCATATAAATATACGTCTAATACTATGAAGGATAACTTACTAAAAGATGATGCTAAAGAGGGTATCAATGCATTCATAGAAAAAAGATCCCCTGATTGGAAAGATGAGTGAGAGTCAATAATGAATTTTTTTCATGAGGCTGTCTGAAGAGAAAGTATCCTCACTATGAAAGATCATTATGACGTAATTATTCTTGGTGCTGGCGCTGCAGGACTGATGTGCGCAATTACAGCAGCTAAAAGAGATAAAGCTGTTCTGGTTTTAGAGAAATCTAATAAACCAGGAAAGAAGATTCTTATGTCTGGTGGGGGTCGCTGTAATTTTACAAATCTCTATGTTGAAGCAGAACACTTCCTGTCAAATAACCCTCATTTTTGTAAATCAGCATTGAAAATGTTTACCCCAGAAGACTTTATTTCTATGGTCGAAGCACATGGAATAGATTACGAAGAAAAAAAACATCATCAATTATTTTGCATCAACTCATCAAAAGATATTCTTAATATGCTGCTTGCTGAGTGCAACAAATCAGGAGTTGAGGTTCGTACCAGTGTAGAGATTGAAAAAGTTAACAAGCAGGCTGAGATTGCGTCAGATGGAAGATTTGAATTAAGCATTCAATCCAACCCTCAGCAACTAGCTGTTAAATGCGAGTCACTTGTGATTGCTACAGGTGCATTATCTATTCCAACATTGGGTGGCAGTGGATTTGGATATGATTTAGCACTGCAATTTAATCTACCATTGATTTCTAGACAAGCGAGTTTAGTGCCCTTTATGTTTTCAGATGAGATAAAGGATCTCTGCGAAGCATTATCTGGCTTATCTACTCCAGTTATTATTTCAAGTAACAAGAAAGAGTTTGAAGAATCTATGCTTTTTACTCATAGAGGCTTAAGCGGTCCTGCTGTTCTTCAAATTTCAAACTACTGGAAGCCTGGAGATGAGATTCGCATTGATCTGCTGCCTGGAATCAATGGAGCAGATTTCTTAATTAATGAAAAAAATAAAAATAACAAAACTACTATTAAAAAATCTCTTAATGCCAAACTTCCCAAGGCATTGTTATTTAAACTGGAGAATTTATGGTGGCCATTGCACAAAGATCACTTCCTGTCTGAGATCAGCAAGAATGAACTGATCATAATTGGCAATCTTATAAATGAGTGGATCCTCAAGCCCTCCTCAACCGAAGGCTATAGGACTGCAGAAGTAACGCTTGGGGGCGTAGATACCGATGTAATTAACTCTAAAACTATGGAGATTAAAGATCATCAAGGATTATTTTTTATTGGTGAAGTCGTTGATGTTACTGGGCACCTTGGAGGGTACAACTTTCAATGGGCGTGGTCTTCTGGGTACAGTGCAGGTTTAGTTGCATAAGGCTAATTTATATTTAAAATAAATAGTCTGAAAATTCATCAATACTGGAATTACAAAATGAAGCTATACGATAATCCAATGGCCAATAGTCCAAGAAAAGTAAGAATGTTTCTGGTCGAAAAGAATATTTCTGATGTGGAGATTATTAAAATTGACCTCATGCAAGGTGAGCACAAGACACCTGAGTATCGTGCCATTGCTCCTAATTCAAGAATTCCTGCACTGCAACTCGACGATGGTACAGTCATCATGGAATCAACAGCTATTTGTCGGTACTTAGAATCTCTTTACCCAGAGCCAAATCTTTTTGGAGAAAGTCCTATGGAGATAGCATCAATTGAGATGTGGCAATGTCGAATTTACAACGAACTGATGATTCCTCTTGCAATGGGTTTTAGGCACTTGCATCCAGCGATGGCAGGGATGGAAAATCAAAATAAGGAATATGGAGAAATGCAAAAAAAGGTTGCCGTTAAATCCCTAGGTTACTTCAATGGAGTGCTGGTTGAATCTGAGTTTGTTGCAGGAGCTAGGTATACCTTTGCAGATATTCAAATGATTACAACAACTGATTTTTTTATTAAGTTGAACCAGTTGGAGCTGGCAGACTATCCTGAGATTGAAAGACACTCAGAGCTCATGTCTAAAAGAGAGAGTTTTACAGCTTAATTTATTTATCTTTATCGGCTTGCTCAAAAATCTTAATGGTTTGCTCGCCGCCTTGATATATAGCTCTTGCATCTTCCATGTCTGAAATCTGATCCCAGTTAGCTGCAATATTTTCAGGTGTCATATCCTCACCTGTTCCAAAAGCAACACCCATAGTTTCGTGAATGAGCACTCTGGTGAACACTCCAGCACCAGCTCCAATCATCACACCATTCGGCGCATCTTCACTTGCAAGATAAATAACGGCGGGTGTAACAAATTCAGGGAGTAACCTTTCTCCAATCCCTTCTTTTGGAAGTAGGTTTTCAGTCATCCTTGTGAATGCAACTGGCAAAATAGCACTTGAAAAAACATTGTTCTTTTGACCTTCAATTTTGAGAGTATTCATTAAGCCAATTAAACCCATTTTCGCTGCACTGTAGTTTGCTTGACCAAAGTTACCAAATAAACCACTAGATGAACTTGTATGAATTATTCTGCCATATCCCTGCTCTCTCATGATTGGGTAGATTGCATGGGTTGTATTTACGCTGCCTTGAAGGTGAACCTCTAAGACCATATCCCATTCTTCTAAGGTCATTTTATGAAAACTTTTATCTCTCAGGATTCCTGCATTATTAACAAGTACATCAATGCGGCCCCATTTCTCCATAGTCTCAGCTACCATGTTTGCAACGCCCTCTCTGTCAGCTACGCTAGAACCATTTGCAATAGCCTCTCCGCCTTCAGCTTTAATTTCTTCAACCACTGCATTGGCAGCATCACTGGCGCCGCCTGAACCATCCAATGCACCTCCAAGATCATTCACAACAACCTTGGCGCCTCTGCGCGCTAATTCTAACGCATGCTGCTTGCCCAAGCCTCCACCTGCACCAGTCACAACTGCTACTTTGTCATCAAATCTGATTGTCATAATTATCTCCGTTTGAGGTGGTTAGTTTAACTAATTTGAACCAGAAAAAATGCTGTCTGGTTGAAAATCTTTATTTTTTATTAAGCTCATTTCAAGCTTAAAACCATTGCTTAAAGCTCTTTTAAAAAGCATGAATTGCTTGGATTGATTGACGCTGTCAATGGCAATAAGATATCCATTTTTACCATAACAAGCAATAAACTCGGAAGAGCTTATATCTCCCAAGATAATGCTTTCATCATACCCAGATGATAACCCAGCCATCTGTAATTTTAAGTCGTATTGATCAGACCAAAACCATGGTAATTCTTTATTATAAAGCTCATTTCCAATAATAGAAGAGGAGACAACTTTTGCTTGGGATAAAGCATTTGGCACACTTTCTAATCGAATATTTTGATTAAGAAGAGTGTTAAAAGAATAAGCACAGTCCCCTGCTGCAAGAACATGAGGGTTACTTGTTCTACAGTATTGATCTGTGGAGATCCCATTGTTGCATTCTAACCCTGCCTCTTCTGCAAGTTGTGTATTTGGAATGGCTCCAATACCAGCCAAGACCAAATCTGCAGCAATTTTCTCTCCAGACTCTAATTCAACACAATGAATGAGTTGGTCCTCTGCAACCAAGTGGCTGATTCTAGCATCGCAGATTATTGCTACACCTTTGGCTTCATGAATAGAGTGATAGTAATTTGAAAGCTCAGGACTAGTCACTCGTTTTAAGATTCGATCTTCAGCCTCGAGTATTGTAACCTTCAGTCCAAGCTCTACCATTGCAGAGGCAACTTCTAAACCGATATAACCACCACCAATCAACACAATGTCTTTGGCCGAATCAAGTTGATCATGAATATCTAAAACATCGGAGATTGTACGCAAATAGAATAAGTTCTTTGAATCTGCATTAGGTATAGAAAGAATCCTTGGAGAGGCTCCAGTGGCAAAAACTAAATAATCAAAAGAAAAGTTTACATTGGAGGCCATCACTTCTTTTAAGGCAACGTCGACAGAATCTATTGAAGTATTAGGGTGAAAAGATATATTATGTTCTAAATAAAAGCTTTCAGGCTTAAAGAAAAGTTTTTCGGTCTCAATATTTTTTTTTAAAAAATCTTTAGAAAGCGGCGGTCGATGATAGGGTAAAAATTTTTCCTTCGAAAGAACATCAATATCTCCCTCAAACCCATCTTTGCGTAAGGTAAATGCTACATTGGCACCTGCGTGCCCTCCTCCTATAATTAAGACTTTGCTCATGGTTATTATGTGGTTGGATTTAATAAAAACATATTTATACTAACTCTTTTATGCAGAATGAAATTGTAGCTCACAACGATCTAATAATTCGAGTCCAAGAAAGATTTTTTACTTCTGTTGAGTCTAGTGAATTGCTTAACTGCTTCCTTAAGACTCTTCCTTGGGAATCTATGAAAATTAAAATGTTTGGCAAAGAAGTAATAATTCCAAGACTCCAGTGTTGGGTTGGAGATGATGGTTGTGACTATAGTTATTCTGGTAAAAAACTTAATCGACAGTCTTGGACGCCAGAACTATTGATGATTAGAGAGAAAATTTCTCGACTAGCCAATCTAGAGTTTAACTCTGTGCTTGTGAACTATTATCGAGATGGGCGAGACTCCATGGGATGGCATGCCGATGATGAGCCAGAGTTAGGCAAAAATCCTACAATTGCTGCCTTGTCATTTGGAGGTGAGCGCGACCTAGTATTTAAAAATATTTTATCTAAAGAGACCCTTGCTATTCCTCAGCCTCATGGAACGTTAATGATTATTGACGGTAAAACTCAACAATATTGGCAGCATTCAGTAAAAAAGACTAAAAAAGTGATCAGTCCGAGAATTAATTTAACGTTTCGGAATATAATGTTTCAAAATTAATGAAAAAGGTTTTTCGATGAAAGAGAGAGTTAAAGTTGTAGTCACTGGTGCAGCAGGTCAAATAAGTTATTCCTTAATACCGCGACTAGTTGATGGTCATACCTTTGGAGACAAGATTGTTGATCTTGAGCTTGTTGAGATACCTCAAGTAGTTGAAAAATTAGAAGGACTAGTCATGGAGTTAGAAGATTCAAATTTTCCAAATATGGGGACTGTCAACTACACATCAGATTTTGAAAAAGCAGCAAAAGATGCCGATTGGTTTTTATTGGTTGGCAGTATTCCTCGCGGCATCGTTTATAACGGAAAGAAAATTGAAGAGCGTGCTGATTTATTACAAATCAATGGTGGTATTTTTGTAGGCCAAGGCAAAACTATTGGAGAGCATGGCAAACCAAATGCAAAAATATTAGTCGTAGGCAATCCAGCGAATACCAATGCATTGATTGGAAGACATGCAGCAAAAAATAAATCTCAGTTATGGATGGCCATGACAATGTTAGATTCAAGCAGAGCTAAGTCAGTTCTTTCCAAGAAACTTGATACAAGGATTGCAGATATCAGCAAAATGATTATATGGGGCAATCACAGCCCTACTATGTATCCTGATTTTGAGAATATGCATTGCAATGGACAAACTGGAAAAGATGCAATTTCAGACATGGATTGGATTAATAATAACTTTCTCCCTACTGTTCAACAGCGAGGCAAAGCTGTGATTGACTCCAGAGGAGCGTCATCAGCTACCTCAGCAGCAAAAGCTGTGTTGGATACAGTTGTCGCATGCGAGAATCCAACTGCGCTAGGAGATTGCTTTAGTGCTGCAGTAATAACAGACGGAAGTTATGATCTACCCGATGGCATTATTTGCGGTATGCCCTTGAGAACCCTTGAAGACGGTAGCATTGAAATTGTAAAAGATATTATCTTGTCAGAATTTGCAAAAGAAAAAATTAAAATCTCAACAAATGAATTGTTAGAAGAAAGAGCAGCAGTAGAAGATTTACTAAAATAAATGGTAAAACAAGGACCAGATCAATTCCTAGCAGAGCTTATTCGTTCCGAGAGCACTAAATCAGTGCTTCTTTTATCCTCTGGTAATCTGAAATCTTTGATAGAAAAGCTTGAAGATTTGCTAGAGCGACTCATGGTGATTCCGACCGGTGATGTTAATTTACAAGAAACCTTTGATATGTGTATTGTTCTTGAAGACGTCAAAGTTTCTAAAACTCAACTTGGGCTGATTAAAAATTCTGTAGCTCAAAAAATATTAGTCGTTAGAGAATCTGTGGATGGCAAAGACCATCAATCTTTTCTGGAGCTTGGCTTTGCGTATGATCCAGAAATATCTTTTAAGAAAATATATTCATACAACCTTCAAACCTACAATAAAAAACGAGGATGGAATAATTCCGATGGATGGGCTAACCCTGAAAACTTTGAAAAGTTTAGATGGTAAGAAAATTAAATAATCTTATTTTCTTGTTCCATTGATTTAGTTAGCTGTAAGTCTGAAACTTTTTTATGAAGGGATTGCGCGTAAAGCATGACGGCAAATAAAAAATAAAACCATAAAAAACCAAATCCAGTTAAATAGTTATAAGTAGCATGAATTGAGATTGGAATGATTAAGCTTTTAATCAAAGATGATCTTGAACCTAAAAAAGCATGTAGGCCAAAAAAGTACCCCATAATAATTCCGCAACTAGCATGCAATGGTATTGCGCTAATCGCTCTCATTATTGCAATAGTCAAAGAATCAACATCTGAGCTGGCTGAATAGACATATGAGAGGTTTTCTAGCGTCGCAAATCCAAGTGAAGCTATGGTCCCATAAACTATTGCGTCCATTGGCTCGTTGAAAGCTGTCTTTGGTCTAATGTAGAAATATAAAACAAGAAATTTTAGGCTCTCTTCCGTAAGCCCGGCAAAGTATGACTGATCTGGGGATTGGATAAGCAAATTGTTTAATTCACCAGCAGGAATACATAAAAATATGCCTAGAAAGAAAGTTTTCAGAATTAAATGTAATGGTTCTTTAAATTTATCTGAATAAACAATAAATGCAATTATAGCGAGAGGCGCTCCAATGGTTAAGAGCAAGGTGATGTTCATAAATTACTGGTTATGATTTGAGCTGGGGAAATAAAAGAACATCTCTAATTGAGCTCTGATTTGTTAGCATCATTACCAATCGATCGATCCCAACTCCAACACCAACTGCTGGCGGCATTCCATGCTCTAGGGCTGCTATGTAGTCCTCATCAAAACCCATAGCTTCATCATCTCCATCAGCCTTGGCTTTGACTTGATCGCGGAATCGACCTGCTTGATCATCCGGGTCATTTAGCTCACAAAATCCGTTTGCAATCTCTTTGCCGCCAATGAAAAGCTCAAACCTATCTGCAATAGATGAGTCTTCGTTATTACGCCTAGATAACGGAGACACCTCTAAGGGATACTCTGTTACAAAGGTTGGCTGAAGAAGTTTGGGTTCAACTGTTTTTTCAAAGATTTCAAGTAATATTCTTCCTGCACCCCAGGAATCTTTGTATGAAATCTTCTGAGCTGACGCATATGTGCGTAATGTTTCAATGTTACTTAAATCTTCATTAGATAGATCTGCATTTTGTGCCAACACAAGCTCAGCAAGAGTTTTTGTATGAAAGGAAGTTAAATCAATTTGATCTCCATCCCATTCTATTTGAGCGCTATTACCAATCGCCTCTGACGCTGATTGAATAATCCTGGTTGTAAAATCGATTGTGCCTTGAAACGTTGCAAATGCTGAATAAAATTCAAGCATGGTAAATTCAGGATTATGTCTTGTTGATAAGCCCTCATTTCTAAAACTTCGATTAATTTCAAAGACTTTTTCAAATCCACCAACAAGAAGCCTTTTGAGATGCAATTCAGGCGCAACCCTTAGAAATAGCTGTCTGTCCAAAGCATTATGATGGGTGATAAATGGCTTAGCCACAGCCCCACCGGGGATGGAATGCATCATTGGTGTTTCCACCTCTAAAAAGCCGTCTTGAAGCATTGTGCTTCTAATAGCAGCAATGATATTGGAACGCTTAACGAAGACTGCTTTTGAGTCTGGATTGCTCATCAAGTCGATGTATCTTTGGCGATATCTAGTCTCTACATCTGCCAAGCCTTTATGCTTTTCTGGCATAGGCCTAAGAGCCTTGGTGATAAGAACAATTGAGTGAACTTCAACTGTGAGCTCCTCAGTTTTAGTTTTAAAAAGATTGCCTGTGATGCCAATAATATCGCCTAAATCCCATGTCTTGAAATTTTTATACAAATCTACATCAATATTGTTTTTGCTTACATAGATTTGAATATCGCCAGAACCATCTCTGATAGTAACAAAGCTTGCATTTCCCATGACGCGCTTCAAAACTATTCGGCCAGCTAATGCTAAATCTTTAATTTGAGCTTTTTCAAGCTCATCTTTAGAAAGGGCTCCATGCAATTCATGCAGATCAAGCGCATGCTCAGATGGAATAAAATCATTGATGTAAGCCTTATTTTCTGCTCGAAGCTCTTCTAGCTTTCTTCGCCTTTCTTCTAGAATTGTGGCTTCCCCACCTGTATTCGAATCAGTCATCTATACTCCTTGCGTTAGACTGGCTTTAATAAAAATATCTATGTCGCCATCTAGTATTGAAGAGATGTTACCACTCTCTACGTTTGTTCTTAAGTCTTTAATTCGAGATTGATCCAGGACATATGAGCGAATTTGACTGCCCCACCCAATATCGGACTTACTTTCTTCTAATAATTGCTGCTCATCTTTTTGCTTTTGCAGCTCTAATTCGTAAAGTTTTGATTTAAGTTGCTTGAAAGCATTGTCTTTATTTTTATGCTGAGATCTATCACTTTGGCATTGAACTACAGTTCCTGTAGGCGCATGAGTTAATCGAACGGCTGAATCTGTTTTATTGACATGCTGTCCTCCAGCTCCTGAAGCTCTGTAAGTATCAATTCTAACGTCTGAAGGATTCAGCTCAACCTCAATGGACTCATCAATCTCAGGAGAGATAAAAACAGATGCAAATGAGGTATGGCGCCTACTACCTGAATCAAACGGGGACTTTCTTACCAAGCGATGAACGCCTGTTTCTGTTCTTAACCAGCCATAGGCATAACTACCTTTAATTAATAAGGATGCAGATTTAATGCCGGCAACTTCACCTGGAGAATGTTCAATAACGGAAACTGAAAAGTCATGCTTTTCAGCCCATCTTGTATACATTCTTAAAAGCATATCAGCCCAGTCTTGCGCCTCGGTACCCCCTGATCCTGATTGAATATCAATGAACGCAGAACTTGGGTCCATTTTGTTAGAGAACATCCGATTGAACTCTAAATCTTCCACTGATGACATAAGAGAATTGGTTTCTTCTAGCATTTGATTGATGGATGCTTCATCTGACTCTTCTATAGCCATATCTAGGAGCTCAAGATTATCATTTACAGCCACATCAACAGATAAGAAAATAGTGAGAAACTTTTCTAGCTCAGTTTTTTCTTTGTTAAGAGATTGGGATAATTCTAAATTTGACCAGGTAGCCTCTTCTGCCAACTGAGCATTAATGTCTTTTAATGAATCTTCTTTTGCGGAAACGTCAAAGGTACCCCCGGAGATCTGCCATACGATCTCGGAGGTTAAGTAGATTGGATTTAAGTTCGCCTGTTTCCATATTCACGCATTCTAATACCTTTTTAACCTGTTATACAGTTACCTTGCCTCTCTTATCATGGGAAATGCTGGAGGAGAGTCCTGAAATTGCACTTTTCCAATCTCAATAAATCCATGTCTCTCATACAGAGCTTTATTTTGTTCGCTAGTAGCCTCTAAGTATGCTTTCTCGCCTCTTTGGTCGATCATCTGCAAAGCCTCAAGCAATAAAAAAGAGCCAATGCCTTTTCTTTGTTGAGATGGATCTACAGCAATAAAAGCCAGATACCATGCATCATCTGGGTGATATTTATCAAACTCCTCAAAGAATTTTGCTACAGTCTCCAATCTCTCTTCAGGAATTGCATCAAAAGTAGGCTCTAAAACAGCCTCATCAAATTCTGCGCCTGGGGGATGCCAAATAGATGCTCCAGCAAAATTTTTCTCTGAATACACAACGTCATTTTCATAGGCAATCTTAGAGAATTCTTGCATCCACACATCAAAACTCTTTAAATAATTAGCTGGGTCTGGAAAAACCCATCTAACCAAGGCATCTGAAGTAAAACCAAGCTTTAAAACACCCTTAACACGCTCAAGGTCTTTTAGATCTGCTGTAATAATTTCTGGAATACTCATGAGTTAGTTTCTAGATTATTTTGATTAATAAAATTAACAATTTGATCATATTGGGCATCAAAAGTATGAAGTTTTTCTGCTTTATCGTACAACCCCATTAAAGCTTTCGGGGTACTTAAGATATTTATGCCTAGCTCCTCGTATAGTGTTGGAAATTTAGAGGGATGAGCTGTCGATAGAACAATGTAATGCATATTTTTATTGCTTTTTTTAAGAGCCTCATCCATCGCAATTGCTGTATGAGGGTCTAGAACATAATCACGAGCGGCATAAGTTTCTTGAATTAACTTCTGTGTATGCGCATCGTTCACTCTACTTGAAGAAAATAACTGATTTTTTTTATTCCATACAGCTTCATCTAGCTCAATTGCATGAGTGGGAAATTGATTGAAAAGTTTGGCGCATCCACCAGCATCTCTTTCAAGAAAAAAATCATACACAAGTCTTTCAAAATTACTGGCTACACTTATGTCCATACTTGGTGAAATCGTTTCCTGCACTGCTTGCTTCGAATAATCATTCTCACGAAAAAAACGATGCAAAATATCATTTTCATTCACTGCAACTGAAATTTTATTAATTGGCAAGCCCATCTGATGAGCTGAGTAGCATGCAAAAACATTGCCAAAATTTCCTGTAGGCACGGAAAAATTTAAATCTCCTTTAGAGTGCAATCGATTGAAAGCATAAAAGTAATAACAGATTTGGCCAATAATACGAGTCCAGTTAATTGAATTAACGGCCAGAAGATATTGGTCTGGGTTTAAAAAATCACGTTGTTTAAAAGCGTGTTTTACTAAATCCTGACAATCATCGAAGGTTCCATTAATCCTTAAAGCAAAAACATTGTTAGCATCAATCGTGCTCATTTGTCGCCTTTGAACTTCAGACATATTGCCGTTTGGTAGCATGATAAAACTTTTAATTCTTTTATAAGCCTTGCATGCATCAATTGCTGCAGAGCCTGTATCACCAGATGTTGCACCAAGAACAATTGCAGTTTTATTCTCACTTTCTAGCACTTCATTAAAAAAAGCTGCTGCAAGCTGCAAGCCAAAATCCTTGAATGCCGCTGTTGGCCCATGAAATAACTCTAAGATTGAAACGTCATCAAAAGTTTGAATGCCTATAAGATCTAAATGCTCAAAATCATGCCAAGCATCTTCTACTATTTTAATTGTTTCAGCTTGTGAAAAAGAAGAAGCAGTAAACAGGGGGACAATACACTTAGCAACATCAACAAATGACATTTTAGATTTAATTTCTTCTAAATCAACCTGTGGCCAATGATCTGGCATAAAAAGACCGCCATCGTCCGCAAGACCTTGCATTAGTATTGTTGTGAAATTTTTGCCAGAGTCATTCCCTCTAGTTGAATGGAAAAGCATTACACATCCTCGATTCTAATAATCTTTGAATTATGAATAACTGTATTACTGCTTAAGTCTCTTAAAGCAATTTGCATTTCACTTTCAATTACAGGATCGGTAAAAATGACCATGGGAACAGTTCCATTATCCAGTTGATCTTTTTGAATGACCTTATCGAAACTAATTTTATGCTCTGCAAATATTTTACTTATTAATGCCAAGACCCCTGATTCATCTTTTACCTCAAGATAAACATAATATTTGAAGCTCAGTTCATTGAAATCAATAATATTTGGTTTCTTAGAAAAATCTGGGTACCTCATTGGATCGATATCTTGATTCTTTGACAATGCAATTAAATCTGAAATAAGTCCAGATGCTGTAGACTCTCTTCCTGCACCAGAGCCTGCAACTTGAAATTCACCGAGAAGATCAGTGTTAATCTGTATACCATTTCTTACTCCTTTTAACCCAGCAAGGCTAGATTCTTTGGTTAACATTACTGGATGGCTTCTTAGCTCAATTCCTTTATCTTGGAGTTTTGCAACTGCTAAATGTTTCACTGTTAAATTGAATTCGTTAGCATAATTAAAATCTTGAGGGCTAATATTTTCAATGCCCTCTATATAAAAATTTTTTGCTGGCAGGCCTGTATTAAATGCGAGGGCAGCTAAGATTCCAATTTTGTGAGCTGCATCAGTGCCATTCACATCTAAACTAGGGTCAGGCTCTGCATAACCTTTTTCTTTAGCTTCTTGCAGAACTGTCTCGTAATGTGCACCCTCTTCCATATTGCTTAAAATAAAATTAGTGGTGCCATTTAGCATGCCAGCTACTTTAGAAATCTTATTTGCTCCAAGATCATTTGATAGCATCTTAACTACTGGGGTTCCAGCACAAACAGCAGCTTCAAATAGTAACCGTACATTATTTTTTTTTGCTATCTCGATGAGTTCTTCGCCATGCTCAAAAATAACAGCTTTATTAGCAGTGACAACATGTTTACCAGAATTCAAACCTTTTAGAATAAGCTCTCGAGCTGTATCTATCCCTCCAATGAGTTCAACAACTACATTAACGTCCTCATCTATAACCGCAAAAATATCTCTTACAATTTTTGTAGCGATAGGATTGCACCTCGGATTATCTCTTCGAGCGCCTATACAAACTAACTCCCAATCTGAATATAATGTATTTCCGCAGGTTAGCTGCTCGTATAGGCCAGTTGCAACATTGCCCCACCCGCATATACCAATTTTTAATTTAGTCATAATTAATTAAGTTTTTTTAATAGCTCCATTGGAGGCAAATAACCTGGAAGAATGTCTCCGGAAGATGTAATTATTGCAGGAGTGCCAGCAATACCTATTCTCTGCCCAAGCATGAAGTGTTCTTCAACAGGATGATCTTGGCACGGAGACAGCTCAGGATCTAAACCTTGCTTAAGGGATGTTAACGATTCTTTTGGATTAGATGAACACCAGGCTCCAACAATTTTATTATATGACTCAGATTCAAGGCCTGATCTAGGAAATGCGACATAATTCACTGTAATTCCTTGAGCATTATAATCTTCTATTTCTCCATGAAATTTTCTGCAATACCCGCAATCTACATCTGTAAAAACAGTGACAATATATTTTTCATTCTCTGCTTTAAAGGTAATAAAGTCTTTTTCTGATAATGCAGCATCTAGAATTGACTTTCTATTCAAGTTAATTTCTTGCCTGGTGGTATTGACAAGAGAATCTCCTTGAATTGCATACAGTTCTCCGAA
This sequence comes from uncultured SAR86 cluster bacterium, assembly GCA_964275585.1. Classification (GTDB taxonomy): domain Bacteria; phylum Pseudomonadota; class Gammaproteobacteria; order Magnimaribacterales; family D2472; genus D2472. The sequence goes on along the minus strand of CAXYCJ010000006.1, from coordinate 6,763 downwards.
TAAGAAGAAATTTCCATCTTTTGTCGCATATAAAGGTTCTAGGCGGCCAATATCAACTACATATAAGCCTTCAACCTTAGATTCCTTAATGTCCTGAACGGATGCTCCTGGGGGCAGAAACTTACTAATCTTAGTAATAATGGGATTCTCCTCTGCTATTACTAAAGTCGAAAAGGTAAGAAAGAAGATAAAAAAATATTTACTACAGTTCATTCTATTTAACCTCGAGGGTGATGTTTTTTAACCATTTCGCCAAGCCTTTGCTTGGCTATGTGAGTATATATTTGTGTGGTTGATAAATCACTATGCCCAAGCAACATTTGTACAGACCTAAGATCTGCTCCATTATTGAGTAAATGAGTGGCAAAGGCATGCCTGAGAGTATGAGGAGAAATATCTATGGGCAATCCTGTTTGTTTTAAATACGATTTAATTCTATGCCAAAATGCTTGACGAGTAATTTTTTTTCCTTGCTGGCTAATAAAAAAATCTCTGGAATGTAAAGATAAATTATTCTTTCTGCGATAATTAATATAATCAAGTAAATAAGATAATGCATTTTCTCCAAAAGGAATCATTCTTTCTTTACCGCCCTTTCCCATAACCTTAATAAAAGATCTTTGTAAATCAATGTTGGTATATTGCAAATTAATAAGCTCACTAATTCTAACGCCCGTGGCATACAAAAGTTCCAACATTGCTCTGTCTCGCAAGCCAATAAAAGTATTGCAATCTGGAGCATGAATCAAGCTATTAACATCCTTTATAGACATAGATTTAGGTAAAGGTTTTGTATTTTTTGGTCCTGAAAAACTAGCAATTGGATTAAAGGAGATAATCTTTTTTTTATGTAAAAAAAGAAAGAAGTGTTTCAAAGAAGATAATTTTCTATTTATTGTTGAATGTGAGAGCCCTAAACTCTGAAAGTGTTTAATATATTTTCTAATCTGAGCTTCTTTTAAATTTAAGATATCAAATTCTTGCTTTTGAGACCAGTCAGAAAATGCGTAGCAGTCGCTTGAGTAAGCTTTGATAGTATTGCTAGAGAGTCCTTTTTCTAGCTGAAGGTTTGTTAAAAAAGAATCAATATATTGAGTCTTTTTTAAACCAGGCGACATGATATTAGTCTAATCTTTCTTTGATTCTTGCAGATCTGCCTGATCTTTCTCTCAGATAATAAAGTTTAGCTTGCCTCACTTCACCTTTTCTTTTGACTGAAATTGAATCAATGATTGGGCTATGCGTTTGAAAAGTTCTTTCGACTCCTATTCCACTAGAAATCTTTCGAACTATAAATGAGGAATTTAATCCTGCATTTTTAATGCTCATTACAACGCCTTCAAAGGCTTGTAATCTAGTTCTTTCACCTTCTTTAACTTTTACTGAAATAACCACCGTATCACCCGGTCTAAACGAAGGTACATCTTCCTTGAGTTGCTCGGATTCAAACGTATTAATAATCTGAGCAGAAGTTTTTTCTTCAATGGCAACAGGTTTTGATTCACTGATATCGCTAACCTCTTCAGCCTCAGTCTCAGCAACTTCTTCTTGAGCAGCTTCAACGGGCTCTTCAGCCTCAGTCTCAGCAACTTCTTCTTGAGCAGCTTCAACGGGCTCTTCAGCCTCAGTCTCAGCAACTTCTTCTTGAGCAGCTTCAACGGGCTCTTCAGCCTCAGTCTCAGCAACTTCTTCTTGAGCAGCTTCAACGGGCTCTTCAGCCTCAGTCTCAGCAACTTCTTCTTGAGCAGCTTCAACGGGCTCTTCAGCCTCAGTCTCAGCAACTTCTTCTTGAGCAGCTTCAACGGGCTCTTCAGCCTCAGTCTCAGCAACTTCTTCTTGAGCAGCTTCAACGGGCTCTGTAATTTCTGCTTCTACACTAAAGTGTAAATCCCATTTACTGAGTAATTCAGCTTTTGTTAGATTTACATCTAATTCAAGATCATTTTCTTTAGCAAGACTCACAATATTTGCTTTCTTCATCTTGTTGAGGCTCGCTCTGGAAGGGAAAACTTGTTCTTTATTTATAGAATCATCCTTTTCTGAGGATGAGCTCAATCCACCAAATAATTTTGAAAAGAAACCTTTTTTCTCTGTATTATCTTTATCGCTCATAATTTAATGCCTGAAATGTGCTACAGGATATCCTTAGATTGCTATTCTTCCAAGAGTTTTCTTTGTTTTTTTGTTAATTTTATATCATTTAAAAGTTCAGGCCTTCTCTTGAATGTTCTTCGTAAAGCTTGTGCATCTTTCCAATCCTGAATACGAGCATGATTTCCTGAAAGTAATACCTCAGGAACCGAGTCTGAATTATAAATTTCTGGTCTAGTAAAAACAGGGCCTTTTAGCAAGCCATTACTAAATGAGTCATAATCTACGGATTTTTTATTTCCTATGACACCAGGTATAAATCTAGAAAATACATCTATTAGAGCTAGGGCCGCAAATTCACCTCCACTTAAAATAAAATCACCAATTGAAATTTCTTCATCAACATATTGTTTAATAAATCTCTCATCAAGACCTTCATACCTTCCAGCAACAATAGTTATATTTTTATTTGTTGATAATTGTTTGGCCTTAGCCTGAGAAAGGGGATTGCCTTGAGGTGATAAATTAATAACTAGGCCTCGATTTATAGTGTTAATACTTGAAATAGCTTTCTCTAATGGTTGAGCCATTAACACCATGCCTTCTCCACCCCCATAGGGCTTATCATCAACCTGCCCATGCTGATTAATTGAATAGTCTCTTAAGTAGACAATATTAATACTAATATCATCTCGAGCAATTGCTTGTCCAAGTAATCCATAATTTAATGCTTCAAAGATCTCTGGAAATAAAGTAATAATATTTATATTCATACTAGTCTCAATAATCCATTTGCCAATCTACTAAAATAGAATTCTGAGCTTTATTTATAGTAATAATGGTTCTATTTTTAAGAAAGGGAATTAAAATAAAATCGCTACCATTTTTTATAGGGCTAACTTCTAGCATATCGCTTGCACCATAGTTATTAACATGGTCAACTTTTCCAAGTTCCTCACCCTCAAGATTGACAACCTTCATTCCCTCTAGCTCAAACCAATATGCTTCATTTTCTTCTAGCTCAGGTAGCTCTGACTTCAATACATATAAATCTCTTTGCCCAAATAATTTCATTGCATCAATATCATCAACAGAATCAATTTTTGCCGTAATATTAGAATTATTAGATTTAATGTATTCAAACTTTACTTCTTCCATCATTTCAGACTTCAAAGTATAGAATTTACTAAAGGAATTTAAACTATCCAAATCTTCTGAGAATGAACGAAGAAAGAATTCACCTCTCAGACCTCTTGTTTTGCCAATTTTGGCAATGAGGAGAAATAAAGAAAGATCTAATGGATTATTGTTTCTCATCATCTGAAGATTCTTCTTCAGATTCTTCTATCGGTCTTTCCTGGGCTTCTGCTTCAGCTTCAGGTTCTGGGGCTGCCTCTGCCTCTGCTTCTGGTTCTGCTTCAGCTGCTGGGGCTGCCTCTGCCTCTGCTTCTGGTTCTGCTTCAGCTTCTGGTTCTGCTTCAGCTTCTGGGGCTGCCTCTGCCTCTGCTTCTGGCTCTGCTTCAGCTGCTGGGGCTGCCTCTGCCTCTGCTTCTGGTTCTGCTTCAGCTGCTGGGGCTGGGGCTGCCTCTGCTTCTGGTTCTGCTTCAGCTGCTGGGGCTGCCTCTGCCTCTGCTTCTGGTTCTGCTTCAGCTGCTGGGGCTGGGGCTGCCTCTGCTTCTGGTTCTGCTTCAGCTGCTGGGGCTGCCTCTGCCTCTGCTTCTGGTTCTGCTTCAGCTTCTGGTTCTGCTTCAGCTTCTGGGCTGCCTCTGCCTCTGCTTCTGGTTCTGCTTCAGCTGCTGGGGCTGCCTCTGCCTCTGCTTCTGGTTCTGCTTCAGCTTCTGGTTCTGGGGCTGCCTCTGCTTCTGGTTCTGCTTCAGCTTCTGGGGCTGCCTCTGCCTCTGCTTCTGGTTCTGCTTCAGCTTCTGGTTCTGCTTCAGCTTCTGGGGCTGCCTCTGCCTCTGCTTCTGGTTCTGCTTCAGCTTCTGGGGCTGCCTCTGCTTGAGCAGCAATTTCAGCTACTTTCTGTGCAGCAGCTAACTCTTTCTTTGTTTCTCTTTTAGCTTTTTTTAAATCTAGCTTTGCTTGAAGATCTTCAGGAGACAAACGAGCATCTTTTTGAAGTTCTTCGACCTTATCAGAAGGTTGGGCGCCCTGGCTAACCCAATGATCAAATCGCTCGATATTAAAACGTAACCTTTCCTCAGATCCCTTCGCTGATGGGTTGAAAAAGCCTAAACGCTCAATATATCCTCCATCTCTTGGTTTTCTGGAATCTGCAACCGTTATAAAATAATAAGGGTTTTTTTTGGCTCCGCTCTTTGCAAGTCTAACTACTACCATATTGAATTAATTATTGTATTTATAAAAGGTGTGTATTTTAGGTTAACCTTGATAAATTTGATAGTGTTAATATATAAACAATATAAAAAATAATTAGACCGTGTCATTTCCAATAACAGCATTAATATCTCTGTTAGCCTATTTTATTACAAGGTTAATATTATCATCCACTAAGCAGCTGTTTATAGCTTTGCTAATAGCTTTTATGTCTATTCTTGGTCTAATGATCACATCGACAGGTTTTAATGCGCTTGCAATCCACATGACAATTACAGGTTTTAGCATTGTTATTTTAATTGTTACTTTTTTTGAAACTACTTTACTTGAAAGGCATATTACAAAAATAAAAAAAGGTGAAATAGGTTCCAATACGAAATCAGTAGAGCGAGAATATAGTGAGATATTTAATCTAGTTGGTCTTGGTCTTGCTTGTTTGACCCTCTCATTGCTATCAGGACTATGGATTGGAGAAGCATTTACCCTAGAGATAATTTTTAAAATTATTTTTACTCTCTTTGCAATAATTCTTTACCTGCTTACTTTCCTAGGAATTAAATATGCTAATTTAAAGGTTAGATATGCAGTTAGAGGTATAATGCTTTCTTTTATGATGATCCTTCTAGCATATTTTGGTAACTCGATAATTTTAAACAACTACCTTTAAAAAATCTCCTTGGACATAACTTCAATATCTTTTTTAATTTCAGCGTTAGTGCTGTTGCTAATTTTTTCTGCTTTTTCATCAGGGTCAGAGACTGGAATGATGGCTTCAAACAAAGTGAAATTAAGAAATTTAGCAAAAAATCTTAAAGGTGCTAAGCGAGCTCTAAAATTACTAGAAAGACCTGATGCTCTCCTAGCCTCAATATTGGTAGGAAATAATTTTGCAAATATTTTAGCATCTGCGATTGTTACCATTTTAATGCTTGATTATTTTGATGGTAATGTTTTGATAGGATCAATCATCTTAACGTTAGTAATTTTAATTTTCTCAGAAATAACTCCTAAGACGATTGCTAGCGTTCATCCTGAAATTTTTGCAACCAAATCTTCATGGCTCCTAAAAGGTCTTATGCTAATTTTCAGACCTCTTGCATGGTTGCTAAATATTATTAGTTCAAGAATTATGAAATTTTTTAATGTAGATCCCATGGAGTCTGTCTTAAATGATAATCTCAACTCAGATGAGCTTAGAACTTTACTTGATGAGCATGGTGAGCTTATTCCAGCTCGATCAAGAGAAATGCTATCTTCCATATTAGGCATGGAAGAGTTAACTGTCGAGGATATTATGACTCCACATTCTGAAATTACAGGCATTAATCTAAGTGGTAGTATCGAAGATGCTCAAAAAATTATTGCTTCTTCCTATTATAGTAGACTGCCAGTTTTCAAGCATTCAATTGATAGTGTGATTGGAATGTTGCATCTTAAGGATTCTCATCAATTCATCGAGGCCATGGAACTGAAAGCTGATATCAAAGAAATACTCTTGGAAACTACTTTTATTTCACAAAGCACGACTCTCTCAGCTCAGTTAAATCAATTTCAAAAACAAGATATAAACCTTGGATTGGTGGTGGATGAGTACGGAGAAATTCAAGGTCTTCTTACCATGGAAGATATATTTACAGAAATTGTGGGTAAATTTGGTGCAGCAAAAGCTGAATTAGATAAAGAGTTTATTCAAAAGAAAGATGGCTCTGTAATTGCGGACGGAAACTCTAAGATCCGTGACCTCAATAATCATGTGGGATGGGATTTAGATGAAGATGGATCAAAGACTATTAATGGAACAATCATTGATTATTTAGACCAAATTCCCCAAGAGAATGTGTGCCTGGAATTGGGCAGGTACAGGCTTGAAATTCTGCAAATAGAAGAAAACTTTATAACCAAAGTTAAGATTATTAAAAAGGGGAATTAATTCCCCTTTTTAAATTGAAGTTTTTTATTTAAAAATATTGAACCAAGATTGCAAAAATAATTGTTAATGCTAATCCTGAATGAATAACAGCTTTAACAGAGGCGATCATTGGATTCATCTTACCGAATAATGCATTCATTTCAATTACTAAGATTAAAGCTAAACCAACCCAAAGACCTGTCATGCTACTTGCTGCAATCATTGGAAGTTCTAGATCATAATGGGCTGAATAAACCATTAAATAAAGCATTGGAATAGAGAGCAGAGTATTGGTACGTGATGCTAACCCAGCTTTAGCTCCAGCATCTGCAGCATCAGCCGTTCCGGCTATTACTTTTTGCTGATTTGGCCAAATAACAAACCAAACATTTGCAGCCATAATAGTTCCCATTAACGCCCCTAGAA
>CAXYCJ010000005.1:0-25742 GCA_964275585.1 uncultured SAR86 cluster bacterium | reverse complement strand
GGTGGTGGTGAGTCCTTCCCACAAGCAAACGATCCTTGTAACACTGACCAGTTCAATGCCCAGAGTGCTGGAACTCAAGCTAACTGTTTAGCTGCAGGCGTTCCTGCTGGTGGAGCCGAACAACCAACTACTCAAATTAGAGCTTTTGTTGGTGGTAACCCTTTCTTAAAACCTGAAGAAGGTGAGAATGCTACGTTTGGTGTCGTTTACACTCCAAGTCAAATTGAAAATTTAAGTGTTAGTGTTGATTTCTGGCAAATAGAGTTAGAAAATATCTTTAGTTCAATCGGTGTTTCAACTGTTCTAAACCGTTGCTACATTGAGTCAACTACTCAAGATGATGCTTTCTGTACATTTGTAACTAGAACCGGAAATGGTGGACTTCAAACTGTTAGAACATCGCAAGTTAACTCAGCTGTTAACAACGTGTCTGGAGTTGATTTAGTTGTTGCCTATTCATTCGATGTCGAAAATTACGGTGAATTTAGAACAGCTTTTGATATGACTTATTACACAAAAGATGAATTTGCTCAATCAGCCACTTCAACACCTTCCGAGTCTTTCGGTTGGTATGATGGTGGAGCTGACTTTAGATGGAGAGCAAATGCTTCTATTCTATGGACAATGAATGAATTCACTACATCTTTAAACTTTAGATTCTTAGATGACAATAAAGATGATTGCTGGATTTCATACTACTATGGCCTAGATGATGGTTGTTCAAATCCTGACGAAGATAGCAACTACGGAGCCGGTGGATACAACTTGATGGAGGTTGAGTTCTACACTGATTTAAACGTTGCTTATCAATATTCTGACTCAATCAGCGTCTTTGTTGGAGCTCGTAACTTATTCGGTGAAGAGCCTCCTGTTGCATATGATTCATTTGCTCAGAACTTTGACTATGCTTGGGATATTCCAGGTGGAGCATATGTTTATGGTGGATTTAAAATCTCACTATAATAGAGTTTAATCAAATAAAAAGGGTCGGTTTACCGGCCCTTTTTTTATATATAATATGCCCATGAAAAATAAATATATCTCTTTCTTATTTATATTATTCTTAGTGAGCTGCGGTGATTCCATTTCACCTGTTGATTCTGGACTAGATTCTCAAATACTTCATTTTGGTAATGGCAGCGAACCACAAGGTCTTGATCCACACATTGTCACTGGAGTACCAGAACATCATTTATTAATCTCTATGTGTGAAGGTTTAACCATTGCAAATCCTAAAGGTGGAAAGAACTTACCTGGTGTTGCTGAGCGCTGGGAGATTAGCCCTGATGGAAAAACTTATACATTTCACTTAAATAAAAATGCTAAATGGTCAAATGGCGATCCTGTCATTGCAGATGATTTTGTATGGTCATGGATGAGGATACTCACTTCCACATTAGGCTCCCAATACCCTGATATGCTTTATTATTTAAATGGAGCCAAAGAATATCATTCATGGGTACCTCTGGAAGTTCTTCAATCTAATCTACAAGAGGAAGTAGAAAATTGGCTAACAAAATTAGGGAATACAAAAATTACCGAACTTTCTATAACTGAAGTAGATGAGTTAGTAGCTCTACCTAAATCTATAGCTTCGCTTCAGAATGAAATTGTAAATCATAACCCTAAACCATCCTTTGATTCTGTTGGTGTAAAAGCTATTAATGATCATGAGCTAAGAGTAGAGTTAAAAAATCCAACACCTTTTTTTATTAAATTGTTAAGTCATTACAGCACTTATCCAGTTCATAAAGACACTATTTTAAAATATGGCACTATTGATGACAGAAATGGTCAATGGACTAGGCCAGGAAATTTTGTTTGCAATGGACCTATGAATTTAAAGAGCTGGGAACTTAACAAACAAATTACTGTAGAGAAGAATCCGTTATATTGGGATGCAGAGGCTGTAAAACTAAATGAAATTAGATTCTACCCTGTATCCAATGAGGCTACTGAAGATAGAATGTTTAGAGCCGGCCAGCTTCATGTAACAAATGTGGTGCCTTTAGAAAAATGTCCAGTTTATATAGAAAACAATAACCCTGATTTAAGAATTGAACCTTATATGGGTACATATTTTTATAGAGTCAACACTAAGCACCCAGTGTTAAAAGATAAGCGTATTAGGCAGGCTCTAGCTTATTCTCTGAATCGCAAACAAATTGTTGAACGAGTCTCTAAATGCGGTCAAGAAGCAGCTTACTCATTTACTCCCCCAGGCTCAGCTGGTTATAATCCTAAAACATCCATACCCTTTGACCCTAGTTTAGCTAGAAGTTTGCTTGCTGATGCTGGGTATGAAGATGGTCAAAATTTTCCTGTACTTGAGATACTCTTTAATACTCAAGAGGGACATAGGAAAATTGCTCTAGCTGTTCAACAGATGTGGCAAGAGAATTTAGGTATTAAAGTGCGGCTTGTAAATCAAGATTGGAAGGTCTATTTGGCAAGAGAAATGACTGGAGATTTTCAAATTTCTCGAGCAGGATGGATTGGAGATTACGAAGATCCAAATACCTTTTTAGATACATTGAGACCTAATAGGGGCAATAATAAAACTGGCTGGGAAAATCAAGAATATGATGATTTGCTTGAGATTGCCAATGCTACTAACGATCAAGCATTGCGCTATGACTACCTTAATAAAGCTGAAAAAATACTGATTAACGATATGCCTATTATCCCTATTTATACATATGTTAGGCAGTATCAACTCTCTCCTGATGTTAAAGGATGGCATCCAAATTTACTCGATACTCACCATCCTAAGTTTATCTACTTGGAACGAAATTAAGTTTAATGCTTCAAGTTATTTTAAAGAGAGTTGCAATTGCTATACCTGTAATATTGGTTGTCGCGTCGCTAACATTCTTTTTAGTTCGCATGGCTCCTGGCGGCCCCTTTGATGCAGAGAAAGTTGTGCCACCACAGGTAATGAAAAATCTTAATGCTGTTTATAACTTAGATGCACCCTTATTTATTCAGTACAGAGATTATATGTTTAATCTTGTCCAGGGTGATTTTGGGCCTTCGTTCAGATTTCCGGGACGATCTGTTACAGAAATGATTTTTACTGGGTTACCAGTTACCTTGGAATTAGCTTTCTATGCAATCCTTGTAGCTATGATCATTGGAATTTTTGCGGGGGTTTTAGCGGCTGTTAAAAGAAATACTATGCTTGATTACATACCTATGACTATAGCTATGATTGGTATTTGCATGCCAACCTTCTTATTAGGCCCCTTGCTTGTTTTATTTTTTGGAATTCATTTAGAAGTTTTACCAGTATCAGGATGGGATTCTCTTGCGGGAGATAAAATCTTACCTTCAATCACCTTAGGTGCAGCTTATGCTGCTTATATTGCTAGATTGAGCAGAGGAGGTATGTTGGAGACCCTCAGCCAAGATTATATTAGAACGGCGCGAGCAAAAGGCTTGCCTGAATATCAAGTAATTATCCGTCACGCTCTTCAAGGTGGTTTAGTACCGGTAGTTTCATTTTTAGGGCCTGCAATAGCTGGGTTAATAGGAGGGTCTTTTGTTGTTGAAACAATATTTCAAATTCCTGGGCTCGGGAGATTTTATGTTGAGGCAGCATTTAATCGAGATTACACAATGATTCTTGGAACAACTATCTTCTTTTCCGCACTTATTATCTTTTTTAATCTTCTCTCAGATATTGCTGTCTTGATTATGAACCCTAGAGCACGAGCAGACGCATGAATCAGAATAGCTCTTTATGGTCAGATGCATGGAGAAGATTGCTAGCAAATAAAGCCGCTGTTACTGGCGGAGCTATTCTTTGCATTTTAATTACTTTAGCTATTTTTGCACCATGGATTGCTCCCCACTCTTATTCATATCAAAATCTAGAATTAGGAGCTCAGCCACCATCGGGAAATTTTTTATTAGGGACAGATACCTTGGGCAGAGATCTATTTAGTAGAATTTTATATGGTGCAAGAGTTTCATTGTTGGTTGGTTTTGTTGCCACTGGCGTAGCTCTGGTTATAGGAGTTAGTTGGGGCATCGTGGCAGGTTACTTTGGCGGAAGAATTGATTCGGTAATGATGAGAATTGTAGACGTCCTTTATGGGTTACCTTTTATAATTTTTATTATCTTGCTCATGGTAATTTTTGGTCGAAATATTTGGTTACTGTTTGCAGCTATAGGAGCTGTGGAGTGGCTAACTATGGCAAGAATTGTTCGAGGCCAAGTATTAACTATTAAAAATCAAGAATATGTTTTAGCCGCTCAAGCGATGGGAGTCTCAAACTTTCAGATGTTTAGAAAACATATTTTTCCAAATATTCTAGGTCCAATTGCTGTCTATGCAACTCTTACTATTCCACAGGTAATGTTACTAGAGGCTTTTCTAAGTTTTCTAGGCCTGGGAATTCAACCACCAATGAGTAGTTGGGGAACCTTAATAAGGTATGGAGTTGAATCAATGGAAGAGTACTCCTGGTTATTAATTTATCCAGGATTGACCTTCACGATCACATTATTTGCTTTAAATTTTTTTGGTGATGGTCTTAGAGATGCTTTGGATCCTAAAATTTCCTCAGATTAAAAAGCTCTAATTACAATCTTTAATACCTGGCCAGGGCTAATATCATTACTTTTTAGTTCATTTATTTTTAAAATGTCATCAATTTCAATATTAAAAATATCTGCAATTCTATAAATACTATCACCTTGCTTTACACTATATAAAATTGTTCTCCTTTTTGAGTTAATTGTTCTATAAATATTTTTATTCCCAATATTTAACTCTTTTCCGATCCTCAAAGGCGCACTTATTTTCAGACCATTATTTGCTGCAATTTCAGCTGGTGAAATTTTATATTGCAGGCCAAGATTCCATAAAGTATCACCTTCACTAATAATATGAGCCTGATAGGGTATAAATGTTTCATTCTGGCCATTACTAAGAGGGATTAGTAATTGTTGATTCAAGCTAAGTACACTGGATGTTAAATAGTTAACCTTTTTAAGAACCTCAACCTCGATATCAAACTTTTCTGCAATTTTCCATAAGCTATCTCCCTTAGAGACTTTATGAGTAACCCAATTTATTTGATTGCTCTGAATAAACTGATCCTTTCTTAAATTTATTGATGTAACTAATTCAATTGGCACATTAAAACTAGTTTTCTTTCCTGGCGGTGATGCCCATTTGGTATAACCAGCATTAAGCTTATAAATAAACTCAGGCTTGAGCTGGACAAATTCACTAAAAGCAAATATCTCTACTTGCCCATCTAGCTCTACCTTACCTAAAACTTTTTTATTAGGAAAATTTGGTAGTTTAATTCCATATTTTTCTGCATTAATTACAATCTCTCTAATGGCTTGAAATTTTGGGACATATTCTTTTGTTTGACTGGGCAGTTTCAGGTCCTTGTAGGCTAATGATTTACCTAATTTTCGATTAAGTTTTATTTGTTTTTCAAGAAGAGTAGGACCTCCATTATAGGCAGCTAAAGTATATGTAATATCGTTGTTAAATCTATTATGTAAGTAAGCTAAATATCTGACTGCTGCCTTAGAAGATATTAAAGGATCATGTCTTTGCTCATTCCACCAGGTGTCTTTAAGACCATAAATTCTTGCAGTTGCTGGCATAAATTGCCAAATACCCATGGCGCCTGATGATGAAATTGAAAATGGATCATAATTACTTTCAATGTATGGAAGCAGCGCTAGCTCAGGTGGAAGGTTGTATCTATCAAGCTCATCAAGAACAAAGAAAATAAAGTACCGACCTTTTTCTAAAAGTTTATTTAACTGTGAGGGATTGCTAAGATAACTATCAATATATTTTTGAGTTTCAATATCGGGTAAAGCTCCTTTGCCCAAAGACCCACCTCTAATCCTGTCCCAAATATTTTCATAGTTATTAGATGGTTTTGTAATCTCAAGTGGAACTGGCTCTATATACCTATCAGCCCTGATTAAGTTAGGTATTTGGCAAGCCGAGAGCCCAAATAGAATGATAATTAAAAAGAATCTTTCCATACTCTAAGGTATTCAAATATTTGAGCATCTGTAATATTTTCATGGTCATCAAGCTTTTTAGCAATTTCTTGACGTAAATCCATGTTGTCGCATCTCATAAAAGGATTAATTTGTAACTCTAATTGAATATTACTTGGAAGTGTAGTTTGAAGGTTTTTAAGCTTTTCTTCGCAAGCAGCAATATAAGAATGAATTGCTTGATTATTTGGTTCTACCACTTCAGCAAATTTTAAATTATTTAAAGTGTACTCATGTCCGCAATACACCAAGGTATTTTCAGGTAATTGCCTTAATTTCATTAATGACTCATACATTTGATCATAAGTGCCCTCAAAGACTCTTCCGCAGCCTCCTGAAAAAAGAGTATCCCCGCAGAATAAAACAGGTTGTTTTGAGTCATTAATGAAATAGGCAATATGATCAAGAGTGTGCCCAGGAATTTCAATAACCTCAAAGTTTAGACCGCAAGACTTAAATATATTGCCTTCAACTAAGTGATTATTTACTCCTTCTATTTGAGGATTATTTGGTCCATAAACATACCCCAGCATATTTTTCTTTAAGCCTGTAACACCTCCCACATGGTCATAGTGGTGATGAGTGAGTAAAATATCTGTTAAGGTGATGTTTTTTTGTGATAGAAAGTCTATAACTGGCTGGGAATCACCAGGATCAATTACAAGATTGCCTTCATTAGTGCTAACTAACCAAATATAATTATCACTAAAGGCTTTTATAGATTGAATTTTCATAATGGTAACTGAGATATTTTAACCCATGAAACAAGTAATTATGTATACAGATGGAGCTTGCAGCGGAAATCCTGGACCCGGGGGCTGGGGAGTATTAATGACTTTTGAAGGAGTTGAAAAAGAAATCTATGGTGGAAAGAGCAGCACCACAAACAACCAAATGGAATTAAGTGCTGCAATTAAAGGTTTAACTGCACTTAAAGAGCCCTGCAATGTTGATTTATATACTGACTCAAAATATGTCATAAATGGAATCACTCAATATATACATAACTGGAAAAAAAATAACTGGAGAACCGCCGCAAAAAAAGAAGTAAAAAATCAAAATTTATGGCAACAGCTAGATGAATTAATGACTTTTCATCAAGTGCAATGGCATTGGGTTAAAGGTCATTCAGGTGATGCTGGAAATGAAATGGCTGATCTTTTAGCTAACAAAGGAATAGATTCAGTAAGATGACCAAAAAATTAATTGTTTTAGATACAGAGACAACAGGCCTAAAGGTCGATCAGGGCCATCGCATTATCGAGATTGGTGCAGTATTGCTTGAAGATAGGAAGCAAACTGATCAGCATTTCCATACTTACCTCAATCCACACAGATCAATTGATGAAGAGGCCCAGAAAGTTCATGGTGTCTCAAATGCACAGGTTGAGAATGAACCTGATTTTTCTGAAATTGCAGAAAGTTTCTTAGAGTTTATCGATGGAAGCACATTAATCATCCACAATGCTCCGTTTGACTTAGGGTTTCTTAATAGTGAGTTAAAAAGGGCATCATCTACATACCCAATGATTGAAGAAATTTGTGAAATAGAAGATAGCTTGGTACTTGCTCGCAGTAAATTTCCTGGTCAACGGAACTCTCTTGACGCACTAATTAGTAGATTCGAAATATCTGGATATGATCGCAGTTACCATGGAGGCTTGGTTGATGCAAAAATCCTAGCTGATGTTTTTGTTCACCTTACTGGTGGACAAGGTAAGTTTGAGTTTTTATCCGCAAGTTCAAAAACACAATCAGGAGAAAAAAATAAAGACGAATCAATAAATCTTACAGAATTTCCGATTCCTCACATTGCTGTCTCCAAAGAAGACAAATCAGCGCATGACGAAAGAATGAAACAAATTAAAAAAGACAATAAAATTCCACCATGGAGTCAGTTATGACATCGATTACTAGGTTTGCACCTAGCCCAACTGGAGCTTTGCATATTGGCGGTGTTAGAACAGCGTTATTCAATTATGTGTATGCAAAACAAAATAATGGGAAATTTCTAATTCGTGTAGAAGATACTGATGCTGAGCGCTCCACTCGAGAGTTTGAGAATAATATTTTAAAAGGATTGCATGATATTGGTATTACCCCTGATGAAACGCCTGTAAGGCAATCAGAGAGATCAGAGATCTACCAAGCAGCTATAACAAAAATTATAGATTCTGGTAAAGCATATTTTTGTGAATGCAGTAGGGATCGCCTGGAGAAAATGAGAGCTGACCAACAAGCCAAAGGTTTAAAGCCTCAATATGATGGTAGGTGTAGAGATTTAAAATTAGAAAAAAACAATGCAACTGTTTTGAGATTAAAAACACCTCAGGAAGGTGAGCTTATTTTTCATGACCTAGTTAGGGGGGAGGTTATCTTCCAAAACTCCGAGCTAGATGATCTAATTTTAGTCAGAAGCGATGGCTCCCCAACCTACCATTTGTGCAATGTAATCGATGATCATGACCAAGGAGTGACTACCGTTATAAGAGGTGAGGATCATTTGAGCAATACCCCTCGTCAAATTCACATACAACAAGCCTTAGAATTTCCTTCTTTGGAATACGCACATTTACCGATGGTTCTTGGGCAGGATAAAAAAAGATTATCTAAAAGGAATGCTGTTACAAGTCTTCAGGATTATTTTGATCAAGGTTACCTTCAATCTTCAATGATTAATATGTTAGCTCGACTTGGCTGGTCAAAAGGCGATAAAGAGATTTTTTATATTGAGGACTTAATTTCAGATTTTAGAATTCAAGAGGTACAAAAAGCCGGAGCAATATTTGATCCTGCGAAGCTTGACTGGATTAACAATAATCATATCGCGGCATTATCTTTTGCTGAATTAAAATCAAAGCTTATTCCGTTTCTAGTAAATCAAAATATTGATCTTAACTCTAAACACAACGGCGATGAAATTTTACAAGCAATGAGAACCTCTAAGCCAACCCTTGCTGGCATTGCAGCAGATTTAAAACCATATTTTTTTAACATTAATGGTTACGACGAAAAGGCTGAAAAAAAGTTTTTACTTGGTTCAGAGCAAGCCTTAGAATTTATTCAACGTAAACTTGAAGGCCTTGAAATTTGGGAGGAATCATCAATTGACAAAGCATTAGCAGATACACAGCTTGCTCTAGATCTGCCAACACCAAAACTATATCAACCCATAAGAATTGCAATGACAGGCTCTACTCAATCTCCATCTTTAGGACTAACTTTATACTTATTTGGAAAGGAGGAATCCAATGCACGCATACAAAATGCCTTGGACCATTTACAAGAAATCTCTAACTAAAGCTATTAGTAAAAATTAGACCAGGAAACTGCTCAGCAATTATTTTAAGATCCTCTGCTTTCATTTCTTTTGTGATTCCATACTCAGGAATGCCTATGATGTCATTATGATCGCTAACTAAATTATCTGAAATTTTTTGTAACCCTCTTTGACTCTCTAGCATATTGAAATCTTTTTTATTTTTTGCAATATAGAAAATTTTTCTTTGAAATGCAGAAGCTTGATTTTCACTCGAACTTGTAAATACATAAAAATTTAATAGAACATTCATGAAATTGAGCTCATCTTCTCTTAGCATATCACCAGCAGATGAACTCATTTGTTCGGCTACAACCTCTAATGACTTTTCGGACCCATATTTAAAAATACTTATAGACCCAAGATCTTTGAGAGAACCATTTAAATCTCTATTTGTGTAATTTCTTTCATAGCACTCAAAGGTGAGCAATGATTTTGCTAGGGGAGAGTGTTTAGTTTCATAGTAACGCTGAAACTCTTCAATTGATAAAGAATGTTTTTTATGAATAAATGCTAAGGCTTTAATCAACTTGAATTGCTACCCCAGCATTTGGTCTTCTTAAATCTGCATATCCCTCTTTTCCTTGGGATGAAATTAAGATACTTTGAGTCGAACCCATGGTTTTAGATTCTTCTACTTCGTGACCAAAAGATTCTAAGATTTCTTTAGTATCTGAGCTCATTCCTTTTTCTATCCTTAATGATTTACTAGGCCAGTCTTTATGAATTCTTGGAAGCATTGTTGCCTCACCAAGATTTAAGTCAAAATCTATTATTCCAGTAATTACTCTTAGTATTGCAGCTGGTATTAAAGCTCCCCCGGGAGAGCCTGAGATGAGTTTTAAGCTATTATTCTCATCAAATACTATAACTGGTGTCATTGTGCTCATAGGTCTCTTACCAGGCTCGAACCTATTTCCTTCACTTGCAGACCTATCTATAACCCCTTGTTCACCATACTGGTATGCAAAATTATTCATTTGATTATCAAGTAAAATTCCAGTGCCTGGAATTGTGACCCCAGAACCAAAAGAATATCCAAGAGTGTAAGTGTTAGATACCGCGTTTCCGTCTCTATCTACAATAGAATAATGAGTAGTATTTTCTCCTTCATAAAATAATGAATCTGGGTTTAAGTCCTCTGCAGGAGTTGCATGCTCTGGATTGATTCCTTCCGCTAAGGTCCTACCTCTTTGTTTAGAGATAATTTTTTGGATTGGAACATCATAAAACTCTGGATCTCCCATAAACCTTGATCTATCCATGTGACCCCTTTGAAGGGCTTCCGCAAATAGATGTAAAAATTGTGCTGATTGAGCGCCCATATCTTTTAAAGAAAAATTTTCTAAAATATTCAGTGATTCAAGCAATACTGCTGCACCTCCAGCTGGAGGGGGGTGAGCAAACACTGTAGATCCTCTATAGGTAGTTTTTATTGGCTCAGAGAACCTTGGTTTATAATCTTTGAGGTCTTTTGCTGAAATATAACCGCCGTTTTCTTCCATTGCCTGAATAATTTTTTTGGCAATAGAGCCTTCGTAAAATGCCTTATCACCATTTTCTGCAATTTCGTTAATTGTCCAAGCAAGATTTTTTCGGATCATTTTAGAATGCTCTGAAATTGGACTATTACCTTGCAGATAAATATTGGTAGATTCAGGATCAAGGCCTATTTGCTTAGCGCTGCCAATGGCTTGATTGAGGTCATAACTTACATCAATACCTTTTATGGCTTGATTAATAACAGGCTTTAATATTTTTCTTAGGGGAAGTTTTCCATACTTGTCATGGGTTTGAATTAACCCAGCAACAGTTCCAGGTACTCCAGAAGCTTTATAGCCATAACGACGTTTATCGTAATTATTTTTTAAAAATAAAAAATTATCTTGGGAAATATTTTTTGGTGATGCGCTTCTAAAATCAACTGCAATTGTTTTTTGCTCATCTTGAAGATACACAAGCATAAATCCACCGCCACCAAGATTGCCTGCTCTAGGAAGAGTAATAGCCAGTGAGAATCCAACTGCGACAGCAGCGTCTACTGCATTTCCACCCATATTAAGAATCTGAATTCCAATATCTGAAGATTCTTGGTTTTGAGATACCACCATACCTGATTGCCCAATGGTTGGGTGAAACGGCGAGAGATAATCTATATAACTAACTTGCGCAGATAGATTTATAGAAATTAAAAAGAGAGCTACAAGAAATTTTTTCATGAACATGATTTTTAAAATATCATTGGCGCGAGATAAAACGCAAATATTGTTACTAGGAAAATTCCAATAATATTTAAAGCAAAGCCTGCTCTCATCATATCTGGGATTGTGAGTTTTCCTGAACCAAAGACAATAGCATTGGGTGGAGTGGCAACAGGCAACATAAATGCACAACTAGCAGCTAATACAACAGGAATAGTAAGAGCCACAGGCGCTATGCCTAGAGCCACTGCTACCGCACCTACGACAGGTAAGAATGTTGAAGTAGTGGCAACATTGGAGGTTATTTCGGTTAGAAAAATAATTAAAGTTGCCACTGCCAAGATTAATACAATCGGTGGTACGCTTTCTAATACGGTTAACCCTTGACCAATCCAGCTTCCCAAGCCCGATGACCCAATCGAAGAGGCAAGTGATAGGCCTCCGCCAAATAAGACTAATAAACCCCAAGGTAGCTTGTTTGCTTGTTCCCAAGTTAGCAAATCTGTTTTTTTATTTTCTGAAGGTATGAAAAAAAAGCTTAGCGCAGCTAAAATTGCGATCCCTGCATCAGTTAAACCAGATAAAGGTACAAAATTATCTAATAATGTTCTAAACATCCAAGCTCCTGCTGCAAATGAAAAGATCACTAAAACTTTTTTTTCATCTCTTCCAAGGGGTCCCAGGTCTGTCAACATATTTCTTAGTTGAAGTTTAGTTTCCATGCTGGCAACAAAATGAACGGGATAGACAAATTTTGTGATTGTATACCAAGAGGCAACGAGCATAATCGATGCTATTGGAACGCCTAGCTTCATCCAATCAATAAAAGAGATTTCAATTCCATATGTTTCTTGCATGAAACCTACAAATATTATGTTGGGAGCAGTCCCAACTAAAGTTGACATACCCCCGATAGAGGCTGCATATGCAATTCCCAGCAGCAATGAAGTTTCAAAATTCTTTCTCTCTTTAGAGGAAAAATTAGGAATAGTTTCTGCGACACTTGCACACACTGCTAAGCCGATAGGCAATAGCATTAAAGTTGTTGAGGTATTCATTACCCACATACTAATCAAAGCGGAGACCAGCATAAAACCACCAACAAGCTTCGCTCCACTGTTACCGATTGCTATTAACATTTTTAAAGCAAGACGTTTGTGCAGACCAGAAGATTCAATACCAAGTGCCAATATAAACCCACCCATAAATAAGTAAATATTAGGATTGGCATAGGGTAGGGCAGCAGTCTTAAAATTAGTGACTTGCAGCAATGGAAATAGTGCTAAAGGGAGTAGCGCTGTTACTGCAACAGGCACTGCTTCTGTAGCCCACCATAAAGCCATTAACAAAGTAACTGCAGCAACAGCCCAACCAATGGACGAAAGAGACTCAGGACTTGGAGTCATTAGCACTAAAAAGAAAACTCCTAAACCAACCCAAAAACCTCTTTTTTTGTATGCTTGCATTACCTTAGTCTCGCATAAAACATTTCAGCAGCATACGGCACCATTTGCTCGGTGTTGCTATGTCCTTTTGTTGTAGGAACCTCAACCATCCCCCATTTAAAAAATTGATCTACTTCTTTTGATTTCTCTACCGCTGATTTAAAGAAATTTCTACCTCTTGCTAATCTATGCTCTCCTTGAAGGGTGATGACATTCCAATGCTCTTTGACGTATGGAGAATTTGGTTTGGTTGAGGTATCCGCTTTGCCTAACATCAAGAGAAAATATTTGCTAAATGCCTTTTTGAGTTGACTGACTTCAATACCAGAATTCATTAACCCGAAAGGCCATTCTTGATTTGTCATAGATAAATACCAGCCTAGGTTTGCTGCAATTGCTAAAGTATGAGTTGCCTCAGGGCGATGAAGTACGTACCTATGAACAAAATGAGCACCTGCTCCATGCCCATAGATGCCCCAATTATTTGATTTAAGTTTATATTTTTCTACAGCTTCATTAGCCAAGGGGCCGATCGCACTAAATGCCTGCAATTTCTGTTCAATTAGCTCTGATTGAGAAGTCTGAACATTACCGTAATTGAAACCCCATACCTGCGGAAAGTTCGTCTCACTAAACTCAGGTACAACAACCAAGAGATTCAAATCTTTAGCCGCTTCAATCCACTGATCCCTATATTCTTCTGCATTGCGTTTGCGACCATGCATAACCACAACAAGGCGAGTTTCTTTATTGACCTTGCTTGGTTTCGCCACAAAGATAGGCAAATCAACTCCATCCCATTTCGTAAATTTGTATTGTTCTCCAGCAAAGGTAAATGGAATAATTCCAACCAAGCATCCAAAAAGAAGAAAATGTAATTTAAATTTAATCATAAAAAAAGGGAGCCTGAACTCCCTTTAATTTTAACTTAATTCTTAGAATGAAACCCTTAAATCAAGGTAATAGTTTCTTCCATAATCTTGATGAGCATCTGCATAGTAACCGTAGTATCTATCCGCAGTAGGAGCTCTTTCATCTTCAAGATTTTTTATAGCCAATCTAACCCTGGCTTTTTGACCATTTAATTTAAAGTCATAAGACATTGTTAGATCCATAGTTGTCATAGTAGGAACAACGTAAGCTACTCCATTCTTTTTACCTAATGAAGTTTGCTCAAATGAACCCTTCTTAAGACCAACTAGACTTGCTCCGTATGGACCTTTGTCCCAAGATAATCTTAGAGTGTGCTTGTTATCATAAGCTCCATCCAGCCCAAGCAGATCACCAAAACCTTTCAAAGGAATAGATTCTGGGATTGTGCCATTATCTTTAGCAGCTTGAAGTGCGGCAAATCCACCACTCGCTTTTTGTTCGTAGGTATCAAGGAATGTTCCAATGTATCGAACATCGAAGTCACCATAGTCACTTTCAAAATTGTAGTAGATGCCAACATCTGTGCCTTCAATCGTTCTTAAAGCCATGTTGGTGTAATTATTTTTAATGTACTTAATATCGCCAAAAGGGCATACGCCTGCAGCTGCAAAGCCTGCAGCATCTCCGCTGTCAGGGGCTTCTCTTACCACCAAAGGATCGCCTGCAAAAGTTCCACAATTAGCAGTACCGTTAGCAAATCTCAGGAGCATGTCATTAACGGTTTGGTTTTCACGACCAAATAAGCCAATTGTTTTATCTTTTTCGATGGTCCAGGTATCAATGGTTACTACTAAGTTATCTATTGGGGTTAACACAACACCAAAGGATGTATTATCTGACTCCTCAGCCTCTAGACCTGATGCACCTGTTGCCATTCTTTGAATGGTGTACCTTGAATCTGAATCAATAACATTTTCAACGCTCTGCACTTCATTTACTCGAAATGCTGCTCTGTCATATCTTGTTCCTGATCTCACAACAGTTTTTTCGTTCACTTGAACAATATTAGGCGCTCTAAAAGCTGTTGATACTGAACCTCTTAGGCTCATCCAAGATGCTGCCTGCCATCCTAAAGCAACCTTTCCAACAGTTGAGTCACCAAAGTCAGAAAAATCCTCATTTCTCAATGCGATTTGCATGTCAATCGAGTTAGTTAGTGGAATTTGCATTTCAGCAAAGAAAGATGAAACATCTCTTGAACCCGAAACATCTGCAGTTGGTGAAGAATTCAACACATCTGCAACCAATGGGAATGTATCACCCTCATAATCAGTGTAAGTAATAGTCCCGTCCAATCTAGGGTCTCTATTATCATCAATGGCTTCTTCACGGTACTCAAATCCTAGCAATAAACCAACATCTCCCGCAGGAAGTGTCATGAACTCATTGTTAGACATTTTAAAATCAAACATAGTTAGCTCACTTGTGCCTTTTCTGTAAACATCAATCAATGTTCTCTCAATATTTGAATTGACACCTGCGCTAAATGGGTTGTAAGCGGCTGGCGTAGGATCATTTAAAGCTGCTTTTAAAAGATTATTAGACATTCTATTTCTTGTTATATCTCTGGATTTAGCTATAGAATCAACATAGGCTGTTTCCCAATCCCAAGCTCCGCTTGAGCCTCTAAAACCTTGAAGAAATCTGTATGTTTCTTTTTTAACATTAACCAGTCTTTGTCTTTCTTCGTACCGATAGTTATCTATATAAAGCTGCTTCCCTGCAAACAGAGCCACGCCATTGACTTTCATTTGATTTAAATAATAGTTATTCGGTCCAACTCTGTGTTTTGAAGATGAAAACGCATAAGAAGCATGAGCAGTTCTATCACTGTCTGAGTTGTAGATACCAAGCTCTGTAAATGACTCAATACCGTTACCCATGTCATGGTTAACAAACATCACAACATTAGTTCTAATGAGTTGAGATCTAACATCAGTTGGGCCCCAGAAATTACTTCTTAAAGCTCCATTACCGTCAGGAGCAATACAAGTTCCATAACCAGTATCAAAGAGCGGATTTCCACGGTTAGTACATTTGGAATCGCCCAAAGGAAATACTTCAAACTCACCAGATGAATCGGTCCATACCTTATCGTTTACTGTTCCAGCAAGGCTGGTAGCGCTACTAACCATGTCGAACTGACCGTAGAGAGAGTTTGAACTTAAGTTTCTAAATGAAGTGCTCGTTTTCCAAGGTGAATCTGCATCTACAAAAGGCCTATGATCTCCTGCTCCCCATCTTGGATCTTCCTGGGCATTAATATTTCCACGATCATAGTGATCAAAGAATACGCTCACATTAGTTGCGCCATCATTGAAGAATGAGCCCCATTTAATAGTTAATTTATTATCCTCAGTGCTAAAGTGGTCATATGCGCTAATTTTAGCGGTTACTGTAAAACCTTCATAATCTTTTTGTAAAACATTGTTGATAACTCCTGCGACAGCGTCTGCACCGTAAATAGCTGAAGCCCCATCACGCAAAATTTCCAACCTATCAATTCCTGTAACGGGGATTAAATTTGAGTTAACACTGACGGTTGGAACAAAGTCTCCACCAATGAGCTCAGTCTGATAACCAGGTGAGTTTACTAACCTCCTTCCATTAAGAAGGGTCAGAGTATTACCAACACCCAGGTTTCTTAAGTTATAGGCTCCCACATCTCCTCGAGATGCATTCACGCCACCAGAAGCATCTTCTGCTTCATTAAAGTAGTTCAAACCTTGCTCTGCTATGTTTTCAAGCAAGTCTTCGCCAGAATCAACTCCCATTGCTTCAATATCTTTTATTGAGATGATTGATACAGGAAGGGCTCCAGTAATTTTTGCGCCTTTGATTTGCGATCCCACAACAACAACTTCTTCAATGTTGTCTATCTGAGATGCATCATCTTGAGCATAAGTAGTTATGGCCAATGGTAAGATCGCTAGACCAAAAGCGTATTTAAGATAAGTAAATTTCATTTTTTCCCCTAAAGAAAGATTAAATTCTATACTTCATAGTAACAGTTCGATCTAAAGAAATTAAAGTAATTCTTTCAACTTAATACCAATAATTTTGCATTTAACTATAACAATTAGTTATGATTGAATAACTTAGGCGCAAGTAAAATTAACACATATGATTAGTTCACGGCACATAGAAGTTTTTTATCACATTTATAATGAAGGTTCTTTAACAAGAGCGGCAAAGGTTTTAAATGTTTCTCAGCCTTTGATCAGTAAAACTCTTGCTTATGCTGAGCATAAACTCAACCTTAAGCTTTTTGTTCGACACGCTCGAAGACTGAGCCCAACTCCAGAAGCAGATTTATTGTTCCAGCACGCAGCCTCGGTAAATCAAGAGATTGCCAAGTTTAATAATATTGCAGATAATCTTGTCAGAGACCCTTCAGCAACTATTAATATTGGTTGCACCCCCTCTCTTGGTTTGGGATTACTGCCTCAACTACTAAATCAATATCTAGAACTGATGCCTGGAACTAAATTTAATGTTGTAAATTTACAAAGTTTAGATTTAGAGGCGCAGTTAAAGGAATTAACTTTTGATTTAATTATCTGCTTTAATCCCGAGGACTCTGAGTTATTTAAAAAAACTCAATTATTACAAGGTTCATTGGTTCTGATAGCCCCCAAAAAAAATAGACCTGAAGGCAAAACATTTAAGTTATCTCAGATAAAAAAACAACCTTTTATTAAAGTAAAAAATCTTAAAACTGGATCCTCTAAAAGAAACCTTGATTATTACCTAGCTAGAGAAGGGGTACAGGTGAACTGGATCGCTGAAACAGAAACGATTCAAGTGGCAAAGGCTATGGTTGAACAAGGAGCTGGCTATGCAATTATTGATGATTTTAGTGCTAAGGTTTATGGAGATAGAATTGCTGTGTATGAGCTAGAGCCAATTATAGAATACGACATCTGCATGGTTAGCAATAAAGAAAAACCTCTATCAGTAAGCGCACAACAATTTATAGCATTTCTTTCAAATCCTGGCAGTAATCTAAGGTTGTTTGCAGTAGATTAATTTCTATAATCTAGTGGGGGCTGTCTGTCACCAAGCAAGGGTATATATATAAAATCATCTCCAACTCTGTTTTGGTATTCAATTTTTGCATCAGCTAACACTGATGGATTTTTAAAGATGTCTTGAGCTGTATCTGCTAAGACTTGAGCTGCAAGTTTAGTGCCTTTCATTCCTATTGTTGTTCCTCCAGCTGCAACTCCTTGCCACGAATGACCTGCTGTTCCTGGAACCCAGGTAGCTGTTCGAAGACCTGCTTGAGGGACAACCCAACTTACATCACCAACATCGGTTGATCCATAAGTATGAGAAGTTGCATAAGGGCGTATTTTTTCCTGAGCGCCAATTTTACTGCCAGGTGCGACCATTGTTTGATAGATCTTTTGAGCAAACTCATTTTCTTTTTTGGAGTATTTGATACCACCTCGCTTAACAAGATTTTTATGCATTATCTTTTGCAGCACATCATTAGGCAGCTTTGAGTAATTGCCATGCATTACTTCGTGAGTAACACTAGTGTCGGTCCCAAGCGCGGCTCCCTCTGATGCTTTTACAACCCATTCAAATATTTCTTGAACCTTTTGTCTTCTTGGATTTCTAACATAGTAATAGACCTCTGCAACATCCGGAACAACATTAGGGGCCAAGCCACCTTTAGTGATAACGTAATGGATACGAGACTCTTGAGGTATGTGCTCTCTCATCATATTAACCATCATATTCATGGCTTCCACTCCATCCAAGGCAGACCTGCCTTTATCTGGAGATCCAGCGGCATGAGCAGAAATTCCTGAAAATCTAAATTTTGCTGATTTATTTGAATTTGAAGACTCGGCATTGGCTGCATTAGAGCTGCTTGGGTGCCAGTGAAGAACTGCATCTACGTCTTCAAACAGACCGGCTCTAACCATATAAACTTTTCCCGATCCACCTTCTTCAGCAGGAGTGCCATAAAACCGAACTGTACCTTTGGTTTTAGTTTTAACTAGCCATTCCTTTACAGTTACTGCTGCCCAAGCAGAGGCAGCTCCAAACATATGGTGACCACAAGCATGTCCTGCAATGACACCTTCTTTTATTTCTTTAAATGGTGAAGCTGTTTGCATGAGGCCAGGCAAGGCATCATATTCACCAAGAATCCCAATCACTGGACCCCCGTTTGAAAATTCTGCAATAAACGCAGTTGGAATGTCTGCAACACCGGTAGTGATAGTAAAACCATGAGCAGCTAACTCCGATTGAAGCAATTCCGAACTTTTATATTCCTGGTAGCCAACTTCTGCCCAATCCCATATTTTCATAGCCACTTCTTCAAAAGTCTTTTGATGCTTATTGATGCTTGCATTCAGCGTTGAGTCCGCGAGAGTTGAAATTGAAAAAACTAATGCTATTAATACAGCTGATTGTTTTTGTAGTGAATATTTTTTCCTACCCATTCTTCTTCCCCTAAATTTTTAATAATATCTTTATCTGTTGATGTTATAACTTTTCTTTGTTGATTTGTATCTTCAGCATAAATTATCGCTTTGATCCCTTCATTATTTTGGAAAAGAGTTGTGCAACCTAATACCTTTCCCTCGCCATCATTCTGGGACGACATTGCAACAGGCGTTTCCAGAATTGCAGCTTCCTGGGTCACATCTTTTGCTCGAAAATCCATTAAAGGATCTTTGCCCCATATTGCCAATGCTTGCTTGGTCATCATGCCAGAGACACCTGTCACTAAACCAATTTCGGAAGGATTGTTTCTAATTTTTTCTAAAACTTGCGCAGTTGCATGGATCATATAATTATTTAAAGGGCCTCCTGCAAATGGCATGCCACCGGTTACAGTTTTATCAGTATAGTCAGGAATATTTAATGCTTCTGCAAATAACTGAACTGCAACTGGAAAGCAGCTGTAAAGCTCAAACATGGATGGATTAATATTATAGGATTGAGCAGTCTCCATTAAATAATTAGCAGCTAGTCGTAAGCCAGCCGGCTTTGACAAATCTGGTCGTTGGATAACTGCAATCATATGATTAGTTTCACTTGAAACTAACGGGTACACCCTTTTGTTTTTTGGTACGTTTAATTGATCGGCCAGCTCCTCGCTGCAAAGAATTAGAGCAGAGGCTTGATTGACGTTCCAACTAGAGTTATGAAGCTTGTTGTAAGGGTAGGCTATTCTCTGATTTTTTAATGTTGGATTTTTAATTTCATCAGCAATAAAAGGATTGCGATTCCATGCATGAGGATTATTTTTAGCAATTTGAGAAAAACGTTCATAATATTTAGCGAGGAATAATTCGTGATCCCTTAAATTTCTTTGGTGTTTGAAACGCATTGCGCTCTCTATAATCGCATAATACCCAACAGCCATCATGCCCAATGCATCGAGTTCCTCTGGAATATATAAGTCCTCTTTTGCCTTAACATAATGATCAGGGTTAACGGTTAATTCCATTTCCTCAAATTGCAAACCTTCCTTTAAAGCTTGAATTTTTTTATATCTTGCTTCACCACCTACTATAAGACTGGCACGAATATCTCCGTTAATAATTTTATTGCAAGCAGAATTAATTAGGTTTTGTTGTAAGACACCAATTTTAGTAACACTGGTTTTGGCTTTAGAGAAACCATGTTTTTCTGCAATCCATTTTCCTGGATCTCTGTAGGTCCAATAACCCTTAGGGACTTGCACCTCATCAATATAATTAACAATTGAAGAATTCTCAGTGTCTTCTATGGCGCTTAGCGTAGCTTGCTCCATAAGAATTAGCGCCTCATCAAGTTCAGCAAAGGAACCTTTTTGCTGCAGCAACCCAATGCCTACTAGGACTGGCCTATTTTTCATATTATAAAAAGCGACTACTTAGTCGTGTCTCCAGCAATGGTAATTCTATGCAGCAATCTCTCATGCCCGTCGTAACCGCCTTCAGCCATATGCATGACTGTTCGGTTGTCCCACATTATTAACATGTCAGGCTCCCATTGATGACGAAAAATATATTTTTCCTGCCCCATATGAGAATAGAGTTCAAAGAGCAACATATCTGATTCCTCTTTTCCAAGACCTTCAATTTCTAGAGTGTACACAGGATTAATAAAAAGCATTTTTCTACCAGTCTCTCTGTGGGTTCTAACAATCGGATGAGACATAGTTTTATTAGCCTCATCGGATGTATGAATTTGCATTGTTCTTTTTTTACCTTCTGTCGCATAGACTCCATCCTTTGCGTAAGGCAGTTTTGCACTATGAATTGCATTCAAATCTTGAATCTTTTCTTTTAATTGATCTGATAGTTCATCGTATGCATCTGCTGTATTTGCAAAAAGAGTATCACCACCCACAGGCGGAATAATTTCAGAGTAGAGCATGGTGGCAGAAGGAGGCTGATGTTGAAATGACCAATCTGAATGCCAAGCACCACCAAAATGTGCAGCTTCTTCATTGGCTTTTCGATGCACTTGAACCACGTGAGGATGTTCTTGCATGGGTATTAAAAATGGCTCTTCTCCAAAAGAGCCAAATAGCTGACTAAAATCTTCATATTGTTCAAGAGTCAAAGACTGCCTAGGAAAAATAGCAACCCCACAGTTAACCCATTGCTCTCTAATTTCTTGTATTTCTTCTTTAGAAAGGCCCTGATCAATCTTTATTTCATGAATTTCTATTCCTAAATTTGATAAAGAGTTTGATGATTTGAATTTCATGTAATCAATATATCAATAACTGCAAGTAATAGAAATATTTAGAACTCCGTTGAGAAAACCTCATTGCTTCCTAAAACCCTTGCATATAGGCTATCATTGGTTATCATCTTTAGAATACGTGTTTAAATAATGTGCAGTTTGCACAAGGAGAATTCATGAAAACAACTATTAAATTTTTAAGTTTGTTTGCCTTTTTACCAGTTTTTGGGGTGCTTGCAATTAATGCAGAGGCTCAAACTCTTGAAGAGGTTGTGGTTACAGCCCAGATAAGGGAGCAAAGTCTTCAGGATGTGCCGATTTCTGTAACTGCAATTGACGGTGAGGCTATTGCAGATAGAAGTGTAGATAACTTAAGTTCACTATCTGCATCAGTACCTAATTTTACGGTTGCAGAAACTCAAATTGATACCTCTATTTCTATACGAGGCGTTCGATCTGGAGCCAACAAAGGATTTGAGCAGTCAGTGCCATTAAACTTTGATGGAATGTCTTATCCTCGAAGCCAGCTTGCAAGGACTCCTCTTGTCGACCTAGAAAGAGTCGAAGTCTTACGTGGTCCACAACCCACTCTCTTTGGAAAGAATGCTATTGGTGGTGTTGTGAGTGTTACCTCTGCAAAACCAACTGAAGAATTTGAGGGAAGGTTCTCTACTTCTCATGAATCAGAGCATGATGAATCCCAATCTCTTCTAGTTCTCTCTGGACCACTTTCAGATAATCTACTTGGACGATTAACTGTTTCAACTAGAGAAATGGATGGTTGGGTCACAAATGAAAAAATGAAAAGAGTAGAGCCACAAAGAGATGAGACATACATCAGAGGTCAGCTAGCTTGGACATCTGGAGCTGTGGATTACAACTTAAAAGTAGAACAAGCAGATTTTGATTCCGTGGGCTATGCCATGGAAGCGATTGCTCCTCAAGATGGATATGGGCTCGTTTTTGCTGGACCTATTGCAGTTGAAACAAATGAGGATTGGGTCAGATCAAGTGGAGAAACATTCAGTCAAAACTCGATGGATAATTTTGTCTTAACTGCTAACTACCCAATGGATGGAGGTGGAACCCTGACTTCAATTACTGGGCATGTTGAATATGACTCATATGAAGTTCTGGACGTTGACTATGTTGCTCTTGAAATACTTGATGGAACAAACCAAACAGAAAAGTATGATCAGTGGTCTCAAGAAATTCGATACACGTCACCTGGTGGTGAAGATGTGGATTACATAGTTGGTGCTTATTTCCAGACCGCAGATGTTGATGTAACTGATTACGTGCCATTGGGGCCTTTTCTTGCCCTTGCAGGACCTCCAGTTTCCCTTTTAGTAGGAACAAATTGGGATAGGCTTTATGCACAATCCTCAGATATGTATTCTGTTTTTGGCCAAGCTGATATTAGTCTAGCAGACGATTGGAGATTAACAGTGGGCGCAAGGTATTCCAGTGAAGACAAAGATGGAAGTAGAAAACTTACATTAGATGGAACAGGGACAGCTTTACAAGGATCTCCTTTGCTTAATGTTTTATGGGCAGCCGTTTTGAATGTTGGTCCGCATAGTGTTGCTAGCAGCAGAAGCGAGAATTCATTTGATCCAATGGTTAGATTGAGTTATGAGTTATCTGATAATTCTCAAATGTATGTTTCATACACACAGGGATCTAAAGCAGGAGGGTTTGATATTCGTGGTAACTCAATACCAGGAACTCCATTAGTCTCCAGTGCTGGTGGATGGGAGTTTGAAGAGGAAGAAGCCACTAATATTGAATGGGGCTACAAGATGAAATCTGATCGAGCTCAATTTGATTTCACTTATTTCAGCACTGAGTATGAAAATCTTCAAACAAGTGTGTTTGATGGTGTATTAGGTTTTAAAGTAGGTAATGCTGCAGCTGCAGAACTCGATGGGATCGAAATGCAAGGAAGATATCTAATAACTGATGACTTAGAATTTTATGCTTCCATGGCTAGCCTCAACTATGAATTTACTGACTGGAAAAATAGTCAATGTGCTTATGGCGAAGCTCCTACCAATGGAATTTATTGCGATAGATCTGGCGCGAGTGTAATTCTAGCTCCTGAAGATACTGCAAATGCTGGCTTTGATTATGAGACTGTATTGTCAAATAGTTGGGTCTTTGATGCTAACTTGAATGTTGATTACTCATCAGAGTACTTCATAACTACCAATCTTGATAAAAACATAAAAGAAGGTGGCTATTCAAAAGTTGGATTAGTACTTGGTCTAGAAAGTTCAGATGGCAAATGGAGACTATCGCTTATTGGTGATAACTTAACAGATGAGCGCATCAAGGTCGTTGGCGGAACTATTCCTCTTGCAAGAACCTTTGTAAGACTAGCTTCGGGTGGAGCACTTGATGGTATAGCTTATGACGCTATCTATGCTCGTCCTAGAAACATAACAATGAAGTTAGATTATAGGTTTTAATTAACATTATTATTACAGGCCCTGTATTAGCAGGGCCTCTTTTTTTAGAATACCTATTTTATTAAGCTCTTGCTCTTACGCTCTTAATAATGCAATTTCAAAAAATATTACCGCTCTTATTTTTATTCCTATCGGTCTCATTGAGTGCGAATAATAAAATTATGTGCGATGAACTAGCCATTGCAGATTTACCCAATGAAATATCTATTATTAAAAATGTTGTTGTTCAAAATAGAACAGATTTACCAGATTTTTGTCAGATTATTGGAGTTATTGAGCCAAGCATTAACTTTGAAGCCAGATTTCCATTAAGCGGGTGGAATGGGAATTATTTTCAAGCTGGATGCGGTGGCTTTTGCGGTCTAGTCTTGCCAGAGAGAGAAACGCATTCTAATTCAATTAATCATGCTTTGAGACAGGGATATGCTGCAATCACAACCGATAGTGGTCATGCAGGAGATCACATTGGAGATGCAAGGTGGGCAAAAGATAATTCATTAGCCGAACAAGTCTATGCTGGTGACATTTTACCAATAACACATGCCGCAGGACATAAGCTTATTAAAGCTATTTATGGTATGAAACCTTCTTATTCTTATTTTTCTGGCTGCTCGAATGGAGGGCGACTGGGAGCCAAAGCTGCTCAAGATTATCCAAATCTATTTGATGGCATTATTGCTGGCTGCCCAGTCTTAAGATTGTCAATAAATGGAGGAGTTTTTGGCGCATGGATAGTGCAAGCTAACTCAGACAAAAATGGAAATATTATTTTAGATGAAAAATTCAAATCTAAAATTCCACTCTTAGAATCAAATGCTATAAAGCAATGTGATTTATTGGATGGGAAGGTGGACGGCATTATTAAACTTCCAAATAAATGCAAAATTGATTTAAGCCTCATTGCAGAATGCAGCGCAAACAGTAAAGATGATTGCCTTACATCTAATGAAAAAATGGTTGTGCAAAAATTTTATCAAGGCCCACAAAACTCTAACGGAGATCAGTTATTTGCGGGAATGCCTCCAGGCAGCGAGAGATACTGGGGTTATTGGTACCTAGGAACAAATACCATTAGAAAGCCAGGAATTCTATTGGCCGATGGATACCTAAAATATCTTGGTATGCAACAAGATCCCATCAATTACTCGGCATTAAATTTTAATTTTGATACAGATGTGGAAAAACTTATTTCTCAAGGTCTCCTTTTCAATGCTGTTAATCCTGACCTCACAAATTTTCAAAAGGGCGGCGGTAAAATTTTAATGTGGCATGGTTCTGCAGACCCATTAGTTCTTCCAAATCAAAGTATTGCTTATTATGAAGCACTTGAAGGAAAGATGGGATCAAGCAATTTGCAAGAATTTTTTAGACTGTACATGGTTCCAGGCATGGGGCATTGCTGGGAAATACCATCCAATCTTCCTGATCAAATGGATTTATTGATGGCTTTATCTCTGTGGGTTGAAGAAGGAATTCCACCTCAACAAATTGCTGTTTCTACAGACCAAAATATTGAAGGCAGGCCATCTAATGGATTGTTAAATCCGTACCCTCAACAAGCAACTTATCAGTAAAGATTTATTTATTGCTTGACTACTATCTTAATTCTATAATAATCCTCATTTT
>CAXYCJ010000004.1:0-19086 GCA_964275585.1 uncultured SAR86 cluster bacterium | reverse complement strand
GAGGATAATAACAATAAAACAAGAGAAGAAATTTCAAAGGACGTAGCACTCCCAACAAAGTTGACATCCAATTACGAGACCCAATTTATTTTAGGCTCACCTCCAAATTACGAGCCCGGAAAAGAAGATAGCATCGCTGCAATAGCTTTAAATA
The DNA here is from genome assembly GCA_964275585.1 of uncultured SAR86 cluster bacterium. GTDB lineage: Bacteria > Pseudomonadota > Gammaproteobacteria > Magnimaribacterales > D2472 > D2472. Next base: position 18,932 of record CAXYCJ010000004.1, on the reverse strand, counting down.
GAGGTATCTCAGAGCTTGAAGTTATGTACGATGAAATGATAAAAAATAATGGCACCAACCTAATTTATGCAGCCTTCACACCTTATGAGAATTACAAACTTGATTTTGTTGAGCAGGCATATGAATTAAAATCTTCGGTTGCTGGAGGAAGTGATGGCGGGGCTCATTGCGGATTGATATGTGATGCGAGCATGCCGACTACTAATTTATCTCACTGGGCAAGAGATCGTAAGGCTGGTAAAAAGTTTCCTTTAGAAATGCTTATTAGAAAACAAACAAAAGATACAGCCGAAACCTTCGGATTATTTGATCGCGGTGAAATAAAGCCTGGGATGTTGGCCGATATTAATATTATTGATTTTGAGAAGTTAAATGTAAGTCACCCTAAAATGATTCATGATCTCCCTTTGGGAGGCAGGCGTCTAGTTCAAGATGCTACAGGTTATTTGGCAACCATTAAGAGCGGAGAGATCATCAGTGAAAATGGAAAAGCCACGGGATTACTTCCTGGAAACCTCATTAGAGGAAAACAGGTCTGTGAAGTGAAATCTGGAATAGAAAAAGTTCCATTATTTGATAGAACCATTAGGCTTTTGCTTGTAAAGGTAGCGCGACTATTTTGGGGACTAAGTAAAAAGTCTATGAAAACAACAATAGTTTCTGACGCCTAAGTTTTACTTTAATCTAAAGATCTCAATATACATTCTTGTATCAAAGGGAACGCGTGCGCTAATCACATGGAGAGTAATAAAGTGAATAGCGAATAAAATAGAATAGCGTCGCAATGGTCCAAATTCCCAGACCAAGCAATAAAGTTTGATCTCTTATGACCGTGAAAATATGTCTTAAGTTTAAATCCATTACTATATCTCCTTAAAATACCTCATTAAATTATAGAAAAGATGTTATATTGTCAATATGGTTGACAATAATTTGAATTATAAAGAGTTTCTTGATGATAATATTATGCGCTTAGCCGTGGAATTGGTCGAATGGATGGAGGGAGAGATGGTTGAGCTGAATAAATCTGATGACTACCAAGGATCTGCGAGTGAAATTAGGCTATTTAATGCCCTTCGCGGGGAGGAAAAATCTATCTCTACTTTAGCAAGAACAATGGGGATTTCGCGTCAAGCTGTGCATAAAACAACACATAGGCTAGAGGAACTGGGTTTTCTTAAATTAGTATCTCGTCAGAATAATAAAAAAGATCGAATTGTCTGTATAACAGAGGAAGGTCAAGCAATAAGAAAGCAAGGTGCTGAGTATTTAATTAACATTGAAGAAAAGATTTCTTGGAACGTTGGTGAGAGAAACCTAGTTTTTATGAAAATGATGTTATCTACACATTTAAAAAAACTTCGAGAGTCTGATTGAAGGTCAGCACTAAAAAAGATATGAGGTTCTATAAATTCTTAGGAAGACGACTTTGATAGATCTTGCTTAATAGCGAGGCCATAAAAAAGGCCAGCGACTCTTGATAGTCCAAATATAACAAAGAATGGGATCAGCAAAGGCTTACTAAATAAAACTGAAACAGGATAAAGAATTGGGCCTCTCACTAGGACATGATAAAGGTGCCTAAATCTATTATTTTTATACAACTTAATATATTCAGAATCTCCTTTTCCATACCAAAATGCTTTTTTAATGGTGTCTTGGAAGCTTGCTCTGACAATCTCAATGGCATTTTCAGGTATCGCCCTCAATGTATAGCCAGCATCAACTAACCTATCACAGAAAACAGTGTCGTCACATGAGCCGGCTAACTCTCTATTAAAACCAACTTGTTTCCCATAATCAGTTCGAAATATACATGGCGTTCCTATTACTTGCACATTTTCTCCTCCCCCAGAAACTATTTGATGTCTTTTGGCAAAGCCTCTCTCCCAATAGTTCTGTTTTGAACCCGCAGGAATTTTTGTATAAACAATTCCAGCTAGTTTAGGGTCGCTATTAAAATAGTTGCTTAATATCTCTTCGTTAGGCTGGGGCGTGTTAATTAATCTTTGATCTGCATCTACAAAAAAAACAAAATCTTCATTAGATTCTTCAATTGCATAGCCTCTTCTATAAGAAAGAGAGGTCCCCGGAAATGATATGAACTTAGCTCCGCTAGACTTAGCTATTTCTTCTGTTCTATCATCAGAGCCACCATCTAGTACTGAAATATTTGTACCGCCAGAAAGAAGAATGGATTCTATACAATCTTTGATATTGGCTTCCTCATTAAGAGCCATAATAAAATATTCAAAAGAGTTGGCATTCATTATGTAATAGTGTTGTTGAAGGTAATATTTTTAGTTATTTAATGAGATATGGTACTATTCTTTATCCTAATAAATAGTGTTTTATAGAATTTTCTTTATAAAATGTATCTTATATAAATACTTAAAATCTAATTGCATAAATTATGAAAAACATAAAAGCAGTCATACTGGCTGGCGGTCTTGGAACCCGACTTTCAGAAGAAACTAATCGCATTCCCAAGCCCATGGTGGAAATTGGTAATAGGCCAATAATATGGCACATCATGAAATCACTTTCCCATTATGGAATTAAAGAATTTATCGTATGCTGTGGTTATAAGGGATATGTTATTAAAGAGTATTTTTCAAATTATTTTTTACATAACTCTGACCTGACCGTGAACTTAGAAGATAACTCAATTGAAATTCTAGAAAAGAGAGCTGAATCTTGGAAAATACACCTAGTTGATACCGGAGATGAGACGTTGACTGGCGGCAGGATGAAAAGAATTAAAGATTTTGTGAAAGATGATGAATATTTTTGTTTTACATATGGGGATGGTCTTGCTGACATTAATATTAAGAATTTAATAGATTTTCATAAACAAAATTCAGTGCTAGCAACGCTATCGGCTGTTTCACCCCCAGGAAGATTTGGAGCCTTGGATATTGATGATGGTCTAGTTTCATCATTTGTTGAAAAACCCATGGGTGATAATGCTAGGATAAATGGTGGTTTTTTTGTTCTTTCTCCAAAGGTAATTGACTACATAAAGAATGATCAAACTATTTGGGAAAGAGAGCCTTTAGAAAAGCTTTCCTCTCAGGGTCAGCTAGCAGCATATAAGCATGATGGCTTTTGGCATCCAATGGACACCTTAAGAGATAAAATCTATCTGGAAGATCTCTGGAATGCTAAAAAAGCTCCATGGAAAACATGGTAAGTAGTGAGTTCTGGAAAGGTAAAAGAGTTTTAATTACTGGCCACTCTGGTTTCAAGGGGAGCTGGCTATCTTTATGGCTAAATAAACTTGGTGCTGAGGTAATGGGTTTCTCTCTGCAACCAGAAGAATCAAGTAGCATATTTTACCATGCAAAAATTGCAAGCGTAGTTGAAAGTATTTTTGGTGATATTAGAGACTATGAAATCATGAAATCTAATATGCTTGCTTTTAAACCCGAAATTATTTTTCATTTAGCTGCACAGCCACTTGTAAGAGATTCTTATCTTGATCCTTTGGAAACATACAGCACCAATGTGCTTGGAACAGCAAATGTCCTTCAGGCTGCACGGTCAATTGATTATTGTAAGGCTATAGTGGTAGTTACTTCTGACAAATGTTATGAAAACGAAGAGCTAAATAGGCCATTTCAAGAGCAAGATCCGATGGGCGGGCATGATCCCTACAGTGCAAGCAAGGGATGTGCAGAACTAGTTACTCAGTCATTTAGAAAATCATATTTTCAAGAATCGGAAGTCTTCTTGGCATCCGCTAGAGCTGGTAATGTTATTGGAGGAGGCGATTGGTCTAAAGATAGGTTGATTCCTGATATGGTAAGAGCAGTTCAGAGTGGTCTAAAAATTGAGCTACGAAACCCCAAAGCAACTAGGCCATGGCAACACGTTCTTGATCCATTGTCCGGATACATAAAATTAGCTGAAAGCCTCTATAAAAAAACTCCGGATTCTGATTCAGCCTGGAATTTTGGACCGCCTGAGATGGAAGACAAAGAGGTGGCATGGATTACAACAAACTTTCTTGAGATGTGGGGCTCTGAATCTCTTTGGAGCATAGATGAAGAGAAAACTCATCACGAAGCGCAATACTTAAGACTAGATTCCTCTAAGGCGATTCGACAACTTAACTGGAAACCAGTGTGGAATACCACCCAAGCCTTAGAGCATACTTTTTATTGGTATCAGCAAAGTTTTTTAAAGGATGAAATGTTAAATTTATCCTTGGAGCAAATTGATCTTTACTCCTCAGAGCTTTAAACCAAATTAACTCAGAAATTAATTGACTAAAATTTATAGGTTTATTAGACTCGGTTTATTCATTCACTCACTAAAATAAAACTCGATATGGAAAATATATCTTACGCTAAAACAGTTTACGGAGAAGAGGAAATTGAGGCTGTAGTCCAATGCCTGAGAGAATCTACCCAAATGGGAAATTATTCCAGAAAATTTGAAACAGAAATATCAACATTGTTTGATAAAAAAGAAACTTTATATGTAAATTCTGGCTCTTCAGCTCTATTTATAGGGATAGAGGCTTTCAATTTTCCAAAAGGTTCTGAGATCATAACTCCTGCCCTTACTTTTGGGACTACTGTTGGGTGTTTAATAAAGAACGATTTGATTCCTGTATTTTTAGATGTGAAGCCTCTGACATATTGCATAGATGAAACACAAATCGAAGATGCAATAACCGATAAGACTGTTGCAATAATTGCACCTAATTTAATGGGCAATCTTTGTAATTGGCCATATATTAGAGAATTGGCTGATAGGCATAATCTAATTGTGATAGAGGACTCGGCTGATACTCTTGGAGCTACCATTGATGGAAAAAATTCAGGCTCCTTTTCAGATATGTCGATCACGAGCTTCTATGGGTCGCATATTATTAATTGTGCAGGAAATGGGGGGGCCTTATCTCTAAATGATACCAAGGTAATTGAGCGAGCTAAATTACTAAGATCATGGGGCAGGAGTTCTTCTCTCTTTGATGAAAGAAGTGAGGCTATTGAAAACAGATTTAATATTGATCTAGATGGAATAGAATATGATGCTAAGTTTGTCTTTGAAACAGCTGGCTACAATCTTGAAGGAAGCGAGATAGGCGCAGCTTTTGGGATGATACAATTAGAAAAACTCAATCAAAATATCTTAACAAGACAAAAGAACTTTCAAAGACAGTGCGAATTTTTTAACAAATTTCCTGAGTTGTTCAGCAATCCGCTAGAAGAGCTAGATCTTGAAACTGCTTGGTTAGCTTTTCCTGTGCTTATCAATAAAAATGCTCCTTTCGCTAGAAGAGATTTACAAATCTACCTGGAAGAGAGAAATATTCAAACCAGAGTTGTCTTTACTGGAAATATTATGAGGCAGCCCATGATGAATAACGTAGAATATAAGGCACCTTTAGATGCATACCCTAATGCAGATGCGGTGATGGAAAGAGGAGTCCTGCTGCCAGTTCACCATGGACTGACTGACAGCATGTTTGAAAGATTGCACGAAACAATTGAAGAGTTTATTAAGGTTTACTAAACCTAAGATAAATCTGAAAAAAGGTTACTGGAGTAGCGATAGTTAAATAGTAGTTTATCTAAGTCTGAATTTTCATCTAGATCATTGCTTTGAAATGTTGGTATCTCGTGCCAAGCGCAGTCACCATCGTATTCATTATCCTCGCTATTTTTTAACCATTCTTTTTTATAAATATAGAATTGTCCTGCATCGATATATGAGACACCCAAATCTTGAGATCTTTCATTCCTTTTATTTGGAAAGTTAGGTCTTAATTCATCATCTACAATCTTAAAGGTCCATTCTACAGGCCCATCCAATCTTGCTATCGAAATCAGGTTACTCTTTGGAGATTCAATCATTTTAGTTAACCCTTCATCTATAACACTAGAATTAATGCATATGGAATGAATATACATTTGAATGACAATATCGTAATCTTGGAGAACATTTTGAAAATGCCATTTTGTCAAATCAGTCACAGTGGCAAAATCATCACAATATTGATCCTCTCTTTCTAAAAAATTAACACTTGTTTTGATATTATCTTTCAAAAAACCATCATCTGTAGAAACGAATAGGTCTATATTAAATTTTGATTTACCAAGATTCCTTAGCACCTTATCTATGAACATATCTCCGTCGATATCTAATCTATTTTTATTCGGCATTCTCTTGCTGCCTTTGCGTGCTGGGATTAATGCTGCTATTTTCATCAATAGTTAAGTTAAAAATCTGATCAGATTTATTATTAGTTTTATATTTACCATAAATAAATTACCTAGTTTAGTTTCCTCTCGAGGATTTAACTCGATGTCAAAGTTATAAACTCTCTCAATCTTTAACTTTTTTAATAGAAATAAATCTATGCCATACTCAAGAACATTTTTTTTATTATAAATGTGCAGACTACCACTTTTCACTCCGCACATAAGGTCATCAACACCATACAAGCTTTTTACAACCCTGTTAACAATAATCTCGCCCATTCTCTTAACATGAGGTCTTCTGCCAACAGCTAAATCATATGTAGACGCTTTGGCTAAAGCTTTAGCAACAGATGATCTCCCTATCTCATTATCCCCATCTACAATACAGAATTGAGAATATTGCTTCTTATCTAAAAGTGCTAAACCCTCTCTGAGAGCAACTTGATAACCAAGTCTTTTTACCTCATATACATTTACATTTTTTTTTTCGGAAAGAATTTTAGTTCTATCGGTCGAATTATTATCAATAACGAAGATATGAAGTGGTTTTACTCCACATGCTAAGACATTATCGATAACTTTCTCAATATTTTTTTCTTCATTATGAGCCGGAATAATGACTCCTAGCATATATCCTCTTTAAGAATTGACTCATGTGCTTGCTTGCTTCCGATGAGCTTTTTACCGATAACCTCATCTGCTTGATAAGGATGAAAACTATTTTGGGGACATGGTCTCAGGAAGTCTAGGTCATCTTTTGTAATTTGATGACCTTCAGGCAATGCTTTATTACAAACTATTGATCTTCTTTGAACTATAAAAGCATTTTGTTCATTTTCCTCAATTCTTTTAATTCCATCGCCTAAAGTTTCAAAAACTTCCATTGAAAGGTCTACCATTTCTCTCCATTTAGTCGGATTTAGTGCAAACTTATGATCAGGTCCTTCCCTATTATTGTCATCTGTAAAATGTTTTTCAAATACTCTTGCTCCTAAAGGTATCGAACCCAATACAGACCCATGGCCTAGCGTATGATCAGATAAGCCTAGGATTATATTTGGAAAAAGATCACGGTATGTTTCAAGAACTCTGAGATTCACATAACGGTGTTTGTCTGCCTCAACAGTGTAATTAGTGTTGCATTGCATTAAAATTAATTGATCTTCGTTCATAATATTAACAATTCGCTTCACATCATCTAGGGTAGCCGCACCTGTTGCAATCAAGACAGGTTTTTCTTTACTAGCAACGTACTTGATAAAATCTATCCAAGATATATCACCAGAGCCAATTTTAAAGAAGTTTACATACTCATCTACTAGCTCTACCGCATCATAATCATATGGTGAAGTAGAAAACTCAATATCTGCTTTTTGGCATTCTCTGTATATATCTTCCGTCCACTCCCTTCGAAAGTGGTATTGATCATAAATCTCTGAAACAGAGCTTTTCCATGATGACTGATGAGTTTCTAGTTTATTGATTTTAGAAAACTCAATATCATTAACTATCTTATCTGCTAAAAAATGTTGAAATTTTGCACAATCCGCACCTGCTTCTTTTGCTACCCAAACTAACTCTTTTGCACGGGACAGATCACCATCATGGTTTGCTGCCAAATCTGCTACAAAGTATGGCTTATGATTATTCCCAATTTGCCTATCGCCTAATTTAATTTCTTTCATTTTTGCGCCCTAAATACAGCTTTAACAAGCTGCTGTTTTGTATCCTCAACTAAGTTAAAAGCTGGGTCATTAAGTTTATCTACAGCTCCATGCAATGCATCAGAACATTCCTTTATTTCATTTTCTCCATGATCTTCTGCTACTGCAAAAAACATATTAAATAAAATGTTATGAGATAAAAATTCTTTTTGTATAAATGTTTTTAAATACAAGTTATATTTCTGTTCCACGGGTGACATAACTATTTTACCTGGATATGACGTGCAATTAATTTGAAATTCAGGATTAGTAATTTTTGCTAAAGCATGATCTATTTCTGTTTTAAGCAATCTGGTTTTGGAGCTTAATTCTTTAAAAAAATTTTCATCTAAGTAATCAAGCATAAAGTCAGCTGCGCCGATCCCAATTGGATCTGATGCGTGGGTAAACGAAAAGAAAACATCTTCAAAACCACGCATAATATTTTTATTTCCGACTATAGCCGCTACTGGCACTCCATTTCCAAGAGCTTTTGCATAACAAACAAGATCAGGTTCAACTCCAGTGTATCCTATTGCCCCAGTCTTTAGGCATCTAAAACCTGTCCAACATTCATCAAATATTAAAATAGTATTATGTTCCTTGCATAGCTGTCTAGCATATTCTAAAAACTCTATATCAGGTTCATCGCCAATCATTGGCTCAATAATTAAGCATGCTATCTCATCACTATTTTTGTAAAATGCTTGCCCAAGTTCTTCTTTCGAAAAACCATTAATTTTAATCGTTTGGCTTGAAACTTCCTCTGGAACACCAGAATTTCTAGACGTAGACCCAATGTACCAGTCTTGCCAGCCATGATATCCATTGCAAATAATTTTATTTTTTTTTGTGAAATGCCTTGATACCCTGACAGCTGCAGATGTTACATCTGAACCATTTCTAGCAAATCTAACCTGCTCCCCAAATTGAACAGAATCGATGAGCTTACGAGCGACTTCAAATTCATATAATGAGGGCAATGAAAAAGCGATGCCTTTACTTAAAATAGAATTAAGATGCTGATTTAATGCCTCAAATCCATAACCTTTAATAACTGGTCCTAAGCCCATGGACCAATCAGTGTATTCTCCAATATCTGTATAGAGCTTGCAACCTTTAGCCTTAGTAGCAAAAGCTGGTGATATTCCAGTTGGATATTGATGATGGGCCTTAGAAAAAGTATGGCTCTTGTCAGGAATAATATCTGTTAATTTTTTCATTTTTTAAAGATTGAGTTCTTCTATTTTACTCATAGTTTGTGATTTTTTAATTAAATTTGGCCAATCAAAATTATCTTTGGGACTCTTTTTTACCTTTTCTAAGAATAATTCAATTTCTTTAATGCTATTAAGCCCTATTAAAATATCATGACCGCTATTAGATATATAATTAATCAGGCTAAAAGTAAGGCTTTCCATGGATTCGCTTGAGAGCGATAGTTGATAAAATTTTTCAAAGTTATGCTTCACTTTTGCAAATTTTTTTCCTAATGCCTGTTGAATCTCTTTGTTATGTAGGAATATTAACCCCCTAGAAAATAAACTTCTAAAGACAACATGTTTGCTAGGAATGGCTCTTTCCTCTGTAAGCTTTAAAAATTTTAAATCGAAAATATTTAAGGGTACTTGATACATTGAATGAGAATTAAGTTTGCCAAATGTCTTATCAAGACTGCTCGTATCATAGATAGAAAAACCTAATTGGAAGCCACTTGATTTTATTTCCTTCTGACAATTATTTAAATCCTCAATAGAAAATTTATTTGCTACCTCGGGGTCATGAAAATAAAGGGTCTGTATTGAATTATGCTTAAGATTTTTAAGCTGATCATAGAATTCATTTAACGAAATAAAGTTATTAAGTTTTGTGTCAATATTTATCTTGCTCTTGCATTTAAAAATTAGTTCCTCCGCATCGCCATAAGCTGGAGCCGTATCAATAGCTTTAAAGTTATGTTCGTATGCATAATTTACAAGAGACTTTAGAGAGAGCTCAGAGATTATTTTTTTATTTGTTCCGTAGGGAGATCTCCACCCCGCAGAACCAACTATTAAATTTTTCATCAATAGCATATTATATCCAAATTGTATGAAGATACCTGTATTGAGCAGTTGTGACATGCTAAACGTTCTTGTATCTTTCTTGAATGAAAAATAACATCTAATTAAAATAGGAAATAACAGAGATGAAAAAAATAGTCTTTTTGCCTATAGAGACTGAAACTAGGGAATTAGATGCAAAAATGGCTCTTGCATCAAAATTAGTTAATGATGATGTCGACTGTATTATAGGCCAGCATAATTTACTTAATGAAATAGTTCATTTATTTGATGGTGGAATATACATCGGCAAAAATATTTTTCTAGACGCCATGAAGTCCACAGATAAGATTCGAGATAGTTATAAAGATAATAATTTTTCTATTCTTTGGTATCACGAAGAAGGTGCGATTTATGGGGGTGATGAAGATAAATGGAGACTTGTTCTCGAAGAACTTCTTGATCCTAACAGGCTCTTTGAGGATGATGTGATTTTATGTTGGGGAGACTTCCAAAAGGATTTTTTTTCAAGATCTAATCCACAAGCAGACATTCATGTGGTTGGTGGGTATCGATTTGATATTAAAGAGAACTCCTTAATACGAAAATTGCTGCAAACGAATCCCAGGATCACAGAAAAAGACTATGTATTAATCAACACGAATTTCACTGCTGGAAATCATTATCTTAAGGATGCTGCTTCATATAAAGCACAGCAAGAAGACTCCAAAAATGATTTAACTAACAAGCATAGGTTGCTAGTAGAGTTTGCAGATGATACTAAAAGAATGGGTTTTTTTGGTGAGATGATCTCATATTTACTAGTTCAGAACCCGAACACTCAATTTGTTTTAAGGCCTCATCCGACAGAGTTAATAGAATTTTGGGAGAATCTGTTTCATGGCTATGACAATATTAAAATTACCAATGAGTATTCTGCGGTTGAATGGATAGATAGATGCTCATTTGTTATTCAGAGCGGTTGTACAACTGCTCTAGAATCATATTGTCTAGGAAAACCTATTATTAACTACTATCCATTAAAACTTGCCAATGGCATTGATCTAACGGAGGGTTTATCCACTTTATGTAAAACACCTGAAGAGGTTAATCAGCAAATTAATTCCTCTCTTCAAAGCAATCTAGAGGCAGAAAAGGGCCATCATTTAAAATCTTTAATTAGCAATTTTAAGAATGATGCCTCTTCTATACAAATGATTGCGGATATTGCTAAAGATTCTCTAAAAAAGAAAAATAAAACTAAAACACAGCTCTCTAAGATTAATTTTATTATTAAAAAAATAAAACTCATCAATGCCTTGAAATATTATCCTAGATTTTTATTTAAAAAAAAGTTGAAGGCATATCATATGTATGTTTCGCATTTTCCTGGATTTAAACATGAACAAATAGATTCTAAAGTAAAGACTTTGAATAGCTCTTGTGAAAAATCAATGGATTTAAACTTTATTAGTGACGAATTATTTATCTTATCTTCTAGCAAAGGAAAACTAGATTGATAAGGGCTAATTTTTCGATTGGTTGCATCAAATATAACGCCTATTAGTGTTAAAAATATGAAAATTCTAATATTGGGTAATACCGGAATGCTAGGAACATACATGAGTGCATATGGCCAGCAAACAGGTAATACAATTTTATTTCCTGGCAGTGCTAACATCAATCGTCCTGATTACCTTAATCCCAAAAAAGTCTTAGCAGAAATTGAGAGAATAAAACCTGATGTAGTGATCAATTGTGCAGCAATTACTTCATTTGAACGCTGCGAGAATTTCCCAGATGAGGCATATCAGGTCAACACTTTAACTCCATATAATATTTCAAATTTTTGCATGGAAAAGGGATTGTATTTTATCCATATATCTACAGATCACTATTACATTGATGCTGCAAATTCTGCGCACTCTGAGAGGGATCCTGTATCGGTTCTTAATCATTATGCTCGGACTAAGTTTGATGCGGAATTAAAGGTTTTAGAGAATTCAAATGCTTTGGTGTTAAGAACCTCCATTATTGGCAGAAATAAGCAAAACTCTTCATTTTTAGATTGGCTCATAAATGCAATAAATTCCAATCAAAAAATAGATTTATTTGATGATGCTTTTACATCTTTTATTCATTGCAATGAGCTGGCTCCAATGATTTTTAATATCATGAATTCTAAGCCTGCTGGGTTATATAACCTCGCATCCTCTGAAGTATTTTCGAAGGCAGATTTTGCAGTTGCATTAGCTAAGCGTTTAAAATGTAGTCTCAATTATGCTCTAAAGAGTGTTGAAACATTATCTGTAAAAAGGGCAAATTCATGCGGATTAAATTCTAGTAAAATTTCTACATTATGTAATGTAAACTTACCTAATATGCTGAGCTCTGTGGAAGCAGCTGCAATCGAATGGGAAAAAACATCGTCTATATAATATTCCCTCCTATTTAAAGCTAGTATAATTAATGGTGGTTTATCTAAAATATTTTAAAACTTATGGCCTCTTTCGATATCAAATCAGAACTAAACACACATGAACTAACCAATGCTGTCGATCAGGCAAATAGGGTTTTACAAAATAGATTTGATTTTAAGGGAACCAATGCGTCATTTGCCCTAAACAATAAAGAAATTCTTTTGACCGCAAAAGAAGATTTTCAAATTAGGCAAATGGAGCCTGTGCTGAATGAAGCTATGGCTAAACGAGGTATAGACCTAAAGACCCTTCAACCTGGAATAGTAGAAGTGTCAAACGGTGCAGCTCGACAATCCGTAGCTTTGCAAGAAGGAATTGATCGTGAGTTAGCAAAAAAAATTACAACCTTGGTTAAACAATCTAAAGTGAAGGTTCAAGCATCCGTGCAAGGCGAAAGCGTAAGAATTAATGGTAAAAAAAGAGACGAGTTGCAGCAAATAATTCAGTTAGTGAAAGATCAAAAATACGACCTCCCCCTTCAGTTTGATAACTTTAGAGATTAACTCTCTTTTTTCATGCTGACGGAACATTTTCATAACATTCAAAAAGATACTGGGCCTTATTCAAATGAATTGAGGTCTGTATTAAATCTGCACAATACAACCGCTGCTTTTGAAGAGATTAAAACCTGGGAAGGTTATGCCAAAACCCCGCTGTATTCTCTTTATACTCTAGCCTCTGAAATTGGGGTCAAAAATATTTACTATAAAGATGAAAGCGCTCGCTTCGGATTGAGTAGCTTCAAGGCTTTGGGTGGGACTTATGGAGTTTTAAAGTTTATTCATCATGCTCTGCAATCAGAGATTGGCGGCAAGGTCCACATCAAAGACATTCATCAAGGAAAGTATTCAGAGCAAATTGCAAAGTACACAGTTACCACAGCAACCGATGGCAATCATGGCCGCTCCGTAGCTTTTGGAGCAAAACTATTTGGTTGCAAATGTCAGATCTATATCCACTCAGAGGTAAGTTCTGGTCGTCAAAAGGCGATGGAAGATCTTGAGGCAAGCGTTATACGTGTTTCTGGAAACTATGATGAGTCGCTTCAAATATGCATTGAAGATGCCCGAAAAAATCAGTGGCATGTTATTTCAGATACTTCCTATAAGGGTTACACAAAATATCCGCGCTACATCATGGCCGGTTACAACGTCATGGCAGAAGAAATCGTTGATCAAATAAAAGATCAGCCTCTTCCGAGTCACATATTTTTACAAGGCGGTGTCGGTTCATTCCCTGGGGCTATTTGCGGATATTTTTGGGAGAGATTTCCTGAGCATGATATTAAAGTTGTTGTGGTTGAATCCGAACATGCTCCCTGCCTCATTAGAAGCGCTCAAAATAATCAAATGACATCAGTAAACGTTAAACAAGAAACAATGATGGCTGGTCTGTCTTGTGGCGAACCTTCTTTGCTAGGTTGGGAAATACTAAAATCAGGGACCGATGATTTTATTACCATTAATGATTCTTCGATACCTGGATTGATGAGATTATTAGCCACAAATGATCCAAAAATTGAGTCCGGAGAATCCTCTGTTGCAGGATTAGCTGGATTAATAGAAGCAATGAAAGACCAAAAAGTTTCAGAGACTATGGGGTTGAATCAGGAAAGTGTTATTTTGTTGTTTGGGACAGAAGGAGCCACGGATCCTGAAATTTATAATTCAATTATTACTGAATAATTTTATTCATTTTTAAAATTGTCATAAACTCTATGTATGGCAATTAAACATTTAAAATCTAATTCAGATATTTCGCATATTTTGGAAGTCCTGGATCAGGATGCTGGCCTAATTATTGATGATGTATTATCAAGCGAAGATCTCCAGCAAATCAAAAATGATCTTGAGCCTTATCTTAAAAATAATCTAAAGGGAGATAATGACTTCACTGGATTTCAAACAAAAAGAGTTGGCGCTCTTATGGCTCGATCTCCAAAGTGCCGAGACCTGGCTTTAAATCCTGTGATTAACCAAGTTTCCCAAAAATTTTTAGAGCCGCACTGTGATGGCTATCAACTGCATTTCACTTCTGCCATTTCAATTGGTCCTGGTGAAACGCAACAAGTTCTTCATCGAGACAGAGGTGTGTGGGGGGGATACGTTCCAAGAAAAATAGAAACACAACTTAGCACTGTATGGGCTATTACAGATTTTACAAAAGAGAATGGTGCCACTCAGGTAGTTCCAGGGTCACATAAGTGGGATAAAGATAGATCTCCCCTTCCAGACGAAGTTGAGCATGCAGAAATGTCCGCAGGCTCTGTCTTTATTTATACAGGCTCAGTGATGCATGGTGGTGGGGCCAATAAAAGCAATGCAGAGCGTTTAGGAGTATTTTTGCACTATGCTCCAAACTGGCTAAGACAAGAAGAGAATCAATATCTATCATGCCCACCGTCTATAGCTAAAGATTTACAGCCTGAATTAAGAGACTTGATGGGATACTCTCAAGGAGGATATGTATTAGGTTTTTATACTGACCCAACTGATACCGAAGGTAAGCTTGAATCGGTTTCTCCCAAGAAAATTTTTGGAGAATCTGATGATCCATTTCAAATCAAAACATCGGAAGAATTGGTAGACAGTTCATCAAAGAAAAATTAATAGAAATATTTTATAAAAGATGGCCCATAAACAACTGAAATTGTATCCATCAATTGAGCCTTACAACAAAGGTTTTATGTTCGCAGATCAACATGAAATATATTATGAGCAATGTGGAAATCCAGGCGGCAAACCGGCTATTTTCTTGCATGGTGGTCCTGGAGGAGGAGGCAACAAAGACGTAAGGAGATTTTTTAATCCTGAGTTATACAGGATTGTGATATTTGATCAACGTGGCTGCGGAAGAAGTAAACCCCATTCATCTATAAAAAATAATACGACTTGGGACTTGGTATCTGATATTGAGTGCCTGAGAAAGAATCTCGATATTGAGAAATGGTTAGTTTTTGGGGGATCATGGGGAAGCACTCTAGCTTTAGCTTACGCTCAAACTCATCCAGCCTCAGTCAGCGAAATGGTTTTAAGAGGAATATTTTTGCTGCGTGAAAAAGAACTTAATTGGTTTTACCAAGATGGTGCTAGTCACATCTTCCCTGAAGCTTGGGCTAATTTTATAAAAATAATTGCTCCAGAAAAACGATCGAATATTATGCAGGCATATCATGAAATCTTTACAGGCTCAGATCGACAAAAGAGCTTAGATGCAGCTATTGCTTGGTCTCGCTGGGAATCTGCTTGCAGCAGCATGGATTACTCTCCTGCAAGAATGGAAGAATTTTCAGACCCAGAGTTTGCTCTTGCCTTTGCTCTGATTGAGAACCACTACTTTATCAATAAGGGTTTCTTAGATCATGAAAATCAATTGATAAATGAAATAGATAAAATTCGATCTATCCCTGCTGTGATTGTCCAAGGACGTTATGACATGGTGTGTCCGCCTGAAACAGCCTATGAACTTTCAGAGAGTTGGCCTGAAGCCTCTTTGGTTATTGCGCCTTTTTCTGGTCACTCAGCTTTTGAAAAAGAAATAACTCATGAACTAGTTATGGCGACCAATGAATTTGCCAAAATTCTAGAATAGATGAAATCATATATCTCACACTTAGAGTGCTCTAAGACTGGAAGCATTTATTCTGCAGATGAAATTCACAATCTCTCAAAAGATGGAATACCTCTATTAGTGAGGTATGACTTGGACAGGGTTAAAGCTGAGCTTAATAAAGATAGCTGGTATACAGAATCAGCTCAAGGATTTTGGCGTTATCAAGCGCTCTTGCCTGTCTCAAACCAAGAATCTCAAATTTCTTTGGGAGAGGTATTAACACCACTAATTCCTCTGCGAAAGAGCGCCTTGATGCTTGGAGGAAAGCTTAAAAATGTAATTGTTAAAGATGAAGGAAGGTTACCCACAGGTTCTTTTAAAGCTAGAGGCTTAGCAATGGCTGTTTCAATGGCACATCAATTTGGAATAAATCACCTTGCGATACCCACGAATGGAAACGCTGGTGCTGCTTTAGCAGCATATGCCAAGCAAGCTAATATAAAGGCTACAGTCTTTTGCCCTGAGGATACGCCAATAGTTAACGTTCAAGAAATACAACTTCAGGGAGCTGATACCTATCTCGTAAATGGCTTGATTAATGATTGCGGAAAAATAGTCCATGAAGGAAAAGAGAAAGCTGGTTGGTTTGATGTCTCAACACTCAAGGAACCATACAGAATTGAGGGTAAAAAAACTATGGGGTTTGAGCTGGCAGAGCAAATGAATTGGGTATTACCAGATGCCATCTTTTATCCTACAGGAGGTGGTACTGGCCTCATTGGAATGTGGAAAGCCTTTGCTGAACTAAAAGAATTGGGTTGGTTAAAGGGGAAGCTTCCTAAAATGATAGCAGTTCAATCGACAGGATGCGCCCCAATTGTTGAAGCATTTAATAAGGGTTTGGATCATGCGCCATTATGGAAAAATGCTCATACCATTGCAGCGGGCATAAGAGTTCCCGCAGCCATAGGTGATTTTTTGATACTAAAAGCCATTAAGGAATCTGGCGGTTGCGCCCTTGCAGTTGATGATGAACATATTATGAAAGTGCGGGATCTTATTTCCCAAGAGGATGGCTTATTGCTTTGCCCAGAAGGTGCTGCCACAGCAGCAGGATATCAAGTAGCCATTGAACAAAAAATTATTAATGTAAATGAAAAAGTCATGCTTTTTAATTGTGCATCAGGATTGAAGTATCCAATGCCTGAGGTAAATCAGGCCATTGATAAAAATTCCTCAATTAAATATGAGCAATTTATTTGACCCAAAATAGAGGTTACTGAAGACCTGAGTACCAATACTTAACAATCTGTTTGGCAGGCTTGCCTCTTATAGATTGAGATAAGGCTAACTGTTCTCTCGATGAACCAGAAAAATCCCATTCCATCAATAACCAATGAAGCGCATGTTGCTGATTGACTGTAAAAATTAAATCTACGAGACATCCAGACAGCGAAACTAAATATCGGAATCAGATGAAACTGCCCAGCTTCAATGCCTGAATTAAAAAATAAAAGTGACAGCAGCAGCTGCTCGTTGCCAATGCCTATTCCAGCTATATCAGTTAATATTTTTTTAAAGTACCTCTCTCTGTTAACATTGATCAATGAAATATTTCTATTTAATCCCTTTGTTTATTCTTTCCTTTCAAGCTTCTACCGAGGAAGATAGGCTAAATAGAGAGTCCAATGATTATAAATATACATCTCTTGGGGTTCATTTTATTGAAGCAGAAAAATCTGGTTTTGCAATTAACTTATCTGTTGATCTGCCTGGATCATTTTATGCAACCTTGGAAAGAAAAGCTGATGGGGTTGATTATAAAAGAGAGTCATACGACAAAGTGGTTGATACTATAAGATTAGGCGCACACATGGGGGTTGGAGATTTAATTGGCAGCATGTCAGCAGGCGACGTTAAATTAAAAATTAAAAATCTCTTCGATGTATTTGCAGAAGTGGGAATCAAGACGTCCGACTTTGATGGAGAAAGATTCAATTTTGAGGGGAATGACAGTCATGCAAGCTTTGTTGCTGGCATTAGATTTGGTAATAGTAATTCATGGGAAGGAAAAATTTTTTTAGATGCTTCAAAAGAAGCTGTAATTATAGATAGTGGTAATCCGGTGTGCAGAGCTCTTACTTGTCCGCCATACGATGCACAGCTATCAGATGATACAGACAAAAAATTTGGTATAGGTCTCCTGTATAATATAAATAAGAGAAGTGCTTTATTTCTCGAGGCTTCCTCAAGCCAGGTCTTGGATAGCTCTTTCAAAATAGGTTACCAATTAAACTTATAAGTATTTTATTAAGAAATGGAAGTGGTATAAGATATAAGCTATGAAAAAATATTTCCCTGTCCTCTTCCTCTTAATTTTTATATCAAGCTGCACATTATTTGTTAATGAGTACCAAGTAAACCAAAGAAAAATTATTTCGTATCTTCTTTCGGATTTTCCAATACCAAAGAATTCTGAGATCATTAAAGACCCCACTGTGGTGCTAGGAACTGGTAACGCTGTGTCTGGAAGAATTGTATTAGAATCAAGCTATAGCCCTGCTGAAAATTTAATTTTTTATGGTAACTCAACTCCTGAAAGTGGATGGGTGTTGGTTAGTTCAAAAGTTGCTGAAGAAATTTCACTTGTATATTCAAAAGAAGGTCGATTTGCTACCATTTACATAACTCCTACAACAGGCTTAGGTCAATTTTTTAGCGGTGATTATGGCAGTGATATTGTTATTTCAGTGGTGCATCCAAATGCGATCGCTGAGCAGCTTCCATACGCCGGATTAGATTATGACAATCTACCAAACATAGATTAAAAAACTTTAATAGCTATATCTATCTGGGTAACTCAGTCTCTGTAGTAACCTCCATAGATTTCCTCTCTTTTTCGATTAATGACTGATGTTAATCTCATCATAGGCATCGTAC
>CAXYCJ010000003.1:0-81948 GCA_964275585.1 uncultured SAR86 cluster bacterium | reverse complement strand
GATGAAATCTCTAAAA
This sequence comes from uncultured SAR86 cluster bacterium, assembly GCA_964275585.1. Lineage (GTDB taxonomy): Bacteria > Pseudomonadota > Gammaproteobacteria > Magnimaribacterales > D2472 > D2472. Next base: position 81,932 of record CAXYCJ010000003.1, on the reverse strand, counting down.
GGCTTCAATCTCTCCAAGGCCTAGACCCAATAGTAAGAAACCTGCAATGGACAATCCTAGGTAATGCCAGCGTGAGTGAGTTCGATCCAAAAGGGCGGATGCTAATTCTTATTCCGTCTGAGCTGAGAAATTATGCTGAAATTGCAACCACCGAAAAAATTTGCTTAGTTGGTATGGGTAATAAATTTGAAATATGGAATGAGAGCAATTGGGAAATGAGGCAAACAGGAGGATCTCTTTCAACAGAGATTCTTGAGGTAGTTTTGCCAGAAAGCGTTAAAGCATTAAATTTTTAAAGGGGTAGATAATGAATTGGGAAATAATTGATAACAATGCTGGTTTAGCCAAAATTAAAGTAATAGGAGTTGGAGGAGCTGGAGGTAATGCAGTCATACATATGATTGAGCACAATATTCAAGGACCAGACTTTATTTGTGCAAATACAGATTCCCAAGCATTGGATAGAGCAAAAGGCGCAACTATTTTAAAGCTTGGTGACAATCTTACTAAGGGGCTGGGTGCCGGCGCAAACCCTGAAATTGGAAGAGCTGCTGCAGAGAGAGATAGAGCATTAATTGAGGAGATGTTAGATGGTGCAGATATGATTTTTATCACTGCGGGAATGGGAGGTGGGACTGGAACAGGTGCAGCACCTGTCATAGCTAGCATTGCCAAAGAAATTGGAGCATTAACAGTAGCGGTGGTTACAAAACCTTTTAATTTTGAAGGGCCTGTAAGAAAAGGTGCTGCGGAAGCTGGAATTGCTGAATTAGTTGAAGAGGTAGATAGTCTGATTACCATACCAAATGAAAAATTAATGGAGATTTTAGGTAAAAAAACTACAATGAAAGAAGCCTTTGCTAAGGCCGACGATATCTTAAAAGGAGCTGTTCAGGGAATATCAGATATTATAATGAAACCTGGTTACGTTAATGTCGATTTTAATGATGTTAGAACAGTTATGTCTGAAAAAGGTATTGCAATGATGGGCACAGGAAGATCTTCAGCAGAAGATGAAAGAGGAGTAGAAGCTGCGCAACAAGCTGTTAGCTCAGAGTTACTAGAAGACGTTGAGTTAAAAGATGCGAGAGGTGTGCTGGTAAATATTACTGCCAAGGGAGTTACATTGGCTGATAATGATGAGGTGGATTCAGTTATTAAAAACTTTACTGCTCAAGACGCAACTATTATCTGGGGAGTAGTAGAGGATGATTCTATGGATGAAGACGAGCTCTTAGTAACAATAGTCGCAACCGGCATTAATCAAAAAACAGCTACATTAGCCGTTGATAATACGAGGCCAGCAACTGTTCAGCTTAACCCGGTAGGTCTAAATAAAAACATAACAAGTCAAGCAGAGTCAGGTGGCACATCGTCTGCAGAGGAAATTGATTTCCTTGATGTGCCTACCTTCATGAGAAAACAAGTAGATTAAATCAATGCTTCATATTCCAGTTTTGCTGGAAGAATCATTAGATTTTTTGCTTGATGATTTATCAGGCATTTACCTTGATCTAACCTTTGGGCGAGGAAGTCATTCAAAAGCTATTTTGAGCAGATTGTCATCTTCAGCAGAATTGCATGCGCTTGATAGAGATCCAGAGGCTGTTCTTTACGCCAAGAAATATTTTACTGATCCAAGATTTAATATTTTTCATGCAAATTATTCAGAGGTAGATACTTTATTTCCAAGCAAAAAATTCCATGGAATTCTTTTAGACCTAGGGACTTGTTCTACACATTTTGATGATCATTCACGAGGCTTTAGCTTTCAAGGCAATGGACCATTAGACATGAGAATGGATACCACTAAAGGTTTTAGTGCAGCCGAGTTTCTTAACAAAGCCTCCGAAAAAGAAATTAGTGAGGTTTTGTATAAATATGGAGAAGAGAAAGCATCAAGGAAAATAGCTCGAGTAATAGTTCAACATAGAGCAAAAAATATTTTTAGGACTACCAAAGATCTTGTGGATATTGTTGAGAGCATTTTAAAAAGATCTGGTAAAACCCATCCAGCAACAAAAACCTTTCAAGGAATCCGAATTCACGTCAATAATGAGCTAGAGCATCTAGAGCAAGCACTTACAAAATTGTCTGATTTATTAATTGAGGGAGGAGTGATTGTAATTATTTCCTTTCATTCTTTAGAAGACAGGATTGTAAAAAACTTCTTTAAACCCAAAATAAAATCCTTGCCAAAAGATATTCCAGTAAATAATGTTGTTACAGAAAATTTTCAATGCATTAAGAAAAAAGTTAAACCAACCCTAGAAGAGATCAAAAGTAACCCTAGAGCAAGAAGCGCAGTGATGAGAGTTTTTTCAAAACTATGAGTTATCTACTTAAGGTCTATTACTTGTTTTTATTAACATTTAGCTTGCTTTGCCTTTGCTTGGAAATAGTAAAAGTAAGGTGGGAAATAAGCCAAGAATTTGAAAATCAAGAATTTTTAAAAGTTTCTAATAATAAATTAAAAGAAATTAATATTCGCCTGAAGACAGAGCATTACCATCTCAATTCTCCCGCAAGAATAGAAAGACATGCAAAAGAAGAATTAGGCATGATTGAAATTAATTATAAAAATATAATTACATATGAAGAATAATTTAGCATTAAGCTGGAGAGCCTTACTTGTTTATTTTGTTCTTATCTCGACAGTACTTTTATTAGTAGCGAGAATTTTCTATATTCAAGTTAACGATGGAGAGTTTTTAGATTTAAAAGGGCGAAGCATGCTTCTTAAATCAAGAGAGATTCCGGCTCTTAGGGGTGGCATTTATGATAGAAATAACTTTCCTTTAGCAGTATCAGTTAATCAATACAATCTTTTTGCACTAAGAAATTTTTCTTCTGATGATTATTTAAAATTGCAATCTGTCATTCTGATCAAGGAGAGCTATGAAGTATTAGCAAAGCTAAATCGGAAAAATTTAATTTTTTCTAATTTAGATTTTGCTCAATTTGAACAAATTAAAAATTTACGTCTTGATACCATTGAAATAGAGTCATTTCAAAAAAGATACTACCCCCTAGGAGAACAAATTGCTCCTTTGATTGGATTTGCTGGTCGGGATGCTAAAGGTTTGGAGGGTTTGGAAAATACTCTAGATGTTGTGTTGTCTGGTATCTCAGGCAAAGAAACTATAATTAAGAATGCTAGCCGAAGACCTAGTTTAATTACCCCTGTTGTTCCCGGCAAAAATATTACTCTAACAATTGATAACAGAGTTCAATTTTATACTTTCAAGCACCTTTCACGATTTATAGTTGCCAATAATGCAAAGGGCGGCAGCGCAATTGTTCTAGATAACCATTCTGGTGAAATTCTTGCAATCGCAAGCTTTCCATCTTACAACCCAAATAGCCCCCAAAGGAAAATTCAAAGGAATAGAGCATTGGTGGATGCATTTGAACCAGGTTCAGTCATTAAGCCCTTGGTGCTAGCAAAAGGAATTGATCTTGGAAGAGTATCATTAGATCAAGTCATTGATACTAACCCAGGATTTATTAGTCTCAATGGAAGAAAAATCTCAGATCCAAGAAACCATCAAAAACTAACCTTAAAAGAAGTTATAGCGAAGTCCAGTCAAGTTGGCTCATCTAAGCTAGCTCTTATAGTTGGAGTAGACGGCTTAGTTTCAGGCTATCAAGCATTTGGCTTGTCAAAACCACCAAATATTTTTTTCCCTAATATTGCCTATGGAGTTATTAAAACAAGAGAAAATATTTCAGATCATGAGGTGGCTAGCTTAGGATTTGGCTACGGCCTTACTGCATCAGCCCTGCAGTTAGCAACAGCCTATTCAGTTTTTGCAAACAAGGGATATCTTAAAGACTTTAAAATTTTTCTAGATGATACCGAGATATATCAACAAAGAGTCATTTCCAATGAAACCACTTTAAATATTTTAGATGTTTTGCAGTCTGTTGTGACAGAGGGGACTGGAGGACTTGCGACAGTACCTGGTTTTGAGGTTGCTGGTAAAACTGGCACTTCTCATAAATCTAGCTCTAGTGGAGGATATGCTAAGAGTAAGTATGTTGCATCTTTTGCTGGCATTGTACCTCTTAGATCTAAACGTCTGACCATATTTGTAAGTGTTGAAGAGCCAGGACTTAATAATTACTCAGGAGGCTCAGTGGCAGCGCCCTTATTTGCAGCAATTTCTAAAGATGTTCTGAGTTATTTGAATGAATAAAACTTCTATAGTCCGATCTTTCTATGAGGCAGATATCGGTGATGATATTCAAATTTCTAGCGTTAGCAATGATTCTAGAGATGTTGAAAAAGGAGCTTTATTTTTTGCAAGAAATGGTAGTAGTTCTAACGGACTACATTTTATCAATGAGGCAGTTAAGAATGGCGCAGTATGTATTATTAGTGATCAGCGAAAGCCTAGCAATATCAATATTCCATTTATACGAGTTAAAAATTTAGAACATTCATTAGTCTCTTTTCTGTTTAAGTTTTATGACCTAAATCCTGATAACTTTTTATTTCATGGCGTCACAGGCACAAATGGTAAAACATCTACTGCATTTATGAGCCATCAAATTTTACAAAAACTTGGCAAGACCTCTATATATATTGGAACACTTGGAGCAATCATCGAAGATGAGTTAGTTCATACCAAGGGGAATACAACACCTGGAATATTTGAACTTTTTAACATTTTAAAGTTAACAGATAAGAATAAAAAAAATTTTATATTGCTAGAATTATCATCACATGCCTTAGACCAAAATAGATTGCTTGATTTAGAATTTTTTCAAACAATGCTTTTAAATATTCAGTCAGATCATCTAGATTATCACTCATCTCTTGAACAATATATCGACGCAAAATTAGCAATTTTAAATGTTCCAAGTATTAATTTGCCAATAGTTAATTTTGACTCTTTATTAGTTAAAGAAAATCTAGCAGTCAACACCAAGTTAAGCAATTTCAAGGATCTGCATTTTAAGGATTCTCATGCAACATTTGCATGTAAAATTCATTTTAATCCTCATTCTGCATCTATGGTTTCCCTAAATTACCCCAAGATAGATATTTCTATTAATATTGATCTATTTCCTCGTTTTAATTTAGAAAATTTTGCATGTGCTGTTGCATTAATTTCTGAGTCACTTTCGTCTGAGGACTGTCAGTTCTTGGATAGGTTAGAAATAAAACTTCCTCCAGGAAGAAGTGAATTTATTGAAACATCTCGTGGCAAAGTTTTTATTGATTTTGCGCATGACCCTCAAGCCATGAAAAATATTTTATTAGCACTAAAAGAATCATACGATGACATACTTTTGGTCTTTGGATGTGGTGGTGAGCGGGATAGATTGAAACGCCCAGAAATGATGAGAGTTGCGCAAGAATTCTCTGAAACCATTTTTTTTACCTCCGATAATAGCAGAAATGAAGACTTTTCATCCATAGAGAAAGACGCTTTAAGAGGTTGTAATTTTAAAAACTTACAAGTGATTGAAAGCAGGGAAGATGCTATAAAAAATGGATTAAAGAATCTGCGTAAGGATAATATCTTGGTAATATTGGGTAAAGGTCATGAGACTTTTATGGAAGTAGGAGGCAATAAAATTCCTTTTAATGATAGAGAGTGTGTTTTAAGAAACGTCAAAGTATGAAATTAATTGCAAATACTAAAGAAATAGCTCAATTTTTAGGATTAACAATCCAAGGTAATGTTGCTATTCAAGACTTTCAGATTGATTCTAGAAAAATAAAACAGAATTCTGTTTTTTTGGGTCTTAAGGGCGCAAATGAAGATGGAGGTATTTATTATGATCAAGCTCTTAAAAAAGGAGCTGCTTTGGTAATCATCAAAGATACGATTGAATTAAAAGCTAAGAGTCTTGACCAAAAAATTATTAGAGTTAAGAGCCCTGAAAAAACTTTAATAAAGATTGCAGAGCAAGCCTTAAATAAATTTAAAGAGCCAATAATTGGAATTACTGGAAGCAATGGTAAAACTACAACAAAAAATATCCTAAATTCAGGGATAAAAAATAGCTTTGCAACTTTTCAAAATTTTAATAATGAGATTGGGTTGCCGTTAAGCGCTTTGGCTTTAGATTCAAAAAATACAATCGCTATTTTTGAAATGGGCGCAGCAAAAAAAGGAGACATACACTTCCTGTCTAAAATTATTCAACCCAACATTGGGATTATTACTCATATTGGGCATTCTCATTTAACAGGATTGCATTCTTTAAAAGGAGTATTAGACGTTAAATCAGAATTAGTTACTCAGGTTCGGGCGAGTGGAGCAGCCATTCTTCCTTATGGAGAATATGTGGCTCATTGGAAAAAGATGAGAGATGATATTAAATTCTATACTTTTGGTTTTGCATCTTCCGCATCATTTTTTGCTAGCAATATTAAAGTTAATGAAAAGGGCACCAATTTTTTGATTCAATCTGAGTATCTAAACAATAGCCTAAAAATATCCACACCCTTGCTGGGTAACCATAATGTATTAAATATTCTAGCTGCTTTTGCAGCTATTTATGAATCACAATCAGACATAGACTTCTTTGTTAAATCTTTAAAAATTTTTCAGAATTCAGAACATCGGCTTCAACTTGGAAAATGGATTAATCAATCAACGTTAATTGATGATTCATACAATGCAAATCCAGATTCTGTAAGGGCTGCTATAGATGTACTTTCTCAATTGAAGGACAGAAAAGTAGTGATTTTGGGAGATATGTTGGAATTAGGTAGATATCAAAAAAAACTACACATGGAAATAGGAGAATATGCCAAAATGCATGGTGTAGACTTATTGATTGGTCTTGGAGATTTGACTCGTCACTCAGTATCAAGTTTTGGGCCTAATGGTTTTTTCTTTAAAGTAAAAAGCGATCTTATAAAATTTTTAAAGACCGAGATTTCAAAGAAAGATAATATTTTATTAAAGGGATCTCGTGGTATGAAGATGGAAGAATTACTAAGAATTGGAAAGAACGATGATTGAACTCCTAGGTACTTGGTTCATGGCTTATGACCCTGGGTTTAATGTTTTGCGCTATCTTTCTGTTAGAACTATTGGTGGAACCCTCACAGCCTTACTTCTGTCTATATTTTTAGGCCCACTGATAATAAGGCTTTTAACCAAAATGCAGTTTTCTCAAGCTATCCGAGATGACGGACCTGAGTCCCATCTGGCAAAATCTGGAACGCCTACAATGGGAGGATTAATTATTATATTTTCTTTTTTAATCTCAACATTATTGTGGGCTGATTTTCAAAATCCTTATATTTGGATATTAATTTTCATCACCATCTCTTTTGCAAGTATTGGCTTAATGGACGACTGGTTGAAGATTAGGGATAAGAGCTCTAAAGGACTCAATGGAAGATATAAACTTTGCTTGCAGTTTATCTTTTCTCTTATTGCTATGACCTTCATGCTCAAGGTCTCTCCTGAAGGTAATAATCAATTTTTTATGCTTCCATTTAATAAAGAATTTATCTTTATAATTTCTCCTCTTACCTTTTTATGTATTAGCGTCTTTGTAATCATGGGCTCATCTAATGCAGTGAATTTAACTGATGGACTAGATGGCTTAGCAATTTTACCCTCAGTATTGATTGCAGGAGGTCTTGGGCTTATTGCGTATGCAATGGGTAACCAGATCATAGCTAATTACTTATTTATTCCTTTTCACCCTCTAACAGGTGAATTGATTGTATTTTGTGGAGCACTTATAGGAGCCGGAATTGGGTTTCTTTGGTACAACACCTACCCAGCTCAAATTTTTATGGGTGACCTAGGTTCTCTAACCTTAGGAGGCATTCTTGGAACCTTGGCTGTTTTAGTTAGACATGAAATAGTTTTTGCAATTATGGCAGGAGTGTTTGTTATGGAAACCCTGAGCGTTATTATCCAAGTAAGCTCATTTAAACTAAGAGGTAAAAGAGTATTTTTAATGGCTCCTATTCACCATCATTTTGAGCTTAAAGGTTGGGCTGAACCAAAAGTAATTGTCCGTTTTTGGATTATTACTTTTGTGCTTGTTCTCTTTGCACTGGCAACACTAAAACTTAGATAAAATAATTAAATGAGGTCTTTAATATTTGGCTATGGAATCACAGGTCAATCCTTTGAAAGATATCTAATTAAAAAAGGCATAGATTTCGATATCTATGATGAAGAAAAGACTCATTCCAATGTCTCATCTAAATTACCTGATAGAGAAAAATTAAAATCTTATGAGATGATTTACTTAAGCCCAGGAATTAATCTTAAAAAGATTTATCAAAATGGAGAGTTTGATCAAATATCCTATTTAACTGATATAGATATTTTTTTTCAAGAAGATCATTCCTATAAGATAGGAATTACTGGCACAAATGGAAAAAGCACTTGTTGCTATCATTTACATCAACTCCTTGAGGACTCTCAGTTAGTTGGCAATATCGGCAACCCAGTTTTAGACAATATTAACTCTTGCGCATATTCCATTATTGAACTTTCTAGTTTCCAGCTTGAAAAGGTTCAAGAAATAAAATTGGATTTAGGGGTTCTTTTAAACATTTCACCAGATCACATTGATCATCATGTAAGTTTTAATGAGTACGCAAGAGTCAAAAATAGAATTAAAGAATCTAAAGTCTCAACAGAAGAATCAGACCCAAAGAAACTATGGTCAATGGTCACGGGTATGCATTATAGAGACTTAAAAGATATTCAACTTAAAGACCTACAGCATAGATTTGAGCTTGTTTATGAACGAAAAATTTTTGTCATTAACGATTCAAAGGCAACTAATTTAGCTGCTTTAGAATTTGCATTAGATAAGATGACTCACTCTTACTTCCTGATTCTGTGTGGAGATCCCAACAAAGAACAATATCAAAAGTATAAAATCATTGGCCCTAAGAAGGTATTTATTTTTGGACGCCACGCAAGAGAAATATATAAAAAAGTATCTCATCCAAAAAAAATACTATTTCATAATCAAGGCCTGACTTCTACAATGTATGCAATTAAAATGGAAAATTCCACCGCGAGCATTCTTTTTTCACCAGGTCACCCAAGCGGAAATGATTATAAAAATTTTGAGGAACGCGGAGATCACTTTAAAGAATTAGTTCAGGAGATATATGGCAATTGATAGAGATAATATTTTTATTATTTTGCCATTTATCTGTCTACTATTTGTGGGCGTAGTGATGGTAGCGTCTTCAAGTGTTTATGTTTCAGAAGAAATGTATGGCAATCCATTTCATTTTGCGACTAGGCAGATAATTTTTCTAATTATTGGTGTATTTGCAACTATGATTGCTTTAAGCATCCCTTCAAATTTATTTTATAATAATGATTGGTTCTTTTTGTTATCCTCATTAATATTGCTAATAGCATTGTTTATTCCAGGGATTGGGACAGAGGTAAATGGAAGCATTAGATGGATTAGATTTGGGTCTATAAACGTTCAACCATCTGAGGTAAGCAAACTAGCTTTGCTAATTTATATCTCAGGGTATTGCGTCAGAAGACTCGGCGAAATTAACACTACACTAGGATTCTTTAGACCTTTAATTGTTTTAGCCATATTTGGTTTTCTGATTATGAATCAACCAGATCTAGGATCCACTCTAGTAATTGGTATGCTTGTAATTGCTATATTATTCTTTGCAGGTATTTCATTCCCACAATTTTTTTTATTGATTTCTTTGATGGGGGCTCTTGCAACTTCTGCAGTATTTCTGACTCCTTTTAGGTATGCAAGATTAATCTCTTTTAGAGATCCATTTGCAGATTTTACTGAAGCAGGCTGGCAGCTAGGCAATGCGTTGCTTGGAATAGGTCGAGGAGAATGGTTTGGTGTGGGACTTGGAAATGGAATGCAAAAAAACTTATATCTCCCTGAACCTCATACAGATTTTATTTTTGCTGTATTAGTAGAAGAATTTGGAGTTGCCGGAAGTCTTATTGTTATCTTTCTTTTTATTGCTTTAATCTTTGGGATAGTTACTACCTCAATCAAGGCAATAGAGCTTGGACGATTATTTCAAGGTCTTGTAGCTTTTGGAGCCGGAACTCTGATTGCTGTACAAGCCCTATTTAATATTGGCGTTAATCTAGGTATGTTACCAACCAAAGGGTTGACCTTGCCCTTTATTAGCTATGGAGGCACTAGTCTTGTTTTATTTATGTTTATGATAGGAATGGTTTTAAGAATTAATTTTGAAAACAAGGTTCTAAAATAATGAAATTTTTGATAACAGCTGCTGGGACTGGAGGGCATGTCTTTCCTGCCTTAGAGTTTGCTAGAGAATGTATCAATCAAAAGCATGAGGTTATTTGGGTGGGTACAACAAAAGGTTTTGAGTCCAAGATAGTTCCTGAGCATGACATCCAGTTATTGACTGTACCCATGAGCGGATTTCGAGGAAAAGGTTTCTTAGATCAAATTAAATCTATTATCAGATTGGTAATATCTACAATTAAAACAATATTTTATATATTTCATCATAGAATAAATTTCGTAGTTTGTTTTGGGGGGTATGTTTCACTTCCAGTTGGTATAGCAGCGATTATTTGTCGTAAATATTTAATTCTTCATGAGCAAAATTCTGTACTTGGAACATCGAATAAGTTATTGACTAGATTTGCTAAAATTGTTTTCTTAGGCTTTCCTTTACATCAAGGTAAAAAAAAGAATATGCAGATAGTTGGAAACCCAATTAGAGCTTTTGATACTAATCAAGATTTCAATAGGGCAACATCAGAGACAATAAAAATATATGTAACTGGAGGGAGTCAAGGCTCAGAATTTATAAATAACAATATTCCTATTGCGATCAACTCTTTAGATGCATCCTTAAATATCAAACACCAGTCTGGAGTCAATAAGTCTGAGGGAGTTAAAGATTTATATTCTTCCAAAATTACCGTTGAGGTCGCTGAATTCTATCAATCACCTCAAGAAATAATCAGATGGTCTGATTTTGTAATTTGTAGAGCCGGAGCATTAACGCTATCAGAAGTCTCAAGCCTGGGAAGAGGTTGTCTTATGATCCCTCTGCCATCCTCAATTGATAATCATCAACTACTTAATGCCCAAGAAATTTCTAATTTAAAAAAAGGATTAATTCATGAGGAGCATGAATCACTTAATCTTTTGAGCAACAGATTACAAAAAATTTATAATAAAAAATTATACTTAAATTGGCAGAATCCTGTAAGCAAAATAGATCATTTGCAAGCCTCTAAAAGGATGTTAAGTTCAATCTTAAAAATTATATAATTTAGCAATGAGATCATTGGGTTTTCAAAAATTTAAACATATTCACATGATTGGAATTGGCGGCTCTGGGATGATAGGAGTAGCAACTATTTTACAAAAGCGAGGTTTCAATATTTCTGGCTCAGACCTTTTTTTAACCGATGAAGTCAAAGAGTTAAAACAGCTAGGCGCAAAGGTACAAATTGGCCACGAACCCAGGCTTATTAAAAAAGCTGATCTTGTTGTTGCTTCCTCTGCAATAGCGCAAAGAAATAAAGAATTAGTTTTTGCTAAAAAATCAAATATTACAATTATTCCGCGGGCAGAAATGCTAGGAACTCTAATGAAACCATATCGGAGCATTGCAGTAGCTGGTAGCCACGGTAAAACCTCTACCACAAGTATCATTGCCAGTATATTTAATTCAGCGAAGCTTAGCCCAACATATGTTGTTGGAGGACAGGTTCTTAGCATTGGAAGGAGCTCAAATTTAGGAGAGGGAAACTATATGATAGTAGAGGCCGATGAAAGTGATGGTTCATTTTTACATCTTCAGCCAGAGGTAGCGGTAATAACAAATATTGATAATGACCATTTAGATTTTTATGAATCCAGCCAAGAAAAATTAAATCAATCTTTCATCAGCTTCTCAGAAAACTTACCTTTTTATGGCCATATCTTTCTTAATTTAGACGATCTAAATATTCGAAAAATTGCTAAATCCATTCATAGAAAGCAAATTAGCTTTGGGTTCTCAGAAAGAAATAGATTTCAAATAATCCATGTAGAGTTAATAAATGGATCTCAAAAATTTCAATTATTTGATAGCCATCTAAAAAAACTTTATAAATTCACTTCAGTGCTTAGTGGTAGACATAATCTTTTAAACCTTGTCGCGGGAATTTGTGTGGCATTAGAAGAAAAAATATCAATTCCAAGTATAAAAAAAGGCATTAAAGAGTTTAAAGGAGTTGGAAGAAGATTTGAGATTGAAAGACTTTGCATTGGCAGCACTTTCATAACAATGATCGATGATTATGGTCATCATCCATCGGAAATTTTAGCTACCTTGCTAGCTACTAAAGAAAAATTTCCAAAGAAAAAACTTTGCATGATCTTTGAACCGCATCGTTTCTCAAGAACAAAACAACTTTTTAATGATTTCGTAAAAGTTTTGTCTAAGTTAGACTCGCTGCTCGTTCTTGATATATACCCCGCTAGCGAAAAAGCAATACCTGGAATTTCTTCTAAAAAATTAGTAGCTCAAATAAATAAAAATAATGGACATGCTTCATATATTTTAAATAACAACGTTACTGATTGGATTTATAAAAATGCCACAGAATTCGATATCCTGATTACCCAAGGAGCTGGAACTATTTCAAAATTAAATCAAGCAATTAAAGAGCAGTGGAAATTAAAAAAATAGCAGTTTTATACGGAGGCAATTCCTCTGAGAGAGAGGTTTCATTAGAAAGTGGAAGAAGTATTTTTGAAGCGATTCTTCTTCTTGGATACGAAGCAAGTCTTATTGATTACCCTAAAGAATTCTCACAAGAGACCATCAAGGATCATGATTATATATTTATTGCACTGCATGGTGAAGACGGAGAATCTGGAGCTTTACAAAACCTTCTACAGGGACAAGACATTCTTTTTTCAGGAAGTAGTGCCAACGGTTGTGAAAACACTTGGAATAAAAATAGGTGCAAGGAGTTCCTAAAAAAACATAATATCCTGACACCACAATGGCTTGCAATCAGTGGTTTATCTGAGATCATGCCAGACTTGGATATTTCTCCATTTAATAGATTTAGGCCTTTTGATAACTTATTTTTAAAACCCCAGGAAGATGGCTCCAGTATTGATGTATTTAAGATATCAAATAACTTGGATTTGCAGAATGCAATTCACGATTGCAAGGATAGAAATAGACCATTCATTTTTGAAGAATGCATTGATCACAAAGAACTTACGGTCCCTGTTCTTAATGGGAAATGCCTGCCACCAGTTGAGATACTTACAACTGAAACTTTTTATAATTATGAAGCTAAATATATCAACACAGATACTCAGTTTATTGAGACAGCACTCTCTCAAGATGACAGGAAAAGTTTAGAATCTTTATGCATCCAAACATTTGATATTTTAGAGTGCACAGGCTGGGCTCGTATTGATCTTTTGCAGGATAGCCAAGGTTTATTTTATATCATGGAAGTTAATACAGTTCCTGGAATGACTTCTCATAGCCTATTTCCAAAATCGGCAGCAATAGCTGGCTTAGACTATAAATCCCTTGTACAAGAAATTATCAATGGCAATTAAACAGAATTTCATCCACCCTTTGATCTTCTTATTGGTTACTCTAGGCTGCAGCAATAACACAAACCAAAGGGTCATTATTTCCTTTGAAACTATACCTGCTCTTCAGAAAGAAACAGAGCTGATCCATGCTATTGATAATTATCTACCTGCTTCGCAACTATCTAAGTATTTAAATCAACAGAATTGGATTGATACATTTTTAATTAAAAGAAATGCATTTGCTCCTCTTGAAATTTTTATCATGAGCAAGGAACCAAAATATATTTGGAACGATAAATTTTATTTAGATAAGGAGCTGTCTAAATTTTTATATGATGGAGGTCACCCTGAGCTTATCAAGCTTATTATGCCTATTGAATATACAAAGACATGGAGTAATACAGAGGATAAATTTTTAATTCTTTTTGAGACTGCAAATTTTAATATCAAATCAATAAACTTCAACCCAGCTGAAGGCTGGTTTATTTTTATGAATAATAATTTACGCATTAATTTGGGCGATCAACTTTCTTCAGATATATATCAAAGACTCTCCTTAACACTTAAATATTTGTTAGAAAATAACCTAACACCGAGTATTATTGATTTAAGATATAAAGATGGAGCAGCATTGAATTATGGCAAATAATGGAACAAAAGATTCTGACTATATTGTTGCGTTAGATATTGGTACATCTAAGGTAGTTTGTATTATTGGAAAATACATTGACCAACATTCTATAGAAGTGATTTCAATGGGATCATATCCTTCAAGCGGATTAAAAAAAGGTGTTGTTGTTAATATTGATGCTACTACTGATGCAATTCAAAAATCCATTGATCAGGCTCAAGCATCTTTTGAAGGTAAAATTAAAAATGTTTTTGTGGGAATTGCTGGCAATCATATTCGCAGTTTAAACTCTCATGGAATTGTTGGAATAAAAGACAAAGAAGTAACCCCAGGAGATATTGACCGAGTTATTGAGGCAGCTCAGGCTGTAGCAATACCTTCTGATCAAAGAGTTCTTCATGTCTTGCCTCAAGAATATGTTATTGATGATCAAGACTCTATTAGAGATCCATTGGGTATGTCAGGAGTTCGACTAGAGTCTCATGTGCACTTAGTAACCTGCGCAAACAATGCAATACAAAATATTGAGAAATGCGTTAAACGATGTGGAATTGGTGTAGATGGTTTTGTCTTAGAGCAGCTGGCAAGTTCTTACTCTGTTCTCTCAGAGGATGAAAAGGAATTGGGAGTGTGTTTGGTAGATATTGGTGGGGGCACCACAGATATTGCAATCTTTAAATCGGGCTCTATATCATTTACTGGAGTTATACCAATTGCTGGGGATCAAGTTACCAGTGATATAGCGGCGCTTGTTCGTACTCCAACAGCACAAGCTGAAGATATTAAACAAAAGCATGGATGTGCTGCAGCGGAATTAACTCAAGACGGAGAAACTTTAGAAGTTATCAGGGTAGGCGGAAGACCTCCTGAAGAGTTATCAAGAAGAGCGTTGGCTGAAATTATTGAGCCTAGGTATGTTGAATTATTCGATCTGGTCAAGGCAGAAATAAAACGCAATGGTTTTGAAAGCAAAATTCCTGCTGGGATTGTTCTGACAGGTGGCACTTCAAAAATGGAGGGAGCTGTTGCTTTGGCTGAATCTATATTCCAAACAAGTGTGAGATTAGGAATACCAGAAAAATTTAATGGAATGGAATCGGTCCTTAAAAATCCAATATATGCTACTTCATTAGGCTTAGTTGGATTCGGCTTTGATCAAATGAAACAAGGATACGCTTTAGAAAATAATAAAACTTTTTTTGATAAAGCCTTTGGATTCTTAAAAAATAATTATTGATTGCTGGATGTATTTACCTTAGAATTCACGCTCCTTGGTTTTTTGATGTTCAAAAAATCTACTAACTCATAAGGAAGAATATGAATAATTACGAATTAACATTAATACTTAACCCAGATACATCCTCAAAGTTTGATGATTTTCAATCTAAGTTTGAGAAAATCCTATCAAGCATTGGTTTTACGGTTAAGAAATTAGAAAATATTGGAAGAAGGCAACTGGCTTATAGTATCCTTGATCACAACAAAGGCCATTATGCCATTTATCAACTAGAAGGCCCTGCAGAAGGTGCTCTCGAACTTGAAACTAAGCTTAAATACGATACATCTGTTATTAGACACCTGATTTTAAAAGTTGATTTAATTTCAACGGAAGATTCAATGTTAATGATTGAATCAAGAGAAGCAAAGAAAGCTCCAGCAGAAGATATAGATGTTATGACTAAAAAACAACCGACAATCACAAAAGTACTTACTACTGCAAGTGAGCCTAACAAAGACGATGATGCTAAAGAAAAACAGGAAGGTGAGTAATGACTCAAGATATAAAAAAGAACTTTAATTATAAAAATATTGACCTTTTAAAAAGGTACATCACAGAAACAGGAAAAATTATCCCTGCACGAGTTTCTAACATTAGCGCCTCCGAACAAAGAAAATTAACAAAGTCTATTAAGATAGCTAGATTTCTTGCCTTGCTTCCATACACAGATTCACATAGATAAATTATGAAAATTATACTTTTAGATAAAATCCAAAAACTTGGTGATATTGGTGATGTGGCTGAAGTGAGTTCTGGTTATGCAAGAAATTTTTTAATCCCAAAAAAGAAAGCAATGTTTGCATCAGATGAGAATTTAAAATATGTGGAAAGCAAGAAATCTGAATTAGCAGCAGCTTCAGCAGATGCAATGGCAAATGCCCAGGGTCTAGCAGACTCTATTGCAGGCTCAAAAGTTGAGATTAAAGTGCAAGTTACAGAAGAGGGTGCTCTTTATGGTTCAGTTGGTACAAGAGAAATCTCTGAAGCTTTTAGTGCAATTGATTTATCTGTTGATAAAAGTGTTGTTCAACTTCCCGATGGTCCTCTTAAGGAATTAGGCGAGCATTCTATTACTTTACTGTTTCATCCTGAAGTTTCCTGCGCTGTAGAAGTTTCAGTTCAACCAGAGTAGTTGTCTTCTTTATAATATGATGTAAAAATCATATTTATGTCCAGTAAGTCTATAGAAAATACCGAACAAGTCAGAGACCTTGAAAAAGCTGTTTTAGGAGGGCTAATGCTTGAAACTGAGAGGTATGATAATGTTAGCTTGATTATTGCCTCCTCAGATTTTGAGGGTCAAGATCATCAAAATATCTTTCAATCAATGGGAGAGCTTGTTCACTCGAATAAACCCCTAGATCCCTTAACTGTTTCTGGTCGCTTGGATAGTAAAAATCTTTTAACTCGAGCAGGTGGAAAGAATTATCTTATTGATTTAGCTTCCTCTAGCCCATCGGCAGCAAATCTAGAAGCGTATGCTGAGATGATCAGGCAAAAATCTATCGCACGAAAATTAATGAAAATTAATTCTGAGATTTCAGAGTTAATTATTAATCCTCAAGGCAAAGATGCAGAATCTCTTTTAGATGAAGCTGAGACGAAGATTTTTTCATTGAATGATGAGGCAAGTAGAACTTCATCAAACATTCAGAAATTAGATGAGCTAATACCAAAAACGATCGATAAGTTGAATGAAATAGCAGCAGCAGGCTCTTCTCTGCTTGGTGCCTCTACCGGTTATAAAGAATTAGATAAAGAGTTAATGGGTTTCCAAGATGGAGATCTTATTATTATTGCAGCAAGGCCGAGTATGGGGAAGACTGCTCTAGCAATGAATATTGTTGAGAACATGACTACTAATAAAGATGTCCAAGGCGGCGTATTGGTATTTAGTTTAGAAATGCCTGCTGAGTCTTTAACAACCAGGCTCCTTGCTAGCCATGCAAAAATTGACCAACAAAAAGTTCGATCAGCATCCATGAATAAAAATGATTTAAAAAGGTTTATGGAGTCTTCATCGGCCTTAAAAGATCTTCCATTATATATTGATGACAGTTCGATGATTACTCCAATGGAGCTTCGTGCAAGAGCAAGAAGAATTTACAGGCAAGAGCCTAATGGGCTTTCATTAATCGTGGTTGATTATCTTCAACTAATGCAGCTCCCAGCATCAACTGAAAACAGAGTAAATCAAATATCTGAAATTTCGAGATCATTAAAAATGCTTGCTAAAGACTTAAATGTCCCTGTTGTTGCTTTATCTCAGTTAAATCGAGCAGTTGAGCAAAGACCCAATAAGAGGCCTGTGATGTCTGATTTAAGAGATTCTGGTGCAATTGAGCAAGATGCAGATGTTATTTTATTTATTTATAGAGATATTGTTTACAACGACGACTCTGAAGATGGTAATAAAGCAGAAATTATTATCGGCAAGCAAAGAAATGGCCCCATAGGAAAAGTAAATTTAACTTTTCTTAAAGAATTTACTAGATTTGAAGATTTTGCCGTAGATAGCTTTTACGAAGACTTTCAATGATCCAACCTAATTCTGAGCTCATTATTGACTATGAGTTAGTCAGAAATAATATCCAAATTATTCGAAGTCAGCTCCCAGATTCCTCTAAATTTATGGGTATTGTTAAAAGTAACGCTTATGGGCATGACCTTGAGACAGCCATTAAAGCTCTTAATGATAGTGTTGATGGGTTTGGTGTTGTCAGAATGGAAGAGGCTCAGATGGTTCGTCAGAGCTCCTTAAAGCCTATTTTAATGATGCAAGGAGTTTACTCATCTGAATCCTATGACTTATTAGAAAAGAATAATATATGGACGGTACTTCATTCTTTGGCGCAATTACCCTTAGCACTCAAATATAAAGACGATTTAATTTTTTGGTTGAAAGTCAATACAGGCATGAACAGGCTGGGAGTGGAATTAAATAAACTAGATCAATTTACAGATTTTTTTAAGAGCTCTAATGTATTAATGAGTCATTTAGCGTGTTCTGATAATCCAGAAGATAAATTAAACAAAGAACAATTTTTTAGATTTAATGAAGCATGGACAAATGTTGGTAAAAGCATGCAGCGCAGTATATTAAATTCTAATGGAGCCATGAACTTTCCTGAGCATGCTTATGATTGGTCTAGAATTGGTATTGGGATGTATGGTGGCTTGTCGAATTTTTTAAACCTTAAAACAGCAATGAGGTTTCGTAGTCAGATTGTAGCTGTTCAAAATTTAAAATCTGGTGAAAGAGTTGGGTACGGTGGTCGCATTAAAATCAGTCGAGATACAAAACTTGCCATTGTTTATTGCGGATATGCTGATGGGTTCCCGCAAACCGCTGTTGATGGAACATATGTAAGCATAAATGATCAAATGGTTCCAATTCTTGGACGAGTTAGTATGGATCTTCTTTCTATTGATATTACGAATTTATCCCAATGTGTAATTGGAGACTGGTGTGAATTTTGGTCTGAAGATCTCTCAATTAATGCAAATGCTAAAAAAAATAATTTGATTTCTTATGAGCTTATGAGCAAACTAAGTCCAAGAGTTAAAAGGCAATACCTAAACGTATGAAGATTAAATATATAGACGACAACCCAAGGGAAATTCAACTGGAAGAAGACTTACCTCCTTTCATGACCGAACAAGTTGCAAATGATATTGCTGAGATTTTTAAAACTCCATTATCTGGCTCTTATAATTGGGACTACACCCATCAGGATAATAGAATTAAGAAGCTTTATGAGCTTGGTAAAGAACTAAATTGGAATGTTGAGCTTGATATAGATTGGTCAAGACCTTTTGAAAAATTAACTGAACCAACGCCAATATTTTGGGATGATTATGCTCCATATCAAAAATTTTCTGATCAAAAAAAAGTTGATTTTTTAAATCATAGAATTGCCTGGAGTCAAAGCCAGTTTCTGCACGGAGAGCAGGGCGCACTTTTGGTGGCATCGCAATTAACTTCTTGTGCACCAACATATAATGCAAAGCTTTATGCAGCATCTCAAACTTTTGATGAAGCTCGTCATGTTGAAGCATTTAATAAATATATACAAACAAGAATTAAAATGATGTACCCCATTGGTAATGCACTTAAATCAATTTTGGATAAAATTCTTACTGATCCGAGATGGGATCTAAAATTTATTGGCATGCAAATTATTATTGAAGGACTGGCATTGGCTGCATTTCAAACATCAAGGGAGTTAACAAGGGATCCAGTCCTGCATGATATGTTGGGTTTAATTATTAGAGATGAGGCAAGACATGTTACGTTTGGGATAAATTATTTAGAAGAATTTGTTGATACTTTAACCGAAGAAGAAAAAGAAGAAAGAGCACAATTTGCTTATGAGGCCTGTTGGTTGAGCAGAGAAAGATTGCTATCAACTGATGTCTTTGAGCACTTTGGTTGGGATGTTGAGGATGCAAGGCAGTTTCAATTAGGAACCGATATTAATAAGCATTTTCAAAAACTATTATTTCAAAGAGTGATGCCGAACTTAAGAAGAATAGGATTGTTAAGAGACTCTGTTAAGAAAAAATTTGATGATCTTGGAATCTTAGAATTTGCCTCATCCAAGAGCGATGCAGATATAGATTGGGCTGATTTATCTAGACCTTTATTCGAAGAATCTGCCTAATTAGTTTTTATTAGTTTCATAATCTGATATTCTGTATTCCCATCACAAACTAAAAACTGATGGCTCAAACAAAGTACATATTTATCACCGGCGGGGTGGTTTCTTCTCTCGGAAAAGGTATTGCAGCTGCATCAATTGGAGCTCTCTTTGAGGCCAGAGGCTTAAAGGTTTCTTTAAATAAATTAGACCCATACATCAATGTAGACCCAGGAACAATGAGTCCATTTCAGCATGGAGAAGTTTTTGTCACAAATGATGGTACAGAAACGGATTTAGATCTTGGGCATTACGAAAGGTTTGTAAGATTTCAAGCCAGCCAAAAAAATAACTTTACAGCTGGTAAAGTTTACGAGCAAGTTATTAAAAATGAGAGAAGAGGGGATTATCTTGGTGGCACCGTTCAGGTTATTCCTCATATTACTGACGAAATTAAAAGAAGGATTAAAGCTGGAGCAAGAGGTGCAGATATAGCAATCGTTGAAATTGGTGGCACCGTTGGAGACATTGAGAGCCAGCCATTTATTGAAGCCATCCGACAGATGATGTTGGAACTTCCTAAGTCAGCTACAGCATTTGCTCATTTAACTCTTGTTCCTTACATTAAGGTTTCAGAAGAACTGAAAACAAAACCAACGCAACATTCCGTTAAAGAGCTCCGCTCTTTGGGTTTGCAGCCTGATTGTCTTATTTGCAGGTTAGAGAAGGAATTGCCTCAGGATGAAAAGAAAAAAATTGCACTCTTTTGTTCCGTAGATCTAAAAAGCGTTATTTCTATGCATGATGCAGAAACAGTGTATTCCATCCCACTTCTTCTGTATGGGCAAGGGGTCGACAAAATTCTTTTAAAAAAATTAAATCTTTTAAAAGTCAGACCCCCTAAATTAAATGATTGGAAGAGAGTGGTTGAAGCAAAACTCAATCCAAAGAAAACAGTTTCCATTGCTGTGGTCGGTAAATATGTTGATTTGAAGGATTCATACAAATCATTAAATGAAGCCTTAGACCATGCTGGAATTCTTAATTTAGCTAAAGTTAAGATTAATATGATTGATGCAGCAAAAATTACCAAAGGCAATGTTGCAAAAATTCTTGAATCTTCACAAGCTGTTTTAGTACCTGGTGGTTTTGGTAGCAGAGGGATCGAAGGAATGATTCTTGCTTGTGCATATGCTAGGCAAAATAAATTACCTTATTTTGGTATTTGTTTAGGTATGCAGATAGCTATTATTGAGTTTTCTAGGAATGTATTGGGATTGAAAGATGCAAATAGTACTGAATTTAATGAGCTTACAAAGTACCCTGTAATCGGATTAGTCACCGAGTGGAAAGATTCTTCAGGTAAGACTGAGCATAGAAGTGCAAATTCAAACCTAGGAGGAACAATGAGGCTTGGTGGCCAAGAGTGCTTAATTAAGAAATCTTCACTGTCTCATAAACTCTATAAAAAGACTAAAGTTACTGAAAGACATCGCCATAGATATGAAGTGAATCCTGCATTTAAGGAGGATTTGATTAGAGGTGGCATGGATATCGTTGGCACTTCTTTGGATGGTAAATTGGCTGAGATGGTTGAGATTAAAAAACATCCATGGTTTTTAGGTTGCCAATTTCACCCTGAATTTACTTCCAATCCTCGAGATGGGCACCCAATTTTTAATGATTTTATTGCCAAAGCGATTAAAATAAAAAGATGAACGTTTTAAATTTAGATAATTTCAAGGTTGGCAATCAAGAAGCAATGACTCTTCTTGGGGGGGTTAATGTTTTAGAGTCGGAATTAGTCGCGATGACAGTAGCAGAAAAATTTGCAGAAGCTTCAACTAAATTAAATATTAATTGGGTTTTTAAAGGCTCGTTTGATAAAGCAAATAGAAGTTCCATTTCTTCATATAGAGGTCCTGGACTTGAGGAAGGTTTGAGGATATTAGAGAAAGTTAAAAATACTTTTAATGTTCCTGTTCTCACTGATATTCATGAAATAATTCAAGCTCAACAAGTTGCGGAGGTCGCTGCAATTATTCAAATTCCTGCATTTTTATGCAGGCAAACTGATTTAGTGGTTGCTGCTGCAAAAACAAATAAGATTATACAATTTAAGAAGCCTCAGTTTTTATCTGCTCCAGAAATGAAAAATGTAATTGAGAAATGTGTACAAGCTGGAAATAATCAAATTACTTTATGCGAGAGGGGAAATTCTTTTGGTTACAATAATCTTGTTGTCGACATGTTAAATTTTCAAATTATGAAAAGCTTAAATGTTCCAGTAATCTTTGATGTAACTCATTCTTTGCAATTACCTGGAGGGCTGGGGAATGCAGCTGGTGGAAGACGAGAGTTTTTGTTGCCTCTTGCAAAAGCGGGACTCAGTCAGTGCATTGCAGGTTTATTCCTTGAAGCACACCCCAACCCTGATAAAGCAAAGTGCGATGGACCATGTGCAATTTCATCTGATGATATTTTTGATGTGCTATCTAAGCTCGCGCCTTTAGATAAATTCATCAAGACGCAAGAAAGAGACTAGCAATGTCACAAATCAAGTCAATTCAAGCCCTGCAGGTTATTGATTCTAGGGGCACCCCTACCATTTCATGTAAAATTGATCTTGAGAATGGAATTTCTTCAACCTCAATGGTCCCTAGCGGTTCATCCACAGGCTCAAGAGAGGCTGTTGAGCTAAGAGATGGCGGCAAAGAATTTAATGGAAAAGGCGTCCAAAAAGCCATTGATAACATTCACAATATTATTACTCCCACTCTTTTGGGCATGGAAGTCACAAATCAAAAAGCTATTGATGAAAAGATGATAGCTTTGGACGGAACAGACACAAAATTAAAACTTGGAGCAAATGCTATTTTGGGAGTATCTCTTGGAGCTCTTGGTGCTGGAGCAAAAGTATTAGAGCTACCTCTTTATCAATACATTAATAAAGTATTTTATGACATCAATGGAAGCAAACTAGACATGCAACTTCCAACTCCCATGTTAAATATTATTAATGGTGGAGGGCATGCAGATAATAATCTTGATATTCAAGAGTTTATGATTATGCCTATAGGTGCGAAATCTTTCTATCAAGGGATGCAGTGGGCAACAGAAATTTATGCTGGTTTAAAAAAATTATTACAGGACCAGAACTTAAGCACCGGTGTTGGCGATGAAGGAGGTTTTGCGCCAAATCTTAAGTCTAACCAAGAAGCAATTGAATTAATTTTATGTGCAATTGAAAACAACAACCTTAGACCTGGAATTGATGTTGGAATTGCTCTTGATTGTGCCGCATCAGAATTTTATGAAAATGGTCTGTATCATCTAAAAGGGGAATCTACCAAACTCAATTCAGATGAATTTGTCCAATACCTTCAATCTTTAACATCTCAATATCCAATATTATCTATAGAAGATGGAATGGATGAAAGCGACTTTAGTGGTTGGAAGAACCTTACAAGCGCCTTAGGAAAAAAATGTCAATTGGTTGGAGATGATCTTTTTGTCACTAATGCTGATGAGCTCCAGAGAGGTATCGATGAATCTCTTGGGAATTCAATATTAATTAAATTCAATCAGATTGGCACTATCATGGAAACAATGAAAACAATTCATCTTGGTAATTTAAATCACTATAAATCAATAATATCTCATAGATCAGGTGAAACAGAAGATAGTACTATTGCAGATTTATCTGTTGGACTTGGAACTGGCCAAATCAAAACTGGAGCCCCATGTCGATCTGATAGAGTGGCAAAATATAATAGATTATTATGGATTGAAGCAGAACAAAAAAATCTAAAATTTGCCAAGAATGTTTTTGGTTAAAATCTTAAATTGGTTGGTTGTAATTTTCATTATCGCAGCCTTTTACAATCTTTTCTTTGGTGTAGATAGTAAAAAAAGCTTTATTCAACTTCAAGATGAGAATGAATTATTAATTAATGAAAATAATGTTATTGCTATTGAAAATAATATTCTTGAATCAGGAATTCAAAGCAGACAAAAAAATGATGCGCATGCAGAAAAATTTGCTCGTGAGGAGTTGAGCCTAATCTACAAAGATGAAGAATTTTTGAGTTTTAAGGAATCTAAGAAAGATGAACCAAAATAAAAGTGTTGGCGTTATTGTTCCTGCGGCAGGAATTGGTGCTCGATTTCAAAATTCGGTCCCTAAACAATATTCAATGTTAGGCAGTCAAACTATGCTGGAAGTAACGATTAATTTTTTTATTAGTTTTCCATGCATTCAAAAAATCTACATTTCAGTAGATTCAGATGATACGTGGATAGACTCCCAATCTTTTGCCAATGATCCAAAAATTATCCTTACTGCTGGAGGGAGAACAAGAAGTCAATCAGTCTTTAATTCACTATCTAAAGTAAATTCAGATGAAATTGACATTATAGCTGTACATGATGCGGCTAGACCTTGGCTTAGTCATGAGCAATTTATTTATTTATTAGATGAGCTTGAGGCTGATAAGAATATAGAAGGAATCTATCCAGTCATCTCAATCTCTGAATCATTAAGGGAAATAAGAAATAACCATTTTATTCCAATCAATCGAGATAAATTTGTTTTAGTGCAAACACCGCAAATTTTTTACACTTCGTCATTAAAAATAGCTTTAAATAAATTAATGGATTCCAAGAAGAATTTAACTGATGAAGCACAAGCTATGGAAGAAGCCGGCTTTAAGGTAAAAGCAGTGAAAGGGGATCGATCTAATACAAAAATAACATTTCCAACAGATCTAGATAGAACTTTTCGATCGGATTCTAGGATTGGAAGAGGGATAGATTTTCATAGATTTGAACCAGGCAAAGGAATTCTACTTGGGAATGTGTTTATTGATTGCGGGCTCTCAATTATCGCTCATTCTGATGGAGATATATTGTTACATGCACTTGCTGATGCTTTGCTGGGAGCTGGAGGGCTCAATGACATAGGGTTCTATTTTCCTGATACTGATCCAGAAAATAAGAATTTAAGTAGCATCATTATTCTTGAAAAGACTTTAGAGTTACTTGGTAAGCAAAGATTGGAACCAGTAAATATTGATTTTGTAATTGTCTGCGAACAACCAAAGATTGGTCCTTATGTTGTCAAAATCAAAAGCACCCTATCAAAGATACTAAAGATAAAAGAAAATGCTATTGCAATTAAGGCAACCACTGCAGAAGGGATGGGTATTATTGGAGAAGGTAATGGAATTGCTGTACATGCCATAGCATCATTACGGGCTATTGGATGAATATATTATTAACAAATGATGATGGCTATAGGGCTAATGGAATCACTGAGCTACACAAAGCCCTTAGCCTTGAGCATAAAATTTTCTTGATTGCACCGAGAGAAAATTGCAGTGGCATGAGCGCTGCAATTAGTTTACGCAAAGAAATTGAAGTCAAAGAAATTTCTAAAAATATTCATGCAGTTTCAGGAACGCCTGCTGATTGTTCTTATCTAGGCCTGCTTTCCATTATTTCAGACCCAATAGATATGATTGTTTCAGGAATAAACTTAGGCGCAAACTTAGGCGAAGATATCTTTTATTCCGGAACAGTAGGTGCGGCTATAGCAGGAAGAAGATTAAAATATGTACCCGTTGCTTTTTCAGTTGCAGCATTTACACCAAAAAATTTAGATTTTATTGCCATGAAATCGGCAATGATTGTAAATCAAGTCACTAAACTTCCTTCAGATAGAAATTTACTTGTAAATGTTAACTTCCCCGACTTACCCTCATCGCAAATTCAAGGAATTAAATTAACAAGGTTGGGCAAAAGAGGAATTCCTGATATTCCTGATTTTATCAGGACTAATGGCTCTTCAACTTTTTATAGTTTTGGTCCCTCAGGCACTCTCCTCCCTGGACAACAGAAGACAGATATTCACGCCATACATGAAAAATACATTTCTATCTCCATACTTGATTACAATCTAACTGCAAATGAATCAGACTTAGACATTTATAGGGATATCTTTTTTGATGAGTAGCTCAGGATTTACCTTTACAAGAGTGAAGGAGCAAATGATCCAACTCTTGTTAGAGATGGGCATAAAAGATTTTCGTGTTCTTGATGCCATAACTCAGGTCCCACGACATATTTTTTTGGACGAAGCTTTGTGGAGTAGGGCTTATGAAAATAGAGCTTTAACCATTGGTTATAAGCAAACAATATCGCAACCATATATAGTTGCTAAGATGACAGAACATTTAATCTCTCATACTACTAAAAGAGGTAAGATTTTTAATCGAGTGCTTGAAATTGGCTCTGGTTGCGGATATCAATCTGCTGTTTTATCTTATTTCTCTAATGATATTTTTGCCGTTGAGAGGATTAAACCTTTAGTTATAAGATCTAGAGAAAATCTTCAAGAGCTTCAAATTAGAAATGTGATGGTGAAACATGCTGATGGGTTCAATGGCTGGGAGGGAGATCTTAAATTTGATGGAATTATTTGTGCGGCAGCTCCAAGGCAATATCCAGAGGAATTATTAGATTTATTAGAGATTAATGGAAAATTAGTAATTCCAGTAGGGCTAGATGGACAGCAGAAACTTTTTGTCATAACCAAAAAGAGCAAATTAGAACATGAAGAAGTAATATATGAGGACGTTGCATTTGTTCCAATGCTTCCTGGCATTTCAAATGGAGATACTCGAACATGAACGTTCAAATTAAATATGCAATTGCAGGTTTTTGTATGGGAGTTGCCGAATTAATACCAGGTATATCTGGCTCAACAATAGCTGTTATTTTTAAAATATACCCAAATTTAATATCAATATTAACTAACTTGAGATTAAAGAATTTCACTGTGAGCATCTCTAAACTTTCTAAGACCTTTCAACTCTCACTTTCTATCCCATTAATGATTTCAATGATCATTGCAATTTTACTTTGCTCAAAAGGAATAGATTGGTTGCTTAATGACTATAAAGAATACTTCTCATTATTTTTGGGGTCTTCAATGATTTTTTTATCAATCTATGTAGCTAATTTCTTTAAAGATGCTCTTCAAAATCCATATTTACTTATCTTTCTTTTGGTTGGAGTAATACTGGGGTTTTTTATCAATATATTAGATATTAATTCAAGTGAAATAAATATTTTGTATATATTTTTAGCTGGTATTTTAGCCTTCTCGTTTTTTTTAATTCCTGGTATTTCTGGAAGTGCAATATTGCTTATTTTGGGAGTCTGGAAACCTATTGTTCAAGCACTTGCTGAATTTAATTTTGATTTATTAATCCCATTTGGATTAGGTTGCCTGATTTCACTTTTAGCTTTACCGAGGCTTATCAATTCTCTATATTCCCAGCATGAACAGAAACTCACATTTCTTTTTTCCGGCCTAATTTTTTCCTCAGGATACTTCTTATTTAATTATGGTTTTCCCATTTAACATGATTCGATTAAGAGATATTTCTTTAATTTTTATTTTTCTTCTATCTGGGTGCGCCTCTTTTGAAGTATTGAGAGAAAACTTCACCACTTTAATTCCTAGCAAACTAGATCATTTCTACTTTGTGGAGAAAGGAGATTCAGTTTGGTCGATAGCATTGAAATTTAATTTAGATCCACAATCGATCATCAAAAATAATAATATTGAAAAACCATACATTATTTATCCAAATCAAAAATTAACCTTTAATAGAGAAATTAATAAATCCGCCTTGGTTTCTTTGCAACCACCTAAGCAATGGCATGCACCACTGAATGGAGATGCTAAGCCTGAAATCACAGCGAGCTCATGGTTAATTTATAAACAAAAGCAAGGTGAGCCTATTCATTCCGTGTATGCTGGGAAAGTAGTAGTTTCAGGACCAGATATTCCAGGGTATGGAAATTTAGTTATGATATCGCACCCAGATGGTTACCTGAGCTTATACGCACATTGCGATAAAATTTTTGTTGAGTCAGGGGATGAGGTCTCAAGGGGGATGATGATAGCTCATGTTGGTAATTCAGAAGCGTCCTATCCAATGCTAAGGTTTCAACTTAGAAAAAATGGGAAACCAATTCAAGCCTCCCAATTGCAATTTTAAACTTTCTAGCGAAACCAGTTACTATCTTTCGAGTAGATGAATTTTATCTTTTATTTCTTTATATTTCTGGGCCTCAGGAAGTTTATCTTTCTCTTCCGTGATATTAGGCCAGATTTCACTAAGCTCTGCATTTATTTCAATGAAAGGTATTTGATTATTAGGCAGCTCATCTTCTGAAAAAATTGCATCAACAGGGCACTCAGGTTCGCACAGGGCACAATCAATACATTCTTCTGGATGAATGACCAAGAAATTTGGACCTTCATAAAAACAATCGACAGGACAGACTTCAACACAATCTGTGTGCTTACATTTAATGCAGGATTCAGTAACTATAAACGCCATGCTAAAAGTTTTTTAATGGAATGTATTAGATTTTATCAATGACTGATGCACAAGTCAGCATGA
Source organism: uncultured SAR86 cluster bacterium (assembly GCA_964275585.1). Lineage (GTDB taxonomy): Bacteria > Pseudomonadota > Gammaproteobacteria > Magnimaribacterales > D2472 > D2472. The sequence continues at coordinate 53,357 of CAXYCJ010000003.1, read as the reverse complement.
ATTTGATAATATTTAATTTGCATTATTTTTATTTATAATATACTGTACATACATACAGTAAGGAGTAAGTTATGTCAGACAAAGAAAAAAACCTAAACGAGACACTGTCTCAGATTGAAAAACAGTTTGGAAAGGGAACTGTTATGAAGATGGGGGATAGAGAAATTGTTGATATGCCCTCAATATCATCTGGATCAATAGGGCTTGATATTGCCTTAGGTATTGGCGGCTTGCCACAGGGAAGAGTAGTTGAAATTTTTGGACCAGAGTCTTCTGGTAAAACTACCCTTACATTACAGGCTATTGCAGAGTGCCAAAAAGCAGGTGGCACAGCAGCATTTATTGATGCTGAGCATGCCTTAGATCCTAATTATGCTCAAAAGCTTGGCGTTAATGTTGATGAGCTTCTCCTTTCGCAGCCAGATACAGGAGAACAAGCCTTAGAGGTCACTGATATGTTAGTTAAATCCGGAAGTGTTGATTTAATAGTTATTGATTCAGTTGCAGCATTGACTCCAAGAGCTGAAATTGAAGGCGATATGGGCGATCATCATATGGGTCTGCAAGCAAGATTAATGTCACAAGCTTTAAGAAAAATTACTGGGAATATTCAACGATCTAATGCAATGGTTATATTTATAAATCAAATTCGAATGAAGATTGGTGTGATGTTTGGAAATCCTGAAACAACCACAGGAGGCAATGCTCTAAAATTCTACTCATCTGTTCGATTAGATATTAGACGTATTGGTGCGGTAAAAGAGGGAGAGGAGGTTGTTGGAAATGAAACTCGCGTTAAAGTGGTAAAAAATAAAGTATCACCTCCATTTAAGCAAGCTGAATTTCAGATTATGTATGGAGAGGGCATTAATACTGAAGGTGAGATCTTAGAATTAGGACAAAAACTTGACCTAATTGAAAAATCAGGCTCATGGTATAGCCATAATGGTGAGAAGATTGGCCAAGGAAAGGTAAATGCTAGCAAGTTTTTAAAAGAAAATACTAAGATAAGGGATGCTTTAGTCAAAGAAATAAGAACAGCTTATATTCCATCAGTTAATAAGACTGCTAAGAAGTAATCTCTTTTCAGACAAACGTATTATAATTATTATTAAATACGTTATTAGTTAATTAATGCCATGCTTTAAAAAAATTATTATTTCTTTGATGCTGATGGCTAATTCAGGATTTTCTCAGCCTATAGTAGATATTGAAGAATTAAGGCGCTCAGGTGAGCTTGGCACCTTTAGATCTGCTGGTATTAGTTTAGATTCATCTAGAGGAAATGAAAATAGAGATGATTTCAACATCACACTTGCATATATTACAAACAATGAATCAATAGAATCACTGTTTGTATTTAATAAATCAGAACGAACCAAAGATAATGCAACCGAAGATGAATCAACATTTGGACATGCAAGAATTTTATGGAAATTAGATAGAACTTTTGATTTTGAAACTTACATTCAGACTACTGAAAATCCTTTCCAATCTTATAAAAAAAGAAATTTAATAGGAGCAGGGATTAGATTTAATAAAGTTCAGAAATACAAAGTGGGATTAAGCATTCTAAAGGAAAAAGAAGAAACCTTGAATGGAGTTAAGAAAGATACTGATAGGCTAAATATGTATGTACATAGAGAAACTAATTTTAATAATGATATAAGTTTAGATACTTCATTATTCTTACAACCTTCAATTGATCAGCCAAATGAAGATTTCAAGGCATCATTACTTCTATCACTTAATATACCAATTTCTAAAAAATTCAATATTCAAATACAGTTTTCCGAATCTATTGATAAAGATCCACCTGATTTAGCCAATGAATCAGATCAGTCATTCTCAACTAATTTTATCTATAAGTTCTAATTTTATTTAGAAGTTATGTCTAAAAGTTCAGATAAATCGTAATCTAATCCAAGATAATCTACCTTATCAATATTTTTAGGTTGTTATGTGAGCTAAAAATTGATTAAGATACTCTTTCTAATTAGGAGAGAGTAATGTCAAATAATGCATATATAGTTTCAGCAGTCAGAACAGCTGGAGGAAAGAAAAACGGAAGCCTAAGTCAATGGCACCCTGCAGATCTTGGAGCTAAAGTTTTGGATGAGCTTGTCTTGCAAACAGGCATTGATCCTGCATTAATTGATGATGTAATCTTTGGCTGCGTTGATCAAGTAGGCGCTCAGTCAGGCAATGTTGCTAGAAATGCAATCTTAGCTTCAAGTTTACCAGAATCTGTTCCAGGAACTTCAGTTGATAGGCAATGCGGCTCATCACAGCAAGCAATCCATTTTGCAATTCAAGCCGTGATGTCAGGTACTCAAGATGTTGTTATAGGTGGGGGTGTAGAAAATATGTCCATGGTTCCAATTGGCGCTAGTATAAAGGATGGTTATGAAGCTGGTCACGGTGTGCCATTTGATTCTGAGGGTATGAAAGCTAGATATCCAGGTATTTTCTTTTCACAGTTTACAGGTGCTGAGCTGATGGCTAAAAAATGGAACCTGTCTAGAGAAGACTTGGACGCATTTGCTTTTAGCAGCCATCAAAAAGCAATCGCAGCCGTAGAAGGAAAATATTTTGATAGAGAAATCTTACCCATGCAAGCTAAAAATGCTGAAGGCAAAACAGATATGGTTTTTTTAGATGAGGGCATTCGCTATGATGCTAATCTTGAGGCTCTAGCAGGCTTGAAATCAGTTACCGATGGCGGAGTCATTACTGCTGGCAATGCCAGTCAAATAACTGATGGTGCAGCTGCAGTTATGATTTGTAATGATGAGGGTTTAAAGAAAGTTAAAACTGACCCTAGGGCTAAAATAACTGCTATTAGTGTTGTGGGAGATGACCCAATCCTGATGTTGGGCGGGCCAATACCGGCTTCCCACAAAGTATTAAAAGCAGCAAATCTAAATATTGATGATATAGATTTATATGAAGTTAATGAAGCTTTTGCTCCAGTGCCTCTTTCTTGGGCAATTGATTTGAAGGCAGACATGAATAAACTTAATGTAAATGGGGGAGCAATGGCACTTGGGCACCCTTTAGGTGCGACCGGAGCAAAATTAATGACAACCTTACTTCATGAATTAGAACGTACCAATGGTAGGTATGGTCTTCAGGCAATATGTGAAGGCGGCGGAACAGCTAACGCGACGATTATTGAGAGAATTTAATTATCTATCTTTGTAATGCTCAAAAATTGTTTTAATATCAGATATATTATTAGTTGAGCTCTGGCCATCTCTATGTTTTAACTCAATTTCTTGGCTTTCTAAGAATTTCTTTCCAATTATGACATTGATGGGAACTCCTATTAACTCAGCATCTTTCATCTTAGTTCCATAGCCATCTTTTCTGTCATCTATTAGAACTTCATACCCCATCAAGGAAAGCTCCCAATATAGATCAAGAGATGCTTGTTTTATTTTCGACTCTTTATCATAACCAATGGCAATAATGTTTACTTCATAAGGAGCAATATTTTCAGGCCAAATAATTCCTTTATCATCATTATTTTGTTCTATTGATGCAGCGACTAGTCTAGAAACCCCAATACCATAACAACCCATAAATAAATTTTGAGCTTTACCATCTTTGGTTAGAACGTTTGCTTTCATAATATCGGTATAAACTTCTCCAAGTTGAAAAATATGACCTACCTCTATTCCTTTTTTAATTTGAATAGTTCCCTTTCCATCTGGAGAAGGCTTACCCTCAAGCGAAGATATATCCTCATTATCTTTCAGAAGTAGTTCACTATTAATAGCAAATTCAGACTCATTACTGATAGCAATGGTATCTTCACCGTTTTCTGCTAAGACATGAAATTCTTCAGATGTATCACCGCCTATTGCCCCTGAATCAGCTTTAACTATTTTGTATTCAAGTCCTATTCTTTCAATAATTCTTTTATAGGCCTCTCTCATTGAAAGATAGCTAGCATTTAAAGATATCTCATCAATGTCGAAACTATATGAATCTTTCATTAAGAATTCTCTACCCCTCATTACCCCATAACGAGGTCTAATCTCATCTCTAAATTTAGTTTGAATTTGATAAACGTTTAAAGGCAATTCTTTATAGCTCCTAAGATTACTCCTAATAACATCAGTAATAACTTCCTCATGAGTAGGCCCTAAACAAAAATCTCTGTCGTGCCTATCCTTTATTCTTAAAAGCTCAGGACCCATTTTGTCCCATCTTTTTGTTTCCTCCCATAACTCTCTAGGCTGAACCATTGGCATTAAAACTTCTTGCGCACCAGTCAGATTCATTTCTTCTCTTACAATGTTTTCAATTTTTCTTAGTACCTTTAAACCAAGTGGAAGCCATGTATATATTCCAGATGCCACTTTTCTAATCATTCCAGCTCTCAGCATTAATTGATGACTAATTACTTCTGCATCTTGAGGGGCATCTTTTAATGTGGGGATAAAGGTCTTAGTCCAAAACATTTTTATATTTGAGTTTTCATTTAGTTTATAATTCTATATTTTTTTAGACGCTTATGCCTATTTATGATTATAAATGCTCGAAATGCGGGCATCAATTAGAAATAATTCAAAAATTTTCTGATAACCCTATTAAAACTTGCCCAGAATGCAATGAAAAATCTCTACAAAAACTAGTATCTGCTCCTTCATTTAGATTAAAGGGCGGCGGGTGGTATGAAACTGATTTTAAAACTGGTGCTAAAAAGAATATAGTAGACAATAAGGAGCATAAGTCAGATACGCCTAAAGAAACTAAAAAAACTACCGGTACATCAAAAATTTTAAAAAAGAAGCCTAATGAAGAAAGTTAAAAGCATGCGATCACATTATTGCGGAGATATTACAAGCTTAGATATTGGAAAAGACATTGAAATATCTGGTTGGGTACATAAAAGACGAGATCATGGCGGAGTAATATTTTTAGACATTAGAGATCTACATGGGATTGTTCAGGTAGTCTTTAATCCTGCTTCTAAGGAAGTCTTTGATTTAGCTGACTCATGCAGGAGTGAATTTGTTGTCAATGTTAAAGGCTCGGTCATACCTAGAATTGAAGGAGCTATTAATCCCAAAATGGAAACAGGAGAAATTGAAATTGAAGCAAAACATTTATTGATTTACAGCAAAGCAGATACTCCAAAATTTCCCTTAGATGAGTACCAGGAGGTTAGTGAGGATATTAGATTAAAAAATAGATTTCTTGATTTAAGGCGCCCTGAAGTAAGCGCAAGGTTGATAAAGAGAGCAAAAATTACTTCTAAGATTAGATCTGTTTTGGAGGTCAATAATTATAATGAAATAGAAACACCTATTTTAACCAGAGCCACTCCTGAGGGTGCTCGTGATTACTTGGTTCCTAGTCGAGTTCATCCAGGCGATTTTTTTGCTTTGCCTCAATCACCGCAGCTTTTTAAACAACTGTTGATGATTGGTGGCCTTGATAAGTATTATCAAATTGCTAGATGTTTTAGGGATGAGGATCTTCGCGCAGATAGACAGCCAGAATTTACTCAAGTAGATATTGAAGCTTCTTTTATCAATACCGAGGATATTATGAATCTGGGTGAGGAACTGATTACTTCACTTTTATCAGAGTTTACAAATTACGAAGTCGCTGAAATACCCCGCATTACATACAAAGATGCAATTGCTCAATATGGTTGTGATAAGCCAGATCTTAGAATTCCACTAAAGCTAGAGGACATCTCTGCATTAGTTAAGCATGAAGAATTTAAAGTTTTTTCTGGTCCTGCAAACGATCCAGCTGCAAGAGTTGTGGCATTGCGAGTTCCAGGTGCAGCAGTTCTGACTAGAAAGAAAATTGATGAATATACGGATTTTGTAGGAACGTTAGGAGCCAAAGGACTTGCTTACATAAAGGTAGTAGCATTAGGTGAAGAAAATGGATTGCAATCGCCAATTTTAAAGTTTCTTCAGCAAGAGACCATTGATTCGATTACTTCTGCCCTAAAAGTTAAAAATGATGACATGATTTTCTTTGGTGCTGGTAATGCAAATATTGTGAATTTATCAATGAGCTCTTTAATAAAAAAATTAGGAGAAGACTTAAAATTAAATGTTTCTGAATGGGCTCCATGTTGGGTTATTGATTTCCCAATGTTTGAAAGGAATAAAGAAAATAACCTTACTTCATTGCATCACCCCTTTACCCTTCCAGCTGTTACTTTAGAACAATTAACAGCTAACCCAGATGAGTCTTTGGCCTGCGCCTATGATTTTGTTTTAAATGGTTATGAGTTAGGAGGAGGCTCTTTAAGAGTTCATGATCCAATTATGCAAAGTGAAATTTTTAATATCTTAGGAATCCCATCTCACGAAGCTGAGAAAAAATTTGGTTTTTTATTGGCAGCCTTGTCATCAGGCTGTCCGCCTCATGGAGGTATTGCTTTTGGTTTAGATAGAATCGCTATGCTCTTATCCAATACAACTAATATTAGGGATGTTATTGCATTTCCAAAAACACAAAGCGCTTCATGCTTATTGACTGATGCCCCTGGAGCGATTGATAAGAAGCAATTAGAGGAGATTCATATTCAATCAATTGTTGAGAAGGACTAAATAATGGCAGGTCACTCTAAATGGGCAAACATTAAGCACAGAAAAGCAAGACAAGATGCTTCCAGAGGAAAAGTTTGGACAAAAGTTATAAGAGAAATTACAGTTGCTGCTAAGGGCGGACCAGATCCTGATGATAACCCAAGGTTAAGATTAGCCTTGGATAAAGCTAATGCAGCTAATATGCCAAAAGATACAATTAAAAGAGCCATTCAAAAAGGTTCTGGTACAGGGGAGATGGGAATCATTGAAGAGCTTACTTTTGAGGGATATGGACCAAACGGAGTTGCTATTCTAGTTGAAACTATGACAGATAATAGAAATAGGACAGTAGCAGATGTACGCCATGCTTTTTCTAAATTTGGTGGCAACATGGGCACAGATGGTTCAGTTGCCTACCTGTTTAATAAATTAGGAGTTATCCATGTCTCAACATCTCATAGTGAAGACTTAATTATGGAAATTGTACTTGATGCAGGTGCTGAAGATTTTACTGTTATAGATGATTTCTATGAAGTGATCACAGCTCCTTCAAACCTTTCCATCGTTGCTGAGGCATTAAAGGCTAAAGCAGTTGAGACCTTGAATACTGAAGTAACCATGAGAGCCGAAACCCTTATTCACCTGGATCAAGAAGAAGCTGAAAAAGTATTAAAGATCATGGATTTTATGGATGATTTAGATGATGTTCAAGAAGTTCATACTAATGCAGAATTCCCTGATAGTTTTGAAGTTGAGGAGTAGTTTTGGCAATTAATTCTAGAACAAAAGGTGCTAATTTTGAAAGAGAAATTGGTAACTTATTGATGGAACAGTTAGATTTAAAACAGCCCGTGAAGAGGATATTAGAGCAAACTCGCACGAAAGAATTACCAGATTTGAAACTTGGAAGATGGTGCATTGAATGCAAAAGGTATGGCGATGGAGCTGAACCATCTTCTGAATGGTGGGATCAAGTTTTAGCAGCTACCGCCGAGGGTGGCTTTCCAGCCTTAGTGTATAAATTTAATCGTCGTCCAATCAAAGTAAGAATTTTAGCTGGAGCATTATCATCTGAGCTTGAATTTTCACCTATGACAATTGATTTGATGTGGGAAGACTTTGTTGAAATTCTTAGGCACCTTTTTCAAGTAGATATTGAGCAACATGAATCAACTTTTCAAGTGTAAGGACTTTCTTTGCAAGGTTTTTATTGAAGACACAGATTTTCAAGGGGTTGTATACCATGCAAATTATTTAAAATATTTTGAGAGAGCAAGATCTCAGTTTCTTATAGATCATAAGCTTTCCCAAGTAGATGCATTGCTTAATAAAGAGACTTATATAGTTAAGTCAATTATTTTAAACTATCGTAACTCAGCGAAGTTAGATGATCAGCTGGTAATAAAAAGTGAGGTTGAGCTTATTAGCAAAGCCCGTATAAAATTTTTTCAATCTGCTTTGAGATTAAAAAATGATACACTCATTTGCGATGGAATCGTTGAGGTATGCTACCTTAGAAGAGATATAGGTAAGCCAAAAGCTTTTCCACAAAAACTATTAGATTTATTTAGGTAGAACATAATGAATGACTTTTCTGTAATAGATTTATTCCTTCAAGCTAGTTTTATAGTTCAAGCTGTCATGGTTATTTTAATAATTATTTCTGTTGTATCCTGGATAGTAATTTTTGAAAGATATTTTAATTTAAATAGAATCAAAGCAGCTAACTCTTCTTTCGAAGAGCAATTTTGGTCTGGCAAGGACTTAAGTGAACTGCATGATAGTATAAAAGATATTCCTCGAGAGAAGCTGGTTGGCTCCCTTAGTGTTTTCAAGCATGGGTTTAATGAATTTTTAAGACTAGGAGATGGTCAGAAAATCACAATTGAGGACTTAGAGAGTGTTAATCGTGCGATTCGTGTTTCTTTGGCACGAGAGGAAGAATCATTGATGCACCATCTTCCTTTCCTTGCTAACGTTGGTTCAGTTAGCCCCTATGTTGGGCTGTTTGGAACAGTGTGGGGCATTATTAATTCATTCCAAGGTCTTTCAGATGCTACGCAAGCAACTATTAATGCTGTTGCCCCAGGTATTTCAGAAGCCCTGGTTGCAACTGCACTTGGTTTATTTGCAGCAATTCCGGCAGTTGTTGCATACAATAAATTTGCCTCCGAATCAGACTCTCAACTTCAACAATCTTCAGTATTTGGCGAAGAGCTAGCAAGTATACTTTACAGACAAACAGTTAAAACAAAGCTTTGATATATCGAATTGGTAAAAGAAAAAAATTAAATGCTGAAATTAATGTAGTGCCATACATTGATGTCATGCTGGTGCTATTGATTATCTTTATGGTTTTATCACCATTATTAATCCAAGGAATTGAGGTTGATCTTCCAACAACTGATACCACTAAAATGTCTATTTCTAGTGAGCCTTTGGTTATATCAATTGATAGTACCGGTAAATATTTTCTTAATCTTGGAGAGGAAGAATTACCAATCTCTCTGAGGGAATTAAAAAATAAAGCTAATATTATCTACCAAGCAAACCCTGACATTGAAATTGTTTTTAAGAGTGATGCAAATGTTCCATTTAATTTTGTTGCTAAGGGGATGGCAAGTATCCAAAGTTTAGGTATTCAGAAAGTTGGCATTATAACCACTGGCTATGATAGCTAATTCTCGATACTTACATGCTTCTTTATTTTCATTTTGTACTCATGCAGCAATATTCCTATATCTATATGGAACCTTCGATACCAATACATTAGAAAGAATTTTATTATCTAAGCCTTTGCAGGTCCAACTTAAATTTGAATCTGATATCAAAGTTGAGAAGAGAAAAAATATCATACCAGTGAAGCAGAGCTCATCAGTCAATCAGAATCAAATAGTAACTGAAACGACTCTAGTCACACCTTCTATCTTAACTAAGCCACAAAAATTATTATTACAATCTGATATATCTGTTCTATTGGAGCAAGAAGTAGATGTTGAGACAACCAAAGAGGAACAAGAAATTGCAATAATCTCTCAAAATATTATTAAAACTATAGAGGGTGCTTGGATGAAGCCCAGAAATATACCTAGTGATTTAGTTGCAAACCTTAGGCTATTTATTAAGTCTTCGGGCCGAATAGAAAAAGTGAATTTAATTATGAGTAGTGGAAATATTAGATTTGATAATTCTGCTCTTCAAGCAGTTAGAAGGGTGGAGACATTTAATTTTTTTAATGCTCTTTCAAAGGATTTATATGAAAAAGAATTTAAAATAATTGCCATTAGCTTTAATCCTTCATGATTCAAAAATCTTTCATATCAATATTTTTATTTTTGTCTTCACTGTGTTTCGGAGAGCTCTTTTTAGAAATCACCAAAGGTTCTGAAGATCCCTATAAAATCGCAATGATACCTTTTGAAGGCAATAGGATAGATTCTAAAAAATTACATAACATTATTTCAAACGATCTTAGGCGCACAGGTGAATTTTTTATCCTTGATAAAGAACTCTTATCACCACTTAAAATTGTAGATGAAGAGATAAATTATAGTGACTGGAAGATATTAGGTATGGATTATCTCGTTACTGGATCTGTGATCCAAGAGAAGAATTTTGTAGATGTAAATTATGAAATTTATGATATTTTAAAAAAGAAGAAGATACGCAACTCAAAAGTATTTGGTATTCCTGATCAGCTCAGGCAGCTTGGGCACTATACTAGTGATGGAATTTATGAATCAATCACCGGAATTAAGGGCATTGCATCTACAAGGTTACTCTATGTAAATGAAATTAAGTCATCCAAGCCGGAATCACGTTATAACTTAATGTTAGCCGACGCCGATGGCGAAAATGAAAAAGTTCTTCTAGCTAGTCCAGAGCCGATTATCTCTCCTGCTTGGTCGCCTGATAGCAGAAAGGTTGCTTATGTTTCTTTCGAAACGGGCATTGCAAAAGTCTTTATCCAAGACATTGCCTCAGGTGAGAGGGAGTCAGTTCTTTCAAAAGAGACGCAAATAAGCTCACCCTCGTGGTCGCCAGATGGAAAATATCTTTCTTTAACATTATATCAAGATGGCAATGCAGAAATTTATATCTTACGTCTTCATGATAGAGTTTTAACAAGAATGACTAATCAGTTTGCAATTGATACAGAGTCTTCATGGTCACCCAAAGGCAATAAAATACTATTTACTAGCGGAAGATCTGGCTCTCCTCAAATATATGAATTAAACCTTAGGAAATTAAACCCTAAAGCTCGGCGCATTTCTTTTGAGGGCAGTTACAATGCTAAGGCTTCATATCTTCCTAAGGAAGAGGGGATCATTTTTGTCCATAGATCTGAAGACGGTTTATTTCACATCGCTTTAAAATATAAAAAAGAAAATTTTATTAGAATATTGACAGAGGCAAAAATGGACGAATCTCCTAGTGTTGCTCCCAATGGTAATATGGTAATCTATGGAATTAAGGAAAAAGACTTAAGTATGCTTGCAGGATTTAGCCTTAGTGGAGCAAGGTTTAAATTACCAGCATCAAAAGGTGAAGTAAGAGAACCTGCTTGGTCTAATTTCTTAAGATAATCTTAAATAGGTGTAAATATGATGAATAAATTTAATAACACTTTCTTTTCGTTAGCTGTTTTGGTGCTATTTTCTGCCTGTAGCTCTCTTCAAGTAACCGAAGAATCTGTTGCAGATCAAAGTGTTTCCGGAGTGAGCCTTACCCCAAAATCTATGTCCAGCCAAGCAGTTCTTGCGAATGCTGTAGTTTATTTTGCATATGATGAATTTAATCTAACAAGCAGATCAATTCAAGCGTTAAAAGGGGTAGTAGAGTTGATGAAAAAAAATCCTAATATCACTATTACTCTTGAGGGTCATGCCGATGAAAGGGGTACAAGAGAGTACAATCTAGCACTGGGTCAAAGACGATCTGAGTCCGTTGCAAATTATCTAATGGCTAACGGTATTAAAAGAAATAGCATAATTACGAAAAGCTATGGCGAAGAGAGGCCTTTATCTCTAGGCTCAAATGATACCTCCTGGTCAAAAAATAGAAGAGTAGAAATTAAATAATTTTTTATCAAATGAGATTTCTTCTTGCAGTACTTATTTCTGCATCTTTTTTTGTAGATGCTCAGGAGGGCGATGCTTCAGACATCTTATTTTTAAAGATCCAGGAGTTAGAGGTAGAATTAGCTGCGCTAAGAAGTGAGCTGGAATCACAATCTTACTTAATTGATAAACTGTTAAACGAAGGCTCTGTTCAATCAGAAACCTTAAGTTCGTCTGAGAGTAATGTGATGGCGGAAGAGAGCACTTTCAGGTTCCAAGGCATTAATGAGAGCCAAAGCATTGAAGAGGTTTACAAAGAAGCAAAAAAAGCATTATTTGATAACAATGATTCTCAAGCTGCAAAAAAATCTTTTATATATTTAGTTAATAATTTTAATGACGATGAAAAAATTCCTCTTAGTCTCTTCTGGTTAGGAGAAATTTCTTTACAAGAATCTAGCTTGATTGAAAGTAATGATTTTTTTCAAACCCTGACAGTAGTTTACCCCGATCACTTTAGGACCCCACTGGCTCATAAAAAGATTGGAGATATCTTTATGATGTCTGATGAGACTAGTGCAGCGAAGATTAAATATCAGTTTGTTGTTCAAACTTTTCCAGATAGTAATGCTTCCTCTTTAGCCTTGCAAGCCTTGCAGTTATTGGCAAATATGGAATAATCACATCTTTTTTATGGAATCCTCTCTTGGGTCGCTAGCTCAGCTGGTAGAGCAGTTCGCTTTTAACGAATTGGTCACAGGTTCGAATCCTGTGCGACCCACCATTCATTCATCTTTAGTTTTAGTTCTCACCAAACCTTAAATTAATGAAAAAAATTTCTAATTCCGTTGCTCAAACCATAAAGAGAATTACTTTATCGTTTACAAAAGAATCAATTCTTGCAGGTTTCTTCTTCTTCTTGGTTTTATGCTCTTGGTATATTTTAAGACCAGTACGAAATGAGATGGCAGTTCAAAATTCTGAAATTCTTCCATATCTGCTTGGGGTCGGTGCATTGGTTATGTTGTTATTGAACCCAGTTTATTCATGGCTGGCTTCAAGAAAAAATTTAAGGGGTGTGTTGATAGGTTGCTATTCTTTTTTTATTAGTAATTTACTAGGGTTTATTATTTTATTGCAATTCTTTGATCCCTCATCATCTATCTCTCTAAGTCAGATATTCTATAAATGGCAATTCTTTGATCCCTCATCATCTATTTCTCTAAGTCAGATATTTTATATTTGGTGTAACGTTTATTCTTTTTTTGTTGTCTCTATATTTTGGGTTGTAATTATTAATCTGTTCAGAGGAGGCAATGCTGCAAATGTTTATGGAGTAATAGCTGCTGGAGGATCTTTGGGAGCCTATCTTGGCTCAGAAATTTCTAAACAGTTAGCCTCAACTTTTAATGAATCGGGCATTGTTTTTTTTACAATGATTGCTATAGTTTTTCTTTTTTTGGCACTGATGGCAGGACTTAGTCTTATGAAGCGATTCTCCAATTTAGAGGGAATCAATGAGTCACCTGGAGGATCAAGCTTTGATGCTATTAAAAATTTAATTTCATCTTCTCAAATTCGCTCTATTGGTCTCTATATGTATCTTTGGACAGCTCTCATGACAGTTCATTGGATTACATCGGTTGAAATAGTAAATGCTTGGTCATCAGATGGAGGTGATAGGATTATCTTCTTTAGTCAGATAGAGCAGACAGTCACAATCCTGACCTTATTCACTCAATTTTTTTTAACAGCAGCAATAATGCGTATTGTGGGCCCTAAATATATTTTAATGAGCTACGGATTTTTATTCACAGGTGTTTTTATTGGTTATTTCTTGGCTCCTACCATTGGGTATGTTTTTGTTGTAACTATTATTTTAAGACTATTTGAGTATGGTGTTAACAAGCCAACCAGAGAGTTAATATTTAGCTACCTTAAGAAAGTAGATCGTTATAAATCATCTGTTTTAGTTGATACATTTCTTGTTCGTTTAGGAGATTTTTCAGGTAGTGGCTTTATCTTAATTTCTAAATCAGTTGGAGTGGCATTCTCACAGGTACCATTATTAGCAATACCTTTTGCGGGATGTGTAGCTTTGCTAGGTTTTAAAATTCCACCAAAGGAAAAGATTGCTTCTTAAAGACCTCTTTTTTTACCCAACCTATCTTGTACAAATTTAATTTTAGTCATAATAGTTTCTGATGTTTGAAATGAATTCCCTGATAGTCGCAGTGCAAATTGAAATTGATTCAGAGCATTGTTAAAATCACCCAATAACATATAGTACTCACCCCGACTCAAGTGATAGCCAACAATATTTTTCCCAGCCCTTTGAATTTCTGATAAATGCATCCACAAATTCGGATCACGATTTTTAGTTATTAAAAGATCTCTTATAACTTCTTCAGACCTAATGCTTTCTTTTTTTGCGCTTAATATTTTTGACTTCACAATTGAAGCAGGGTAATTTCCTGGAGAAATATTTAGCACTTTTTCAATATACTTATCTGCTTGGTCTAATTGCTGACCAGACAATAAGATCTCTGCTTTTGTAGTATTGAGGATTAAATTTTTTGGGTATTTTTCTATCACTTCCTCTATCAAGCTCAGCCCCTCTATGAACTGACCATTATTTTTAAGAGCTATAATATATGCATATTTATTTTCATTGCTTGGAGTGCTTTCATACAGTTTTTTAAAATACCTCACATCAGCCTGAGGTGATGATGATAAATATCTAGCCTTAAGCCTTCCTTTCACAAATTCAAAATTAATTGTATTTTTCTTTCCTCCTGTAAATTCAATTTGATCTGCAGCATTAAATGCATCACTAATTCTTGATGAAGTAATTGGATGTGTGAGTAGGAATTCAGGTGGGTTGTCACCAGACAGTTTCCTGATTTTAGCCATATTTTCAAACATCTGACCCATCCCAGCTGGATCATAGCCAGCAGCAATTAAGTTATTAAATCCATATCGATCAGCCTCTCTTTCAAAGATTCGACTATATCGTAATTTTTGTTGAGCTAAGGCCGCTGGTCCAGCAATGAATGCGGTTGGATTGTTTGCAACAATTGCCAATGCAATGGCTGAAACCATTACTAATGAAGATGCTAAATTTGTATCCCTTCCTCTTAGAACATTTCTTGCAAAGTGTCGTTGACTGAGATGAGCCAACTCATGCCCCAAAACAGATGATAACTGAGCCTCATTTTCTGCATTTAAAAATAATCCACCGTTTACTCCAATCACCCCTCCTGGAGCAGCAAAAGCATTTAATGACTTTTCATCTATTAAAATAATCGTAAATTCACGATCAACAACCTCAGAGGTTTCAGAGAGCCTGTAAATTAGTAATTCAGTATATTCTTGGATTATTGGATCATTTATCAGTGGAGCTTGAGCATAGACTTGCTCTAAGAAACTTTGCCCAAGAGTTTTTTCTTGTTCCAAAGATATTACACCGGATACTCGATCACCTAAATCAGGTAAATTTAGGTCTTCAGCCTGAGCAAGAAGGCTTTGAGAAAATAGAAATAATATAAAAAGAAGGTATTTAAAAAACATTACTTTATTTACGAACCATTAAGAAACTTACACTATTGATTAATTTCAATTAACATATCATTTCTAAGACAAAATAAAATATAAAAAGTGCTAGAAGAGATAAATAATTTATTAAGAAAAATTTTTTCTAATGAAGAGACCTTAGTTTTTTCTTTACTAGTGGTCGTCGCATTCTTAATTCTTTTCTTTTTTGGAAATATTCTTACACCTTTTTTGGTTAGTATTATATTTGCATATTTGCTACTAGGAATGCAGAACAGAATGCAGTCCTATGGTTTAGGGCAATCACTGGCATTTGTTCTTACTTATAGTTTTTTCTTGCTATTAGGCCTTGCATTAATGATCTGGTTAATTCCCGTTGTCTATCAACAACTCCAATCATTAATCTTAGAAATTCCTAAATGGGTTAATTCACTCATGTTGTTTGCCCAAGAAATCCCTGGCAAATATCCTGACTTAGTTTCTTCAGATCAAATTACTGCATTTTTACAGAGTCTTTCTGGAGAAATTACCTCTATTTCACAAGATTTTTTAAAAGCTTCAATTACTGGCATTCAAAATACCTTAGCTGTTGCAGTGAATATAATCTTGCTACCAATTCTTGTATTTTTCTTTTTGTATGACAGGAAAGCAATTATTTCTGGATTTCTTAGCATCTTGCCGAAAGAACGGATGATGTTAAAAAGTATTTGGGTTGAAATGGATGGGCAGCTTAGCAACTACGCTAGAGGCAAAGCAATTGAAATAGTTATTGTTGGCTCATTAGCTGCAGTAATTTTTCTATATTTTGGCCTAGAGTATGTTGCACTTTTATCAGTTTTGGTTGGTTTTTCTGTTTTGATACCATATTTGGGAGCATTCATTGTCACGATTCCTGTTGCGGCAGTTGGGCTGCTTCAATTTAATCTTACGTTTGAATTTTGGCTGTTAATGGGCTCATATCTAGCTTTGCAGATTTTAGATGGTAATTTACTAGTTCCTCTTCTCTTTTCTGACGCAGTAAAACTTCATCCGGTTGCAATTATTTTGGCTGTATTTATTTTCGGGAGTCTCTTTGGCTTCTGGGGCGTGTTCTTTGCAATTCCAATTGCCACTTTAATCAAAGCAATATGGAATGCTTGGCCTGATAATCTCCCAAGTTAACATCTTATTTTTTAAGTAGTTTTACTTCCTCTAAGACTTCTTGTACATGGCCTTTAACTTTAACGCTACGCCATTCTTTGTGTACTTTACCATTTGAGTTAATAATAAACGTACTCCGATCTACCCCCATATACTCCCTGCCATACATTGACTTAAGTTTCATAACGTCAAACGCCTTGCATACTTTTTCATCTGGATCAGAGAGCAGCTCAAACGGAAAACTTTGATTCGATTTAAAATTTTCATGAGATTTAATAGACTCTCTTGAGATTCCAAGAATTTCAGTATTTAATTTTTTAAATGCTTTGTAGTTATCCCTAAAATCCTGCCCTTCAGTTGTGCATCCCGGAGTGCTATCTTTAGGGTAGAAATAAATTACAACATTTTTATTTTTAAATGTTGCATTAGAGATCACTTCTTCACTTGTTGCATCAGCCTTGAATGTTGGACATTTCTTACCTACTAAATTTTTAGCCATTTTTTTCCTTAAAAAGTGTATAGTTTCATTTTTTACTGAAAACATACATGATGCAACCCCTACAAGGCAGTTTTGTAGCTTTAGTTACTCCAATGTTCCCTGACGGGAGCCTGGATTACAAATCTTTATATTCATTAATTGAATGGCATATTCAATCCGGAACTAGCGGTCTTGTAGTTGTTGGCACAACCGGTGAATCGTCAACTGTCACGGTATCTGAGCACCTTGAAATTATTGAAAAAGCTATTCAGTTTGCAGATGGAAGAATTACAGTGATTGCTGGTACAGGTGCTAACTCTACCCAAGAAGCCATCGAATTAACTCAAACGGCAGCTTCATTGGGAGCAAACTTTGCCCTAATAGTAACTCCTTATTACAATAAGCCTAATCAAGAAGGACTATTTCAGCATTATACTAAAATTGCAGATTCGGCTGAGATACCTCAGATTTTATATAATGTTCCTTCCAGAACTGCTTGTGATCTTCAACCCCATACTGTTGAGAGACTATCAGAGCATCCAAACATTGTTGGTATTAAAGAGGCAGTTTCTGATCCAGAAAGACTAAATCAGCTACTATCTATCTCTGAAAAGAGATTTGATCAGAAGCCTTTTTATATCTTATCTGGTGATGACTCCACCTTTAATTCATTAATGTCAAAAGGAGGAGATGGTGTGATTTCAGTTGCAGCAAATATACTGCCTGCTGAGATTGCACAGATATGTAATTTAAATCTCAACCTTAAATTGGATGAAGCACAAGAACTAAACAAAATTTTTACTACAATTTATGAACTTTTATTCATTGAATCTAATCCAATTCCAGTAAAATGGATGTTAGAGAGAATGAATAAAATTGAAGCAGGCCTTAGATTGCCTCTTATTCCTCTTGGAAATAATTATAAAGAAAAGTTATTAAATGAGATGATAAAATTAAAATTACTATGAAAAACTTATATTTATTTTTTGGAATATGTCTGCCACTCTTATTTTCTTCATGTTCATATATTTCAGGGCCCGAAGGTTTATTTCCAGATACTAAACATGACTTTTTCAAAGACGAGGTTGCTCCTGAGTTAAAACTTCCAAATGCTAATCTAGAAATTAGTAAAGATGATCACTATCCTCCAATCATTGAAGGTATTGCTCCTGCAGAAGTCCAAGATGTCCCAGTGCCCAGGCAAATCTTTTCGTCTGGGGAATCAAATGAAGTCCAGTTAAGAAGATTGGGGGAATTGATGTGGGTATACATAGAAACTCTGCCATCTACTTCTTGGCCTATTACAAAGAATTATTTTGAAGCCTCATCAATGACTATTCTTGATGCAGATCCAGAGACTGGAATTATGCGTATTAAATATTCAGATGATCGGAATTTTAGAATTGCTGTTGAGCATGGTATCAAGGAAGCCTCCACTGAAATTTTTCTATCCATTTATTCCAATGACAATATGGAGACCATTGATGTAAGTCCAGAATTTATTCAAAGCGAGCTTGAAAAAATTGTTCAATTTTTTGCAAGCTCTGTTTCATCATTTTCAGGAACATCATTAGCTGCTCAGAACTTGAATGATCGAAAAAAAGCAAAGATATTTAATGTCAATGATCAAACGATTATTGAATTAAACCTTGGGTTTAATAGAGCCTGGTCTGCAGTTAGCAGAGCACTTGAGGCTGGAAATATTACCTCAAATGATATTGATCGAGATAATGGTATTTTTTTAGTGAGTTATTCGGTTGAATCTGAAAATAGGGGATGGTTCTCTTTTTTAAATTTCCGCGATGATGAAAATAATAATTCTCTATTGCTAGGAGAAGAGGCTGAATTTAAAATTATACTTCAAACAATAAAGGGTAAAACAAATATTATGGTTGAATCACTACTAGGATCTGAGGAAGAAGCTGAAGCCCTAATATCAAAGATTAATGAGTTATTGAGTTAAAAAATATGGAAAAGCTATCTAAAATTACAGCTGGAAAGGCTAAATCTTTATACACAACTTCTAATGTTGAACAGTTGATTATGGAATTCCGAGATGATACATCAGCTTTTGATGGTAAGAAGATGGAAGCCCTAGATAATAAGGGTAAGGTTAATAATCAATTTAACGCTTTTGTAATGGAATTCTTATCTTCTAAGGGAGTAGAGACCCATTTCATTGAATTACTTTCCAGTAATGAATCTTTAGTATACAAGCTAGAAATGTTCCCTATAGAATGTGTAGTTAGAAATAGGGCAACAGGATCATTATGCAAAAGATTGGGTATAGAGGACGGTCTCATACTTGATCCCCCTCTGTTTGAATTTTTTCTTAAAGATGATGATCGTGGGGACCCTTTAATAACAGATCATCATATTGAATCATTTGGCTGGGCATCCAAAGAAGAAGCAGATGCAATGCAGGAATTAACATTAAAAGTTAACAATATCTTAGTAGAGTTTTTTAAAAAAGCTAATTTAATTTTGGTAGATTTTAAATTAGAATTTGGAAAATTTAATGGCAAGATACTTTTAGCAGATGAATTTACTCCTGATGGCTGTCGCTTATGGGACAAGGATACTCTGACAAAAATGGACAAAGATAGGTTTCGTCAAGACCTTGGTAATGTCATTGAATCTTATGGAGAAGTTGCAGAGAGATTAGGAATGCAAATTAAACTTGACTAATTAACTCGGGTATTCATAATAACCACATGAATTTTACTACCAAGAGTCGCTACGCGGTTAATGCATTAGCAGATCTCAAATTTTTATCGCTTAACTCTAAACCAGTTGCTTTAAAAGAGATTGCAAACCGTCAAGGCATTGATCATGCATACCTAGAACAATTATTTAGAAAACTTAGAGTTGCGGGGCTGGTTAAGAGTATTCGAGGTAGGAATGGTGGGTATGTATATGCACATGACCCTAAAAATATTTCAATCAAAGATATCATGCATGCCGTTGAAGAAAACTTAGACTCTACAAACTGCGCTGGTACAACAACTTGTCACGCTGGAAAAAGATGCAACTCTCATCAGTTATGGGATGATCTCAATAATGTCGTGGATGGCTTTCTAAGTGATATTTCAATCACTGAGCTTGTTAAATCAGCTGAGCGTCCCAATATATATCTAAAGGAAATACAGTAATGGGCACCAATATCAATCTTCCAATCTACTTAGACTACGCATCCACAACTCCAGTTGACCCTAGGGTTGCGCAAAAGATCTCTGATCATTTAACGCTAGATGGAAATTTTGGTAATCCAGCTTCTCGCTCCCATAAATTTGGCTGGAAAGCAGAAGAGGCAGTCGAGGAAGCAAGGTCTCATGTGGCTAATTTAGTTGGTTGCGATCCAAGAGAAATAGTCTGGACTTCAGGTGCCACTGAAGCAGATAACCTTGCCATCAAAGGCATTGCAAATTTTTATCAATCAAAAGGCAAGCATATCATTACTTCTAAAATTGAACATAAAGCAGTGTTAGATGCTTGCAGGCAGCTTGAAAGAGAGGGCTTTGAAGTAACATATTTAGAGCCTAGCGAGGGCGGTCTTATAACAGCCAGCTTGATAGAAGACGCAATTAGAGAAGATACTGTTCTAATTTCTATTATGCATATTAACAATGAGCTAGGCACGGTTAATAATCTCCAAGAGATTGGATCACTTGCCAGAAAGAAGGGCATCTTTTTTCATGTTGATGCAGCTCAAAGCACAGGAAAAGTAGAAATAAACTTATCTGAATTGCCGGTAGATTTAATGTCTTTTTCTGCCCATAAAACATATGGCCCTAAAGGTATTGGCGCCTTATTTGTATCTCGTAAACCACGAGTAAGAATTGAAGCTCAAATTCATGGAGGCGGCCATGAAAGAGGCATGAGATCTGGTACCTTGCCGACTCATCAAATTGTTGGAATGGGAGAGGCCTTTAGAATCGCTAAAGAAGAAATGTCTGCTGATAAAAAAAGAATTGAGAGTTTGCATAAAAAATTTTATGACTCTGTATCAAAAATTGAAGAAATTTATGTAAACGGTGATATTAAAAACAAAGTTAGCAATATACTAAATATTAGTTTTGCATACGTTGAGGGAGAATCATTAATCATGGCTTTGAAGGATATTGCTGTATCATCCGGATCAGCTTGTACCTCAGCAAGTTTAGAGCCATCATATGTGCTGAGGGCATTGGGAAGGAAAGATGAGCTGGCATCTAGTTCTATTAGGTTTTCATTTGGCAGATTTACTACCGATGAAGATATTGATTATACACTTTCTTTAATTAACCATGCTGTTGAAAGGCTTAGGGAGCTATCACCTCTATGGGAAATGTATCTTGATGGCATTGATCTAGATACGGTTGATTGGCAAACGCACTAAATATTGGGAGGTATTTATGGCATATAGTAAAAAAGTAGTAGATAAGTTTGAAAACACTATTAATGAACCAGCTAAGTTTAATGTTGGAAGATTTGATCCTAAAGAAATGAATATTGGTACGGGTATGGTGGGAGCGCCAGCGTGTGGCGATGTCATGAAACTCCAAATCAAATGTGAGCGACAAGGTAATACTCATATTATTAAAGATGTAAAATTTAAGACATATGGTTGCGGATCTGCCATTGCTTCCTCTAGCGAGCTTGTTGAAATGTTAATGGGCAGGACTCTTGAAGAAGCCAAAGAAATTAAAAATATTGATATTGTTGAAGCTCTTGAGCTACCTCCAATTAAAATACATTGTTCTGTCTTAGCAGAAGATTCTATCAAGCAGGCCATTGAGGATTACGAACAGAAACAATAATTATGGAAAAATTTTCTTCCGAAGAGCTCAAATTCTCTGATAAAGCAATTTCACATTTTACCTCAAGCATCCAGAGTCGCGGCAAGGGTCAAGGTGTGCGAATAGGGGTAAAGAAGGCGGGGTGCTCTGGATATGAATATTTCTTTGATTATGTTGATGGTCAGCCTGAAACAAAAAATGATTTTATTTTTAATAAAGGTGGGTGCAAAATTTATGTTGATCCGGATAGTCTAAGCTACCTCAAAGGTAGCATGGTTGATTATTCTGAAGAAGGCTTAAATAAAGGTATTAAATTTCATAACCCCAATGCAAAAGCTGTTTGCGGATGCGGGGAAAGCTTTACTATTTGAAATGGCGTTTATTAAATTATTGCCTCATTTTGAGCTTTGTCCAGATGGAGCTGAATTTGAGACCAACATTGATGAATCAATTTGCGAAGCAGCTCTCAGGGAAGGCATTAAGATAGAGCATGCATGCGAAATGTCCTGCGCATGCACAACCTGTCATATTATTGTTAGAGATGGATTCAATCTTCTTGATGAAGCATCTGAAACTGAAGAAGATTTACTCGATAAAGCATGGGGCTTAGAGCATGAATCCCGTTTAAGCTGTCAGACGATACCAAAGGAAGGTACTTTCACTATTGAGTTACCTAAATATACAATTAATCAGGTTTCAGAAGATCACTAATGAAGTATAAATGGTCAGATATACTGGAAATCGCTATAGATTTACATGATACTTATCCAGAACTTGATCCTCAGTGGATCAGTTTTCCTGATTTGCATCAAAAAATCTGTACTTTAGATAATTTTGAGGATGACCCAAACAGTTCCAATGAAAGAATACTTGAAGCAATTCAGATGGCATGGATGGATGAATCAGATTAACTCGCCTATAATACCGCCCATTTAGGAGTCACCTTATGTCATTAGAACGAACACTTTCAATTATCAAGCCAGATGCAACATCAAAAAATATTATTGGTAAAATTATTGATCGCTTTGAAGAGAGCGGATTAAAAATTGTTGCTGGTAAACTAATTCATATGGATGAAGCAAAAGCTGCAGGATTTTACGCTGAGCATGAAGGAAGACCCTTCTTTCCAAACCTTGTGGAATACATGACCTCAGCTTCAGTTTTTGTTCAAGTTTTAGAGGGAGAGAATGCTGTGTTAAAAAATAGAGAGCTCATGGGCGCAACGAATCCTAGTGAAGCAGAACCAGGAACCATTAGAGCAGATTTTGCAGAAACTATTGATGCTAATGCTGTTCATGGCTCAGATTCACCAGAAAGCGCAGCAAGAGAGATAAACTATTTTTTTGAAGACAGCGAAATCTTTTAATTGAGTGCCTAAGAATAAAATTAATCTATTAGGGTGCTCGCATGAGTCCTTAGTAGAATTTTTTGACTCAATTAATCAGCCGAAGTTTAGAGCCTCCCAACTAATGAAATGGATTCATCAGAGAGGTGTTCTTGATTTCCTAGAAATGACAGATTTTAGTTTAGATTTAAGAGTGAGACTAACTGAGATGGCTATAGCAAAGCCCCCTATTGTTGAGGACTGCTTACTATCTCCTGAAGGCACCCAAAAGTACTTAATCAAACTAGAATCAGGATCCATGATTGAAATGGTTAAAATACCTGAGAAGAAGCGACTAACTCTTTGTATCTCTTCACAAGCTGGATGCGCTCTTCAATGTACATTTTGTGCTACTGGAGCCCAAGGATTTGAAAGAAATTTAACTCATGATGAGATTATCGGTCAGTTATGGATTGCTAATTTTTATCAACAACCCTCTCAATTTATTTCTAATGTTGTATTTATGGGAATGGGAGAGCCACTGTTAAATATTGAACCTGTTTTAAATTCTATTTCTATAATGCAACATCAAAATGCTTATGGTCTCTCAAAAAGAAGAATCACTCTCAGCACTTCTGGAATTGTGCCAGAAATTAATAAGCTAGCATCTCGAACCGATGTTTCGCTAGCAATATCACTCCATGCAGCTAATGACCTATTAAGAGATGAAATTGTACCCATTAATAAAAAATATCCACTAGATGCGCTCTTAGAAGCTTGTAAAAACTATCTTAAAGATCAAAGCAAAAGAAAAACAATTACAATCGAATATATTCTTATTGATGGAGTTAATGACTCTATTGAGCATGCAAAACAACTAGTGAATAGGCTCAAAGGCCTTGCATGTAAGGTGAATCTAATTCCATTTAATCCTTTTGATGGCTGTCATTATTCTAGATCCCAAGAGCCTGTAATTAATAATTTTAAAAAATATTTAATTAGCAAGGGAGTAATAACAACCCTTAGAGTTACAAGAGGAGATGCCATAGATGGTGCCTGCGGTCAACTTGTAGGAAAGCTAACTAATAGCATTAAAGGTAAAAATACCATTAATTTAGTCAATACCCAATGAATCTTAAATCAGCAAAAACAGGCAAAATAGGTAAAGCCTTCGTAACCGAAAGATTGAGTCGCTCGTTGAGTTTAGGCGAGGTGGCAGCTGAAACTCTCATCAATATTGATTATATTAAAGCTATTGAGTCAGGTGATTATTCCATTTTTCCTGCAAGAATGTTTGCAGTAAAATATTTTGAAAAATACGCTAATTTTTTAGGGATTAATATAGACTTTTTTGATATTTATAATGCTGAGGTTGTTGCTGCACATGAAGCAGAAAATCAAGTACAAGAAGATAGCTTTATTGAAAAAAATATTAAATTTTTTATTTTTGGATCATTAATTCTATTAATGATTTTAATCTTCTTTCTAATTCCGTCAGAAGATACAGAATTAGATATACCGGAAAGCCATTCGGGCTCTTCTGAAGATATTATTTCAAATCAAGCCACTAATTTACCATATGATTATAGGCATAAAATTAATGAAGCATATACCCAGGTTAATTTTTTAATGAATAAAAGCAATACTGACTTAACCAATGGTAACAATAAACTAAACGAATCTTCTGCCGAGATAATTAATGAATGATTCTTGGATCGTTAGAAAAAAAACAAACCAAATTTTTGTTGGAGATGTAGGTGTTGGCGGAGATAACCCAATATCTATTCAGTCAATGACTAATACTAATACTGCTGATATAAAGGCAACTATTATGCAAGTCGAAGATTTGCAAGCTGCTGGAGCAGATATTGTTAGAGTGTCAGTTCCTGACAAAGAATGTGCAAAAGCGTTCAAAGAGATTAAAAAAGCAGTTTCAATTCCGCTTGTAGCTGATATTCACTTTGATTACAAAATTGCTCTTCTAGTTGCAGATTCTGCTGATTGCTTGAGAATTAATCCTGGAAACATTGGTAAAGAAAGCAAGGTGCAGCAGATTATTCAAGCTGCAAAAGATAATGATGTGCCAATCAGAATAGGTGTTAATGCTGGCTCATTAGAGAAAGACTTGCAAAAAAAATATGGAGAACCAAACTCAGATGCGTTAGTTGAATCTGCACTAAGGCATGTAGAGATATTAGATCGATATAATTTTAATAATTTTAAATTAAGTCTAAAAGCATCAAATATTAAAATGACCGTAGAAAGCTACAGAAAGTTTTCAAAATTGCTTGATCAACCACTTCATCTTGGTATTACTGAATCTGGAAGCTATAGAGCAGGTTCCGTAAAATCTTCTATCGGATTAGGGTTACTTCTTTCAGATGGAATTGGAGACACTATTAGGGTTTCTCTTGCATCTGATCCTGTAGATGAGATTAAGATTGGATGGGATATCTTAAAAAGTTTAAATTTAAGAAGTCGTGGCATCAGAATTATTGCATGTCCAAGTTGTTCAAGACAAAACTTTAACGTAATTGAGGTTGTGAATGAGTTAGAAAATAGATTTGAGGGCATAGCTGAAGATCTTGAAGTGGCAATTATTGGTTGTTATGTAAATGGGCCAGGGGAGTCAAAAGCAGCTGATGTTGGGCTGACTGGAGGCCCAAGTAATCTATTGTATGTTGACGGATCCCCTTTAAAAAAAGTCTCTAATGAGAAACTTGTTGATACAATAGAAGAACAGGTAAGAGAAAAGCTTGAAAAAAATAAATTATCCAACATTATTGCAAAAGGTTAATCAGTGAAGATCCAGTCACTAAGAGGCATGCCAGACTTATTTCCAGAAGATTTGGAGAAATGGCAATTGCTAGAGTCTATACTTTTTAAAGTTTTTCAAGTCTTCAACGCCAAAGAAATTAGAACACCGCTTCTTGAATCTACAGAGCTTTTTAGTCGCTCTGTTGGGAATTCCTCAGATATAGTTAATAAAGAGTTATATAGTTTCCTAGACCGTAATGATGAAAGTATTAGCTTGAGACCTGAGGGTTCAGCAGGTGTGATAAGAGCAGTTATTCAAAAGAAGCAAGAACATGAGAGCCAAAAGTTATGGTACCAAGGGTCAATGTTCAGATATGAGAGACCTCAAAAAGGACGTTTTAGGCAATTCCATCAAGTTGGAGTTGAGTATCTTGGTTATCAAGAGGGCTCATCAGAATATGAATTAATTTCCATGGTCTTGCTAATTAATAAATTACTGGAAATTAAAAACTTTACTATTAAAATTAATCATTTAGGTGATGCTGAAGTAAAAGAAAATTTTTGCAAAGCATTAGTTTCATATCTTACCCCTCGCATCAAAGACCTTCATGAGAAGGATGTTGCAAGATTGCGTGCAAATCCTTTGAGAGTTTTGGACTCCAAAGAAAAGTCAACACAGTTACTTTTGGAAGGTGCTCCTAAGTTTGATGACTATATATCTAATAAATCTAAGACTTTTTTAAAAGAATTAGCTAAAAGTTATGAAAATAATTGCGATATTTTAATTGACACGACCCTTGTTAGGGGACTCGATTATTACACTGGACTTGTTTTTGAGGTTACCTCCCCAGAACTTGGCGCTCAAGATGCTTTTTTAGGTGGAGGGCGTTACGACAATCTATCAACCCAGTTAGGCGGCAAAGAAATGAGTGCTATTGGTTTTGCTATAGGTCTTGAGCGAATCATTGACATAATGATGGTAAAAAGCATCAATTTAAAAACAAAAGTTGCATTAATTTATACAGTCGAGCAGTTTGACCAAAAAACCTATAAAATAGCTGATGATTTAAGGGCAGCAAATGATGAAGTGATTCTGGATACCTTCTTGTTAAATAACAGCTTAAAATCTCAGCTCAGGCGAGCTAATAAGAATAATTGTAATTTTGCGATCATCATTGGAAATCGAGAGATTGATAGTAATAAAGTGCTTTGGAAGGATCTTGGTGAGCAGGGAGAACAGCAATTACTAGATATAGACAGCTTATTAGATATTTATAAAAATCTTTAGGAGACAAAATGACAGAATATGACTCAGATGAGGAAAGATTTTCAGCGATCATTGATTTTTTTAAGCATAATAAAAACACTTTATTGATAATTTTTGTGTCTGTGTTTTTAGTTGCAATTTCCTCTTTAAGCTATCGTTCATACGTTAACAATCAAAATACACAAGCAGCAGAACTATATGATGCTTGGATGCTCGGCATAGGAGACCAGCTCCAAGATAGCGAAAAAGATTCTGAAGATTTCAATTTGCTACAACAAAACTATAGCAGCACAGGATATGCTCAACTTGCCAGGATGATCAGAGGTGCACAGCTTGCAAGAGAGGGAGACCTAGATGGGGCTTTAAATAATTTTCAAGAACTTTTATCAGTATCGTCTGGTCTATTTGGT
This sequence comes from uncultured SAR86 cluster bacterium, assembly GCA_964275585.1. Classification (GTDB taxonomy): domain Bacteria; phylum Pseudomonadota; class Gammaproteobacteria; order Magnimaribacterales; family D2472; genus D2472. The sequence continues at coordinate 26,025 of CAXYCJ010000003.1, read as the reverse complement.
AATGATCTTATAAATTCACTCGCTAGATTAAATATTGCAAGAATTGAACTTAGTAAAGAGAGGTATTCTAATGCCTTGGAAGTTTTAGATTCCTTGAATTCTGAATCTGAACATCCTATGGTTAATGAGATGAATGGAGATGCTTTGGCTGGATTAGGAAAAACTGAACTAGCACTTGCTCAGTACTCTCTTTCTATGAGCAATATGCAAGATGAATCCCAGAAATCACTCTTAAAAATTAAAATTAATAAATTGAACCAATAATCTCATGCAAAAAAACTTAATATTGGCTATTTTGCTTGGAGTATTTTCTTCATGTTCTACGTTGAATTTTTGGTCAGATGAAACCGAGGAAGAGACCACCGAGCCTTCAGAATTACAATCATTTCAAGAGGATTATGCAGTTTCAATTGCTTGGAAAAAATCTTTTAAAGGTGAAAATGATTTAGGCGCCTTTAAGCCATCTTTTTATTCAGGCGAAATGCTTACAGCAGATCCTGAGGGTAATCTTGCTTCGCTTGACCCTAAATCAGGAAAGATTAATTGGACGCTAAATCTTGATCGATCTTTATCTGCTGGAATAGCAGCAGGCTATGGAAAATTAGTTGTATCTGATGTCAATGGTTTTGTTATAGCTATTGATTTAAATACTCAAGAAATTTTATGGGAGCAAAATATCGGAGGTGAAGTGTTATCTAATGCTGTTATTGATGCTGCATTAGTTCTTGTTAAGAATTCTGTAGGAGAGCTAATTGCCCTGGATGCTTCTTCTGGAGAGAGAAAATGGGCCTTTAGGTCTCAATTACCAGCTTTAACTATTCGAGGAACAGGAGAGCCAATTATTGAAAATGGAACAGTAATATCAACTTTTGATAACGGAAGATTGGGTGTATTTCAGCTAGATACAGGTTTTTTTCTCTGGGATGGCCCAATATCCTTTGTTGAAGGGTCATCAGAACTTGAGAACCTCATAGATGCTGATTCTGCTCCAGTTTCACTTAAGCAATTAATTTTTGCTACCAATTATCAGGGAAATTTAACTGCTTTTGATATGGCGCAAAAAAGGCCTGTCTGGAATGCAAATGCTTCTTCTTTTCACTCACCTGTGATTGCTAAAAATATGATTATGGTTATTCAAGACGATGGTTCAATTCTATCATTTTCATCGGCAAATCTTGCTCCATCATGGACATCTGAAGAGTATTTACGAAGGGAATTATCCAATGGCGTTGTTTTCAACAATGTAATGTTAGTTGGAGATTTAGATGGGTATGTGCATGCAATTAACCCACTAACAGGCAAGACCGTTGGTCGAAAAAAAGCAACAAGAAAACCAATTCAGAGCATCGTAACTTTTAGAGATCTTGCTTATATTATTGATCAGGATTCTAATATAGTTGCAATTACGCTCTAACAATGATTCTCATAAATGTTAAATTCAATAGCAATTCTTGGCCGACCGAATGTAGGAAAATCTTCCCTATTTAATAAGCTTACCAAAAGCAGAAATGCTATTGTTTCTGACTTTTCTGGCCTAACCAAAGATAGAAATTTTGGTTATATAAAAATTAAAAATAAGCAGTATTTAGTGATTGATACTGGTGGCGTTGGCTCAGAGGTTACTGAATTCAGTGAAGCAATTACAGAGCAAGCATTAATTGCTGCAGAAGACTCAAATCTTATTTTGTTGTTAATAGATGGTTCCGAAGAACTTACAGCTGACGACATAAATCTACTACAAACTATTAGAGAACTTAATAAGCCATTTCTAGTAGTTCTTAATAAAATAGATATTAAAAATAGATCAAATGCTCAAGAAGATTTATTAAAGCTTGGATCAGGTCAATTGCATGAAATTAGTGCTGAACATTCTAGAGGTATTCAAGAGTTACAGTCATACATAGCAGATAACTTGGAAGAAGGCATAGGTCTTGATGCTCCAGGAACAAAAATAGCTGTTATTGGAAGGCCTAATGCTGGTAAATCTACTTTTATTAACCAATTCACAAAACAAGATAGATTAATTGTTTCTGAGATTCCTGGCACGACAATTGACTCAATCCATGTTCCCTTTACCTATGATGCTGAGGAGTTTGTATTTATTGATACCGCAGGCATTAGAAAAAAATATAAACAAAGTCATGCAGTTGAATACTTCTCATATGTCAGGGCAATGCATGCAGTAGATGAATCGGATATAGTGCTAATGTTAATTGATGTCTCTGATGGTGTGGTAGATCAAGATCTAAGAATCCTTAATCTTATTCGCGGATATGGAAAACCAGTAGTAATTGCACTGAATAAGGTTGATCAATTAACTGAAAGTGAATTAAGCACACTTCTTGAATCTAAAAAATATCATAACTCTGTTTTGAATGACTTAGTTATTATGCAAATTTCTGCATTACAAAAAACTGGCTTTAAAAAATTATTTAATACCCTTGCAAAAGTTAACAAGATTTCAACAACTAAATTTTCAACAGGAAAGCTAAATAATCTTCTTGAAAAGTTTACCAATGCAACCAATACTCCAAGTATTGCAGGACGACAAATTAAGATGAGATATATTCATTTTGGTGGAATCCATCCAACCAAGCTCGTTATACACTCAAATTTTTCGAGCAAAATTCCTGCAAACTATAAAAAATATTTGATTAACTCATTTAGAGAAGAATTAAATCTTAAAAGTATTGAACTTAATATCATTTTTAAGAAAGGAGATAACCCTTTTAAAGATAAAAAAAATGAGCTGTCTGCAAGACAGATTAAAAAGAAAAAAAGATTAGTTAAACACGTCAAAAAATCAAAAAAATAGGACTTTCCACTATAGATTCCGTATAATTTAGACCTTACATTTAGTTACAAGGAACAAATGTCTAATAAATTACATGATCGAAGACCCGTCCATATCAATCTATTAAAAATTAGCCTTCCTATATCTGCAATATCATCCATAACGCATAGGCTTTCAGGAATGTATATATTTTTCCTAACACTTCCCTTTGGGTTTATTTTTGTTACATTATTCAACTAAGTCAGAAGCTAATTTTCTCGTAATTCAAAGCTTATTCCAAACATCTACTATATTTACAACATTTGTTGCTTTTAGCTTCCTTATTTTTGCTTACCACGTCTTAACTGGAGTTCGTCATTTACTGATGGACATTCATATTGGAGAGTCACTGAAAGCTTCTAAGGTTTCATCCATGCTTGTTTTTGTTCTTTGGTCCATTCTCGTTATGCTTGTCATGAGAGCAGTTGTTCTATGAGTGGCTCATTGATTTGGTATATTCAAAGAATCTCAGCAGTATTCCTGCTTATTTATACTACCTGGATTTCTGTATTTTTTACTACCACCCAAATTATAAGCTTTGATACTTGGATGATTTTTGCTAATTCTTTTCTTTTTAAAGCTACCACTAGCATTGCATCGGTAGCTGTACTTTTGCATTCTTTTGTTGGTTTGTGGACGATTGGTACAGATTATCTGACAGGAAGAACTTTAGGCTTCCTCAACACTTCTTTTGTTCAATATGCCGACATAATTAGAAATTTTTATTCTTTTTTAATATATTCTTTGGGGCTCTGCATTTGCTTTGTTCGCTTTATTTATTATCTGGGGTTAGGCTTATGCAAGATATTTTAAACTCATCAAATATTACAATTTTAGAATTTGATGCTTTGATTATAGGTGGAGGAGGCTCAGGAATGAGAACCTCACTTGAGCTTGCTAAATCAGGTTTAAAAACAGCAGTTGTTTCTAAAGTTTTCCCAACTCGATCACATACAGTTTCTGCTCAAGGAGGAATTACTTGTGCCATAGGTAGCGCTGACCCAGATGATGACTGGCGCTGGCACATGTATGACACGGTGAAGGGATCAGATTATATTGGAGACCAGGATGCAATTGAGTACATGTGTTCAGAAGGACCTAAGGCTGTATTTGAATTGGAGCATATGGGTCTTCCGTTCTCGAGATTTGAGAATGGGCGAATCTATCAAAGACCTTTTGGAGGTCAATCTAAAGATTTTGGTAAAGGAGGGCAAGCAGCTCGAACCTGCGCAGCAGCTGATAGGACAGGCCACGCTTTACTTCACACTCTTTATCAGAACAATATCAAGGAAGGCTCAAATTTTTTAAATGAATGGTTTGCAGTTGAACTTGTTGTAAATCAATCAGAGGAAGTAACCGGAGTTATTGCATTTTCCATTGAATCAGGTGAAGTGGCATATCTAAAAGCTCAGGCAACTGTAATGGCAACTGGTGGAGCAGGGAGAATATACTCATCAACAACAAATGCCTTAATTAATACAGGAGATGGCTTAGGAATGGCTCTAAGAGCAGGCTTCCCTGCACAAGATATGGAGATGTGGCAGTTTCATCCTACAGGCATATATGGAGCAGGTTCTCTAGTGACTGAAGGATGTAGAGGCGAGGGAGGTTACCTCATTAATGCTGATGGAGAAAGATTTATGGAGAGATATGCCCCAAATGCAAAAGACTTAGCGGGTCGAGATGTGGTTGCACGATCAATGGTTCTTGAGATATTAGAGGGTAGAGGGTGCGGTGAAAATAAAGACCATGTTTTATTAAAATTGGATCATTTAGGTGCAGATGTTTTAAATTCTAAATTACCAGGTATTTGTGAGCTTTCTAGAACATTTGCTGGCGTAGATCCTATTTATGAACCCATTCCAGTCGTACCAACTTGTCACTACATGATGGGTGGCACGCCAACTAATATTCATGGCCAAGCCTTTAAACAATTAAATGGAGTAGATGAAACTATTCCAGGATTATTTTCAGTTGGTGAAGCTGCATGTGTATCTGTGCATGGTGCTAATAGACTTGGTGGAAAATTCTCTCCTTGACCTAGTGGTATTTGGAAGAGCGGCTGGGCTTCATATTCAAGATTCTCTGAAATCTGGTGGCGGTGTAGCTGATGCTACTAGCGATGATATTGATAGCGCTCTTACTAGCTTAAATACTTTGAATCATTCAACTGGTGGTTATGAAGTTGCAGAAGTGAAGCGAGAACTTCAGTCAGTTATGCAGAATTATTTTGGGGTCTTTCGCAGAGGTGATTATATGGAAACTGGCGTTTCAGCGCTAAAAAAGATAAGAGAAAAAATATCAAACCTTCACTTGAAAGATAAAAGCTTGGCTTTTAACACAAGTAGAGTTGAGGCCCTTGAACTTCAAAACTTATTTGAGGTCGCAGAAGCAACAGCCATTGCGTCTCTCAAGAGAACAGAGAGTAGGGGAGCTCATGCCAGAGACGATTTCAAGGAGCGAGATGATGAAAACTGGTTATGTCACTCATTATATGACCCCGAGACTAAGACGTTGAGTAAAAGAGAGGTCAATTTCGAACCAACCAAAGTAGATACATTTGAACCGAAAATTAGAACATATTAATTACGAAAGAGAGATTTAAAATGATTGATGTAAATATTTACCGATATAACCCAGAGACTGATAAGTTTCCTTATATGCAAAAATATTCAATTGAAAAGCCTGAAAAAGATATCATGCTTTTAGAGTTGCTTAATATACTTAAAGAAAAGGATTCTTCCATTTCCTATAGGCGCTCATGCAGGGAAGGAGTATGTGGTTCTGATGGAATGAACATAAATGGAAAAAATGGATTAGCTTGCATTACCCCAATTTCCTCAGTAATCAAAAAGAATAAAATTGATCTTCGACCTTTGCCTGGGCTTCCAGTGATAAGGGATCTAGTGGTTGATATGACTGAGTTCTATGCCCAGTACGATAAAATTAAACCTTTTTTACAAAATGAAACAGAGCCTCCTGTCACCGAAAGGCTTCAATCGCCTGAAGATAGAGATAAGCTTGATGGCCTCTATGAATGTATCTTATGTGCATGTTGCTCTTCAAGCTGCCCATCATTTTGGTGGAATCCAGATAAATTTGTTGGTCCAGCTGCTTTGCTTCAAGCCTATAGATTTATTGCGGACTCTAGAGATACCAAGACATCAGAGAGATTATCAGATCTTTCAGATCCTTTTAGTGTTTATCGTTGCCATGGAATTATGAACTGTGTAAGTGTATGTCCTAAAGATTTAAATCCGAATCATGCAATTGGCAAGATTAAGTCAATGCTTCTAACTAATAAAAAAAATCAAAGCAGTATTATTGCTTCAGATGGGGCTATTTAATCCATACCATGAATAATATGGAGGATTCCTGGTCTACCTCCCATACTTCAGGAGGGCAAAGTTCATACTTGGAATCTTTGTATGAGTCCTATCTTAGTGATCCTTCATCTATTCCTAATGACTGGAAATTATATTTTGACTCTCTGCCAGTTGTTGAGAGCGAACATGAAGAAGTATCGCACCAAGAAGTCATCGATCGACTGAAAGAGACGCAAGTAAATACACCTCTCCGCAATGCCCTGAATCAAGTCATCCAAGATGAGAGGCAAGTTAGAGTAATTCAACTTATTCAAGCCTACCGTAATAGAGGCCATCAAAAAGCTCGGCTTGATCCATTGGGCCTAAAAATAATTCGGCATTGTGATGATCTTGATCTAGAGTTTCATGGATTGCATGATTCAGATTTGTCAGAAGTTTTCAATACCGATACCTTAAAAATAAACCAAGATTCTGCAACACTAAAAGAAATATTAAAGGCCTTAGAGCATATATATTGTGGGACACTCGGCATTGAATATAATTATATTTCCTCGATGGAGGAAAGAGTATGGTTTCAGCAACGCTTAGAACCAAACTTAGGAAATTTAAATTTTAATCATGAAGAGAAAAAATATATATTAAAGCGTTTGAGTTCAGCAGAAGGGCTAGCTAAATTTCTAGCATCAAGGTATCCGGGCATGAAGAGATTTGGTATTGATGGATCTGAATCACTTATTCCATTGGTGGATAGCTTGATTCAGAACTGTGGAATTTTTGGTGCCGAGCAAGTATGCTTCGGGATGGCGCACCGTGGTCGCTTAAATCTCCTTGTCAATGTATTGGGAAAATCTCCCAAGGAATTATTTACAGAATTTGAAGAAAATTATGAATTAGAGGGTGCTAGCACAGGCGATGTTAAATATCATCTTGGGTTCTCAACAAATATCTTGACTCCAAATGGAGAGGTGCATGTTTCTCTAGCAAATAATCCCTCTCACTTAGAAATAGTAGATCCAGTGGTAATGGGTTCTGTGCGAGGCAGGCAAGACAGACTTCAAGATAATGAAAAAAAATTAGTTGTTCCAATTTTAATTCATGGTGATGCATCTTTTTCCGGGCAAGGTGTTGTGATGGAAACCCTTCAGATGTCTCAAACAAGAGGTTACGGAGTGGGTGGAACGATTCATGTAATCATAAATAACCAAATTGGCTTTACTACCTCAAATGAAGAAGATTCTCGCTCTACCCAATACGCTACTGATGTAGCAAAAATGATTGAAGCACCAGTGCTTCATGTCAATGGAGACGATCCTGAGATGGTGGTCTTTGCAGCAAAATTGGCTTGTGAATACAGACATAATTTTAAAAAAGACATTGTAATTGATATGTTCTGCTATCGCCGACGTGGTCACAATGAAGCAGATGAGCCATCTTCCACTCAGCCCTTGATGTATCAGAAGATTTCAACCCATCCATCTGTAAAAGATATCTACCAAAAACTCTTGATTAAAAATAATGTAATTAACGAATCAGATTGCACAGAGATAGAAAAAAAATACAGAACTACATTAGAGCAAGGAAGTTCAGTTGCTCATAACCTTGCCACAAAACCTAATAAGTCTTCATGGTTTGACTGGTCACCTTATATCAACCAAAAAGGCGATCAAAAAATTGATCCTTTATTTAATACAGAGAAGTTTCAAAAATTAGCTGAGGTTATCTTCACTCCACCCGAGGAATTTGTACTTCAAAAGCAAGTACAAAGAATATTTGCTGAGAGATTGGATATGGCAAATGGTACGGCCCCTTTAAATTGGGGTTTTGCTGAAAACATGGCATATGCAACTCTCCTTGATCAAGGCTATCCCATAAGATTTACTGGTCAAGATATTCGCAGAGGGACATTTTCTCATCGGCATGCCGTAGTTTTAAACCAAATAGATGGTGTGGGTTTTATGCCCTTGACTCGAATTGCAGAGAAAGCTGGAACAACTATTGATATCTATGACTCTCTGTTATCTGAAGAGGCAGTATTAGGCTTTGAGTATGGTTACTCAGCAACACGACCCTCTGGTTTAGTTATTTGGGAAGCTCAATTTGGTGATTTTGTAAACGGTGCTCAAGTAGTTATAGACCAATTTATTGTATCCGCTGAACATAAATGGGAAAGACTTTCTGGATTAGTTATGTTGCTCCCGCATGGTTACGAGGGACAAGGTCCTGAACATAGCAGCGCTAGATTAGAAAGGTTTCTTCAGCTCTGTGCAGATGAAAATATTCAGGTTTGTGTTCCAAGCACTCCTGCTCAAATTTATCATTTGTTGAGATTGCAAACTATTAGAAGCATGCGACGGCCATTGATTGTGATCTCTCCTAAGAGCTTACTGAGAAATCCAAAAGCAGTTTCAGAGCTTGTTGATTTAACCGAGGGCTCATTTCAATATGTAATTAATGATGAATTAGTGAAATCTGAACAAGTAACTAAAGTTCTTATGTGTTCTGGAAAAGTTTTTTATGATTTAGAGCAAAAGAGAAAAGATCTTAACATTACAGATACTGCGATACTTAGAATTGAGCAGCTTTACCCATTTCCGTATGATATTTTAGAGGCAATCTTAAAAACCTACCCAAATACTAAAGATTTTATTTGGTGCCAAGAAGAACCTAGTAATCAAGGCGCTTGGTTTAGCCATCGTCATAGACTTCAAAGAGTTTTAGATCGGATAGATGCTCAGGCAATCCGGTTGGTTAGTCGCAAAGCTTCAGCAGCACCTGCTGTTGGTTTGAATAAATTACATAATCAGCAACAAGAGGCTTTGGTTTTAGAAGCTTTTACAACTTAGAGAAAAAATATTATGGCTATAAAAATTAAATCACCCACCTTTCCAGAGTCAGTGGCAGATGGAACAATTGCAAATTGGGTTAAGCAAGAAGGTGAGTTTGTAAAGCAGGATGAGGTTATTGCAGAGATCGAAACTGACAAGGTAGTGCTTGAGGTCGTAGCTCCTTTTGATGGAATAATCTCTAGAGTTCTGAAACCAGCTGGAGAAATAGTCCAAAGTGCAGAGCTTATTGCAGAGTTTATGGAGCAACCAGATTCCAATGATTCCCCTCAAGTAAATAACTCCAAGGCTTTGAAGGGCGAAAAGATATCTAATGTTGTTGTTGAAGCTAGTACTGTTGCTAAATCAAATGGACCGGCTGCAGAAAAATTAATTAAAGAACATGAGTTAAATCCAAAAGAAATAAATGGTTCGGGCAAGGATGGAAGAATTACCAAAGCTGATATCGTCAACCATCTAGAGCAGCCAGATCAAGCGGTCACTAATAAAAAAGTATCTCGTTCTACTTCAGAAAATATTGTAACTCAGCGATCTGATCGGTATGAGGAGCGCGTTCCTATGTCTAGATTGCGCTCGACAATTGCTAAGAGGCTTGTAAGCGTAAAACAGGAAACGGCTATGCTAACAACCTTTAATGAGGTGGACTTGAAGCCAATTAAAGATCTACGAAAAAAATTTGGCGAGGAATTTAAGGCTGAGCATGGCGTCAAGCTTGGTTTTATGGGGTTCTTTGTTTTAGCAGCTGTTCAGGCCTTAAAGAAATTTCCAGTAGTGAATGCATCAATGGATGGTAGTGATATTGTGTATCATGGTTTTCAAGATATTGGAGTGGCAGTTTCGACTGATAGGGGTTTGGTTGTTCCAGTTATAAGGGATGCAGATAATCTTAAATTGGCAGATGTGGAAAAATCTATTCTAGATTATTCTGTTAAAGCTCAAGATGGGAAATTATCAATTGCAGACATGCAAGGCGGAACGTTCACTATTTCAAATGGAGGTGTGTTTGGTTCCTTGCTGTCAACTCCAATTTTAAATGCTCCACAAACTGCAATTTTGGGCATGCATACGATTCAAGATCGACCCATTGCACTAAATGGAGAAGTAGTCATTCGTCCAATGATGTATTTAGCTTTAAGCTACGATCATAGATTGCTTGATGGTAAAGAAGCTGTAGCTTTCTTAATTGCCATCAAAGATCAATTAGAATCTCCAGAAAAATTGCTATTAAATATATGAAGGTGAAATATGTATGATGTTGTCATTATAGGAAGCGGTCCAGCAGGCTACGTAGCTGCAATTAGAGCCTCTCAGCTTGGATTAAAAACTGCCTGCATTGAGAAATCTTTTGATTCTCACGGCAAATCGCAACTTGGTGGCACCTGCTTGAATGTTGGTTGTATTCCTTCAAAAGCATTATTAGATTCTTCTCATCGATATTCAGATGCTCTGCATAATTTTTCTGATCATGGCATTGAAGTGGCACCTCCCAAGTTAGATATACCCAAGATGATGGAAAGAAAGAGCAAAATTGTTGCTCAATTAACCATGGGGGTTGGAGGGCTTTTTAAAGCAAATAAAGTAACTGCAATCTTTGGAGAAGCTAAAGTGCTTAATGCCAATGAAGTAGAAGTCTTAGTTGATAACAAAACTGAAATCATTGAGACTAAGAATGTTGTTATTGCTAGCGGCTCATCTCCGATTAATATCCCAGTTGCACCAATTGATCAACATAATATTGTTGATAGTACTGGAGCCTTAGAATTTTTATCTGTTCCTAAAAAGTTAGGCATTATTGGAGCAGGGGTCATTGGTCTAGAGCTAGGGAGTGTTTGGGCTAGACTGGGCTCAGAAGTCATAATACTTGAAGCAATGGATGATTTTTTGCCTATGGCTGATAAGAGAATATCAAAGGATGTATTGAAAGAGTTCAATAAGCAGGGATTAAATATCAATCTTGGATGCAAGGTTACCTCAGCTAAATCAACTGCTAAAAATGTTAAAGTTGGTTTTGATAATAAGGATGGCAGCGCAGAATTAACAGTTGATAAATTGATTGTTGCTGTTGGTAGAAAACCTAATACTAACAATTTATTTGCTGAAAGCTCAGGATTAACTCTCGACGACAATGGCTTTATTCCAGTTAATGATTTTTGTGAAACTGAGATAAAAAATATCTGGGCAGTTGGCGATGTGGTTCGAGGACCAATGCTGGCTCACAAAGCTTCGGAAGAAGGAATTATGGTTGTGGAGCGAATTGCGGGCAAGCATGCAGAAATGCACTACGATCTTGTTCCATCAGTAATTTATACCCATCCTGAGGTTGCTTGGGTTGGTAGAAATGAAACTGAGTTAACAGAAGCAGGTATAGAATTCAAATCAGGATCGTTCCCTTTTGCAGCTAGCGGGAGAGCCTTGGCTTCTGGAGATAGCACAGGTTTTGTAAAAGTTATAGCTGAGAAAAAAACAGATACAATACTTGGCGTTCATGCCTTTGGGCCTTCTGCTGCAGATATAGTCCAGCAAGGTGTGGTGGCTATGGAATTTGGTGCTAGTGCTGAAGATTTAGGACTAACTATTTTTAGTCATCCTACTGTCTCAGAGGCTTTGCATGAAGCAGCAATGGCAGTCAACGGAAATGCAATACATATAGGAAATAGAAAAAAATGAATCTTCATGAATATCAAGGTAAGCAACTTTTTGCAAAGTTTGGTTTGCCAGTATCTAAAAATAAAGTTATCACTTCACCTGAAGATGCAATTAATGCTTGTCGAGACATAGGTGGAACAAAATGGGTAGTAAAAGCTCAGGTTCATGCAGGAGGAAGAGGTAAAGCTGGAGGGGTAAAACTTATTAATGCCCCAGAAGAAGCTGAAGAATTCTCACAACATTGGCTTGGTAGGCGCTTAATTACATATCAAACAGATGCTCGCGGGCAACTAGTAAATTCTATTTTAATTGAAGAATGTACTGACATTGCTCATGAACTATACTTAAGCGCAGTAATTGATAGGGGTACACATAGAATTGTTTTTATAGGCTCATCAGAAGGTGGGGTCAATATTGAGGAAGTAGCTAAAACAAATCCTGAAAAAATTATTTACGAACCAATAGACCCATTAACAGGGCCCATGCCATTTCAAGCAAGAAAAATATCTAAAATACTTCGATTAAATGCAGATCAGGCAAAAGATTTTTCTAAGATGCTCCCCCAGCTTACAGATCTATTTATTACTCACGATTTAAGTTTATTAGAGATTAATCCTCTAGTGATAACTCAAGGTGGCAAATTACATTGCTTAGATGCCAAAATTAATATCGATTCAAATGCTATTTATAGACAGCCTGAAATTCAGGAAATGCATGATTCCTCTCAAGAGGACCCTCGCGAATCAGAGGCAGCTCTTCATGACTTAAGTTATGTGTCGTTAGATGGAAATATAGGCTGTATGGTTAACGGCGCCGGCTTAGCTATGGGCACCATGGACACAATAAAGTATTTTGGTGGCGCTCCTGCTAACTTCCTAGATGTGGGTGGAACAGCCACCCAAGAAAGAGTTTCAAAGGCTTTTAAAATTATTTTGGCAGATCCAGAGGTAAAAGTAGTGTTAGTTAATATATTCGGCGGAATAGTGAGATGCGATCTCATTGCAGAAGGCATATTAGCAGCGATAGAAGACGTTGGCGTATCTATTCCTGTGGTCGTTAGACTAGAAGGGAATAATGCTGATATTGGAAGCAACATTCTTGTAGAATCTGGAGCTGAAATAGTAAGTTTAAATAATCTAAAAGAGGCAGCAATAAAAGCAGTGGAGTTAAGTAAGTGAGCATATTAGTTAATAAAAATACTCGTCTTTTGGTTCAAGGTTTTACAGGATCTCAAGCAACATTACACTCAGAGCAATCAATTGAGTATGGAACAAATATTGTTGGCGGCGTTACACCTGGTAAAGGTGGACAAACTCACTTAGGTGCTCCAGTATTTAATTCTGTTCATGATGCAATGGAAGCAGTTCAACCAAATGCTTCAATTATTTTTGTGCCTGCACCTTTTTGCAAAGACTCAATTTTAGAGGCAGCAGATGCCGGCATTAAATTAATTATTTGTATCACTGAAGGTGTGCCAACTCTTGATATGCTTATTGTAAAAAAACGTATAGATGAACTAGGCATTCAGTTAATTGGACCAAACTGTCCCGGAGTCATTACCCCTGGAGAGGCTAAACTTGGAATTATGCCAGGCAGCATTCATTTGTCAGGTTCGGTAGGTATTATTTCTAGATCTGGAACATTAACTTACGAAGCGGTAAAACAAACAACTGATTTAGGCTTGGGTCAAAGCACATGCGTGGGTATTGGAGGTGATCCGATCCCAGGAACATCTTTTATTGATGTATTAAAGCTCTTTGAAGCAGATGAGCAAACTAAAGCAATTGTAATGGTGGGTGAGATTGGTGGAACGGCTGAAGAAGAAGCAGCTGAATTTATCAGAGATCATGTAACCAAACCAGTTGTTTCATACATAGCAGGGCAAACGGCTCCTGCCGGCAAAAGAATGGGGCACGCTGGTGCAATTATTGCTGGTGGCAAGGGGACTGCAGCTGACAAAATAAAAAAACTAGAAGAATGTGGAGTACACATTGCCGAGAATTTATTGCAAATTGGAGCTAAAGCTAAAGAGGTTCTTGGTTAGCTCGAAGAATAAATTTATTGGTGGTGTAATTCAATCTTGGAAGAATTAATGTTGAAAATAATATTAAACCAGTAATCATGCCTATCCAGATTCCAGCAGCTCCTAGTGGGTTTCCTAAAATTCCATAATAAGTTAGTACATATCCAACTGGTAGAGCAATAAACCAATAGGTAACAATCAGCATAAGCATGGGTGCGAAAGTATCTTTATAGCCTCGCAAGCTTCCAAGCGCTCCCATTTGCAGGCCATCTGGAATCTGAAAGATTGCTGCAAATAACAAAAGATTTACTGCTATTGCAATCACCTCAATATCGTTAGAATAAAGAGATACTAGACCATCTCTAAGCATATAAATACAAATTGTATTAAGACAGGCTCCTGCAAAACAGACCAGTACAGTTACATAAGATGCATATTGTGCCTGTAAGAGATCTCTTTCACCGACAAGATTGCCTATGCGGGTTGCTGCAGCAAGACCAATCGCCAGTGGAAGCATAAAGAACACACTTGCAATATTTATAGCTACCGTATGAGCACCAACAACCGCTGCTCCCAAGGAGCCAATAATCAATGCTGCACCAGAAAACATACTAAGTTCTACGAAGAGACCAAAGCCAATTGGAAATCCTAATTTTAGAGCTTCAAGAGTCGTCTCTTTATTTGGCTTGGAGAATCTAGAAAATATTTTTGTCTGAGCGTATTCTTGCTTTCTAAGAATGACCACAATAAGTATCATCATCCCAACCACTACATTAATTGAAGTTGCAATTCCGCAGCCTACACCACCCATTGGGGGGATACCAAAATATCCGTATACAAAGATTATATCTAAAGGAATATTTAGCAGCATGCCGATAAATGCAATCCAGAATACTGGAAGAGTTAACCCCATACCCTCGCTGTAACATCGTAGGCATGTAAAAATCATGTTGGCTACAAAACCATAAGACATAGCCTTTAAGTAACCATCAGAGATTACCGCAATCTCTTGATCAATATCAAAAAATGGTATCAAGGAACTCAGATTTCGATAGGCAAAAAACCCAATGACCCCAATACCTATGCTTAACCATAATATTTGGCGTACTTTTTCACCAATCATTTCATATTGTTTAGCCCCAAAAAGCTGAGCAACTATAGGTGTTACAGCAAAAAGACATCCGCCAAAGAGAAAATAGATTGGCATTGTTAAGGCGTTTCCAATAGCAAGACCAGATAAATCCAAGGCGCTGGCTTGACCTGCAACTATAGTATCTGTAACACCCATGCCCATATATGAAATTTGAGATCCAAAGATAGGAACCCCAATCTTGAGAAGTTGTTTTAATTCTTTTAGTAATTTTTTCAAAAAAATAAGCCCAGAAATTTCTCGGTACTTTATCATACAAGTAGTGCTATCGCTGGAGAGAAAAAATTAGAAAAGATAATCGGCCATATTGGCTTAAAAAAATAACATCGAAGGTTAATAGGCAATACGTTAAGCGTTTTGTAAAACCACAATTCAAACATCTAGGTAATGGATCGGTATTTTTTAAACCAAAATTTATGAAATTATTTGGTTCCAGCATTAGTGTTGGAAATTTTGCTACTTTTATTGCTGCCCCAGACGACTACATACAAATGACAAGCTGGGATGCTGGTGATTGGAAGGGAGAAATTAATATAGGAGATTACGTTTTAATCTCACCGGGCGTGAGAATTATGGCAGCTCTTCAAGTCTCAATAGATGATTCCTGTATGTTTGGTCATGGCGCATGCATTACTGATTCAGACTGGCATGGTATTTATGATCGAACCAAGGTTGTTGGCGAGCCTAAGCCAGTGGTTTTAGAAAAAAATGTCTGGGTGGGTGAGGATGCGATGATTTGCAAAGGTGTTACGGTTGGAGAGAACAGTATCATAGGCGCAAGATCAGTGGTTACTAAGAATGTTCCACCTAATTGTATTTATGCAGGAAATCCCGCTGCATTTATTCGCAGCCTAGATGGAGGTGAATTTATTACTAGGAATGATTTTTTCAAGGACCCTATTAAATTAGCTAAAGATTTTGATTTACTTGATAGATATACCCTAGGCAACAATACTCTTTGGAGTTGGATTAAAAGTATTATCTGGAGAGATAAGACCCATTGATTAAGATAGCTGCAGATTCACAAATTCCTAATCTAGATCAAAAATTATCAGAGTGCTTCGATGCTGAATATTCATTGCAGCATTTTGAATGCGATCAACTCACGACTGATGATCTAAAAGATATTGATGCACTATTGGTGCGATCAACTTTGCAGGTTGATGAGGCACTATGTAGCAGTTCTCAAATCAAGTATGTGGGTTCAGCGACAGCAGGTATAAATCACTTGGATAGTAAATATTTAGATAATCAGGATATTGCTTGGTCACATGCTCCTGATTGCAATGCATATAGCGTAACGCATTACGTTATGGCAGCGATCGGAGAGTTAATTCAAGAAGGTCTCTTTAATGTAAGACAGAGTATTGGAATTATTGGTTATGGCAACATAGGCAAAAGGTTGTATCAATTACTTTCAGCTCTAAACATTCAGGTATATGCTTGCGATCCTTTTTTAAAAGATTCCCACTTGGTTAATATGGAAAAAGTATTAGCATGCGATCTTGTAACAATTCATGTTCCATATTCCATAGAAGGGGCACATCCAACCATCAATCTAATTAACCAATCACATAGCAGTGTCTTAAAAAATAAAATTTTGATTAATACGTCCAGAGGAGGGATTGTTTCCGAGAAGTTAATTGTAGAATCTCAAGACTTAATTTATGTTGCAGATGTTTGGTTAGATGAACCAACCCCATCCATACCAACTATCCAAAAAGCATTTATCTCAACACCTCATATTGCTGGCTATAGCATTGAAGGAAAGCTAAACGGAACTACTAAAATTGCAAGAGATTGCGCTAGAGCCTTTAATTGTTTAAAAGAGAGCAGCTCAACTGCCGATCACTTAATTAATTGGCCTCATGGGCTAGAAAATATTGTTCGCGATATGCATGGTTATGGTTTTCCAGTTTCTCTTTTCAGAAGCGAGCTTCAGTTAAATGTAATTTCAAATATTTTTAAAGCATTACCTCAGAAAAATCTTCAAAAAGAATTTAGATTATTGAGAGAAAATCATTCACCAAGACACGATTTTAATTACTACTCTTATAAAGGCATTTGGGAGCTTGATGAGGAATTATCATGTAGTTTATTTGAGACATTCAAGAAAATCTAACCCATGATTATATTATTCCACTCTTAAGAAGAGCAAGAAATTTCTAAATCTTGTGCCCAAGCTGGAGATTTATTAGCAAAATTTTGATATTTCTCATGCTCTTCAAATGGCTTGGTTAAAATAATTATTAAAGTTTCTAATCTAGAAAAGTCAGAGTCTTCAGCTGCGTCAATGGCTTCTTGGGCCATGTAGTTTCTCAGGATAAACTTTGGGTTAGTTTGATTCATTAGTATCAATTTTTTCTCTAAAGATAAGGTTTCTGTGGCATGTCTTTCTTGGAAAGAGACAATCCAACTCTTTGCAATTTTAGAATTTAGCTCTGGAGTTATTGTATTAGTCAGGGCTTGTGTTAGATTTCTAAAAGTATTAGTGTAATCGAGTTTTTCAGATTCCATGATATCCAATAGACCTTGAATCAAAGCAGCATCCTCAGGTTGCGCTTGCTCTAAACCTAATTTTGCTCTGAATAGCTGTGCCAAAGTATTCTGAAAGATTGCTTCATATGTTTGCAGAATCTCACCTTGACTCTCTTCAGAAATAAGAGAGGATAATGCATGCCCTAAAGCAGAACAATTCCATAGTCCAATATAAGGCTGGTTTTTGAATGCATATCTACCTTGATGATCAGAATGATTGCAAACGTAGCTTGGCAAATAATCTTCCATAAAGCCATAAGGGCCGTAATCAAAAGTCTCTCCCAAAATACTCATGTTGTCGGTATTCATAACTCCATGATTAAAGCCGCAGGCCTGCCAGCGAGCAATCATATTAGCTGTTTCCTTGACCACTACTTTAAAAAAATCTTCATATGAGTTAGTAGTCTTGGAAAAATACTTGGGGTAGTTATTAATACAAAAATCTGCCAGAGCTTTTACATTCTCAGGTTTATTGTTGTAGTGAAAATATTCAAAGTTTCCAAATCTTATGTGAGTTTTTGCAGTTCTTGCAAGCATCGCGGCAGACTCACTTTTTTCTCTAATCACCATCTCATCACTGCCTATAATCATTAGCGCTCTAGATGTTGGAATTGAGAGAGCATGCATCGCTTCTCCACATAAATATTCTCTAATCACAGATCTTAGAACTGCTCGACCGTCTCCAAATCGAGAGTAGGGTGTTTTACCAGCACCTTTTAAATGAATATCTATCAAGCCACTATTAGAGCTTATTTGTCCAAGAAGCAAACCTCTGCCATCACCAAGTTGTTCTACGTATTGACCAAATTGATGGCCTGAGTAAACCATAGACAATGGCTTCAATGATCTAATATTTTTAGTACCATTAAAAATATTTAAGAGTTGCTCGGTATCAACATCATTGATGCCCAGTTCATTTTTTAAATCTGAGTTTTCAGTTACAACAAAAGGATTTTCGAAGCATTCCCAATTTTGCTTGGTATAAAAATCTTCTGAAAGGTCTGCAAAAGTATGAGGTAAAAGGGGTAACATCTAGCCTTTTACAATTTCAATTAAATCAGCAACATGCTCATCTTTTGAGTGATCGACCCCTAGATGCTCCACCTCATTCCACATAACAGCAGAACATATTGGCCCTAGATTATCCTTAAGTGCATTTGCTACTTCTTTGCCAGTTCCAGTAAAACCTAAGGTATCCACCATCTCATCGGTTACTAGGGCAAACATTTCCTCCCATTTTCCTTCAATTGAAAGTTTATGAAGTGCCTTATTTATATCTTCCCAGCCATGAAATTCTAATGCAGGCCTATAGGTTCTTGTTGATGCATAAAAACTAATTCGAGCAGCTATGGCTCTTTTAGCAGCCTGAAGATCTTCTTCTGTTTCACCTGTAGCAATAAAGCCTCCCCAAAGAAGTTCACATTCATCAGGACTTCTCCCACTTTTTTTTGCACCCTCAGCAACCGCAGGAATGATGACTTTATGAATATATTGAGGTGAACACATAGGGTGCAAAAGCAGGCCATCTGCAACTTCGCCTGCAATTTTAGCCATTCCTGGTCCGAGACCGGATACATATATTGGAGGCAGATCGCATTCCATTGGCGGCGGGGTAAACATAGGAGTCATAAGCGTATGAGTATAATGCTCGCCCTGAAAATCAAGCTTTTCACCCGTTTTCCATGTATTCCATATGGCTTTTACTGCCAAGATATACTCTTTCATTCTAGGAGCTGGAGGAGACCAGGGGACACTAAATCGTCTCTCATTATGACCTTTTACTTGTGTACCAAGACCTAGCTGAAATCTTCCGTCTCCGAATGACTGAAGATCCCAACCCATATTCGCAACAGTCATTGGGCTCCTTGGAAATGCTATGGCAAGACCTGTTCGAACAATCATTTGAGAATGCTCTAAACCTATTAGGACTGGAAGAAAAGGCTCGTTATTTAGCTCACCAGATACCAAGGCATCATATCCCAGGGCTTCAGCATGCTTAACTATGTCAACAGTATTTTTTGATAATCCGGGTATGTATGTTTCTACCCTCATGATGAAATAATATTAAGTTTAGAATTCGCGTAATTTTGAGCCCATTGATAATTTGGTTTTCCTGATGGAGCCCTTTCTATTAAATCAGAAAAAATAATTTCTTTCGGCATCTTGTAACTTGCTATATATTTTGAAGAAGCCTCTTTAAGGTCATCAACTGTAAGGTCGGAAGAGTCCCTACGCTGAATAACAGCAACAACTTTTTGACCCCATGTCTCATCTGTCACTCCAACCACAAGGCAGTCAAATACATTTGGGTGAGATTTTAAGGCCATTTCAACTTCTTCAGGGAAGATTTTCTCTCCTCCAGAATTAATAGACACACTTCCCCTCCCCAAAAGAGTCATTTGACCATCGCTTTCATATTTAGCCATATCTCCAGGAATGGAAAAGCGCTCTCCATCAACCTCAATAAATGTTTTTTTAGATTTTTCTGGATCTTTATAATAAGCAATTGGCACATGCCCCTTCCTAGCCAAATAACCAATTGTCTGAGTATCACTAGGTGAAATAATTTGATGAGTTTCTAAATTTAATATTTCACTAAAATTAGGCTTAGTGAATTTTGGACCACCCCCTGAATCTTTTAATTTTCCATCTTTAGTATGAATATTAATACCGGTAGCACCTGTTTCTGATGAACCGACAGCATCAATTAAAAAAAGATGAGGTAAAAAATCTAAAATAGTATCTTTAATAGAGGCGCTGAAAACAGATGCAGTACTTGCCAATACAATTAATGACGAGAGGTCTAAACCTCTTTCTATTGCTGATGGCAATGCATCACATAGCGGTCGTCCCATAGCATCACCCGTTATTGTAAGGTTCATAACTTTTTCCTTAGCAATGACATCCCAAATGTAAGTTGCATCAAATGAAATTTGATCATTAATAATGAATTTCCATCCTGAAAAAAAAGCATTAAATGATTGCCATTGAGCTGCACCATGCATTAATGGGGCAAGAGCAAGAGCAATAGTTTGATCTTGCAAGCATTTATCTGCAAAAGCTTCTGGAGTGGGATACTTTTCTCCAGTTACAGCATCAATCCCACCACCCAGAGTCATTAATACATCCTCCATTCGCCATACAACCCCTTTGGGCATTCCCGTCGTTCCTCCTGTATAAAGGATATATCTATCATCCCCAGAGCGTTTTAATAAAAGCCTTTCTTCACTTTCGTTGCCAATCAGGGACTCAAAATCTAGACTTTCGACCAGGAAATTTTCGTGATCAGAATCATCTTCGATAGCAACATAATTTTTTAATAAAGGGAGATCATTTGAAATATTTTTTAACTTTGAAGAGAATTGTTTATGGAAAAATATTGCTTCCATATCTGCATTATCAATTAGATATTTAAGCTCTTCTTCTACATATCGATAATTAATATTAATCGGAATAGCACAAAGTTTATATGCCCCCAGCATTATCTCTAGCCATTCAATGCAATTAAAAGCATAAATACCAATATGGCTGCCTTTTTTTACACCCAGCTTTTTCAGAGCATGCGCAGCTTTATTTGATCTGGAATCAAGCTCTTTATATGTTAATCGAGTTGAGCCCAGTACAACTGCTTCTCTATCAGGTATTCTATCAACCACACCCTCAAAAATATCAGCTGCATTAAATTCCATTAGACTTTTGAGGAATGATTTATCCAGTAAGGATCTCTCAACCTTCTTTTATATAATTTACCATTTTCATCCCTTGGTAATTTTTTAATAAAATCAATAGTTCGCGGTAATTTCATTTTTGCAAGGTTTTCCTGAGCAAAATTCATCAATGATTCCAGTAGCTCTTCAGAGGGTTGATCACCAATATTTAACTCAATCACTGCCTTTACTTCTTCTCCCCATTCTTCATTTGGAATTCCAAATACTGCAACATCTGCTACTGCCGGATGCATTAAAAAAGCACTCTCAATTTCTGCTGGATAAATATTAGCACCACCCGAAATAATCATGTCAATTTTCCTGTCACACAAGAATAAAAAACCTTCTTCATTTAAATAGCCAATGTCACCTACCGTGAAATATACTTGCTCATCTATTACTAGTCGTTCTTTTTTTGTCTTAGCTTGGTCTCCTTTGTATTCAAATTTTGTTGCTTCTCCAAGTTTCATATAGACAGTACCCTGGGCATTGGTGTCAGACTCACTCCCGTCTTCATTAATAATTTTAATTTCTGCTCCTGGCCAAGCCTGACCTACCGTTCCGGGAAATTTAGTCCAAGACTGAGCATTGACAACTGTTCCACCGCCTTCGGTGGCTGCATAATACTCCCAGATAGAATTCCCCCACCATTCAATCATGGCTTGCTTGGTATGAATGGGGCAGGGCGCAGCAGCATGAATCATGGTGCGAGTTGATGAGCAGTCATATTTGCTTTTAACTTCATCAGGAAGTTGCAAAAGCCTATGAAACTGGGTTGGGACCATATGACTCGTTGTAACCTTATATTTATCGATCAAATAAAGCATTTTTTCTGCTTCAAATTTTTCCATTAAAACTACTGTATGACCATAGTGGAGAGCAGCAGATGAATGGACTAGGACGGCCGTATGATATAAGGGCGATCCTACAATATGCACATTATTATCTTTAGGTTGAATATCAAAGAAGCTTAGTATCATTGCAAACATGCTTAAAATATCATCTGGATCACCTTCAACTAAGGCTCTTTTTACTCCTTTTGGTTTTCCAGTGGTTCCAGAGGTATAGTTCATGACTTGTCCTGCAGTTCTCTCTTTTGGGTTTGACGTTGAGTAGGGGCTTACAAAGTCATCTAAAAAAACAAAACCTTCCATTTTGGTAGTGCTAATACAACCTTCGGGTAAAAAATTAATTGCTGACACAGCTTTTTGGCATGCTTCTTCCATTGCTGGAACTGCTCCGGACGCTATAAACGCTTTTGCTCCAGAGTCTTCTAGGATATATGCAATCTCAGGTCCGGCTAAATGCCAGTTGATAGGAACCATATAGAAACCTGCTTGAGCACAGGCTAAATAAGCAATGTAATATTCAACAGAATTTGGTAATACAGTTGCAACAACATCACCTTTTTTAACTCCAAAATCTTTTAAGGCATTAGTTAATTGGTTTGTTTTGGCAAGGAGCTCACCTCTAGTCCAAATTTTTTCTGATGGCTCAATAATTGCAATTTCATTTGGCTCACTGTTTGCAAATCGATAGAATCCTAATTCGCTCATTTTTTCCTCTTTGTTTAATAATAATTCTAACTTTGCTAATGCTTAAATGTAACCTTATTTCTAATATTTATGTGTAATAATATTTTCCAAAATGGATTTCTTTTCTTTCAACTTTACCCAAGAAACTTTGTGGCTCTTTGTAGTATTCTATGATCTCACTTTAGCAATCTTTCTGTATCGGTTTTTTGGGAAGTATGGTTTGTACTGTGCAGTCGTGCTAGGCATAGTCCTTGGAAACCTTCAAGGTGGAAAAATAAGTGAGCTTGAGATTTTTGGAACGCAGTTTAATGTAAGCATGGGAGCAATTCTTTACTCAGGCATATACTTTGCAACTGATCTTTTGAATGAAAAATTTGGTAAAACTGAAGCAAACAGGGCGGTAATGCTTGGTTTTGTAGCAAATATAGCTGTCATGCTTACCTTGGTGATTAGTACCAAATTCCTTCCTTCACAACTAACAGGATCGGCAGCTGAAGTGCATGGGGCAATTTCAGTTCTTGCTTATTATTCCCCTATTTTTATTATTGGCTCTTTAACAGCTTATCTTGTGAGCCAGAGATTTGATGTTTGGTTTTTCCATTACTTAAAAAAATTAACCAATGGTAAGAAACTTTGGCTTAGAAACAATCTTTCTACAATGGTCTCTCAGTTAATTGATACTTTGATTTATCAATTTACTTGGGTCTTAGCAACAGACTTAACGTTTTCTCAGGCTTTTGGTTTAGCAGCCATTAAATATATTCTTAAGGTGTTAATAGCTCTAGTAGATACAATTTTTATTTATTGGGTCAGGGATTGGGATATTAAAACTTAAACTAGATGAGACGCCCATGGATTATACTAATAAATTAAATACAACAAGGATTTTAAATGACTGATAAGCCTAATAAATCGAAAGAGGATTTAAAAAAAGAACTTTCTCCAGAGTCCTTTTATGTAACTCAGGAAAGCGGAACTGAAAGACCGTTTACAGGTCAGTATTGGGATCATGTTGAAGATGGAGCATATACTTGTATTTGTTGTGGAGAGAGATTATTTAAATCTGAAGCAAAATTTGATGCTGGATGTGGTTGGCCAAGTTTTTACAAAGCATCTAACAACAGTAAAATCACCGAGCTGGAGGACGCCTCCCTCTCTAGGGTTCGGACCGAAATAAGATGTTCAAATTGTGATGCGCATCTTGGGCATGTATTTGCTGATGGGCCTCAGCCTACAGGTCTACGTTATTGTGTGAATTCCGCCTCGCTAAATTTTGAAAAAGAAAACTCTTCTAACTAAGTGACTGAAACCGATCAATCTCGATCTAATTTTACTTTCACAGTTAAAGTTGGAGCTTGGACATTTATCTCAAGAATTGCAGGCCTTATTAGGGATATTTTTACGACAAGCCTGCTAGGGGCAAGTATTTTTCATGACATTTTTGTTGTTGTTTTAAAAATTCCTAATGTGTTTAGAAAGTTTTTTGCCGAAGGTGCTTTTAGCCAAGCATTTATACCTATTTATTCTGAGTATCTCGCGCAAGAGCAAGAACAGGAGGGTCAAGAATTTTTAGATGCTTTGGCTGGCGCTTTGCTTTCAGTATTATTTATTTTTACTTTACTGACACTTTTCTTTGCTCCAATTTTTATATTGATCTTTGCACCAGGTTTTTATTTTGATTCTGCTAATCAAGAGTTAGCAGTTAACTTATTGCGAATAATGTTTCCTTATCTTGCATTAATTTCGCTTGTAGCTTTTGCTGCTGGCATTCAAAATTCTCACCAAAAATTCTCAATTCCTGCAGCTACTCCACTTATTTTCAATTTTAGTTTGATTGGAGCAGCATGGATTGTTGCTCCAAAAATTGAGGTTCCGGTTATGGCTCTTGCATGGGGAGTTTTATTGGCGGGTTTCTTACAGCTACTTTTTCAAATAGTACCCTTAGCATCAATTAAAAAAATTCCAGTTCCAAAAATAGATCTACAAAATCCGGGGGTTAAGAAATTCTTCATTTTAATTTTGCCAGCAATTATTGCAGGCGGCATAGCCCAGATCAATCTTCTTGTTGATACTATTTTTGCTTCATTGCTTGGTGAGGGGAGCCCTACATGGCTGTATGTTTCAGACCGCTTGATTCAATTCCCTTTAGGAATTTTTGCTATTGCTATTGGCACTGTCCTTTTGCCTACTTTAGCTAGATCTTTTGCAAAGAATGATATTACTGACTTTACCCTTCGTCTTACAAAAGCTTTTAAATTGATTTTCTTTTTAGCATTCCCATCAGTTATTGGCTTAATAATATTTGCTGAACCTATTTTAGGAACTATTTTTCAAAGGGGTGAATTCCTTTGGTCGGATGTTGAGAATTCTAGCTTGAGCTTGATTGGTTTTGCTGTAGGGTTACCTTTTTTTATGGCTATGAAGGTTTTAGTGCCAGCTTTTTTTTCAAGGCAAGACACAAAAACTCCAATGCTTATTGCTGGAATTAGTTTATTTTTAAATGTTTTCCTAAACTATCTTTTGGCTTTTTACTTTGGCTATGCTCACCTTGGACTTGCACTAGCAAGCTCAGTATCAGCAATCGTTGGGGCTACCTTATTAAGCATATTATTAAGTAAAAAAAATCTTCTTTCTTTTCAGGGAGTATTTAGTTTTTTTTCATTACAAATTTTACTTGCTAGCATTGCTCTCATGTCTTTTCTTTTATACACAAAAGTGAATCTAGACTTTGAGACTTTTACTCAAATACAACGTTTGATGAATTTACTATATGTAGTGATAACTTCAATGGTTATTTATTTTGGGGTTAGTTTTCTTGCAGGCATGAGGGCCAAGGACTTTCGCTAATGTATTTAATTAGAGGAATTGGAAATCTAGAAGCTTTTAAGAGAAAGTTCTCCAATCAAACCATGAGCGGAACAATTGGAAATTTTGATGGGTTACACAAAGGGCATCAAGCAATTTTAAATCAAGTAAAAGCAAAAGCTGTTAAAAGCTCGAGCGCCTCCCTAGTATTTTTTACTGAACCTCATGCATCAGAGTACTTTGCCTCCAAGCAATTAAATGTAGTCCCACCGCCTAGAATTTGTCCATGGAGAGAAAAAGTTAAATTGCTAAAGAACTTTGGAATTGATTTTGCTTTTTTCTTACAATTTAACAGATCTCTTAAGGTAATGACTCCTGAAATATTTCTTGATGAAGTTTTGTCTCAAGTAAACCTTCGGCATCTTATTATCGGAGATGACTTTAGATTTGGTGCAGACAGAGCTGGTGACTTTGATTTACTCCGAGTGTGGGGGAAACAAAATGGAACAGAAGTCATAGCTAACTCTACAGTTTTGCATGAAGGTGTTCGTATTAGCTCCACACGAATCAGAGAGGCTCTTCTAGCAAATAATTTTTCTTTGGCTCAAACACTTTTAGG
>CAXYCJ010000002.1:0-97153 GCA_964275585.1 uncultured SAR86 cluster bacterium | reverse complement strand
AAAAAATACAGCCACAAAGAATTAAAGTGGATAATTTCATTGATTTGCCTTGGTAGCGGTATTAATTAAAGGAACAAAAGTAGATTGCCACTTTTCTTGATTCAGCTCCCCTTGAATATGACCAATAATTTGCTGATTAAATATCAAAAAAGTTTCTGGGGCTCCTGTAACCCCAAGATCAAATGCCAAATCACCCCTCGGATCATAGATTGAAAAAAGATAGGGATCTCCCCTCTTTTCAAGCCATTGGTTAGCTTTTATTTGCGAATCTTTATAATTTAAGCCGATAAGTTTAATTTCATTTTTGGATAATTTAGTTAAAAATGGATGTTCCACCAAGCAGGTAATGCACCAACTAGCCCAAACGTTCAGCAAACTTATTCCATTGAATTCTTTTAAATCTATCTCGCTATCCCCCAGATCCTGAAGATTAAATTGAGGGAATTCTTTTGGCTCAAAGTATGTAAACACATCATCCTTATCAGCAATTAAGATCTTGCCGTAAGTAATAAAAACTATTAAAGGCAATAGGATGATTAGGGATCTGTAGATTGTGCTCATAAAATTTTCTTTTTAAATATAGTCATTAAAATACCCATAACCATTAGCGCTGATGAGAACCAAATCCACTTTATGAAATAATTAATCTGCAAAGAAAAAGTCCAGCTTCCATCGCCCAGCTGATCACCTATTGTTAGATAGGTATCTTTTAAAGCTGTGGCATGGATAGCTGTCTCTGAGGTAATCTGCCCTCTAGCAAAATACTTTCTTTTTTCAGGATTCAGGTAAATAGACTGCCCATCATGAACAATGAATATTTCAGCTGAAATTACATCATGATTTGAAGCTTTGATATTTTGTAAATCTAAAAATTTGAATTCTGATATTGAATTATTAATATACTGTTGCTCGCCTAGAAACAAATTAATATTTTTTTGATAGCTTAAAATGCTATTCATTGATATTGCAAAGAACAGAAGTCCTAGCCCCATGTGGGCAACAAAACTGCCTTTATTTAGATATGTTTTATTTTTTATAGAAGCAACAGCTTTTAATAAATAGCTAATTATTATCAGCAAGCCAGAGTAAATTCCTACATAGGCTAGCAATGAGACACTTTCTACAAAATACCAAATAAAATATAAAGCAAGGCTTGATATAACGAGAGTAGGTGTTAGTGCAATCAATAATGTGCGGGCTTGCATGCCTCTCTGCCATAGCGCTTCTAGTGAAATCATAATAAAAATAGAGGTCAGAAGAATTAAGGGCGCAAAAATAGTATTGTAATAAGGAGGGCCTATGCTCACCTTATCTCCGTTAATAAATTCAATAATCAAAGGATATGTCACGCCCAAAAAGATTGAAAAAATTGCAGTTATCATCAAAATATTATTCATAGATAAAAATGACTCCTTGGAACCAGTCACTATGAATTTTGAGGACTGCATGCTTGGAAGTCTATATGCGAATATCCCTAAGGCAATCAAAGTTATAAACCCAGAAAAACCCAACAAATACAAACCTCTTTGAGGATCATTCGCAAATGAATGGACGCTATCAATAATTCCTGAACGCACAATAAATGCACCAAACAAACTTAAAGCAAATATCAAAATACCTAAAAACAATGTCCATGCTTTTAAAATGTTAGATTTTGAAGAAGCAAAGAGTGAATGCATAAATGCTGTTGCTGCAAGCCACGGCATTAAAGCAACATTCTCAACTGGATCCCAGAACCAATACCCTCCCCAGCCAAGCTCATAATAAGCCCACCAACTTCCAAGGGTTATCCCTATGGTTAAAAAAATCCAAGCAATAAACGACCAATTTTTAATATCTTTCTCCCATGGATAATGTATATCACCATGAAAAAGGTATGCCGTAATAAAGCTGAAAGATATTACAAAACCTACATAACCCAAGTAAAGTGTAGGTGGATGAATTGCCAAAGCAGGATCTTGAAGCACTGGGTTGATATCTGCACCCTCCAATACACCAAAAGGTAAAATTCTTTCAAAAGGGTTAGATGTCATTAAAAGAAATAGCAAAAAACCTAAGATAATAATCGTTAGCATCAACATGGTTCCTTTTTTCAAAGGATGCTTGAAAGAAAGAGAACTTATAAATAATGTGCTCCAAAGAGTTAAAAAAACTATCCACAGGAACATTGATCCCTCATGAGCACTCCATATCGAAGTAATTTTATAGAATATGGGAAGTTGTGAGTTTGAATGATTTGCAATGTAGCTAATGGAAAAATCATCAGTAATTGCTAGATAAACATAAAGCCCAAAAGAAATAAAAATTAACAAGCATGACTGATGAAATAATTTATAAGAAAGAATATCTTGATTTTTATGCTTCCCATATGCGTAAAAAAAGACATTAAAGATTAGCAGCAAAATAAGGCCAAGAGCTGAAGCCAATGATAAGAAATGAGCAATTTCCCCTATCATGAACTAGACTCATTCATAAGCTCTGGAGGCATGTAGTTCTCATCATGCTTAGCAAATATCTTCTCTGCAACAAACAATCCATCTGAGTAGAAACCCAAAGCAACAACTCCAGAATTCTCTTTAAATAAATCTGGAACAACTCCATCAAAAGAAACTGGTACCTTAGCTTCAAAATCAGTTACCACAAAAAGAACTTTGGTTCCCTCTCGCTTAATTGAGTCTATTTCAACCATTCCGCCAAGTTTGATGCGATATCCTGGTTTAATATCTGCTGATAACATTTCAGACGGTGAATAAAAGAGATCCAGTTTTGAATTAAGTGCAAATAAAACTAGTGAAGCCCCTATGGCTGATAGGAGCATGATGATAAAAAATTTCTGCAGTCTTTTCTTTCTATTCTGAAGCATTTTCTAACTTTCTCTTAAACACATTTAGCTTATGTCGAACAATCAAAAAACTTACTGCAATTAATATAGAAGCAACCAAATAAACAGTCCATACATATATTCCATGGCCATCCATTGTTAAGAAATCTTGAAAATCTGTAAAAGAAAAATTAAACATGTGCCTGCACCCACTTTTTGTTCTTTTCCCGAGTCAAAATATAGAGCTTGCTAAGAAGAATACCAAGAGCAATCATCGTCAATGTCATTCCAAAGATTGAAATAGTTAAAGGATAAAGCATGGATGGGTCAATAGAGGTGCCTTCTGAAATAGAAATTGATGCTGGTTGATGCAGCGTGGACCACCAATCTACTGATTTTTTAATAATAGGGATATTAACCACTCCAACCACCACTAAAATAGACATTAAGCGATCTGCCTTTTCAGCATTTGAAAATGAGCTATGCAAAGTAATAATCCCCAAATACATAATAAATAAGATCAATGTAGAAGTAATTCTGGCATCCCATTGCCACCAGGTTCCCCAAGTGGGTATCCCCCATATAGAGCCAGAAAATAGAGCAATAAAAGTAATCATCACTCCAACTGGAGCAGCTGATTTAATGAGATAGGCTGCTAATTTTACTCTCCATACTAGATGCATTAACGCACAAATGGACATGAAGAAATAAATCAATTGAGCCAGCATTGAGGCCGGCACATGAAGAAAAATGATGCGATATGAGTTACCTTGAGTGGCATCCTCTGGCGCAAATGCCAGACCCCATACCCATCCTACTACAAGGCATGAACATCCAAGGAACATCAAATAAGGAAAAAAGAGCGCGGTTACCTCTACAAAACTTTTTGGCGAGGAAAATCTATGAATAAATGATGTAAGCACAGGGAATATTATAAACTGAAGTCACTCATTCGAGATGAGTTTTTAGGGTTGCAGAGATAATAATAGGCATGATTGCCGTAACCAATAATGCTACTCCTGCCATTAATGCTGAGACCTCAAAGAAACCTCCTCCATATTGAACTGTTCTAACTCCGCGGCCCAAAAGAACAATAGCAGGAAGTGCCAAAGGAAGGCTTGCTAAGACTCCAAGCATTGACCCTTTGTTAATTGATAAAGCGCTTCCAAAAGCAAATACATTAAATAAAATTAATGTTGAGATAGATAGAATAATAAATATTTTTGGGATCTCAACCAAAGAAACTCCATTAGCAAATGAAAATATAGAGCCAATAAGCGCCATAGGAATTCCAATAAAAAAAACATATGTAAGTATTTTAGCAAGGATAATTTTATAAAAATCTTTTTCTTCTAAGTGAAGTTGCTCAAGCGAACCATCTTCGTAGTCCTCAGAAAAAATTGACTCAGTTGCCAAAAAAGAAATCATTAAAAGAGAAACAACAATGACTGAAAAATAAAATTTATTTAAATCGTATTGAGAAATATCGATGCTTAAAGGAAATGCAACTAACACTAAAATCATTATTAGCAATGGTCCTAGCCACGATCTTAATTTATGTTGTAACTTGAATGCTTCTGAAAAGAAAAAATTAATCATTTGTATTGTCCGGAAGAACTAATTCACTGCATACAATATTAGGTTCAATATGAGAAGTAAGAATAAGGCTAGTATCTGAGGCTAATTTTTTTTGTAAAAATTCATTCAATAAATCTCTTGCGGGATTGTCTAGCCCAACAAAAGGCTCATCTAAAATAATTAAATTAGATTGATTAGCAAAAATTCTAATTAAAGCTAATTTTTTTTGCTGTCCAAAAGATAGATTAGCAGTTAACTCATCTTGAACCTTCTTTAATCCAAGGGTATGCAGCCAGTGAATAGCATTTTGCAATGCAGTTGATTGAAAAATTAGTTCTAAATTCTGCATTGGCGTTAAATAATGCTTAATAGCATTTTTATGGCCAAGATAGGAGACTTGAAGATCAGGATTAGAGAATTCAATGCTGCCCTTGCTAGGAGAAGTAAGCCCTAAAATTATTCTTAATAAGGTACTCTTTCCAGATCCATTACCACCTTTAATATGGAGGCCACAACCAGTATTCAATGAAAATGAAAGATTATGAAATAACCTCTTATCATTAATGGAATATCCTAAATTATTCGCAGTAACTAATTGCATAAAATTAATTTAATATAGATTTTCCTCTTATTGTAAGTGATGGCAGTGGATTTTGTGGATCAAGCCTTAGATAAAAACGTTTTGCTAGCTCTGCAAATGGATTTGAGTTGATATCTCCAATCCCACCAACTGAAAAATATAAAGATTTAGAAAAAAATATTCCCTGCTCTATGTGAGGGACTTTATTTAAAAAAGTATTTACCTTCGCGACATTCTGAAGGGCTCCTCTAAATTTACTACCAAAATGATACCAACCCCAAAACTGATATTCGCTTCTTGCAAAATGTAATAATTGCGACCTAGCGATCTTTCTTGGAAAAGCGCCCACAGGAATAAGTGAAATGACTTTAGAGTTTAATGCTGCAATTTTTGAATCTAAGATGGCAGGTAATTCCTCTAAAGAGGAAAAAGGACAGAGCATGCATTCTGTTCCATCCTCAATTTGATAAGATTTGATCTGAGATAGTCTGTCCCTGGATCCAACTATAATATAACTAACATCAGGGATTAATTCTAACATCCCCTGGCAACTAACTAGCCTTAGCTAATGCTTGATCAATGTCTGCAATGATATCGTCTATATGCTCAATTCCTATAGACAGTCTTACATATCCTGGGCTTACCCCTGCTGCTGAGAGCTCTGCCTCATTTAACTGAGAATGAGTTGTGCTAGCAGGATGAATGGCTAAACTTCTTGAGTCACCGATATTAGCTACGTGATAAAGCATTTCTAAGGAGTTAACAAAAATCTTGCCAGCCTCTAAACCGCCCTTAATTTCAAAACCTTGCAAGCCTCCATGACCTCCTGATAGATATTTCTTAGCCCTTTCTTTCAGATAACCTGATGCGACTCCTGGGTAAGCTACTCTTTCAACCATCGGATGATTTTGTAGAAACTCAGCAACTTTTTGCCCATTTGCAGAATGCTCTTTCATTCTTAAATGTAAGGTTTCAAGACCTTGAATAAACATGAAAGCGTTAAAAGGACTCATAGCTGCGCCTAGATCTCTTAAAATTGTAACTCTAGCCTTTAAGATGTATGCAATAGGCCCCATTGGTTTAACAGCCTCTGTCCAAACTAAGCCATCATACGAAGGGTCAGGAGAATTTAATTTAGGCTGTCTCTCAGGATGAGCTTCCCAATCAAAATTTCCGCTATCTACTATAATTCCACCGATAGATGTTCCGTGCCCACCAATATATTTAGTCGTTGAATGAATAAGGACCGCTGCACCATGATCGAATGGTCTGCAAATTATAGGTGCTGCAGTGTTATCTAAAATTAACGGAATGCCTAATGGTTTACCTAATTCTGCTACTTCAGCAATTGGAAAGACCTCAAAACTTGGGTTCGGTAAGACCTCTCCATAATAAGCACGAGTCTTATCATCTGTGGCGTCAATAAAATTCTGGGGATCAGCCGGATCAACAAATCTAACCTCAATGCCCATATCAGATAAAACGTTTTTAAATTGATTATACGTTCCTCCATATAAGTGAGATGAGGCAACAATATTGTCTCCATGAGTGCATAAATTTTGAATTGCGTAAGCTGAAGCTGCTTGACCTGAAGCAACGCCCAATGCCGCTACCCCTCCTTCAAGCGCAGCTACCCTCTCTTCAAGCACAGCATTAGTAGGATTCATAATACGAGAATAGATATTTCCTAACTCACCAAGTGCAAATAAGCTTGCCGCATGATCAACGCTATCAAATTGATAGCTCGATGTCATATGAATAGGCACGGTAACTGAATTAGTGGTTTCATCTTTTCTCCATCCAGTATGCAAAGCAATGGTTGCTGGATTTTTGTAGCTCTTGTTTGTCATATTATTTCCAATAAAAAAATTTAATTGTTGTTTAGTTTAAAACAAATATCTCTTTTACCCAAGATTGCTTAGATGCATTAAACACTTCATTATTTATAAAATTGATATAATAATAATAAAATTGTATTTTGTAGTTAAACTACATAAATTTATACTATAAAATACCGTTTTAATAACATTAACTAAAATTATTGACATTTATGTTGAAATAAATTTCAATCCACTACAAGTTAATTAATTAATAAAATTATGGCTAAAAAATATGTAAATTTTAGAGTTGGCGGAAGTCCTCAAAAAATAAATGATGACTATTCTGTATGGACTAATGACCTTCTTGGTAAGGTCATTGCTAGTAAAACTGTTATTGAGCCTGGCAGATCTACTGTCGGACACAGGCTTGTTGAATCAGATGTTGTTTACATTGTTGTGAATGGTCGCGGAATCATGGAAGTAATTGAGTACATGAATTCAATGGAGGGTCATGGGAAAGATCCCAGTCAAGGAATTGAGCATCAAGATTCATATGCATTAACTCCTGGAGACGTAATTCTTGTGCAATCAGGTGATTTTGTAAAAGTTGCTAATGAATCTGAGCATGATCAATTAACGTACTTGAGAGTCTTTGATAGAGACGGCTGGAGAGTCTAATTTTAAGAGGGTAATGCAGAGCTATTAACTAATAAGCTCATAGCTTCTTCTACTGAATATGTATCGGTTTTATTCTCGCTAAGATTTCTAATGGAAATACTATTTGAACTCATCTCCTCTTTACCGATTACAGCCATCAAAGGAACTTTTGCATTACTGTGTTCTCTAATTTTGTATCCAATTTTTTCATTTCTTAGGTCTAACTCTGCTCTGAGATTAAGAACATCACATTTATCCTTGAGACTAGAAGCATAATCAGAAACTTCATCTGTTACTGTCATAAAAACAATTTGAGTTGGAGCCAACCACAATGGCAACTTGCCTGCATAGTTTTCAATCAGCACCCCTAGAAACCTTTCAAAGGATCCCAAAATGGCACGATGCATCATTACTGGCCTGTGCTTGGACCCATCTTCTCCGACATACTCAGCCTCTAAACGCTCAGGAAGATTAAAATCGGCTTGAAATGTACCGCATTGCCATTCTCGACCAATTGCGTCAGTAAGAACAAAATCAAGTTTAGGACCATAGAATGCTCCAGCGCCCTCTTCAACTGAGTAAGGAAGATCTAATTTTTTGATTGCTGATTCAAGAGCATGCTCTGCTTTATCCCAAACTTCATCAGAGCCAACTCTCACTTCAGGACGTTTAGAAAGCTTTATGTCAAAAGTATCAAAACCTAGATCAGAGTAGATATTTGAAAGCAGTGAAATAAAAGATGCAGTCTCAGATTCAATCTGATCCTCTGTACAAAATATATGTCCGTCATCCTGTGTAAAACCTCTTACTCGCATCAGTCCGTGCATGGTTCCAGATGCTTCATATCTATGACAAGCACCAAACTCAGCTAAGCGGATGGGTAAATCTCGATAAGATTTCAAGCCATGGTTATAAACCTGAACATGGCATGGGCAATTCATAGGCTTAAGTGCATTCACTCTTTTTTCATTAGCGTGCTCTTCATCAATCTCTGTAATAAACATGTGCTCTCGATACTTGTCCCAATGACCAGATGCCTCCCAAAGCTTTCTATCCACTACCAATGGTGTATTGATCTCATCGTACCCGTTTGCAATCTGCTTTTTACGGATGTAGTTTTGAAGAGCAACATAGACTGACCAGCCCTTTGGATGCCAGAACACCATGCCAGGAGCCTCTTCTTGCAAATGAAAGAGATCCATTTGTTTTGCTAGCTTGCGATGATCTCTTTTTTCAGCTTCTTCGAGAAGAGTTAAGTATTTACTAAGATCTTTATCATTTTTCCATGCTGTTCCATAGACTCTCGTAAGCATTTCATTGTTTGAATCGCCTTTCCAATAAGCACCGGAAATTTTTGTAAGCTTAAAAGAACCTACCTTATCAAGACTTGGTAAATGAGGGCCTCTACAAAGATCAATAAATCCAGTATCACCTTGGTTGTATATTTGAAAATCTGATTCCTGGCCTGAGTCTTCAATAATTTTAACTTTGTAAGGCTCATCTAAAGCAGTAAAACCTTTGATTGCATCATTTTTGGAATGGACAGTTTTCTGAATCAGTTCTTTTGATGCAACTATTTTTTCCATTTCTTTCTCAATCTTAGGCAAGTCATCAATCGAAACAGTGTTATCGCAAAAAAAATCATAGTAAAAACCATCGTCAATTGTTGGACCAATTGCTAACTTGGCACTAGGGTATAGATTCTTGATTGCGCGCGCTAAAACCTGTGCAGCGACTGTATGGCGCATGATTTCTAGACCTTCATCTGAATCAATGGTAAATATAGAAATATTTGAGTCTTCGCAAACACTGTCACTAAGGTCTCTTTTCTCCCCATTAACCTCAAAAGCAAGAGCAGCCTTGGCAAGCCCAGCACCTATCATGCCTGCAATTTCTGCTCCGGTAACTCCAGATTGGGCTTGCTTTTTCGAGCCATCAGGCAATGTAATTGTTATTTCTTGAGTCATGGTTTTAGTCCTTAAAAGTTATTTTAATGTTTTTAGCACCAAAGGTATATTTTACCGTTAACTTTTAATGAACATCTCTTTAACTTGATATATTAATTCCGCCATTACCCTCTAGGTAAATATCCTTTAATCACAGATTAATAATTTTTAAGCTTTTTTTAGCTTTTCAACGATGTCTGCTGTTTGCTCATCTAAATTATTTTGTATGCTCTCTACTAACAAAGAAGCTACAAATGACATTTCTGCAAGTGGCTCAACAGCGTTTGAATTATGGCTTACTGCTTCTGCTAAATAGCTCATGCCTTCAGCCATGTAATCCATTTTTTTATTAATATCCTTTTCTCTTTTTGCAGAGCTAAATTGCCTCATAGCTTTCTGTGATTTACTGCTCGCTCTCCCAGATTCACTGATGACTTTACTTTTGTATCTGTTTGCTGCCACAGATCTAATTGCCCATCTCAACATATAAATAACCCCCTTAGATTAAAAATTAATTTACTTAAATAGAATAATACAGTCTTATATAATTATCCAAATTCACAATTTAACTACTGGCTAATTAAATAGATTAAAATATTGGATGTCTTTTTTTTAAAAGATTTGTTATAGATTTGCCTTCTTAGTTAAATGGATATAACAGATCCCTCCTAAGGATTAGTTGCAGGTTCGATTCCTGCAGAGGGCACCATTATTTTGGAGAAAAAAATGGTTAAAAAAATACTTGGGCTGCTTGCAATCATTCTTGTGATTGTCGTGTTTACGTATAAAGATCTTTACACTCGGGTTACGGTTGTAAACACATTGTTTTCGGGTGCTGAGCAATATGAAAATTTTAGTAATTTCTATAATTATATTGATTCATCAACATTATCACCCTCGCCAGCTCCAATAAACTTCACATCCAACAAATCTATATCTTTACCAATCAGTTTTAATTTTAGTGATGCAGAGATTGAAACTCAGAGCTTTATAGAGCGCACAGATACTAGCGCCTTATTGGTGCTGAAAGATGGAAAAATTCAATTTGAACAGTATTGGTTAACTGGCGGGGAAACAACTCAATGGATGTCCATGTCAGTTGCTAAAAGCTTCATCTCTGCTCTTATTGGGATAGCTATAAGGGATGGTCATATCAATAATATCGAAGAAGCAATATCAGATTATGTTCCAGAATTAAAAAACTCACCTTATAACAATGTGCGAATTAAAGATGTTCTGCAAATGTCTTCGGGTGCATCGTGGGATGAAGATTATAGTGATCCTGAATCAGATATTAGGCGATGGTCTAAAATATTTGCCTTAGGTGGCTCGTTCGATGACTTTATTCAAACTTTAAGTAATGACTTCGAGCCTGGATCTAAAAATCATTATAATTCCATGGATACTCAAGCCCTTGGGATGCTATTAAATCGTGCAACAGGGCAATCAATTACCAGTTACATGACTGAAATGCTTTGGCATCCGATGGGTGCTATGGATGAAAGTTATTGGTTGCTAGACTCTGAAGGCATGGAAATGGCGTTTGCAGGATTAAATGCAACAGCAAGAGATTATGCAAAATTTGGGGAACTATATCGGTTAGGTGGCAAGCTTAACGGCAAACAAATTGTGCCTCAATCTTGGGTGAAAGACTCTATCACTCCTGACGCGCCACATCTACTGCCAGGGGATAATCCGCTTTCAGACTACCCAATGGGATACGGTTATCAGTGGTGGATACCTGAGGGTGATGAAGGTGAATTTACGGCAATTGGTGTGTACAACCAATTTATTTATGTAGCTCCAAAATCAAATATGGTAATTGTGAAGCTATCTGCTAATAGTATTTATGGAACTTCAGAGCTTGCAAGTGTTGAAAGTGAATTTGAAACACTGGAATTTTTAAGGGCTATAGCAAATAACGATTCGTAGTTTATTCCCACTCAATAGTTGCACAATTTGAAGCCCTTATAAAAAAGAGGATAAAGGGTATGAAAATTTAGTTTGTACTACAGGATTGGTATCTCATCTATTTCAAGATTTACATAAAAAGACTCGCCATCATCAGTTACCTGAACATCATAGGCGCCAGATGTCATAACAGTAGTTGCTTCAAAAGCCTCTTTCCATAATGGTGTAAGTGAATCTGTAAGATCTTTTCTTAGTTCTTCGCTAATAGAGGCATTAATAAAATAGTTCTTTACCAAGGAAACCATATCTCTATCATTAAAAATATATTCTAAATCTGCAGCACAGTATTGGATACCACTTTCACTTGAAGAGGTGGTTCGCACTGATGTCACTTTTACTTGATCAGCATAAAAAATATCAGAGTACATTTTACCGTATAAAACAGAACAATCTACACCTTGTATGGAGAGCATACTAGTATTAAATTGATTGCACAGTGCTGAAACTCCTTTTGGATTGTTTTCTTCATTATAAATATCAATAGCAAGCTCTGAGACTAATGACGTTACACCTTCATCATTACACTCCATTACTGAACTTCCACAAGCTGATAGACCCAAAACCGTGATGGCTAAAATAATATTTTTCATAATCACTCCTTTATTAAAATTTCTAGTAAACGGTAACTGATTTTACAAAAAAATGAAAATGTATTAACTAATACATTATTTTGCTTGGTTTAATAAGCAGCTAAGTAACAACTAAAGGGTTACAAATTAGGCTGCTATTGAAAGTCATAAGTTTGTTTTTAATGCTCTAAAACCCGCATTCTTCCGTTGCTTTGACAAATTGTGTCACAGGTAAGTTATTGTTTATAACGACTTTTCACTCCCACTCAATAGTCGCTAATGGTTTGCAAAAGTATCGTATGTCATTCAATACTCTCTTCACTCTGAGTAAAGATTTTTTATTGATTTACCATTTTTAATATTTTTAATATTTTCAAAG
Organism: uncultured SAR86 cluster bacterium; assembly: GCA_964275585.1. Taxonomy (GTDB): domain Bacteria; phylum Pseudomonadota; class Gammaproteobacteria; order Magnimaribacterales; family D2472; genus D2472. Next base: position 84,832 of record CAXYCJ010000002.1, on the reverse strand, counting down.
AATAGATTGAAGGCTCTAGGTATTGATAATAATGAATGTGCTGAATCATGGGCTGAAATAAAGCAATTCCTAGCTGTCCAAAGGGAAGAGGAATTCTCAAGAGGTTCATTCTTCGTAGTATCCAATGCAGCCGCAGAAATTTGCTCATTATTGAGTGCCTCTGCAAGGTCTTGTTCATTAATTGCGCTACCTCGACCTACGTTAATTAACATAGCTGAGTTATTAAGTTTTTTTAGAATATCCGCATTGATCATATCTCTGGTTTGAGCACTATCGGGTAAAGCAAGCACCAAGTAATCAGTCAAAGGAAGCAATGCCTCAAACTGATCCAATCCTAAAACTTCATCAGCATGCTCGTCATCTACTGGATTGCGCTTAATTCCAGTTACCCTCATGCCAAAAGCTTTGCCTAACTTAGCCACTTGTTTGCCAATGCCTCCATAGCCAAGAATTACCAAGGTTTTATCTGTAAGTTCACCATCTCCACCTGAGGGAATCCAGCTCTTGGATTGCTGTAATTCTATATGTTGATCTATTCTCTTGTTCCACCTTAAAATCTGCGAGAAAACATAGTGAGCAATGGGGATTGCATATATGCTACTAGCATTGGCAATCAGAATATTTTTTTCTTTTAGAATTGCTTGCAAGATTGGAGAATCCATTCCTGCAAAACCACTTTGAATGAACTTCATGCGTTTAGATAAATCTAACAAAGGATCAAATATTTCTGGGTTATCTCTTGCCGCAAATAAAAATTGATAAGACATAAAAAAAGCATCTGATGCAGGAATAGATTCCCATGAGGGATTAGTTGAATCCTCAGGATTTAAAGAAATAATCTCCATGGAAGAATCAATTGATAAGAGATTAGATCGATAAAATTTGTTAGTATCTTCTGAAATTACTATTCTCAAGAAATCTCCTTTAAAAGATATTTCATGACTTTTCCAGCAGCATTAGTGGGCAGTTCTTCAACAAATTTTATTTCTCTGGGAACCTTGTAATTGGCCATATTCTCTTTAGACCATTGAAGAAGAGAATCTTCTTCTAAACTTTGATTCGGTTTTAAAATAATAAAAGCTTTAGCAACCTCTCCCATTCTTTCATCTGCAATTCCTATTACCGCAGCTTGAGAGATTGCAGGATGATCACAAAGGATATTCTCTATCTCAGCAGGATATGCATTAAATCCACCCACAATAAACATGTCTTTGCTTCTATCAGTGATTTTAATATATCCACGATCATCAAGAATGCCAATATCTCCTGTATGCAACCAGCCATCCTCATCGATAGCTTCTTGAGTAGCTTTAGGATCATTAAAATAACCTTGTGTGATGTTGTAGCCTTTCACCAAAATTTCACCAGGCTCTCCTGCTAGAACTTTATTGTTATCTGTATCTACACATTTCAGTTCAACACCTGCAATTGCGCAGCCTGAGGTGGTCGCTATGGTTTCATAGTCATCAACCGGACTACACATTGTTACAACTCCAGTGCTTTCCGTTAATCCATATGCAGTGATGACTGTTTCAAAACCTAATTGCTCTTTCATATCCTTTATAAGTTGAACGGGTATTGAGGCTGCGCCTGTTACACCTAACCTTAAAGAAGAAATATCTGAGTTGCCTAGCTCATTGCTTGCTAGGATGGATTGATAGAGAGTAGGTGGTCCTGGCAACATTGATATTTTATGTTGAGCAATTGTTCTGATAATCTGATCTGCATCAAATACTGGGCAAGGATAGGCTGTTGCACCTCTCATAAGGGATGCTAACCAGCCAGCTTTATAACCAAAGGTATGAAAAAAAGGATTAACTATTAAATATCTATCATGTTGAGTTAAACCTACATATGAGGACCAATAATCAAATACCTTAATGTTTTGAAGATGTGAAGTAACAACTCCTTTTGGCTTGCCAGTGGTACCGGAAGTAAAAATAATATCTGCCATATCGTCTGCATTGATGATCGGCAGATCTAAATCTAATCCCTGCTCTTTTATAGAAGAAAAGCTAATTTGATCTTGCAGCGGCTCAAATGCATCTAGGGCAATTTGATGCTCTAGGTGAGGTAAATTCTCATTTTTTAGCAATGAAAAATAGTCTGTATCAAGAAATGTTGTAACACTAAAAAGAACTTTAGCTCCTGAATTATTAAGAATGTAAGCAGCTTCTTTTCCCTTCATTCTGGTGTTGATGGGAACAATCGCTCCACCAGCTTTATGAGTGCCAACTGCAGCTATAACCCATTCATTCATGTTAGGAGCCCACAAGGCAACTCTATCTCCCTTGGAAATACCTAAATTTATTAAATGAGTAGCAATATTTGTTGAAAAGATATCAAGTTGTTCAAATGATAATATTTCATTTGCAGATACGAGCGCTGGCTTATCTAAAAACTTATCTGCCTGAAACTTTACTAGATCAGGAATGGTTAAATAATCTAAAGTATTCAATCTAGTATCCTAGCCCACCGATAATCATATTTATAATATTTTAAGCCAATTGATGATTCTGAGAACCTAACTCCTGGAAGCGAAGAAATCTCCTCATACAAAACTTTTGAAAGCTTAGAAATATCCTCAGCAAGAATAAATGCCATCAAATCATGTCGGCCGATTAAAGTAGATACAAATCTAACTTCTTTCATTTTTGATAAGGCCTTAGCGACCGAATCTTTTGATCGAGTTTCTACATCTAAACCAACAAAAGCCAAAGCTGGGTTATCCATTCGATTAATATTATTAATTACGGATATTTTAATAATTTTATTTTCAATCAGCTTTTGTATTCTATTGCGAACCGTTCCTTCAGTAACACCTATTACTTTTGCCATTTGATTGTTTGACATTCTCGCATCAGCACCTAGAAGTTGAATAATTTTCTTATCTGTTTGATCAAGCTTCATTTGCAAAAGGTGTCCAGTCAGTTTCAAACTTATATACATTAGATGCAATGGCAGGAGCAATGCTTTTAATGCCTACAATTGATGGCAACGTCTCATCTAAGAATACTTTTGTTTCATGCAATGTTTTGGTTGCGCAAAGTATCTCTATGTCTTGAATTCCACTAACAGCATTAACGCTAAATACCTCATCAAGATGAGAAAGAATATCTGCAACTTCTTCTAATTTGTCACCTTGCACTCTTATCCCTACTGGTAAGAGATGCTCAAATCCGCATTTTTCGAAATCTGCTATGGCAATAATCTTACAAAAGCCTCCATCAATAATTTTGCTTAATCGTTTGCTAACGGTAACTTCGTTAATAGATAACTGTTCTGCAATATATTTAGCTGGGGCACGACCATCTTGTTGTAAAATTTCAAGAATCTTATGATCTAGATCATCAAGAGAAATTTTCACCGCGTTAAATTTTCTATAACAGAATTAGAATGCTCTTTTTTCTAAATCAAGACCTGCAGGGATATCCCTTTTGTTGACAAGAAATTGACCGTACCACTTTCGCAATTTATGCAAGGGGCCATCTCCATCACAAACAATAGGATCTGGGATATAAATTTTATTTTCCCAGATCGCAACATCTTGGCCAAAAGCAAAATTATTTGCATCAATATAGCCCTGAATAAATGCAGCCTCATCTTCTGCTGACATGCCAGGTACTTTTTTAACCATGACACCAAAATTAATCTGGAATGAGGTCAAGGTTAATGGGATATGTGTAACAGCAAGCCTGCTTTCAACCTTATGACCATCATGTATAGCGCTCATATATGTTGTCATATATGCCGGGCCCTCATATGTTGCTTGAGAAAATAAATCTCTTCCAAGAATTGGGCTATCTGCTGTCATTTCCTGAGTGTAAGTATGGTCTTTGGCCTCATTCCAAAAGCCCTCAAAGGGGGCTTGGTGAACTGGACCAAAGTGCCCCTTATCCGCCATATTATCTATAAGCTCTCTACAATTATTTTTAACAAAAAAGCTAGCCATGCCGTAATCAGACCATTCATCTGAATAGCAAGCATCAATTTTTTCAGGATAAAAGTCCGGATTTCCTTTCTCAACATCATGCCAAATCATTACCATTTGATTCTGCTCTAATATTGGCCATACTTCCCCTTGACCAGCATCGAAGTTAATTGAGCTATCTGCAAGTCTCTCTACTTGAATTTTTCTATTAAAACCATAGATGGTTTTTTTCTCTCCAATTGGAAAATCTCTCTGATGGCCAAGTACAAACCATCCTCTAGGAAACCTATCTGGTAAATCACTCATTATTTTCTCCTAATTATTAATTAAACCTTTTTCCTTCTGGATCTGCAGGCTTATCATTTTTATCGAACCACACATAAACTACTCCATCAACCTCATTGATTATCCAAGAGCGAGTAATAGCTTTTGCAGGTATATTTTTTGCATATGGGATTTCATCACAAACCCCTGTTCCTGCCCATCGCCATGAATGAAATGGACATCTAATGCTATTACCATCGACTTCGCCACACGCAAGAGCTGCACCCATATGTTTGCAATACAAATCTAATGCTCTGACAGACTTATCCTCGCCTCGCCAAACAACTATTTGAGTTGGAAAATCTTTAACTTGAATAGCTTCTTTGATACTGATTTGGTTACTTTCAGCAACTTTGTACCACCCTGATTCAAGGTCGCTTGCCAAAGGATCTCTTTGCTCTGGAAGCTCAGGCGCTATTAACTCTGGATTAGTCAAAATATTCTCCCAATATTCTTTAATCTAATATTTACTATTATATAAATAGCCAAATTAATCAACGAGTATCAGGTTGATTGCATTTGTCAATTTTTATTACAAAACTTTCAAGTTATTTGAAAGACGTTATTATTTCTTCTGCCATTCTGAGTTGCTCAATATTTTTAGATGTTGGTACCAAAATTACATCACTTGCTCCAACAGCTTCAATTTCTTGCAAAAACTTTATCAAATTTCTTTCACTGCCTGCTAAACCAGCTTTCTTAGACAGTTCTAAGGCTAGGTCATCGCCCATCCAACCTAAATACCTCTTTAAATGAATTTGAATATCTTCACGTGAATTTTTGCCCAATCCAAACCAGAAACTTGTAACGAGTCGAGGAGATTTATTGGTACTTTTGAATGCCTTAATGACGCGCTGAAAAGAATCTTTAATCTCATTGATGTCTGCATTAAATGAAAAACCTGCTAAACCGTCTGAAAAATTTGCTGACATTTGCATGGCCTTTGGTCCCACAGCACCAGCAAGAATTTCTGGTCCATTGTTCGAGAAAGTCTCAGGTCCTAATTCTAGATGAAATTCTTTTGACCAGATTGATTGCATAATTTTAATTTTTTCTTCTAATAGCCTCCATCTTCTTTCAGACCAATTAGCACCTATGGCTTTGTAATCCTCTTCTCTACCGCCAACACCAACTCCTAAAGTGAATCTTCCTTCAGAAAGCATATCAATGGTAGCAAATTGTTTAGCGCTTAGAATTGGATCATGCATTGTTAAAACTGAAATAGTTGCAATTATCTCAACTCGCTTAGTCCAAGCTGCAACTGCACTTAAGGTTGAGACAAATTCAGGGTTTGAGAAAACAATTCTTTCGCCGAGTGCTATGTGAGACCATGGACCGTTATCAATCTCTTTGGTCCAGTTCTCAAGATCTTTGCGAGTCAAGCCAGGTTCCATGACCGGGAGGGTCATGCCAATTTTCATGATTTAGATTTTTTCTTCAATAAATCTAATGCCACATCCACAATCATATCTTCTTGCCCGCCAACCATTTTTCTTTTTCCAAGCTCGACCAGAATTTCTCTAGTATCAAGGTTATAAGTTTCAGCTGCAGATTCAGCATGTCTTAAAAAGGAAGAGTAAACCCCTGCGTAGCCTAAGGTTAATGTTTCCCTGTCTACCCTCACAGGCCTATCTTGTAATGGTCTCACTAATTCTTCTGCAGCATCCATTAATTTAAATAGATCAGTTCCGTGAGACCAACCTAAACGATCAATTGCAGCAATAAAAACCTCTAATGGTGCATTGCCTGCACCTGCTCCCATTCCAGCAAGACTGGCATCGACTCTATCAGCTCCATTCTCAACAGCAATAATAGAATTTGCTACACCCAAGGATAAATTGTGGTGAGCATGCATTCCTGTTTGAGTTTGAGGGTTCAGTTCCTCCTTAAACGCCTTGAAACGATCTGCCACATCTTCCATGCTTAATGCTCCCCCCGAATCTACAACATATACACATTCCGCTCCATATGATTCCATTAACTTTGCTTGAGCTGCTAAATTAGATGGAGTCGTCATATGAGACATCATTAAAAAACCAATTGTGTCCATTCCCAATTCTCTTGCATATTCAATATGTTGCTTGGAAACATCTGCTTCAGTACAATGCGTGGCAACTCTTACGGACCTTACTCCCAGATCCCAAGCCCATTTTAAATCTTCTTTAATTGCAATTCCTGGCAAAATTAAGGTTGTCAATTTTGAGTATTTAAGGTTCTCTGCAACTGCAGCTATCCATTCTTTATCTGTATGAGCGCCAAACCCATAATTAAATGAGGAGCCAGACAAACCATCCCCATGTGCAACTTCAATTGCATCAACCTTAGCTGCGTCCAATGCTTTTGCAATATCAATAACATGATCTAGTCCGTATTGATGCCTAATCGCATGCATTCCATCCCTCAGGGTGACGTCTTGTATGTAGATTTTTTTCATCATTGATTTAACTTAATTAATTCCTCGGCAGTGCCCATTGCAGCAGAGGTCATGATGTCTAGATTTCCAGCGTACTTTGGTAAATAATGTCCAGCGCCTTCAACTTCAAGAAAAATAGAAGCTTTTAGGCCTTCAAACTCCCCGTAGCCCGGAATGCAACAAGGGTTATTTGATCCAAACCTTTCAAATTGAACCTCTTGCTTTAAACGATAGCCTGGAACATATGATTGCACTCGAGTAACCATAGCTTCAATGCTTTCTTTAACTAACGTTTGATCCGAAGGATCGCATAAAGTAAATACTGTATTGCGCATTAATAGAGGTGGCTCAGCAGGATTGAGGACAATAATTGCTTTCGCTTTATCTGCACCACCTACTTTTTCCAAACCAAGGGCTGTTGTCTGGGTGAACTCATCAATGTTAGCGCGAGTACCTGGACCAGCTGACTTTGAAGAGACCGATGCAACAATCTCAGCATATCTTACGTTTGATACTTGATTGACAGCTGCAACCATCGGGATGGTTGCCTGGCCCCCGCAAGTAACCATATTCACATTTTGCTCTTGCAGATGCTCTGCAAGATTTACCACGGGAACGCAATATGGTCCTATCGCAGCAGGAGTGAGATCAATCATCTGTTTTCCATCTTTTATAATTAAATCATGGTGCATTCGATGAGCTCCAGCTGATGTGGCATCAAAAAATATTTCTGTACCCTGGTATTCAGGCATCTCCATAAATCCTTGCAAACCCTCGTTTGAAATTGGGAGACGCATGGATTGAGCCATTGCTAAACCTTCAGACGCAGGATCAATCCCAATGACTCCAGTTAAGTTTAAAGAGTTGGATGTATTGGCAATCTTGAGCATTAAATCTGTTCCAATATTACCAGAGCCAATAATTGCACAATTTGTTTTAATCATAATTAAATAAAGTTAATTTGGCAGGTTCCAATACCTTTCAATTCCATTGCAAAGCTATCTCCAGCAATAGCTGGTTCAAGCGGGACTAAGGAACCAGATAAAATTACTTCTCCTTTAAGCAAAGGAATATTGTATTCGCCTAATGTGTTGGCTAACCATGCTACTGCTTGCGCAGGATGCCCCTGAACAGCAGACCCTTTGCCTGATGAAAGAAATTTCTTATTCTTGTAAACCTCTACTTCCAATTCATCCATGGCAAACTTATTTGGGGAACATTCCCCTTCACCTAATACAAATATTCCACAAGAAGCATTGTCTGCGACAGTGTCTTGAATTTTAATATTCCAATTATCTATTCGAGAATCTACTATCTCAAAACAAGGTAAGATTTTATGAGCAGCCGACATAACATCTTCCTTGGTAATTCCAGGGCCATGCAAATCCTCCTTTAAGATAAAGGCAATTTCTGCTTCAGCTCTAGGCTGAATCAAAGAGTTTTTTATAGTAAAAGAAGATTTATTATCTACTTGCATTACATTGGTTAGAAAGCCAAAATCTGGTTGGTCAACACCTAGCATCTCTTGAACCACTGGGCTCGTTACGCCGATTTTTTTACCTACTATTACTTCACCCTCATCCTCACGAAGAGAGAGAAATTTTCTAGAAATTTGATAAGAATCGTTGATATCAATATCAAGATAACGATCAGTAAGTGATTTGATTTGCGTCTGATTTCTTAAAGCGGAGAATAATTCAGATGCAATATCATTGATATCGTTTAGATTCATTATTCAGTTGATAAAAAATTAATGCAGGTTTCATTAAATACTTGTTCACGCTCAATCATGACCCAATGGCCACATTGACTGAACAGCATAATCTGCGCATTAGGGCAACCATCTCCAATTTTCATTGCGCCAGAAAGTGGGATAAATTGATCGTTCATTCCCCAAAATGCCAATACAGGCTGCTTTAGCAAATGAAGATCTTTTTCCATATTTGGAATATCCATGGTTGCCATAACTTGGGTATTCATTAAGGGTAGAATTTCCATTCTTTCTTGCACCATCTCATCATTGATAATTGATTTATCATAGGGAAAAAGCTCGAGAAGACCCTCAATCTTAGATTGGTCCATGGCTCCACCCAGAAAATCAGTCATTAACTTCTTGATTCCCGGCATTGCATCATAAACTGCTCGCTCCTCTACTCCTCCCGGAGCCATTAAAATTAACTTTTGGACTCTATCAGGATATTTTAAACCCAAGCCTAAAGATAAAGCGCCTCCAAGACTGTTGCCTAATAATGAAAATTCTTGAATTTCTAGGGCATCTAAAAATTCAATTAATTTCTTATTGAAATAGTCTAAGGAGTAAATTTCATTATCTGGCTTACTAGAAAATCCATATCCTGGGAGATCTGGTAGGATTACTCGAAAACCAGCATCACGTAATGCAATTAAATTATTTTTAAAATTTGTATGTCCAGATGCTCCTGTTCCGCTTCCGTGAAGCAAGACCACAACATCTCCTTGGCCTTCATCATAATAATGAAAACGAAAGTTATCTGCGACATCAAGATATTTACCTTCTGGAATCATTAAATTAAATCTTAGAAAGGGTTATTGGTAAACCATCGATAGGCCTAGGAAGATGAACATGCATGAATGCAGGATCATAGTTAGGCCTAAGATTTATTCTATAGTTCTTTAAAAGCCTAAATAAATATAATTTTGCATTCATCATAGCAAAATGCATTCCTATACATTTATGAGCACCGCCGCCAAAAGGGACATAATTAAAACCATGATTTTTATGCTCTGCTCTTTCTGGAGAAAATCTCATTGGATCAAACTCTAGCGGATTACTCCACCACTCTTCCATTCTATGAGTAAAAGGCGGGCTAATCATCACCACTGTATTGGCAGGAATATCATAACCTGCAACATGAACATCTCTAGTAGTGCGTCTATTTAAAATCATGACAGAAGGATAAAATCTTAATGTTTCTTGAAAAACATATTCTGTTAGAGTCATTTCAGCCATATCATCAAAGGTTGGCATTTCATTATTTACTTCAAAGATCTCTTCTCGAACTTTTTCTTGCCACTCAGGATTTTTACCTAAATAGTAAAGAATATTTGTAAGGGCACTTGTAGTAGTATCAAACGCTGCAAATAATAAAAATGCAATATGCCCATCAATATCTACATCATCCAAATACTCGCCATCTTCATCTTTAGCATTGCAGTATCTTGAAAACATGTCTTGTCTATCAGAGCCTCTTCTAAGAGGAATATTGGAAGTTAAGAATTCTCTTAGCTCTGCTCTAGCTGCCAAAGATTTTCTAAAGGTTGTGAACGGAAGATCGTAAGGTAAAGGAGTAATTAAACCTTTATTAATTCTTTCAAAAGTGTCATTAAGTTTTTGTGCTTCAGCACTTCTTTCATCCAAACCGAGAAAGACTTTTGCGCAACATCCATTAATGTTACTTGAATATTATCGTAAAAAATAAACTCTTCATTTAATGGTAGGTCTTGAATACGCCTCTCTTGAATCGGATTCATCATCTCTACATAAGACTTTAATGCGTCATTTTTAAAAGCTGGCTGAGATGCCCTCCTAGTCCTCTTATGTTTTTTATCATCGCGAACCAGCATACCTTCAGGGTACAAAGTTCCTAGTGAACTTCCATAGCCTCCTGCGGCACTAAAGTTTCCTTTGGGGTCAAACAAAGCAGCTTCATTGAACTCAGGGCCTAGGCACATTAATACTCTTTGATTGCGCACCATATCAAGACGAGACACAGGGCCATATTTTTCATAATGTTGAGTGCAAAAACCTAGAGTATCTTTTACTATTTCAATAGTTTTTCCTAAATATGGTAATCCATATTGTCCTGGGAATTGAGAAAGATCTCTGTTGTCTGGGGCTAACGAATTTATTTTAGGCATGCTTTGTATTATGAGTTTTTTTTAAGTAATTTCCACCAATAATTAGGAAAGAATCTTCTAATCCTGGTTGCATATAAGGCATCTGGTGTTGGATAGCATATTACTTTATCTGTTAATAAATCTTTTTCTATAGCATTCACAACATCCTCAGGATTATTAAGTGTACCTTTTTTTGTTTGTTTTTTGATTGAAGAGGGCGCATCTGTTTCGTCAACGAACCTCATCAATGGGGTATCAGTCATTGCAGGGCATACAAGCAAAACTCTAATATTTGTTTGCTCTAATTCTTTTGCAAGAATCTCTCCATACATATTTACTGCTGCCTTTGAAGCGCTATATGCTGACATGTTTTCAACTGGACATGTACCTGCAATTGAACCAAATAAAATAATTTGGCCTGAATCTTTTTTTATCATCTCAGGTAAAATATTGCCAACAATATTCACAGTTCCTTCATAGTTAATTCTCATTAATTGGTTAATTGATTCTGGGCTAAGGTCTGCGACCTTTCCCATAGGCATTATTGCACCGGCATTAGTCACCCTATCAATTGACCCAACTTCATTTTGTACCTGGTTAACCATCTCTTTTACAGCTTGCCCATCAGAAAGGTCACAAGGAAAAATTGAGATGTTGTTTGATTCTTGTTTTAATTCATTTAAACCTTCTGTATTTACATCAACTGCTGCAACATGAACGCCATCTGCTGCTAACCGCTTTGCAGAAATTCTTCCCATGCCACTTGCTGCTCCCGTAACCAAAGCAACTTTTATATCTGTCATGCTGTATCCCCTATTTTGTATTCTTAAATTATTCTATACCGACTTGTAGGTATTACCTCAATCTTATTAAAATCAATAAATTTACTACAACTGTCCATCATGATTGTGGTGTTTTTTAAAAGCAACTGAGGGTCATTAGGGGCGTTATAAAAAATTTCTGTATTAGACATGGCTCCGGCTGGGAAACATTCTTCAATGATTGCAATGAATCTAGGCGAGTTCTGTTGAAGTGGGGCGCAGGATGCTATTTTGAATATAAATAAAATTTGACTGAGTCTCAATGGCAATCTCTGTATGGTGATTAGTCCAATGCTCAAACCAATCAAATGAACTCATGTTGGAAGGCTTCTCTAAAAAAAACAATTTGTGAAAACCCTTCAGATCTCTGCCCTAATGGAGTTCTAAGCCTCGTCATTTAAAATAATTGACTCGCTAACAATAAACCCTTGAATTTTTTGACTTATTTCAAGAAGTTGGGTCTCAACATCTTTGGTAGAAAAATAACTTTCAACCTTAATAAATATTATTGCGTCAGGTGCTGGAGGGTAATTAGATTGAACTAAAGAGTTAGCTGGAGCCACATCTTGATCTTGTATATTAATTTGTAATTCTGAAACTAGTGAATCGATGGATGGCGGCAAATGCGTAAGAAGTCTATCTTTAAAACTATCCATATGATCAAGATCTTTTTTCCAAAGTTGGTAAACAATTTTTTCCACTTATGCTCTCTGAGAAGATGCTGAAAGAATCTCGCCAGTCATGTATGAAGAAAGGTCAGACGCCAAAAATAAAATAATATTTGCAATTTCCCATGGCTCAGCTCCTCTGCCGTAAGCTTCTTTGGACGAAAGCTCAGTTATTAATTCATCTGAGCTAGTTTTTGCTAAATGCGGATTTACTGCAAGGCTGGGAGCAACTGCATTAATTCTTATGCCATGCTCTATAGTCTCCATGGCAACGCATCTGGTTAAAGCCATTACGCCTGCTTTAGCCGCCGCGTAATGAGATTGACCTGCTTGAGCACGCCAGCCTAAAACGGAAGCGTTATTTACAATAATGCCCTGAGTATCTTTTAATATAGGAATAGCAGCTCTCATAATTTTCATTGCGCCATTGAGTGTTACATCCATAACTAAGTTCCAGTCATCATTGCTCATAGTTTCTAAGGAAGATTCACCCCCTAAACCTGCATTGTTAATTACCCCATCTAAATGGGTGTAACGAGCAAGAGCTTGCTTGAACATTGCATCAATTTCTGTATCTGAGGTAACGTTGCAAAGGCAACCGTCAACTTCACCTAAATTTAAACCCTGCAAGTTTTCAATGGCTTGATCTAATCTGCCTTGATGTATATCAGAGAGAAAAACATTTGCACCTTCTTCTAAAAATCTTTTTGCGGTTGAGAACCCAATGCCTGCGCCGGCTGAAGCGGTCAATAAGATATTTTTACCTGCAAAGAGGTTTTTGCCCTCTGGGTACTTTGGATTCATTAAGTTATTCATGAGCAATTCTCCAAAATTGTAACATTTGCCTGGCCGCCGCCTTCACACATCGTCTGTAAGCCGTAACGAATATTATCTCTTCTCATTGAGTGAATCATAGTTGTCATCAGCCTTGCCCCAGTAGCGCCCAGCGGATGCCCAAGAGCTATCGCTCCCCCATTCACATTAATTTGATCCATTGGATATTGCATTTCTTTTTGCCAGGCCATTGCAACAGATGCAAAAGCTTCATTAATTTCAACTATCCCAATATCGTTGAGGCTGATCCCTGATTTGTGAATAGCGTATTCTGTAGCTGGCATTGGAGCTGTGAGCATCCAAATCGGATCGTCTGCTCTAACGCTAATATGAGCAATGCGAGCTAAGGGATTGAGATTCCACTCTTTTAGAATTTTCTCAGAAACTATAAGGATGGCAGAGGAAGCGTCAGCATTTTGCGATGAGATAGCAGCAGTAATATCATGCCCTTCAATTATTGGGTTAAGTGATGCCATTTTTTCTAATGATGTCTCAGCCCTAGGGGTTTCATCAATGTGAAAATCTCCAATGGGAACAATTTCATTTGTAAAATGGTTAGCATTGATTGCTCGCATGGCTTTTTGATGACTTTCAAAAGCAAAACTCTCCATCTCTGCTCTAGAAATTTTTCCATTTCTCTGCAATCATTTGCGCAGAATTAAACTGGCTAACTTCTTGAGTTCCATAGCGCTTTACCCACCCAGTGGAACCAGAAAAGGGATCATCAAAACCGAGGGCTTGTCCAGCCAACATCGCATAAGAAATTGGAATCATGTTCATGTTTTGCACGCCGCCTGCAATAACAACATCAGCAGTACCAGACATGATGGCTTGAGAAGCAAAATGCACAGCTTGTTGGGACGAGCCGCATTGACGATCAACAGTGGTCCCAGGAACGTGCTCCGGCAAACCTGCTGCCAGCCAACAAGTTCTAGCAATGTCGCCTGCTTGAGGTCCAACAGTATCAACGCATCCAAAAATTACGTCCTCAACAAGGCCAGGATCTAGATCGACTCTATCAAATGTAGCTGAAAGAATTGCAGCTCCTAGATCAGCAGGATGAATATTAGATAAAGAGCCTTTCTTCTTTCCAATTGGTGTTCTTAAAGCGCTAACGATGTATGCATCTTGCATGTTTAATTCCTCTAAAAAGTGTATAGGACTCCAAGCTCATTTTTCGATGACTTAAGTGTATGAAAAATAATATCTTGTTGTTTGTTTTCATTGCCCCAACAGGCCATTAAAGACCAAGCTTTTCTCATGAAAATATGTAGGTCCATCTCCCATGTATAACCCATGGCACCATGAGCCTGAATGCTATTTTTGCAGGCAATCTCTGCAGCTCTAGTACTCATGTATTTTGCGTGAGCGCAGTGCAAAGAAGATTTAGGATTATTATCTGATAAGGAATAAGCGGCTCGATAGACAGCGGGCCTAGCAAATTCTATTGCCACTGCAACATCAGCGAGCATATGCTTAACTGCTTGAAATGACCCAATAGGCTTACCAAATTGAGTTCTATCAAGAGCATAAGCTGAGCTCAAATCAATCATTTTTTGGGACAATCCAATTAAAAGCGCTGCAGTCATTAGTGCTCCTCTTGATAAAACAGCAGAATTCAGCAAGTCAAAGTTTTCAGATGATGAAATAGTGTTTTTAATGGATGTAATTTTACCTAGCTCCCTAGAAGGATCATTGGATACCACCTCTTCAAACTCTATGTCATTTTTTGAAACAAAATAATAAGAATCTTTTTCAAATACTAAAAGTCCGGCAGACTCATTTAAAAATAATGGATTTGGAGCTAAAGGGTGAGCAATTGAAATATAAGATTCCCCGGACATATGATGGTCTTTAATGTTCTCCTGCATTTCTGCAGGTAACATACGCAAGAGATCGTTGATTAAAAAAGTTTGTTCGGCTGCAGGTTCTGGAAGACCGGCATAACCCATTTCCTCTACCATCAAGACCAGCGCAACTTGATCCATACCAAGACCACCGCTGTCTTCTGGTAAATTTGAACCCAGTACACCTAGATCTGCCAACCCCTTCCATCTATTTTGATTAAAAGATTGTTTTGAAGTCCATCCACTTCTTATGGATTTCGGTGTGCACTCATCATTTAAAAAAGCCTTAATAGTATCTTTGAATTGTAATTGCTCTTCTGTAAAAATAAAGTTCATGACTTATTTAGGTAGCCCCAATAATCTCTCTGCAATAATATTTTTTTGAATTTCATTGGTACCTGCATAGATTGGGCCTGCATAGGAAAACATAAAACCTTTAATCCATTTTGCGGAATCATGCTTTGAAGCGAGGGATAGTTCAGCACTGGCTCCAAGTATCTTTAATGCAGTTTGATGCATCATGTGATCTAATTCAGACCAGAAAATTTTACCTAAGCTAGATTCTGAACCAATAGATCCACCTGCAAGCATTTTAGATGCAGTGTGATAGATGCTTAATGCATAAGACTCTGATTGCGCCCATGCTTCAACAATATTAGCTTGCATGGCAGGAGAACAATCACTCTCATTATCCAAATAAAGCTGCAATAATTTAGCTGCCGTCTGTTGAAAACGTGCAGGACTTCTTAGCATCAAACCTCTTTCAAAACCTGCCGTTGCCATTGCAATTTTCCAACCCTCTCCATCGACACCCAATAGGTTCTCAGCTGGAACTGTCACATCATCAAAGTAGATTTCTGCAAAACCAGGCTCACCATCTAACTGAGCTATAGGTCTAACAGTTATACCTGGAAGGTTTAATGGAACAAGAATAAAAGATAATCCCCTGTGCCTTTCTGAATCAAGATCTGTTCTAAATAATCCAAAAGTCCAATCTGCGTAAGTGGCTCGTGAAGACCAAGTTTTTTGACCATTAATCTTGTAACAACCGTTCTCTAAAACAGCTGTTGTTCGAATAGCCGCCATATCACTTCCTGCCCCTGGTTCTGACCATCCTTGAGCCCAGATATGATCACCGGTGGCCATAGCATTTAAAAATTTAGATTTCTGCTCATGAGTGCCAAACTCCATCAAGGTTGGCCCAAGAAGAAAAACTCCATTTTGATTGACTCTCGTGGGGGCCTCTGCTCGATAGTATTCTTCTTCAAAAATTAACCATTCAATTAAGTCTAATCCTCTTCCACCATATTCTGTTGGCCAGGTCACCATTGACCAGTTACCAGAATTCAGTTTTTTTTCCCATTCCCTGTGCTGCTCAAAACCTTGCTTGGTATCTAAAGACAAAAGAGGCTCATTAGGAACATTCTGTTCAAGCCATGAGCGGATCTCTTGCCGAAAGACATCTTGCTCTGGAGTAAAGTTAATCTTCATTGTTAAAATCAGCATCTCTTTTTTCTACAAAAGCATCGCGTGATTCTTGAGAATCTTTTGATTTATATAACTCTAGGGTGAAGGTTTGCTCAGATTTATAATGTTCGTCTACATCACCATGCTCAATTTGACTTAAAGCTTTTTTAGCAAGTTTCATAGCTATCGGACTTTTAGAGGCTATGTCTTTGGCAATCTCCAAAGCAGCCTGTCGCACTGAATTATTATCAGCATGAAGTGACTCAATAGATCCATATTCAAATGCTCTTTGAGCTGTAATTGGCTTTCCGGTAAACATCATTTTCCGAACAGCTTGTAAAGGAAACAATCTACTCAAATGCGCTCCTCCCCCAAGTGCACCTCGGTCAATCTCCGGTAACCCGAAATACGAATCTTCAGTTGCAAGAACTACATCAGAAGCTCCTGCAAGTAAAATTCCCCCACCTAAAACAAAGCCATGGCAGGCAGATATAACTGGCACATTACAAACATGAATAGCTCTTGCCGTTTTCCAGCAGCCATCATTTACATCTAAAATTTTCGTGGAATCTTCTTGGAGCTCTTTAATATCAACCCCAGCACAAAAACCTTTGCCTTGGGCTGAAATCACAATAACTCTAACCTCATCATTGTGCGAAAGATGGTCAATATTTTTTGCAAGATCTAACCATTCGGTTGAATTTAAAGCATTCACAGGAGGGCAATCTAAGACAATCTCAGCAATTCCTTTGGCAATGGATGTTTTAACGCTCATGATTTTTCTCCATCAATCTTATTAAAGTTTGCAGCAGCTACCCTGAATTCTCTCATAATTTGTTCGATGAGTTCATTGCAAGTAGGTAAATTAGAGATAATTCCCGCAACTTGGCCTGATGGCATCGCACCTTCGCTTGGAGACCCTTCAACCATAGCCTTTTGAATAATCGCCGGGCTATTTGCTGACATGATTGACTGAGAAATAGTCAAGTCATCGCCCTTCAACATAGCAAAAAATGATTTTATTAAATCTGCAAAAGAGGCTTTTGTAATTTGCTTGTATTTCCAAGCTGACGTTACCGACATCATAAATAAAGAAAAAGGATTTGAGCGATCAATTTTTTTAATGTACTCATTGAAAATTAACCGATGGGGTAAACCGTCAAACTTTTTAGTTACTTTGATATCTTCCACGCCAGCTGATATATATGCTTCTTTAGTTTTAGAAGGGACTGGACTTTCTTGGGT
Source organism: uncultured SAR86 cluster bacterium (assembly GCA_964275585.1). GTDB lineage: Bacteria > Pseudomonadota > Gammaproteobacteria > Magnimaribacterales > D2472 > D2472. Next base: position 67,406 of record CAXYCJ010000002.1, on the reverse strand, counting down.
CATCATGAATCTTGTGCCCATGGCAATTCCGCTTGCACCCCAGGCTAGAGATGCAGCTAAACCTGAACCATCTCTAAAGCCTCCTGCTGCAACCACTGGAATTTTAACGTTTTCCAGCACTGAACTTAAAAGAAGAGTTGTTGGAGTAGAGCCCGTATGCCCTCCACCCTCAGAACCTTGAATTACTAGTACATCAGCACCAAGCTGCTCTGCTTTAATAGCATGTTTGAGGGCTCCAACGGTCGGCATGCATAAGATGCCTTGTTCTTTGAATGCTGTGATGTACTCCGGAGTTGGAGATCTGGAGTAGCTAACTGCTTTAATTTTGTGATCAAGAATGGCCTGTACGATTTGATCAGCTCCGGGTTGGAACATGTGAAAGTTCACGCCAAATGGTTTATCTGTAAGGCTTAAAGTTTGATCAATCATCTCAAGAGCCTCTGCCGGGCCAGCTGTTGCTAAAGCTAAGAACCCAAAAGCTCCTGCATTTGATGAAGCTGCTACTAATTCAGGCATGGCTACCCATCCCATGGCAGTTTGAATGATTGGGTAATCGCAACCCAAGATGTTGGTTAGTTTATTAATGTTCTGTCTCTTCAGTTAGCGCTTTTTCTTTGGCACAGCTTTCTTTGCTGGGCTCTTCTTAGTTTTAGTTCGTTGAGATTTTGCCATTTTCTTTGCATCAAACCCAGAAAGAATATTTCCAGTCGTAAGGTCGTTGTGAGCATGCGAAAAATGATGCCACGCAAATGCTGCTTCCATCCCATTGCGCTTGCCTTGTAAGTCTTCTACATGATTGATAGCTTGTTTGGTTAGAGTCAGTCCTAGTCTTGGCATTGCAGAAATTTTAGTTGCCATCTCCATAACCGTAGATTCAAGATCATCTAAAGGCACTACCTTATTTACCATCCCCATTTCATAACCTCTTGTTGCAGACATCCTTTCACCTAAAAATAAAAATTCTTTAGCAATTCTAGGGTTGAGCTCATAGGGATGTGCAAAATATTCAACCCCTGGAATTCCCATGCGAACTACAGGATCCGCAAAAAAAGCATCTTCAGATGCGACTATTAAGTCACAGACCCATGCGAGCATACACCCCCCAGCAACACATGCCCCATGAACCATCGCTATGGTTGGTTTTGGCATGTCACGCCATCTTCTGCACATGTTCAAGTAAACCTCTTGCTCGCGAACATACCAAAATTCTCCTCCTGGCTTATTGGTATGGTCATACCACATAGATTTTCGATCATACTCAACATCCACATCCCTGCCTGGTGTACCAATGTCATGACCTGCTGAGAAATGTTTACCATTGCCTTTTAATACAATCACCTTAATACCATCATCATCAATTGCTTTTTTAAAAGCTTTATCTAAATCGTAGGTCATCTTCCCATTTTGAGCATTGTTATATTCTGGCCGGTTCATCGAAATGATGGCAATTTCATCTTTCTTTTTATATGTAATGGTTGATTTACTTCGTGCCATATTTATTCCCCAAAAATAGTGTTTCTAATGTTACTTGGATCAAGAACTTCTCTAATACACTTAAGCTCTTCTGCTGAAGGAGCTCGAGTTTCATCCTCGGATTGGACTGCAATTTCAAATCCAGTATTAATTAAAACATCATCTATGCTAACTCCTGGATGCAAGGATAAAAGTTGCAGTTGATGGTTAGGGCCATTGAAATCAAAGACACCCAAATTAGTTACTACTAATTTAATATCAGGCATTCCAGTGCGAGAATGATCATTTTTGTACCCCATTCCTGAAACCATATCAACCTCACCTTTAACAAAAGTTTTCACTGAATGATTGGGAATAAATATAGAATTTTTATGACTAATAAAATTACCAGGAAACCCTCTGACTCCAAGCAATTGAACTTTCGGTTGATCATAATCACCAATAGAACTGATGTTGGTTTGGCCAAAGGAGTCTATTTGAGTTGGAGTAACCATTGCATGTCTTTGGCCGGCCCATAAATTTTTAAAGACACGGCTATAGCTCATGTACCCTTCTATTAAATCTTCAGATGCATCTCTGGCACCCATAGGCACAGGTTTAGAAATTAGAAATGTTTCCCCATCGGTCATCATCAAATCAGTATTACAGGTTAATTTAGCTAAACCTGCAGCAATTCTGGGAATCAATCCAATGCCTGTAGCAAGAATTTCACCGTCGCCTTTCCAAGCTTTTGATGAGGCGCTTATGCATATTTCAGCTAATGAGGTTCGATCTGTCATACTAAAATTGAGGTAAAGGGATTTTATTAATGGCTGCTGCTCCCCCTACTGCCTCTATGTATTGAGCTGGAGTGCCTGTTAAAAATTTATTACTGTATTCATCAAATGATTTAGCTGCTGCGGAATAAGCTTTTAAATGCTCAAGATCAAAACCATAATTTGGTGCGCATGAGGTGGGATGAGCGCCACATGGTGCATGCACAACACCTGAAACCAAACTTCTTTCAAATCGATTAAATATAGCGCCTTCTTTGCCGCCCAAATCCTTAGTTGGAACAACTTCCTCAGAAGATACAAAGGTTTTGGTAGCTGCTCTAGCAAACATTTCATCAAAGAATGGGTCTGGACCAAATATTTGAGTATTTCCTTTTTGATCTGATTTATTAACATGCAACAACGCAATATCAAGATGTAATGCTGGCATTGCAACAAACTTTTCTTGATCAGAATAAGGAGAAGTAATAAATTTTATTTCAGGATTATGCTTAAGCACATCAGTGCCCTGCCCAATTCTTGTCGGGAGAAATGATAGATTCATTGCTGCAGCTCTCAGCCCCCATTGCACCATCCCCTCGTCTAATTCCATAACTTCTATCTCTGCATTCTGACGAGCTTTACGAAAATGGGCATCCAAGGGAATCATATCCAATGAGACAAACCCAAATATTAATTTTTTAACTTTTTGATGAGCACATAAAAGCCCAACATCTGGGCCTCCATAACTAACAAGAGTTAAATCCGTTAAATCAGATTGGCAAATAGCTCTAATTAAAGACATGGGCTTTCTGCGAGCACCCCAACCACCGATGCCAATAGTCATTCCATCAGATAACTGATTGATAAATGCTTGATGCGTTAAAACTTTATCCATGTATTAGCCTTCCGGCATATTAAATTCATGACCCCAAAAACTCGGCGCTGGAGAATTAGTTGTTTTAAAGGTATTCCAATCGGGTTGAAGGCCGTCATACCCAAATTCAAGCATAAAGCCTGCAGGAGTTTGCATATAAAATGAAAACATTTGGTCGTTCATATGCCGTCCAAGTGTAGAGCTAATATGCACGTCATTTGCGACTGCTCTGTCTAATGCTTTGACTACTTGTTCTGAATTTTCTACTTCTACCATTGCATGCACTAATCCTGATGGTGGAGGTGGAGATTGCATCATAGCGACAGTATGATGGCGAGGATTATTGCAATGCATAAAATATAGAACAGACTCAGGATCATTTGGGTCCGGGCTAAACCTCATTCGCATAATATCTGAGTCGCCAAAACCTAAAACATCTTTATAAAAATCATGGGCCTCTTCAACTGCAAGAGTTCCAAAGACAACATGACCAAGACCTAAACCGTGAGTTATAAAGGCTGAAATACCCTGCGGAGATTTAAATTCAGTCTTCTCAAGGGATCTACCATAAAAGAGCTCGAGAGAATGCCCTGCAGGATCTTTCAAGCTGATTAACTCATCAACGCACCTAATTTTAGCTAATTCATCATCCATCTCATCAAAAGCAATACCCAAATCTTTAAGTTGTTTTTTTGCCTCATCAAATTCATTTTTACTTGCTAATTCAAAGCCACCAAGGACATACCTATCCGTTTCTCCTATCTGAACTTGAAATCTAAAAGGGCTATCATCCATGCGAAGAAATAAATTATTTGCATCGCTCAAGACTTCATTTTTCATTAGACCCACAACTTCATGGGCATAATGAGACCATTTCTGCATATCAGTGGTTTCAATTAAAATATAACTTAAAGATTGAATATTCATTTTTCTTTCCTCTATTTTAGAGTTATTAAAATAACCTTGCTTCTGACCTAGGGCAATTATTATTGTTATCCTATGTTTTCATTCTTAATTCTATCATTCAATTTATTTATACATAATTTTTAGTTCAATAATTACAAACTATAAACTTTGAACTAAAAAAGTTCTTAAGACTCAATTAATTAGATAAAATAACTAAATGTCACTGATTAAAGCTCTCGTTAGCCCTGTTACTCCTTTTCAACAAAATGCGCCTATTTTATTTTGTGAAGAGTCTAAAAAATGTGCATTCGTGGATCCAGGTGGTGATCTTGATATTCTCCTTGGAGCAGCAAAAGATAATGACCTGATTCCAGAAAAAATATTTCTAACTCATGGCCATGCTGATCATGCTGGGGCAGCAATGGAGCTAGCATCAATGCTATCAATTGAGATTGAAGGCCCTCATCATGAAGATACTTTTTTGCTTGAGTCTTTGGAGTCCCAAGGCAAGATGTTTGGTATGCACGCACAAAATTGTATTCCAAATAGATGGTTGTTAGATGGCGATGAAGTTCATTTGGGAAATGAAATCCTACAAGTGCTATTTTGTCCTGGGCATACTCCAGGTCATATTATATTTTTTCACCCTGAGTCAAAGTTGGCTGTTGTTGGAGATGTTTTATTTAGAGGATCAATTGGAAGAACTGATTTGCCTAGGGGAAATCACCAAGATCTAATTAATTCTATAACTCAGAAATTATGGCCTCTTGGAAACGAGGTGTCATTTATCTCTGGTCATGGTCCTGTTTCAACGTTCGGGCAAGAAAGAAAGAACAATGCTTTTGTTGCAGATGAGGTTCTAGCAAACTAAATCAGTCAATGTAAATATTAAGAAAGTCGGAAGAATCCTTTTCTCTCAAACATTAAAATGTTTATTCATACCGTCCACCTGCAAGGCTAGAGCTCATCTTAATGACAAGGGATGTTGGTAAATTATTGCATAAGAAAGCAATCAGCTTATTTAATAGCCCGGGAACCCACACCCTTTTTCCTTTCATCATTGCATCTACCGCACCTTTGGCTACAGTCTTAGAATCTTTTTTCATAAAGCTGGGTACTTCATCCATGGCATCTTGCATGCCACTTGCTGTGTGAAACTCTGTCACAGTAAAACCGGGACATACATTTGTAGATGTAATGCCATAACTACGATAGTTTAAATTTAAAGCATCTCCAAACCTATTTACAAATGTTTTAACTGGGCCATATAACGCACCCCATCCAGTAGCGGGGGGAGCAAAAGCTGCTAAAGAAGATACCAGCATAATTTTTCCTGATTGTTGGTTCAACATGCCTGGAATAAATCTCTTTGTAAGAGCTATTACACCAATACCTAGAACTCTTAAGAATCTTTCTTCTTCGTCTTCACCAGTTTCATGAAATTTTTTATTGATGCTATAGCCGGCATTATTTACTAAAATATTTACACTATATTGATTTGAATCACAGAAATTAAAAATTTTTTCAGGGGCATCAGGCTCACCAAGATCAGCAACAACATAGTCTGCTTGGACTCCGTAGTCTAATGTTAATTGCTTAGCAATATCTTTCAAACGATCCTCTCTTCTTGCTGTCAGCAATATATTATGGCCTCGGCTAGCGAGCTCCTGAGCTATGTCCAAGCCGATTCCAGCTGTACTACCAGTAATTAACGCATAATTTTTTATCATATTGAGTCCATGAATATTTAATTACAAATCTTTAATCTTCAGTCTTATGTCATATGGAACTGGGCCTAGAGCATCATGAGCTTTCTTTATGGCAGAGACCTTTTCTAGTCTTTTAGAATCCATGGGAGACATCCTCCTTTTGCTCATATCAATGTGACCTTCTACCGTCTCATACGTAGCACAAATCACGTCATCTTTATCAAAGAGAGCGCCGATCATATGAAATAATTTTTTATTAACATTAAATAGTCTGAATGCAGGAAAAATTTTCTCTCCTAGAAGAAACTCTTTTTGAAACCTATAGTTATCCTCTAGGGTAAATGAAGAGAAGCCACTCTCTAGATACTCTTCATCGAAGCCAAAATCTTTAGAGGTAAATTCCCAGCCCTGCTCAAAAACCTCTTTAATATGATTTACATTCATATGCCCATTAAAATCACACATATCTTGAGTAACAATTACTTCCTTGCCTTCATATGGAAAAAGATTTTTCATACTTTATTAATTATTTTAAAGGATGGATTGTGGGCAAATAATGAAAGATTTGCAAATGATTAATCTGTTTTCATTGGGGGATTTAAGTACAATAATATTTTAAACAATGAAATTTATTTATGAACGATTTTGAAATTATAGCAATAGCTAACCTTGAAGTTACTGATGTTGATGAATATCGAAAATATGAAAAAGGTTTTTTTCCAATTCTAAAAAAACACAAAGGTTCTTTTATAACTTTTGATGATGTGCCTGAACATAGAGAGGGAGATACGCCTTTGAAAGGGAGAGTGATTCTTTTTGGCTTTGAAACAGAAGATGATGCAAATAACTGGTTTGATGATCCAGAATATCAAGAGTTGTCTAAGTTCCGTCGAGCAGGAACAAATACACACTCCATCACATTTACAAAAATGCTAAAAAGATGATCTTACAGTCTATTTAACTTGGAAAAAACATTAGTTCCAGATGATCTCAGGGCAATTATTGTTTCGGTTGATGTTTTAAGGTCATCTTCAAAAGAATCTAATCATTTCAATTCTAATGAATTCTTGGATTTGGCTAAGTCAGCTGGATTAAAAATTGAGGATCATATTTTCTCAAATCAAAATTTTGTTTCTGCAAGTCATTTCATAACCAAAGGAAAAGTAGAGGAACTAAAAACCTTATTAACAGATAAAAATATAAAATTAGTATTGCTAGATTGCGAGCTTTCTCCATCACAAGAACGAAACTTAGAAATAGTTCTTTGTGCGAGAGTGCTTGATAGAACAGGCTTAATCTTAGATATTTTTGCTAGCAGAGCTCAAAGTGATATTGGAAAGCTGCAAGTTGAGTTAGCTCAATTAAGCTTTCTTTCAACGCGGCTGGTTCGTGGATGGAGTCATTTGGAGAGGCAGAAAGGAGGAATTGGCTTAAGAGGCCCAGGAGAAACTCAGCTAGAAACAGACAGGCGACTGGTTGGCAATCGAATTAAGCAGTTAAAAAATAGATTAAAAAAACAGCATAATCAAAAAAACTTAAATCGATATTCTAGGAAAAAAGGTGCAAATAAATTAGTTGCTCTTGTGGGTTATACCAATGCGGGGAAGACCTCGCTTTTCAATACATTAACAAAAGGCGGTCTTTATGCAGCAGATAAGCTATTTGCTACTTTAGATACTACGACACGCAAAGCAGATTTTAAATCCAAAACCTTAAGTACAGTTCTATTTTCAGACACTGTAGGGTTTATATCTAATCTTCCAACCAAGCTAGTTGAATCCTTTAAAGCGACTTTGGATGATTTGTCTTCCGCTGATCTCTTAGTGCATGTAATAGATGCTGCAGATCCGGAACGTGGTTTTAAAATTCAACAGGTTGATCTAATTTTAGAAGATCTTGGAATAGAGAAAATACCTCAAATACGAGTCTTAAATAAAATTGATTTAATAACAGATATTGAAATTCACCCCGTAAATAATAAATACCCTGAAATAAAAATTTCTGCTGAAACTGGGGATGGCTTGGACGAATTAAAAACTCAAATTTCTCAAATTCTTTTTGGAGAGATTCTTGCTGGCTGGATTTGCTTTTCTCCGACTCAAGCAGCGATGAGGTCTAAGTTGTTTGATTCGGGTTGCATTATTGAAGAAAAGCTTGATGAAAATGGAAGCTACCAATCATTTATTGAGATTAGTAAAAGCATGTTAAAAAATTTTGAAAACTTGGAAGGAGCTAAGTCACTGAAGCCTCTTTCAATATAAATAGGGTTGCGGAAGTGGCTATTTTTATAATTTATCTCAACTAAAAAGCATCTGGGTTATTGGGAGAATAGAAGACTTAAGTTAGAGAATTACATACCAGCAGATTCAAGTTCTTCGCTGAGGGTGATTTTTCTCAACTCAATAAACCTTTTGATAGACATATCATTAATATCACATAGAGCGGTTGAAGATTCTGAATCGATGGCATTACGATTATAGATATGTTGACAGCCAGCTGGGCTGACCGCAACGGTTGATTGGATAGAATCTCTTACTAAATTATCTCTTTCATCAAGTAAATTTGATAAAGATGTTTCCCAGTTAAATTGATTATTTAAAATAGATTTTATATTTTTGTAGAGAGCCTCTTTGTTACTAGGTTCTGAGAATATAATGTCCCATAAAATTGGAGTTACATCACCAAGCTCTCTATCGGTCCAAGCAATTTTACCTAATGACTGAAATGCATATGTTGAAGCAAGGTCTTGAAAGGCATCCAGTGAAATGAATAAGCCCCATTGTGGATGATGGTCTCTAAAAACAAAATCATAATCATTGGGAATATAAATCCACTTAGATGAAATGGGATTGAAGTAAAGATAGAAATTATTTGCAACCCTAGCATAATGATCTGGAGCTCCCATAGCGATATCTGCAGCTTGAGCTTTTATAAAGCCAGAAACATCAAACTGCTCTGCAAGCATTGAAGCGCTTGGATTGGTTTGTACAAATTTAATAAAGTCTTCTAGCAAAACCCTGCCGGCTTTAACTTTACTTTTCTTTGATTTTAAATCATAGACTGGCTCATAAGGTTTGAATTGCGAGACCTCACCTCCATCATCATTAATATCAGAGTTCACAAATGTTGGATTTAAATAATTGTCAGTGCCTAGCCACTCTTCTCTTGAGGCTGGATCAGGTTTTTCAACTCCGATTTCACAAAACTGAGTGTTTACATAACCAGTATCATCTTCGTATGGAACGCAAAGTGGGTTTATAGAAGAGGATTTACTTAAGTCCCCTCCGGTAGCCTTAAAAAGATAGCCATTTTTACGAAACAATCGTTTTAAAAATGGTTTATCAATTTGTTCTGTCATTTGAAAAACGCCCATATTAAAACTTTGTGGCAAGGGCTGATTGTTATAAGTTCCATCTCCTGTAAGTACTAGCTCAATATTGGCATGAGACATCCTTGATGTTGGCACTCCGATGTTATTAAGAATCGTATGGGCTAAGAGCTCTCTTTGATAAGAGGGATCGTCTCTGTTATATCTAAAGTAGACCTTCTCCATGTCCATAAAAGTTCTATCATCATTTTCTGGAACCTCAAGCAAGTCTTTGCCAACCCTATTTTCACAAGGAGGGCCTGGAATTGCAGCAGGACTTCCAGTGGCGTCAATACATGAATACACTCCTTCGTCTTCATCAAACTTTTCATCGAATTTAATTGCAAAGCTAAATCTTTTAGGAGTAAGTTTAGAGGTACCATCTGATTGAGTAACACTAATCTGAGGAACTTGTCGACTGGTGTTACCTTTCATTTTAAATCCAATGTTTGCATAAGACTCTATGACCTCTCCTTGCGAGTCAAGATATGCAAAATTAGCTTGCCTATATACTTCACTATGAGACCAAAAAATTGCACCCCAGGGATGAACAAAACCTGATGAATCTCCATTTTTATAGTTAGCTCTCTCGTAATCCAAAAGAAACCTCTTCCACTCTGCCTGAGACATCGTAATGCGAATCTTATGAAGTTTATTGGTCTTAAATAATGGCGCTGATGCATCATCTTCACAGCTCACAGTTAAAGTTTGATCCAGATTTCCCATTTGCCCACTTGACTCAGATAGCTCGCATTTTTGTCTACCAGGGTCTCTTTCTATAGATAGTTCAAAAGGACTACCTGCCGCCAATGTATTGCTAAACCTTGAAAGTCCATTCTCAACAATAACGATTTCTTCTTCTCCATCAGCACACTCAGTATCACTCTGATTAAAAAAACAACCGGATAAGGAAATTGCAAGATTCATATAATTTGCCATTGAGGCGATAGATAAATTAATTGCAAATAAGGGTTTAATGACAGTTAGGTCAAATGCGATGGATGTTGAAAGTTGGCCGTCTGAAACTGTAATAGTAATTGAGTAGACCGAACCAAGATCAGCATTACTGGGCTTTCCAGTAAATAATCCAGAATTAGCATTAAAATTAGACCAAGCTGGAGCACCGGCAATAGAAAAAGATAAAGAGTCATTATTTGCATCACTTGCAGTGGGTTGAAAACTCATCGTCTCTTCCACTCTTATCTCTAAAATTGATCCTGAAATTGTTGGTGCGACATTAGGAGCTGGAACAACACCAGCTGAGCCTCCGCCCCCACCCCCTCCACAACCAATCAAAAAAACAAGGACAAGTGAGTTATAAAAGAGATGATTGAATTTTTTTAAGAACCTAATGTTCATATAATTTTCTAAATATTAAATCTATAATCTGTATCTAAATTTATTATAAAAAGAAGTGAATGTCTAAAAAAAATACTGATGCACTAATTATTGGCGGCGGTCACAATGGACTTGTTTGTGCTTTTTATTTAGCCAAAGCTGGACTCAATGTCAATGTCTATGAAAAGCGATCTATTGTAGGTGGAGCTGCTGTTACAGAAGAGTTTCATCCAGGATTTAAAAACTCTGTTGCAAGTTATACAGTAAGCTTATTGAACCCTTCAATTATTAAAGAAATGAAGCTCAAAGAGCTTGGGTTAGAAATTGTAAAAAGGCCTATATCAAATTTTTTGCCCCTTACTAATTCAAGCTACCTTAAATTAGGTGGAGGGTTAGAGAGAACTCAGCAAGAATTTAGAAAATTTTCTAACAAGGATGCTGAAAGATTACCTGAATACTATGATCGAATTGAAGCTGTTGCAGATGTGCTAAGAGATCTATCAGTCAAGACGCCTCCTAACCCTAAACAAGGAATTAAAGCTGCCTTAAATGCTGCGCTTCAGCTTTGGCCTATTGCTACACAAGGCAATCAAGTCCATAGGGATGTTTACAATCTTTTTACTAAAAGTGCCCGCTCTTTTCTAGACGGTTGGTTTGAAAGTGAACATGTCAAGGCTGCATTTGGATTTGATGCAATTGTTGGAAATTTTGCAAGTCCTGATACGCCTGGCTCTGCTTATGTTTTATTGCATCATGTATTTGGTGAAGTGGATGGAGAAAAAGGAGCCTGGGGTCATGCTATAGGTGGAATGGGTTCTATCACCCAAGCCATGAAAGAAGCCTGTATAGATTTGGGTGTAAATATTTTTACAGATGCTGGGGTAGACAAGGTAATGGTTTCCAATAGCAGAGCGACTGGAATTCAATTAGAAGATGGCTCAATTGTTGAAGCTAAAAAAATTATTTCTAATTTAAATCCCAAACTCCTTTACAAAAAATTAATTGCAGCAGAAGACTTAGATCCAGAATTCAATCGCAGTATGGATGGCTACAAATGTGGTTCAGGTACCTTTAGAATGAATGTAGCACTTTCAGAACTCCCAGATTTTAATGCTCTGCCAGGCAAAGAGATAGCTGAGCATCACCAAAGTGGGATTGTTATTGCTCCAACCCTAGATTACATGGATCGCGCATACATAGATGCTAAGACTCATGGGTGGTCAAAAGATCCAATTGTGGAAATGTTAATTCCATCCACAATGGACGATACCTTAGCGCCTAAAGGGCAACACGTTGCTTCATTGTTCTGTCAACAATTCTCTCCCTCTTTATCTGACGGACGGTCCTGGCATGATCATAGACTAGATGCCGCAGACACTATTATTAATACTGTTACAAAACATGCTCCGAATTTTAAAGAATCTATTTTAGGCACTATGATTCTTTCTCCTCTTGATCTTGAAGAAAAATTTGGATTGATTGGTGGAGACATAATGCATGGCCAAATGACATTGGATCAAATGTGGGCTGCTAGACCTCTTCTAAACTATGGAAACTATCGCGGCCCCTTAAAATCTCTTTATATGTGTGGCTCTGGAACACATCCTGGTGGAGGCGTTACTGGGCTTCCTGGAAAAAATGCAGCTAGAGAAATTCTTAAGGATAAATAATTAGATACTAGCAGTATCAGATTCTAGGGTTGCAAAGTAGTCTCTTGCTTTTTCAAGCACCTTAGGTGCAAGCCAGACTGATGAGATTAATGTTGGTATCGCCATAAATGCAAATGAAAGATCAATGACAGCAATAGCAGTCTTTACGGGTATTACTGCGAAGACAACAACAAAGAAAATGATGACCCATTGATAAATTTTTACTCCTTTTTTGCCAAATAAGAATTGAGCACAAGCAGATCCATAAAATGAGTAAGTGAAAATAGTGCTGGCTCCAAAGCTTACTACGCAGATAAGTAAAATTGCATATCCCACTGGACCAAGAAGAACGCTGAATGCTTCTGCAGTCAATTTAACGCCCTCGACGCCTGGGCCTATGTCTAACCAAACTCCTGAGATAATAATTAACAATGCTGTAGATGTGCACATTATCAAAGTATCAAAAATAGGTCCAAGCATAGCAACCAAACCTTGCTTGACTGGATTTGAGGTCTTAGCAGCACCATGAACAAGCGATTCTGTTCCTATCCCTGCTTCATTAGAATGAGCGCTTCTTTTAACGCCCATGATAATTACAGCTATAACACTTCCTCCAGCAACCGCAGAACCTGTAAAAGCATCTTCTATAATAATTTGAAATGCAGGAATGACTGCCTCAAAGTTGAGAATTAGCGCAACCATGACAGAACCAAAATATAAGATGCTCATTGAGGGTACAAGCCATTGAGAAACCTTTGCTATCCTCACCAATCCACCAAAAATTACAGCTCCAGTGATCGCAGCTAAAATTATTCCAGCCATTAAATTAAAATATTTGAACTCAAAGATTGGTAAGGTCTCAAGCATCTGAACCATTTGATTGCTTTGAAATCCCGGCAAAGCACCAATTAAACCAGCAGCTGCAAAAAAATATGCCAATGGCATCATGGATCTAGGCAGTGCATTTTTAATAATATACATTGGTCCACTGCGTACTGTTCCATCTTCATCTACATCTCGATACATCACAGATAAAGTACAAGTAAAAAATTTAGTTGCTATGCCAACAATTGCAGTTATCCACATCCAAAAAATTACTCCCGGACCACCATAACCAATAGCAAGAGCAACGCCAGAAATATTTCCAAGACCAATCGTGCCGGATAAGGCTGTGGTTAAAGCCTGAAAATGGGTAACTTCTCCAATGTCCTCTTGTTTTGTATGCTTGCCTCTTATTAATTCGAAGGCATGAAGGATATATTTAAAAGGAGTAAGTTTTGAGTAAAAAAGAAAAAATATCCCTGCTCCTACAAGGAATGGAGCATTCCACTCCCAAACAAAATCAGAAAATGTAATTATTAATTCAGAAATATTGGGTATCAGATTTTCCATGCACTCAATTACAAAAGTAAAATTCTATTGTAGAGCTATCCAAAGTGTTCTGCATGAAAATCTTGGATATCTGGATCAACCAAAGCATCTCTAATTTTTAACTCTTGATATAAATTTAAAGATGCCATAGTTTTGCAGCGGCTTAAAGCAACGTAAGCTTGCCCCGTTGCAAATGCCCCTTCCCCCAAATCAACTGAACAACTTTCTAAAGTTAAGCCCTGAGCTTTATGAATAGTAACGGCCCAGCCAAGTTTTAATGGAAATTGTTTGAACGAAGAGACAATCTCTTCTTCCATCTCATCGTTATATTCATCGTAAACGTATTTAACCTTATTCCACTCTTCTCTCTTTACTTTAAAAACATCTTTTCCAACTTTTACTTTAATAATTTTTTTATTTTTATCTGAACAATCAGTAACCACTCCAATCGTTCCATTAACCCAGCGACCATCCGGATCATTTTTTATAAACATTACTTTTGCATCTTCTTTAACTCGAAGTTCACGCGGAGCAGGTAAATCATTTTCACTAAGATCTCCTTGTTCTCTTGATTTAGCGGCGGTTGCTGGCCCTTCAATTAAATTTAACATCTCTTCGTTTATTTGTTCAGCACGATATTTTCTTGAAGTAATGATGAGGGAAGACTCCGTATCAAATTCTGGGTTATGGCAAGCTCTATTTATTCTGGCAATAGATTCTTCTAGGTTTGATCCCAAGCGCACGTTGTTTAATAGTTCGTAGAATTCTTCATCGTCTTTTTGCCGAAAGGAACTTGAGAGCTCAAAAAAAGATGGTGTAGCTACTTCTTTGTAACTGTGAGAACTAAAAAAATAAACAGAATCGTATTTTTCAAAAATGGCTGATTCTTCGTGGTCTTTAACCACTGGGGGCAATTGAAATAAATCTCCACAGGCAAGAATATGAATGCCGCCAAAAGGCTCAGCAGAATTACGATGTACTTTTAATGTTTCTGAAATTGCATCAAGCATTGGGGCTCTAACCATGGAAATTTCATCAATAATCAATAACTCAAGTTTTTTTAAAAGTTTCTTAAACCTAGGATCTTTTGATTCTTGTATGTTTGGGAAGGTATCAAATCCAATTCTAAAAGCTGAGTTAATTGTGCTTCCACCAATGTTTAATGCAGCCACTCCTGTAGGAGCAACTACGATTTTTCTTAAAAGGCACTCATCTTTTACCCTTTCGATCAGAGTGGTTTTACCAGTACCAGCAGCACCCGTAAGATAGATAAAATGTTGAGAACCCTCTTCCTCTAAAAGTTCTAAAATACTTTCTAGCTTGCTATCAAATGCAGAGGTTGAATTGTCTGAATTTGGAGATGTCATGGATAAAAAATTGTAAGGACTGTATGTTGAAATTTTACCAGTTACTATATAAATCGTGGGAAATAAAATAAAGATAATATGAAAGACTTTACTCATAAAATAGCAGCCGTTGAAGATATGCCAGCCATTAAAAAATTAATGCAGCTATCTATAAATCAACTCTTGGGGCCCTTGCTTACCGCAGATCAACTAGAGGCCTCTTTTGATAGCATGGGATTAGACGATCAGCTCATTAAAGATGGAACTTACTTTATGATTTTCTGTGAAGAAATATTTGTTGGTTGTGGCGGCTGGAGCAACAGAGAAACTCTGTTTGGTGGCAATCACACCCCTAACCGAGATGATAATTTTTTAGATCCCTTGAAAGATTCTGCCCGGATACGTGCCATGTACACCCACCCAGATTGGGCAAGACAAGGCATAGGATCGCTGGTAATGCATTTAGGTGAAAATGCAGCTAAAAAATTAGGCTTTAAAAAATGCGAGTTGATGGCTACACAATCTGGAAAACTTTTATATGAAACTCAGGGCTACAAACCCATAGAGGATATATTTTATGAAACAGAAACTGGTAAAACAGTTCCGATGATTCGCATGGAGAAAACTATTTAATGTGACTTGCAAAAGCATTATAAACAAAGGTAATCTATAAGTAGGTTAATTATAACGTAGGTAAATATTATGAAACTAGAATATAAAAGAGAGCAACTGAAGGATGGAAGTAAAACTATTGCCAATATTAGGGGTGATAACTTAAGGTCTGGAACTGGAAGTAGTACTTTATGCAATGTGAGAGACGATAAGGTTAGGAAAGGCACGGGAAGCTCTACTCTCTGCAATGTAAGAAATGGTGATATCAGAGACGGCACTGGAAGCAGTAGAAAGGCAAAAGTTAAAGACATAAAAAGAATGATCCGTGGATCAGAAAGCCTTGCTGATGTATATATTGCAGCTATTTGGCAAACATTTATTCGATAATATGTAAGGTAAAAAATGGGCATGTTTAAAGACTTATTGCTTGGTGCAGCTGGGCTAAAAACCTATCAAAATGTATACAACAAGCCAACTGTCATACCCCCGCCTGGTTACGTAATTAAAGGCATGGAGCAAGTGGGGCTAGGGAGTACTTGGAAAATTAAATACTCAAAAACTAGCAATATGAATGTGACCAATTATTTTAAAATAAATAAACGAACCAGTGGTTACACCATAGGTGCGGATAGATGGGGCATTCATTGGCCATAAAGTTTTAATTCATTCTGCTTTTTATAACCACACAAAGCAGCCACTCACTACTTTTAAAAATAAATGGACAAAATTGGTTTTTTAGCCTGGAGTAGATTGGATGATATTGCATCCAAAGGAACTCGACGCAAATTAAAAAATTTCTATAAATATGCCATTCAAGCTATTGAAAAGGATATCAATAGAAATGGGGGCATAGCTGGTAAAAATATCTTCATCGATTTCTTGGATGTGCCTGTGGATTCTGATGAGGCAAAGAAAAGTTATGAAGACAAAATTAAAAATTCTCCATCTATTCTATTTGCTAAAGGGCCTTCAGTTTTTAGTGGTATTCGTGAGAAGAAGGTTGAATACATCAAAACAATTGAGTCAGCCAAGAGATTGCTTTTCCAAAACGTCGCTATTTCAGATTCTGAAAATATTGAGCTTCTAAAAAATAATATTGATCTAGGTACATCGCCTGAAAAAACAAATTCGTTACCAGGTGACACATTTTTAAGAAATAAGAAATTTTTTAACGCTAACAGGTTGTTTCATTTTGCTAATATTGGAATTAAGAGTCCCGTAAGACTAAGAGAAGAAGAGCTATTAGAAAAAAATATTTTCCTCAATTTTATAGACAAGGAAAAAGATTTAATTTTTGAAGAACTTGAAGCTAAAATGTTGGAAGCGTTAAAAGATTCAACAAACAAGGATATGCTCAGCATTGGAGCTATGAATACAAAACTCAAGACCAATGTTTTTAATGTATGTAAAAAGCATAATTTTCCTCTCAAAATCTTATTTACCAATACTGCCAATACCTCTAGTTTTAATTTCAGCGATATGCCATTTGCACCAATATTTCAAGTTAACCCTAACTTTGATATTTATTTAAAAATGGAGCAGTTTCTTGAGGATTCAGATCAGGCCTTTGATATTTCTGAAAAACATCTAATTAATGATAATTTCTATCAATTTGAAATACCTTATTTGATTAAGCATGTAACGGAGAAGCATCACATATCACTTTCCGAAGGTATGGAAGTTGATTTTATTAAGAAGATAAAATACGGATTAAATAAGATTGATGGAAACAAAGAGATTTTTGTTGGGACGAGTATTAACTATGCCTTTAAAGATCAAAAAAATACATTACGAAAACACCTAATGGTTCAGGCTTTACCATCCAAAGTAAATCCCTCTATGCCTGTGTATATATATCATAACGAGCAATTAGCACTAGAAGATGATGAATACAAAACTATTCAAGTGACCTATGTTTATTTAGATATACTGCGAATAAATAATATATCTATTGAGGAAGAAAGTTTTTCTTGTGACATGTACTTGGATGTGATTTCTAAAGATGAAGATCCCATAAAGACCTTGAGATTTAATAATCTCAGCACCATAGATTCTAATTATGTCGTTAATAAAGTTAGCGCTAACAGAGACCCAGCAACTGATTTCATTTCAACGAGATACCACTTAAGTGGAAACTTTACTTTCCATGCTATTGCGTCGAATTATCCATTTGATTCTCAATATCTTTACCTAGCAATGACTACTAAGCACGGAATGCTGCAGCCTCTTCCTGAGGAATTAATTGACACTGATTTTGACCTTAATGGATGGGAAATCATGAATGTGCAGTCAGGAATACTCAGATCTAAAAATTATCTTAGTAAATCTTCAACGCTCGAAAGAATTGCACAGGTGGAGGAGGAAGTGAGAGTTGGGTGGCTGATTAAACGATCAAGCTCAATGACCGTATTAAAAATTGGCATTCCTCTATTCTTTTTAACTCTCCTAGTTTATTACACTCTCTTTTTACCGATAGATGAACTAGCGGATGCAATGGCATACCTAACCACTGCATTTCTTTCTGGTATAGCTCTGTACTTTTCTACTGAAAGACCACAACCATTAGTCATGACAACGATTGATCATATTTTTGCATTTTTTTATTTCATTACGGGTGGCTCTATGGTACTTGTTATTTTTGCTAAGTTTCTACCTGAAGTTTACAATTTTCTAATAATACCTCTAAGGTACTTAGTCCCTCTGAGTTTAATTGGGTTCTTGGTCTATCTATTTAGAAGGGTAAAAACAAAGAAATTTCAACCGAACTTGTTGAAATCCTAATTTGCAAGATTATCTATTTTAAATAAATTGGTAGAAAGAAAAAGAGATATAAATGGAAAAAATTGAACTGATAAAAAACTATTTGATATAAGTTATGAACAACTCCTTTAAAGAAAAACTAATGTATCGGGTTGATAACATCATGACGAAAGGAAGTTTTTCTATAATCGTAGCTTTTTCTATTCTTGTTATCTTTATAATTTTTTTACTAACTGTTTTAATATGGTTTCTAGGCAGTAATCCAGACCAAGGTTTCTCTGACCAATTATGGATCTATTTTAATACTGGTTTTGGAAGGAGCGCGACTGATGGGTCCTGGGTATACCGAATAATTACATTTTTACTGATCTTAATATCAATCTTCTTCTCATCTATAATCATTGGATCAATTGCCAGTGAAATTAACTCAAAAATTCTTGAGCTTAGACAAGGTAAATCAAAAGTCATTGAATCGAATCCTACCATTATTCTTGGCTGGTCAGAATCACTCTATATCATTATCAATGAACTTATTGAGGCAAATAGAAACCAACATTCCAGCTGCATTGTCATACTTGGAAGCAAGAATAATATCGAGATGCAAGAAGATATTGTCGACAAAATTCTTCCTGATAATAAAACGAAGATTATATTCAGGTCCGGATCGACATCATCACCAGAGGATCTATCACGTTTAAATATAGGAAATGCAAAATCAATAATCATAAACATAGATGATGATATTGAAGTTGTAAAAACAATTCTAGCAATCTTTAAAGATAAAAAAGTACAACAGAGAGAAATACCAATAGCTTGCAAAATTAATGATTCAGCAAATTTATCTGTTGCTGAAATTGCTGGACAAGGGGTTGTAAAATTTCTTCCTGTTTATAACTTTTTGGGAAGAATTGATGCTCAGGCTTGTTTACAACCTGGTGTTGCTGAAGTTCTTCTAGATCTGCTTGATTTCGCTGGTTCAGAAGTTTATTTTCATACTGAGGGTTCTCTCATTGGTCAAACATACAAAGATGCAGTTTTATCATATGACGCCTGTTGCGTCGTAGGCATTCGAAAAAACAATAAAATACTAATTAATCCTTCACCAGATGCATTGATAGAGGAATTGGATCAATTAGTCATGATTGCACTTGATGATGATGAAATAAAATTAACTGATTATCAAAGTAATGACTTTTCCATTAAGAAAACTCACAGCAAAATAAATAAAATAAGTGGGATACCAAAGCATCTTCATATTCTAGGCTGGAATAATGCTTCGCCAGTGATTTTAAATGATTTAATTGGTTATTTGCCTGTTAAGTCTAAGATTACCATTGCAAGTCGTTCATCAGAAATGAAGAAATACCTTGAAGAATTAAATCTGGTTAAAGATATATCAATTAAACATTATAGTGGTGACATTAGAAATAGAGATTTTTTGGAATCAATAGACATCGCTAATACCACCAATGTTTTACTGTTAAGTAGTAGCGTTTACGATAATCATGAATCAGCTGATGCTGCAACACTATTTTCACTACTTAACCTGAGAGACATTCGAAAAGAAAATAATTCAGATTTCACAATTCTCAGTGAAGTCTTAAATTCAAAAAACTCAGAGCTAATCTCAGTTGAAAAATCTGATGACTTTGTAATGAGTGAAAGGATAATTAATTTAATGCTTGTACAGCTGTCTGAAAACCCTGACTTAGATGGTTTCTTTAATGAATTAATGCAACCGGACGGTTCAGAAATCTATTTTCGACAAATATCTCAATATGTTAATACGACTAATGATGTCACATTCGGAGAAATTACTGCATCTGCGTTAAATAATGCTGAGACCGCTATTGGATACAGAATCAATAAAGAAGCTAATAATAAATCATGTAACTTTGGAATATATATCAATCCAAATAAATCAGACAAAATCAGGCTCAACAATAATGATCAGCTAATTGTCTTTTCACTAGATTAATTATGTCTTTAATAAAATACCTGAAGATGATGAGGCGCTCATTGATGAGGTTATTAGAAAAAGAATGATGTAACTGGCGGAGAGTGAGGGATTCGAACCCTCGATACAGTTACCCATATACCTCCTTAGCAGGGAGGCGCTTTCGACCACTCAGCCAACTCTCCGATTTGGGACAAGAATTATAACGCTTTAAAATCAGAAAATAACACTATCTGTTAAATTCAATTCTTTGACCAATGGGCAGGTTCTCTGAAAGGATCCCATCTTGATAAACAACTTCTCCGTTGATGATGGTGTGTTTTACAGCACCTGGAAAAGTGTAGTCTAAAAATGGAGACCAGCCACAGTGGTAAAGAATGTTTTCTTGAGTTACCAGGGTTTTGGCGCTTAAATCTATAACAGCTAAATCAGCAAAGCTGCCCTCACGAAGGTAGCCTCTGTCTTTGATTTGAAAGCGTTCTGCTATGTTATGACTAGTTTTTTGAACAATCTGCTCAAGGGAAAAAATTCCTTTGGCATAAAAATCTAGTAAAACTAAAAGAGAATGTTGATTTAATGGCAAGCCACTCGGAGCTTTAAGATAGGGTTCTTGTTTTTCTTCCCAAGTGTGTGGTGCATGATCTGTTGCAATAATATCGATTTTATTTCTTTGAACAGCATCGATCAGAGCCAATCTATCTTGTTCTGTTTTAACACTAGGATTACATTTAATTTGATTGCCATGAGTCTTATATGCTCCTTCACTAAAAAATAAATGATGAACACAAACTTCACCTGTTATTTTCTTACCAGTGATATCTCCTTCGGTTAACAATTTCATTTCATCTGCGGTTGTTAAATGAAGGATATGAAGATTAGAGCCATGCTTAGTAGCAAGATCATAAGCTAATTGAGAAGATTTCAGGCAAGACTCAGCATTCCTGATCTTGGGATGGAATGAAGCATCAATGTCTGTTCCAAATTCTTCAATGATGGCTTTTTCGTTCTTGATAATGGTTGGTGTATCTTCACAATGTGTAACAATATTTACTGGAGCTTCTCTAAAAATTGCATCGAGAGTGTCCTGATTGTCGACCAGCATGTCGCCTGTAGATGCCCCCATAAAAACTTTTAAGCCGCATGCAAGAGTGTGATCTAATTGCTTGATTTCCTCTATATTTGAATTACTAGCACCAAGATAAAAAGAATAATTGGCATGAGATTTAGTGGCAGCAAGATCAAACTTTGCTTGAAGATTCTCGCGATTGGTTGTTGTGGGATTAACGTTAGGCATTTCAAAGTAGCTGGTCACCCCGCCTGCTAATCCTGCCCTGCTTTCAGATTGAATATTACCTTTATGTGTTAGACCTGGCTCTCTAAAATGGACTTGATCATCTATTAAACCTGGGAGAACATGCTTACCTTCTAGATCAATAACATTTGTTGCTTCCTCATCTATAGAAGATGAAATTTTTTCAATTCTTTGGCCCTTGATAGCAATGTCAGACTCAACAATTCTCCCTTCATTAACCAGGGCTCCATTTTTTAAAATTAGGTCAAACATTATTTATCTAAATTAAAAGCTTTATGAAGTGTTTTAACTGCGTCTTCTAACTGATTTACATCTATAACGATAGTTATTTTAATTTCTGAAGTGCTGATCATTTGGATATTGATTCCAGCATCAGCCAACGCATTGAATGCAGTACTGGCAATTCCTGCATGAGAACGCATGCCCACCCCAACTAATGAAACTTTTCCAATACCTTCATCAATAATTAATTCATCATAAGAGATGCCCGTCATTTTATCTTTTAATACTTTCTCAACTTGAGATCGATCATTAGTGGCAACCGTAAACGTAAAATCTGTCTTACCTGTTACGCTAACATTCTGAACAATGACATCCACTTCAATACCTTCATCACTGACTGGACTTAGTATGCCAGAAGCAATTCCAGGCGTATCCACTACTCCGTGAAGAGTAAATTTTGTTAGATCTGATTGAGAGGCTATTCCTGTAATAATGGCGTCTTCCATGCCTTCTTCCTCCTGTAAAATTAAAGTACCTGAGCCAGGCTCAAAGCTTGATAAAATCCTTACTGGAACTTGATATTTGTTTGCAAACTCAACCGCTCGAATTTGAATAACTTTAGCACCCTGCCCAGCTAACTCCAACATTTCTTCCATGGTTATAGAGTCTAGTTTTTTAGCTTCTGGAACAATTCTTGGGTCTGTTGTGTAAATACCATCAACATCAGTATAAATATCACAACGTTTTGCTTTAATTGAAGCTGCTATAGCTACCGCAGTGGTATCAGACCCCCCTCTTCCAAGCGTTGTGGTGTCCCCTCCATCGGTAATACCTTGAAATCCAGTGATAATAGGAATGTAGCCATCTTTAATGGTTGTAAAAATAATATCGTTATTTAAGTCTAATATTTTTGCACGAGAAAATTGAGCAGTTGTTTTCATTCCGACCTGAGCAGCTGAAAGTGATTTTGCTTTCAAGCCTAATTGATTTAGAGCAATTGAAAGCAATGAAGCGCTAACTTTTTCTCCTGTAGAAATCAAGGCATCAAATTCTCGTATATTAGGATCTGACCCGAATGAATGAGCTAAGTTTATCAATCGATCTGTTTCACCGCTCATAGCAGAGACCACAACGACAGGAAAAGCTTCATTTAATGTGTTTTTTACTATATCAGCAACAGCAGAAATCCTGTTGGTTGAGCCAACGGAAGTGCCACCAAATTTTAAAACTAGGATTTCCATAATAAATGCTTAAATATTAAGCGAGAGATTGTACGATATTAGGAATAGAAGTAACAAATTCTTGAAGATTTTTGTATTCGCCTGCGCCTTGAGCAAAATCTTTTCTTCCGCCACCTTTACCATTAATTCCTTTGCTAATAGCTTGAATTACGCTATTGGCAGGGATCGACTCTTCTAAATCCTCAGTCACTCCGCAAACCAAAACTATCTTATGATCAAGATGACTAAAAATTAAAATGCATTTTTCTGTCTGATTCGCTTTCTGTGAATCAACAAGTTTTCTTAAGTCCTGAATGTTGCCACTATCAGTCTGAACAATGATGAGCTCAAAATTATTAATTTGATGACTTGATTGCTCAACAACTGATGCAGGGGTATTGATAGATTTATTACCCTTTTTTAAGGATTTATTTTCATCTATCAAATCCTTAACCTTGGTATCAATTTGTAAGGCACCAACTTTTAGTAAGCCCTGAACAGAAGAAAGTTGTTGACGAATATCTGAAATGAATTTAAGCGCTTGATTTCCAACAACTGCTTCTATTCTTCGAACCCCAGATGAGACGCTGGATTCGCTGGTAATCATAAATACACCAATATCTCCACTTCTTGAAACATGTGTTCCACCGCATAATTCAACTGAAAAGCTATCACTCATAGATAAAACTCTTACATCATTGTCGTACTTCTCACCAAACATGGCTTCAGCCCCAGAGGCCATGGCATCATCCAGCTTCATCAGCTTTGTATCAACTTCAGAGTTATTTAAAATATGATTGTTCACAATCGTTTCGATTGTGGCAATTTCTTCTTTGCTAACAGCTTTAGGGTGGGAGAAATCAAATCTCAGTTTAGTGGCATCAACCAATGAACCCTTTTGCTGAACGTGATCTCCTAAAGTGTGCTTTAAGGCAGCATGCATTAAATGCGTTGCAGAATGGTGAGCAGACGCAGTATTTCGGTGCTGAGAATTCACCTCTAACTTTAATTTTTTATTTTCATCAAGCACGCCTTCCTCAAGCAAGAGCTTATGTAAGAATATTTTTCCTTGCTTTACACAATCCAGTACCTTGCCTTGACACCCAGGTCCAGTAAATGTTCCTTGATCCCCAACCTGACCTCCGGATTCAGCATAAAAAGGTGATTGGTTAAAAGCTAGTAAATATTCTTTTGGTTCTTTGGCTACCTTGAGCGACTCTTCACCATCCCAAATACCCAAAATCTTTCCTTCAGCTGTCAATCTTTCATACCCTAAAAACTTAGTAGCCTTGATCGAAGTTAAATCAAGATGAATTGCCTTAAATTGGCTGGCTGATTTAGAATTCTTAACTTGCTCGGCCATACAGTCATTAAAACCTTTCTCATCAAGTGTTAGGTTTTGCTCACGCGCAATATCTGCTGTTAAATCATAAGGAAATCCAAACGTATCATGCAGTTTAAAAACAACCTCACCCGGAATAATCTTTGAAGTCATTTTGTTTATTTCCTTTTCAAGGATTTCTATGCCTTTGTCCAAAGTTTCTAAGAATTTCTTTTCTTCATCATGAATTGTTGTCTCTATTAGCGATTGATGAGAAGCAAGCATTGGAAAAGCGGCTTCCATTTCTTGAACTAAAGAAGAAACTAATTTATGCATAAATGGTTTTTTTGTTCCAAGTTTATAACCATGCCTAATTGCTCTACGCATAATTCTTCGTAAAACATAGCCCCGTCCTTCGTTAGAAGGAATAACACCATCTGCAATTAAAAAACTAACGCTTCGAATATGATCTGCAATAACTTTATGTGAAGGTTGGCCAGGAGACTGAATGTTACTCTCTGAGGCCTTGATTAAATTGAGGAATAAATCTGTCTCATAATTTGAATTAACGCCTTGCATTACTGCTGCTACTCGCTCTAAACCCATGCCGGTATCAACCGAAGGTTTTGGAAGCGGTGCTAATTTGCCTTTAGCATCTCTGTTAAATTGCATAAAAACTAGGTTCCAAATTTCTACAAATCTGTCCCCGTCATCGCCTGGTGAACCAGGAGGCGTTCCTTCATATTGATCGCCATGATCATAGTAAATTTCTGAACAGGGTCCGCATGGTCCTGTATCACCCATTGACCAAAAATTATCTTCCTCACCCAAGCGTACGATTCGATCGGGTGAAATACCAATTTTAGATGACCAAATCTTAGCTGCCTCATCATCATCTTGGAAAACGGATATCCAGAGCTTATCTTTTTCTAGGCCAAGCTCTTTGATTAAAAAATTCCAAGCTAACTCAATTGCATGTTCTTTAAAATAATCCCCAAAACTAAAATTTCCTAACATTTCAAAGAAAGTATGATGTCTCAAGGTATAACCTACATTCTCTAGATCGTTGTGCTTGCCTCCAGCACGAATGCACCGCTGCGTTGTCGTGGCACGCTTGTAGGTGCGCTTATCCGTTCCAAGAAAGACATCTTTGAATTGAACCATCCCAGCATTGGTAAAGAGTAATGTGTCATCGTTTGCAGGTATCAAAGGGCTTGAATCAACAACCTCATGACCATTACTAGAAAAGTACTCTAAAAACTTAGCTCTAATTTCACTTGTTAGCATTGCTAAAGACTTCCTCTAAAAAATTACTCATTGCGACCCATGAACGCTTATCACTATCATGATTATAAACTGTTCCCATTTCAACATCGTTAGCCTCTGGATTGGTAAATGCATGATGCGTATTGCCGTAGCTAATAAACTGCCAGTCAGCTTGAGATTCTGTCATCTCATCTTGCAAAGCAAGTATTTGCTCTGAAGAGACCATGGGGTCTAGATCACCATGAAGGACAAGCAATTTGGTATTCACTTGGTTAAAAGGTTCATTCGATTGGTTTAATAGGCCATGAAAACTTACACATCCTGATAAATCATAACCTGATCGAGCTAACTCAATAGCTGCAAGACCTCCAAAGCAAAACCCAATCATTGCAATTTTTGAAGCATCAATTCCTTCGATGGTCTTAGCAAAGTCCACTGCACTAATTAATCGTTTGCGGAATAATTGTCTATCTGAAACAAAAGGTTCTATTAGCGCTTGGTTCTCTGAGATGCTTTGCCCATTAATTCCGCCTCCATAAATATCTATGGAGAGCGCAGCATACCCAAGCTCATTTAGAGCTTGCACCTTTTTATCCTCAAAAACAGATCTTCCCTTCCAAGTATGGGCAACAAGGACCAAGGGAGCTAAATCAGATGAGTCAGGTATAGATAAATGGCCTATGCACTCAACTGAACCATCTAAATAAGTGACATCTTTAGCTGGCATTTCCATCTCCCAGAGCAGCTTTGTATCTTTTATAGTTTTCAATGTAGTGTTGTGCATTTAAGGTTGGGATTGCCTGTTCTTCTGCAGACAGTTCTTTTTTAATCTTACCTGGCATGCCCAGAACCATAGAACCATCAGGCACTTCCATGCCTTCTGTGATCAAAGCTTTGGCACCAATAATGCAATTCTTACCAATTTTAGCTCCGTTAAGAATAACCGAGCCAATTCCAACAAGAGTGCCATCACCAATCTCACACCCGTGCAACATTGCCATATGACCAACAGTAACAAATTTTCCAATAGTGCATCCAAAACCGGGATCAGTATGAATTACTGAATTATCTTGGATATTAGTGCCTTCTCCTAAGATTATTGGTTCATTATCACCACGCACGGTGCAATGAAACCAAATACTAGAATCTCTAGCCATCTGCACATCTCCAATCACTGTCGCATCAGGTGCAATCCAAAAATCTTCATTTTCAGTACTTAAGCATTTACCATCCATCTCAATAATCATGTATTTGACCCTTCTAGTATCTCTATGTTCGCATCAAAACAAAGATTTAAAAAGTTTACAGTTATGATGGCTGTCAAGCCCCAGATTTTTTGATTGTTGTATCTCCATATAGGAACCTGCCAAACTAGACCTTGCCTCTCAATAGTTTCTCGTTCAATATTTTTTTGATCCAAAAGAAAGCTAATTGGCACAGTAAAAATTTGTTGAATCTCCTCATTTGGTTCAAGGTTTTGAGGTTGATTAACTGATGCTACAAAAGGGTTAACTTCAATTTTATGACGAGAAATCAAATAATCTAATTTGCCGAGCTCAGTTACGTCTTCGCCCCTTAAATTCATTTCTTCATTTGACTCCCTTAATGCAGTTGCAAATAGATTTGCATCACCGTGTTCTGCTTTTCCACCAGGAAAACTTACCTCTCCAGAGTGAGTTGAGAGGTGATGTGATCGTTGAGTGTATATCAACTCTGGACTTTCAATATATTCTCCATAATTCAATATAGCGATTAAGACAGAGGCCTGTGGTCTCCCACTTGGCTTTTCAGGATTACTAGAATTTAGTTTATACTCTATCTCTTCAATCATTGTGTAAGTTTAACTTCTTACATCATTTAATTCTCTAAGAAAGGAGCACTTTTGAGATATTGTTCAAAATGCGGCAGCGATAAAATCGAATTTGAAATTCCCGCCGATGATAATCTAAAGCGATACTGTTGCTCAGCTTGTGACTCAATTTTCTACACCAACCCAAATATCATTGTTGGGACTTTGTGTGTTAGAGGTGATCAAGTGTTGTTATGCAAGAGAAATATTGAGCCTCGCTTTGGGTTTTGGACGCTTCCTGCTGGTTTTATGGAAAATGCTGAGACTCTCCAAGAAGGTGCTTTAAGAGAGACAAAAGAAGAAACACAGGCAACACCTAAAATTATTTCACCATACACTGCTTTCAGTTTAACTCATATTAGCCAGGTTCATTTCTTTTACTTGGCTGATTTAAATAATGAAAAATTTGGCCCTACTCCAGAAAGCACTGCTGTTGAATTGTTTGATGAGCAGAGCATCCCTTGGGATCAAATGGCTTTCCCAACAGTCACTAAAACACTAGAGTACTATTTTGAAGATAGAAAAAAAAATACTTTTCCTTTTAAAGAGGAGGCAATTAAGCTCTGGTAATTAAGAAAAAAACTTAGGAGCCTTTTGTAAATTGATAGGCATTTAAGAATATTTGCATCCAAGGTGAGTACTCTTTCCAAGATGATGGTTTCCATGAGAGCTGCTGAGATCTAAATACTCTTTCGGGATGCGGCATCATAATGGTTGCTCTTCCATCCCTTGATGTTAAGCCAGTTATCCCTAGAGGCGAGCCATTGGGATTTATTGGATACCTGGTTGAAGGCTCTCCCTGACTATTGGTAAATTGAACAGCAATCTGCTGATTAGAAGTAAGAAGATCTAGAGATCCTTTTCTAAATGAAGCTCTGCCTTCTCCATGAGAAACAGCTACAGGGATTTGCCAACCCTCCATCCCTTGAAGAAGAACTGATTGAGATTTTACAATAGTTACTTGAGAGAGACGCGCCTCAAACTGATCTGATTCATTCCATAAAAATTCAGGCCAATCTGCAGCTCCAGGAATTAAATCCCTTAGATTTGATAACATCTGACATCCATTACATACCCCAAATGTAAAAGTCTCTGGCCGATTAAAGAAAGTTTCAAAAGAGTCTCTTACTGAGGGATTAAAGCTGATGCTTGAAGACCACCCTCCTCCTGCACCTAAAACATCTCCATAGGAAAAACCGCCACAAGCAGCAATGCCTTGAAAGTTAGATAATAAGTTTGAATCATCAAGGATATCTTGCATGTGCAGGTCATGAGCATCAAAACCTGCCAGCATAAATGCTGCTGCCATTTCATTT
Source organism: uncultured SAR86 cluster bacterium (assembly GCA_964275585.1). Taxonomy (GTDB): domain Bacteria; phylum Pseudomonadota; class Gammaproteobacteria; order Magnimaribacterales; family D2472; genus D2472. The sequence goes on along the minus strand of CAXYCJ010000002.1, from coordinate 38,783 downwards.
TGCCCGTTAACTCCTTGTTCTCTAAAAATTGCAATTTTTGGCTTGATGTTTGAATGAAAGATAGGAAGTTTTGAAGAGAATTTAAACTGATCTTTAGCAACAAGCCCTGCGCTCTCAAATTCATCAATTAGGCTATACTCCTGCATTGCGCTATCTGGGTTGTCTCTAATAGATTTAATAGCTAAGGAGGTTTCAGACCAAATTTTTTCTAGAGAAGTAATAGATTCTTGGAAGAGTACATTGTCGGCTTGAACAATTGTAATCTGAGGTAAAATATCTTGGGTTGCGCACAAAGAAAAATTGATATTGCTGGCTTTGAGAGCTTTCAATGCTTTTTCTTCAAATTGAGCATGCAATTGAATGACCACACCAATCTCTTCTGAAAATAAATCTTCAAAAATACTTTCTTTGGTCTGTTGATTTTTACACATTGAGATTTTGATACCAATTTTATTGGTAAAAGCAAATTCAGCTATAGTTGTAAGCAAGCCTCCATCAGAAATATCATGCAAGGAAGTAATCCACTTATGTTTGATGAGCTGTTGGATGCAATCAAACATATTTTTAAATGCATCAATATTTTCAACATCAGGGGTTCCAGGGCAATGTGAAGATGTCACTTCCTCAAAAATAGACCCTCCAAGTCTCTGGTAATCACCTAACCTGAGATGGTAAAAATTTGTTGAGCCTTCGGAGCTTAATTCAGTTGTAATTGCATTCGTAACATCTGGCACCGGAGCCATTGCAGAAATGATTCCTGAGAGAGGGCTTTTAATCTCAAAATCTTTATTATTTTCAGACCATTGGGTTCTCATAGAGAGTGAATCTTTGCCAACCGGCACAGCAATACCAAGCTGAATACACATAGAAGAGAGTGCTTCAACACCAAGTCTTAAAGAATAATCATCTGCTTCTTCACCGCATGCTGCCATCCAATTAGCAGAAAGTCTGACTCGATCTATGCCATCAATGGGCACTGAAATAATATTCATTAATGCTTCTGCTAGTGCCATTCTTAATGAAGCAGCTGGATTTTGTAGAGCTATAGTAGGCTTTTCACCAATGGATAAAGCCTCGCCTTGGTTGGATAGAAAAGACATTGAGGACATGGAATAGTTTGATGATGGCACTTGATATCGTCCTACAAGTTGATCCCTCGCAACCAAACCTCCCACTGTTCTGTCGCCAATGGTTATTAAAAAAGATTTGGAGGCAACCGATGGATGAGATAAAACTCTGTGAATTGCACTTGATATGTCTAAATCAAAATTCTTAACTTCTTCTTTTAGTTGTATTGATGGATTGGTCACTTCCATATCTCTAATAGGTAATTCACCAAAGAGCATAGATAAGGGCACCTGAACTGGATACTCATCTCTCTCAGAATCATAAACTTCAACTGCATCGGAATTAGTGGTCTCGCCAACAAAGGCCATTGGACATCTTTCTCTTCGGCAAATGCTTTCAAAAATTTCTTTGTTATCTGGTGTAATGGCTAAAACGTATCTTTCTTGGGATTCATTAGACCAAACCTCCATTGGTGAAAGGCTGGTATCAGCTACAGGTATTAGACTTAAATCAACCTTAACGCCAAGATTGCAATCTTTAGCCAGTTCTGGAATTGCATTTGATAGACCTCCTGCACCTACATCATGAATGAACTCAATAATGTTGGGAGATTCAAATGCACATTGATTGATTACTTCCTGACACCTTCTTTCCATTTCAGCGTTTTCTCTTTGCACTGAAGCAAAGTCAAGGTCTTCATCGCTTTCTCCTGAGGCCATAGATGAAGCAGCTCCACCGCCTAGTCCAATTAACATTGAAGGTCCGCCCAATACCACCACAAGGTCACCTGCTCGTATAGAATTTTTTAAACTATTTCTATTTTTTATTTCGCCCAAACCGCCTGCAAGCATGATGGGTTTATGATATCCATGAGTTTTATTATCCTGAAAAGATCCTTCGTAAACTCTGAAATAACCCAAAGTGCAAGGTCTTCCAAATTCATTATTAAATGCTGCTGCACCAATTGGTCCCTCAGTCATTATTTGAAGAGGGCTAGCAATTCTTTCAGGCCTGTGGGCTGGCTCCTCCCATACTCGAGGAAACTTTTCTAACCTCAGGTTTGAAACATTAAACCCAACCAATCCTATTTTTGGCTTTGCTCCTGTTCCAGTAGCTCCTTCATCTCTTATTTCTCCTCCAGAACCAGTGGCAGCTCCAGGAAAAGGAGAAATACCAGTTGGATGGTTGTGAGTCTCAACTTTTAATGTTGAGTTAATACTTTCTATTGCAAAACTATATTGATTGTCTATACCTCTATTTAAAGTGCTAACTTCATCTCCAGCTATTACCGCAGCATTATCTTTGTATGCTGAAATAAGATCAGGTTTATTTCCTTTGCTTGTTTTTTTAATAAGATCAAAAAGAGATTCATCTTGCCGAACTGAATCTATAATCCAGGATGCATTAAAGATTTTATGTCGGCAATGCTCTGAATTTGCTTGCGCAAACATCATCAATTCAGCATCAGTAGGATTGCGGTTAACAGGAGAATAAAAGTTATCTAAGTAATCAATCTCATCCTGAGAAAGTGCAAGACCCAAATCTAAATTAGCCTTGTTTAATGCTTCTTTGGGAGCAGTAGAAATATTAATAAAATTTAAAGGTCGTCTTGTATGTGCGATATCTAAATTTGGTAAATTATCTTGATGATAAAAAATTTCCTGAGTCATGCGATCAAAAAGATTTGTAACCATAAGTTCGTGTATCTCACTAGCCCCTTCAACAAAATATCCAAAATATCGTTCAATACCAAAAATGCCCTTAATTCCAACATTTACAATAATCTCTGTTGTTTTAGAGGACCAGGGGCTAATCGTTCCCGCCCTTGGACCAACTAAAAATTGAGGAATTTTTGATTGATTTTGTGCATTCAGTAGTTCAAATAATTTTGAGTGGCTGGAAAATTCCTGTTCCATGGTTACTGAATAATATTCTATACAGCTAAGCTTTAAGCTACTTAAACCATTGATTTCATTGAGCTGAGCATTTTGCAGAGAAATTTTAGACGGCGAAAAACTTGAGGAGCCTTGAAGAAGCAAGTTTAAATTTTTTGACACTAGCTCTCTAGTAAAATATTGTTATGGTTAATTATAAGGATGTTTAAAATTAAAAAAATAAAAACTGTGAAATTCCTTACAAAAAACTTAATACTCATAGGTATATTCGTTGCTCTGCTTGGATGTACAAAAGATCCAATAGAAACACCCGTTTCTGTTTACTGCAATATTATGAGTGAAAAATTATATGCATTCTCTCGTCTTAGCAATTTTGAAAAACAGAAATTCGATGAATTATCAAAAACAAGGTTTCTAAAATATAAAGATGATTTTATTGAAGCTGCGGAAACTTTTGGGCTTGAGTGGGAGCTCCTTGCATCTGTAGCCTTTCAAGAATCACAATGGAATCCAAAAGCGCGATCTGCTACTCAGGTTAAAGGAATGATGATGCTGACTCTTCCGACAGCAGCATCAGTGGGGGTAACTAATCGACTGGATCCAATTCAAAGTATTTACGGTGGCGCTCAATATCTTTCAGAGCTAGAAAAAATAGTTGCATATGGAACTTCTTCGGGAGATAAAATTGCTTTTATCTTGGCTGCCTATAATTTAGGAATGACAAATGTGAACAATGCAATTGCTGAACTAAATAGAAATCCCGCAAAGGTGACTTGGTTAGAGCTAGAAGAGCATTTAATCGGTCGAAAATCCTCAATGGATACAGAAGGCTACTCTAGGGGGCAGCAAACGGTTGATTTTGTAGAAAGAGTGAGAGATTACTACTATTTATTACTAGGTCAGAATTGTACTTAATTTTTTTTTATTAAGAATTAATAAGCTGCCACTTTAAATTTTTTATTTGATCTCTGCAGAATGCAGCCTTTTCATACTCTGTTTGTTTGGCATAAACATACATTTGTTCTTCAAGCTTCGTGATTGAGCTAGAGATTTTATCTGGGCCGTCTGCTTCAATTTTAAAGGGTAGATCCTCTTCAAAATACTTTGGTTTAGTTTTTTTAGATTTCTTAGTAACTCTAGCGCCTTCCATTATATCTTTTACATCTTTGATAATAGACGTTGGTATGATGTTATGTTTTTTGTTGTATGCAATTTGAATTTCGCGCCGACGCGACATTTCATCTATCGCTCTTTGCATGGATCCTGTGACTTTGTCTCCATATAAAATAGCCCGCCCTCTAATATTTCTTGCAGCCCTGCCAACAGTCTGAATAATAGTAACTTCTGATCTTAGAAAGCCTTCTTTATCTGCATCAAGAATAGCCACCAATGAAACCTCAGGAATATCTAAACCTTCTCTTAATAAATTAATGCCAACCAGCACATCAAAATTACCCAATCTTAAATCTCTTATAATTTCTGTTCTCTCTACAGTGTCAACATCGGAATGCATGTACCTGGTTCGAATACCATTTTCCTCTAAATAATCTGTAAGATCCTCTGCCATACGTTTAGTTAATGTGGTAATGAGAACTCTTTCTTGTAATGCTGCTCTCTCATTACATTCGCCCATCACATCATCAATCTGAGAGGTTGCTGGTCTAATCTCTATCTCCGGATCAATTAATCCTGTGGGTCTAACTAAAAGTTCTGCTATGTTGTCAGAATGCTCTGCTTCATATTTACTTGGAGTGGCTGAAACATAAATTTTTTGAGGGGTGACTTCTTCCCATTCTTCAAATCTCAGTGGGCGATTATCTAGAGCAGAAGGTAATCTGAATCCATAATCTACTAAAGTTTCTTTTCTTGAACGGTCGCCCTTGTACATACCTCCAATCTGAGGAACCGATACATGAGATTCATCCATAAAAACAATTGCATTTTTTGGCAAATAATCAAATAGACATGGTGGCGGTTCACCAACATCTCTGCCCGAAAGATAGCGAGAGTAATTCTCTATTCCTTGGCAATAACCGAGCTCCTGCATCATCTCAAGATCATAGGTGGTTCGCTCTTGGAGCCGTTGTGCCTCAACTAACTTATCGTTCTCTTTTAAATAAATAAGTCGATCCTTGAGCTCTGCCCTGACTTCTTTCAAGCACCCTAAAACTGTTTCTTTGGGAGTAACATAGTGAGTTTTGGGATATATAGTGGCTCTGGGAATGTCTTGAATAACCTCCCCATTAAGAGGATCAATCCAAAGCAAGCGCTCTATTTCATCTCCAAATAACTCAATTCTTAAAGCGTCTCTTTCTGAGTCTGCTGGGTAAATATCAATGACATCACCACGAACCCTAAAAGTTGCTCGTCGAAAATCAATATCATTTCGCGTGTACTGCATCGCAGAGAGCCGTCGAAGAATAGCACGCTGGTCAATAACCTCTCCTCGATCCAAGTGCAGAATCATATTTAAATAGGATTCTGGGGCTCCAAGACCATAAATAGCAGAAACCGTCGCAACAACAATTGTATCGTTTCTTTCGAGCAGCGCTTTAGTTGCAGAAAGTCGCATTTGCTCAATATGCTCATTTATTGAGGCGTCTTTGGCTATATAAGTATCAGAGGTTGGCACATATGCCTCAGGCTGATAATAATCATAATAAGAAACAAAATATTCAACTGAATTAGATGGAAAAAAATCTTTCAATTCTCCATAAAGCTGAGCTGCTAATGTTTTATTCGGTGCCATAATAACAGCAGGCCTTTGAGTTGATTCGATAACTTTTGCCATGGTGTAAGTCTTACCTGAACCAGTGACTCCAAGCAGAGTTTGATGCAGCAATCCATCATTCAAACCTTTAACTAAGCTTTCTATTGCTACTGGCTGTTGCCCTGCAGGATCAAATAGAGATTGAACGATTAAATTTTTTGTCATTATCCTGTATTACTTTATGATTTTTAATTTATAATCCTCAACTTGTTCCCTGATAGCTCAGCGGTAGAGCAGTTGACTGTTAATCAATTGGTCCGTGGTTCGATCCCACGTCAGGGAGCCAATTCTTGAGTCAACCATTAATTTTAATCTATTTACCAAGCGCGTGCATGGTAAGAATCTAATCAATTATTCTCCGAGAGCTATAATTCTTAAACTCTATTTATGTATATTTATAAAACTTTATTTTTCTTTTACTATTCTTTCAGTAATAATTGTTAAATGAAAAGATTACAAGACAAAGTAGCTGTGATTACTGGAGCTGGAAGCGGTATTGGCAAGGAAACAGCATTATTATTTCTAGAACATGGAGCACATGTTGTTTTGGCTGATATGAACAAAACAACGCTTGAAGAAACATTTGAAATTATTAAACAAAAGAATTTTGAGAAAAATGCAGCTATTTGCCTGGCAGATGTTTCAAAAGAGAAAGATGTAGAAAATTTAATTAATTTAGCAGTAAGTGAATTTGGCACTTTAGATGTCTTATTTAATAATGCCGGTATTGGTGGTGCGGTGGGTCCTATTACTCACATTGATGGAGATGAATGGGATAAATCATTTCAAATTTTATTAAAATCAGTCTTTCTAGGCACAAAATACGCAGCAAGAATTATGAAAGATAGTTCCTCAGGCGGCTCAATTATCAACACATCATCAATTGCTGGGATGGGCGGAGGATCAGGGCCTATTGCATATTCAGCTGCAAAATCTGGAGTAATTAATTTTTGTCAGAATGCCGCTATTGAGTTAGGTCCAAATAAAATTCGAGTCAATGCAATTTCACCTGGTGCGATTAATACTCCTCTTTTAGCTACAGCTCTAGAAGACAGCAACCTTGTCCAACCTATAGAGGACATCGGCATGCCGATTGATATTGCTTATACTGCACTTTTTTTAGCATGCGATGAATCAAGGTTTATTACTGGAATAAATATTTGTGTTGACGGAGGTTTAACATGTGATCGATCTGGTTTGATGACAGATGCTGCTGAACATTATGCAAAAATGGGTATCAAAAGAGTGGTTGGTATGAATATGGGCTCAACGGGAGTTGAATCAGTTATTGAGGATTTAGGAGACTAGATAGCCTAAGATTTTTTCCAAGTTGTCCCCTCACTGCTATCATCTAAAATAATTCCCTGCTCTAACAAGCTATCACGAATCTTATCTGCTGTTTCAAAATTTTTTGTATCTCTTGCTTTGTTCCTGAGGGAGATTTGCTGATCAATCTCTTCATCTGATAGTGTGGCTCCAAATTGAAAAAATATTTTTGGATCATCTTGTAGCAAGCCTAGAACACTACTTAGTTCTTTAAGAGTCGAAGCATATTTTATTTTCTTCTCTGTATCTGAAGAGCTATTTATTAATTTAGCTAGCTGAAATAATATACTGAGGGCTTCAGGTGTATTTAAGTCATCATCCATAACCAAGGAAAATTTATTGACCATATCTTGGTCAAGTTCATTACCATCAACCTGAACTGATGTTAGTGCTTGGTAAAGTCTTGTTAAAGCTGATCGAGCTTGATTTAGAGATTCCTGATCAAAATTCAAAGAGCTACGATAATGGCTAGAAATCAAATAGTAACGAAGCACTTCTGGATGATAAGAAATGAATAAATCTTTTAGCATTGCAAAATTTCCTAAAGATTTAGACATTTTCTCACCATTAATTTTAAGCAAACCAGAATGTAACCAATAGTTTGCAAATTTATGCCCTGAAGAGCATTCTGACTGAGCAATTTCATTCTCATGATGTGGAAATAATAAATCTGGTCCGCCGCCGTGAATATCAAAATGCTGTCCTAGATTTTCAAACGACATCACCGAACATTCAATGTGCCAACCTGGTCTACCTTTACCCCATGGTGAATTCCAAGAAGGCTCTCCCTCTTTAGCCCTTTTCCACAAAACAAAATCTAAAGGGTCTTTTTTTGACTCGTCTTCAGCAACTCTTGATCCTGGGTTTAAATCATCAATATTCTTATTCGATAACTTGCCGTATTCAGGAAAAGTTCTGACTGCAAAAAAAACATCACCTCCAGTTGAGTGATATGCATGACCTTTATTGATTAGATCTTCGATCATTTGAATCATGCCTGGAATATGCTCAGTAGCTCTAGGTTCAGTATTGGGTAATTCAAGACCCAGTCTTGAAAAATCTTCGTGCATGCTGGATATTGTTCTTTGAGTTAATTGATCTATTGATTCATTGCTTTCTATCGCCCTTTCAATAATTTTATCGTCAACATCAGTGATGTTACGAACAAAATTAACCTTATAGCCTTTATTTTTAAAGTATCGAACTAAAATATCAAAAGCCATCATGGCTCTAGCATGACCTAAATGACAATTGTCATAGACCGTCATTCCGCAGACATACATCCCTACCTCACCTTCTCGAATAGGTATAAATTTCTCTTTTTTATTTGTGAAAGAGTTATAAAACTGCATTGTCATCTGTTATTTGATATATGAATCACTTATTATAAAGAACTTAACTGAAATGTAGGTTTTATTAATGTCAAAAATACAAATTACTGTCTTGGTAATTATTGTAACTGCTGTTACTCCAATCTTCTTTTTACCCTTAAACGCTACTAATATAAGTCAGCCCACACATTATCCCCAGGAGGATCAAATGTCACTTGTTACTATCTCTACTTCAGCCGGAGACATCCATTTAGAGCTTGATGCTGCAAATGCACCTATTACCGTCGAAAACTTTTTAAAACTTGCCGAAGATGGTTATTACACAGGTACTATTTTTCATAGAATTATTGATGGTTTTATGGTTCAAGGTGGAGGTTTAGATAAGAATATGGCTCCTAAATCATCTGGAACTGATCCAATTCAAAATGAGGCGAACAATGGGTTAAAGAATGATCGGGGCACTATCGCTATGGCTAGAACCATGGAGCCTCACTCAGCCACAGGTCAGTTTTTTATCAATCACAAAGATAATGATTTCCTCAATCATACAGCTGAGACAGCACAAGGCTGGGGCTATACTGTCTTTGGTACTGTAATTGATGGAATGGATATTGTGGATCTGATTGCCTTAAGCACAACTTCAAACGTTGGGGGATATGCAGATGCGCCTCTGGAGCCAACTATTATTAATTCAGTTACAGTGAATGAATGAAACTAGGATTCATATCTGACCTTCATTTATCTGAAAAAAACCCTGTAACTTCTCAGGGTTTTTTTACATTTCTTAAAACCGCAGCTCAGGAGTTCTCTCATCTGTATATCCTGGGTGACTTATTTGAAGCGTGGATTGGTGATGACGATGATGCTCCATTTGTACTAGAAGTTATGCAGCAAATAAAAGCTGCAACTCAGAATGGCTTAGAGATTTTTTTTATTCATGGAAATAGAGATTTCCTATGCGGTCAAGGCTTTGCTAAAAAATCAAATCTTACTATCCTGCCAGACCCATTTTTTATAGATTATTTTGATCAAAAAATTGCTCTTTCTCATGGGGATGATTTTTGCACTAATGATCTTGAGTACGTTAAATACAAGGGGGAGGTTCGCTCTTCTTCTTGGCAAATGGAATTTCTTAGAAAACCTCTTCATGAACGAAGAAAAATTGCATCAAATATGAGGGATGCAAGTCAAGAGAATAACGATCAAAAAGATATGTCCATCATGGATGTGACGCCAAACGCGATTCATCAGTTTTTTAATCAAAATAATATTACTTTATTGATTCATGGACATACCCATCGACCAAAAACTCACCCAGTTAATACAGCTGAAGCTACTGGCACTCGAGTTGTTTTGGGGGACTGGCATGAAACTGGTTGGTGTCTCATGCTGGATAATAGTGAACAAGAATTAAAAGAATTTAAACTTTAAGGGCTATTGTCTCTTAGACTTTAATGCTGTATAAATATACAGTATTAAAAAATCCCATGACTATTAATTATCTCGGTTCAATATCGACAGATGATCTGCCGACTACTTTTACAAAATTCTTTTTAGAATCTGTTTCTGTTGGATTTCCGAGCCCAGCAAGTGACTACTTAGAAAATCCAATTGATCTCAATCAATATCTTATTAAAAATGGTGCTGCTACATTTCTAGTAAGAGTCTCTGGTCAATCGATGATTAATGCAAATATTGCAGATCAAGCAATCTTAATCGTTGATCGAAGCCTCAAGCCAAAACATGGGAATATTATCGTTGCTTCGCTAGATGGTGAATTTGTTTGCAAGCGATTGCAACTAAGGCCACGTCTTTGCCTGCTACCAGAAAATCCAGAATATCAGCCAATTTATATTCAACATGGGCAAGATTTAGACATCATGGGAACAGTCACTGCTGCAATTAATCAATTCAAATGAAACTTCTGGCGTTAGTTGACTGTGATAATTTTTATGCATCTTGCGAAAGAGTATTTAGACCTGATTTAAAAAACATACCTATCGTGGTTTTGTCTAATAATGATGGGTGTGTAATTGCTAGAAGCAAAGAAGCTAAAGCCATGGGGGTTAAGATGGGGGTACCGTGGTTTAAGGTTCAACAATCATACCTCGCAAATGGAGGCCAGGTTTTTTCATCAAATTTTGCTTTATATGGCGATCTTTCAACTAGAGTGATGCGTGTACTAGAAGGCATGGTAGAAAACATTGAAATCTATAGCATTGATGAGGCTTTTTTAGATCTACAACACATACAAAATATCAAGAATGCATATGAATTTGGTATCCATTGCAGAAATATAATACATCAATGGGTGGGTATTCCTGTTCGTATTGGAATAGCTCCTACAAAAACACTGGCAAAGATTGCAAGCCATGTTGCAAAAAAAAGAAATGGTGGCGCGGGGGTGATTTGCTTGCATGAGCAAACACAAATACTAAATGTCCTAAAGAACCTGCCTATTGATGAAGTGTGGGGAATTGGTCGCAACTTATCCCGGCATCTTAATAAAATTAAAATTTACTCGGCTTGTGATTTAATGAATATGGATATTCAGTTGGCAAGAAAAAAATTTAGTGTTGCTCTAGAAAGAACAATAAGGGAGCTCAGAGGTGAGAAATGCTTAGAAATTCAAAATCGCATTGAGCCTAAGAAACAAATCATTGTAAGCAGGAGTTTTAGAACAAGAGTTGAAGATGTAAAAATACTAGAGACTCTTGTTAGTAATTTTGCTGTTAGAGCAGGAGAGAAATTGAGGCAAGAGGGGCAAAAGTGTTTGCAAGTTTCAGTTTTAATTGCAACCAGCCCATTTAATAAAAATTTACAATATCGGGGATTCGATAGTTTTAGGTTTTCTTATCCTATTAATGACACACGAAGTATTCTAATGGGTGCTAGGCAAGCCTTGTATAAAATTTTTAAACAGGGTTATCCGTATGCAAAAGCAGGTATATTACTCAGTCATTTTTCAAACCCATCAATGATACAGAAGTCTTTCTTTGATGGGATGCATGAATCAAAATACATGCATATTAAACAAGACAATCACTTAATGCGGTGTGTGGATGAGATGAATAAAGAGCAAACTCAAATTTATTATGCGTCCCAGCGTCCCAACCAATTATCACCAATACAAAAAAAAATGATCTCGCCAAAATATACGACAAATTGGTGGGAGCTACCGACTGCTAATTAGAAAAGTAACGATCATAATGAGCCTCTGAAAGCTCTAAAAATTCAGTGTATATTTGGTTTTTAAGCTCGGCCAGCTCAATATTCTCATGAGAGATAATACCAAACTGATCTAAATCTAGTTCTTGAGACCCAGCAGCACGCAAGAGATCAAAAATCCAAGTCAATGGATCCAAGGAATCATTAAAATTAATTCCTTTGTCCTGTAGTTTGGATGCAAGTATTTCTGGATGAGTAATAGAAAACCGATGCTGAAGGACTATTAACTTAAAATCTTCAAGACGAGAATTCACTAATTCTTTTTCTGCAATAGCGTATTTATTCCAATTAATCACTTCGTGCACAAATCTTTTACAGCCCTTGCATACATTATCGCCATAAGTAGTAGAGCAGATTCCAAGACAAGGTGTGGAAGCTTTATTTTTCTTCATATTTTGGATAATACATTATTTCATTCAAGTGCATGCAAGGAATTGACTTATAAGCTTGGGAATTTAGAGATAGCACAGTAAAATGACGTCCAGGGAGAAAAATATGCTTGAAGACTACAAAGCGCACTGTCAAGAGAGGGAGAAACTAGGAATACCACCCTTGCCTCTTTCCGTTCAACAAACATCTGAATTGGTAGATTTGCTTAAATCTGAGCATGCAGAATCTGATGTGCTATTAAACTTACTAAAAGAAAGAACTCCAGCTGGAGTAGATCAAGCTGCTTATATTAAAGCAGGTTTTCTAGCAGATATAACCACAGAAGAGACAAGCAGCCCTTATATCTCAAAAAAAGAGGCAGTGGCAATTCTCGGAACAATGCTTGGTGGTTACAACATCCAGCCTCTAATTCAATGTCTTAAGGATAAAGAACTTGGTGAAGAGGCTGCTAATGCATTGAGTCAAACTTTATTAATTTTTGATGCGTTTAATGAAATCTTGGAGTTATCTGAATCAAATGCGAATGCTAAAAAGGTGATTGATGCATGGGCAGAAGGCACATGGTTCACAAAGAAAAAAGAGGTCCCTCAACAGATTAAATTGACTGTGTACAAAGTTCCAGGAGAAATCAATACTGATGATTTATCTCCAGCAACCGATGCGTGGTCTAGACCCGATATTCCATTGCATGCATTGGCAATGTTTAAAATGCCAAGGGAAGGCTTGAAAAGACCGCTCGAAACAATCACTGAATTGCAAGAGAAAGGAAATCCTTTAGTATTTGTTGGTGACGTTGTAGGCACTGGCTCCTCTAGGAAATCAGCAACAAATTCAGTCTTATGGCATATGGGAGATGATATTCCATGCATTCCTAATAAGAAAGAAGGTGGTTTTTGTTTTGGCGGAAAGATTGCTCCAATCTTTTTCAATACTCTAGAAGACTCAGGCGCATTTCCTGTTGAGTGTGATGTATCAAAATTAAACATGGGGCAAGAAATTATTTTTGAACCATTCAATGGAAAAATTTTAGATGCTGAGAGCGGTGAAGTGCTTTCTAGCTTTGAATTAAAAACACCTGTGCTTTTAGATGAGGTGCGCGCAAATGGCAGAATTCCATTAATAATTGGAAGGCAATTAACTGACAAAACAAGGGAAGCTTTAGATCTAGAGCCAACTGATATCTTTACCAGACCAGATGCAAAGGACATGTCCAATAAAGGCTTTACTCTTGCTCAAAAAATGGTTGGCAAGGCTTGTGGAGTTGAAGGAATTCGACCAGGCACCTATTGCGAACCAAGAATGACAACTGTTGGTTCTCAAGATACAACAGGACCAATGACCAGAGATGAATTGAAAGAACTGGCGTGCTTAGGGTTTTCTGCTGATCTTGTAATGCAATCTTTTTGCCATACAGCAGCTTATCCAAAGCCTGTAGATATCGATACACAGCATACATTGCCAGACTTTATTATGAATCGTGGTGGTGTTTCTTTAAAACCAGGAGATGGAATTATTCATTCTTGGTTAAATAGAATGCTACTACCAGACGGAGTCGGAACTGGCGGTGATAGTCATACTCGCTTCCCAATAGGTATTAGCTTTCCTGCGGGATCAGGTTTGGTAGCATTTGCAGCAGCTTTAGGTGTAATGCCGTTGGATATGCCTGAGTCAGTTTTAGTAAGGTTTAAGGGTGAAATGCAACCTGGTATTACATTAAGAGATCTAGTTAATGCCATTCCATATGCTGCAATTCAAACAGGATTACTGACGGTTGCCAAAAAAGGAAAGAAAAATATCTTTTCAGGTAAATGTTTGGAAATAGAAGGATTGCCAAACCTAAAAGTAGAGCAAGCATTTGAATTATCTGACGCATCTGCTGAAAGATCAGCCTCAGGCTGTACAGTGAGATTGAATAAAGAGCCTATTATTGAATACCTGCAATCTAATATTGTGATGCTGAGATGGATGATTGGAAGCGGTTATGGGGATGCAAAAACTCTAGAAAGACGTGCTCAAGCAATGGAAGAATGGATTGCAAATCCAGAATTACTAGAACCTGATAAAAATGCTGAATACGCAGAAATAATTGAAATTGATCTTAATCAAATCAAAGAACCTCTTCTTGCATGTCCTAATGATCCAGATGATATAAAACCATTATCTGAAGTGGCAGAAACAAAGATTGATGAGGTGTTTATTGGCTCATGCATGACAAATATTGGGCACTTTAGAGCGGCTGGTCACTTATTAAAAAAACATAATGGCACTAAAGCAAGATTATGGGTTGTGCCTCCAACAAAAATGGATGAAAAGCAATTAATGGAAGAAGGAATTTATAACATCTTTGGAACATCTGGAGCGCGAACTGAAGTACCGGGATGCTCACTTTGCATGGGAAACCAGGCAAGGGTGCTTGCAAATTCAACAGTTGTATCGACCTCAACAAGAAATTTTCCTAACCGGCTAGGAGATGGCGCAGATGTTTTTCTTGCTTCAGCGGAGCTCGCAGCGATTGCTTCCATCATAGGAAAATTACCAAGTCCCAAAGAGTATCTTCAATACATGGAAGAAATTAATCCATTGGCTGATGATATATATCGTTACTTGAACTTTAATGAGATTGAAAATTATGTTGAAAGTGCAAATAATGCTGAAATACCAGCAGTCAATATTGTAAGTATCTAACTAGATTTTTCTCTAGCAATTTTATTATCATTCTGACGGCTTAATTCAAGTTCTTGTAGATAATCATCACTGATTGGAGTTGGATAATTTCCATCAAAAATAGAAATCTCAAATTGCTTAATTTTAGGATTTCCTTCCTGTGCTGATGCGATAAGATCCTCCAGGTCTTGATAGATTAACCAATCTGCACCAATCTCTTCAGCAACCTCTTGCTCTGTTCTTGATGAAGCGATTAACTCATTAGTTGCGGCCATATCTATACCATAAAGATTTTGAAACTTTACTGGAGGAGCTGCTGAAGAAAAATACACTTTCTTGGCACCTGCCTCTTTTGCCATTTCAATAATTTTTTTACTAGTGGTTCCTCGCACTATAGAGTCATCAACTAACAGTACATTTTTACCTTGGAATTCAAGGTCTAAAATATTTAATTTTCTTCTAACTGATTTTTTTCTTTCTTCTTGATAAGGCATGATAAATGTTCTGCCTATGTATCGATTCTTTACGAAACCTTCTCTGTATGGGATTTTTAATTCTGCAGCTAGCTGCAAAGCAGCCGTGGTTGAGCTATCAGGTATAGGAATAACCACATCAATATCATGATTAGGATTAATTCTCCTGATTTTATTTGCAAGCTTCTGCCCCATTCTCATTCTAGCTTTGTAAACAGACACTTCATCAAGAGTTGAATCAGGCCTAGAGAGGTATACATATTCAAATATACAAGGAGTTGATTGAGGGTTATCAGAGCATTGCTGGCTATGAAGCTGGCCCTGTGAATCAATATAAACTGCCTCTCCCGGCTCTACATCTCTTAATGTTTTAAAACCAAGCGCCGAGAAAGAAGCATTCTCTGAAGCAATGATATATTCCTTCTTAGTTGCGCCATCTCTTTCTCCTATAACAAGTGGGCGAATACCCTTGGGATCTCTGAATGCCAATAATCCAAAGCCAGTAATAAGAGCTACCACAGCATAAGCGCCGTCACATCGAGTATGAGTTTTTCGAACTGCCTGAAAAAGATGATCTTTAGAGGGTAATATTGCTCTTTGTTTACCAAGCTCATGCGCAACTATATTCAGAAGAACTTCTGAATCTGAGTCAGTGTTTAAGTGCCGCATCTCAGCATGAAATAATTCTCTAGCCAAGGCTTTAGAATTCGTTAGATTTCCATTATGCGCAAGACTAATTCCGTATGGTGAATTGACATACATTGGTTGAGCGAATTCTTTCCCCGCTCCACCTGCGGTAGGATACCTTACGTGACCTATTCCATAGTTACCTTCCAATTTATCCATGTGCCTTTGTTGAAAGGCATCGCGAACATAGCCCATAGATTTTCTACTATTCAATCTACCATTTTGATCACAGACCACCATCCCAGCTGCGTCTTGCCCACGGTGCTGAAGCATCAATAAAGATTCATAAAGGGAGCTAGCTACATGAGATTCAGAATATATACCTACTATTCCACACATTATGTTTTCTTGGTTGCAGTAATATTGGGGTCAAGCATAACTGAATTTGTATTTGAGATCATATTTTTAAAGAATTTTTCTACCTTAGGGGCAAATTTATCTAAAAATGGGGAGCTTGTTGACTGAGAAATAAAGTCAGATTGCTTCATATCAAGTGGAAGGACAAGGTACATAATCAAAATTAAAATCATTCCTCTTATAAACCCAAAAAGGATACCTAGAAACCTGTCAAAGCCTCCTAAACCTGACCAATGAATCAAGCTTCTTAAAAATTTAATTATAAAGCCTCCTGCAAAAATTACACCGACAAAAATTACCACAAGAGAGACTATTCTTTTGACTTCAATATTAGAAATATATGCTGAGATATAAGGATCAAGATATTCATCTAAAAACATAGCTGCTGCAAAAGCAATAATCCATAAAGCTAGGGATAAACATTCCTGCACAAAACCCCGAAAAAAAGAGATTGCCCCAGAAAGACAAATAATTGCAATTATTATGAGATCAAAATAACTCATTGCTAAGGATTCCAAGCTACTATCTCTCCATTCGTTATGCCTGCAATCTTATTTAGCTTTTCTTGATTTCCGTGAATATCATTTTTAGATACAAAAGGTCCAACCAAAATGGTTGTTAGCTCCTGATTGGACTGATTGATTTGAGTAAAAGCTGGAAAACCAGAATCATTATAGGCTTGAATCACTTTTATAACTGCATCGGAGGATTTAAAAGCTCCAATTTTATATACATATGAACTAAAATCTACTTTTTCAACAATGCTTTTAGCTGAGGGAATATTATCTTCAATGCTTATAGGCATAGTATTATTTTCTAATTCATAGGGCTCTATTTTCGGCAGGCTTCCAAGTAAATCATTGGTTTGAAGTGGGCTGGGAATACTTACTGCATTAATCTTTTGATACTTGGGTTGAGGAGAAAGGGCAAAAATTAATACCCATATTAAGAAAGTAACAGTAATAAAAATACCTGAGGTACGTTTTTGATTCATTGATTTTGGTGTAATTTAGATAAGAGGCTATAAATTTTTTGTCTTAAATCCTTTCTATGAACGATCATATCAATTGCACCATGCTCTAATAAGAACTCTGATTTTTGAAAATCATCTGGCAGTTCTACCCTAACAGTTTGCTCTATGACTCTTCGCCCTGCAAAGCCAACAAGCGCCTTAGGTTCAGCAATATTTATATCGCCTAGCATTGCTAAGCTTGCAGAAACACCACCATATATTGGATCAATCATTACAGAGATATATGGCAATTTTGCTTCTTTTAGCTTTTCTAGTGCCGCTGATGTTTTAGCCATTTGCATTAATGAAATCATAGATTCCTGCATTCGCGCTCCTCCGCTAGTTGAAAAACAGACAAAGGGTATTTTATTTGCTATAGCTACATCTACACCATGCACGAATTTTGTTCCAACTACTCCACCCATAGATCCACCCATATATCTAAACTCAAAAGCAGCAACAATTACCTCTAAATCCTCGATACTTCCTTTTCCTATAAGAATAGCCTCCTCTTCTCCAGTAGCTAATACCGCCTCTTTTATTCTTTGCGTATATGGCTTGGTATCTTTAAATTTAAGAACGTCTTTGGTTATATGTTTTGCTGCAAGTTCCTCAAACACTCCACCATTAAAAAAAATAGACATTCTTGTTCTAGCACCAATTCGCAAATGGTGATCACATTTCGGGCAAACAAAAAGAGATTTTTCCAATTCTGGTTGATATAGAATTGCATCACAAGCAGGGCAATTATTCCATAAGCCATCTGGTACCTTGCTTTTTAATGCTGAGGCTTTTTTATTTGAACCAATAGAGGGAATGAGTCTTCTTAACCAATTCATGGATTTATAGCCATAGATATTTTATTAAGGTAATTATATATATTTTTGAAGTTTTTTTGATTTGATTGCTTATTAATCATGTCAACCAGAACAGACCCAATTACTACACCGTCAGAAATTTTGCTTAACTGGTAAGCATCATCTGGGGTCTTAATACCAAATCCAGCTAAAACTGGCAGGTCTGTGTTTGTTCGAATTTTCTCTATATTCAGTTTCACTTCACCAGGGTTTAAATTTGAAGAACCTGTAACCCCTCTTAATGTTACATAGTAAATAAAACCAGAGCTGGTTTTGCAGATTTTCTTTACGCGCTCGTCATCAGTTGTCGGAGATACCAAGGAAATTGAAGCAATATTATTATTTTGGATACCCATTTCTTTAAGGGTGCTTTCCCCTGGAATATCCACAATTAACACTGCATCTATTCCCCTAGTATGAATACTGTTTAGTGAATGCTTATTGGCCATAAAAGTATTCATATAGCCCATCAAGATAACAGGAGTATCGGTGTCTCTTTTTCTAAATTTTTCAATGAGGGTCAAAATTTTTTCTAACGAAATATTATTTTTTAATGCTCTATCATGCGCAGCCTGAATAATTGGACCTTCAGCGATTGGATCCGTAAAAGGTACTCCGATCTCCAACACATCAACCCCAGATTCTACAAACTCATGCATAAGCTCTAATGATGAATCAAGATCAGGGTCTCCTGCAACTAAATATGCAACAAGTGCTTTTCTGGAAAGCGTTTTTAAACTACTGAGCTTTTTTTTCAATCTAATCAAGAGAAATTTCATCCATAGTAGCAACTGTATTGATATCCTTGTCGCCTCTTCCAGAGACGTTAATAACGATATTAGAATCTTTATCAAATGGCTCTATTAAATAGTCTAATGCAGCAAAGGCATGAGCTGTTTCTAGGGCAGGCATGATCCCTTCAAGTGTTGTAACTACATGAAATGCATGAAGCGCTTCTTTATCGTTGACGGCAATATACTTCGCTCTTCCAGAATCTTTTAAATAAGAATGTTCAGGTCCGACACCTGGATAATCTAGCCCTGCCGAGATAGAGTGAGTGTCTAGTACCTGACCATCTTTACTCTGCATAAGATAACTCTTAGCACCATGTAATATTCCTGGCTGACCATCATTTAATGGAGCGGCATGTTGGCCTGTCTCCAAACCATTGCCAGCTGCCTCAACACCAATTAATTGAACATCATTGTCCTCAAGAAAAGGGTAAAAAACTCCCATTGCATTTGAACCCCCTCCAACACAAGCAATAATTGCATCAGGAAATTTATTAAAAAGTTTAATGGATTGATCTCTTAGCTCTCGACCAACAATAGAATTAAAATCTCGAACAATCATTGGGTAAGGGTGAGGCCCTGTTACGCTCCCGATTATGTAATAGGTATCTTCAATATTTGTTACCCAATCTCTCAATGCTTCATTTAATGCATCCTTAAGCGTTGCTGTTCCAGAATCTACAGCATGTACTTTTGCTCCCAATAATTTAATTCGGTATACGTTAAGGGATTGTCTTTGCACATCAGCAGCACCCATATATATATGACATTCTAGCCCTAATCTTGCTGCCACAGTGGCAGTTGCAACGCCATGCTGTCCAGCGCCTGTCTCAGCAATAATTCGCTTTTTTCCCATGGCTTTAGCGAGTAAAATTTGACCTACCGTATTATTTATTTTATGGGCGCCAGTATGGTTGAGATCTTCTCTTTTTAACCAAATATTGGGTCCTCCAAAATGTTGAGTCAGTCGTTCAGCAAAATATAGAGGAGAAGGTCTGCCAACAAATTGTTTTAGATCTCTGTCAAGCTCGAATAAAAAATCGGAATTCTCCTTCAACTGCGCATACATGGTTTCCAGTTCCTTTAATGCATGCATCAGTGTTTCTGGCACAAACTTTCCACCATATTCACCAAAAAAGCCTTCGTCATTCGGTAAATTCATATCATCATTATCCATGAAAAATCTCTAAAACATTGGTTATTAAAGCCTTATCTTTAACTGCGATATTTGATTCTACCCCAGAGTTTACATCGATACACCATGGGTTCAGAGCCATTGCATCTTTAATATTATTAGCATTAATTCCGCCAGCTAGCACAAACTTGTCATCAAGCTGAATTTCCGATATGACGCCCCAATCAAATGTTACACCCGAGCCACCAAGCTGATGAGCGGAGTAGTTCTCTAATAGCAGTTTGGTAGCATTCGGGAACTTGTCTAACTCAAATAACGAGTCTTCATTTTTGATAGGCACGCTTTTCCAGTATGGAACACCAAACTGTGCGCAATAATCATCTGATTCGGTTCCATGGAACTGCAGGATAGCCTGAGGGGTAGCCTGCAAAACTTTATCAACTATTTTAGTTTCGGGATTCACTAACACAACCACGGGAGAAGAGAGCTTCAAATCAGTAGAGCTGACAGCACTCAAGAAGTCTATGGAGATTGCTCTGGGGCTTTGATCAAAATAGATAAATCCAAGATAATCAACCTGCAAATCTACAGCGTGAGCCAGTATCTCAAGATCATTAATGCCGCAAATTTTTAATTTCATCTAATTCATGCCTAAAAATTGAAACAAAGTTTCAGAATCAGTTAAAGAATCTATTCTTGGATTATTGTACCTTGCACCTAAAAAAAATAATCCATGTGCTGGTGCAGTTTTACCTGCCCTTACTCTATCTTTAGAATCTAAGATTGCATTAATGTCGTCTTGTAAAAGACCTCTAGCCTTATCTAAGAGAGTGCCAATGATAATTCGGATCATATTATATAGAAATGCATTTGCGGTGATCTTTATAATAAGGAAACTGTTTTTATGCGTAATATCTATTTTTTCAATGGTCCTATTTGGATTATTTGCTGTGCACTTAGAACCTCTAAAAGCCGAAAAATCATGAGTACCAAGAAGTTGCTGAGCCTCAGATTGGAGCAGATCAATGTCAATGTTATATTTTGCCCAGGCAGTCAGTTGCCTTAAAAAAACAGGCCTGATATGTCCTAGGTAGATAACGTATGCATAAGATCTGGAAATAGCATCAAACCTAGAGTGAAAGCCCTCCTCTCCTCTCACTATATGCGTAACCACAATATCCTTTGGCAAACTAGAATTAATTCCCTTAAGCCATTGTTCGGGCTCACGACTATCACTAGTGTCAAAATCAAAAACCTGTCCAATAGCATGCACACCAGCATCAGTTCGACCAGCATAGTTGATGCGCTGGTTGAGGGCGCCTACTTTCGAGATCGCAGATTCTAAAAAATCCTGGACAGACTCTGCATTAACCTGTGATTGAAAGCCTGAAAAATTAGAACCATCATATTGACAAACTCCAACTAATTTCATGGCCTACTTCTTTCTATCTAATAGACTTCTTGCAATTGATTTAATAGATTGATCAGAAGAATTGGTAATTAACTTTTCTAAAATAACCTCAGCATTATTCCAATCACCCATGTCAATATATGTTCTTACCAAGTCTAGCTCTTGAGTCTCCAAGTCGTTAGAAATACTTAAATTTGATTGAAAAGTAGCTTTTTCATCCTCAAGCAGATCTTCTTCAAGAGCAGCTTTAGTATATGACGGCTTAAGATTTAAGCGAATTAAAACAAAGGCTATCGCAAAACCAATTAACAAAGAGAGGATTCCAACCCATATCAAATCATTCAATTGAAAGGCTCTAGAAGAACCTAAGGTATTATCAGGTAGATTGCTATCAGAATTCACGCCAAGCTTAATAACAGAAGTATTCTTTTTAATCATCTCCAGACCAGATAAATTTGAATTATTATCAGGAGTCAAGGGTATTAATAAGTTTTGATCCATACTTTCTTTTAAATCATTGCCTGTACTATCTAGCTCCAAAACCGAGCTTTTAGGCGCAGTTAAGGTAAGTTTAGGACCAGAAATAAGCACGCTATCTCTTGGAAGTGTTGGCATAAAAGCAATATATTCTTTTGCAGAAATATTATCTGTAGATTGAACTAAGTCTCTGGATGGAAGGGTTAAATCAATATCATTTCTTACTAAATTAATATTTTCATCTATAAATGCATTGGGATTTTCTAGGTAAAAAGCCCACATTACCTGATAAATAGATGCGTCATAATTGCCTTTCACAGAACGAGCAACTCCCCAGATCGTTTCAATATCTCTGCTGCTTATCGTGCCTAGAATTGGTTCACTGTGAGTTTCTTGGTAACTGGGCTCGTTTAAGCTGAGGCTTGAAGTTCCTGTATTTTGACTCACATCATCTATTTCAGTCTCGGAATTATCTGAAAGAACTTCTTGCATGTCATATCTTTGAGGTTGACCATAGATTTTTTTTGCTGGAAGTTTAAAAGAAATCTGTTGAGGTGAACGATCTCTAAAATTATTTTGTGGTAAGAAGATAAAAATATCTTTTAAATTCTTGCTATCTATTTTTAATCTAAATGAGAAATAATCTTCCGTAAAATTATTGGGCAACGCAATTGTGAAGCGTTTATATGATTCTAAGTCCTCAAACAGAGTATATTCAATGCTTTTATCAGGTAGTGGCTCATAAGACTTAAAATTGCTTAATTTAATATCGTTTTCATGTAATGATAAGAGGTCGCTTATTTGAATCTCAATTACATAATTTCCTTGAGGGTTTACCGAAACTTCTGGGCTGCCTATGACTCCTTTAGCCTGAGATGCAGAGATAAATAAAGTTAATAGAATGAGAGCTTTGTTCATTAAAATTTGTCTGTCTTGAGCAATCGTTCAGCAATCTGTACTACATTTAACGCAGCGCCTTTGCCATAGATATTATCGGCAACAATCCATAAAGAGACCCAGGTTTCTGAGACTGATTCTTGAACTCTTATCCTGCCTACAAAAACTTCCTCCGTATCATTGGCATGCTCAACAGGTGTTGGATATTCAAGTTGTTGAGGATTATCAATAACTTTTATGCCTTCTGCGTTACTCAGTAAGTCAACAATTGCATTGCGGGAGGTATTTTTAGATACTTTAAAAAAGACTGCCTCTGAATGACCGTTAAAAACTGGAACCCTAACGCATGTTGCTTGAACAAAAATATTAGGATCAAGGATTTTGTGGGTCTCCCAAGTCAATTTCATTTCTTCTTTTGTAAAGTCATTATCCAAGAAAACATCGCATTGCGGAATAACATTGAAAGCTATTTGCTTGGGATAAACCGCAGGAGAATCTAAAACATCTGCAAAATAAGTTTGATTATGGAGTTCCTTTAAAGCTGCTTTTCCAGTCCCAGAAACTGCTTGATACGTAGCTACATTAATCAACTCTATGTTTAGTTCGTCATGAATAGGCTTCAAAGTCATCAATAATTGTGCGGTGGAGCAATTAGGATTTGCAATCAAGGTAGGACCTTCTAATTGGTCAAGAAGAGTACCATTTATTTCAGGAATAATTAAAGGGACATCGTCCTCATATCTAAAATGAGAGGATAAGTCTATTACATAAGCGCCAGCTTCAACAAAAGCCTTTGCATATTGATCTGCAATAGCTGAGCCAGCTGCAAAAATAATTAAATCAACAGATTCAGGTTGAAATGATTTAAGGGATTGGACTTCATGATCCTGACCGTTAAAATTTATGTTATTTCCTACTGTTGAATATCCTAATGGAATAAAGCTTTTAACTGGGTAAGATTTTTTTTCTAATAACTTAATGATCTTAGTGCCCACAACTCCAGTGGCTCCAATTAATGCAAGGTTTATAGCGTGACTATTCATTCTCAAGAAAGTTTATTAAGATGGGTGCAACATCTGAGGTTTTAATAAAATCTGAGCTTGTCGAAATATCCTTGGTTCTGTAACCTTCGTGAATAAAATGCTGAATAGCAGATTCGATCTTGGTAGATAGATCTTTTCTATCTAATGAATATTCTAAAGCCATAGCCAAAGAAGAGATCATGGCCAGTGGGTTTGCTATACCTTGGCCAGCAATATCAGGCGCACTTCCATGACAGGGCTCATACATCCCTTGCCCTGAACTATTTAGGGATGCTGAGGGAAGCATTCCAATAGAGCCGCTTAGGGTCGCAGCAATATCAGATAAAATATCACCAAAAAGGTTGCTAGAAACAATAACGTCATATTGATTAGGGTTAAGTACTAGTTGCATTGCTGTGTTATCAGCAAGTTGGTGTGATAATTTAACTTCAGGATAATCAGGACTCATTTCAGTCACGATACTCCGCCAAAATTTTGATACCTCCAAAACATTGGCTTTTTCAACAGAACATAGTTTCTTATTTCTGTTCATTGCAGCCTCAAACGCTACTTTAGCAATTCGTCTAATCTCATCTTCATTGTAAACCATCGTATTGAAAGCATATTTAGGATCTGCATCCTCGACCATACCTCGAGGTTCACCAAAATAAACTCCACCCGTGAGCTCTCTAACAATTAAAATATCTAAGTTTTCTATGATGTGATTTTTTAATGGTGAAGCAGATGCAAGTTCATTAAATAAAAAAGCTGGTCTAAGATTGGCAAATAGGCCAAGTGACTTTCTGAGTCCCAGCAATGCTTGCTCGGGCCTGAGATCCCAACCAAGATGATCCCATTGAGGGCCACCTACTGCTCCAAATAATACCGCATCTGAATTTCTTGCTATCTCTAAGGTTTCTTCAGTCAATGGTTTGCCATGGAGCTCATACGAGGTCCCACCCACATCCTGCTCGAGCAAGTTACAATCAAGACTATGGGCTGCTTTAAGATAATGTAGAATCTCCATAGCCGAAGCTGTAACTTCTTTTCCAATACCATCGCCTGGAAGAATTAAAATTTGTTTAGTCATTTTGTAGTAATCGATTTATTTAAATAGCCAAGGTCTTTTTTGGCTATAGTTCAACTCAAAAGCTTCAATGCTAGCTTTATCTTTCATTGTAATGTCAATATCATCTAGGTTGTGAATGATACGATTTAATAAATTATCGTCAATATGAAATGGTAACAAAAGGTCAGATCCAACCTTCAACTCTTTAGAGGGTAAGTTGATAGTAAAGCTTTGAGAAGACTGGCTCGTCAATTCAAACAAAATATTAATATTTTCTTTAGACAGTTGCACTGGAAGAATTTGATTTTTAAAACAATTATTATAGAAAATATCTCCAAAGGAACTGGCTATTACTGCCTTAAAACCAAAGTCTCTTAGAGCCCAAACAGCATGCTCTCGACTAGATCCACATCCAAAGTTATCTCTTGCAAGCAGTATCTGAGATTCCTCAAAAGGTGGTTGATTGAGAATAAAATCTAAATTTATATCTCTTTGACTAGAAGTCATGCCAAGGAAGCCTTTATCAAGATATCTCCAGCCATCAAAGAGATAATCTCCAAAGCCAAATTTTTTAATAGATTTTAGGTACTCTGTTGGAATAATTTGATCAGTATCAATATTATCACGATCAAATGGAGCTACAACACCCTGAATGATTTCATTGCTCATGAGGGATCCGAAATTGTGCCGTTGATAGCAGTTAATGCTGCCATCATTGGACTCATTAAATGAGTTCTGCCTAGATTACCCTGTCTGCCTTCAAAATTTCTATTTGATGTAGAGGCACAACGTTCATAAGGTTTTAATTGGTCTGGATTCATTCCTAGGCACATAGAGCACCCTGGATCACGCCATAAAAATCCTGCATCCTCAAAAATTTTATTCAGGCCCTCTTTCTCTGCCTGAGCTTTAACTAAACCAGATCCTGGCACAACGATTGCTTCAGTTATCTTCGCAGAAACTTTCCGTCCTTTAATAGCACTTGCTGCAGATCTTAAATCCTCAATCCTAGAATTAGTGCATGAGCCAATAAAGACACGATCAAAACTTAAATCTTTCAGTGTCTTTAAATTTTCAAGACCCATGTATGTTTTAGCTAATTTTAAATTTTCCACTTGATCAAGGTGAACATCTGATTCGTTTGGAATATTCCCATCAAAATCAATAGTCATTTCTGGAGATGTG
Organism: uncultured SAR86 cluster bacterium; assembly: GCA_964275585.1. GTDB lineage: Bacteria > Pseudomonadota > Gammaproteobacteria > Magnimaribacterales > D2472 > D2472. The sequence continues at coordinate 12,738 of CAXYCJ010000002.1, read as the reverse complement.
CCCCAAGTGACTTGTGGTTTCAGCACGCCAACATCTACAATAATTTTTTTCTCGAAAACAGCATTTTGATCAGAGTGCAGTGTTTTCCAAAAATTTTGAGCCTTATCAAAGCCCTCTGCTGTCATGCTGCTGTGATCTTCTACATAATCTAAGGTTATTTGATCCACCGCAATTAAGCCAACCTTAGCTCCAGCCTCTATAGCCATGTTACAGATAGTCATTCTTGATTCCATAGAAGCTGAATCGATATAAGAACCAGCAAATTCAATTGCATGACCAGTTCCACCAGCAGTGCCTATAAGTTTGATTAAATGAAGCGCTATATCTTTCGAAGTCACTCCATCTTGAGGCTGACCTTGAAAGAGAACTTGCATATTTTTTAATTTAGAGATTCTCAAGCATTGGGTGGCTAAAACATGTTCTACTTCGGATGTTCCAATCCCCATAGCTAAACAACCAAATGCTCCATGAGTAGAAGTATGAGAATCACCGCAAACAATAGTCATGCCTGGCAAGGTGAATCCCAGTTCAGGGCCAATCACATGAACAATCCCCTGCTCCTTAGACTCAATATCAAATTGTAAAATTTTAAATTCATTACAGTTTTTATCCAGTTCCATAACTTGAATCTTTGAAACCTCATCATCAATAGCTTCTACTGTAAATGAATCGCCTCTTATTGTAGGAACATTGTGGTCAGGAGTAGCCACATTTGCATTTAGCCTCCAGGGAGACAACTGTTTATGCCGTAACCCCTCAAAGGCCTGCGGAGAAGTAACCTCATGAAGGTAATGACGATCAATATAAATCAAAGCCTCTTTAGATTCATAGGTATGGACCAAATGCTCATTCCAAAGTTTGTCGTAAAGAGTGATCATTATTTATTGAATGGAAGCAATTGATCTAAGTCGCCACACTGAGCTCGATTTCTGAGAATATGATCCATAATAACCAAGTTAGACATGGCCTCAGCTATTGGAACTGCTCGAAGACCAACGCAAGGATCATGTCTGCCTGTTACCTCAATTTCTACCTCTTCCCCTTTAGCATTAACGCTCTGCCCTTTAGCTTTAATACTGCTGGTTGGTTTGATTAGAAACTCTATGTCTATAGAATCGCCATTTGAGATACCGCCTAGAATTCCGCCAGCGTTATTTGAAACAAAGCCATCGTTTCTGATTTCATCTCTCATTTCAGACCCTTTGAGATCTAAGATTTCATCCACATTACCAATTGATACAGACTTCACTGCATTAATACTCATAATAGCTTTAGCTAAGTCAGCATCTAACTTATCAAAAACTGGCTCTCCAAGACCAACAGGACAATTCTCTATACAGACTCCCAATTTAGCACCAACAGAATTTCCTTCTTGAATTAATTCAGTAAATAATGTATCGAGATCTTTAATTTTGGCATTGTCTGCAAAAAAATATTTATTAGTTTGAGCTTCATTTAGATTAATTGAGCCTGCTTTTATAGAACCAATCTGACTTACATATCCAGTTGTTTTAATACCAAGAGCATTGAGATATTTTTTTGCTACCGCTCCTGCAGCCACCCTCATTGCTGTCTCTCTAGCGCTAGATCGACCCCCGCCTCGATAATCTCTATGACCATATTTTGCTTGATATGTAATATCAGCATGATTGGGTCTAAATGTATTTTGAAGATTGGAATAATCCTGAGATCTTTGATCTTCGTTATAAATAATTAAACTTATGGGTGTTCCTGTTGTTTTGCCGTCAAAAATCCCTGAAAGAATTTCAACTCTATCGCTCTCTTTACGTTGTGTCGTAACATCAGATTGACCAGGCTTTCTGAGATCTAGCTCTGCTTGAATTTCTTCTGCTGAAATATGAACTTGAGGAGGGCAACCATCAATAATGCAGCCAAGAGCCTTCCCATGGCTTTCTCCATAAGTAGTAACTTTAAATAATTTTCCGTATGTATTGCCTGACATACGCAGAATTATAGACCAAAAAGCTTAATCGAGCTTTATCTTAGAGTTGAGAGACCGCCGTCTACAGAGATAGTTTGACCAGTAATCCAGTTTTCTTTTGCTGATAATAGCCCGTATATCACTCCAGCTAGTGCTTTAGGATCACCAATTGCATTCAATGGGTGTCTTTCTTCAGATGCTTTAATTCGCTTTTCATCACTTAATAGCTTCGCAGCCAAAGGCGTGTTTGTTAGAGAAGGGGCAATGCAATTTACAGCTACTCTAGGAGCCAATTCAGCGGCTAAACTTCTAGAAAAACCCTCTAAAGCTGCCTTAGATGCTGAAATAGACGTATGAAATGTCATTCCCGAGCTTGCTGCAACTGACGAAATAAAAACAATCGACGCTCCGGCATCTTTTTTTAGATTCGGGAGAACTTTTTTCACAACATTAAAAGCTCCTTCAAAATTAATTCTCATATCCTCCTGAACATCAGACAAGTCCATTCGCTGAAGCGACTTTAATGAAATTGAACCTGGACAATATAACAACCCATCAATGGATTCTGGTAATAAATCTAGTTGAGATAAATCATCATTGGGATCTAGTTGAAAGAAATCTCCGCTCTGGGTAGTCATCTCTGATCTAGAAGTAACTATAGGGTAATCCCCTGCTGCTTGAATTAGAGCTGTTACCTCTTTACCAATTAAGGAACTGCCGCCAATAATTAATATTTTTTTTTGCATGCTAATAATAATTTTTCCAATAAAACTAATACAATAATAAATTGTTATGATTCAAATAAATTCAACCCTAAATAATCAATTAATTATTGGTTTTTTTGCTATTGTTTTAAGCGCTTGTTCTGGCTTCACACCCCAAGTCGATTCGACATCTTACCAATATGATGTTGTGGTTCATAGAGATTTTTGGGGAATTCCTCATATTAAAGGTGAGACAAATGTGGATGTAGCATTTGGAATTGGTCTTTCTCATGCGGAAGATGCATACGATGACTTGGTTGAGCTCATGCCTCTATATAGAGGGAAAAGTGCTCTCTATAATGGACTGAAAGGTGTAGAGACAGATTATCTAGTGAGACTTCTACGAGTCCATCAAAATGTTGAAAAAATTGCTAAAGATCAGCTTTCAGATAGATCATTACAAATGGCGCAAGCTTATGCAGATGGAGTGAATCAATTTGCTAAAGATAACCCAAGTAAAGTTAATCAAAAACTTCATCCTATTACAAAGGAAGATGTGATTGCAGGGTCCTATATACAGCATCTATTTTTTGCAGGACTCGATAGTGGTTTGCAGGCAATGTCTGAGCATATATCCAAATCGATTCCAACAGGCTCTAATGCCATCGCTGCAAATGGAGCAAAGACTGAAGGTAATTCATCTTTTCTTTTAATTAACTCTCACCAACCTCTTGCAGGTCCTGTCGGATGGTATGAACTAAATGTAGAAAGCCAGTCTGGCTGGAGCGCTCATGGTGGGAATTTTCCTGGATCTTTTGTTATCAATGTCGGTTTTAATCGAGATATTGGATGGGGAGCAACCGTAAATCGACCTGATGTTCTAGATATCTTTGAGCTTACAGTCAATCCAATGGATCCAAATGAATATCTCTTAGATGAAACATGGGTTCCATTTGAAATGGAAGAAGATTATTTGCAAATTAAGCTTCTTGGTTTTTTAAAGATTAAAAGTAAACAAATTTTTAAATACTCTAAATTTGGTCCTGTACTTGAAATACAAGATAAGGTTTTTGCCCTAAGACACTCTACGCAAAATTCTTTTCAAGAGATTGATGGTTGGTTTTCTTTGAATGAAGCTGACAGTGTCCAGGCGTTTGAATCAGCATTAAGTTCAAGAAAGATTCCCAGTTTCAATTTTGTTGTAATGGATTCAGATAAAAATATTGGTTTTTTTTATAATGGAAGAATTCCAAGCAGAGAAAACGCAAAGGCTGCAAGAAAAATTTTACCAGGCACCTCTTCCACGGATATATGGCCTTTAAATAAAACAATGAAAAACCTGCCAACCTTCATTAATCCCCCTAACGGTTGGGTGCAAAGCACTAATCAAAATCCATATGCGGTTATGGGAGAATACTCTTCTGCTCTAAATCTAAATAGTCCTAATGTAGATTTTGAACAACGCCTGACCAATAGATCTTTTGTTGCCAACGAGCTTTTATCAACGAAGGTGAAAATTACACTCGATGACTTTATTGATATTAAGTTTGATCACTCCTATTCAGAGCATTCACGCCAATATAAATACCTCATGAAGCTTGCAGAAGAAAATCAAGAGATTGCTCAAAAAGTAAGGTCCTGGAATAGACAAACTGATTTCAAGAATAAGCATGCGGGTTATAGCTCTTGTTTAATGGCTCACGAATGGCTGTCAGAGATGAATGCTCAGCCAATACCAAAGACAAAAGACGTTCTATCAAAATGCAAGGATTGGTTTGTTGAGATTGAGAGAGAGCAAAACGATGAATGGGAGAAAATTACTACCATTAGCAGGTTAGGAAGGTCCTATCCAATTCAAGGCTCGGTAGATACCTTGAGAGCAGTATATGGAACTCCAAATGCTAAAACAAATAGTATTGATATGTCTGGGGGTGATGGATTGTTCTATATTATTGAAGAAGGAGAAAACGGTCGCATGATATATGGTATGCACAACTTTGGCTCATCAAGAAATCAGTCATCAGTTCATTACTCAGACCAGACGTTTCTATTTAGCCAAGAGGCTCTTCGTTTCGTTCCAGAAAATCTTTAAAAAGAGTTGTTATCAACCGAAAGCATGTCTTGGAATTCAATTACGCTTAAAGCCTCTAGTGATTTTTGATCCAAGCACTTTTCTAGAATTGATTGAGTATGAGGCTCATCAAATATTCTTAATAAATTAGCTTCAAACTTCTTCTCAAGAACTGGAATACCCTCTTCTCTTCTGCGCTTATGACCTATCGGGTACTCAACTTCAATTGCATTAGTAGAAGTACCATCAGCAAAGTGAATTTGAATCTTGTTTGCAATAGACCTTTTGTCTGCCTCTAAGTACTCTTCTGTGTACCTGGTATCTTCTTGAATAGTCATTTTTTCTCTCAACGCATCAACTCTAGGATCAGAAGCAACATCATCCTCATAATGCTCAGCAATAAGATCTCCATGAATCAGAGCGATGGCAATCATATATTGCAGGCAGTGATCTCTGTCAGCTGGATTATTTAATTTCCCAGACTTAGAAATAATTCTAATTGCGGACTCATGAGTGGTTACTTCAATATTTGTAATTTCATCAAGCCTACCTAAAACCTCCGGATGGAGTATTACCGCTGCTTCTACAGCTGTTTGGGCATGAAATTCTGCAGGAAAACTGATCTTAAAGAGTACATTTTCCATTACATAGGTACCAAGGGATTGGCTAAGAGATAATTTTTCTCCATTAAAAGATACATCTTCAAAACCCCAATTTGGCGCAGATAAAACTCCAGGATATCCCATCTCTCCAGACAGCGTAATTAAAGCAAGTCTTACTGCTCTGCTAGTGGCGTCTCCAGCAGCCCAGCTTTTTCTAGAACCTGCATTGGGTGCATGACGATAAGTTCTTAAGCTCTGACCATCAACCCATGCTTGACTGATAGCATCTATAATTTGATCGGTAGTGCCGCCTAGTAGCTTTGTAACCACTGCAGTAGAAGCTACTTTTACAAGCACAACATGGTCTAAACCAACACGATTAAAGCTATTCGTTAGGGCTAAAACTCCTTGAATTTCATGAGCCATAATCATGGATTCCAAAACATCTCTCATCGTTAGAGGATCCCTTCCTGCAGCTACATTCTGTTGAGAAATATAATCAGTAATGGACAAGATAGCTCCGAGATTATCTGAAGGATGTCCCCATTCTGCGGCTAACCAGGTATCGTTATAATCGAGCCAACGGATGATGCATCCAATATCAAATGCACCCTTAACTGGATCTAATAGAAAATTTGTACCTGGAACACGCACGCCAAATGGCACTTCAGTCCCAGAGACAATAGGTCCAAGCATTTTAGTGCATGCTGGAAAAGTTAAAGCAAGGAGACCGCAACCCACGGTATCAATTAGACAATTTCTTGCAGTTAAGAGCGCTAGCTCTGAAGTAATATTTTGTTTAGAAACATATTCAGCTATTTCAACGAGCAATGCATCAGGGCCTGACCTAATGTTCAGGTCTACGTTATTTGACATGGTTACTCCCTATCTTCTATGGCAACCCAGACAGAGCTCTCTGGCCCTGTGTAGTCTGCGCTAGGTCTGATAATTCTGTTATTAGCTCTTTGCTCCATACAATGTGCAGTCCAACCAGTAACACGAGACATAACAAAAATAGGAGTGAATAATTTAGTGGGAATACCTAAATAAAAATAAGCTGATGCGTGAAAAAAGTCAGCATTTGGAAATAATTTTTTTTCATCCCACATAACTTTTTCCACTTCTTCTGAGACTTGATAAAGCGAATCGTCTCCATACTCGAGAGATAATTCCTTTGAAAACTCTTTAATCACAGCGTTTCGTGGATCACGCTCTGAATATATTGCGTGACCAAAACCCATTATTTTACCTTTATTAGCCAGCATATCTAAGATCTTTTCTCTAGCTTCATCTCTAGTCGTCCAATTCCCTATCATCTCCATTGCGGCTTCGTTAGCGCCTCCATGCAAGGGACCTTTAAGGGAGCCAATCGCAGCAACGACACAAGAAAAAATATCAGACATAGTTGATGCGCAAACTCTTGCAGTAAAAGTAGATGCATTGAATTCGTGCTCTGCATAAAGAACTAATGAAGCATCCATGACTCTACGATGAAGATCTGAAGGCGTCTTACCATGCAAAATATGCAAGAAATGCCCTGCCATGGTATCTTCGTCATTTACAAGACTGATATCCTGGTTATCGTGAGTAAACTTATACCAGTAAGCAACAATAGATGGCATAGTCGCAACCATTCTATTGATTGAATGCATCTGATTCTCTATAGAATCTTCAGGCTCTAAATTGCCTAGCATGGAGCAACCCGTTGCCATGACTGCCATCGGATGAGCTGTTCCAGGAATCTCTCTAAGAACTTTCTTTAAAGAATCTGGAAGATCTCTCTGGCTTTTTAATAAAGTTTTATACTCGGCTAACTCTAATGTATTGGGTAACTTCCCATACAGCAAAAGATAAGCAACCTCTTCAAAGGTTCCTTTCTCCGCTAAAGTCTCAATCTTATGACCTCGATACGCTAAACCTTCTTCCTGTCCAACCGTACATAAAGAAGTTTCTCCTGCAACTTGACCACGTAACCCCGCACCTTCTAATTTCTTTGCCATTTTATTGATTCTCCTTTCTCTTAAATAATTCATCGAGTTTTTGCTCGAAAGAATGATAGTTTAAATATTCATAAAGCTCATCACGAGTTTGCATGAGTTCAATTGATTTTTTCTGAGTACCATTTGCTGCGATATCTTTATAAACTGACTCAGCAGCTTTATTCATAGCTCGAAAGGCAGAGAGTGGAAATAGCATAATATCCACGCCTGCAGATGCTAGCTCCTCAGCTGTAAAAAGTGGAGTTTGTCCAAACTCGGTAATATTTGCTAGCACTGGGACTTTTAAAGAATCTTTAAGACTACGGTAATCATCAAGGCTATTTACTGCTTCTAAAAATAATCCATCTGCTCCTGCTTCTATATATTCTTGACAGCGATCAATGGCGCCACTCATCCCTTCGTTCGCAAAAGAGTCCGTTCTTGCCATGATAAAAAAACTCTCATCTGTCCGACCATCTACTGCAGCTTTAATTCGATCGCTCATTTCAATTTTATCCACTAGACTCTTATTAGGTCTATGGCCACATCTCTTCTGCTCAACTTGATCTTCAATATGCACAGCAGCAACATCAGCAGCAATCATCTCTTTAATCGTCCTGGCAATGCTAAATGCACCACCAAATCCCGTATCTATGTCAAGTAAAAGAGGTAAATCGGATGTTTGAGTTATTCTTCTGGCGTCTTCCACCACATCATTTAAAGTGGTAATAGCCAAATCAGGCAATCCAAAAGAAGCATTAGCCACGCCAGCACCCGATAGATATAGTGCCTTGTGCCCTGCAGATTCAGCCATTTTTGCACAATATGCGTTCACTGCCCCAACAACTAAAAGGGGGTTGTTATCGGCAATTGCCTGTCTAAATTTATTTCCAGGAGTATTCATTCGTTGATATTGTACTTTGCAGAGGGGTTGTTTCCCAAATTAATTATAGAATTTAATCCCTCTAATAATTCTATCTTTGTTATTAGCCTGTCTCCATTTATTTGTATCTCTTAGGCTATATACGCACCCACAATATTCTTGTTGATAAAATTGCTCACGCTTTGAAATCTCAATCATACGAGCAGCACCACCTTTCTTGCGCCAATTAAAATCCCAATACTTCATTCCATCGTATCTGTTGGCTGCTTTTTCACCAGAGCCGTTAATTTGATCCATATCCTTCCAGCGAGAGATCCCAAGAGTGGTTGCATATACCTTAAATCCATTCTCTTTTGCATACAGCGCAGATCGTTCGAATCTCATATCAAAACATTGAGTGCATCGAGTGCCTCGTTCAGGCTCATTTTCAAGTCCTTTAATTCTTTTAAACCAATTATCTTTATCATAATCAGCATCAATAAAATCAAAGCCTAATTTTTCACAAAATCGCTTATTTTCATCTTTGCGGATCTCATATTCTTTCTGGGGGTGGATATTAGGATTATAAAAAAATACTGTGGTTTCAATGTTAGAGATAGCCACAGCTTCCATAATTTCCCCAGCACATGGAGCGCAGCAACTATGAAGTAATAATTTTTTTTCGCCATTCGGCATTTCAAGGCTTGGTCTTGCGTAATTATCTACAGAAAAAGGATTGCTCATTTGAATGAACTAGAGGTTTTTAAGGCTTGTAAAAGATCTGAATAACTATGAAAACTAGGAATGTCTGGCATAGAGGCAGATATTGGTTCAGGAGCATTAATAAAAAAGCTATGATCAGCAACTTCAAACATCTGTAGATCATTAAATGAATCTCCAGCCGCCATACATGTATAGCCCATTGCTTGGAATCCAAGGATTGCTTGTTTTTTTGCCTTAAGATCTCTTAGCTGGTAACCGCAAATATTGCCTGCAGTATCAATATCCAGCGTATGACATAGAAGCAACGGATAGCCCATCTTTTCCATTAATGGAGATGCAATTTCGTAAAAAGTATCAGATAAAATAACAACTTGAAATTTTTTTTGAACCTCTTTAAGAAAATCTAGTGCACCCTCAAGTAAATCTAATTTTTTTGCTGCAGCAATTACGTCAGTAATCTTCAGATTATGCTGTGCCATAATTTTAAGTCGATAATCCATAAGATCAGAATAAGATGGAATATCTCTGGTAGTTTTATTGAACTCTACAAGACCGGTATCTGCGGCAACTTGCTCCCATATTTCTGGAGTTAGAGTTCCTTCCATATCAAAGCACACAATATCCATTTTATTTCCTGTTTTTGATGCCGAATGGTACATGAGCAGAGGTTACATTGGCAGAAGCATCTTGAATGTTTTGCTGTTGATCATCAAAGAAAATATCAGCTTTAAAAGATTTTAAAAATTCAGATTTTTTCATTCCACCTAGAAACAAAGACTCGTCAATACGCACTCCCCATTTTCTTAATGTTTTAATAACTCTTTTGTGAGAAGGGGCTGAGCGAGCTGTCACAAGAGCTGTTCTAATTGGACATTCGGATGAATCCAGCTCTGATTGTAGCTTATTTAATTCCACCAGAAATGACTTAAATGGACCAGCTTTCAGCATGGACTTCTTATTCTTTTCATTCTTTAAAAAAGCCTCTAAGCCTTCTTCTGCATAAATTCTTTCAGATTCATCGGAAAAGATAACGGAGTCCCCATCAAATGCAATTCTCAAAGATTCATCCTCTTTCATAGATTTTTTTACTTTTGAGGAAATAATTCTTGCTGATGCCACATTATTTTCAATTCCCATTTTGACATCATCTTTGCTGCTCGAGAGAAATAGATCTACGCCAAATGCTTTAACATATTTATAGGGACTCTCACCGCCACAAAAAACTGCTCGACTAATATTAAGTTTATGAGCTTCAATCGAATTAAAAACTCTTAGGCCAGTATCTGCTGTATTCCTGGAAAGTAAAATAACCTCAACTCTATCTCTATTTTTATATAGGTTATTAATTTTTAAAATTTTATTTACAAGATTAAAAGCTTCGCCTGGATCTAGGATCTGTTCTTCATTTTGAATTTGATATTCTCTATAGGCTTTGATGCCTTCTTTTTCAAATATTTTATGGCTTTGATTTAAATCAAAGAGTGCTCTTGAGGATATTCCGACAACTAATTTTGAATTCATATATTAAGTAGGGTTGCAGTTAACTTATAAAATTTATATACTGTAAAAATATACAGTATAAATAATATGAAAGAATTAACCAAGCAACAATCAAAAGTTCTAGCCTGTGTAGAAGTTTATCTTAATAAAACAGGTTTTCCACCCACTCGAGCTGAAATATGTAAAGAGCTAGGGTTTAAGTCTCCTAATGCCGCTGAAATGCATCTTCGAGCTCTTGAAAAAAAAGCTTATATCGCAATTAAAAGTGGCTCTTCTCGCGGTATTTCTATTGTAAAAAGTCAGCAATCATTTGAATCCAATAAAGATCAAATGCCTGTAATTGGTTTAGTTGCAGCAGGCTCGCCTACATTAGCAGAAGAAAACATAGAAAAAAGAATTTCCTGTGATCCGAATATGTTTTCTGAGAACTTTGATTACTTTCTTAAAGTCAAAGGAATGAGCATGATTGATGCGGGCATCCATGAAGATGATCTGGTGGCTATCAAGAAAACCACGGAAGTTAAAAATGGAGATTTAGCTGTTGTTAGGATTGAAGATGAGGTAACCCTGAAGTACTTCAAAAAAGAAAATCATATGCTTGAACTTATTCCAGCTAACAAAGATTTCTCAATTATAAAAGTAGATCTTAGAGAACAGGAGGCTTTTGTAGAAGGGAAGAGTGTAGGTCTAATAAGAACGCACTAGTGTAGAATCACTGGTTTTTTTCGTAAACTCTTTTTTTGGCTATCAAAGAAATCATCGAAATCAATAGCATTTCCACTAACGCTTTCTATTCCTGCTCGGATCATCTCCTTTGCTACAACTAATTCTTGGCCATCTAGAAACTCCTTAGACTCTCTAGAAAATTCTATTTTTACAATTGGGTTTTCATGATCATCAGATCTTCTAAGAACAATGGTTCCGTCAGGGAGTTGTGTTAGTTCAAGATAGTTAGACATAGTTAATATTTAGACTTTAACACCCTTCAAATTTATTATGAAGACTTTCAGCTAAGTATCTTATATAAGAACTAAAAAATATTTTTCAAGAAGGTTTACTTCGTAGCTTCAGTCCATTTATTACCATCATGAGCGGCAGTGTTACCAGTTTTTTTGCCTTCTTTTTCAGAGGCAAGGTAATGGGTGTCTTCAACTTTGTTATATCTAATAATGTAAGGATTGCCATCAATATCTTTTTTAGGAGCATCTAAAAGATGAGCATGCTTCATTTGATCTTCTAAGTATTTACAAGCATCCAACAAATTATCTTTTGAAACAGCTAAGATAAATTCTTCTACGGAAGGGGCTCTTGTTTCTCTATTTTTTGGGTATTTGCTGGCAGCTAAAAATAGACCTTTCATGCTGTCACGAAGCAAATAGAAGTCTTCAAATTTTATGCAAGGAATTGCTGTTGTAATTGGCTCCATTACAATTGGCTTGGGTTCTCCATTTCTCTGAAGAGCCCGGGTAGTTCCGCAGTTATCGTTCATGCAACCAAAGTATTTACCAAATCTACCAGTTTTTAATTGCATCTCTGAGCCACATTTGTGACATGAAAGAGTGGGTCCATCATATCCTTTAATTTTGAATGCACCCTCTTCTACTTCAAACCCATCACAATCTGGATTATTTGAACATACATGCAATTTATGACTTTCATCTAATAGGTAGTTGTCCATACTCATATCACACTTGGCGCATCTATGCTTTGTTACTAAATGTTGCGCCTCTTCTTGATCATCTATGCTGACAGCCTCATCACCAGAAATTAAGTTAAGCGTTTTTTTGCACTGCTCGTCATCAGGGAGGCTGTAACCAGCACATCCCAAAAAAACTCCATTACTAGCATTTCTTATGGTTAATTTATTTTTCTTGCAGTCAGGGCAGTTAATATTTGTATGCGTTGGAAGATTAGGCAACATTCCAGTCTCCTCGTCCATAGCATTTGATAAATCCTCTTGAAATGCAGCATAGTAAGAATCAAGAACTTCTTTCCATTTTAATTCGCCATTTGCCACTCGATCCAATTCATTTTCAAAATTTGCTGTGAAACCGTAATCCATTATGTCGTCAAAAGAGCTTACTAACCTATCCGAAACAATCATTCCAATTTTTTTAACAAAAAAGCGTCTATTTTGAACCTCAGCATAACCACGGTCTTGAATGGTGGAGATGATATTTGCATAAGTTGAAGGTCGGCCAATTCCTTTTTTTTCAAGCTCTTTGACCAATGCAGCTTCTGAAAAACGCGCTGGTGGCTTGGTATATTTTTGCTTATTCTCCAGTTCATTGAGCGATAAAATTTGACCATTTTGTAAGTTAGGCAGAATCAAAGAATCTGTATCATCTCCTTTCG
>CAXYCJ010000001.1:0-41374 GCA_964275585.1 uncultured SAR86 cluster bacterium | reverse complement strand
TTTTGGCTATGTTTTTTCTGCGTAAACCAGAGTCTTTAGAAATAGTTTAAATTTAATTACTAGCAACTATTGTGCAGCAATAGAAGATATTTCATGTAATAAATATTTATAGTTAAAACTTAAGTATCTTCATTCAAATTAATAAGGTCTATATTTCCCCCTATCGCAACAGTATTTACTGTGACCACTCTCTCATCCATAAATTGCATTAGATAATTTGGTCCTCCTGCCTTACAACCTGAGCCTGAAAGGTTTTTACCTCCAAAGGGCTGGGTCTCGACTACAGCTCCAACGATATCTCTATTTATGTATATATTCCCACTGGAAGTTTGTTTTACTGCATCTAAAGCTTTTGCATCAATTCTCGTGTGAATACCGAAAGTGAGGGCGAAACCTTTTCTATTAATTTCTTCAAGATGCTGATTCAAAGTATCTTCAGAAAATGAAGCTATATGCAAGATCGGTCCAAACTGCTCCTCTTCAATGATTGACATTGAATCAATCTCAATTAGAGTTGGTGGAAACCAATCACCTTTAAAGAGTTTTTGATTTATTGAGGTTTGAAAAATATTCTGACCTTCCGATTTCATTTTAATTAGATATTTTTGAAGTTTTTCAAGCGCTTGCGAATTAATAATTGGCCCTATATCAACACTTGAATCCGATGGAATGCCAATTGTTAAATCATCCATAGCTCCTTTTAACATCATTATTAGCTCTGGATAAATTTCTTCTTGAACTAAAAGGAGTCTTAAAGCTGAGCATCTTTGGCCAGCTGAATTGAATGCTGATCGAATAATATCATCACAAGCCCTTTCTAAAAGTGCACTTGAATCAACAATCATTGTATTTAAACCGCCGGTCTCAGCTATTAATGGGACAATTTTTCCAGGTTTTGCAGATAAACTCTTATGTATAATTTTGGCAGTTTGTAATGAGCCGGTAAATGCGACCAAATCTATGGCCTGATCTGAAATAATAGCCTGCCCTAAACTCCCATCACCAAGCAATAGATGTAGAGCATCTTCTGGCAATCCTTGCTCAAAAAATAAATTTAAAGCTTCACAAGCAATGATTTGGGCATGCTCAGAGGGTTTAGAAATGACGGTATTGCCTGCCGCTAAAGCTGCGGCGATTTGTCCCATTGTAATTGCTAACGGAAAATTCCACGGACTAATACATAAAACAGTTCCTTTAGGGCAATATTCCAAAATATTATCTTCTCCTGTAGGGCCTTTCTGAGAAACAGGTTTTAAGTCAATGGCTTGTTGAGAGTAATAACGTAGAAAATCAACAGCTTCCCTGATCTCATCAAAAGAATCCTCAAGCGTTTTTCCAGCTTCATGCATAAGCAAATAGGCAAATTTAGTTCGTTGTTGCTCCAGCAAATCTGCAACAGAAATAAGAATTTCACACCGAGATTCCACTGTAAAATTACCCCATACAATTGATGGATTAATGGTATTTTTATTAAGAGAGCTGAAATCACATGCTTCTATGGTTCCTATAAGTTTTTTAGAACATTTAGAAATTACCTCAACCGGAGGATGTTTCAAAGGTGCATGTATCGATTTAGAATATGAATTAAAGTTGAATTCGGAAAATTGATTTATTTCATTCATCAAGTCAGCAATGCAATCTTGCTCACTTAAATCAAATCCTAATGAGTTGATTCGCGGAAGGTATAAGTCTCTTGGTAAGGTTAGATTAGAAATATTTATATGATCTATTTTTTCCTTAATTACCTCAGCTGGATTTTTGGCTAGATCAATCTCAGGAATATTTTTATTTAAATATTTATTAATAAAAGAGCTATTAGCCCCATTCTCTAATAGCCTTCTAACCAAATACGGCAATAATTCTTTATGAGGTCCGATCGGGCAATAGATGCTTGTTTCTGGAAAATGTTCATAGGATGTCTCGCAAGCTGAATATAGTAACTCTCCCATTCCATACAACCTCTGAAACTCTATCTGTTTATCACTTGACTTATTGAGACTCATAATTGATGCAATTGAGAGAGCGTTGTGAGTTGCAAAGCTTGCATCTATGTTGTTACATTCTAAAAGCCTTTGTGCTGTTACTAAGTAATTAAGGTCGGTTAGTTGTTTATTTGTAAAAACGGGATAGCCTTCTAAACCTTTTACTTGAGCATTTTTAATCTCGTAATCCCAGTAAGCTCCCTTAACAAGTCGCACATGCATTCTGGCTCTTTTATTAGATAATTGATCAAGCCAATCAACCACACCAAGGGATCTTTTGCCATACGCCTGAACTGCCAACCCAAGTCCTGGCCATGATTCTATTGCTGGATCTAAGGCTAGGCTTTCAATCAGATTTAAACTTAAAGATAAGCGATCTTGCTCTTCAGCATCGATGGTTACAGCAACATCTTTTCTTAATGCTTCTACAACAAGATCTTTAACTTTTGGGAGTAAGAATTTATAAACATTCTTGCTATGCAGAGCATCATATTTTGAATATAGAGCTGATAATTTAATGGAGATTCCATTTTTTAAATCCTCAGCAGTATTAAGTTCTGAAATCGAATATATAGATTCCATATAAGACTTAAAATACTGATCTGATTGTTCTTGATTGCGTGAAGCTTCTCCAAGCATATCAAAAGAATATTTGTGGGACTTTAACCAAGTGGAGTTTTTCAGCTCGCCAATACTTTCAGCGCAAACAAACTCTTTGCTCAACACTTGCATAGCAACTTGGACTGCCTCTCTGATAGATGACTCGCCAATTTTTTTTCCAAGCCCAACTAACCAATTATTACTAGCATGATTAGACGCCCTGAGAAATTCCTTTGAAAATGTAAGTCCCCAAGTGGCAGAGTTCACCAAGAAACTTTCAGCTTTGCCTAAATGTGCAGACCATTTTGCAGAAGTTAACTTTTCATTAATCAACGCATCTCTAGTTTTGTCATCTGGGATACGCATCATTGATTCAGCCAAGCACATTAAAGCAATGCCTTCAGAATTAGATAATCCATATTCCTCCATGAATGCATCTAATTTGGTACGTTTATTTTTATTGCTCCTGCAATATGCAATGATGGATTGTGTTTTTTTAGAAATCTCTGGATCATCTAAAAAATGTGATTCATTAATTAAGAATTTAGCTAATTCTTGCTCATCGGAAAACTTATCTCTATTGCTTGAAAACATAGATTTATCTTAGTCGGTTTTGGTTGTCATCATTTTGTATCTCTTAATCTAGATACTCATCAATTTTGGTTTTAAGGTATTTTATTTTATTCTCGGGTGACTGTTTCTGATTTATTAGACATTTCTTCCATGTCTTAGTGTTTTGGCCACCAGGGTGGGGTAAATATAAGTTTCTTTTAGATAGATTATAATTTTTCAATATAGGGGTATCACTAAAAAATTCTTCTGCCACTTTGCCAAGACAAATAATATTTTTAGGTTTAATAATATCTAATTCGTTTAGTAATAGTTCCCCAAAGATTATAGGTTCATTTTTTTTGAAGAGTTTATATGGGGGGTTGTATTCTTTTTGTTCCACCCAGACTTTATAAACGTCTGTAATATACACATTATAATTATTATCAATTATGTTCTTGATGGAACTAAAAACTACTTTCTGTAAGCCTTCTCTGTACTTAGAAGAATGTTGAGCAAAAGGAGTGCCAATAATCACGTCTCCATCTTTAAATTTAAAATTAGGAAAATCGTTTCTGTGTCTTAACGGATCCTGAGCAACAAGCATAACGGTCTGAGCTTTAGGATCTGGGCATTTAAAGAATAACGGCAAATCGACTCCAATCAGCGTCGAATTTTCCCAATGATTTTGCGTTTTCTCTTGAAGCTGTATTCTCCAAGATTTCTTTTGTTTTGGAATAAAACCTTCATGAGATGATGAAAGTTTTAGATTATATGAATCCTTGAGTTTCCTATAGCATTGATGGATATAGTTTGAATCGAGACCAAAGAAGTCTGCAAAGAGTTGATCTATTTTTTTATTGTCAGTATTTAATTCCATAACTAAATACTTCTTCTATTTCTTCTCAATATTTAATTTCCCAAAAAATAAAAGCTCGCTATCCACTTGCTCCCATCCCATATTTTCGAGACCATCAGTGCCTTCTTCAAAGAAGATACTTTCTAATTTATCTCGATCTGCTTTAGATAATTTTTTAGGAAAAGTAATGTCATCAGAGACGCCATCAGAAAAGAAATGATCTTCTGTAGAAAAATGCCCATACACATTTAGGCCATCAGAGTTAGAGTCACCAATCATTTCATCTAGATCTAATCCTTCCCTTTCCATTTCATCACCAAGCACAGTAGCCCATCCTGATCTATATGCCTCCTCATGCTTAATTTCAAGACCATCCTTCTCATAAATTTGTATATATACGATATGTTTTTTATTTTTTGGAGAAATTTTATAGATGACTTCTTTTTCCCATTTCATTTCTAACTCCTCCTTCTTTTATTTTTCCAGTCTGTCATCAAAGTCTCACTCATCAATGGCCGTCCCATCTCTACGAAACCTTGTTGGCTGACCTTTATATAGTTTAGCTCCATTTTTAATCAATAAGTCTGTTGTGTCTTCTTTGTAGCCTTCTCGCTCTCTGCTTATACCAAGTGCAGTATGCCCATATTTATCTTTAATATTTGGGTTTGCGCCTGCTTTTAAAAGTAATTGTGTGACCCTAAAATGCTCAACTGCTGAAATTCCTTTTATCAAAGCTGTACTACCCTCAGCATCTAAAATATCAATTTTAGCTCCATTGTTAATTAAATATTCTACTGCATCGATAGCTCCATACTGCGAACAATGATGTAGAGCAGTTTCCCCATATTCATCTTTATCATTTATCCCATGACCCTCTTTAAAATATTTTTTTAATTCCTCAAGTCCGTCAGCACAAGCACTAAATAAATTACCCATAATATCCTCCTTCCCTTTACACTGATTTACACTAGGAAAAATCTCATTTACATACGACTTTTTTCCATTTCTTTTCCCTACTTT
This sequence comes from uncultured SAR86 cluster bacterium, assembly GCA_964275585.1. GTDB lineage: Bacteria > Pseudomonadota > Gammaproteobacteria > Magnimaribacterales > D2472 > D2472. The sequence goes on along the minus strand of CAXYCJ010000001.1, from coordinate 36,364 downwards.
ATACCTAAATGATAACAATTTTTTTCTGCAGAACAGATCTTGTCAGAATAACTACTTTTTATGAATCGCAATAGTCGAGTAAGTTTGTAACAAAGTTTATAACTGCTACGAAGGAATGGGGTCTACAGAGGAGTTTGTAACAAGTTTGTAACTGTTTTTAGAGTGCTAAACCCTTTAAGAACAAGGGTTTGCGAGGAACACGTTTATTCCCACTCAGTAGTAGCCTAATTTAAAACCCTTATAGATAGTGAGTTTCAGAGGCATTTTTTTAACTTTGTAACTTCTTTGCAACTCTGATTCCAAATGACTTTTACAAAACTAAGAAAGTTTTTTATATTTTTCCAACAGTTCTTTTCACAGAAACAACATAGGTAGCTAGAGTTAAGACAACAATTAAGTCAAACACAACGGTTACCCATAACTTATCAATATAGTCAGTTCCAAATATTAAGATAAGAAACAAAAATCCTATCTTACTTATACCAGTCGTAATTACACACAACATTCGAGAGTCTTCATTAAAAGCACCGTAAATAAGTAAAATGCCCATAATTGATATAAGAAAACCCCAACTGCGGACTACTAAATTAGCGAGAGGTTCAGTTAAGCCAGAACCAAACATATTTAAAAGTGCATCTTGAGGAGCAATAACAGCGAAAAACGTTGTACAAGTAATTACACCAGCAAAAAGCATAATCCATTTAATATTTCTTACTATTATACTCATTTTATTCCCACTCAATAGTCGCTGGTGGTTTACTTGAAATGTCATAGACTACTCGGCTGATTTCTTCAATTTCATTAACAATTCTATTTGATACGTGTGCAAGAAAGTCATAAGGAAGTTTAGCCCAGGTAGCTGTCATAAAATCTACTGTCTCAACGGCTCTGATAGCAATAACATCTGCATAACGTCTTTCATCTCCAACAACCCCCACTGATTTAACTGGAAGGTATGCGCAGAATGCTTGACTGACTTGGTCATATAAATTTGCTTTGATTAATTCTTCTATAAATATTGCATCCGCATTTTGCAAAGTAGTAACTTTTTCTAGACTAATCTCTCCTAAAATTCTAACTCCTAAACCAGGCCCAGGAAATGGATGGCGATTAAGCATTTCTGCTGGGAGTCCAAGCTCTGCCCCCATTTTTCTTACCTCATCTTTGAATAAGTCCCTTATGGGTTCAACTAGCTCCATTTTCATGTCATCAGGCAGGCCGCCAACATTGTGATGAGATTTTATTACCCTAGCTTCTTTAGATTCAGATTCAGATGACTCAATTACATCTGGGTAAATAGTTCCCTGTGCTAAAAAGTTAATTTCATCTTTTAGTTTTGCAGCTTCATTATCAAAAATATCAATGAATGTTCTGCCAATAACTTTTCTTTTTTGCTCTGGATCGGAAACGTCCTTAAGATGTCTGTAAAATATTTTTTTTGCATTTACCACAACTAGATTTAGATCCATTTCTTCTTTAAATAAGCTCTCTACGTCCTCGGCTTCATTTTTTCTTAGCAATCCATTGTCAACAAATACACAAATGAGGTTTTTACCAATAGCTCTGTCTAACAGCATGGCAGTAACTGATGAATCAACACCGCCAGATAAACCTAGCAATACTTTTTGATCGCCTACTCGCTCTTTAATGTCTATAATTCTCTGTTCAATGAGGTTTTCCATTTTCCACTGGGCAGCACATTTGCATACCTTGAAAACGAAATTTTCTAATACCATATTCCCTTGCTTGGTATGAGTAACCTCTGGATGGAATTGAAGAGCAAAAATAGACTTTTCTGCATGCTGCATTGCTGCGATAGGAGCTGAGGCAGTTGAGGCTAATAATTTAAATTGATCTGGTAATGTTGAAACATGGTCACCATGACTCATCCAAACATCAATTGATGAGCCCAAACTAAAACCCTCAAAAAGCAAAGATGCTTCTTCAATCACTATTTCAGCATGTCCAAATTCTTTAACCTTTGAAGAAGTGACTTGCCCACCAAACTGCTCAGCTAATGTCTGCATTCCATAACAAATGCCTAGGATTGGGATGTCTAAATCAAAAACGACTTCAGGGATTCTTGGGGTATTAGAAGCTGTTACTGACTCGGGACCACCAGAAAGAATAATTCCATTTGGATTAAGTGCTTTGATCCTTTCAGGAGAAATATCCCAAGGAAGAATCTCAGAAAATACGTCCAACTCTCTAACTCTTCGAGCAATGAGCTGAGTGTATTGCGAACCAAAATCAAGTACTAATATTGTATCGATATCCTTTTGATCCAAAGCCAAGCTGGTTAAATTGGTCATAATAAATTATTAACTGCGTTGATAGTTGGGCGCTTCTTTTGTAATCATCACGTCATGAACATGACTTTCCGTCATGCCTGCATTGGTAATTTCAATGAACTGGGTGTCTTTCTGCATTTCTTCGATTGTCTTGCAGCCTACATATCCCATGCTCTGTCTAATTCCGCCTGTTAATTGATCGATAACATTAACAACCCAGCCTTTAAACGGAACTCTTCCCTCCACTCCTTCTGGTACCATTTTTTCTTTTTCAATACCATCTTGAGAGTATCGATTGACATCATTTCGCTCTGACATCGCTGCCAAGGAACCCATGCCTCGATATGTTTTAAAACTTCTTCCCTGATATAACTCAACTTCTCCAGGAGCCTCCTCTGTTCCAGCAAATATACTTCCAAGCATTACAACATCAGCCCCTGCTGCAATAGCTTTTGCAACATCTCCAGAAAATCGAATGCCTCCATCAGCAATTAATGGGACATTATTGGATTTTAATTTCTCTTTAATTGAAAGAATGGCTGTTATCTGAGGAACACCCATCCCAGCAATTATTCTTGTTGTGCAAATTGAACCTGGACCCATTCCAATCTTGATTGCATCAGCCCCACTATCAAGTAAAGCTAATGCTCCTTCAGGGGTTGCAACATTTCCACCCATAACATCAATGCCTTGAAATTCTTTTTTTAGAAGTTTAATGGTATCTATAACATTTTGAGAATGGCCATGTGCGCTGTCTACAACAAACAAATCTACGCCCGCTTTTGCTAATGCTTTGGCGCGGTCCAATGTATCGATGCCAGTTCCTAAGGCAGCTCCAACACGTAATTGCCCTCTTGCATCTTTAGTTGCAAATGGATGTTCTGCAGATTTCTCAATATCTTTCATCGTCACCAATCCTGTAAGGGAGCCGGCAGAATCAATGACAAGTATTTTTTCAATCCTATTGTTATACATAAGTTTCTTTACTTCTTCCTGGTCAGTGCCTTCAATGACAGTAATTAATTTTTCCCTAGGAGTCATAATTGTAGAAACTGGATCAGAGAGATTATCTGCATATCTAAAATCTCTGCTGGTTACGATTCCTATCAATGCACCATCATCCACAACTGGCATACCAGAAATACTTAACTCTTTGGTTAATTGCATTAATTCCTCAATTGTTTTTGTTGATTTAATGGTAGTTGGATCTCGCACCACACCGCTTTCGTATTTTTTAACAATTTTAATTATCTTTGCTTGCTCGACAATCGAATTATTCTTATGAACAATCCCCATGCCTCCATTCTCAGCAAGGGCTATCGCCATTCTTGATTCTGTGACAGTGTCCATTGCAGCTGAAACCAATGGAATCTTTAATGAAATATTTCTTGAAATCTTTGTTTCAAGCTCAGCATCGACCGGCAAGAAATCTGTGTAACGAGGGAGTAGCAAGACGTCATCAAACGTTAATGCTTTTTGTTTGACCTTTTCCATAACGGATTATAGCCCAAGCAGGAATGAAAAAAAAGATGTCTTAAGGCATGCCAATTAACTTATGCTGTTGAATGCTGAGTTTCCATTTGGGATTCTCTAGGCAATACTGAATAGTTTTTACTGTATTTTCTTGTCCATCATTGCCGTCCATTGGTTGCAAAAAAAGGTGATCAAAACTTAGGCTTAAAAAATCATCTAAATTCTGGCCAAGCTGAGGAAAAACAACTTTAAGCTCATTTCCTTCTTTGACAACTAATTCAGATCCATGTTTTGGAGAAACGCAAACCCAGTCGATGTCAAACTCTATTGCAATCGTTCCATTAGTCTCAATTGCTATTTCAAATCCAAGCTTCTTGCATTGCTCAGCTAAAACCCGATCAAGTTGTAACATAGGCTCGCCGCCAGTGAATACAATTAACCTATTTTCTGTTTCCCCCCATATTAACTCTATCTTTTCTAATAACTTCGTTGCGGAATAACTTCCCCCATTCACTCCATCGGTTCCAACAAAATCTGTATCACAAAATTGACAAACTGCGGACTCCCTATGTTTTTCACGACCAGTCCATAGATTACAGCCTGAAAATCGAACAAATACTGCAGTTCTTCCTGCTTGCGCGCCTTCACCTTGAATGGTTTTATAAATCTCTTTAATTGCGTACATTAGGTCCTGTAGTGCAATGGATCAATTGAGTTATTTATTGCAAAGGCCTCTAATCTTTCATTACAAGATCCGCATTTCCCACATGCAAGCTCTTGCCCTTCATAGCAAGTCCATGTTTTAGAGTAATCAATCTCAAGATCTAAACCTATTTTGATAATTTCTGCTTTTGTAAAATTTAAAAAGGGAGCCTCTACGCTAATTGGAAAAGTATGGCATGTTTGAGCCACTGCATTCATTGCAGATAAAAATTCAGGCCTGCAATCCGGGTAAATAAAATGATCGCCGGCATGAGCACCATACCAAACTCTACTAATGCCCTTGGAGATTGCATAAGCAATTGCATGAGAGATAAACAACATATTTCTATTAGGAACAATTGTAGTTTGCATACTTTCGGCTTGATAACTTCCATGAGGAACTTCAATATCTTGCGAGGTTAGCGCAGATTCTGCAAAAATTGATTCAACGTTGGCAATCTCGATCTTAAGATTCGATAGATTATGTTCTTTACAAATTAAATGAGCGCACTCAACTTCCTTGATGTGCCTTTGACCGTAATCAAACGTAATACAGTCAACGGTATATTTTTTACTCAAAGCATGATGCAGCAAGGTGAAAGAATCCATTCCACCAGAAAGGATAAGGATAATTTTATTTTTCAAAGGGATTGAAAAATTTTGTCAGACTTAGCGGCGCATATAAAGTCATTGATATGAAGTCCTTTAATTTTATGAGACCACCATTCTAATTGCACTTCGCCCCACTCTAAGATTATTTTTGGATGATGGTCCTCAGACTCAGCCAAACCAACTATCATATTTACGAATTTCGAAGCCTCTAAATAAGACTTAAATGTGTATTTATTTACTAATTTTGTAACTTCAGAATGATCAATGGTCCAACCATTTAAGCTTTTGAGTAATGTTTCTTGTTCATGATCTGGTACCAGCGGAGCTCCAATTTCACAAGCTGCGCAGCTCTGATCTGAAAGATTGCTCACACCCCACCCTTTGTTAGCTTTGCTGGATTTAGTAAAATTTTTAATTTCTTGATAGATAGCCCAGTCTCTTCATGGGCTACATCAATAATAGCTCGTTTTTCAATATAAGCTTTTTTTGCAATTTGAGCTGACTTTTCATAGCCAATTTCTCGATTAAGAGCTGTCACCAAAATTGGATTTTTACCCAATGACTCATTAATATTTTGCTTATTCACTTTAAATGTTTTGATCGCCTTATTAGCAAGCAAAGGCATTGAATTTGACATCAATGAAATGCTTTTAAGAAGGTTGTAGGCTATAACAGGTAACATAACATTTAATTGAAAATTACCAGATTGAGACGCAATGGAAACAGCGGTATCATTTCCAATAACATCCACGCATGCCATCGCAACAGCTTCAGGAATTACTGGATTTACTTTTCCAGGCATAATGCTGCTTCCAGGTTGCAAAGCCTCTAGCTCAATCTCACCTAAACCAGTTAAAGGGCCGCTATTCATCCATCGCAAGTCATTTGAAATTTTTATCAGAATTAAGCTCAGGTTTTTTAAACTGGAAGATAGTTGCACTGTTGCATCTTGAGAGCTGAGAGATCTAAAATAATTTGGTGAGGTTTTTACATCTAATTTAGTAAGTTTTTTGACCTCAATTGCAAAAACCTTGCCAAAATCCTTGTGAGCATTTATTCCGGTTCCTATGGCTGTTCCACCCTGAGGCAATAAAGCCATTTCTTTTGCAGCTGCCTGAATTGTTTTCTTCACAGCCGCTAATTGCGATGACCATCCTGATAGTTCTTGAGAAAAATCAAGCGGCATTGCATCCATTAAATGAGTTCTACCAGTCTTAACTATACCTTTTAGTGCTAATGCTTTCTTATCTATTGTTTTAATTAAATGCTCTAGTCTAGGCAATAATAATTTATCAGTATCCAGTAAAGCAGCAATACAAATTGCTGTAGGAATAACATCATTGCTGCTTTGGCTCATATTTACATGATCATTTGCATTAATTTTTATGCGAGCTTTTTTAGATGCAATATTAGCTATCACCTCATTTGCATTCATATTTGTGCTGGTCCCGGATCCAGTTTGAAAAATATCTAAAGGAAAATGTTCGTCATATTTTCCTGCAGCAATCTCTTTAGAAGCAACCTTAATTGCAGAAGCCTTTCTTGCGTCTAATAACTTAAGTTTTTGATTGGTAGCGGCGGCGGAGAATTTAATTACTCCCAATGCTTGAATAAAACTTCGCCCAAATGGGAATGCAAATTTTATTCCACTGATCGTAAAATTTTCTAAAGCTCGTTGTGTTTGAGCGCCCCATAAAGCTGTTTCAGGAACATCAACTTCACCCATGGTATCTTTTTCAGTTCTGTATTTCATAAATAATCTCTTATCAACTATACTTATTTTACACTTTTATTGAATTTATTATGGCAAAAGTTATACCAATTAAGATTGACACAAAAAAAGGCAGACTTCCTGACAAGCCAAAAGGCATTGAAGTGGTTGAATGCAACACTATAGAGGAAACGAGAAGGCAGCAATTAGAAAAACTAACAGCTGGCTTTAGGTTGTTTGCACACTTTGGTTATGATGAAGGGGTTGCTGGGCATATAACTGTTAGAGATCCAGAGTTCCAGGATCATTTTTGGGTAAATCCAATTGGTGTTCATTTTAGTCAAATTAAAGTTTCAGACTTATTGTTGGTAAATCATGATGGAGAAGTAGTTCAGGGTGAGAGGCCTGTTAATGTTGCAGCCTTTGCTATCCATTCAAGACTTCATAAAGCTAGGCCTGACGTTACTGCTGCTGCACATTCTCACTCAATGTATGGAAAAACATTTGCAACCCTTGGTAAGTTTTTAGACCCAATATCACAAGATTCATGCGCATTTTATGAGAGGCAAGCGATTCATAACCATTTTTCTGGGGTAGTAGAAGAAACTGAGGAAGGTGACAATATAGCAAATGCTTTAGGAGATAAAACGGTCTTAATACTTCAGAACCATGGCATTCTATCAACCGGTTCATCTATTGATATTGCTCTGTGGTATTTCTTTTCTCTAGAAAGGTGCTGTCAGTCTCAATTAATGGCAGATGCTGCTGGGAAAACAACATTAATACCCCATGAAATTGCAGTAAAAACTAGAGATTATATAGCAAATGAATTGGCAGCTTGGGCAAGTTTCCAGCCATTGTATGACATGATAACTGTTAAAGAGCCTGATCTATTTGATTAACTCTTAAATAATAGCTTTAGTTTCTAAGCATTCGTCAAGACCAGATAATCCATGCTCTCTGCCATTCCCAGAGGTTTTAAACCCTCCGAATGGAGCAGCTGGACCTCTTGATCCACCATTAATAGTGATTTGACCTGCACGAATTTTTCTCGCGACTGCTCTTGCATGATCCTCATCACCTGATTGCACATATCCCGCAAGACCATATTCGGTATCATTGGCAATTTCAATTGCTTCTTCTTCTGTCTCATATTTTAAGATACATAAAACTGGTCCAAAAATCTCTTCCCTAGCTATGGTCATATCATTCGTAACATCAGCAAAGACAGTTGGTTGAGAAAAATATCCTTCGGTGAGGCCTTCAGGACGCCCTACTCCTCCAGCAACCAGTCTTGCCCCTTCGTCAATTCCAACCTGGATTAATCTTTGTACCTTCTCATACTGAGTTTTATTTGAGATTGGGCCAATGCGAACACCCTCTGTTTCAGGAGTCCCAACAACAGTAGAATTTGCAACATTAGCTGCGGCTTCAACAGCTGCATCGTAATTTTTAGAAGATACAAGCATTCTAGTTGGAGCATTGCATGATTGGCCTGTATTCATAAAGCAATGATTAGCGCCAGCTCCCACAGCTTTCTCTATGTCAGCATCATCTAAAATAATATTTGCTGACTTGCCACCTAGTTCTTGAGCCACTCTTTTTACAGTTGGAGCAGATGCCTGGGCAACAGCAACCCCTGCACGAGTTGATCCTGTGAAATGCATCATGTCTACAGCTGGGTGCTGTGATAGAGCAGCCCCAACGATTGGGCCATAGCCATTAACTAGGTTAAAAACTCCTTTTGGTAAACCTGATGCATGAATTATTTCAGTTAACTTAATTGCGCAAAATGGAGATATTTCACTTGGCTTAAGAACCATGGTGCATCCAGCAGCAATTGCCGATGCAATCTTAGTGCCCATTTGATTCATTGGCCAGTTCCATGGAGTAATCATTCCTACAACTCCAATAGGCTCTTTTCTAACAAGGTAGTTATTTTCCTGAGATTCAAATTCAAAATCTTTCAAAACAGCTAGAGTATCTTTAAAGTGGCTCAGCCCTGAAGTAACCTGAGCAACCTGAGATAACCACAAAGGTGCACCCATTTCCTCAGAAATAATCTGCGCTAACTCATCGCTCGAATCTTCATAGTTTTTAATTATTAATTCTAGTATGGCTACTCTCTCTTCTTTAGAAGAAAATCCAAAAGTATTAAAGGCAGTCTTTGCAGCCTGAACAGCCAAATCAACGTCTTCTTTTGTTCCTGCGCCAATTGTACCAATTACTTTTTCAGTTGAAGGATTTTCTATTTCGATCAATTCACTGCCTAGAGCATCAACCCATTCACCGTTTATATAAAATTGATTAAATTCTTTCATGGTCATTTCCTTTTAAAATTGAAAATAAAATTATACATAATGAATGCCATTATCAATAGACGTTATGTCAGATATTACAATAACTTATATCTCAGTGAATATTAGGCTATTTTAATATCATTCTAATATGCTCTGGAGTTGTGCGGCAGCAGCCTTAAGTTACAGACTTAATAATATTAGATAACTCTGCAGGATCCTCAAAGAAAGGAAAGTGCCCAGCATCATCTATCACATATATCTCGGAAGATAGATTGCTAGCAAAGACCTTAGCTTGATCAGGGTCAATCAACCTGTCTTTTCCTCCTAGGATGATATTGACTGGTATTCCTATCTCTGAAACTAAAGATTCATTGGGTAGATAATTCCTGCAAGCCGTTAAATCATCAAACATAATTTGATTAGTATTGGATGGAAAAGTATTTTTTATGCCTATTAGACTTTTAGATAAGCCATATTTAATAATAAAGTCAGCTGCAAAACTATTGCCTTTATTTGCTAATTCAACGAGTGAGCTAGAAACCATCATTGGTGCAATGCTATTAAGAAGTATTAAGGATTTTGCAGGGAACTGTTTACTAAGAATTAAATCCAATGCAATCAATCCACCCATGCTGTAACCACAAATGGTCAGATTAGAGATCTTAAAATCCATCAAAGCTTCACTCAGGAAACTGCTGTAATCTTCAATTTTGTTTTTTGAAGAGCCTTGGGTCTCCCCATGCCCAGGCAAGTCAATTACTAGAGGAGGGTTAAATTCTTCATCCAAAATATTTAAGGCGCGTACAAACTTGTAATCCATCCCAGCCCCAGCAATAAATAATACTGACTTTTTACTAGATTCGATTGATTCAAAATTATGAAAGTATGTTTTTATATTGTCTATTTCTTTATACATCTGTATTTGCTTTATTATTTTTAAATATGTCTATGGCTCGTTGTCTAGATAGTTTAAGGTCGACAATAGGTTTTGGGTACTCTGTTTTTGTAAAAATATCGAATGTAGGTAGATGAATTTCTTTTGCTGATAGATGCTCTAACTCAGGAATAAAGGATTTAATAAATAGGCCCTCTGGATCAAAATTCTGAGATTGAGTTACTGGATTAAAGATTCTGAAATATGGAGCAGCATCAGTTCCTGTAGAAGAGCTCCACTGCCATCCACCATTATTGGATGCAAAGTCACCATCAATTAGGTTTTGCATAAAGTATTGTTCTCCTAATCTCCAGTCGTGTAGTAAATTTTTTGAGAAAAACATTGCCACAACCATTCTAAGGCGATTGTGCATCCAACCCTCATTTAGCAACTGCCTCATTGCTGCATCAATCAAAGGAAAGCCTGTATTGCCTGTCTTCCATGCCTCGAACTCATTATTATTGTGTCTCCAACTAATTCCCTCTGTTGCAAGATTGAAGGGTCTATTTTTACTCACATGAGGAAACGAATGCATAATATTTCTATAAAACTCTCGCCAAACAATCTCATCAATCCATTTACAAATTCCATTATTACCAGCTGCAAACTCAAATTGATTTAATTTTAATGCTTCTAAGATACATCTTCTGGGAGAGATAATCCCAAGCGCAAGATATGCTGAAATTCTACTTGTGCCATCTAAAATAGGTATATTCCTTGATTGACTATAGTCCATCACCTTGTTATCTAAAAAGGTTTTTAGTCTCTGATGAGCAACAGCCTCTCCCGCAGGCCAAAGGTCCATATTTACATCATGAGATTTTTTGAACTTTAATGATGATAGATTGCTTTTAATAGAGGTTCTTTTTGCAGGTACTTTAGGCGACTGCAGATCTAGGAAATCCATGGAAAAATTTTCAATCCACCTTCTTTTAAAAGGAGTAAATACAGAAAATGGTTTTCCTTGGCCGGTTTTAAGAAATCCAGGCTCATAAATAACTTGATCATGGTGAGTTGATACTTCAATGCCTTCATGATGCAATGCATCAGCAGTACTAATATCTCTATCAGATTCATTTATTCCAAATTCATTGTTCCAAAATACATGTTTGACTTGATGCTGTGTTAAGAATGAGAGCAAATCTCGTGACAAAGAGTCATAATTTTTTGAGTTTATAGCAAGCAATGGAATATTAAGAAGATCAAGGGATCTTTCTAGGTCAACTAAATTATTAATTAAGAACTCATGCTTGATATTTGATTCATTGTGAAGATTCCATTGACTGGCAGAAAAAATATAGACCCCAATAACTTCTTCACACGCATTTAATGCATCGATTAATGCAGGATTATCATCAAGCCGTAGATCAGATCTAAACCAGACTGCCCCTCTTACCATTGGATTCTCTCAACCAAGGTTTCTTTTAGATTTGATAAATGGCTTTGTACTTTTTCTGCAGAATTGCTAATTTCTTTTATAGAAAAATTTTCGATTGATTCTCTTGTCATGAATCCTAGGTCTAAATATTTTTGAATGTGCTTTTGATATCGTAAAGGAGACTGGATATTAGATGGGTAGAGTGTGGTAACTGGTTGACCGCTGCTAATAGATTCCGAGATCATCATGGCGCTGTCCTCTGTAACAAAAATATTTTTTGCTGAGCCAAGCAAAGCATCTAAATTAAAATCTTTACCCCCTTTATGAAACCAAGCAGAATAATCTAAACGAATATTAGAGAGTTGTGACCGCAATTTTTCTTCCACGTCTGGATCACTTCTTCTGGAGGTAACGATAGTAATTGGAAGTTGCGTTTGTGAATGCATGTCATGAATTAAAGCAATCAATGAATCCCATTCATGCTCTTGGTATGTGTACCCTATCCCTTTACCTCCAATTAAAAATAAAAGATGCTCTTTTAAGCCTTGCTGCAGAGATGCTTTAGAGCATCTTTCTGGGGAATACAGATTAGGGGTTAATGAAGCAATAACATTAGACTGGTCATCAGAATACTTCTCAACTGTTACTAGTGCACTAAACAAACGTGAATCCATACCTCTTGGAGAACCAAGCTGTATCACAGGTTTTTTACTAAGTATTCTAATAGCCGCTGAACAAGGTGCAGTATTGCCTCCTGCTGAAATTATTAAGTCACATTCTTTTAGATGAATGGGTGTATAAAATAATGAGACGAGTTTAGCAGTAATCCTATGAGGCTTTTTAAGTAAAAATTTAGCAATAATTGTAAAAAGTGATCTAAGTGAATAAATCCTATATTTCATTTCATGTAGATTGATATTGACAGGATATGATTGAGCAAGAAGACTCGCAACTCCTTTAGACTGGTTTGCATGCCCTGGAATTCCATCGCTAATAATTAAAATATTTTTCAAAATCTTAAATGTATTTTTGACTGTACAAGTTAACTAAATGATCATTTGCCATCATCTGCTCTGCCTTTAAAATATCTGCTGGATTATCCACACCAAGAATAGGGAGAGAGGAGGAAACTCCTTTTATAGAGCAGTCATTCTCAAGCAATCGCATCATATCTATAGACTCAAGCTCCTCAAGTAAAGTTGGATTAAAATCTATGTACTTGTTTAATGCTGTGCTTGTAAAACCAATCATACCAAGTTGTCTGAGTGCTGTATTGCTTTTATAAGGAACATGAGATCTTGTAAAAAAAATAATCTCAAAATTATTATCTACTATTGCTTTGACAACATTGGGGTTAAATAAATCATCTCCTTCAATTGAAAAAACTAGATTAACTACCTCAAATTCTTTTCCAGTAAACCCTGCCTTAAGATTAACTATATCCTCGGGATAAATTTGTGGCTCATCACCCTGAAGCAAAAGAATCAGATCGTATGAGTTTCCCTCTTTAGCTAAAATATCTAAAGTTTCTTTCGCTCTCTCAGTTGCCCTCTGATGCTTGTGGCTTGTTAACACAGATGGAATATTATGATCATGTGCCCAATCCAGAATTTCCATATCTGGTGTAGCAATAACTAAGGTGTCACATGCACCTGACAATAGGGCTCTCTCATAACAATGGGCCAACATAGGAATATCTAAGATTTTTTCTAAAGGCTTGCCTGGGAATCGAGAAGATGCCATTCTTGCAGGAATTACTCCAAGCGTTTTTTTCATTTATTTGGAAAAAGGTAATCTTGCGCTTAAATCTAACATTCGAATGTCAACACTAAAAGCTATCATGTCATAGCCTCGATCTTCTAATATTGATAGCTGTTCTTTATTTGGCTCAACAAGATGATACCCACATTTAATATTTGCATTTTTTGCAGCAACAAGAATGCTCTCTTCAGCCGATTTAAACTCTTCTGTATCAAAAACTCCTGGATTACTTAAAGAGGCTGATAGATCATATGGACCAATAAAATACCCATCAATATTTTGAGAAAAAATTTCTGCGCTATTATTGATCCCTTCAACAGATTCAATTTGTGCATATAACTCAATCTGCTTTGAAGTATTAGAAATATATCGAGTTTTTGCGGATGTCTCTCCATAACCTTGAGCTCTGGCTAGGCCCATGCCCCTGTTACCTTCGGGAGGGTAATGGCAAGCAGATATAATAGATTCAATTTGCGCCTGCGTTTCAATCATTGGGGCTAAGATTCCTCTAGCGCCGGCATCAAGCACTCTCTTAATTTGCGCTGCATCATGACTGGAAAGGCGTACAAAAGGCTTTGATCCGCTAAGATCAATGACTCTAATAAGCTTCTCAGCTTGATTGATATTAATACTGCTATGCTCTAAATCGATAACAATCCATTCATAGCCAGCTTTAGAAAATATCTCTGCTATTGATTCATTCGGTAGGCTTAACCAGGTGCCAATTGATATTTTGCTCATAAAGTAAATCTCTTATTTAAGAGTAATATTATCATCTAATCCTTTGATCGCTGCCATACCCATGGCATTTATCCCCTCATGGGTCAAACTAGAACGATGAGAGGTTCCAAAAAAATTTGGGATATCAAAAAGAGGGTTGCTTAATACCGGCTCTTCTTCATACACATCAAATGCAGCAAATGCATTTGGATTATGAGATAAAAAGTTAAATAGGTCTGTTTCATTGACTATTCCACCTCTTGCTGTGTTGATTATGCAAACATTCTTTTTCAGTTGATTTAATTGTTTCGACGCAATAATGTTCAGAGTACCGTCCTCTAGAGGAAGGTGAATGCTCAAGATATCTGATTGATTTAAAATTTTTGATAATGTTACTTGATGGACTAACCTAGGATTCAAGTGAAACTCTTTGCAAATCGCACTCATCTCATTCTTAGTATATTTTTTTTTATCAAAAAATAGAATTTCACATTGAAAAGGTTGTATCAGGGAGGCTAATTTTTGTCCAATATTGCCAAATCCCACTAATCCAAAATTTTTTTTATATAGCTCTGATCCTTTTTCTTGAGGCCATTGACCTTGAAGAATATCAATATGATTGCTATGAATTTTTTTTAAAGAGATCAAAGCAAGTGTAAAAGCTAATTCAGCAACACTCTGCTTGTTGACACCAGGAGTAAATCCAAGCTTCACCCCTTTGGCTTTGAGACTGTTCAAATTAAGGTTATTCAACCCTACTCCGTACTTGCTTATCACCTTAAGGTTAGGAAGCTTATCTAATACTGTATTAGATATTTCCTCAATTCCAATAATAGCCTTATCAGCTGCTTTTAAGAATTTAATTAGATCATCTCCTTGAAGGGTTTGACCAGAGTTATTAAGGTGAATATTCGAATAACTCTCTTGTAAGCGAGCAATTAAAAAATCATTTTTTGAGAATGATCGAGAGGCCACTGCAACAGTATCTTTGCTGTTCACATTAAATCTCTATATTTTTATTGGTAAATCTTGCATCCACTCTAAAATCAGCTTGGTGGTTTGTAATCTTTGCTATGCCACCTGCAGCTTCTACAATGGCTGCTCCAGCTGCAATATCCCATAAAAAAATACCATCTTCTTTATAAGTCTCTGCTTTCCCTGCGGCAACATACACTGATGCCATGGCAGCAGATCCAATCATTCTTACTTTTTTCCATGCTTGAAAAGCAGTAATCATCTTGCTAAATTCATCATCAGAATAATTATTTTTAGCGGGTATGCCTGTTATCAAAGTAGATTCATTTTTTAATGCAAAATTAGAGACTTTGATTTCTGCCTCATTGACAAAAGCTTTTGATTCTTTGTGGCCGTAATAAAGCTCGCCATGATTAAAATCATAAATTACGCCAAGAATTGGTTTTGGGCCCTGCATTAATGCAATCGAAACACAGCTAATTGGAATCTGTCTAAAAAAATTAGATGTGCCATCAAGAGGGTCAATAACCCAATAAGGATCAACATCATCATGAACTAAACCACTCATTCCAGTCTCTTCACCAAGAATTAAAAATGAAGTTTTGGAGTTTATATGTTCCTTGATTATTTCTTCCGCATCTATATCAAGTTTCAGTTTCAAATCACGTCCTGTATTTAGTAATACCTCATGATCTTTCCCTTGAGCTTTCAATAGAAACTCACCTGCTAGCAAGGCAGCAGATTTTGCAATATTAAGATAAGAGTCGAAATCAAGCATTTAATAATTTTTCTCTAAAATAAGAACCGACTAGGCCACAAACGACCATATGCAAATCCTCAGCTGGACCATATTCTCCAACTTTTGTTGGCACATGAATATTTAGATTGGAATTTTTTTTTAAATAGCCCCCGTCAAAAGCAGTTAGCCCAACAACATAAATATCATTATTTTTTGCATATTCAATGGCTTTGAGGAGGTTCTTTGAATTGCCCGAAGCTGAAATGCATACTATTGTATCTCCAGGTTTAGCTAGGGTTTGGAGTTGCTGTAAAAAGATATTTTCATACCCATCATCATTTGCAATTGCTGTAATAACAGCTTGATTATCACAAAGACTGATTGCTCGAAAAGGTTTATCAAACTGTCTGCTGCCCAATGAAACATCATTAACAAAATGTGTTGCTGTGGATGCGCTACCACCATTTCCTAGAAAAAATGTAGTGCTTCCAGACTCTCTAGATTCAAGAAGCAAGTCTGCAAACTTGGCAATGGCGGCCCTGTCTAATTGCTCAATCAAAGATGTTAAATATTCTAAATAGCTATTTGAAAATGCTTCAGAAGTTTTCATATTATTGCCTTTATGTATAAAATTTTTCTTTCCAGTCAGGGTCTGCTTTGTATATAGCCTCAATTAATCTCATTGTTTCAATGGCATCATCAATGCTGCCCCGTTTTATAGCAGAGCCATCGGCTAGAGAATTAGCAAAGTACTTGATCTCATTATCCCATGAAATATCTTCATTGTACTTAGAGATTGATTCTTTGGGATCGCCCTTATCTTTTTCTGGATTAGATGTAATTATTGTAAGAGTTTCGTCACCGTAACTCTTTGAGCTCGTAAGAAGGCCGCCCAATATAAGAGAGCCTTTTTCCAGGGTAATCTCTAAGTTAAAAATATGTCTCCATTGAGTAGCAGATGAGTGAAGCTGAGCGACCACCCCATTAGAAGATCTCATCATTACATAGGCGTTGTCTTCAACATCAAAGTTCCAAAATGCATTATCTATAAATGAAAAAATTTCAGTAAATTTTTCTTTTGATAAATATCTCATTAAATCCAGCATATGAATTCCTTGATCCAATAGAATGCCACCTCCAGCTTTTGACCTATTAGTTCTCCAGTCAGTTTGATTAAAGCTAATCATTTGAGATTTACCATAAATTCCTTTCAAATTGATAATCCTGCCAAATTTATTGCTTTCGATTACTGATTTTGCATCTTCAACTGATAAATGAAACCGATGATTGAAACCATACATGAGTTTTAATTCAGGATATTGCTCTGCAATTGACCTGACATCATTTAATTCAGATAAAGTTCTTGCAGGGGGTTTTTCACAAAAGACATGAAGACCTTTTTGTAAGCTCAAGATTGTTGCGTTTGAGGCAAATTGATTGGGAAGACTTATAAATAATACATCTATGTCAGCAAGAGCAATTAATGATTGGTAATCTTCAAAAATTTGTATTCCTTTTGGGATCTTTTTTCTTGCATGCGGATTGTTTTCTGAAATTGCTGTGACTGAGTAATTAGTATTTTTAAGGATTGATTCATAGCGAGTTGTTCCGACAACCCCATATCCTGCTATGCCAACTTTCATATGATAGGTATTTCTATTTTAAAGAAACTCTATAAATAAGATTTGCCATATCATCTGATATCAAGATGCTCCCGTCCCTCATAATTAATGGAGCTGAAGGTCTCCCAGACACCTTCTCATCTTTTAACCATCCAGAAATAAAGTCTTGATGGCTAGTGACATTGCCATCCTGATCTAAAATCACTCTAATCACTTTATACCCAACTTTGGAGGATCTATTCCATGAACCGTGCAATGTGATAAAAAGATTATTCTTGAATGCTGGGAACATTTCTCCTTTATAAAAGGCTATGCCTGTAGGTGCTACATGCGCTCCTAGCTCTAGGATAGGATCAACGAATGAAAAGCCAGGATTTAAATTCCCAAACTCAGGATCAACTACAAGGCTAGCATGCTTATAAGGAAAGCCATAAAAAGCACCTTCAACATCTACTCTGTTTAATTCACAAGAAGGAGAATCATCTCCCAGCCAATCTCTTCCATTGTCTGTAAAAAATAATTTTTTTGAAATTGGATGAAAATCAAAACCCACTGAATTTCTAACACCTCTAGCAACATATTCCCAGGAATCATTCTTTAATCGAAGAATTGATGCATACCTTTTATCATCAGATAAGCAAGCATTGCATGGGGCTCCTACATTTATATATATCTCTCCATCCTCATCATGCTTAATCCACTTCCAACCATGCCATTCGTCACTTGGTAAATTATCAGTAATGAGAATTTTTGACGGCAAAGATGGGGAATTATTTTTCAAACTATCTGAGATATTTTCAATTTTCCATACTTTATCAATCTCAGTAAAATATAAGTCTCCATCATAAAAACTGACGCCAGTTGAGAATTCTAAGTTCTCCGCAACTAATATTTTCTCATCTGCAATACCATTTCCATCTGTATCTTTTATAGCAAAAATTTTACCCCCTTTCCTTGAGGCAACATAAATTTTTCCATCATCGCCCTCAACCATCTGTCGAGGTGAAATTAATTCAGAAGCGAATATCTCTATTTTAAATTCTGGATCTATCTTTAAGTCTAGGCCTGCGACTTCAATATCTCCATCTCCGCAACCAATCAAGAAAGAAAGAACAAATAAGTTAGAAAAGAAGAAGTTTAATTTTTGAATCATTGTTGGTATCCCTCTACATTTTCATAAAAAATGCTAATAATTTTATCGGTATCATTCACAGCAATTGCTGTTTTCATTTGCTCAACCATAGCTTCCATTTTGCCCAATTCAGGGAAAGCTTCCATGGATTTAAAGATTTTTGGATTTTCGGTAGGGAGTTGGTCTCCGGAAATTAGTAACTCTTCATACATTTTTTCTCCTGGGCGTAATCCTATTTCTATAATTTCGATGCCATCACCACCAGGTTCAGACGCAATACTGCGACCTGATAAGTGAATTAACTTTCGAGCAAGATCATATATCTTTAATTGCTCGCCCATATCCAAAATAAAAACCTCTCCACCATTTGACATTTGAGCTGCTTGTAAAACTAAATTTGAGGCCTCTGGAATAGTCATGAAATATCGGGTCACTTCTTTATGAGTAACCGTGACGGGACCTCCTTTTGCAATTTGATCTAAAAATAAAGGAATAACTGAACCAGAAGAATTTATTACATTGCCAAACCGAACCATGGAAAATTTTGTTGAAGAGGCTTTGGTGTTTAGAGATTGTATTGCTATTTCTGCCATTCTCTTGGAGGCACCCATGATATTTGAAGGCCTCACAGCTTTATCAGTTGAGATCATAACAAAAGATTTAATATTATATTTTATTGAACATGATGCTAAATTGAATGTGCCTATCACATTATTTTCACATGCTTTACTAACATTGTTAGCGTCCTCCACAAGAGGAACATGTTTATATGCAGCAGCATGATAGACAGAGTCGATTGGATATTTTTGAAATAAAAAATCTAAATGAACTGCATCGCGGATATCTCCTAAAATTGGGATAATGTCTGTCTCTAAATTCTTTGATATCTTAATAGCCTGGCATTCCCTTTCAACATTGAAGAGATTATATTCAGAAACATCAAATAAAATAATTGCCTGAGGGCCATTATCTAAAAGCTGTCTTGCTATCTCAGATCCAATAGAGCCTCCTGCCCCTGAAATCAATAAAGTTTTTTCTTTAGCATTTTCTAACAAATCTTTTGAAACTCTGGCTCTTGGCAATAAATCATCAAGAGAGAGGTTTTGAATGTCTGTCATCTTTTTTTGATCGGAGATTAACTCATGAAAAGAAGGGACAGTCCGAACTGCAACTTTCATTTTCTCAAGCTTAGAAATAATTTCTCTTCTTTTTTCTGTGTGAATGCTTGGAATAGCGAGCAAGATTTCTAAATCTGGGTTTTTTTCTTTTAATGCGAGCAGTTGCTTATCAGAGCCAATTATAGGAATGTTATTAATTTGTAGATTTTTTAAATTTTTTGAATCGTCAAAGAAGGCTAGTAATTTCTTTGAGGGATCCAAGAGTATAGATTGAAATAATTCATTTCCAGATGCGCCTGCACCGTAAATCACAATATTCTTAGCATCAATATTGGTGCTATGTGGGTATAGGATATATTTTGCTACATCTCTAGAAATATTTAAAAATGCATAAAAAACCGATGCTAACAAAAACCCTTGTAATACTGCAATGGATAAAAATGAAGTGGAAACAGTAGAAAATTGATAGATGTGAATAGAGGACCAAGCAAATCCAAAAATTAATGAGCCTGTCAATGTTAAAAGAATTGAATCCTTTGAATCAAAAAATTTAATTAAAGATTTGTAGAATCCAAAAAAATAGAGATAGCTAATTGAAATAATTGCTGGAAAAAGAAAGGACTTCCATTCAGAAAAAAATATTTCAAATATTCCAGTAGCAAATTCTGAAGCTATGTATGTAGCCATTGGGGGTCCAAAAACGAGCCAGCATGCTAAGGCAAGAAGTAGATCATTAAACAGAACAATCAGAACTTTCTGCTTGCGGCCTAAGCTAGTTAATTTGGAGCCAATAAAATTCATTTATATATTATAGATAATGAGGCGCTTGTGGTCTCTAGTTTAACACCCAAGTCCTTCTTAAGTTTTGAATTATCTATTGCAGAATTTCCATACAATCTTAAAAGAAAATTTTGCATGTATGGCAGCTGCACAAGAAAGGAAGAAATGCTCCTAGGTAGCGTAAAAATTAACTTTCTTTTATAAAAAATACTGCCATAAGTTTTTAACAATTTATTTAATGAGATGGCTTTTTCATCTGCTAAATTATATGTGTTGCTGATCCTGGTAAAATCTTTGTGTGCCAATATTGCAATTATTAAATTTTGAATATTGTTAATTGAAATAAAACTTCTTGCATTTAACTCACCATGATTTAAAGAAGGAATGGGAATTCCTTTTTTTATAAATTTCAGCAATCTAGCTAGGCTTGAACTGCTTGATTGGCTTATAAAAGGTGGTAAACGAAGAATCATTGCATTAATTTTCAATTCAGATGACTTTGCAGTAATCAATTCCTCGCATAATTGCTTTGCCTTTCCGTAAGCACAAATAGGTTGCAATATAGAGTCCTCTGTAAAAAGAATAGTCTCAGACCAAGTATTGGCTCCATAAATTTTTGATGTACTGAAGAAGATTAACTTTTTACAGTTTAGGGAATGCATTGCTGCTAAAGTAGTTTCAGTTAATTCCACCTCTTCATTTATGTTATTTTCATTAAGGCTAGTATTTAGTGATGCTAAGTGAAAAAATATATCAACGGAACAATTAATAGTATTTTTCCTTAAATCCTCAAATGAAAAAAATAATTTTCCATCTCTTGGGATAGATGAAGAAATTCTTATTATCTTGTGGTTCAGAGACTCCAAAAAAGCAATTAGCTCTTTAGCGATGGAGCTACTTGCTCCGGATACAGCTATAATCATGTAAATATTTTAAAATAAACATTTTAACTGGAAGATAGTGATCATAGTAGCCCTAAGAAATTTCATATGCTTTATTGGTTTATGCGTAATATTGCCATTTTTAGCATTAGCCTCTTTTCTAATATTAATTGAAGATGGGATACCTCTATTTTTTAAGCAAAGCCGATTAGGCTTAAATCAAAAAAAGTTTACAATTTATAAGATAAGAACTCTTAAAAAAAATGCTCCTCAGGTTGGAACTCATGAAATTGATGAGCACTTTAAATTGCGATGTGGAAAAATTATTAGATCCTTAAAACTTGATGAATTTCCTCAGCTAATCAATGTTATGAGAGGGGATCTTAATCTAATAGGTCCTAGACCAGGACTGATATCGCAAACAGAGCTTGAAAAAGTTAGGGTGATTGATGGTATATACAACACCAAGCCAGGCATTACAGGGCTTGCTCAAGTTTTAGGTTATGACATGAGCAATCCCGAGACGCTTACTGAGGTAGATAAACTATATATTGAAAATAAAACATTAATACTTAATTCAATTATTTTTTTAGCAACATTCTTTAGATTTCCAAGAAATCATTTATCATCAAGATTTAAAATTATAAATTTTAAAGACACAAACAAAGATCATTCAAATGCTAAAAAAACTATTTAATAAAAAACCATCTATAGATCTAATAAACACTCACGAAGTAGATGTTGCCTTAAGACTAATGTTTGAAATAGCTATCAGTGACGGCAGTCTTGATGATTCGGAATTAAAATTAATCAAAGAAAGGGCAAATAAAATTACCCCTGAAGATATAAAAGTTTCATCTATCATTAAAAAAATAATAGATGAAACTGAAGAATCTATTTCACTTTACCCAACTGTTAAGAAAATCAATGACACACATTCAAATGAAGAAAAAAAAGAACTATTAAAGGTTTTATGGGAGTTAGTTGCTGCAGATAAAGTGATTGATGCGTATGAGGAGAATCTGTATTTTAAGATTGCGGATTTAATTAAAATTCCAAGATCCCAGGCAAATCAGATTAAACAAAAAAGTTCCTAAGGCTTGTTTAAATAGATTGGTGAGGACCATGCGCGTTCATTAGCTGGGCTGAGACAATCATCTTCTAGATCAGTTCTAAAGCTACCTTTGCATAATTTAAATTCTTGATTAATTGAGCTAAATTGATTTCCATTGATTGCAGGGGTTTGTTCCTGAATGGCTCTAACATAATAAACGCTATCACGAGAATAGTTCTCATCCTGAAACTCAATGACACATTCACTAAGACCTTCACATGAGAATGTTTTCCAAGCATCTTGAATTAGAGGCTGGATATCCTCTCCAATATACGACTGAGGGGTAATTTTAATCACCTCAATTCTTTCTATAATATGACGGTCATTGGTTGGATTATAGCATTCGCCAGCACATAGATATTCTAATCTTTTGGGAGATAGGGAATCAATAGACTCGCTTGGGCACCCATCTTTCTGCTTAAAACTACCTGCAGCTCTAACAATAAAAGTTGGATTCTGACTCATGGTAATTTCTGAACCCATGCTGGCTTTTCCATCTGGAGAATTCAGCAAATCAAACCATAGTAAAATTCTTGGGCCACTGGTTCCATACACATTTTTACTCTTTAATGCAGACCAGATATCATCTTTGCTTCTTCCTTCAGAGTGAACAGCTAGAATGCCACCCGGATATACAAAACTAGAAACTCTTTCGCTATCGGGCTGGCTCTCTCCTGGCATAATCTTCGGAAGTTCAGGAAAATTTAAGTCCTGTGCTTTATATGTATATTCCCACATCTTGGATTTAGGGCCCATTGCAAATGTCATCTTTCTTCTTTCATACTGCTTATAGCCAGTCCCTGGCCTAGCTGTGTGATCATCAGTAGAAGCTATAAATCCAAAGTTATATCTTTGCGGGTCTTCTTTTTTAGATTCAAAGTTTGAAATTGCTAATGCATATTGCGCTGACTGTTTTGGTCTAAAATTAAAAGCTGGTTTAAAGCAATCAGTACATTGGTCACAGTTTAGCCATTCTTCAGGTTTTGCCTCAGGGAAAACCATGTTGGTATATGGGCCTCCTGCTAGCGTATATTTCCTTGCTAATTCAATGCGAGCGGAGCACTCATCTTCAGTTAAGCCATCACATCTTTTCCTTTGAATTTCGCCTGCCTGCCAGCAGCATGGTAAGAAATCACCTGTGGGCTCAGGACAACTCATTTCATTATTTTTTAAATAGTTTACAGAGCTAAAATTTCTAAACTCTTCACTATTTCCATGCCCTGACATTACCTCTAAAAGAATTTGTTTATCTGGATCATGCCCCTCCTCATTTAAACGATTATCCCAAGATGTACCTAAAGGCACATGAAAACCCCAAGACTGTCCATGCGGAATAACTATTGGGTCTGAGTTCCATTCATCTAATTTAGAAAAAAGACTGCGGGGGGTTTTTGCATACTCGTAACAATCTAAAGGTAGCTCGGTTGAATCAGTTTCCTCTTCACAAAAAGGAATATTCCTTACGGCACTTAGCAACCAGTTTAAATCTGAATACCTTTTAAAATTTAAAGGGTCCAGCCATCTAGCATTAACAGCTTTTTGAGTGGTATTAAATATTCCAAGACCTGTTTCTGGAGTTCTAGATCCAATGGGTCTTGCAGGCAGGTCCTGAATATCTTTGAAAATTACATTTCTATGCCCCCAATGATTTTCTCGTGTAGTTCCAATTTGAGTCCACTCCCATCCAGGAAAAACCACTAAATCATTTGTAACAGGGTCGCCATTAGAAACATTGCATTGTTTTACTATTTCTTTTTGTTCCCGCCAATGATCTGGGGTGAGGCTTTCAGCATGATCATTGAAGCTAAAAAAATCTAAGTTTGCGCAATATCTAGCAAAATCGCATGCCATAGAGCTATCGTGGATACCCTGTAAACCCATCATTGGAAGCTCTAAAGTAAATGCATCTAGAGAATAAGTTGTGTGCACATGAAGATCACCAAATAATATTTGAGAATTATCGCCTTCACCAACTAATAAGTTTTCTTTTGTTTCCAAAAACCGTAGGTCCTGTTTGTAAATAGACTCACTAGATCTTGGAGCACCTTCTAAACTTCCAGGGCTAACATCTGAACCGCACCCTGTGATCAAAAGAAGTAAGAATGTTAAAAAATATAAAGTTTCTTTATTCGCCATACACTGAAACTGAACCATATTCTGCAATCAGATCATCTGCAATTTTTTTACGCTCTTTGTTTGTATTAAATTGCTTGCATGCACCTTCATTCCAATTTAGATATTCATCGTCTAAAGGATCACCAATATTTTGGAGGGTCTCGTCAACTAAGAGGCATTTCTCAAGCAAGGTTCCCACAGGGGATAATCTTACGCGTCCTAAAATATATTCTATAGAAAGCATATCTTTTTCAAGCGCTAAGAAATCATCAGAGTCTAGCTTCATAAAAAATCTATCCTTGCTATTAAACTTTTTCCAGTTAGGAGTTTTCCCAGTATCGGGAGAGCCTGTTTTTGCAAATGATGTCCATGCAGCCATCATTGTATCTTCCATCTGATCTCTAAGGTCTCCTTTAGGATAGACATACCTTCCAATGGGTCCAAATTTGAAATCTCCAGTAATAAAAGATATCTCAAAACCATGTGCAGCTCCAACCAGATTTGGAAAGTCTGCAAAAAAAGATTTTTTTTGATCATCCCAATCAAACCTGTATGAATAAAGAGAGTCATAGCCCGCTTGCTCCAGTGCCATTAAAGGATCATCAACTCCTCTAAATTTCCATCCTTGTGAGCGAGTTTTAACCCATAGCTTATAAAGACCTTCTTTTTTGAGTTCTACTTTTGGGATGGGAATCAATTGAGTGAGAGGAAAATATCCATTTACAAAGTATCTATTAGCTCCAAGCCATAATGAAAGCTCATCTTTGTTAGATCCTGCCAACACTGAAACATTCTTTCTGTTGTTGGGATCGCTCAGTGCATTCTGAATACCATTCATTGGAATGACAAATTCATCACGAGTTGTAAGAGGCATTCTGTCAAAAGACTGGCTTGCAATTAATTCATAAACAGCAAGCAATTCTTTACCATCAATCAATCTTAAGTATTTTTGATACTCATCTCCATATTTGCTTGGGTTATTGGTATAAAGATTTTTAATGCTGCCATAGGATGATGAGTCATAACGCTGCAAAGCTTGATCTGAGCCTAGTTCATTGATTACTTCACCTTCAGCATTTAAACCAATAGCTTCATTTTTGGTAAAACTGTTAGTATAGCCAGACTGAGAAATTGCCTTATGAAATAAGCCGGTGCTAGCAGGTGAGGCCAACAAAGATAAAACATTATGTCCTCCAGCGGACTCCCCAAATATTGTGACATTCTCTGAATCACCACCAAAACGGCTTATATTTTTTTGTACCCAGTGGAGCGCCTCGATTATATCTAATGTTCCGAAATTCGAAGTTTTATCCAGACCTTCTTGTAAATCTTGAATAGCTGGATGGGTAAACCAACCCATAGGGCCTAAACGGTAATTAATAGTAACAACAATGACTTCATGTCTTCTAATTAACTCAGAAAAATCATAATAATCTTTAACGCCGGTTGTATTTCCACCGCCATGGATCCAGAACATTACTGGCAAAGAATTGTTCATGAAATTTTCAGGGCCTTGAACATCTAAATATAAACAATCTTCTTGTCCCACTATCCCATCTCCAGGAATACCAGCATACATACTTGATTCTTGTAAGCATCCATTACCTTCTTTAGAAATAATTACAGCGGTTTCATCTGTAAATGTTCTTGGAGCTTTCCACCTCAAAAGGCCTTCTGGGGGAAGAGCATATGGAATATCCTCCCATACAATAATATTATTTTTAACAACGCCTTCAGCAATTCCCGTTGATGAGTGAACTGCATATAAGTTACTGACAGAATTGCTACTCATGCAGGATACAAGAAAGCCTGCAGCCAAAAGTAAAATAAAAGAGTTTTTAGTAAATAATTTTTGCTTCATTTATAAGTCTAATTTTTTTAACATTATTATATGGCTTTAATTCAAAGTTTGAATTAATTTGAGCTATCAAATTTGTTGTTTCATAACTTGGCCAATCAAGTAAATGAGATGTAGGTGAGCCAGTTTTAGCAAACTGGGTCCATGAGACTTGCAAGAAATCTGAAATTTCTTCAGCATCTTTGGAGCACCAGTCAGAAAATTCTTTTGTGCAAGAGCCAAAAAGATACGGTAACTCACTACTATGATAAGCTCCAAGTCTTCCATCTAGGAGTGGGCTAGGCACATTAAATTGATATGCATATGATTGATTCTGATGGCTTTCAAGCATATCCATTGCATGAATGCCAAATGTCCAATCTGTCATGATGTTAGATAAAGCATGTTTATACTTTTGCCGGCCCAAAGATTTATCTAAATATAGCTCCTGAATATTTGGAATAAACTTTTCTTGAAACATTTTCCTCAGCCTCCTAAGGAATTGATCTTCTGTTAGGTTGAGATAGTAGGGCTCGAACTCAGACCATAAACGGTATTCATCGGCAGTTGTTCCAACGATTAAGTTAATGTTTGAATCTTTAAAACTTACCAAGGGATCCTCTGGCAGAAATCTTCCGTCCGCAACAGGAGCAAAACCAACTTCAGGTGCAAGCCATTTACCATCCGCAATCATCGTATGTCTCATTTTTTTTGCTAGCTCAATTATTTGTTGATGTGATGCGTTACTTAACTCTCCTAACTTGATTCCCGCGTCTCTCGCAGTTTTGATAAACAGTTCTCCCCACTCATTTGCTCTATCTTTTTTAAAATAAGCATTCATCCCCCCACTTTGACAAATCGCTTTTGAGAACAGTGATCCGTCTGGGCTTACTGAGCTCTGCAAGGCAACGCTCCAGGCCCCAGCTGACTCTCCAAATAGAGTAATATTATCGGGATTGCCACCAAACTCTCGGATATTTTTCTTAACCCACTCTATTGCGAGTTTTTGATCCATTAAACCTTCATTGCCTGAGGAAGAAATATCACCACTAGTAACCTCATCTAGCTTTAAGAAACCAAATGGTCCTAAGCGATAATTAATTGTTACCAAGACTACATCATGCGTGGGAATTGATTCAAGGCTATACACAGCCGAATTTGCTGATCCAGTAATATATGCTCCGCCATGGATCCAAATCATGACTGGCATATTTGCATTTAAATTCTTAGAAGCAATATTTAAGGAAAGGCAGTCAATGGACTCTTTTGGCAAAGAAGTATCATGAAAAAATGACTTGCTATAAACGGTTTGCGGTGACGAAAATCCTTTGGTTGATGCTTGAAATGAAATTTCTTTTTTTAGAGGTATCGGAGCATTCCATTGAGTTTTCTTGGTCAAGGGTTCTGCATATGGAATACCATAAAAATAGTGAATATTGTTAATTGATTTGCCGGAAATTAATCCAGCACTGCATTTTACTGAGGAGGCAGTCATAAATTAATTATAGTTGCATGAAATGAAATCTAGGATAAAAACTAGATATTTATTAATATTTAATAGCTTTGACTATTATTTTAAAATTTTTCGTAAATATTTCTATTAATATTAAGAATAATAATGTTGAAATCAATAAATAATAATGGAATCATTACTATTGTTAATTTAAAAAGGTATTTTGTAATGGCATTTGAAACAACAACAAGAGAAAGAGTGAACCTAGAACTTCATAATCAACTAATAAAGAAAGCTGAGGAGCTAATCCCAGCGCTCAAAGAAAGGTCAGAGGCAGCAAATAACAACAGAAGAATACCAAAAGAAACAATACAGGATTTCAAAGATGCAGGTTTTTTTAAAATTCTGCAGCCTAAACAATATGGCGGCTTTGAGTTAGACCCTCATACATTTTCTGAAGTTCAACTAAGAGTTGCTCAAGGCTGCATGTCAACTGCTTGGGTATTAGGCGTGGTAGGGATTCACCCTTTTCAATTAGCCTTGTATGATGACAAAGCCCAGCAAGAGATTTGGGGCGAGGATTCAGATACTTTAGTTTCATCTTCATACGCACCTATGGCTCAGGTCACTTCAGTGGAAGGTGGATTTAGAGTTTCTGGTCACTGGCAGTGGTCTAGTGGATCGGAGCATTGTGAATGGGCTCTTTTGGGTGGCTTAATTTTTTCACCTGAAGGTGGTGCTCCTGAATACAGAACATTTCTTTTACCAAGAAATGACTATGAGATAAAAGATACTTGGTACTCTATGGGGCTAAAAGCAACAGGAAGTCAGGACATTCATGTTAATGATGTATTCGTTCCGGAATATAGAACCCATAAACAATCTGATGGTTTTAATTTAACTAACCCAGGTTATGAAGTAAATAAAAATGATCTATATAAAATTCCATGGGGGCAATTGTTTGTTAGGGCTGTATCCACTCCTGCGATTGGTGCTACAAAAAAAATGTTAGAACTTTTTATTGAAGGAGCAAATAGCAAAGCATCTAGCGATCCTGCAAAATTATCTGGAGATACTCATACACAAACCCTTATTGCAGAAACCTCATCACAAATTGATTTTTTAGAAACAGTTATGTTTAGAAATTACGACTTGATGTGTCAGCAAGCTGGCAATCAAGGAGGCATACCAATGATTGAGAGGGTTAAGTTTAGATATGATGCATCTCTAGTAATAGAAAAATGCCTTGAAGTAGTTGATAAACTTTTCTCAAATGCAGGTGGTGGAGCAGTTTTCAAGGGAAATGAAATTCAGAAAATTTTTCTTGATGTTCATACCTCTCGAGCTCATGTAGCTAACAATCCGGTAAGCTTTGGAAGAAATTATGGTGCTATGCAGCTTGGAGTAGAAAATACTGACTTATTTGTCTAAATATTAGATATGGTATCCCCCATCTACTGGGAGAGAGTGTCCTGTGATGTAACCTGCTTTGCTGGAGGCTAAAAATACAGCTGTGTGAGCAACCTCTTCTGGAAATCCAAATCTCTTTAAAGCTAATGTATTGAGAACGGCTTCGTGCCAAGCATCATCAAAAAATGTATTCTCCTCTTCTCGAAGACGATGAAAGATACCGGTATCAATAATGCCAAGCGCAATAGAGTTTGCTCTAATGCCATTATGGCCTTCCTCTTTAGCAATGCCCTTTAAGACATGCTCAATGGTAGCTTTTGGTGCAACTGATAGAACATCGCCTGGAGGATACTTAAACAATCCTGCGGAACTAATAAAAACTATTGATCCCTTGGATTTTCTTAAATGGGGGAGCCCAGACTTCACTAAGTTAAAGAAACCGTTAATATCTGCATCCATTACACTTTTCCATAAATCTATATCTATCTCATTTATAAATTTTTGCGGTATATCAAAACCTGCTGCATTAACAATGGTATTAATAGAGCCAAAGTCCTTTGCAGCGTCATCCATCACTCTCTCAACAGATTTTGGATCCTGGTTATCCAGCTGAAATATTTTTACTTTTGAATTAATGCCAGATACAACATCAGTAGCTTTTTGTTTATTCTTGCAATAAGTTATTGCTACATTTGCTCCTGCTTCTGCAAACTCTTTTGCGCATATAGACCCTATGCCACCACTGCCCCCTATAACAAGAACACACCCATTTTTAAAATTTCTATCTATCATATAAAGCTCTTTTCAATTAACTTAGAGTCGAGCAATGCTTCTCCTAGCTGAGATGTAAATTGCACAGCATATACTCCGTTTATTACTCTATGATCGTAACTTAAAGAGACTGGTAAGTAATCCCTTCCCTCAAAATTTTTATTATTTTCAATAACTTTTCGGAAAGTCTTTGATAAGCCCAAAATTCCGACTTCCGGAGGATTAATAATGGGCGTGAAGAATTTCCCTCCCATGGCACCCAAGGAACTAATACTGAAAGATGCACCTTTTAGATCCTCAAGTGTTAACTTCCTCGATTTAGATGCGGTTGCTAGCATCGAAATTTCATTAGCAATTTCTACAATTGATTTATCTTGTGTATTTTTAATATTAGGGACAATCAGACCTTCTGAAGTATCAACTGCGATCCCGAGATTCACATAATTTTTTACAATAAGTGTTTTTAATCCTTGGTCTAGCGAACTATTTAATAAAGGGAATTCATAGAGTAAATTAGAAGTAATTTTTGCTATAAATGCTAGAAGAGAAATATGCATTTGATGTTTTTTATTCAGCTTAGCTCTTAAATCTAGCAACAAACCCAGATCACATTCGTCGTGCTGCGTAACATGAGGAA
The DNA here is from genome assembly GCA_964275585.1 of uncultured SAR86 cluster bacterium. Classification (GTDB taxonomy): domain Bacteria; phylum Pseudomonadota; class Gammaproteobacteria; order Magnimaribacterales; family D2472; genus D2472. The sequence continues at coordinate 5,898 of CAXYCJ010000001.1, read as the reverse complement.
TATTAATCCAAGAGGTATGCAGATTGGTAAGAGAAGATTTTTGAAACCTAGTTAGTTGATGTTCTTCAACAGGTCCCCACTTGGAATAATCAACAGTAGGTTGACTAAACTGAAATTCAGATTTTAAAGTACCAGACAATCTTCCTTTTACAAATAAATGTAAATCTTCTTTTTGTATTCTTCCTCTCGGGCCTGATGGCTTTACAAGAGACAACTGAATTCCAAATTCTCTAGCAAGCTTTCTTACTGCTGGACCAGCATAAACAGATGAATTATCAGTCACGCTGGATGGACTGGAGTTCTCGTTAAAGGCATTTAAATTAGTTTCTTGGTGAAGACTGATCTTAGGTTCTTTTGAAGTCTCAGTCTCTATCGCTGGAACAGCTTCCTCTTTTAATGACCTGATTGCTTCTAGTACTTCAATCTCCAAAAAAGGAGTTCCAGCACCTACCTTATCGCCAAGCAAAACTTTAAGCGAGATGACAGTACCAGCAATGGATGCAGGAATTTCCATGGCTGCTTTATCAGATTCGAGCACAAGAATTGGAGCTTCAGAATCAACTGTGTCCCCTTTTTTTACACAAATTTCAATCACTTCCACATCCTCAGCTTCGCCAAGATCAGGAATGTTTATGATTTTAGTGCTCATTAAATTTCCCAAGGATGAGGTTTGTTAGGATCTACCTTAAATTTTTTATATATTTTAGAGATTTTAGCTTTTGTTATAGATCCATTTTTAAATAATGCATATGCGGCCATTCTTGCAATATTATTTGCGTCCACTTCAAAAAATTCCCGTAACTTTTGCCTTGAATCACTGCGACCATAGCCGTCTGTCCCTAAAGTATAAAAAGGTGCTTTGACATAACTGCGAATCTGCTCAGGATAAGCTCTCATATAGTCTGTAGAAGCTATAACTGGCAAAGCTTCATCTGGCAAACATTCTTCAACATAAGTATTTTTTGGTGGAGAAAAAGGGTTTAGTTCATTAAATCTTTGCTTCTCTATCCCGTCTTTTCTCAGCATATTAAAGCTTGTTGCACTCCAAACATCTGAAGTGATACCCAAAGATCCTAAAATTACCTGTGCTTTTATTGATTCGTTTAGAATTGAGCCTGAGCCAATTAGTATTACTTGAGGTTTTTTCTGACCATTTAGTTTATACAAACCTTTGATAATTCCTCTGTCAGAGTTTTTTGGTTGAGCTGGCTGAGCATAGTTCTCATTGTTAATAGTGATGTAATAGTAGTAATTTTCTAGATCCACATACATTTTCTTGATCCCATCCTGAAAAATGACGGCTAGCTCATATGCGTATGCAGGATCATAAGAAAGGCAATTGGGAATAGTGGAAGATAAAATATGGCTATGGCCATCTTGATGCTGTAATCCCTCTCCATTTAAAGTTGTTCTGCCTGATGTAGCGCCCATTAGAAAGCCTTTAGCCTGAGAATCACCTGCCGCCCATGCCAAATCATGAATCCTTTGAAAACCAAACATTGAATAAAATAAATAAATTGGAATCATTGGTATGTCATAGTTTGAATATGCAGTGGCCAATGCAATCCACGCAGAAAAAGCACCGGCTTCGTTGATCCCCTCTTCAAGCATTACCCCATCCTTAGATTCTTTGTACCACATCACTTGATCAGCATCTTCAGGCTTATATTTTTGCCCTTCAGAAGAATAAATACCTATTTGCCTAAAAAGGCCTTCCATTCCAAAAGTTCTAGCTTCATCTGGAACAATTGGGACTATGTGCTGGCCAATTTTTTTATCTTTAATAACATCAGTCATCATGCGAACAAAGGACATAGTAGATGAAACCTCTTTACCATCAGAGCCACCAGTGTATTTATTAAAAATAGATCCTGATGGCATTGCTAGTATCTTAGTGTGTTGACGTCTTCGTGGAATAGGTCCACCAAGCTTCTCTCGAGTTTTTAATAAATATTGAATTTCTGGAGAATCTTTGGCGGGTTTTACATATGGTAATTTTTCAATATCCTTATCAGAAACAGGTATGTCAAATTTATCTCTAAAAGATTTGATATTTTCTAAGGTTAATTTCTTAACCTGATGAGTGGTGTTATCAGCCTCCCTTGAGCCAGTACCATAGCCTTTGGTAGTCAAGGCCAGAATAACGGTTGGTGCGCCTTTTGAGTTTACTGCTTTGTGATAAGCAGCATAAACCTTATAAGGATCATGGCCTCCTCTATTTAATTTGTATATATCTTCATCAGTTAAATCTTCAACCATCTCCAATACATCTGGATCTTGACCAAAAAATTTTTCTCTAGTATATGCGCCGCCTTTCGCTTTAAAGTTTTGTAACTCCCCATCTACAACAGCATCCATCAGTTCTTGCAATTTACCTTCCTTATCTCTTGCAAAAATTGGATCCCATAACCTCCCCCATACAACTTTGATAACATTCCACCCTGATCCCCTGAACTCTCTCTCTAGCTCATGAATAATTTTATTATTTCCTCGAACCGGACCATCTAGTCTCTGCAAATTACAATTAATAACAAAAATTAAATTCTCTAGCTTTTCTCGACCAGCCAGTCCTATTGCTCCTTTAGATTCAGGCTCATCCATCTCACCGTCTCCGCAAAAAACCCAAACCTTTCTATTATTTCTTGGAGCAAGGCCTCTGGCAGAGAGGTATCTCATAATATTTGCTTGATATATCCCCATAATTGGGCCTAATCCCATAGAGACCGTTGGAAATTGCCAGTACTCTGGCATTAACCATGGATGCGGGTAAGAAGAGATTCCAGGTTTATCAACCTCTCGCCTAAAGTTATCTAGATCTTCTTCGCCAAAATAACCCTCAAGAAAACTTCTTGCGTAGATACCGGGAGATGAGTGACCTTGAAAATAAATCAGATCTTCTTGGTCATCTTTTGAGCCTTGAAAGAAATAATTGAATCCAACGTCATACAATGTAGCTGAAGATGAGAAGGTAGCAATATGGCCGCCTAATTCATCATCTGATTTATTTGCACGCAAAACCATTACCAGTGCATTCCACCTTATAAGAGATCTAATCTTCCTTTCCATGAAGAGATCACCTGGCATCTTTGCTTCTTCACTTACCGGTATAGAATTTCTAAATGGGGTGGTTAAATTGTAGTCAGGGATTGTTCCTGATTCAGAGAGTTTTGAAGCTAATTTACCAAGTAAGAATGATGCTCGATCATTACCAGATTCATTAATAATATTTTCTAGAGCATCAAGCCACTCTTTCAGCTCAGGGTCTCTTTGTTGATTATTAACATCTTGATCATCTTTCAAAATATTTACCTTTTAATTTATATATAATGACAACGCTGTCATTATATCCTGACCCTTCTATTATTGTTATTATTATAAATAATATTCACGATTGACTCAAAGGTAAAAAAATTATGCGTTTTTCATATCACCCCTTCCATGTGCGACCCTTCTTTCTCATTTAGAGCTAGGCAAAGCAGCTGAAGCAGCAGGCTTTGATGTTATTACTTTTCCAGATAGTATTTGTTACCCCAAAGAATGTGATTCAACCTATCCATACAATGATGATGGAAGTCGTGATTTTTTAGATGGAGTTCCTTTTTTAGAGCCATTTTCAATTATCCCTGCAATTGCAGCAGTAACTAAAACACTAGAGTTTTCTACTTCTGTATACAAGCTAGCTCCTAGACAAGCAGTTACGACTGCTAAATTTGTTACAACATTGGGAGTAATGACAAATAATAGATTCCATTTTGGAATTGGGGTAAGTCCTTGGTATGAAGATTTTTTAGCGACAGGGGAGCGTTGGGAAAAAAGAGGCAAAAGAATGGATGAACAAATAGACATACTAAGAGGGCTTATGAATGGTGAATATTTCTCTTATAAAGGAGAGTTCTATGATATTCCTGAATTAAAGCTTTGTCCTGCTCCAACAAAACCAGTGCCTATTCTAATTGGAGGCCATTCAAAACCTGCATTAAGAAGAGCTGCGCGTGTTGGTGATGGTTGGATTAGCGCTGGGTTAAGCCTAAAGGAAACAAAGAACTTGATTGATCAAATTAATTCTTTTAGAAGCGACTTTGGTACCTTAGATCATCCTAACTATCAGTTTCAAGTAATGGGAGAAGCAGCATACTCTCCAGATGGGGTAAGGCAATTAGAGGATCTAGGGGCCACAGAGGTGATTGTTGCATTTAGAAATACCTATGAAGGTGGGGCTGATGAGAGAACGTTAGAAGGGATGATTGCAGAAATTAACTGGTACGCCGAAGAAGTAATCAATAAATCAAAATAAATGGTCGGGATGGCCGGATTTGAACCGACGACCACCTCACCCCCAGCGAGGTGCGCTACCAGGCTGCGCTACATCCCGAAAAATGTTCTTATAATACATAAATAATTGGTCCTAAATTAATAAAATAAGCTAAATGTACATTATCTTTGTTTTTAATAAAAAGTATAAAAAGTATAAAAAAAGCTTCCTATTCAATAGTTTATGTTTAAAATAGCCCTTAGTAACTCAAGAGGCCTAATTCTGATTGACAGACTATGGTTAGGGGAGATGAAGGGATACCTAAAACGTAAAGTTGCGTTTTATGGATTTTTTAAAGATAATAAGTAATTAACAGACACGGAGTGATTCACAATGGCGAAACTTAAAAATAAATTTGCATATCTACTTGCCATGATAGCGCCAATATTTTCATTCAATCTTTATGCTGATGATCCGGCTACTGCTGAATCAGATGAAGAAGCTAAAGAGCAAGCAAGCGGCTCATTAAGCGCTGGTGCTATTGCAGCAGCAGTTGCAGCGGCTGTAGCTATTGCAGCATCTGGAGATAGTGATTCTCCTGCACCAACACCTGCACCGACTCCTGCACCAACACCTGCACCACCCTGCACCGACACCTGCACCAACACCTGCACCAACACCTGCACCGACACCTGCACCAACACCTGCACCAACACCTGCACCGACTCCTGCACCGACTCCTGCACCGACATCCTGCACCGACTCCTGCACCAACACCTGCACCAACACCTGCACCGACTCCTGCACCAACACCTGCACCGACTCCTGCACCGACGGTTATTGAAGAATACGTTGTAGACGTTGAAGTTATTGTTGATACTGAAGTTGCAGGAACAGAGGAGCAAACTACTGCTTCGGCCGTAGCTGCTTTTACAACCAGTACTACTACCAATACTCAAACAACTGCAACTAGAACAACAACAGATGCAATTGAAGCCTCGTCATCAACACAGACAGTAACAGCAACTAGAGCAGTGACTGATAATACAGAAACTTACACTGCGACTGGTACTGATTATAATCTAAGAAATGATGGCACAAGTGCTACACCTCTTTCATATGGTGATTCTCGTCTTCCTGGAGGAGCAATAAGTACGAATGCTGATGGCGATCAAATCTACATCATCGAATATACAAGAGACGCAGACGATACTTCTGAAGAATACGAAGATACCATAACTATAAATGTAGCAGCTGAAGATGCAGTAATCGAAGAGTATGAGTATGAAACTGAAATTGAAGTATTTTCTGAAATTGCCGAGACAACTGTAGATGTTGTAACTGAAGTTCCTATTACAATTGCTGGAACTGCTACTGCTACTGTTACTGCAACCGCAACCAGAGTTAAAGAATAAGTTACTCTTTATAAATAACCTTCTATTACTTGTAATAGAAGGTTATTTCTATTTCTTCAAGATTTGGATGTATTCTCTGGATAGACTTAATAACCTTTCCCCTTTCTGAAACCCAGTAAATATTCTCATCAGACCATTTAAATCGATTGCTACTAAAAGCTTCTATAAAGACCTTTGCTTGATACTCTTTTTCTAGACCAATCAACTCCTCATGAGAAAAAGTTAGAGTGC